>DATGGT010000001.1:0-130946 GCA_035308395.1 Terriglobales bacterium
AGCGCCTCCAGTGCTACGAGGGCATCAACGAAGAGAAAGCAATCGGGAGATTCGATGAGTCCCTGCAAAGGCTTTGCGTCGAACTGAAATCCAAGTCCGCAGCTGCCGATTGGGAATTCTTGCAGGCCGAGTTGCATAGTCAGCAGTTTTTCAGTGCTGGCCCGCTTCTGCGGGCGCGTAAAGTCGGTTTTCTCCAAGCATCGTTGCAACGCGATCGCTTCAGCCACGGAAGAGGGCGGCTGCGTCCCGAACACACTGCGGCAAGTTGCCGCCGTGAAATGCCCAGGCCCAGCTTAGACCGTTGTTGGCCAGCGGCAGGCGGCGGATCCTTTTTCCGGTCGCAACAAAAAGGGCATTGCACACAGCCGGCAGGGCTGGTGGCAACGCCGGTTCGCCCAGTCCTGTCGGCGAGAATTCCGTCTTGCGGAAGCTCACATCGATCTCCGGTGGAGCCTGCGATATTCGCACGGGCTGGTAGTCGTTGAAGTTGCTCTGCTGCACCCGGCCACGGTCGACGGTGATTTCATATCCCATCAGATGGCTCAGTCCTTCGATCACCGAACCCTGCACTTGATTCACGGCGTTGCCTGGGTTGATGATCTGGCTGCCAATGTCAGCGGCAACCCAAACTTTGCTGACCTTCACTCGATTCTTCTCGTCAACGTGCACTTCCGCCACTTCGGCAAAATATCCGAAATTGCAGAAGTGGGAGGCAACTCCCATCCCTGTACCCTTCCCAAGTTTGCGTGCGCGTGCACCCAACTCAGACTTGTCGCGCACCAATTCGAGCACGCCGTGCATGCGCTGGGCATTGAATAGACTCGCCGGTGGTGCTCCCTGGTTTCCTGCCGAGAAGGGCAATTGTCCCGCTTCGAGCAATACCAAGCGAAAGTGTAGCGGATCCTTACCAGCGGCGTGAGCCATTTCGTCAAGGAACGACTGCGTCACAAACGCGATCCCGTTGCTTTCCGGCGCGCGCAGCAACCCCGTCGGCACACCCAATGGCATCACTGATGTGTGCAGTGCGTAATTCGGGATGAAGCATGCCGGAAATTCGTCTTCGTCGATCCCGGCAGCTTCGGCAAAGCTCTCGCCTTCGCCAAAGGTCACAAAGTGATTGCGCCACGCTATCAGCTTTCCCGCCGCATCCACGCCGCCTTTCAGAAAGTGGAATCCAGCGGGACGATAAAAGTCGTGGCGCATGTCGTCTTCGCGTGTCCACAGCAGCTGCACCGGGATACCGACGACCTTCGCCCACAAATACTAGTAATTTAAACAACTTACAAGACGCGGGTGGCTCCTGAAAAACCTTGTAAGAAGCGCCAAGAAATCCTAATTGGACAGTTAAAGGACAGCGCTTCAATCCTTTTCCAGTTCGGCTACCTGGCGGTTTTCCGAAGCGAAAAACTGGGCGTATGTCTCAGCATCCGAAAACACTGAGCACATGCACCGCGAAGACGAACACCATTATTCTTCGCAAGGCCGAGCGGGAGAGTTTTGACAACAGTTGCATCGTGCATTCTGAAAACCGCTGGCACAAGCGAGACCATTCGCGAACCATCACACATACGCGTGTGGTAACGTAAGCGCCATGTCGAACTGCCCATTCTGCAAACCGCAAGAAAATATCCTGGCGGAAAACGAGTTCGCTCTGGCCATTGCCGACAAACATCCTCTGTCTCAGGGCCACTGTCTGGTCGTTCCTAGGCAACATATTCCAAGCATCTTCGACCTGCCGTCGGAAGATTATGCCGGATGCTTTCAACTCGTGCGAAGGGTGAAAAAGGAACTTGATAATCGACATTCGCCGGCGGGTTTCAATCTTTGTGTCAACAACGGACGAGTGGCCGGACAGACTATCGAGCATGCCCACATTCACGTCGTACCGCGCTACGAGGGAGATTTACTTAAGCCAAATGGTCTGCTTCGAGAGGCGCTTCCGGGTCCCGGATCGATGTGAAGTCCGATCGCATGCATCGGACACCGCCAAACGTATCAGCGCAGATCTACCCAGAGGAGGGTCTGCGCTATCCTAAGGATGCTCAGCTAGGGTGGAAGTAATTTGGTTCTATTTAAGAAACGCATCCCACTGCTTCGCAAATGGATCGACTTCGACGACCCGACCGTTTGTTTTTGAGCCCGCTCCGATTATCTTTTTCACTTGCAGTGAGCCGATATTTGCCGGCAGTGAA
Source organism: Terriglobales bacterium (assembly GCA_035308395.1). GTDB lineage: Bacteria > Acidobacteriota > Terriglobia > Terriglobales > Acidobacteriaceae > Acidiflorens. The sequence goes on from DATGGT010000001.1 coordinate 2,193, forward strand.
ACCGAGGATGGAGAAAGTCCGCTGGCACGATCGAACCGTAACCGCCATACCCGCTCCCCGGCAGGTTCGAGTTCTACATTGATCCTTCCAAAGCGGGTTGGAGAATTCTCGAGACGGTAGTGAGCGGTGGGAATCAATTCTGCCGCAGTGATCCCGCTGAGAAGTCGAAGCGACTTACCGTCCTCGAGCGCGAACATGTGCCGCAGATATCGGACGCATTCGGCGCTTGCCCAGTTGTGTGGCATGTCGCCCCAGTCCTGTCCAGCCAGAGAGTGTTGCAGCGGTTGTTCCTCGCGCCAGCAGCACAGAGGTGAGGCATGGTTGAGGAAGCCAGTAAAGGTGCGATGCGCCCAATCGCGCAGCCCCGCCCACAGATACACATGCGCCGCGAGTGAAGCGTTGTAAGTCCACAAACTGTCATGCCAAAGCCAACCGGTTTCAGTCGGGACATCTTCCTGCGTGCATGATTGAAGGAGGGCAAGGTGTCCGCGCACGATCGGATCATTCTTTTCGAACACTTCGCCTGGATAAATGGAATGGGAGAGGGCCCATTGAGCGGTCTGCGGACGAGGACGGTTCCACGGATCAGGATCGACAACCGATGAATCGTCGTGCGCAATCATCGGGAGATATTCGAATCCCGCCGGATGCCGCACCATTTCTCGCTTTGCCATTTGCTGAAATGCCTCGTAAAGCTCGCGGAAGAATTCGCCGGCTCTTGCTAACGATGGCATCTTCAGTTGATCGGCGGCATTCGCAACCGCACGAAGCGCCGCCAGCGTCCAGACGGTATTGGTAAATTCGGAGCGGACGCCGCCTATGCCGCCGTCGGCGAAGCCAGGAGCGAGCAGACCATAGCGCCCGTTGATGCTAGGTCCCGAACGGGCCTGGTCGCGCAGGCTGATCAGAAACTCCAGTGCGTGCACGACATTTGGTTCGAGTTCGCGGAAAAACGTCCAGTCCTGCTTAAGCTCGCACTGTCGCACGAGTGTGAACATGGCGATCGCAGTGTCCTTCCAGTGCTCGCCACCGCTTTCCGCGATGACCTGCCCGCTCTCCGCCTGCTTGGTCCACTCGGAACGCAAGCCCTCATCCGCTGCCTGGTCATAGCCGAGATAACGGGCCGCCTCAAGAAGGAAGTTGCCGTCGACGATCCACAAACCGCGATACTGAGTAGGACCAACCTGAAAGACAAGTCGATCATTCTTGACCTCGCGTGCCTGTTGAATGTTGCGCGCGCACGCAGTAAGAAACTCCCCGTGCTGGCCCGGACAGCTCCAGTCCGTGGTTCCAAAGGGCTTCCAATTCCTCCAGAATTCGCGAGCTTCGGCCAAAAGCATTTCGGCATCATGCAAATGTTCGGTCAGGGTTTCGGCTGATTGGTTTTCTTGCGGGAGCCGGACGAAATAGCGTGCCGCGACCGCTTCGGATACTTCGCCATGTGGCAGATAAAGGGTGAAACCCTCCTCTTCCCACAACATCCAGCTCCCGAGATTGTTGTTGAGCTGCGCGGCGACAAGCAGGGGGGATTTGCTGCCATGGGCGCGGACCGTAGCCGTGGGGACGGTATAGTTCTCCAATTCGAGCCGTTCACAGGTCCGAATGTGGATCTTCGGAACCACGGCGACGCGGCCAGTCTTCGATTTCGACTTAATGGAGAGCAGGACGTTGTCGACCCGGCCTTCACCGCCATGGCGGGTTGCGAATGCGATCAGTTCGAACGTCGCCGCGGGACGGTCGATCAGTGTGTGCACGATGGGAACGGACGGGGATTCGATCCATTGTCGAAAAATCTGGTCGTCCTGAAAACCCGCCAGCGAAAACTCGACGACCGTGCCGAAGTTTTCCATACCGGCGGAGAACGACTTGACGTATCCATATCGCAAGTCACCAGCCTGGCCAACGATGGTCTTCTTGGAGTCGTCTGGAAAACAGATGGTGGATTGCTGGTTGCGTGGGGCGTAGCGAAAATCTACTTTCGTGTCGCGAGAATTTGCGAGAGTGGTTGGCATCGACGAGGAATGGGGATCCTCGTCGATGCTCGGTGTCGGCATAGCGGCGGCAGCACCGGAAGCGATCAGAGCAGTGACGAATTGGCGGCGATCCAAGGTCATTTGTTTTCCTCGCGAAACCCGAATTGCGGTACGCGGCTTGTGCGGGCGCTTTCCGAGTCCGCTAGCAGCTCAGAAATAAATCATTTTACTATTTTGTTTGCGCGAGAAAAGACCAAAATAATGATTTAATTTAGGGAGATAGAAATCTTCCGACATGATCGGATAGCATTTGTTTGGGCGATTACGATCTTTTGTAATCCCAGGAATTCGGAGTGGTATGCTTCAACAGCTTTCGTTTTGGGCTCAATCGCAAGACGCCGGTGCGGAAGAGTTTCTTTTCCTGACTGCGCTGGATTGTAAAAAGGACGACATTATTATGATTATGAATCCTGAACGGTCCGCATTATGAATCGGGAACGGTCCGCGCGGCCTGGGATGGGTCCGAATGGACAACCAGAGTCCGAAGGCGCGACCCAGGATAAACAGCGGGTGCGCTTTACGGCAATTCTCACCGGCCTGCAACAAACCGGACGGGTTTCGGTGGAAACTCTCAGCGAACAGCTGGGCGTATCAGTCGTGACCGTTCGGCGAGACCTAGATGCTCTGGATCAGAAGGGGCTGTTGCGGCGTACCCATGGCGGGGCGGTGTCGATCGAACCCCTGTTTTATGAGCCCTTCCGGCGCGATCAGTCGTTCCTGGCTCAGGTGGAGCATGCCGCAGACGAAAAGCGCCGCATTGGGCGAGCTGCCGCCGCGCTCATCACCGCTGGAGAAACGATCGCGCTGACTCCCGGAACCACCACCACCGAAGTGATTCGTGGACTGCCGATCAACTCCAACATCACGGTCGTCACAAATACGGTCAACGTGGCGATGGAGCTCTCACAGCGCAAAGATGTATACGTTTTCGTAACTGGAGGACACCTGCACGGCGAATGGTTCTCGCTGGTCGGGACGGCGGCGTTGCGATCGCTCGATAACATGTTGATCAACACGATGTTCATCGGTGCCGATGGCATGGATGCGACTTGGGGGGCAAGTTGTTTCAATGCGGATGAAGCGGAACTCAATTCGACGATGATGAAGCTTGCACGCCGCCGCGTGGCGGTGGTGGATAGCGGCAAACTGGGCCTGGTAGCCAACTGGCGTATCTGCAAACCCGAAGAATTGCACGTCCTGGTAACCGACACAGCGGCCACCGATGCGATGGTTGCGCCTTTCATGGAGCTGGGCGTCAAGGTTATGCGCGTCTGAGCAGATCTGCTTCCGTACACTTCACACTTTCTCGCGCTGTGCTCCATCTTTCGCGATCGTGTACAAACCTCCCTGGTAGCGCACTCCCTCTAATCTCGCGCTGGAATCGAAGCTACCGAGATGTGAGTTCACCTTGATCCCATTCGAGAGAGTAAGCTCCGCGCCGAAAATCGAATCAATCACGAGTTCCGTAAAAGCGCCGGCGGCAATGCAACACCAGTCTTCGATGAAGGGCGCGTCTTCCGATGACTTGAAAGCTCCCCCATTGACTGGCGGATATACATCCTCGACGAAATGCGCCTGGCCTATCGGACCCTGATTGCCGGCCTTCGCCACCTCCCGCAGCCAGCGAGTGATTCGATCTGGTGAGTCGATTTTGTATAGAGCCTTGGCCGTCACCGGCGGCCACGCTGCATAGGCGCCCAAGCAGCTATGGTCGGGGCGGATGTTCCAGGTCGAATCGGCGTCGCCCTGCGCGAGCGCTCGCATCCATTTCTCGCTATGGAGTTCACTCCAGAAAAACGCGCTCATTTCCTGTTTCTGGGCCGGCGTCAGATCTTCGGCCATATTGTCGACGACCGCGAGGAAGTCATAGCAGTGCCGAACTTCATTGAATGTTCCATCAGGCTGGCCGCAACGCCAATAACCCTTGCCGTGGACGTAAAGCAGGCGATTGATCCGTTCCGCCAGATCGGTTGCCTCGCTACGTAGTTGCCTGGCGCGCTCCGCGTTGCCGCGACGTTCCTGCAGATCGGCAACAACGCGCATGCTGCGCACGTTGCCGGCATTCATTCCGGCGACCTCATGGAGGTAAGTGCTGACGACCTCGAGCAGATTCTCAATCGTCCCATAGTCGGCGAGACCGTGTCCCAAGCGGTCGAGTTTTTTCCAATAAACGGCGTGCTCATCGAGATGATCGAGAACGGAGCGATCGGAAATCTTCTTGTCCAGCCAGGCGAAGTCTCCGGTGACGCAGAGATACTTCCAAGCGCAGCGAACAATCGCGGTGTCATTCGCGGCATACCACGGACCCACGGCTTCTCCCGACACATAATCGGTGGAATGATGTTCGTGCATTCCGTCTTTGAGCCAAACCTCGACGAGGTTACGCAGCGGAATCGGATCGAGTAGCGCCAAACCAAGAGAAGTGAGGGAGGTGTCCCACGGGAAGCTGAGAGTTGGGAGCACGTGCCCGCTCAGAGTCAGATAAGTTGAACCGTACGCTGAATCGGGGGAAACGCGGCGAGAAGCCAGCAGATTGGCGAAACCGTTATGGTAGAGCTTCCATAGCGATTCATCATTGGTGATCAGCCGGGGAAGATTTCCGCTAAACGCCGAATTGTTCGGTGTGAATGCAGATTGGACGAGGCTGGTAAAGTCAGCTTCGTTTTCTGTTTCGAGATCGGCAAACCGCGCTTGCAGGCCGTCATAGAGTTCGATGGCGGCTCGCCCGTTGTCGGCGAGTGCCAATACAAACTTGAGTTGCTTCTGTTCACGCGGACCGAGTGCCATGTCGAAGTGAAGCATCCGCGTTTGCTCGACGCGACTGGGTGCAGGCTGAAAACCTTGCGCAGCTGCGATTTCGGAATGTTGGGCCTCAAAGAGAAGACAGCCCCGCGGGCCGTCCCACGTAACACGGTTGTCGGCTTCTCCGGGAGAGTTCACAACCCACGGTTTGGTCTTCTTCGCGACGGCTCCCCGCATATCGAAGGCCAGCGTGAAGCGGCGTTCGGCCGCGCTCAGATTCTTTATGTTGATCGATTGCACGACGGCGCGGTGCTTGCTCGGCAGGAACACGCGTGTGGAAAATTGCAGGTTCTCAGCCCTTTGAGTGCGAACAACACAATGCGGAAACCACTGATACTCGATGTCGCCATCAGTGGAACCCGCGATCGCAAGGAAGCGACCATTCAAAAACAGTTCACAGGTCAGCAGAAAACCGGGACTCCAGGCGGTCTCTGGCACGCCACAACAAGCGTAAGGTGGAAACGAAATGGCCGTAATCGCGGAGACAGATTTAGCGACTTGCGCGTAGCCCCACTCGTTCATCGCCAGAGGACAATTGAAAAGATCGCGCAACCGATAGGTCAGCCGATCCGATGCCATGTCGGCCAACGTCGGTGGAGACGAGAGCGCGTGGTTCGATCCCAAGGAACCCCCACCCATAGAAGGGTTGATCGCGGCCGCGGCCGTTCCGGCCGCGCCTAGTTTCAGGAAAGTGCGACGATCTAAACTTTTACTGAAGTGCATCGTATTCCTCCAGGCGATACCCTCTGAACGCACAAGACCAGAAGCGACAATACACTGTTATCGTAAGTTTATACCGTCACAATGCGCTATTTCGTAGACCATTTTTGTTCTTTTCGCTAGTATTCGATCATTCGTGCACGTAGAGGACGAGGGCTCATGAGCATAAACGGATATCTTGTGAAGAGCACCTTCGTGAGTGCTCTGGGCGGCCTGCTGTTTGGATTCGACACTGCCGTCATCGCGGGCACTACGCACCAATTAACCGACGTCTATAGGCTCACTCCTTACCTATTAGGGATCACCGTCTCCAGCGCTTTGTGGGGCACAGTGGTTGGCGCGATCACGGCCGGATATCCCGGGGAGCGCTGGGGCCGGCGCGACAGTCTTCGTATCATGGCTGTCTTCTATTTCTTGTCAGCGCTCGGCTGTGCGTTGTCTTGGAATTGGGGATCGCTGATTGCCTTCCGTATCATTGGAGGGTTGGGAATTGGCGGGTCGTCGGTGCTCGCGCCAATGTACATCGCGGAGTTGTCGCCTGCGAAATGGCGCGGACGGCTGGTTGGCTGCTTCCAGGTCAGTATTGTTCTGGGCATTCTGCTCGCCTACCTGTCGAACTTCCTGATTGTGCGAATGAATCTGGGGCTGCTGGAATGGCGTTGGATGTTGGGAGTTGCCGCTGTGCCGGCGCTGTTCTTCCTTCTGATGTTATTTTTCATTCCGCGTAGCCCGCGATGGCTGGCCCTGAAAAATAGGAAGGAGGAAGCACTTGATGTTCTAAAGCTCACGGGCAACAAAAATCCTGAGCAAGAACTGAGCTCGATCGTGGCCTCGATCCATTTGGAGCGCAGTTCTGTGAGCGAGTCGATTCTGCAGCGGAAATATGCGCTGCCACTCCTGATCGGCGTGACTGCGGGAGCCTTCAATCAGCTAACCGGGATCAACGCCTGCCTGTACTACCTGAATGACATTTTTGCGGCTGCCGGAGCGAGCAAGTATTCGGCTGGCATGCAGTCGGTGACGATCGGATTCACGAACCTGATTTTCACTTTGATTGCGATGACCATGATCGACAACTTTGGCCGCAAGAAGCTTCTGCTGACTGGAACCGCCGGAATCTGCATCTTCCTCGCTGCAATCGGAGAAATGTTTCGCACCGGAACGCATCAATCATGGCTCGTCTGGATGGTCATGGCTTTCATGGGCTTCTTCGCCATCTCTCAAGGTGCGGTGATCTGGGTGTACATGAGCGAAGTCTTTCCGACGCGCGTTCGCGCCCAAGGGCAGGCGATTGGGACATCGACTCTATGGATCATGAATGCGTTGATATCCGCAATATTTCCGGTGCTCGCAAAGAAATCGAGCGCAACGCCGTTCTTCTTCTTCGCGGCGATGATGCTGGTTGATTTTATTCTGGTCGCGGCGATCTATCCTGAAACTAAGCAAGTTTCGCTGGAGCAACTAGAGCAGAAGCTCGGAGTCAATTAAATAAACGATTCCGAGTGCAAACCAGATTTACATTTCGAAATTAGGCCAAACTGATGCGGCGCGGGAGGGTTCCGAGACCCATTGGACGCTATCTGGATTCTTGGCGAACTGCTCGTAGATCGGTGTAGACGGATCCAATCCGAGCTCGGGATAAGCGCGCGGGCCTCGAATCGCGAGTTCGCTTGACGGATAAGATCGATAGGAAGGATTTCGCTCCCAGCGAATCCTTTGCCGACCATCGTTCTCCTCGCCGTCAAGGATCGGGAACCAGGCCAGACCGTGGTGTGCACGGACCGCGTCATAGACAAATCCATACTGCCGATCGCACCAAGCCCCGAACATCATTCGAGTATTTGGATCGGCATTGATGACGGCATGCGCCCAGCCCGGCGGTACAACCACCTTGTCGCCGGGTCCAGCTGTTATGGCGAAGCAGCGACCAGGATCATCGTCGGCGCTCTCCTGCGCATAGATGAACGCGCGACCTTCCCATATCTCGAATAATTCTGGAGTGGACCATCCGCAATGGGGCGCGACGGCATGAATATGCCCTTGGCTGCGAACTGGTTCGTCTCCGAGTTGTCCTGCCGCATATACGACAACCCCAAATAAGAGCATGCGTCGCGCGAGTTCGTCAGTGTGTTCACGACGGCCGACGTCCATCACGATCGAGTACACCGGGTCGGGACCGTCGCAGTTGGGATTCCTTAAACTGCGACGAATTTGATCGAGACGCCGTAATTCTGGCTGTGGTCCGAATACACCTTCGTCATAACTAAATGAGAGATCGTGGTGACTGCGGACACTGAGCTTGGGGTCGAACTTCATCGAAGATTTATCACGAGCGGGACTCATGCCTTCACGAGGATTGGCACACCCTTTTCTTCAATAATCCGCGCCCCGAATCCACGCCCCTCAGCAACTACATAATCGTGGCCGGAGTCGCTGGGCCAGCAGGCCGTCACACGAATTGGTGTGTCTCCGGTATTCACAATGCGGTGAGCAACTTCGCCCGCGATGTAGTGCAGACTGCCAGGCGTCATATCTTCAGCCCAGGTATGTCCCGTGCGATCCATAAGAAGAAGTTTGCCGCTACCCGAAACAGTGCCATAGAATTCGGCACGATTGCGGATAACGTGCCAGTGCCCGCGCGTCATGAAATACTCATCCCCGACTTTGCCGGGCTGGACTTCGGAGAGCCCCCAGAACAAGCCACCCTCCGTGCCTGGCGGGACCGGTTCCCACCACCAGACTCGATAGGCTATTGTTTCGGGATCAAGTTTTTGCCAGGCTTGCTGGTCGCGAAAGATTCCAGTCAGTTGCCCGAGTTTCTTTTCCGAGCGCTGGAGCCCGGGCGCCTGCAATGCGCCATCGGCCCAGTTCACGAAGGCGGGGACGGGGTTCATAATGGCAACAGGCTAAATGGCTTCGCGGCTCGAATGCAAACAAAAAGAACAAAGTTTTGATCATTATCAACTCAAAGCGAATAATATTGCCGTTGTTCAACACGTTGATGATTTTTCGACACGACTTTTTGATATGACAAAACCGGCCATCGGAATCGATTTGGGCGGCAGTCACGCCACAGTTGCTCTAATAAAGGACACTCAGGTTCTCGGCTCTCGCCACGTCTCGCTCGATTCGTCGCAGCCCCTTCGTCCAGCGCTCGATCTCTTAGCGCAGGCGATTCGTAGTCTGCTGGCAGAACGTCAGATGGACGCCGCAGACTGTGAAGGACTGGCGCTTGGATTCTGCGGGCTCGCCGACGCGCGGATTGGCCGAGTTGTTTCGACCAATCACAAATACGAAGACGCTCCATCGATTGATTTCAATGCGTGGAGCAGACAAGAGTTCGGTCTGCGGTTTGCCATCGAGAACGACGCCCGTATGGCGCTTCTTGGCGAACGTCACGCAGGAGCAGCGGGAGGTTGCGACGATGTAGTGATGATTACGCTGGGTACAGGGATCGGCGGAGCAGCAATGATTGAGGGCAAACTGCTTCGCGGAAAGCACGCGCAGGCGGGATGTCTGGGAGGTCACTTGCCGGCAAGAGTCGGTGGTCGTCCCTGCACCTGTGGTGCGATCGGATGTCTGGAAGCGGAAGCCTCCGGTTGGTCGCTGCCGTTGCTGGCGCGCGAATGGCAGGGGTTCTCGACGAGCAAGTTGGCGAGTCAGGGCCCTGTAGATTTCAAAATGCTTTTCGAAACGGCTGACGGGGGAGACCGCGTTGCGGTCGAGGTTCTCGATTACTGTCTGAAAGTTTGGGCGACGGGAGCGGTGGGGCTGATCCACGCTTACGATCCGGAGAAGATCGTGATTGGGGGAGGCGTGATGCGCAGCGCGGCCATCATCCTTCCTTACATTCAAACGTACGTGAAGCAACACGCGTGGACGCCGTGGGGCAAGGTCGAGATAGTGGCGGCACAACTCGGAAATGACGCAGGCCTGTTCGGCGCAATCCCACTGCTAGCTGGGAGCGTGTAGTCGCGATGACGAAAAGATTTCCCAATGCCCAGCTCTCGCGTCCGATCCCGGGGAATGAGAATCTGCGCTTTTTGAATTTTCGCGGTGATGCCCTCGGATCGCGGGGGGACGTCTTACTTTTTAGTCCGCCGGGAATGGAATCGTTGCAGCGCGTGCCGCTGCTGCTGCTCTTACACGGCGTTTACGGGTGCCAGTGGAACTGGTGGTTGAACGGCGACATCGAAGCCATTGCGATCGAGATGCTGCAAGACGGAACAACCGTTCCTATGATGATCGCGATGCCGTCCGACGGACTCTGGGGCGACGGCAGCGGATATGTGCCCCACGCGCACGCCGACTATGAAAACTGGATTGTCGATGACATTCCGCGCTGCCTGCGTGAGTTGTTTCCTCAATTGCATCCGCGCAAATTTCTTCTCGCTGGTCTCTCGATGGGCGGCTATGGGGCTCTACGCTTAGGCATGAAACACGCGTCGCAGGTTCAGGGGATTTCTGCACATTCCTCGATTACGAAGGTTGCGCAACTATCGCAATTTATTCCGTTTCCCGCCAAGGATTTTCAGTATGCGGGCGATGCCGATTCCGACTTGCTGCACTGGGCGAGGGCGAATCACGACAAGCTTCCGCCGATCCGCTTCGATTGCGGAACGGAGGATCCACTCATTGATCCGAACCGCGCGTTGCACGCCGCACTCACCGAATTGCGCGCGCATCATGTCTACGAAGAGTTCCCCGGCGGCCACGACTGGCAGTACTGGACGCAACACGTCCGGCGCACTCTCGCTTTCTGCAAGAGTGTTCTGGCAAAGTAACTTATTTCTTGGCCGCGTCTGGCATCGGCATACGCACCACTCGCGGGAAATAAACATCTGGCTCAGTTAACAGCTTTCTTGGCTTCATGGTGTTGCATACATAGGTAAACAACAATTCGCCTGGTTGCTCGAACTCAAGGTGCTCCTTACCGGCGTAGCAGAAAGTATCGGCATCATATTTCGGATCGGTCTTCTGCAGAATCGGGACTCGATAGATCACTTCGCCATCTGTCCACGGGCCTGTCAAACTCGGCGAGGTTCGAAGGATCACTTTGTCGGAAAAGATCTGAGGATCGACCATCACGGCAATCCATTTCTTGAGTTCCGGGTGATAGCGGACCGACATCTCCGAAGCCCCGGTCTTCATGATGACTTTTGCCTTCGCTGGCTCCATCCCATCGTGCCACTTGTCGTCGCTGCCGAGATATTGCAGGTTCTTCTTGGGATCACGCAAACCATGCAATGGAATCCGCGTGAGGATCTGCGGCCTGCTTCCGAGTTCGTACAGCGTGTAGATGTAAAGATGGTCGTCTTCGATCAAAGTGGACGCCGAAGGATTTGCGTGGATGCCGTCAGGCACCAAAGGGAAATACGCAACCTTCCAATTCTGTGGATTGCCCTCCAGCCCCGTCACACGCGCGAGATCGGTCCCGCAAATCTCGAAGCCGAGCGCAAACGCGTTTGAGTTTTTCACGTTGCGCACGCAGACCAATGTGATGAAGAGCTCGTCGTTATGTTCCACTCCATCAAGCGCCCAATAATAGGTACCGTCGTTCGCTTGGGGGTTGAAGAAGCTATCGGGATTGCCTTTCGCGTCTTTCTTGATCGCGTAGTCGATCTTCCATTTGCCGTCCTTACAAGTAGAAATGCCGATCGTGTTGTGCACCATGCGAGGCTCTTCGCCGGTGACCAGGCGTTGATCGCCATAGAGGGTGTCGCCGAAGATCCAGGCCACGCGACCGTCTTTCAGTGGGATCGAATAAGCAGCGTCGGCACCTTGCCACTGTTGTTGAGCAGAGAATGAGGGCACACAATCAGAATGTGCATTTTCTGCAAGCATGAAACTCGCGGGGAAAACGACAACGAGAAATACAGCGCCATGAAACAGTCGTCTCATAAAATGCTCCCGAAATCTTGGCTGGACCGCTAAACATTGTCTATTAGTTACCGTTTGTTAATTACCGCTCTCTGACGAGAACTGTTGCCTTTACGTTCGACGCGGCCGTCCCCGTCCACTGTGCCTTTGGTCAACGCCGCGGCGTGATCGCGAAGCAAAGTCTCAGCGTATTGCAAATCATCCAGCACCGCTTTGCGGGCGAGCGCTGGCTTGTGATCGCGAATGCAATTGAAGACACGTTCATGCCGTCGCCAATGCCGATCCCAGTCATCGATAAAGGGCAACACTGCATTTCGAGCCTCCGAAGTTGCGTGATACAACATTCGCATCGTCGTTTGTATGGCTGCGTTACCCGACGCTTGAGCGAGCGCATCGTGAAACTGAATGTCAAACGCACGAAACAACTCGGGATTTCGGCGACCTTCGGCCAATCCATCGAGTGCGGCTTTCAGGCATTCGATGTCAGCTCGCGTAGCGCGGTTAGCGGCCAGAGCGGCTGCATCGGGTTCGATAATCTTTCGCAGTTCGTAGATTTCCAAGTGCTTCACTTCATCGAGTACGATCATCCATTGGAAATGCTGATTGAGCACCCGGCTCAAAGAAGACTGAATATAGGTCCCATCTCCTGCCCTCGATTTGATGAGGCCGAGATACATCAGTCCTTTTAGTGCCTCACGCAACGACCCTCGGCTAACGCCGAGCATCTGAGCGAGGTCGGGCTCCGAGGGCAACCGATCTCCCGCCTTCAAGTCGCCTCTGCGCACGAGTTGCTCAATCTTGTGCGCGACCATGCTCATCACAGTCTCGCGCTGAATCGGCTCGAACTGATCAGCAGAGATGGCAATATTACGATATGACGCCATCTGCCTGCGCCGTGGTGTGTCCGACAAATTTGCGACCATGAGGCCGTTGAGAGCCATTTCAAATCACCGTTTCCTGGAATGCTTGACGCGGAAACAAAATCACTATATATGTTCAAATGTCAAACAAACAAGTGGAGCGTGGATTTCTCCGGTTGGCCAGTATGCAGCCCCAGATTTCATTACAGAAATTCGAAGTCTTCGCGGAAGGGCTCGACCATCCTGAAGGGCTGGCGTTTGATGCTGACGGGAGCCTTTGGGCCGGCGGCGAACTCGGCCAGATCTACAAAATCGATCAAAAAGGGAAAGGCCGAACGGTCGTAACGCTCGGGGGTTTCAACCTCGGACTCACCTTCTCCGCACGCCAGGATCTGTTCGTCTGCAACTTTAAGCTGGGCGCGTTGATACAGTTGGACCGGTCCGGAAAGACGATCCGTTCATGGGAAAGAGCCGGACGATATCGCTTTCGCAATCCGAATTTTTCCGTCTTCGATCGCGAAGGCAACCTCTACTTCAGCGACTCCGGTGAGTTCAAGAAAGATGACGGCTTTCTCTTTGTCTTAAGACCCAATGGAAAGATTGAGCAACTGCTACACCGCCTGTCGTTTCCGAACGGGCTGTCACTGAGCGCCGACGAGAGCACCCTGTTCGTTGTGCAGAGCACAAAAAATAATGTTCTCGCGGTGCCCCTTCGAGATCAAGGAACAATCGGGAGACCGCGAGTTTACGCTGCTGGGTTAAATAATGTACCCGATGGCGCTGCTCTCGATGCAGACGGCAACCTCTACGTGACTTGCTACGCCTCGCATAATGTATACAAAGTCACGCCGGATGGGAAAGTCTCTCTGTTTGCGTGGGATCAGTCAGCGACGATGCTTGCCAGCCCGACGAATGCGGCGTTCGGCGGCGCAAATTTTGACGAAGTGTATTTTGCCAACCTGAGTCGCTGGCATATTTGCCGAGCGCGAGTCGGCATCAAGGGACAGTTGCTGGCGAACCAGCTCTAGCTGTCCGGAGACGAAATAGCTAGATGAAGATTACTGACATTCGCTGGACCCCTGCATTCATTCCAATCGAAGCGCCGTTACGTTACTCGATTGGCTCCCATCCCGGATTTTCGCGCATCGTCATCGAAGTCGAAACCGACGAAGGCATCACAGGCCTTGGCGAGTGTTACACAGGCGCCAGTCGCATGGGTCAATTGGCGGAATTGAAGCCGCAGCTGATTGGTGAAGATCCCATGAACCTGGAGCGCGTTCGCTGGAAGGTGGCCGGCCCGAGTTCCGAGAAACTTTTTGGTTACGTCCTTGCATTCGCCGGCATTGAATTCGCAATCCTAGATATTCAAGGAAAGGCGTTGAATCGATCAGTGTGTGACCTGCTGGGCGGTCACATTCGGAACAAGGTTTCGTTCTCCGCCTATCTTTTTTATCGCTATGCCAATGGCAACGGCATTGGCGAAATATCAAATATCGAACAAATGGTTGCCTTTGCGAAAGAAGTCGTCGCCAGGTATGGCTTCAAGACTTTGAAATACAAGAACGGCGTCCTTTCTCCGGATGAAGAAATCGATACATTCATCGCGCTGCGTGAGGCATTCCCGAAGCATCGCATCCGGCTCGATCCGAATGCTGTCTGGACCTTGACCACGGCCATCGATGTGGCCCGGCGTTTGCACGACTTCAATATGGAATACCTTGAAGATCCGGTGTGGGGCATGCGCGCTATGCAGCGCATAAATGCAAAAGCGCCCTGGGTCACTTTGGCTTCGAACATGACGGTGTTCGCGTTTGAGGATCTTGCGCCAGCGATCATGGCGGATGTGCTCGATGTGGTCCTGCTTGATCCGCACTGGTATGGAGGTATTCATCGCGCTAAACTCGCGGGCCAGATTTGCGAAGCGATGGGCGTTGACGCAGGCATGCACAGCGGCGCAGAATTTGGCATCTCGCAAGCCGCCATGCTTCATCTCGCGGCATGTCTTCCGAATCTGACGCTCGCCGCTGATTCGCATTATCACCACCTGACCGACGACATCATTGTGGGTGGCAAGATGCAATACAAGAATGGCGGGATGGCGGTACCCACTGGCCCTGGCCTCGGCGTGGAACTCGACCGCGACAAACTTGCGCGCTATCACGAACTTTCCAAACAACATGAGATGGGAGCATGGACCGACGATCCACGCCGACGGGGAGTTGTGATCACACAGCCGAAATGGTAATCACGAAAACAATTCGCAACATAAGTGTTGCCGTTCTACTGTTGGCGGCGATGCTTACCGCCAGCGCACGCGCAACCGAGAAAACCCTTTGGAAGATCGGGGCCTTCGACGGATCTTCAAGCGAATTTAAGAGTCAAGACATCAACTATGCCGATCCCAAAAGCGATCCAGTGTTTGTCGTCGGTCAAAGTAGCAATAAAGATTGGTATCGCTTTCAGCCTGGACCAGCCAACGGGATGACCGGTGGCCGTGAGCATCCGTTCACGTTGAACTTTGTGCTGAATGATACTCCTGTCGGCGTTTACCGACTAAGACTCGCCATCCTTTATGAGACTCCACGTCTGTCATTCTTGAAATTGGACGTTAACGGCCATTCCGGATATTTCTACTTCCATCCCAAACTCGATTTCCGCGCCGGCGATTGGGAAGGGACATTTGTTCCCCAGACATCTATCGACGAAAAAACGATATCGATTCCCGCTGTCTGGCTTCGAAAAGGAGAGAACGCATTCATTCTCACCGCCATGGACGATCCGGCGACGGCACAAACTTCCCTCGGCGCCATCGCCCCCGGGCACAGCGGTCTGATCTACGACGCGCTTGAGTTTGTTCAGAACAAAGCCGAGCAATACAACGTAAATGCCTTTACCGCTCAAATTGAACCGACAATTTTTTATCGTGAAACTGAGACGGGGATGGCAGAGGTGGTGGACGTGTTTGTGAGCGCCGCCACGCTCCCAAAGAAGGACAGTGTGGAACTCCAGGTCGACGGACATTCCTTCAGTAAACCGGTTGCGGCAACCAAATCGCCAACCAACGAATTCGGCGAAGTGCGGCTCGCGTTTGATGTGCCGGAGTGGACTGGTGCCACCAGAGCCACAGTGAGATTCGGAAAGCTGTCTGCATCCGCGACGATCGAGCCGGCAAAAAAGTGGAACATTGCGCTCATCCCGCACGAGCATCTCGATGTTGGTTTCACTGACTATCCCGCAAAAGTTGCGGAACTTCATTCCCAATCCGTCGACCAGGCAATGGACTTGATCAAGACGAGGCCAGACTTCCGTTGGACGCTCGATGGGAGTTGGGTCGCGAATCAATACTTGAATGGACGCAGTGCGGAGTCGCGGGAACACTTCTTCGAACATGTTCGTGATGGAAGTATCGTTATCCCCCCGGAGTTCGCCAATCAACACACCGGCAACGCATCGTGGGAAGCTCTCACTCGTTCTTTCTATGGCCAGCACAATTTGGCACGCGAATACAAATTGCCCATCTCCGATTCGGCGCAAATTGTGGATGTCCCAGCTTACACGTGGGGCTATGCTTCGATCCTGCGTGATTCTGGCATCAAGTATTTCGTAGCGGCCAGCAACAGTTGGCGAGCTCCCGTGATGCTGCTTGGGCGGTGGAACGAGAAATCTCCTTTCTATTGGGAAGGGCCGGATGGCGGCCGCGTGCTGATGTGGTACTCGCGTGCCTATCTACAAGCCCACACGCTGTTTGGCGGTCCTTGGCGAATGGAGTCAGTTCGCGATTCCCTCCCCGTTTTTTTGCAGGCATATACGCGTCCGGACTACACGGCCAGCACTGCGATCATCTTCGGCACACAGCTTGAGAACACTCCGCTAGCCAAGGAGCAGAGTGAAATCGTCGCGAGCGTCCGCAGTGAATATGCGTGGCCCAAGTTTGAATTTTCTACCGTGCACTCGGCGATGCAACGGATCGAGCACGAGTGGAAGGGTGAAATCCCTGTCGTTCGAGGGGATTTTGGCCCCTATTGGGAGGATGGATACGGCTCTGACGCGGCGCACACCGCCATTCACCGAGAGAACCAACATCGCATCGCAACGGCAGAGATCATGGGCGCTGCGATTTCATCCATGGATAGCCGAGTGCGCCCCGACAAGGCGATGCTCGACGATGCCTGGCATAACGAACTTCTATATGACGAGCACACGTGGACCTACGTAAGCGCAACGACGCAACCGGAGCACCACCAGACCGAAGACCAAATTGCGCTCAAGGGATCCCGCGTGACGAGAGCGCGCAATGACATCAACGAATCGATTCAGCGCGGTTGGGCCCAGCTTGAAGCCCTGGTCAGAACCAAAGACAATTCCGTTGCGATTTTCAACTCGTTGAACTGGACGCGTTCCGGTATCGTGGAGACCGATTTGCCCGATGGCACCACCCTAGTCGACTCGTCGACTGGGGCTGAAGTTCCCGTTGAAATACTCTACAAAGGGAAAGGAATCCCACTGCCTGGATTCGGTCCGGGCAGTGTTCGTGTGCGCTTCCTAGCTGCCGCAGTGCCTGCGGTGGGTTACAAATTATTCACTATTAAACTGGTTGCGAAAGAACGCACGGCGCCGGTGGACAATCGAGGGAACATTCTTGGCAATATTCTCGAGAACGAGTTCTACCGAGTTACGCTGGATCCCTCCTCCGGAGCGATGACCAGTGTGTTCGATAAACAGCTAGCTCGCGAACTCGTTGATCCCTCGAGCCCATACAAATTTGGCCAGTATCTCTATGTCACCGGCGGAGACAGTTATCCAGCGAACTCGCTCTATCGTTTCGGAACCAGACTGAAACCTCCGATCTTCTCTGTTCATGGAGCGGCTTCCGCAACTCTCGCGTCCGTGAAGAAAACTCCGATTGGGATCGTCGCAACTCTTAATTCATCTGCGCCAAATACCCCATCGATTCAGACCGAAATCCTGTTACCGGACTCCATCAAAGAAATCTTGATTACTTATCATCTACACAAAGACCGCGTGCTCACAAAAGAGTCCGTCTACGTGGCGTTTCCTTTCGCGGTCACTACACCTGCGTTTACATACGGGTCTCAGGCGGCTTGGGTGAACCCGGCGAAAGACGAACTTGCAGGAGGAAGTCGCGAATGGTATCTGCCCACTACCTTTGCTTGTGTATACGATCCGCAGGTGGCTGGCACCGTCATCCCAATTGACGCTCCTCTGGTCACCTTCGGAGACATTGTTCGCGGCGAATGGCCGACGGAGTTTAGTCCGAAAACCAGTACGATTTTCTCCTGGCTCATGAACAACTATTGGGGCACCAACTTTCCTGCATGGCAAGGCGGCGATTTCACTTTTCGCTACGCCATCACCAGCAGCGCGCAATTCAATCCAGCGGCACTCACGCGCTTTGGATTAGAAGCACTGACCCCGCTCGAACGAGATGATGTTCAAGGCACGCAGGATCCTTCATTGCTGCCTACGCAAGAAGCCAGCTTACTTGAGGTTGGGAATCCCGATGTGACCTTGCTGACGTGGAAACGCGCAGAGGATGGCGACGGTACGATTATCCGTCTACAAGAGACAGCGGGTAAACGGTCAGACGTTAAGATTCACGCTCCTTCTCTCAGAGTCGAGCGGGCGTGGCGGTGCAACCTGCTTGAAGACATCCAGGCCGAAGTCACAATTCAAGGTGAGGATTTAAGCGTTCCAATCAAACCGTTTCAGGTGCTTACTCTCCGGCTTCGGACCACGCCTCGCATCGCTCCGGGTAGCGTCCGATGAACCTTGATTTCATAGGCAAAGTCGCTGTCGTGACTGGTGGCGCTATGGGAATTGGGGAAGCGACCGCAAGAAAACTTGCCGAACTCGGAGCATCGGTTGCGATTTTCGACATTGACCGCGACACGGGGCCAAAGACCGCCACAGCGATTACGAAGAATGGCGGTATCTGCGGTTTCTTTCCGTGCAATGTAAGTATCGGCAGCGAAGTTTCGCGAGCTATCGAGGCGGTAGTCAAGAAATACCGAGCAATCGACATACTCGTGAGCAACGCTGGTATCCAGCTCTATGGCGACGCCGTAACAACCAGCGAAGAAGAGTGGGACCGGTTGATGGGCATCAATCTCAAAGGGTGCTTTCTCGCCGTGAAGTATGCGGTTCCACACATGATCAACCGTGGCGGCGCAATCGTGATCGTCGGTTCCGTACAGAGCATGACAGCAATAAGTAACTCCATGGCCTATGTTGCCTCTAAGCACGGATTGCTCGGCCTGACTCGGGCGATGTCACTCGATTATGCGCAGAAGGGACTTCGCGTGAACTGCGTTTGCCCCGGAGCAATCGACACACCTATGCTCCGCTGGGCCGCTGGACTAGCGGACGACCCCGAAAAGGTGATACAGACCTGCGACCGCATGCATCCGGTGGGTCGCATCGGAAAGCCGGAAGAGGTGGCTGATGCCATCGTTTATCTCGCCTCTCCCATTGCATCCTTCATCACAGGCACCGCGTTAGTTGTGGATGGCGGCCTGCTTGTGCCTGCCGGCGGAATGGGCTTCCAGGAAGGCGGTACGGGGGCGGCAACTCACAAATGAACTGCTCCGTTGATCCCGTTCTGTGGAATCATCGCAGGGCCTATCGTTTATCGAACACCAACGTCCGACTTACCGTGCTGTCGGGCGGTGGACATATCGCGGACTTTCGTCTGCGCGGGTCTCCGCTCAATGTTCTTTGGGAGGCTCCGTGGCCTACGATCGAACCGCAGGCTTTTTTTTCGCCCAAACACGCGGAACTCTACGGAGACGGGCCCGTAGGCCGCTTCTTGTGTACTTATACTGGACACGCGCTGGCGCTCGGCTACTTCGGCATGCCGTCTGCAGAAGAGGCAGAGGGAGGAATGGCCCTGCACGGCGAATCGGGCGCCGCCGATTGGAAAGTTGGCTCGGCGGTTGCAGATGGTGACGCTGCGACACTGGTAATGGAAGTCACGCTTCCCGTTTATCGCTTGCAATTTCGACGTGAACTTTCGCTGCCGAGCGGAGCCTTCACCGCCTCCATCACAGAAACTGTCACCAACCTCGGCGGAAGTGCTCTCGATTTTCAATGGGTGCAGCACGCAGCATTTGGTGAACCATTCTTCGCCAACGGAGAAGCTACTCTTTTTACCTCAGGCACACGTGGAGTCACTTGGCCCGCGGGCTATGAGGGACATGAACTTCTTGCCGGGGACGCCGAATTCCGATGGCCCTACGCACAATCCGTCGAAGGTAAGCCGATCGATCTTTCAAGGCCATTCACGCGTGATGGGACTGGCTTTCTTGCAGCTGTGTTGGCTGACTCGAATCGTGAAAACGCTTTTGCCGTTGTCCACAACCGGCGGCACCAACTCGTCGCGGGATATAGTTTTGATCCCACGCTCTTTCCCTGGATTGTGTTGTGGGAGGAAAACATGGCTAGGGAGTATGTTCCGTGGAACAAAAGAACAAGAGCGCGTGGCGTTGAATTCGGCACCAGTCCGATGCCGCTCGGACTTTCGCATGCTCGTGAAATGCGCTCGTTATTCGACGCGCCCGTGCTCACTTCGATCGCGGCAAGTTCGCGCCTTCAGACGCAATACGATTTATTCCTCCACCCCGTCCCTCCCGAATGGACCGAAATCAAAGATGTCCGAAAAACGGAGCATGCTCTCGTCCTGCAAGGTGATGGCAATGACCAAATTAAGCTTCAACGAGGAAAGCAAGAGGGTCAGTAACTACTGCAGGCCGTGCGCGTGGAGGAAAGCATCGATCTTCTGGTAGGCGTCTTCTAGATCTGCGTCCTTAAATTGCCCGTGGGCACCGCCTTTGATGGTCACCAACTCGTTCGGCACATGCGCCGCTGTAAGCGCCTGATGCAATCGCGCGGACTGATCGTAGGACACGACGGGATCTGCGTCCCCGTGAATACTTAGGATCGGCGGCAGTCCGGCTCGAACATAAGTAAGGGGCAAGCCTCGCTTTGCAATCGCGAGTGGATCGGTCTGACTTCCCATCCACATCGCTGCGTAATTCTTTCGATTGGGTCCCGCCAGCAGATCGGTCACATCGCTAATGCCATACCAGTTGATGATCGCAGCGACTTTAAGTTTCTCAGTCCCATCGCAGTTGTTATCGAGCCCTGTGCCTTCGGGAAGCATCCCGGTAATCAAAGATAAGTGCCCGCCCGCGGAGTGGCCGGTCAAGACGATTCGATCGGTATCGATGTTGTACTGCTTGGCGTTTTTTATTGCCCAACGCAGAGCGCAACGGCAGTCTTCGACGGCAACGGGCGCGAGTGAAACACTGGCCATGCGGTATTCAACGTTGATGACATTCCAGCCCATCTCCAGAAATGGGAGGAAGAGAAGTGTAGCCCCAGTGCGATCGCCGAAGATCCATCCACCACCGTGGATATAGATCAAAGTCGGAGCCGGTGTTTTTTGATTGGTCCGCTGCCACACGTCGAGCTTGAGCGTGTAATTGTTCGCCACGCCATAAGTGATGTCAGGTTGAATCCAGTATTGCTCGTTGATCGTGGAAGCCCAACGCGCCGTGTCGGAAGGTGCTTTGGGTTTTTCTTCAGCAACCGCCGGGAATGAGCACACCGCACACAGCAAAAGAGCGAGGGAGAGAGAGAAATCTGAATTCATGAGGCACTCCATCAGGTAGGAACAAGAACTACTGTTAGGCGTTCGTACGAACGTAGGCTTTGATCGTGGCGCATTGTTGCCCCTCGGAAGGACCATGAGGACGAATCACATAATCGCCGACGGCAGCTGGAACAATAAAAGTCTCCGCGAAGTGCACGATGAACGGGGGAAACTTCCCAGTGGGGCTCTCAACCACGGCCTCTTGGCCTTCGCAAAGATTTAGAACATTTACTCCCCCGTTCGTAGAGTGGTGGACAGGTCTAGTGAACCAGTGCCGCCGAGTCTCGATAAATTCACGTTCGTGAAGCCCGGTACGCTCTTCGCGCCAACCGATGCCTTTGGCGACGGGATCAACGGCATTGACCAGATTTTTCTCCACCCACTCTGTTGTCCGGTCCCACTGGATGTTTCGAAACCCGTGTTGCAGATGGATGGGGCGCGGCGCGCCGTCCATGCCGAGCCGTCCCCAGTCCCACATTTTGAAGGTGAAGATGTACGGCGTCGCGCTGATTTCAAGAACCATGCTGTTCTTACCCGAGCAGTGCGGAGTTCCTGCAGGAATCAGAAAGTGATCGTGCTTCTTGGCTGGAAACCGATTGATGTACTTATCGGCGTCAAACTGAATCGTTCCCTCCTGCGCCTGCATCAAGTCGGCCATCATTTGATTGCTGTCGATGTTCTCTTTCATGCCGAGATATACACATCCTTCTTCCCCGGCATCCAGCATGTAGTAACTCTCATCCTGTGTGTAGTTGATTCCAAAGTGTTGTTGAATGTACTCGGTCAACGGATGTACCTGGAAGGAGAGATTTCCGCCGTCCATCGTATCGAGAAAATCGAAGCGGATCGGAAACTCTGTTCCAAAACGCGCATGTACAGCCTCGCCGAGTAACTCACGCGGATGATGAAATACGAGATTGATGGAGGGAATCTCTAGCTTGACGTCGCCAAAGGCAAGCAGAAGGCTGTTCTCTTCCGGCACGCAATCAAAGCACCATGCGTAATTCTCGGCCTCCCGCGGCAGGTCGCAAAATTTTTTCATCCATTGACCACCCCACGGTCCGGGATCAAAGAAGGGCACAACTCGAAACGGCTTGTGCGCGGCCTTCTGCAACCCCTGCAGGTGCTGCGCGCCGGTGATCATTTTTGGCAGATCGCGCTGATTGGTGTCCAGGAGAAAATCAATTCTCGAAATCAAATTCCTCTTCAAGCGGTCGGCGACGCGCCAGTCAATAAAGTAGGCGCGTTTATACTTTGTCTGCGCGCGCTCCGTGAAATTCTGCAAACCGAGGTTCGCTACTTCACCGGCGCGCTGGCGACGCTGAATCTCCCATCTCGCCATGTCGCAGTAGATGAGCATGTCCCACTGATCGGCAAGAAGTGTCGCGCCGGTGCCGATGACAAGCACGGTGGCCGATGCCTGCTGCAAGCGGATCCTTTGTTTCGCGAGTTCGCGCCCGTCCAGGAATTCCGAGAGTTCGTATTTGCCCATGAAGGCAAACACGGGATCATCGCCCAGGTCACGCGCGTTGAGGGCTTGGATAGCGTTCTCGGGCAAGTAAGACTCTTCGGCTCGCACCACAACTTGAGGTGTTAGCGCCTTGACGAGCTGGCTTTCAATTTCCTTTTCAAAGGAGCCTGGATAACACTCCACACAAATCACGAAACGCCCGGGCTGGACGCTCGCTTTCAGTCGTCGGCCGATCGCATCCCACCCGGTCTCGCATCCGTCGCGCGAGCCGGACACTCGCACCAATGGATACTTATCGTAAGTCGAGATGTAAGGCTTCGGCATTCATCCTCGGAGGCAGACTCGTCTTGAAGATGCGGCAGCGACGATTAAACGATCGATTGTCGCTGCCGCGATAAAGCTGGGTTGAGGGTCTAGAAAGTAAACCGAAGTGAGAATTGAGCCTGGCGCGCAGTGCCGCCCCCGATCTGGGTTCCATCCGCATCGGCAATGGTTTGGCCAACGACACCGAAAGTGCTGTTCGCTGTCGTGCAAGCTGCCGGAGTAGTTGATGTGGCAGACACCAGACCGTTGCATATGCCGCCGCTCGGATTTTCGAAATTCGGATGATTAAAGATGTTGAAAATGTCCGCCCGGAACTGCATCGTAACCCTTTCAGTAATAGCGAAGTTCTTCATGACGGAGAGGTCGAGTTGGAAATATGCTGGGCCTCGTAAAGAGTTGCGACCGACAGTTCCGATTGTTGCACCAGGGGTCCCGTCGTAATCCGGTTCGACCGAAAAAGCGTTGATGTTGTAGTTCGAATTCGGCCAACGTGCGCTCCCAACCAGTATGGGCTCACCAGGTACGTAGTCCGGCCGCACGGGATTGCCAAAAAATCCGCCGACCAATGACACGTTCACCGGAAGCCCCGATCGCGTTTGGATAATACCGGACGTTTGCCACCCGCCCAGCACGGTACGAACGAGGGAGTTCGAACCTTTTAACTCGGGCAAACTGTAGAGCGCGCTGGCGGTGAAGTTGTTCCGAACATCCCAGTCTCCGCTAGAGTGATCGTACTTGGGAGTGTACGGGCTCTCAAAGCCCGGACTGAAAACATTAAGCATGTCGTCGATTTCGTGGGACCACGTATAGTTCGCCTGCAGATCCAGCCTTCCCATCTTGCGAAGCAACTTAACTTGCAGCGAGTTATAGTTCGACCCGAGTCCGTCGGAAAGGACATTTTCGTTGGCAAATCCCGAAAACTGTCTAGCCTGGGTGAAGGCGTTTCCTGGGTTGGCGTTTAAAGCAGCAAAGTCAACACCAGCCTGCATATGGTGCACGTTGTTGCCCACATAACTAAGAGTAAGAATGGTGTTGCGCGCCACTTCCTGCTGAACGTCGAACAACCAGTTCGTGGCAACCGGATCTTTAGGGTTTTGCGGGAACGCGTTCACATTTTGTATTCCTGCAATCAGCGGAGGATTGGGAGAAGGATAGTTGATCGAGAACGGAGGATTCGCGAAGATCGCCTGAAAGACATTTACGTTGTAGCTCGCGAGCGCGGGCACGTTGGTTGTGGTGGCGAAGTTAAAGTGCATCGGATTGTAGAAAAGCCCGATATACCCGTGGACAACTGTCTTTCCCTGTCCTTTCGGGTCCCATGCAAAACCTACACGGGGGGCCCAATCGCCTTTCGGCGCTTGGTATGCCGCCTGATTGAGCGGAAGCAGGCTCTGGGTGGCGACATCGAAATTCTGTCCCTGACCCGGTCCAGCGCTCCAAACCGTATTGTAGTCGTATCGAAGACCGAGGTTTAAAGTAAGTCTCCTGTTCACCTTCCAGTCGTCTTGAATATAAAAATCCCAGTTGGAGTTGCGGTTACCAACAAATCCTGGAAATCCGTTTTTTTGCAGGACGAAAACATTGTTGTTGAGGAGATCAGAAATGCTACCGTAATCATACGTTTGTTGCGGGCGCAGCCACTCATTATTACGGTTGAGGCGAATTTGCGTACCGAACTTGAGGGTGTGTGGCCCAATGGTCTTGCTCACATTGTCGAAAATCTCAAGGTCAGCAAACGGGGTCACCTGGTTAAAAGTATTCGGTCCGGGTAGAGACCCCAAGTCCGTAAAAAAACCATTAAACCCAGCGAGCGGTTGGGGAGTGTTCGAATTCGTGTCGGAATAGAAACGGTTGATGGCCACACTAAACTCATTCAGTAGTGTCGGAGTGAAGGTGTGAGTTTCATCGATCTTGGCCAACTGCGTTCTTAATTTCTGAGGCGACAACTGGCCAATATTCGGGCCGTAGGTATCGTTGGTCAGCGAGTCGTTGATGTTATATCGGAAGAAAATTCTGTCCTTCTCGGAAACGTTGTAATCGATTTTGACCGATCCCGTATCTTCGCGAACAATACTAGAAAGAGCTGTCGGGTCATAGACCATATCCGAACCCAAAGCTGGATTCGCGTCCGGGAAACCGGGATACGCACACGGCGAATTTAGCGGGATAAAAATGGCGTTACAGCTAGCCGGCAACGGCGCAAACTGTGCCAATACTGGCTGCATGGACGCCACAAATTGCGCTCGAGCGGCCGCACTTAGAGTATGGTTCAGCGCGTTGATCAGGGTTACGTGTGTGCGATCACCCTCGTAATTCGCGAAGAAGAACAGCTTGTTCTTGACGATGGGACCGCCGATATTGCCGCCAAACTGGTTAAGTCTTAGAGGTGCAGGCCCGGTCGCAAAATAATCCTTCGCGTCGAGAGCGTCGTTGCGGAAATATTCAAACAGCGAGCCGTGGAAGTCATTCGTACCGGATTTCGTGATGATGTTCATCTGCGGGCCAAGCGAATGGCCGGTTTCCGCCGTGTAGCCACTATTGGAGTAGTCAATTTCCTGGATGCTGTCCACGCTGGCTCGCGTGATCCGTGCCGACTCTTGTCCTTCCGTATCGAGGAACCCGTTGATGTCGCCGCGCATCGCGCTCTGTCCGTCGAGCGTGATGTTCAGTCCGGTAAAGATATTATCCATCCCGTTGACGCTTCCTTGAAAGAATCCCGTGGAGCCCACCGATCCCGGGGCGACTTCCAGAAATTCGCTTACGTCGCGTCCATTGATAGGCAGATTCGCGACCTGATTCGTATCCAATGTGGTGCCGGACATGCTCGACGAAGTGTCAACCGTCGTCGACGTACCGTTGACTTGGACGCTCTCCTGCGACGCCGCCACACCTAATGTCAGATTCACTTGCACTATCGCGCCGACATTAAGAATGACCGGTTGACTTTTGCTGTCTGCGAATCCGCTCGCGCTGGTCGCAACCACATACGTTCCATAGGGCAAGGAGGAAGCCACGAAATTGCCGCTCTGATCGGTTACGTAACTCTTTTGAATCCCGGTACCGGAATTCGTCACTGTGATCGCCGCACGCGCGACCACCGCTCCGGAGACATCCGTTACCCTCCCAGTGATCGTACCGGTATCGAATTGGGCAAACATCGGCAGCGCGCTGAAAACAACGACCGCCAGCAATGCAATCGTATAAAAACTCATTCTGAACCGCGTTAATCCTGATAACTGCGCGTCTTGCGTCATGGCAATGCCCCCTCGGCGTCGGTTAAGTACACGTGGACTTAACGCGTGTGCAAACTTAATCACTGCGAATCGTAATGCTGTTCCAGCCAAAGAGTCAATCATTTTGTTTCTTTTTTGATCTAAACGGTCTAATGTTTGTTCGTTTTGACCATTAAGCCCCCAATCGGACTGTTTGGGTGACCATTCGCCGAGACAGAATGATTCTCACGATGGGGCCAATAAAGCGATGTGCGGTTCAGGCGGCTCGAAGCGCTACACTGGTCTTAATCGAACCCCGTCGGATTCCGTATGATGAATAGCCTTTTCAAGCTTTTCCGTCGCACAATACTCGCGGGAACGGCTTCTGTTTTCTGGACTTGGCTTGCGTTTGCCGCTGCCCCGAGCGCCCCCATTCCGGGTCATTTCGTCGATGCCACCGAAAAACTTGGAATTCCCTTCCGCCAGCAGGCTTCTCCAACCAGCAAGAAATATCTCTTAGAGGCGATGGGCTCGGGAGTGGCTTTGTTCGATTACGACAACGATGGCCGCCTCGACATCTTTTTTTCGAACGGTGCGCGGATCGACGATCCAACCCCAAAAGACTCGATGCCAAAGAAGGACGGTCCGAAATACTGGAATCGGCTTTATCACCAGAAATCCGACGGAACCTTTGAAGATGTCACGGAGCACGCAGGTCTCGTTGGACTCGGCTACTCGACCGGCGTCGCAGTTGGCGATTTTGACAACGATGGATTCGAGGACTTGTATGTCGCCGGGTATGGCCGCGGCACTCTTTACCACAACAATGGGGACGGCACGTTCACCGATGTGACCGCCGCAGCGGGCGTTGCTGGTTCAGGCTGGATGACGAGTGCCGCCTGGGTGGACTACGACAATGATGGACGACTTGACCTCGTGGTTGCGCGCTACATGAAGTGGGATTTCGACGATATATTTTGCGGACGTCCAGAAAAGGGAGGATATCGTTCTTATTGCCATCCTGATCTATTCAAGCCGGAATCGGTGCTCTTGTTTCACAATGACGGCGCTGGCAAGTTCACCGAAGTAAGTCACCAGGCTGGAATCGACAAGCCAGGAAAAGGTTTAGGTCTCGCCATTGCAGATTACGACCACGATGGCTTTATGGACATCCTGCTTGCCAATGATTCCATGCCGGAATATCTGTTTCACAATCGGGGCAACGGAACATTCGAAGAAGTTGGGCTGCCTTCGGGAGCCGGCCTCGATAGCAATGGCAATACGTTCGCTGGGATGGGCGTTGATTTTGAGGACTACAACAATGACGGATGGCCCGACATAGTCATCACCGACCTTGCGAATCAGCGATACGCGCTTTACACAAATCTAAAAGACGGCACTTTCGACTACTCCACAACTGTAACGGGACTGAGTGCAATTTCTCTGTTGCACTCCGGGTGGGGTGTGCGTTTTTTCGACTATGACAACGATGGCTGGAAGGATCTGCTGATCGTCCAGTCGCATGTGATCGATACCATCGAGATGTACGATCCGAATGTACGTTACCGTGAACCACCCGTTTTGTTGCGCAACGAAGGGGGTAAGAAGTTCGCGGACGTTTCAGCCGCCTCCGGCGATGTGTTCCACGAGAATTGGGCGGCCCGGGGTCTAGCGATCGGTGACATTAATAATGATGGGAAACTCGACGCGGTCGTCATCTCCAACGATGGCCCGGCGTGGGTGTTGCTGAATCAGACAGACACTCAAAACCACTGGATCACTCTTAACCTGGTCGGTGTGAAGAGCAACCGCGATGCGATTGGCGCGCAGGTAAGAATCAACACAGCTCCAGGCGATCAATACGCAACCGTGACTACCAGCAGCAGTTACCAGTCCTCGAGCGACAAGCGTTTGCATTTTGGGTTGGGTCCGGCTGATGTCATCCGAGAGATCGAAATCCGGTGGCCGAGCGGCATCCGCCAGATCTTGAAGGATCAGAAAGCGGATCGCAGCGTCAACATCACCGAACCGCTGAAGTAGCTCGCATTGAATGAAATGGATCAAAGACGACACTTCGGAGTGCGAAACAAAGTCCGAAACCAACTCCTCTGCGGCGGCCTGCTGGTGCTCTTGAGCCTGCTGCCGCTGGCTCAGATTTCCCCACCGACGTCGACGATGTCCCTGCTACAGCACGCGGCTCAGGCAATGACAGCGGGTAAATATCCTCTGGCCGAAAGGGATTTGCAGGCCGTTCTTCAAGCTGCCCCTGACGATTATCGTGCCCTCGATCTGTTAGGGGTCGTTCGAGTCCTTCAGCATCGCGACTTGGAGGCAGAAAAACTTTTCCGACATGCTGTTCAGAAAAAAGCAGACTTTGCTCCCTCCCACGCTCACCTCGGACTGCTCTATTTCCAGAAAGGCCGTACGAACGATGCGGTACCCGAATTACGCGAAGCGCTGCGCATCAATGCCGCACGCACAGATGCTTCGAGCGCTCTTGTCCAAATCTTACGAGAACAAAGTAAGCAAGCCTCGGCAGCGGGTGATTCAGCAGGGTCGCTGACGTTACTGCGCGAGGCCCGCGACTATGCACCAGACAATCCCGATGTTCAATTTGAATTCGGATCGACTGCGCTGCAACTGTCGTTGTGGGGGGACGCGATTGCAGCTTTCCAGCAAACGTTGAAGCTGCGACAGAACGATCCTGTGGCCCTCTATAGCCTGGGGCGTGCGTTTCTCGGAGAATGGAAATTCGAGGAAGCGCGCCAACAATTCGCCCGTTACATCGAAGAGCGACCCGACGATGCCTCCGGCCATTGCGCTCTTGGGATGACTCTGGCAGCTCTAGAAAATACGCAGGAGGCGCGGGAGCAGTTTAAGCGATCGATCTCGCTGGCTCCCGAGCAGGTTGAATCCTATTTCCGTCTCGGGCTTATCGACCTCAACATGAAAGACCTCGACGACGCGGCAACCAATTTCCGCCACGTACTGGACCGTGACGCGAAACATGCGGCAGCTTTGTCTGGCCTGGGCAGAGTAGCTTTCGAACAGAGGCAGTACTCTGATGCAATCGATCTGCTGCAGCGTGCGATAGCTACTGACGATTCGCTGCGCGAAGCTCATTACTATCTCGGCCTGGCATTAGCCCGCGTAGGTCGCAGAGAAGAGTCGGACAGCCAACTCCAGATCTCAACCCGACTGGAGCACGACGAAGCTCAGCAACGAAGGACAGTTTTGCGAGTTCAGGATGGACGCGCCGGCGATGACCAAAACTAAGGGCAAACTTACTGATACCGCCCTCCCACCAGTTGCTTAGATCGACAGACGGGCTGGATTGAGATCGTGGCCGCAACTTCCGCTGAATAATCGCGCCACCACAACGAGTCCTCTGGCGCGCTGTCGCTCGCATAACGGCGCCAATGGGATAGCTGTAAACAGGAGCACAGGATCGCCTCGTTGGCTCACACAGGTTGACACTCATCCTACTGAGGTCATTACCGGACCTCAGGTTGCGTTTGGCCGCTCCTTCCTCCGGAGACATGCACCCCGGCACTTGCCACCACAGCAAATGGAATTGTCTCTATCCGCCTAACCTCTAAACTGGAAAGCTGCTCTGAGATTTTAACGCGGTTTTGATTTTCCGATAGTTCAAGGCCATGTCGAAGATTCATCACAAATGCAATGGTCCGGGGTCACCGACGGCAAGCAATCCGCTCTGAACCAGCCCGTGTGTCCCTTCCGATTTCCTAACTGCCTATGTTAACAATAGTGTTGACATACTACGACCCAGCGACGAATAATATGGCGCTGCGCTGCCAAGCCAATATGGATCGAGCTGGAACATGTCAGGCTCGATTGCTCTCACAATTTAATAGTCCACGATCGGCGCACTGGTGGCTGGACGAACTGAGGCAAGAAAGACCATGGGAAACACGGAAAACAAGGTTCAAACACGGACCAGCCGCCGCCTGGCGACCTTGGTTGGAATCGTCATACTCACAAGTTGCGCCTTTGCTGCTGTCCAGGACAAACCAACGGGGCAGCACAGCGCCGTGCGCCCGGATAGCTCGTGGCTGAAAGAGCATCTCTTGGGAGAGCAAGCGCAACTGCCAGTGTCGTTCGTTTATGACCGGCAGGGATCAGAAGCACTGCTGAAAACATGGACGAAAAAGATTGACACCAAAGAGCTCGACAGCGTGCGCACTGAACATCTCGTGTCGTGGACAGATCCGAAAAGCGGGTTCCAATTCCGGGTTGAGGCCCTGCAGTTTGCCAATTCCGACGTAGTCGAATGGACGGCGTATTTCAAGAACGAGGGAAAGACTGATGCTCCGGTCCTCGAGTATGTACAAGCGCTCGACATTTCGTTTGCGGTCAAGGGCGAGGCGATTCCGACGGTTCTCTACTCCAAGGGATGCGGGGTCATGGACACATACGCCCTGGTGAAAAAACCGTTGAATCAACTCGAATCGTTTCAGATTTCTAACGAAAGCGGGGGCAAAACGGTCGAGACCATTCCCTTCTTCGACATAAAGACAGAGAAACATGGCTTGATCGGCGCGCTGGGATGGCCGGGCAAGTGGACCATCAACTTTTCACGAGCCACCCAGGGGACAATCGCCGTCAGCGCGGGCATGGACGGGACACATCTTTCCTTGCACCCGGGGGAGGAGATTCGCACCCCCGAGATTCTACTGCTGCCGTGGGAAGGCGACGATACCGATGCACATAACGTCTTGCGCCGTCATGTTTTGAAATATCACACACCACAATACGACGGGAAGCCGGTAGTTCTACCCGTCTCTCACCTCGGCTGGGGCGGAATGAAAACTTCTACGAGTTTGCGCCTCATCGAACAAATCACGAACGAAAATATTGGCTTTGAAAATTTCTGGATGGACGCCGGATGGTATGGCGCGGACCGTCCAGTCGATGAATTTCAGATCTTCGGTAAAGAAGACTGGTTCCTGCACGCCGGAAGTTGGAGGGTTAACGAAGTTCCTCATCCGGACGGCAAAGGCTTACGACCAATCAGCGACGCGGCACACGCCAAAGGGATGAAGTTCCTGTTATGGTTCGAGCCGGAGCGGGCGGTTGTTGGAACACCACTGACCATCCAGCACCCAGACTGGTTCATCGGAGAAGTGACCACACATTTCGAGGGGAATACCGAGCGGCCGCTGGTGAAGTTCCGGACGTTCGATTTCGGAAATCCGGTGGCCCGGCAGTTCATGATCGATTCGATCTCGGACCTCATCGACAAAGAGGGTATCGACGTTTATCGGCAGGATTGCAACTTCGCGCTCACTCCGTTCTGGACGCAGAATGATACGAGCGACCGCCAGGGGATCACCCAGATACGCTACGCGGAGGGTCTACTTGAGTTTTGGGACGGCTTGAGACGCCGCCACCCGCAACTCATCCTCGACATTGTGCAGCGCGGCGATTTGGAGACAATTTCGCGCGCGGTGGACCTGAGCCGCGCAGATTATCCGGTTTCACCGGATGCCGATCCCATCGGAGCGCAGATCAGCACCGAAGGACTGGCTTACTGGCGTCCACATTTCGGCACGTTGCTTCAGGTGCGGCCGCGCGACACCTACCATTTCCGCAGCGGTATGGCACCTGGCCTGGCCTTCGCGCTTTTCAATGTCGCGGGCTATCCGAACCAGGTCGGTAACTTTATTCCTGCCGACTTTCCGTTTGACTGGATGCGCAACATGGTCGCGCAACTGAAACTTGTGCGTCCTTATTATTACGGCGATTACTATCCATTGTTGCCCTGTAGTGAGAATTCAGATTGCGCTACCGATCCAAGCCAAGAGCGGAGCGCCGCGTTCGAGTGGGCGGCATGGCAGTTTAATCGTCCCGACGCAGCGGATGGAATGGTGCAGGCCTTTCGACGGGAGGAGAGCACCCAGGCATCGGAGAATCTACGTCTGCGAGGACTCGACCCGGCAGCGAAGTATGAAGTTACCGATCTCGACGCAAAGACGCCGAGCACGGTTTCCGGAAAAGACCTGATGCAGCAAGGCCTGCATGTGGAGATCAAAGAGAAGCGCGGGGCGGCGATTCTTCTCTACAAGAAAGTCCGCTAGTCGGCTACAACTTTCTGTGTCTGCTGTCCCAGGCCGTGGATGCCCAACTGAATGCGGTTGCCCGCACGCAAGTAGACCGGTGGCTTACAGCCATGACCCACACCGGGAGGGGTGCCGGTTGAAATTACGTCTCCGGTGCCCAGGCTCATAAAGCGGCTCAAATAGCAGATCAGATGGGCTACTCCAAAGACCATAGTATGGGTCGATCCAGACTGGTAGCGGTGGCCATCGACCTCCAGCCACATGTCGAGGTTTTGCGGATCAGGAATCTCATCAGGCGTCACCAGCCACGGACCGATCGGACCAAACGTGTCAGCGCTCTTGCCTTTCACCCACTGGCCGGTGCCCTCAAGTTGAAAGGCACGTTCGGAAAGATCATTGACTACGCAATACCCGGCAACATGGGAAAGAGCGTTCGCTTCTTCTACATACTTTGCCGGCTTGCCGATGACTACACCGAGTTCCACCTCCCAGTCTGTCTTCTTCGAACCCCGCGGGATGACTACATCATCGTCTGGTCCAATGATGGACGATGTCGCCTTCATGAATACCACCGGCTCGGCAGGAACAGCCATGCCCGATTCAGCCGCGTGATCGGAGTAGTTCAGGCCGATACAAATGAACTTTCCCACCACCCCCACACATGGGCCGAGACGTGGCTGGCCGGCAACCCTGGGTAAACGCGAGATCTCAGTGTTACGCAGTTTCTCCATCGATTCAGGGAGCAAAGTGGCCCCGGCAAAGTCAGGGACGATCCCCGACAGGTCGCGGATTTCGCCATCGCCATCCAAAATGCCCGGTTTTTCCTGACCCCGTAGGCCATAGCGAAGCAATTTCATTTCTTCTCCAAGAACCGTTAATTGCTAAAGGCTAAAACCGCCGTCGATGACGTGGATTTGCCCCGTAGTGTACGTGGATTCATCCGAAGCCAGATACACAGCCAGCGCCGCAATCTCCTCGGGGCGGCCGATGCGCCCCATGGGTTGCCGAGCCACAAACTCGGAGCGAGCCTTTTCGATGTTACCCTGCGCTGCAATCCTCTGGTCGAGCGACGGCGACTGCACAGTTCCAGGACAGATGGCATTGCAGCGAATCCCACTGCGGATGAAGTCGGCGGCAATGGCCTTTGTGAGGCCAATGACTGCGGCTTTGGTGGTGCCGTAAACAAACCGGTTGGGCGCCGCCTTAATACTGGAGGCGGCCGACGACATATTAATGATGCTTCCCTTCCTCGCTTGCAGCATTCCCGGCAGAAACGCACGGCAGGTGCGATACATGGATTTGACGTTGAGATCGAAGGAGAAATCCCAGTCTTCTTCTGAACAGTCGAGGATGCTGCCATGATGAACATATCCGGCACAATTGAACAGGACATCAACCGTCCCAGTGGCGGCGGCACAATCCGCGATGTCCTGTTGGTCGAGAACATCCAGCCTCCGAGTTCGAATTTCTGGCCGATCCTGGCCGAGGGCGGCAAGCGCGGACTCGTTGATATCAGTCGCCCACACCACGGCGCCCTCATCGGCAAATGCGGTCGCGGTGGCGCGCCCAATACCCTGCCCGGCCGCTGTAACCAACGCAATTTTTCCCGTGAGTCGCCCGCTCATTTCTCTCCTCTATCGTGCCGGGGTGGGATCACCGCGCGCCCGCGAAGATTAGACGATCGATCCCATATTGTCAACAGTACTGTTGACATTGTAGACTACTGCGGGCCGGTCAATCATGGAATTGGACATCGAGAGGTTCGACGCCCTGCATGATTACCTTGCGGAGCATGGCTATGAAAAGCCGGGTGAGACGATCGTACTGGAGACGCTTGCCGGTGGTGTTTCCAACCGGACAGTAAAGGTGCGATGGGCGGATGGACGCTCCTGGGTCCTAAAGCAAGCCCTTAGAAAGTTGCGCGTCAACGCAGACTGGTTCAGCAACCCAGACAGAATTCGAGTGGAAGCGAAAGCACTACGCTGGCTCAATTGTTCTGCTCCGGCCGGAACGACTCCCGTCTTCGTTTTCGAAGATTCAGAAAATCACCTGATGGGCATGCAAGCCATACCGGAAGGACACAAGAATTGGAAATCGGTGCTGCTTTCAGGAAGTATTGTTCCGAACCATTTCGAACAATTCGGATTTCTTCTTGGCACTATTCACCGCCGTTCGTCGGAGTCCAGCCTCGAAGTATCGAAGGAATTTGCCGACACAGCCTACTTCGAGAGTCTCCGTCTGGAACCGTACTACCTTTATGCTGCGCACAACATTGCCGAGGCGTCCGACTTTCTCAAGTCCCTGGCACGGGAGACGCTCGGCCACAAAGACAGTCTGGTGCACGGCGATTTCAGCCCGAAGAACACACTCATCTACCGGAAAAAGTTGATTTTGCTTGACTACGAAGTGGTTCACTTCGGCGATCCGGCTTTTGATGTAGGCTTCGCTCTGACACACTTTCTCAGCAAGGCTCATCACCTGCCTGAGGTTAGCGGCCGTCTCGCCAGTGCAGCGGAACTCTTCTGGCGAGCGTACTCCGAGGAGATCATGAATCTGAACTGGGCGGGTTCCGTCGAGGCGCGGGTCGTGCGTCATACGCTTGGTTGCCTACTGGCGCGGGTAGCGGGGAAGTCTCCATTGGAATATCTGACGCCAGACGAACGAGAGAGGCAATTGGGCGTCGTTCTCGCGCTCATTCCGAGGCCTCCGATCACCGTGCCCGCTTTGATCGCCGAGTTCGTTCACAAGATCGAAACCTATGCCAAAAATTGAGCAACTTTCCGGGCGTGAAGTTCTGGACAGCCGCGGCAGACCTACCGTCCTCGCAACTTGCATTCTGGAAGGTGGAATCCGCGCGTCGGCCTCCGTGCCGTCAGGAGCATCGACCGGCACCGCCGAAGCATTTGAACTAAGAGATGGAGATGCCAACCGGTACCAGGGGTTAGGCTGTCGTCGCGCGGCGGCGAATATCGGCGGAGAACTTCAGGCTACGCTGGGCGGTCATCACTTCAAAGAGCAATGCGAATTAGATCGAGCCATGATCGCGCTCGACGGGACACCCAATAAGTCACGTCTCGGTGCGAACGCCATCCTGGCCGTATCCGTCGCCTTTGCCCGGGCCTGCGCTATCTATTGCCGCACCCCCCTCTACCAGCATTTCGCGCAAATGATGAACCCTTCCGTCAATCGGCTACCTCGCCTCACTATCAATCTCTTCAGCGGCGGTAAGCACGCCGGGCAACAAGTCTCCATACAGGATGTGTTGATCATCCCGATGTCTGCGGGCACCATCGATGAGACCCTGGTTTGTGCGTCCAATGTTTATCAAGCGGCGGCCGACTTGGTATTCGGAAAATATGGAATGCGCCTGCTTACAGCCGACGAGGGCGGCTTGGCTCCTCCTTGCCGAACTGCCGAAGAGATGCTGGGTTTGGCGGTCGAAGCGATTGAAATGGCAGGTTATCGTCCTGGTAAGGACGTGTCTTTGGGCGTCGACGTAGCCGCGTCGCATTTTTATGAGAGCGGCCGCTATAAGAAGGATGGAAACGTTCTGGATAGCGCCGCAATGATCCAAACAGTAGAGAAGTGGCTCGATGAGTATCCGATTTTAAGCGTCGAGGACGGTCTGGCGGAAGATGACTGGGAAAATTGGCCGGAGCTTCGCCGGGTGATTGCAGGCCGAGCGCTGACCTTGGGAGACGATCTGCTGTGTACGAACACAGCCCGGATAACGCGTGCGATCGAGGCCAAGGCCTGCGACGCGTTGCTGCTGAAGGTCAATCAGATCGGAACGCTTACGGAAGCACTCGATGCGTACAAAATGGCGCGAGTAGCAGGTTGGTCGGTCACGCTGAGCGTCCGTAGTGGAGAAACCGAGGACAACTGGGCAGCGGATTTAGCGGTCGGATGGCGCGCCGATCAATTTAAGAATGGATCGATTCGCCAATCAGAGCGTCTGGCGAAATACAACCGGCTGTTAGAAATTGAAGAACTGACGCACTGGCCGCTGGCTGATTGGCCGCGCTGAGGATGAACTTTCCCGGACATATTGGAAGGCTGAAAAATGGAGGCAGTATTTTAAGGTAGGCTGGCCTTGCTTTCGATTCCCTGCTCCCGGCAAGGCTCCAATATTTTGCCAGACATCCACCAGACATCTGCCAGGCTTCTGCTATACAAACGGACGACAGACTCAGGGAATCTGCCGCAGCAAAAGAATATCCGAGCCATAATTCTGCTGGTCAGCAAATTCCTTGATTGCTCCATCGCCGACGGCCAGCCATTGGTTAGGCAGATGGGCAGCGACGCCGTTCATCAAGGCATCCCCCGTAAACACTCGATCGCGGCCCGGGCGATCATTGAGACTTGTGACCTTGTATTTCGCCTTCGCATCCAGTCCTCGCAAATTGATAGTCGTATCCGCGATATTCGAGTGATCCCGAAAAATATAAACCACCGACTCGGTTGCATCCTCCTTCACATATTGGATTGAACTCCAACCGTTGGCCGCCACCTTGGGATGGTAAACGTCCTCCAATAAGAGATGACGATATTGATTAAAGAACATGAGATTGCGTTCGAACGCCTCAACAAAACCGGGGGGAGCCGCCGACAGAAACTGCGATGACATGCCGTTGATATTGCCGAACGTCACGCCATGCATGAAGTGCTTGCGGAAATAGTAGTCGAGGGCAGAAGCGCTGTACCAGCGCGCCGTGAGGTGTTCTCCGCCAGCGTCACCGTGTCCAGCGGTTGCCAGCGAGCCCCACACATTCGGGCTGAGCATCGGACCGGTGATGAACTCGTTGGTATATCCGCCCGGAAGAAGCAATTGCGGACCGGCGTTGGTACGCGCGAACTGAAGAGAGGGGTCGCACTCAAATCCGGAGAGATTGGGAAAGCGCTTGAGCAAATAACGCAGGATTTCCTCACGCCCGCGATAGGCCGCATAAGCACCGTCGGTCTTTCCGTGGCCGTGATCGGTGCGATTGCATTCGTAGCTGACAGTGCTGGACGGGTCCCACTTGATCCAATCGAGCTGCCACTTTTCGATAATGTCACCTAGTTGCTCCTCGACCCACGCCACAACCTTGGGATCACCCAGACAAAGTTGCCTGGTCGGAGTCAACGAAGGATGGGTAGTGCCGATGGTCTTGCCGTCAATCATGGCCAGCCACTCGACCGGAATCTCGCCAGAATCCACCCGGGAGGTATCCACATTTCCCGGATCAATCCAAACGCCGAATTTCAACCCCGCGTTATGGACCGAGTCGGACATGGACTTTAGTCCGTGTGGGAATTTTTCCTTATCTTCTTTATAGCTTCCGAGTCCCTGAGTCCAATCGTTCATGCCGGGGACAACGGATGCGCCTTCGTACCAGGTAGCGTCGTGGTAAAAGACATCGAATCCTACCCGTTTAGCCAGTTCGAGTTCCTTGAGTAGTTCAACTTCGCTGTTTTTTTCGGTGAGCCAAATGCAATAGGTGACCAACGGTGAATCGGGCAATGGAGCCTGAAAGACATATTGCTTCAGATAACGAAACGTCTCGTTGCCGGCGTTGTCCGTGTCTCCCTTGGCCAGTGCAACAAAACTGATCGGAGTCTCCACCGTCGCACCGGGAGCAAGTTCAAAGGTCGCCGGAGGGCCGGACTTCTTATCCTTTATCAAAATGGTCCCAGCGCGTACGACTGTGGTTGAGGCGGAAGCGAGAACATTGGCTTTCCATCCCAGCACGCCCAGGCCCGGTTCACCTCCGACGAGCATGGATTCCCCGGCGGACTGATTCTCCAGCACGAGCCAGTCCGGAAAATCTCGCTTTGGCGAAGCACCCGCGACGGGACGAAATCCGTGCTGGCCTTTGGCTGAGGAATACGGCTTGAGTCCGCCGTCAGGATTCTTCAGAGTCAAAAATAAAGGATCAATGTGAGGGTCGAGCGGCAAGTCACGCTGGCTGCGGTTCTCGAGTTGTATGGCAGTCTGGATCACCGCGCCTGTCGGATACAGCTTCAACTCCAGAGAAAGAACGCCGCCACTCGCAGATTGAAAGCGCAAGGCGAGTTGCTTACCACCTTGGGCAAGATCGGTAATGGCATCTTCCGAATAGCGGAACGTGTTGCCGGACCGGTCGGGATTCGCAACCAGCGGCGTGCCGGTGACAGCCCACTCCGGGCCGCCGTCGCGTCGCAGAGACTTCATCAGCACCGTATTTGAGGATTGAGTTAGTTCGAGGCGGATATGTCCGTTGGTTAATTCCCAGCCGGTAGCGGACTTGGTAATCGATACTTGGGCAGCTGCCGGGAATACGACACAGGTAATCAGGCAGGCGGTGAGCAGCAACGCTCTCATCAGATGAACCTCGACACTCTTAAAGTTTGTAGCAGAAGGGTCACATTGCGGAAGGATGAAACTCGCTTGGTTGAAGAACTAGTCAGACGTGCCTCGGCGATGTGCCGAGGCACGCCTGACGAGAAACTAGGACTCTAGAACGTCAGGTGCGCTCCGAGCTGCATACGGCGACGAAAGTCGACGATGCTGCAAATCTGGCCGGCGTTTACATAATCA
Source organism: Terriglobales bacterium (assembly GCA_035308395.1). Lineage (GTDB taxonomy): Bacteria > Acidobacteriota > Terriglobia > Terriglobales > Acidobacteriaceae > Acidiflorens. The sequence goes on from DATGGT010000001.1 coordinate 40,805, forward strand.
ACAAATGCCGCGCCGGAACATGTGGGCGTGTTCAGGTTTACCCGGTTGAGAGCGTTGAATACGTCCCACTTCAAGTCAATGTGGGTGCTCTCTGTAATGGCAAAGGTTTTAGTCAACGATAGATCAACTTCGCCGTAGCCAGGGCCTAATAAGCTGTTGCGCCCAGCATTTCCGAAGGTGTACTGAGCGGGCTCGGTATAGGCTGCCGGGTTGTACCACTGATTGCGGTTGGGATGGGACACATGAGGATCGCCGATGAGGTTCGGTCTGTCATAAATGGGAGAATTTAGCACGCCGGGGGAGCCCAAGTTATACGGCGTGAAATACTGTCCCCCTTCGAAATTGAAAAGTCCACTCAGCGCCCAGCCTCCAACCACAGCGTCCGCACCTCGGCTCAAACCATTTGCATAAGCCTTACCACGGCCGAATGGCAGTTCCCAGTTAGCTGCGCTCGTCCAGGACCACGGTCTTACCGTGCCTGAGGGTCCATAATTGCAGGAAAAGCAGAATTGATTTCCGTTGCCGTCCCCCGGCCCAAACGTTCCAACGTCGAGCGACCTCGCCCAGGTAAGATTACTCAAGAGATACACACCCTGATGAAAGCGCTTTTCCGCGTGCAGTTGCAGCGAATTGTAGTTACTTCTCATTTCCGGTTCATGGTAAACAGAGTTGTTCCGTTGGTATTCTGGTACAGCCCAACCATAACTAGAGGAGGAGCAAGGACCTGTGACAAGCGGCGCAAGACAGAACGGCTCGCGGGAGGTGTACTGGCCCGGTCCGGGGGGCGGCAAGTTGACATTATAGTTATCCCAGAGATGGCGGCCGATGTTGCCCACATAGGCGACCGACGCAACGATCTGATATGGGAAAGCGTGCTCTAAGGTTACGTTGTAAGTGTCGTTGTAACTATGAGGGTAGGTTCCGACACCGACGAAATATTCACTCCCACCGGGGGCACCCTGAAATGAAATCTGACCATTGGAAGGAAACGCCGGAAGTGCAGGCGGCGCGCCTGGCCCCTGATCGAGCGTGTAACTCTGCGGGGCAAACGGGTTGGTCTGGACATCAGTCTGGCTCTGCTTGATGGGCCAGCAACAGCCCTGGGTTCCAAATCCTGCGCCGTCGGCGTTCATATAGTAGCTTCGGCCGTATCCGCCGCGCAGCACGGTTTCATGCGGCAAGCGATAGGCCACTCCGATACGGGGCGAGAACTCGGTTTTTGGAGTCGTGACTCCCGCATACTTGCCCGCCAGGTTGGTCAGCAACAGCGTATTGGTGGTCACATCGATATTTCCGACGCTCTGGCCGTTAGGCGTGAAAATCGGACTCATATAATCCCACCGCAAGCCCAATGTCAGAGTCAGCTTAGGCGTAACCTGCCAGGTATCCTGACCGTAGAAAGCGTACTTCCAAACTTTTTCCTGAGGCTGAACCAGTGTTATGTCTCTATTGAAGGTGGAAGGCGATCCACCAACCAGACCAAGCTCGAGCGCCGCCAAGCCAGAGCCACAAAAGAAACCCTGTGCTGGATTTGTACATGGCCCCGAGCTTGCAGAATCGTTGAGCTGAGTGAGCGATTGGCTAATGTTGAAGGTTCCACGTCCACTAACGTCGGTTCGAATACCAAAGAACTTGCCGATATCGGCTCCCCACTTGAAAGCGTGGTGACCAGAGGTCTTGGTCCAGTTGTTGTAGACCTCGAAGTTGGCCTCGCGCTCGAAGAAGGGCAATCCGAAATCGCCCATGCTGAAAGAGGTCAATGGGTCGCTGACGCTGATCTCGGGTAACCCCGAGGTGTAGACCGTACCCAGGTTTATGTTTGGAATCCCCACTTTGGTTGCCGCGTCAGTGTTGTAATCCGGCTGCAATTCTGAAATTACGATGCGGGAGAAAGCAAAACGCGCATCCGTCAGCAACGAGGGAGAGAACGTGTGTTGATAGTTGAACATGAAGCTCTTGTCGTTATCGGTCGAAGCTCCCGCGTTTGCAACCCCAATTCCGCCCAGCGGCGGGCCGCCCCCCGCAACACCATATGCCGTCGGGGTATTGAACGTCGCTTTAAAATAAGTGAATTTTCCGAACACAACGGTTTTTGAAGTAGCAAAGAAATCGGCGCGAGTGTCGAATTGATTCTGGTAGAAAGTGGCCGGACTGGAAATCTGATAGTTTTGTCCCGTCCCATCTGGGCCCGTCCCAGCTGAGTTTGCCTCAGGCAGCAGTGCAAGCAGGTTTGTTGCCGCATTGCTGATCCGGTCGGGGCAAATCTTGTTGAGGACGCCATTGCACTGAATCTGGGTTCTGCCGGTTCCGTCCGGGTTGCCTGTGGCCGGATCGTAGATCGGATCGATGGCTGCGACAGAACTGAAATCTCCAGTCCTAAATGCATCGATCGGCACCACTTCGTTACCCGAAGCATGCAGGTTATTCCGCATCCCCTGGTAGTCGCCAAAGAAGAACACCTTGTTCTTGATTACCGGGCCACCAATGCTGCCACCAAATTGATTCCAGCGATTGCCGGGAATACCGGTTGCGTGCTCGGTAAATTGGTCGGCCGCGTTGAAACCAGAGGTGCGATAGTTCTCAAAAAGCGATCCGTGAAATGCGTTCGTGCCCGACTTCGTCGTGATCTGCCAAAGTCCGCCCGCTACCTTGCCGTATTCAGCGTCGTAATTGCTGGTCGCGAGTTTGACTTCCTGCACGGAGTCGCTCGGAGCCACGATGATGGACAACCCTTGGATTGCCTCGGTGTTCTCGACTCCATCCAGTAAGTGGCCATTCGCATTCGGTGCTGCCCCGTTGATGTTGAGGTTGAAATCGGAGCCGGCATTTTCTGGATGAAGATCCAGTTGGCCACTTGGCATCGAAACTCCGGGAGCTAAAAGCGACAATCGAGTGATGTTGTTGCCGAACAAGGGCAAGCTGCTGATTTCTGCGGGGTGGATGATTTCGTTCACTTCGGCACTGTCCGTTTGGAGAAGAGGCGTCTCGCCGGTAACTTCAACCTTGGACGATGCGGTACCCACCGGCAGCTTGGCGTCGATCCGATAGAGGATTCCGGCATCGATTCGCGTGGCGTCGCGGGTAAATGTGGCAAACCCGGACTTCTTAATCGTAACCGAGTATGTTCCCGGGATCAGACTCGGGAACCGATATGCTCCGTCGTTATTCGTAACGGTATCGCGAGTCACCGCGTCGGGAACGTCGGTCGCTTCCACAGTCGCGCCAGCAATGACTGCGCCTGAGGCGTCCGTCACGTTGCCTTCGATGCCTCCGGTGACTGCCGTTTGTCCGTGCAAACTGCCAGTGCTTACCAGGGAAAGAACAGCAATGAGCGTTAAGAAACGGTAGACGGCGGAGTTCATCGTGGAGCCTCCTGAACAACAGCACTTCGAACTGGATTTGGACCCCGCGTAGGGGCTGGGGAACACGGAGATTGTGGCAACTGCCCTCGATTGCGACGACGCGACGTGGCGCTTGCAAGCTCTCATGGACCGTCGCGGAAGTTAACCTATGTTTCGGCGAGTGTCAAGAGAAATATTGTCAACACTAATGTCTACAACAAATGGTAGGTGTTAATGGCGAGTGCGCAAACCCCTGATGGGAGGCCTCTCATGCGGCTTCCGGTCAGGTATCGCCGCTGCAACTAGGCGGTCACTCGGATTGTCGACAACAGGATAGAGTTTCGGGTATGATCGGCGTTCGTTGGTATCGAAAGAAAAACCGTTTTGCTACTGTATAGAGACTGTGCCACCGGCAGTCCGTGAGACCTGCGGACGACGCGAACTGACAAGCACTGGCCTACTATCCATGAAACCTTCGAAGACTCCTGCCAAAACAGAGCGCGGAATTTCCGCAAGTAAACGAGTGGAAGCCTATTTACGCAAGGCCATTCACGCCGGCAAACTACGACCGCGGCAGCGCATCATCGAAGAGGACCTTGCGCAGGAATTGAAGGTCAGCCGCGGACCTGTCCGGGAGGCATTGCTTCGTCTAGAGCGCGACGGCCTGGTAGTGACCACCTCGCGCCGGGGCACGTTTATTCGGGATATTTCACTGGCTGAAATCGGAGTGATCTTCCGAATGCGCGCCAAACTCGAAGGCCTTTGCGTTCGCTACATGCGGGAGAATCCTTCGATCAATGCTCCGGATCTGCTGAATGGAGCTCTTAAGAAACTGAAGGCGGCAGCCGCTAAGAATAGTGAAGAACATTTTTTTCTGGCGGACATGGAACTGCACCGCACCATCTGGAAAGGTGCGAACCAGCCGTTGTTGTACCGGACTCTCGATCTGCTGATGAACCCCTATATTTTCATCATTGCCCGCGCGTACTCCTCCCGTATTCCGCTGGCAACCCGGCGCGAAAACCACGAACAGTATGTGCGGATGCTCCTGAAAACTCCGCTGGACAAGATCGAGGGTGAAGTGGAGCGGTACTTTGAGGGGTTGTATTCCCGAACCTTCGAACAGCGCACAGCCTTTCCGGACTTTGCTCCCGACCCTTGGACGAGCGACTTCCCCACCCACTAAAACTCCTGCGTAATCGCTCGATATCATGTCATCAATTCTGTTGACATTGATCGGAGCTGGTGCTTCAATAGCTCGGCCCGAAGGCACCCGATTGCCGCTTAAAGTATTCCGGTTTCCATAGGGTTCGCTCGCTCCACGCCACGCAAGAAATCTTATGACCTCAAACACCGTCCAGGCGCTCCTGTTAGTGTTGTGCGCTTCGATTATGAATGCTGCGTACGCGCTCCCCATGAAACTGAATAAGAAATGGGAGTGGGAGCATTCCTGGTTTGCTTTTTCCGTCATGGGCGTAGCTGTGGTTCCGACGGTGATCGCATTGTTCACCGTCCCTGGGCTGTGGTCGACTTACTCCTCTGTTTCTATTGGAACGTTGGCCGCTATGGTAGCGTTTGGCGCCAGTTGGGGCGTGTCGCTGGTATTCTTTGGTCTCGCACTCACGCGCCTTGGGTTAGCCATCACCTTCGCGGTATGCTTGGGAACATCGGCTGCGGTAGGCGCCCTCACGCCGCTAATCGCTCAGCATTCTGATCTTGTCATGACCCGACAAGGCGGACTGATCTTTCTCGGTGTGCTGGTCATTCTCTTCGGGGTCGCACTGTGCGGACTCGCGGGGAAGAGTAGAGAGGCTGCCTTACAGCAGGAAAGCGCAACCGCGCGGCACGGATTTGTGGGCGGACTTCTGCTGGCGTTTGTTTCCGGCATTCTCGGGTCCATGCTGAACCTTGGACTGGCATTTGGGGGCAGCATTCAGCGTGCCGCGCAACAACATGGCGCGAGCCTCGCCATGATGTCGAATGCGGTCTGGTTACCTTGCCTCTATGCAGGATTCTTACCGGGTGCAATTTACTGTTTGGTCCTGATGCGAAAGAACCACAATACGGGCAAGCTTGCCTTGCCTGGCACCTGGTACTACTGGTTGATCGGAGCCAGCATGGGATTTCTGTGGTTCGGCAGCATCATCCTCTACAGTATCTCGACGGTCAAACTAGGGGATCTCGGCACGTCGATCGGCTGGCCGCTGTTTCTCGCGTCCATTGTCGTAGCCAGCACGGTGTTCGGCGTACTGACGGGCGAGTGGAGACGAACCGGGACGCGTCCGCTTCGGACGATGATTCTGGGAGTCAGCTTTCTGGTGGCAGCAATCGCCATTCTGAGCTATGCAGGCCGGGCCTAGGTTCCTCGGGCGGAACTGATCGACGACAAGACGGCAACGAAATATGGATGCGCTTCCATTTGATAGGGCACGTCTGTAGCCGGGCGGTATCTGTTGTTAACAAAACTGTTGACGATTGGGTTTTAAGTTTAGTATTGTGCGGGTGGTGTTTGGCAGGTCGCGGAGGTGCCGGACATGGTGCAGTGTCCGGCACCTCCCAAAAAGCCGCGAACCATACCCACGGTGAAATATTGCAAGTGAGTAGAGGGGAACGATGCAGTGCGCCGGCACGGTAGTTCGCACACCAGATCTTCGTCGCAACTGGGCATCCGCCGTCACCACCTGCGCAGCTATTTGCATGTTCTTCCTTGTTCATCCGAGTGTGTTCGCGGCGCCTGACGGAGGGCCGCGGTCTGCGTTCATCCGAACAGGGCAGTTTCCTAGCGTTCGCTTGAGTTCCGGCCTCACTGTCTGCGATGAGGAGTTGCGGAACGGCCGTTGGGTAAGCCGTTACTGGGATTCGAGCGGCCAGATTATCGCAGACATTCAGATTGACGGGGAACGGCAGCTAATGGACACATTTCCCGTGGATGCATTCAAACTGGAGGTGGAAGGGCAGGAACTCTCCGGGACATGGAAGTGGGTTGGCGCCAACCAATCCGAGGTGAAGAATCCCGATGGATTGGTTGTAACGGTGGAACTGGAGAGCAGCGTGCGCCCGGTTCGCGTGAAGATTCACACCCTGCTGAGCGGCGGTCCAGTGATGGTGCGATGGTTGGAGGTTACGAACATCGGCCAACGGCCGACGGCCATTTCTAACGTGTCTCCCTGGTCAGGACAACTTTGGCATACTCCTAATTACGCCGAGAAACTTGCGCCTAACTCGGATGAGGTCTACGACGTAGGCTATGCGCAATACCAAAAATGGGGATACGAAGGCGCTTGGCGCTTCGATCCTGTGGTCAACGACACAAAAGTCATATCTGGAGAACGCGGCAAATCGGGTTGGGGCCACCCGACTTTTTTTGCTCGTAACAATGCTACCGGTGAATGGTTCGCTGCCTCTCTGGGCTGGAGCGCGAACTGGAAAATCCGGGTTACGAGCAAGGTCGAGAAATCTCCAGTGGATCGCTCGGACTCGATCGACCGGCCGGTCAATGAGGCTCGACTGTTCTTCGAGATGGGGCCGAGTTCTGTGGATCCAGTCTTGCGCGTGCTCGAACCGGGCGAGGTGGTCAAGACTCCGGAAACTCATATTCTCTGCATGAAGTCGGATCTTGACCACGTAACTCAGGCACTGGCGAATCACGTGCGTCGAGACGTTCTGCCTCATCCGCCGACGGAACATGTCTTCGATGTGGAAGCAAATCATCGCGGCTATATTGTGGATCACGAAATCGAGGCGGGGATTGATCGCGAAATCGACTTGGCTGCCGAAATCGGCGCGGAAAGTTTTTTTATCGACGCTGGCTGGTACGGACCTGAGCCGAATCACTGGTACGACAATACGGGCGATTGGTATGCCGGCGATTGGTTGCCGAACGACGTCGGGCCCATCCGGGAATATGCGCGCGAGAAGGGGATGCGCTTCGGCCTCTGGGTTGAGATTGAGGCTGCGGGAGCAGCGTCAAAGCTGCGCAAAGAACATCCGGACTGGATTCTGACCCGCGACGGCCAGTCCTTTGCCAATGGTCGACATCTGGATGTCGGTAACCCGGTGGTTGCGAAGTGGATGGAATCGGAGATGGCCCGGATCATTAAGAAATATGATCTCGACATCTTCCGGATTGACTACAACATGTCGGTCGAAGAAGACGGCAACCATGTGCGTGACGGGTTTGTTGAGAACGCGGGATGGCGGCACGTCGAGAATCTCTACGCCATGTTCGACCACCTGCGCCAACAGTTTCCGAAAGTGATCTTTCAGAATTGCGCTGGAGGAGGCGGACGGCTTGATTGGGGCATACTTCGACGCTTTGACAATACCGAATTGTCCGACTGGATGCGCGAACCTCGCGGCGTGAAAATCTTGAACGGCATGACCTGGGTCTTACCACCGGAAATCCTTCTGCGCACCTTCGGCACAGAGGTCCCTGATTTAGCTGGCGACGGTGATGTCGATTCACAGCTGCGCCAGGTGCAGATGTCTTTACCAATCTTTCGTGGCATTGCGCCGTCGCTGGCTGAATTGAACCCCACTCTAAGAGCCAAGATCCGGACTGGAGTCGACCTCTATAAAAGTGAGTTGCGCCCAATTCTGCGCGACAGCGTGGTCTACCACCACACGCCGATGACTTCCTACGCGAGCGAGTCGCCTTGGGTTGTTCTGGAATACGGCAGCACAGACAAGAAACGCGATGTTGCGACACTGTTTCGAACTTCCAGCTACGGAGATTCCGTCTACCATTTCTTGCCCCGGGGCCTGGATATTTCCGCGAAATACAGAGTCACATTTGAAAACCGCGGAGAGACAGTCGAACTATCCGGTTTTCAGCTGATGACCGAGGGCATTCCTGTCCGGCTGGAAACCCCCGGCACATCGGAAATGTTGTTATTCGAGAGTATGTCCGTGAACGCGAAAAGCAATTGATCGACTGTTAGTGACCAGTTTTGAGATTTGAATCATGGATATGAAAAAGACGGCAACTCGAAACCTGTTTGATCTCAGCGGGCGCGTGGCGCTGATCACCGGAGCCGGCGTCGGCTTCGGTGAAGCGATCGCTCTTGGCTTCGCGGAATACGGCTGCGACATTGCTGCATGCGATCTCAATATCGAGAACCCACAGCGCACCGCGGAGCAAGTGCGCAAACTAGGAAGGCGAGCTATCGCACTGCAAGCGAACGTCGCAGTTCCTGGAGACATCACCGCCATGGTCGAGGCGACCGTCAGCCAACTAGGCGGCGTGGACATTCTGGTGAATTGTGCTGGGATTCCGCAGCACGATCCGGCAGAATCGACTCCGCTGGAGACGTGGAACCGCGTGCTCGACATTAACCTGCGCGGCACATTCCTGTGTTGCCAGGCGGCGGCACGCGTCATGCTCAGGAAGGGCTCGGGGGTGATCCTCAATTTCTCGTCGATCGCCGGTGTCGTTGGCGTTGGCCGTGGTGCCAATGCGTATTGCGCCAGCAAAGGCGGCGTGAATGCCATGACCAAGCAGTTGGCTCTCGAATGGGCCGATCGCGGCATCCGCGTCAATGCCATTGCTCCCTGCCAGTTCATGACACCGGGGCTCAAAGAAGTTATGGCTGAGCCGCAATTCGATCCAAACAAGTTGATGCAAACATGGGTCTCGAACATTCCGCTAGGCCGCGTAGGCGAACCGGAAGAGATCGTTGGGCCGGCATTATTTTTGGCGTCCGACGCTTCTTCCATGGTGACCGGCGTGATTCTCCCCGTAGACGGAGGCTATCTCGCTCGATGACTTTGAAAGACAGTCTGATTTCGGGCTTGTCATCCGCGCTTCCATCTGCGGTCAAGCTTCAACGCATGGTGCAGATTGGAATTGTCGTGCCAGACCGCGACCGGACCGCGCAGTTGCTCACATCACTGTTCGGGATTGGACCCTTTCGATACGTGGAATGGCCGGATCGGGTCGAATCCAAGTATTACTACCACGGCGCAGAAGAGAAGATTCGCATCAAGCAGGCATTCGTCCAATTGGGAGATGTCGAGGTGGAACTGATCCAGCCTGTCGAAGGCCGCAGCGAATACCAGGACTTCCTCGATCAAACCGGCGGCGGAATTCACCATGTGCTTTTCGAGGTGAAAGATATCGATCCGGTAATCTACGAACTGGCCAAGTCGGGGGTGAGCGTGCTTCAGTCGGGAACAGGAATTCGTCCCGGCACCCGATGGGCACTGATGGATACACAGAAGTTACTGGGATTCCTGGTGGAGCTGCGACACAGGCCCGGCGAATCGGACGGCACGTCTATTTCTTAGGACTTTGAAGCGAAGGTCATGTACAGCACAAGTACAAATCGCCTGAGGACTGCCATTGTGGGATGCGGCAAGGTTGCCGGAACCCACGCACTGGCCTACCAGACGCTGTCGAACTCAGAACTGGTAGCGGTGTGCGACGTGGCCCCCGAGCGGGCACAGGCCTTCGCCAAACAATTTCAAGTGAACGCCTACACCGATCTGGCAGAGATGTTGAAGCGGGAAAAGGTGGATGTGCTCTCCATCTGCACGCAGCACACTCAGCATCCCGCTGCGGTTGAGATAGCGGCGGCCCTGGGTGTCCACGCAATTTCAGAGAAGCCGCTGGCGATCGATCTCCCCTCCTGTGACCGTGCGATCGCTGCGGCCAACGCCGCCGGAATCAAGCTGGGCGTGATCAGTCAGAGGCGCTGGTACGAACCAGTCTTGCGAATGAAAGAAGCGATCGACGCCGGCAAACTCGGCAAGCCGGTGCTCGCGATTGTAACCATGCTCGGTTGGCGGGAACCGGCGTACTACCGCTCCGACCCCTGGCGCGGAACCTGGGCAGGCGAGGGCGGCGGAGTAGTCGTTAGCCAGGCGCCACACTATCTTGATCTGATGAGTTGGTTCATGGGACCTGCCGTGGAATTGCATGGTTACTGGGACACCTATAACCATCCTGGCATCGAAGTCGACGATACGGTGATTGCCTCGGTGCGCTTTAAGAATGGCGGGATGGGATCGATTGTCCTAAGTAATTCGCAGCGCCCCGGACTGTGGGGAAAGATTCACATACACGGATCTTCGGGAGCGTCGGTCGGCGCTGAGACAGACAGCGGTTCCCCGTTCATCTCCGGCGTCACGGAAAAAATGGACCCTGCATTTAATGATATTTGGACTATCCCGGGGGAAGAGAAAAACCTCGAGATCTGGAATCGCGAGGACCGCTCGCGCCCCTGGAACGTGATGACTCACTACCATCAGGTGCAACTGGGCGACTTTCTCGATGCAGTGTCGAAAGACAGAGATCACATGGTGGATGCAGAGGCGGGACGCCGTGTGGTGGAGCTATTCACTGCCGTTTACCGGTCGCAGCGTGAGCATGCGCCGCAGAAATTGCCGTTGTCGCAGTAAGTTCGGGAGGCTTTCAACATGTCGGAACGAGTTCTGGCGGAGCAAATCTCGCAGGAACTGCTTTTTAACTATTACAAGAAGGTGCTTGAACTAAGACTGTTCGAGCTCAAAGTTCAGGAGCTGTATCGCAATGGCAGGCTTCCGGGATTTGTTCACTTGTATGTAGGAGAAGAAGCGGTCGCGGTCGGCGTGTGTTCGCATCTCGAAACGCCGGACCTCGTCTTCAGCACGCATCGCGGCCACGGTCACGCGCTGGCAAAGGGGGTGCCAGCGCGCGCCGTATTGGCAGAGCTCTGGGGCAAGCAGACGGGAAGCTCGGGTGGACGCGGCGGCAGCATGCATATGTATGCGCCAGAATACGGGTTCATGGGCACGAACGGAATTGTGGGTGCTCCGATCCCGCTGGCTACCGGAGCTGCATTGAGCGCGAAGCTGAAGAAGGAATCGAACGTTGTCGTCTGCTTCTTCGGCGATGGCGCGGTCAACAGCGGATCATTTCATGAGTCGGTGAATCTCGGCGCCGTTTGGAATCTGCCGATCATATACGTCTGCGAGAACAATTTATACGCGACCGAAATGGCCTTCGTGCGCGCCACGAAGAACACGAATGTTGCAAGCCGGGCAGCAGCCTACGGAATGCTGGGAGTCGAAGTGGATGGCCAGGATGTAGTCGCGGTCCACGAAGTTGCACAAGCGGCGATTGAACGTGCTCGCAACGACGGAGGCCCAACGCTGATCGAGTGCAAGACCTATCGTTATGTCGGCCACCACGAGGGCGACCCCGGCACCGACTATCGAACCCGCGAGGAAGTCCAACAGTGGAAAAAGAGAGACGCCGTGAAAATCGCCAGAGCGTGGCTGATCGAATCGGGTATGACAGAAAGCACATTACAGGCGGCCGATCAGGAAGTCGAACGGCTGATCGATGATGCAGTGGAATTCGCCGAGAAGAGCCCCGAGCCTTTGGCGGAATCGGTAAACGATCACGTGTTTTAAAGCAGTGGCTTTGAAAGAGGGAGAACGTATGTCAGAGCAAGGCCGTGTCATTACGTACGCGGATGCGGGAGTCGAAGCTCTGCGCGAGGAGATGCGCAGAGACGCAAGCATTGTTTATATCGGGCAAGGCATCGGGCCACGTGGCGGAAACTTTCGGCAGACCCGCGGATTGTGGAAAGAATTCGGGGACGAGCGGCTGCGAGACACGGGCATCTGCGAGCTTGGAGCCACGGGTGCAGCGATTGGCGCCGCCATGGCGGGCACGCGCACAGTGGTGGACGAAGTCTTCCTCGACTTCGCTCTCGAAGCTATTACTCAAATTGTGCAGCAGGCTGCCAACATTTCCTACATGTCGAATGGAAAGATCAAGGCTCCAGTGGTCATTCGAGGCGCCATGGGATCGGTGCGCAGCGCTGGAGCGCACCATTCGCACACATTTTATAACTGGTTCGCTAACACGCCGGGATTGAAGGTTGTAATCCCCGCGACTCCTTACGACCTGAAGGGACTCTTCAAAACCGCGCTGCGAGATCCGGGGCCGGTGGCCGTGATCGAGCATAAGTCGCTCTACAACACCAAGGACGTAGTACCCGAAGAGGAGTATCTGATTCCCTTCGGAGAAGCACGCATCGTCCGCGAGGGTAAGGACCTGACGATTGTGGCCATGTCTCGCATGGTGGACCTGGCGGCAAAGGCGGCAACGCAATTGGCGACGCAGGGTGTTTCAGCCGAAGTGATTGACCCCAGAAGTATCGTTCCTTTTGATCGGCATAGAATCACACAATCCATCAAAAAGACGGGCCGACTTGTGGTGGTCGACGAGTCGCCTTCGTTCTGCGGTTTTGCGGGAGAGCTTCTGGCAATTGCGACCGAGGATTGCTTCGAAGAACTCCATGTGACTCCCAAGCGCATTTGCTCATTACCGGTCCCGAATCCATTTAGTCCGATCCTCGAAAACCAGATGATTCCGTCGGTCGATCGAATTGTCAGAGAAGTTCACGACATGATGAAACAACCAAGGAGAAAGTGTTAGAGATGGCGTACAAAATTGTTATGCCGCAGCTCGGTCTCACCATGGAGGAGGGGTCCGTAACTAGCTGGCTGAAAAAGCCGGGTGAGTATGTCGAGAAGGGCGAGGCTTTGTTTACCGTGGAAACCGATAAGATCGAAATGGAAGTTGAGTCCATGGGAAAGGGTTACCTTGGAGCAATCCAGGTAGAACTCGGGCTCAAGGTGCCAGTCGGCACTCTGCTCGCGGAGTTGACTGACCAGCCCAACTAGGGTGGACGCAAGCTGGCGCGGAGCGATCAAGAACAATTGCACACCGTTACTGTCCGCGAACAACGGCATGGGTGTATTAGCAGCGCCGTTTTGTTTAATTAAAAAGGTGAGCTTGAGTATGGGAAAAATGGCTGTTATTTTCTTTGCCTTTTTCGCTAGCCTGCTGGCGCAGGCGCAAACCACCTTCGATTTATCGGCTGACTTCTCTTTTCGCGACAATCCCAACAAGGTCTGGCAGTACGGGTATTCTGAAACGAATTCTTTAGCGCCAGAGCAGTTTCGAGTGGACGCGCAATCAGATCGAACCGACATGAAATGTGATCCGACTGGTTCGATTGGTTTCTGGCACCCGGCCAAGAATAACGGGCCCGGCCCCGGCTACTATCCGTACATTGCCTACAACACTACCAAGCAGTCGCAGGTGGGCTGTAAAGGATGGGCCGTGCGGCCGGGCGAAGTCGCCATGGAAGCCAGTATTAGCGGCCAATACAGCCTGGTTCGGTTTACGGCACCGGTGGCTGGAACGTATAAGGTAAGCGCACAATTTGAGGGCATCCATTACGGACTATCTACCACCGACGTGCATGTGCTGCACAATGCCACGTCTCTATTCGACGCCGATATCGATGGCTATGGCGGAGACCCGGCCTTCCACAAGGTGGAAGGGGCAAGCCCGACGGCGAACTATTCAGGGCAGGTTGAATTGAGAGCCGCCGACACCGTGACCTTTGCCGTAGGCTACGGAAAAGACAAAACCAATTCCGGTGACACAACCGGCCTCTTCGCCCGAGTCGTATTGCTTGCGGCGGAGAGGCATCGATAGTAGCCGCAATCTCAAAGCAGCCGCCGGACAATCTTAGGATGACTTCTTCGAAACAGACCGGCATGGCGCCCCGCCACGTCGGAAGTGGCGTTTCTGCGACCGAGAGCGTGATCCGAGAGCCTTCACCTCAAGGCCTCCGCACTCATCCCGCCAGAATGCTTCCTGCAATGAACGGCGGCCAAAGCCGCATGAACACTGCCATCGGTTGAACTAGCGCTTCTTCGGTGTCGCGTTATCACGACAAAGTTGAGAGTCCGCTTTAAAGAGACGATCGCCTTACGATTGCGTCCTTGCGGCTGAGTACTTCGGCGCTAAGCTCTACTCCCAAGCCTGGCCCGGGAGGCAAGGGCAACTCGCCACTCGCTCCCGCCACGAGCTTCTTCGTAACCAAGCCGTCATATTCTTCGCCATAGTGCCGCCGTACGCTCTCCATAATAAAGAGGTTGGTGACGTTCGCGGAGAGATGAGCTGTCGCGAAGTGCAGGATGGGGCCACCGCAGTTATGCGGCGCAATCGGCAGATAGTACGTCTCAGCCATGGTTGCAATCTTCTTGCCTTCGGAAATGCCTCCGCACCAGGAAATATCGGGCATGATGATGCTCGCGGCACGATTTTCCAGGAGCTCGCGAAATCCCCAACGAGTCAAGAGTCTCTCGCTCAAACAAAGCGGTATCCTCGTAGAACGTGCCAGCTCAGCGTAAGCAGCCAGATTGTCCTGCGGCAGCATTTCTTCCAGCCACATCGGCTTATAGGCCTCGAGAGCAGCAGCGATTTTGACGGCGGATGGCAAGTTCCAGAAGCCGTGGAACTCGATGGCGACGTCGATCGCGTCTCCAAATTCCTCGCGAATCAGCCGCAATGGTTCGGCCCCACGCCGTATCTGCTCCGCCGTGATGTGGTTGCCGCTGTTTTCTTTCGCGATGGCGTCAAACGGCCAGATCTTCATGGCCTTGATGTTGCTCTTCAGAAGCTCACCGGCCAATCGAGCCGGTTCTTGATTGAAATCAAGCCGGTCATAGCAGGTGTTGTAAATGCGTATGGACTCCCGCGACGCGCCACCGAGCAACTTATAGATGGGCTGTCCGGTCACTTTACCGAGCAAATCCCAGAGCGCGATGTCGACCGCGCTGAGAGCCCGCATTTCGGCTCCGCCCCAGCCGCTATAGGAGACAGCGAGAAACATGTCAGCCCATAGCCGATCGATAGCGCTCGGATCCTTGCCCAACAACACAGCGGCCAGGCGCGAATGTACGATGGCTGCTTCTGCCTCGGCGTTGGGATAGCTCTCTCCTAGACCGATAAGACCTTCGTCGGTGTGGATACGGACCCAAAGATAGGTTATGGCGCCGGCGTGAACGGTAATTCCACGTTGCAGGTAGATGGTCTCGACAGCAGTAATTTTCATGATGAGGAACGACAGAATGTGACTGGAAATTATCGCTGAACCCATCTTCTACAGTCAACATCATTGTTGACAATTTCCGGCCTGACTGATAATTGTGCAAGCGGAGCTTCGACGACAACGCGTTGTACTCCATTGTTCCCAGGAGTCAAGGAGCAGACCCTACCATGGCGGAAGTCGAACATATTCTCGAAATTCATAATGTGATCGGGGAAGGACCCATCTGGCATTCTCAGGAGGGATTCCTTTACTGGGTGAACTTCATCGGAGAGTTTCAAATTCTGCGGTACTCACCGAGAACACAGCAACTCGATGTGTTTGCGACGCCGATGCCGGTCATGGCGTTGGGGATTCGGAAAGCGGGAGGGTTCCTGGCCGCGACGGCCAAGGGAATTGCGACCTGGGACACCAAGCGCAAAACATTTGAACCGGTTTGCGATCCGCTGGCCGGGAGGATGGGGTTTCGTTTTAACGATGCGGCTACCGATTTCGAAGGCCGATTTTGGGTGGGTACTCTCAATGATGCCAATCCCAAGGGGCCGGACGGTGAGTTATTCCGCATTCAGGGCGATGGTGCCTGCCAGTTGATGGATAAGAACATTACCGTCGCCAACGGAATTGGCTGGAGTCCTGACAGAACAGTCATGTATTTTATCGATTCTTTCCGCTACAGCATTTACGCCTACGACTATGCGGCCGCAACCGGAACGATCTCCAATCGCCGGACGTTCGTGCAGACTTCTCCGGAAGGCGGGATACCCGATGGGCTGACGGTGGACAGCGAAGGATTCGTGTGGAGCGCGTATTGCGGAGGCTGGAGAGTGGTCCGCTACAACCCGGAGGGCAAGGTGGACCGCGAGTACCGGTTCCCTGTTGCCAATCCTACGAGTTGTGCGTTCGGCGGCGAGCACATGGACGAACTCTACATCACCTCTGCCAACCTGGGCCTGAGCGAGAACGAAAAGGAAAAGTATCCGCAATCGGGCGACTTATTTCGCCTGAAAGTTGGCGTCCCTGGCATCGACGAGCCGCGATTTGCGGGTTGAATCAGTTTTCTCCGACACGCTCATAGTTGACATTCTTGTTGACACTAGCGACACCTGAGACGTAGAGTGTGGCGGGGTTTCGGCGAGTTTTTGTGGTGTTATCGTAAGGCAGCGGAAAGCTGGTTGCCGTCCGGGCAAACACTCTCTGAGTACTACTATCACAATTCGCTGGTCGGTGGTCTTCTATGCCTCGAGAACTCAGATTACAGGGAAAAAAAACGCTGGTCACCGGCTCCGACACAGGGATCGGACATGAGATCGGTCTCGAATTTGCGCGGCAGGGCGCCGATGTCGTGTTTCACTACGTGCAAAGCGATACCGGAGTCAAGGCGGCGGTTGAGGAAGTACAGTCGATGGGGCGGAAGGCCGCGGCATTTCAAGCGGACTTTGACGCACTGGAGCAGGTGACTCGTCTGGCCGATCAGGCCAGTGAATTTCTAGGTGGCGTCAATTGCCTGGTCAACAACGCCGGGGTCACCATGAATCGGCCGTTCCTCAAAGTGACGCCAGAACAATTCGACAAGCTGTTTCACATCAACTTCCGCGGCCAGTTCTTCCTCACGCAGAGAGTCGTGGAAGACATGCTGCAGCGCGGGGGCGGTGTAATTTGCAACATGTCCTCCGTGCATGGATTGCAAGGAGTGCCGGAACACACGGTGTATGCGGCCACCAAGGGAGCGATCATTTCCTATACCAGGTCTCTGGCCGTGGAACTGGCTCATCGCGGCATTCGCGTCAATGCGATCGCGCCGGGATGGGTCACGGTGGAAAACTATTTCAAGTGCATCCCCGGCTTCACCAAGGAAATTGCTGCAGAAACGGGCTATAAAGCCATTCCGGTGGCACGCTGCGGAGAACCGTTGGACATTGCCAAACTGGCGGCATTCTTGTGTTCCGACGACGCGTCGTTCATTGTCGGTCAAACCATCGTCGCCGACGGCGGAACCACGGCGCTCATGTCTCTGGTCTCCGATTTCAGAAAAGAGTCGACAAACACCTTCGGCAGAGGTTATATCCCAGGCGTCTAGGTGGCAGAGAAATGCTGCAGGATCTCATCGCAACCCTGAAAGCGGTCGGCAAACAAACCGAACTCCATCAAACCAACGACGGAACGCGGGTGCTGATTTTGCCCTATGGTGGCAGGATCCTCGGGGTTTTCGCTCCTGGCAGCGAGGAAAATTTCCTGTGGACGAATTCTGTGCTGAAGAATGCGGAGACGGCTCGCGCCTACTACGCGAGTGATGATTGGCAAAACTCTGGAGGCGACCGAACCTGGCTCACACCGGAAGTCGACTTCTTCTTCCCGAAGTTCCCAGACATCGATATTGCGGGATATTGGCAACCGCGCAGTCTTGACCCTGGCAACTATGAACTCACGAAGACTAGCCGCGGAGTCAAGCTCACCAACCGTTTGAAGATCGACGCATTTCGATCGAAGAAGCGGGTGGAACTGGAGATCACAAAATCGGTGGCGGCGGCCCCGAATCCTTTGCGCTATGACGCTAGGATCCGGACCGGAGCGGTGGAATATGCGGGGCACACTCTGCTGACTTCGCTAAGAATCCTCGATCCAAACCCAGATGACGCTCCTCTGGTTGGCCTCTGGAGTCTGACGCAGATGCCGCATCAAGGGGAACTCTTTATTCCGACTTATACCAAAGCCGAGCCCAGAATTTACTTCGGCCTGGTTGACACGCCTGCTGACGAGCTTGCTGCGAGTGATCGTCTTGTCCGGTTCAAGATGCGGGCGGCCGGCGAACACAAGATTGGAGTGCGTGCGGCGCTCACCACCGGCCGGATTGGCTACCTGTATCCAACGGGCAACCAGCAGGCGCTGATCGTTCGAAATTTCTATGTGAATCCGTCGGGCGAGTATGCCGATGTGCCGTGGACCGAACCTGACGATCGAGGATATTCCACGCAAGCGTGTAGCGTAAACAGTCGCTGGGGAGAGTTCAGCGAGATGGAGTATCACGTTCCAGCGATTGGCGGGGACACCGGTCTGCATCAGACCGAAGATCGCTCGCAACTGTGGGCCTTTCGCGGGGAGAAAAAAGATATTCAAAAAATTGCACGGGCGCTATTGTCCAACGAAATCCAGTGACAGACCCGGCATTATCACAGAGAGGGCCCTCTGGCCGCAGCCCAATGTAAGAGAGCATTGGCGGGTGCCGAGCGTGATCAACCTCGGCGGGATGATGGTGAACTTTCTAACACTCAACCAGATATTGATCGCGCTCACCGAAAATGCTCGGCGACCATAATGTCGCTCTGCGCGTCATCAGTGTTTGTATACAGTAGCCACCGCCCATCCGGAGAAACTGACGCGCCCCCGCCCGGGGTCGGCGGTCTTGGCAAGGTGAGCAAGCGCTTCGCGCTGCTCGTAGCAAAGTCATAGAAGTTCACGGCGGGCGGTCTCGAACTGGATGACGTGTAGTAGATACCATGCGCGGTCGCGGTCCAGCTTTCCGCGGCGTTAAATTTCGGTATGCCGGTCAGAGACCCCTCTTCCCCTCCATTTAAGGGAGTAGACCAAATCGCGACGTCGTTGTTTTCAATCACGTTGAAAAACACCCTCCCGTTCTTGATTACGCTAAACGTCGGATGTTGAACGTTGCTGCGCTCCGGAATATTTGCGCAACATCGTCAGGATCATTACCGAGACGGGATTGCGCGTTTACAAGGAACTGATGCCGATGAAAAAAGAGCAACTCGATCTCTCGAATGCGACGGTCTGGATTCCGGATTCGAAGACTCCGAACGGAGTCGCCGAAGTGCCGCTGACGCCACTGGCGCTCGAAGCGTTCCGCGATCAGATGCGATTGTCACCGTGTAGTCCGTACCTTTTTCCGAGCGATAAAAACCCGAGCGGATATCAACGGACTCTGAAAACTACCTGGGAGGCGGCTTTGCGGCGAGCCCAGATACCGTACTTTCGCATTTACGATCTGCGCTCGACCTATGCCACACGGCTCAGCGCCGGAGGGGTAGCGGACGAGTGGGCCACGCAAATGCTTCGCCAGGAAGACGCGCAAGTCTTCAAAAAGTATTCGCAGATGAAATTGCAGATGAAGCGCGAGGCTCTGGAGAAGCTCAATCGCCGTGCCAACGAGATGCCTACTGAAAAAGCAGGTGCGCTATCTGACACGGTCGCCGTGCAGTGAGCGCGATAATGGCACGGTTTTGACACGGTCGAGATCAAAAATCATAGTTTCGAGGTGGAACGGCATTGGAAAGTACTTTAGAATCAATTCTGCTAGTCATGTCGGGGCGTAGCGCAGCCTGGTAGCGCACCTGCCTTGGGCGCAGGGGGTCCGCGGTTCAAATCCGCGCGCCCCGACCAATCTTCATTTTTCGTCCGTTCAAAGTTTCAGATTAAACGGCTTTTTTTGTAGGCGCGAACGCGATCCTGGCCGTATCGCAGTTCAAAAGCGCGGTCGCGAGTCCGTATTCCATCTGCAAAGAGTTTTGGGTCGTTCCCGTCTGGGATCACGCGGCCGGTACGCCAACCCTACGGCCGACGATTTACAGGTCCGTTCGCGAGCGGTGTTAGCTTGCTCGGGAAGTCTTAATGACTACGGTGTTGCAGATCGCTACGAGGCCGCGACCGTCGGCCTTACCCGTTTCAATCTTGACAGGTCCCAAACAGATAGAGCAAATGGGAGTGATGCGCCGCCTTCGGTCGGAAGTGACTGGGTAGCGAGACACCTTGGCGCGAATTCGTTCGACGTGCAGGTGCAGCGCTTCCCGAAGCTCATAGACTATCGCAAGGATGTCCTCATCTTCGGCTGCGGCCAGAATCTGGCCACACAGATACCGGATTTTATCTTCCATACGACGCAAGGGCGCTAACTCTCAGGGGACGAGCCTGGCGCGGCAAAAACCTTACTGAGGACTCAAAGTCGGTGCAATACAGTCGATCGTGTAGGCGCCGTGCAAGGAGTTTGTATGTCCGCAACCGCACGGACTGACTCCAATCTCGTGTGATGGTAGATGCACGCGCCCGGCGCGCGCGTCTCGACCAACACTTCAAAAAAGGCGATCAGTTCTGAGCGCAGGTAAACGCGTTTTCACGACCTCTTAGCGACCGTGTAAGATTATTCCCTTCATGGCATTCCGATTCGAGTTCGACCCTGTCTATAAGATTCTTCTGGCCCGGTTCGAAGGCGAGCTTACGAACGAATCCGCGGAGCAATACCACGAAGCCCTGGGCAAGAATTGGAGGGCCACCCAAGCTCACGCGGGCATCTGGGACCTCTCAGGCGTCACCAACTTTGCCGTCGCGTCCGAGTTCTTACGTGACCTGGCAAGACGCAAACCGATTTCGCCCGGCTTGACCGACCATCCCCGCTTCATCGTAGTCCCAGTGACAGATGGCTACGGCCTGATGCGCATGTTCCAGATCGCAGGAGAGTCTGCACGACCCCTGCTGCATGTCGTGCGCACCGTAGAGGAAGCACTCAAGAAACTTGGCGCTCAGTCCCCCCGCTTCGAGTCTTTAGAGTGACCCACGTTCCTCGCGGCGAATCGCCCTACTTGGTCCCCACCGGCTTCAGCACTGCCGTATTGCGCTCGTCCGATGCGATGATTCGGTAGAACTTTTTCAGCTGGTCCATTTTTTCGACCGGAACACTGAGTTCTTTAATTTCGACGCTGCGTGTGTAATGCAAAGTTTGCCCGCTGGTCTCGGTCTTGCTGTGATAACTGCCGAAGCTGTAATCGATATCCGCTGGTGGAGGCAACTCGTCCACTTCATACCCCGGAGGCAGAGCGATCTCAAAACTGTCGGTGTCGCGCCAGGGGCCATCGAACTCCAGTGGAAATTTTCGTGGCTCTTTGGTCTCCAGCACTCCCGATGACTTGCTGCCGATCACGCGAGGCCGCACTAACAGCAGATTGCCCGCTGTCTTCGCGTAATTGTCAGATTGGAAAGTGTAGTTAAATCCAAACGGCTGGTCGGTGTGGTCCAGGTTGACCACACTCGCCCGCACGATTCGAAAGCTCGGCAGCGATCCCGCGAGCAGGCTCTCGATCGGCTTAATCTGGTCCAGGGACCTGGTCGCGGTACGCAACTGGCGACGCTCGGTCGAGGCTCGATCTCCCAGCCTCACCTCTTTAACGTCGCCGCTGAGTTCTCCATTATTATCCAGCGTAAGCTTACCTTCGCGCTGGATGCTGTTCATCGCCGAAGGTTGCTGCGGTAGTTGCACGAGATCGCCACCCTCCTGCATGACCAACAAACCGTAATTAGCTTGCAGATATCCGCCAATCTGGCCGAAGGGGATGAACTCGTCGTAAGTCGGATCGAAGTATAGGATCCGTCCCAACTTGGGATGTTGCGCGACTGCGATCAGCGACGGGTCTTTGACGTCATCGGGCAGCTTGATCGCTAGAATCATGTGGTTGAACCCGTTGTGGGCCGGCATGTCGCGCGTAACTGCACCACGCTGGGTGTTGATCACAACCTGGTAAGAGTCGATACCCATCTCGCGCAACATGGCGCGCATGAGAGTCGCTTTGTCTTTGCAGTCTCCGTACTTGTGTTCAAACACTTCAGCCGCAGCGTGTGGCTGCCAACCTCCAATCCCCAACTCAATGGCAACGTAGCGGATCTCGCGCTGCACAAATAGCGCGATCGCCTGCATCTTTTGCAACTGCGTGGTTTTGCCGGCGGTGAGGCTGCTTACTTTTTGCTTGATCGCGTCTGAGGCGTCCATCCTTCCGCTATCAAGATTTGCCTGCCAGACACCCATTCCTTGCCACGTTGCAAACTCGTTTTTCTGCGCCGTTCCCCCGGAAGGGAAAAACGAGACAATCATTTGCCCGGCTACGCCTTGCCATGGTGGCATCTCCGGCTCGTGCCGGATTCCTTTCACCTCACTCACTGTCCATTGCAACGCGCCGCCTCTTTCGTCCGGCTTCACTTCTTCGTGAGAAAGCCATGAGGCTTTGAAGACCCAACCGGGAGGAAGTTGTAGCGAATAGTGGCTCTCCCGCACAGGATCGGCTTCCTGGAAATACCAGGAATCCTGCAACCAGAATGGCTGCTCTTCGACTTCATATTCGTAGCCGACGATATTCCCGGGATCCGGGGCCGGAATGCGCAGTAATCGGTACTTCACGTCCGAGACGAGTTCGCCCCCCTCGGTCGACGACGACACATCAACCGCGTCTTTGTCTTTCACTTCGTAGTCTTTGCCTTGGCTGGGAATACACCATCCGTGCAAACTGTTAATCTTTCGGCCGCGATTGAAGTGTACTTCCACCGTCCCATGTCCTCGCCCTTCTGGCCGCAAAATCTTGTACGCCTCACGCACGTGCTTTCTTACTTTGTCCGCCGACAAAACAGTCACATTCGTATCGGAATACAGCAACACCGCATCGGTCTTCTCGTCATAAGCGGGCAACGGAACCCCCACCACGGCATGCATCCACTGCGGAGCGTCCCCGCCCGCAGCAGCGTGCGGCGCAAAACCGACCATACTCGCGAACATCAAAAAGCAGACCAGTCCTCGCCGCGGCGTCACTCCTCTAATTGCTCGCATGAATTTCCCCCGGCTCCAGCACAATCTGCTCTCCGTCGCCCGTCCTCACCACTTGATAGAAATTTCGTAACGCCGGATAGTACTTCACGTCCAGCAACATCACATCAACGATCAATTTCCTCGTCAGACGAACCCCACCAGGGCCGTTCTCCACATTCAGCAGGTAGCGCATCACGTGCGCATCCTGATCCTGCCCTTTGGGAATACTCTTGACTTGCCATCCAGGCGGAAGCTCGATGGTGACGTCATCCGACTTCAGGTGCGGGTATTCGAAGTAAACAGGCTGTACACGGTTCGCGTGTTCAAAGATGCCCTTCTCACCCGCCGTGAAGATCGCCGCCGGAATCAGCGCCTTCCGTCCGGCATTCGAGGCCCATCCGGGTATCTTCACATTAAACTCCGCGACCAGAGGAGCTTCCGGACTGTTCCAGTCTGGGTGGTTGGTCAAGTCCGCCTCGGCACCGGCAGCGATCTGCGAAGTTAAACTCTCCTCCAAAGCCTTCTTCCGTGCCACCTCATCAGCGTGCCGTTCTTCCACTCGGTGATACATCGCCTCGAGTCCCGTGTAGGTCACGGTCAGCTTGCCTTCCAGGTCTCCCGCATCGGAGAGTTTCAGCGTGCCCACACGCTCGATGCGCGATTCGGCTGGTTCGGGAAGTGTCGTCTGAATCCACGTCCCTCCGTCCTTGTCCAGCCGCAAGCCGGTAACTCCCGTTTCGTACCAGGTGAGCAACCCAAACGGAGTAAACGCCGCCCCCGGATCAAAATACAAATCTTTCCCGTTGAGCTTCACGAGTACTACGTTGGAGTTCAGTTGGTAGCCCTCCATCGTCGCCGGAGAAAAAAAGTACTGCGACCGGCTTGAGACCCAGCATCCATAGGCTTCAAACCCCGCCGCTCGCGTCAGGCCGAGGAACAGCCACGTCAGCTGTATCCCGTCCCCAGAACCTCGCTTCCAAACATCTTCGACGTTTTCGGCGGACTTCTCTTTCTCGCGCTTTTGTTCCTGCTCGGTTTTGCGCACTTCGTACGAAGTGTTCCTCATCTGCTGCACCCGGTCGTAGATCTTGCGCAGCTTCACGTCTTGCGAGTCGCTCGGAGACACGATCTCAGACACGGCCCGCTCCATGGCGTTCCGTTTCCCGACGAAACTCTCCAACTGCCCGTTCCTCTTTTTTCCAAGGTCTTTCCAGTAACTCGCCTGGTCTCTTGCGACGATCCCTTGCTCATAGATGAAGTCGACTCGGGCCCTCATTTGGTCGGGCGGCGGCATGTAGTCTTCAGTCTGGAAAGCCGGCATGTTGGCAGCTTCCATTCGCACTATGTAATCGGGACCTTGTTTCGGAGGAGCAGAACCGGCCGGCAGTGTGTTCCAACTCCAGCGCAGCGAAAATATGTTGTAGCTGTCTCCCCGATAGGGCTTCAGCGAGAATTGCGCTTTCCTTGTGAAGAGGTCATCATTCAAAATCCAGCGAGAATCAAAGATTCTGTACTCATGAAAGTCTGCTGTATAGGCGTACTCGATAATGCTCCCCACCTGAACATCGGCTAAGGTGAAAGTCTTGGCCAGATATTTTCGACCTTTTCCTTTGACAAGTTCCTTCTCGAAAACCTGACCGCCGAAGTCTTTGATCGAGCCATCCGGACCAATGGTCCTAGCCCGGATGCCAACCACGTCTTCGTTGGCCTTGTCGAAGGGAATCTCGACATCGCCATATTTCCGTCCCTCCTCCGTAAGGATCTTCACCCGAATGTAATTGTCTTCATGCGGAGTATGGACATTGTCGTCGCGATCCACCTGCCGATATAAAATGATCGCGGACGCTCCCGGCGCCAACGGCTCGCTCTTCAGATTCAGCTCATCGGGGGAAACTGGTTGGAAACCAACACCCGCCTTCGCTTGCGGTACCGCCAATAGACTAGCTACAAGCCCTACCACAACCCAAAGACCCGAGCGCAACATAGTCATCTCTCCCAAGGTAACCACAGATTCAAGCTTACGATCGAAAATCGGTCTTATGACGGACGGGATAGTGACGGCCAAAGGGACGGCCAGGGGAAACGGGAGCAAGATCCGCAGCGACAACAATTCCCGCCTCCTGCGGATTCCAGGCCCCTCAAGCCGGAATCGGCATCTGTAACGCCTGAGTATAGCCGGGTGTGGCCATCCGTCAAGCGGTAAGATGGATTAATTACTCGTGTGACTTTCCTTGCCCTGCGAGATAGGTTTGGGGATAGACTGCAGCACGATCTGTTCGCCGTCGCCGGTCCTGACGGTCTGAAAGAAACTTCGCAGGGCAGAGTAAGAGTCCTGAGGAACCAATAACACATCAATCGTGAGCTTCCTGGTAAGCCGCAAAGCCTCTGGCCCGTGTTCAGGCCGAATACTGTCGACTTTCATGTTGTAGAGGACTGTCTTTGCGTCCTGATACTGGCCCATAGGCACGGTCGCTGTCCACCCGAGCGGAAGCTCGACCGTCACATCGTCTATTTTCTCGGAGGGATACTCGAAGTAGACGGGATGTACGCGGTTGGCGTGTTCGAATACGCCTTTCTCGGCTGCCGTAAAAATAGCAGCCGGAAGCAGTAGCCGCTTGCCCGCCTTGGACGCCCAGTTGGAAATCCTGAGGTTAAACTCAGCCGTCAGCCGGGGATCCGAACTGCTCCAGTCCGGACTGCCGATCAGTTCCACCTCGGCGCCCCCTCCGATCTGGGATGCCACCTGCTCCTCCAGAAGCCTCTTGCGCGCCACCTCGTCGGCATTCCTCTCCTCCATCCTCAGGTACATTGCGACCAGCCCCGTGTAAGTGGCGGTGATCTTGCCTCGGAGCTCCCCCTCTTCGGAGATCGCCATCTTTCCAGTTCGCTCAATCCTTGACTCAGCCGCCTGCGGTAGCGTCGTCCGGATCCACGTCCCGCCATCCTTATCCAAGCGCAAACCCGGGGCTGCGGTCTCCGACCAGGTGAGAAGTCCGAAAGGCGTAAAAGGCACTCCGGGAGCGAAGTAGAGGTCCTTTCCGTTCAAACTCACCTGCACGACATTGAAACCTAATTTTTCCGTCTGCATGGCATTCGGGAAAAAGAAATACTCCCGACGACTCGAGACCCAGCATCCATAGGCATCGAAACCTGCCGCCCGGACCAGACCCAGGAACAGCCAGTTCAACTGGACAATGTCGCCGTAGCCCCTCTTCCACACATCTTCGACGTTCTGAGCTGGCTTCTCCTTCTCGCGTTTTTCCTCCTGCTTGGTCTTTCGTATCTCATAACTCGTGTTTCGAATCGCCTGAACTCGCGCGTAAATCTTTCTCAGCTTCAGTTCGGGAGGATCATTGGGAGAAACAATTTGCTCGACTGCCTGGTCCATCGCCTTCCGCTTCCCAAGGAACTTTTCGAGATTGGCATTCCACCGCATGCCGACACTCCTCCAGAAAATCACCGGGTCACTCTCGGCCAGCCCCATTTGGTAAATAAAGTCGACCCGCGCCTTCAATTCGTTGAGAGGAGGCATATAGTCCTCTACTTCAAAAGCGGGGACATTTGTCGCTTCCATCCGTACGATATGGTCGGGGCCGTTCCTCACCTCGGCGTCGGGAGGTAGACCCTTTGAGACCCAGCGCACCGAATACGCCAAATAGTCGCCGCCATACGGCCTTAAAGAGAATCGCGCTTTCTTCGTAAATAGATCCGAGTTCAAGATCCAATGGGAGTCGAAGAGCAGGTGCTCTTTCCACTCAACGGTGTAGGAGTATTCAATGATGCTACCCACCTGTGCGTCTGGAAGGGTCAAAACCTTGGCTATATACTTCACTCCCTTGGCCTTGACTAACTCCTTTTCCAAAACGTTACCGTCGAACTCCGCAATCGATCCATCCGGGCGAATCGTCCGGGCTCTGATATCCACAACCTCCTGGATCTTGGCCCAGAACGGAATCTCGACGTTCGCGTACTTTCGCCCCTGGTCGTTCAATATCTTGATGCGAACGTAGTTGTCCTCGTGCGCATGATGAACGTTGTCATCCCGATCAACCTGACGGAACAAAACGACGGCTGGCGCTCCAGGTGCCAGCGGCTCGCTGGTCATTTTAAGTTCGTCAGGTGATACAGGTGGGAATTCGACGCCGGCCCGGACTCGCACCGCCAAAGTCACAAGCGCTAGCATCACCGCCGGCCATTTGTACGACCGTAGCATTTGTCCCCTCAATACTTACCAGCCAAGCCCGAGGGACATAAGACCGTCCCGATAAGGCGAAAAGCGAGAAGTAAACGCTTGAGTATAGCCGGACATAAGACTCCGTCAAGAAATGAACTCAAGAAACGAAATGATGATGGAAACTCTATGTTTCGTGGCGCTGAAGGCTGAGGGCCGCGCTACAACTCATATTTCTTCATTAAGTGCCGGAACGACCTGTAAGAGATTCCGAGCACGTCGGCGGCGCGAACTTGGACTCCATTAGTTTGAGAAAGAGCCGATTGCAATAGAGAGCGCTCGATTTGGGCTACGTAGTTCTCCATGTTTACGCCTTCGGGCAAAACGCTAGAAACGGGCAGACTCAGCGCGCTTTCCGCGCCGGCGGCCACCGCTCGCGCCTTCGGACGCTCAGCGGGTAACTCCACGCGCAGTTCGCTTGTGGTCTCAAGTGCTACAGCACGCTCGATCGTATTCTCCAGTTGCCGCACGTTTCCCGGCCAGTCATAGCCGCTGAGCTTTTCTAGCGACGCCGCTTCGACCCCGTGAATGCTTTTACCAGCCGCCGGAGCGTATTTCTTCAGGAAGTGATTCGCCAGGAGTGGAACATCTTCGCGACGCTCGCGCAGTTCCGGCACCCGGATCGGAATCACGTTCAAGCGGTAGTAGAGATCCTCGCGGAAAGTGCCGTCGCTGACCTGCCGGTCGAGATCGCGGTTGGTCGCTGCGATGACGCGGACGTCCACCGCGATTTCGGTCGTAGCACCGACCGGGCGAACCGTGCGTTCCTGCAACACGCGCAGCAGTTTTACTTGCATCGGCATCGTCATCTCGCCGATTTCGTCGAGGAAGATTGTCCCCTGGTCAGCCACTTCGAATAATCCGCGACGGTTCTGGTTCGCCCCGGTGAAAGCTCCTTTGACGTACCCGAATAGTTCGCTTTCCAGCAGCGTCTCTGGAAAAGCGCCGCAGTTAACCGACACGAAAGCTTCGGCAGCACGCGGTGAACACGTGTGCACCGCGCGCGCGACCAGTTCTTTACCCGTGCCGCTCTCGCCGTAAATCAGAATCGTGCTGCTCGTGGTTGCAACGGTACGAATCGTCTGCTTCAGTTTTTCCAGGGCCGCGCTGGCGCCAACGATGTTGTCGAGCGAGTTGCGCGTGGCCGCATCGCGGCGCAGGGCAAAATTCTGCCGGCTCAGCGAGACTCGGGTCAGCGAGCGCGCAATGGCGAGTTTTACTTCATCCACCAGCCCCGGACTCTTGCGGATGTAGTCGGTCGCTCCTCCGGCCTTCACTGCCTCTACGGCCGCTTCATAGTCATCGACCGCGGTCATTAGGATGACAGCCGACTCGGGTGAAATCTGGTGCGCATGTCGCAGTACCTCGACGCCATCGACGCCGGGCATCTTGATGTCGGTAACGATCACATCGAACAGCGCGCTGTCGATCTTGCGCTTGGCCAACTCGCCACCGGTGACGGTTTCCACTTTGTGCCCATCACGGCGCAGGGCGATGTCGAGCAGTTCGCAGATAGAGCGTTCGTCATCGCAGACGAGAATGTTACCCACGCGCCCCTCCTCCCGCAACGGCAGCGGCGGAATCGGACGCGGAAGAACTGCCACCTGTCGCTACCACTTGATCGAGGCGGCGCAACCGCACCACGAAACTCGACCCTTTGCCCACCTCTGAACGCGCCCACACCTTGCCCTCGTGCGCCTGCACGATCTGGTACACGATAGCGAGGCCGAGTCCTGTCCCACCTTCAAAATTCGACTGAAAAGGTTCGAAGATCTTTTCCGTCTGCGACGAGTTGAATCCTGGACCGGTGTCGCTAAAACTCATCTCCCACTCGGAGCCGCGTTCGGTAAGAGCCACGGTCAAGCTCCCACCTTTCTTTTTCATCGCGCGCACCGCGTTTTCGCAGAAATTCCAGAAAACCTGCTTAAGCTTGTCTCCGTCGGCCAACACCAGGGCTTCCGACTTCGGGAAGTTGCGCTTGAGTTCGATGCCCGCATTCTCAGCCGTAAGACGGTGATCAAGTAGCGTAAGCGTGTCCTCTAGCAACGGGATCAAATCAACGCGCTCGAAGCGATACTGCTTGCCACGGGAGTATGCGAGGAAGTCGGTGATGATGTTGTTCAGCCGGTCAGATTCGCGAATCACAATTTGCAAAAGATGATGTTCTTCGGCGCTCAACGCCGGCGAATCCGAAAGCATGCTGACCGAGCCCGCAATCGAGGTCAACGGATTGCGAATTTCGTGCGCGATGGCGGCCGCGAGACGTCCCACAGCGGCCAGACGGTCCTGCATGCGCACTTCGCGCTCCAGTCGCCGGATCTCGGTGAGGTCGTCAAAAGAATAGACAAAACCCAAGTCGCCTCGTGCGCTTAGATTGAGCGCGGAAACCATGACGCGAAACGTCTTCCGAAATCCGTTCGCGCCCTGATAGCGCACTTCGGCGTCCCGCCGCGCTACTCCAAAGTGCGGCAGCGGATCCTGAAACAGATCGCCCACCGAACGCCCTCGCAGCTCGGCGTCTGAAATCTCCAGCAGTTGCTGTGCCGCCCGGTTCACCAGAGTGATGCGCCCGTCGAGCGAGGTCGTGATGACGCCTCCGCTCATCGATTGCACGATGTTTTCATGCAGCGCCTGCAGATTCTCCAGCGCCCCACTCGCGTCCTTCAACTGCACATCCGCCTGACGCAGTTTGCTCATCAGCAGACCGGCCAGGTAGGCAATCGCGAAAAACGCGAACAGGTTGACGAAAATCACAACTTGCAGCGCTATGAGTTTCGGATGCGAATTCGAATACGAAGGAATGACGAGGTAGTAATCCAGCTCAAGGACGGTCCCGAAGAGGATGAACGCCAGTGCCGCGCTTAAATATCCCCAGACCCGCGGCAGCAACATGCAGGCCACGACGATTACGAGGGGGTAGAGAAAATTCAGCGAACTGTCGATGCCGCCCGTGACGTGGACGACCAGTGTGACCATCGCCAGATCGGCGAGCACCTGCAGAATGGCTTGCAGGCGATGCTCGGTCCAGACTGATACCAGCAAAAGAAAAAATAGCGAGAGCACCGACCACAACACCATCACCGTGAGAAACGGCATGATGGGGATCGGACTGGGCGTCAGTCGGATGACCGCCAATTCGATGGCCAGCAAGACCATCAGAATCAGGACCCGAACCTTCACCAGCCAGGTCAGCCAGTTTCGCTCATCGGAGATGGAGTGCATGAAGTTAGCTGTCAGCCTTCAGCTATCAGCTGTCAGTCTCAGTGGTTCGCCGGCCCTGGATGTTTGGCTGACGGCTGAAAGCTGAAGGCTGATGGCTGTTTTCCTATCCCGCCAGTTTTCCGATCATCGCGAACAACGGCATGTAGAGCGAAATCACGATGCCGCCAATGCTGACGCCGAGCAGGCCGATGATGACCGGCTCGAGCATTGCCAACATATCTTTGGTCGCCGAATCGACTTCGTCTTCGTAGAAGTCTGCGATCTTCTGCAACATGGAGTCCATCGCGCCGGTCGCTTCACCAACACCGATCATCTGCGTCACCATGTTGGGAAACACGCCGCATTCGCGCAGCGGATCGACAATCGTACGGCCCTCTTCGATCGCCTTGCGAACTTTCATCAGGGCTTCTTCGAGCACTTTGTTGCCCGAGGTGCGGGCGGTGATGGCCAGACCTTCGAGAATCGGAACGCCCGAAGTGATGAGCGTGCCCAGCGTCCGCGTGAAGCGAGCCACCGCGATCTTTTTTAGCAAGATGCCGATGACCGGCATATTGAGCAGCATCTTATCGAACAGATATGCGCCGCGCGGGTGCTTCCGGATCTGCTTGATAAGTTGCACCAAGCCGATTCCACCCACGATAAAGAACCACCAGAAGTGCCCAACGAAATCGCTGAGCCCGATGACCATGCGCGTTGGCAAGGGAAGCGCCACTCCCAATCCCACAAAGAGGTTGGCGAAAATCGGCACCACCCACTTGAGCAGCGCCGCCACGATCAGCATGGCGAGCGAAACTACTCCGACCGGATAGATCAACGCCGATTTGACGGCTGCTTTCAACTTCACAGCCTTTTCCACATAGATGGCCAGGCGCTGCAGAATAATGTCGAGAATACCGCCCGTCTCACCCGCCTCGATCATGTTGGTCGTCAAGTCATCGAAGATGACCGGGAACGTGCGCATGGCATTGGCTAGCGTAGCGCCGCCTTCCACCGTCGTTCGTACCCCAAGAAGCGTCTTCTGGAAGACCGGGTTCTCCTGGTTCGCGCCCAGAATCTCCAGACACTGCACCAGCGGTAGTCCGGCGTCGATCATGACCGAGAACTGGCGAAAGAAGACCGCGACCTCTTTGACCTTGACCTTACCGCTGCCGAAGGTGGGCATTGCAAATTCTTTGCCCTTCTCGCGGATCGAGCCCGGCGTGATGCGCTCTTTGCGCAGCTGCGCCGCCAAGCCATCCTTGGTCGGAGCTACCCGTTCGCCCTGAATCTTCTCGCCTGAAGCGGTCTTTCCTGAAAATGTGAAAACCGGCATGGTTACTCTCTCCTTCGCGCCCTCTGTCTTTGTTCCTGTTGCCTGCTTCTGTCCCTCTTCATGTACCGTTACTGGTCACTCTTGCGACCCGACTCGATTTGCTTATCTCTTCACCGGTACTGCGCCCTTAGCCAGCGGAGTCGTCTGACGAAGGCCGGCTCCGCGCGCGATCATTTCCTGCAGTTCGTCCTGGTTGCTGGAACGCGTGATCGCGGTTTCCAGAGTGATCTGCTTCTGGAAATACGCGGTCGCCAGCGACTGGTTGAAGGTCTGCATGCCGAACTTCTCCTGGCCCGACTGCATTGACGAGTAAATCTGGTGGATCTTGTCTTCGCGAATCAGGTTGCGGACAGCCGCGTTGGGCACGAGAATTTCCATGCACATGGCGCGTCCTTTGCCGTCGATTTTTGGCAGCAGGCTTTGGCACATGATGCCTTCGAGCACCAGCGAAAGCTGCGCCCGGATCTGCGATTGCTGGTGCGCCGGGAACACGTCAATGACGCGGTTGATAGTCGATGATGCCGAGTTGGTGTGCAACGTACCGAAGGTGAGGTGGCCGGTTTCCGCGATTCGCAGCGCGGATTCAATGGTTTCCAGATCGCGCATTTCGCCGATCAGCACCACATCCGGATCTTCACGAAGCGCAGCCCGCAGCGCGTCGGTAAAGCTCTTGGTATCCGAGTGCAATTCGCGCTGGTTCACCAGGCAGTTCTTATTCATGTGCACGAATTCGATCGGATCCTCAATCGTGAGAATGTGATCGTGGCGCTCGGTATTGATCTTGTCGATCATGGCCGCGAGCGTCGTCGATTTGCCCGAACCTGTCGGTCCTGTCACCAGCACGAGACCGCGCGGCTTGTCGCACATCTTGCTCACGACCGGAGGCAGCCCCAGCTGATTAAACGATTTGATCTCGAACGGAATCAGACGAAAGACGCAAGCCGTCGCGCCGCGCTGATTGAAAACGTTGGCGCGGAAACGAGCCAGCCCCTTCAGGCCGAACGAAAAGTCGAGTTCGAGGCTTTCCTCGAAACGGTGCTTTTGCGAATCGGTCATCACGCTATAGGCCAGCTGCTTGGTCTCCGCCGGCGTCAACTGCGGCAGGTCCAGAGGCACCAGATGCCCGTGCACGCGGATCTGCGGCGGAGAGTTGGTCGTGATGTGAAGATCGCTGCCGTTCATCTCCAGCATGCGGCGTAACAGATCGCTTAGTGAGAGAGCCATAAGTTTTCTTTCGTTCCTTATTCAGCAGTGTCTAGTGAATCGTTTCGCGAGCCACTTCTTCGAGCGTGGTCCATCCCAGCGCGACTTTGGTCAGCCCGCTGCGTCGCAGGGTGATCATGCCGCGCTCAATCGCTTTCTTCTTCAATTCCAGTGACGATGCGCCGACCAGAATCAATTCCCTGATCTCGTCGTCCACTTCCATCACTTCGTAGAGGCCGGTGCGACCCTTGTAACCAGTCTTGTTGCAGGTGGCGCAGCCTTTGCCCTTCATGATCTGTACCGTCTTGGCTTCTTCTGGCGTAAAACCTTCGTCGATCAACGCCTGCTGCGGCATTTCGACTCGCTCGGCGCAGTCCTTGCAGATGCGGCGAATCAGACGCTGCGCGCAGATCAGGTGCACCGAGGTCGCCACCATGAACGGCTCAATGCCCATGTTCATGAGGCGTGTGATGGTTTCCGGCGCGCCGTTGGTATGCAGCGTCGATAAAACGAGGTGGCCGGTGAGAGCGGCTTTGATAGCAATTTCCGCGGTTTCAAAATCTCGAATTTCGCCGACCAGAATGATGTTGGGATCTTGCCGCAGAAACGAACGCAGAGCCGCCGCGAAATTCAGGCCGATCTGCTCTTTCATCTGCACCTGGTTCACGCCACCCAACTGGAACTCGACCGGATCTTCCGCGGTCATGATGTTCGTGTCGGGCTGGTTGAGCTGCGAAATCGAAGAATAAAGAGTGTTTGTTTTGCCCGATCCCGTCGGCCCTGTGACCAGCACCATGCCGTAGGGTTTGAGAATCGCCTTCTGAAATTTGTCGAGCGAAAGCTGCTCGAAACCGAGCTTGGTCATGTCGAGCCGCAGGTTTTCTTTGTCGAGCAACCGGAGCACGATCTTTTCGCCCCAGAGCGTCGGTAGTGTCGAGACGCGAAAATCAAGCTGTTTCTTCTTGCCGCCAATCTGCATCTTCAACATGATGCGACCGTCTTGCGGCAGCCGCTTTTCGCTGATGTCAAGTTTCGCCATGATCTTGAGGCGCGACGTGATCGCATCCTTCAATTTCAGCGGCGGATTCATGATCAGTTGCAGCACGCCGTCAATACGGAAGCGGACCCGGAATTCCTTTTCGTACGGCTCCATGTGAATATCGCTGGCGCCCCGCTTCACGGCGTCGGTGAGCACCAGGTTCACGAGCTTGACGATGGGCGCTTCATCGGCGGCTTTTTCAAGCTCCTGCAGCGCCATCTCTTCGGTTTCGGTCTGCACTTCGACATCGGCCGCTTCGCCGAGGTCGTTCATCGACTGCATCACGCTCTCGAGCTCTTCCTCTTTCGAAGTGCCGTAGGCCTTGTCGATGCCCTCGATGATCGAGCTTTCCGAAGCCACGACCGGTTCGATGTTGAACCCGGTCATAAACTTGATGTCGTCCATCGCGAAGACGTTGGTGGGGTCCACCATGGCGATGGTCAGTGAAGCACCGACGCGGCTCAGCGGCAATATCTGGTAGCGCTTCGCGGTTTCGTAAGGGATGAGTTTGACGACCGATGGATCGATTTCAAAATACGAAAGATTGATCGCCGGAACGCCGTACTGGCGCGAGAGAAAATTGGTGACGTCCTCATCCGACAGGAATCCCAATTTCACCAGCGCCGACGCCAGACGGGTATGGGACTCCTTCTGGAGTTTCGTCGCCTGCTCTAACTGCTCTGTGGTGATGACCTTTTCCTTGACGAGCAGGTCACCTAGCCGCTGAGACATATCTCTCCTGTATTCCCGCCAAAAGGCACGGGCAATGCAAACCTGCTGATTTCCGAGGGGATCAGCGAGGATGCTTTCGCATTGACACAAATTGTCAACCCAATGGGAATTCCGAAAAAGTAACTTAGGTACTTGTACTTCGCGAGTTACTGCGGGTTGCGCCCTATCTCAAGAGGATTCTTGCCAGAAACTCATGTTATTGCCGGGTTCGTTGCGCAGCAGACCATGTTCTTCGGTGTCGCGCACACTTCGTCCCGCCGCACCGCTATCGTCACAAATGAGATGTGCGCAGCGTCCTTGGCCGAATGCATGTTCTTGATGCACAGTAAAGCCACCGCGGGAGGCTCAATGTCGAATCGGAAGTGGCGAGTCCTTATTCTTGTTTTGGCGACGGTTGTTTTTTGCCTGGAAGTTGGCGGAGCCGTGCCGGAGCTCTCATTGCGCGAGGCCGCCGACAAATCCGGCGTGCTAGTCGGCACTGCCGTACGACCTGCTCAACTCTCCGAACCCGAGTACGCCTCCACGCTCGCTCGCGAGTTCAACATGCTCGAACCCGAGGATGTTCTTAAGTGGGAGACTGTCCATCCGCAAAGACAATCATTCGATTTTTCGCAACCCGATCGCCTCATCGACTTCGCCGCCGCTCACGGCATGAAGGTTCGCGGACATACGCTCGTCTGGCATCAGCAGAATCCAAAATGGCTCACCGACGGGAACTTCTCTTCCGAGGAACTCGCACAAATCCTGAAGAATCACATTAAGACAGTTGTCGGACACTACCGCGGCAAGATCTTTGCCTGGGACGTAGTGAACGAAGCCTTCGACGAACTCCACCCCGTCTCCCTCCGTAAAACAATCTGGTCCGTGCCCCAGGTTCGCGCCCGTACTGTGGGCGCTAACCTGGGCCCCATAAAAGAATCGGTAGGAGAATCGGAGAAAGAATCAGCAAAAGAATCAGAGAAAAGATCAGAGAATGAAACGGCGAAAGACTCGGAGAAACGATCGGCGAAAGATTCCGAGCGGCCATCGCAACCAGCCTATTTCTACATCGAACAAGCCTTCCGCTGGGCCCACGAAGCCGATCCCGCAGCGCTGTTGTTCTACAACGAAGCCGAGGCTAACGTCGTCAATCCAAAATCAGACGCGGTGTACGCCATGGTCCAGGATTTCCGCCGTCGTGGCGTGCCGATCAACGGTGTAGGACTACAAATGCACATCGCCAACCTTCAGACCGACGTCTCCTCAATATCAGCCAACATCCAGCGCTTCACTGAGCTAGGCGTTCAGGTGCATATCACCGAAATGGACGTAGCTCTACCCGTCAATCCAAGTGGCGATGCGCACCCCGAAGATCTTCAACGCCAGGCAGACCTCTATCGTGAGATCGCCGCCGCCTGCTTGTCGCATCCCGGGTGCACAGCCGTCCAGACCTGGGGCTTCACCGACAAATATTCCTGGATCGGATCGCACTCCAAACACACCAAAGGCGCCGCGTTGCTCTTCGACGGCCACTACCAGCCCAAACCGGCATACCGAGCTCTAAGAAATGCACTGCTAGACGGGAAGCGTCGTTGACCAAGCCACCGACTAACGACTGTCGACCAACGACCAGCCCTCCGTCCGCTCTATAATCGTCTCCATCCGTGCCTGACCACGATCCAAACCGCGATCTGAACAAGCCCTCGGGCCGCCGGAAAGCCGTAATCGGGCTGGCGATTGGCGCTTTCCTGCTGCTCACCACACTGGTCCTGCAAGCTTCGTTCAATCTGAAGTTCATCAGCCCAGACAGCAATGACGAACTTCTGTTCTTTGCCGGTCTCAGCGGCCTGATCTTCTTTGCTTTTGTCGCGTTGACCGTAGTCCTCGGGCGCAACCTTCTAAAGCTTTACGCCGAGCGCCGTCAGGGTGTGGCCGGCTCTAAGTTCCGCACTCGCCTGGTCGTTGTCAGCCTCCTTCTGTCGTTTCTGCCCGTGATCGCGATGTTCTGGTTTTCCTATGGATTGATGAACCGCTCCATCGACAAATGGTTCTCCCAACCCGTCGAGGAAGTCCGCGCGGATACGGCTGCGATGTCTGCCTTGATCTACGACTATGCCGGGCAAAATGCAACTTCTGAAGCTCAGTCCATCGTCCAGTCCGAAGAATTTCGCAGAGCGATCGCCACCGGGAATTTCTCCGATGCCAACGAAGAACTTCGAGAGCACATTCCCACATTGCAGGGCGGGTTCGTTCTCAGTCTCGTAAAAGACGTCGCGGTCTCGAGCGTGAAGACCCCTGCATCCTGGGCAGAAATGAAAGGTCACTTCCCGTTGCAAGCGGCGTTGCGAGGCGAACATCCTCATTTTCAATGGGGCTCGACCGATTACATCGTGGCTGCTGTATCCGTCCATGACGTCGCGGTTCTGGTTGCCATGCCCCTGCCCCCAAAATTTGCCGAGACTGCTCGCCAGATTCAGGAGAGCCAGCAACGTTATATTGAACTCGCCGCCAAGAGAAAATTATTTCGCCGAACCTACATCGGATTTCTCCTATTGTTGACCGTCGTTGTGCTTTTCGCTTCGACCTGGCTCGCCCTCCTGCTCTCAAAACTCGTCAACCGGCCTGTAGCCGCGCTCGCGGCTGGCACCGAAGCCATCTCCAAGGGACAACTCGACTACCGCGTTGACATTCGCGCCACCGACGAACTCGCCGAACTGGTGCAGTCGTTCAACAGCATGGCCGAACAGCTTGAATCCAGCCGCCAGCAGATCGAAGCCTCGAGCCGCGACATCGGCTCCGCCAACGAGGCTCTGGAAAGAAGACGCCGCTATATTGAAACCGTTCTTGAAAGTATTCCCACGGGAGTGATTTCGATTGACGCCGCCCGCCGCGTCACCCTCGCCAACGCCGCCTTCTCACGTATGTTCTATCTCGATCGAAACGAGTACTTGAGTCCGGCGGCGCTTGTCGGCCGGCAACTGCGCGATGTTGTCCCCGCCGATGTCCTCACTGACCTTGAGCCACTCCTGCGCCGTGCCGATCGTATGGGCATCACCGCGGCCAATATGGAACTCGACCTGCCCCGCGCGCAATTGAATGTCGCCGTGACCGTTTCCGCCCTCCAACACGCCGCCGAAGGCTTAGGTTACGTCCTCGTTTTCGAAGACTTGTCTGATTTGCTACGCGCTCAAAAACAGGCTGCCTGGCGCGAAGTCGCGCGCCGCGTGGCCCACGAGATCAAGAATCCGCTCACCCCAATCGCGCTTTCCGCCGAACGCATCCACCGCCATCTCACACGAGGCACCGACCCCGACGCCGCTTCGCTCGACGTAATTCGCACCTGTGCCGCAACCATTGGCAACGCCGTCGAAACCGTGCGCACACTGGTCGACGAATTCTCTGTGCTGGCGCGCTTTCCTGCGTCGCGGCCGCAACCCGCGAGCCTCAATAGCCTCGTAGAGAGCGCACTCGTCCTGTTCCATGGCCGACTGGAAGGCATTCGCGTCCGCACCGAACTGGCAAACGATCTGCCGTCTGTGATGGCCGATCCTGAAGCCATCAAGCGCGCCGTAGCCAATCTGGTCGATAACGCCGCCGAGGCCATGCAGGACACGATGCTGAAGGAAATTACGATTTCGACCACACTGCTGGCAAACCGTGATGTCGTCGAACTGGCCGTCTCCGACACCGGACATGGCGTCTCGCGCGACGTAAAAGAGCGGTTGTTTCTCCCCTATTTCTCGACCAAACAACGCGGCACCGGCCTCGGACTCGCGATCGTCAGCCGAATCGTCGAAGATCATCGCGGTTCCATCCGCGTCGAAGAAAATGAACCAGTAGGCAGCCGTTTCGTAATCGAGCTGCCCGTAGTGGCAGAGACCGTCACGGCCCCAGCCGCTGGCTAGCATTTAGGAAAATGTTGAGGAGGGCGTTGCTCGATAAACACCGAGACTTCCCTTCCCGCCATTCGCCGGACATGTCAAACTGAGTCATGCCCCACATCCTCATCGTCGACGACGAAGCCGGCATCCGTGATTCCCTGCGCGGCATCCTCGAGGATGAGGGCTACAAAACCAGCGTCAGCCCAAGCGGCGAAGACTGTCTCGATCTCCTTCGCAAAACGAGCTTCGATCTCATCGTTCTCGACGTCTGGCTCACCGGTATCGACGGTCTCGAAGTGCTCGAAAGAATCCGCACCATGGACGATCCGCCCGAGGTCATCATGATCTCCGGCCACGGCACCATCGAGACCGCCGTGCGCGCCACGAAACTGGGCGCTTACGATTTCGCCGAAAAGCCGCTTTCGCTCGAAAAAACTCTCATCCTGGTCAAGAATGCGATCGAGGCCCGCCGTCTACGCCACGAAAACCTCGACCTGCGCAAGCAACTCCAATCGAAAAGCGTAATCGTCGGCGACAGCGTTCCCATGAAAGCTCTGCGCCAGCAGATCGCCTTGATGGCCCCCACCAACGGACGCGTTCTAATCTACGGCGAATCCGGAACCGGTAAGGAACTGGTTGCCCACGCCATCCATATGCAGAGCCCGCGCAAAGACCAAATGTTTGTCGAGATGAATTGCGCCGCCATCCCCGAGGACCTCATCGATAGCGAACTGTTCGGCCATCGCAAATCCTCGTTCCCCGGAGCGACCGCCGACAAGGAAGGCAAGTTTCACAAAGCCGATCGCGGAACATTATTCCTCGACGAAGTCGGCGACATGAGCCTCAAGACCCAGTCCAAGGTCCTGCGCACACTCGAGCAGCAACGTTTCATCCCGGTAGGTAGCGACGATCCCATCACGGTCGATGTGCGCGTGATCGCATCCACCAACAAAGACTTGGAAGACGAGATCGCCAAGGGAAATTTCCGCGAGGATCTCTTCTATCGCCTCAACGTCGTCCCCTTCGTGGTACCGCCGCTGCGCGAACGCAAAGAAGACATCCCGCTATTCGCGCGCCACTTTCTCAAGGAATTCGCCTCCGCCTACGGACGTCGTCCCCGGGAAATCACCGACGATGCCATCGAATCCCTCATGCGCTACGCCTGGCCTGGCAACGTGCGCGAATTGCGCAATGTCATCGAGCGCATCGTAATCATGAACCCCACCACGACACGCTTCGAACGCAAGCATCTTCCGCCGCTCGTCCATCGCGACTCCGGCCGAAGAGCGCCAGCCGGCGAGGGATCAACTCTGCACCAGGCCAGAGCCGCCTACGAGCGTGACTACATTCTCAAGAAGTTGGACGAGAATCACGGCAACGTCAGCCGCACCGCCGAAGTATTAGGCCTGGAAAGAAGTCATCTCTATCGCAAAATGAAAAGCCTGGGAATCGCCGCGAAGGAATAGGGCGGCTTTCGTGTAGAAGGGTTTTCCTGAGACCTGACACCTAACACCTAACACCCGGTTCTATCTTTTCAGCATATGGATCTCCGTCCCGTTCTTGTGGAACTGGACTTCATCCATCAGCTGATTGATCAGGTAAATGCCGCGGCCGTGATTGGAATAGATGTTTTCGCCCTGGCAGGGATCGGCGATTTGGCTCGGGTCAAACCCAGTACCCGGATCTCGCACCACAATCAACATGCCGTGATTCTGATCGCAAGCCACATCGCACTCAATGATTTTTGTGGGATCGTTCTTCGCCCCGTGCACGACAGCATTCGCCAGAGCTTCCGTCAGCGCCAGCTCGATATTATCCTCACGTCCCGGAGCGCACTTCATTTCGCGCACCACTTCCATCACGCTGCGCACCACGGGGTCGACCGCATCGCGGTCGGCGGCAAGCGTGACGCTGAGTTTAAGCTCGAGCTCCGCCGCGTCGAGGTAGGTCGGCTGCGGCGGTTTTTGTGAGGACGAGGAAGAGTCTTCCATATACGGCTGTGGGCTTTGCTTTCAGCCTTTTGCTGTTAACTAAGATGCAGAAAGCCGCTGACAGATTCTAGGGACTTACGTGCCCAGATGCAAACCTTATTTGGGACGTATCCCGTCGTCATTAGGTTACGTTGGCGCGTTACCCGCATAAAATGGCCCTAAAACCTTGACAGCTATGCCTTCTGGACATGGCATCGCTTCACGACTCGGGCTCCTCGAACCCGCCAATCTGTTGCAACTGCCGCCGCCAATCCAACTCTTCCACAAACGTTCGCGAGTCCCGCCACCCCGCCTTGATCTTGACG
The DNA here is from genome assembly GCA_035308395.1 of Terriglobales bacterium. GTDB lineage: Bacteria > Acidobacteriota > Terriglobia > Terriglobales > Acidobacteriaceae > Acidiflorens. The sequence continues at coordinate 81,511 of DATGGT010000001.1, forward strand.
AAGAGTTCCAGAAAGACCTTCGTCGCAACCATCTTCTCGATATCAAGTCGCGCCGCCGTCCCGATTTTTTTGAGCATCTGCCCGCCCTTCCCCAGCAGGATGGCCTTCTGCCCCTCGCGCTCGCAAAAAATCACCGCCGCGATCCGCGTCATCCTCGGGCTCTCTTCAAACTGCTCGATCATCACCGAAACAGCGTGCGGCACTTCCTCATGCGTCTGCATCAGAACGTGCTCGCGGATCGACTCCGCCGCCATAAACCGCATCGGTTGATCCGTAACCTGATCCTCGGGAAAATACTTTGGCCCATTCGGCAAAGCCTTCAGCACGCACGCCAGCAGCTCATCGAGTCCCTTCTTTTTAAGCGCTGAGATCGGGACGATCTCCTTGAAATCATGCAGAGCCTGAAACTGCGCAATTAAAGGCAGCAGTTTGCTCTTGTCGGCGAGCAGATCAATTTTGTTAAGCAAGAGAAAGACCGGAGTGCCCGCCTTCTTCGCCAAATCGAGCACGTATGCATCTTCACGGTCCCACTTCTTTTTCGCATCAACAATCATCAGAATCAACTCGCAGCCTTCGAGTGCCTCGCGCACTTCCGACATCATCTTGCGCCCAAGCGACGAGCCCGACTGATGGACTCCCGGAGTATCGATGAGCACTATCTGCCCCGCCTCGCGCCCTTTCACCTTGGGAACGTTGATGATCCCAAGAATGCGATTGCGCGTCGTCTGCGGCTTCGGAGAAATAATCGCCAACTTCTCCCCCACGAGCGCATTCAGCAGCGTGCTTTTCCCTGCATTCGGGCGACCGAGAATGCAGACGAATCCAGAGTGAAAGGACATAAGGATAGGTTACTAGGGAGCCTCTGACTAAGTCGAATCATGAACCGCTTCAAATCCCGCCTCAGGAATGTTCGCACTACCAGGGTTCGCACTAAATCGGGGAAGCTCGCACTACCGTGGAAGAGCGGCCCTTCAGGGCCGCGTCCGTCCGAAATCTGTGCGGGCTTTAGCCCCGGGGGGAGCCCTCAGGGCGTCCCGCCTCGCCACGGGAAAACCGTCAATCCCATGATCACCCGCGAGCCAGCGCACGCCGGGCCTTCGCATAATCGCCCGTCTGGCTCCGCCAATTGCTCGACAAGGTTCCGATCGCCCAAAACACCGCGAAGCCCAGCCACGGGACGCTGCCCGGAACGCCCGCTCTCCAAGCCCAGACAGCACCGAGCGTCGGAATCAGCGCCGAAGAAGTCACTCCCGCCGACCACATAATGGCCTTGGACATAGGACTGGCTTTCTGCATCGAGGCTCTCTCCGTTTGCACGCCAAAAAAAGGAAGATGCTCGAACACCCAGCGCAATCCCGCAGGATAACCCTCCGCGTTGCCGGTTCCTCCGACGGTATAGAACGCGAAGCGAATGCCGACAATTCTGCCGACAGCCCAGTGCGCGATACCGTGGCAGAAAAAGTAGAACAGAATCCAGGCGCCAGTCATGCTGGCAATCGCGACGCCTTTCGAGGGCCCAGAGCCGGACCGCGCCAGTGCGAGTGCGCCGCAACCAGCCAGAAGTCCGGCGATCTGAATCGTGTTTCCAGCTAGAACAGAGAGCCGGACAAACACTTTTCTCTTCCCTGGCGGAGTTGCATTTGCGGCGTCCATGTTTCCCCGTAGTGAGCAAATCTAGCGAATTTCCCGAACACGCACAATCTTTTGACAATCAAGTGACATCGCCGCGACTACGCATTGCGGCGAGATTGAATCTGATCCTCCATAAGCGCCAGAGCGTCAGCGCAACGGTTTTCTAGAAACGCTGTTCTGGAAACGACGTTCTAGAACGGTGACGGCCCAGGTTCCAATGCACGGGAGCGAACCTGCTTCCCTGCACTGGAGAGGCCGCACCGATTCGCGCACATTTCAAAGTTCTGCCTGGCAGAGTGAGCCCCCGGCAGAAAAGCAAGAAGCAACTCGCGGCACCCAAGTTTCACACACTACAGACCGAAGGATCTTTGCTATGACTCATCAGACGTTTCGCTATCTCCTCACTCTCGCATTCACATTCTCATTGCTGCTGCCGGCTAGTCTCACTGCGCAAATCGGCGTAGCCACCGATCAAAACGACGGCTTGATCGAAGCGACTCCGGTCGTAACCGAATTTCATTTCACCGATAAAAGCGACGACCGCTCGGCCCGCATGACGACGGACGCCGCGGGCAACTTCTTCGTTGCCGCCGGAATCGGTTCCTCTTCGCATCGCTCCGGCTTGGCCGTTCTCAAGTACAAGTTCAACGGAGAATTCCAGGGAGCGTTTCGCTACAAACTGACTCCCGGAGATTTTCAAGGTACCGCACTGGACGTTAAGGTCGACAAAGACAGCAACATCTATGCGGCCGGATTCACCGTTATGAGTGGAGAGGTGGTGAGTTTTACGCCGTCGGGAGCACAGCGCTGGGCCGCTAAGTTTGATGGCCAGCCGCTCGCGCTGGCCATCGATCAATCGGGCAACATTTATGCGGCCGGCAGTGGCGGAGGCGGAACATCCCTCGTGTGGGTTCTCGTCAAATATTCGAGCACCGGTCAGGTTCTCTGGGAACAACACCACACCGGCATTGCGGGCGACGACAGTAGGGTCACCGATATGCAACTGGATTCCCTCGGGAGTCCGATCGTACTGGGCACAACCAGCAACTCTCTTGCGAAATTAACTAACAACATGACGGTTGCGAAATACGACCCGAGTGGCAATCTGCTCTGGGCAAAGGATTTCAGCGCCGTGGCAAACGAATCTCAGATCCCAGGAGGTTTGGCCATTGATGGTAGCGGCAGCGTTTACGCGACTGGAGCGACAAATCCTCCCGAAGGACTAGCCATGCCGTTCACCGTGAAATACGACAACAATGGCAATCTTGTGTTTGTGCTAAGTAGGAATGGGGCTGGCGGCACTTCGGTGGCGCTTGATCCTTCTGGGAATATTTTGCTGACGGGGCAAGTCGTCAATTTTGGCACCGTGACCAGCACTACCGCCTCGAAAATTCGGCCTTCGGGGGCCCAGATTTGGCTCACCCCAATCACAGCAACGGGAAAGATCGTCTCCGATTCCGTCGGGCATGCATTCATCGCCGGTTCGTTCAACTCCAATTACCTGATCACGAAGTTGACTCCGAAAGGAAAAGAGATATTCGAGAGTCGCTTTGCGCTAGCGAACGAGGTGACCGATGCGGTCGTCGATCCGTTCGGCAATCTGCTCGTGACCGGGACCGGCGTCAACGCAATCTTTGAAGACGACATCTTCACTTTGAGACTCAAATGACAGAAAGGCCGAGCCATTGCTGAGGTAACACTAAAGCAACGCTCGGCCCGTTTTCAAAGTTCTAAATCGAGGCCAATTACCGCATACCACCGGAAGCCAGCAGCGTCTCGCCCGTCATCCATCCGGAATCAGCGGACGCGAGAAAGACGGCGATTGGCGTGATGTCGTCCGTGACCCCGATGCGGCCCAATGGCGTCTGCGCCACAGCGCCCTTCTCGAAGTCTCCGCCGATGACTCCCGCACTGTGCGTGCCTTCGGTTTCGACCACTCCCGGGTTAATCGAGTTGACGCGAATCTTGCGTGGGCCGAGCTCCTTCGCAAGCGTCCTGGTCACGGCATCGACCGCACCTTTTGTTGCGGTGTAAACGGAGGTAGTCGGAGGCGTGATCGAAGTGACGGCCGAACTGATATTGATGACGTTGCCGCCCTCCGTGCCGAAATGCTTGACCGCCTCTTGCGTCGCCAGAATCAGTCCAAGCACATTCGTATTGAACTGCCGGTGGAACTGCTCTTCGGTCACTTGCTCGATCGGGGCGAACTCGTAGACACCGGCATTATTCACCAGCACGTCGAGCCTGCCAAACGCTTTTTTGGTTTCCGCGAAAATCCGTTGCACATCCTTGGCCTTCGCCACATCGCCCTGCACGGCAACGGCTTTGCCGCCCTTCGCCTTGATATCGGCAACCACGCGTTCCGCACCGTCCTTGCTGGACGAATAATTCACAACCACTGACGCGCCTTCAGCGGCTAACCCTTTTGCGATTCCGGCCCCAATGCCTTTGGAGGCGCCCGTCACCACTGCGACTCGATTCGAAAGTCTGCTCATAATTCCTCCATTCGAATATCTTCGTTTCGACATTTCTTACATTTCGATGATCATCTAATCGATGATCGCTTCACTAACGACCGTGTAATTGATGATCAGCCGCTCGGAAAGATTCAAAGGAGGAAACTAAATTTCGGCGAGTTGGTCCACGTAGGCCTGTAAAACATTGCGCTGCAACGTCAGATTGGCGAATTTGCCTTGGCGGACGATCTCAATCAGTCCCGCCGTTTTCAGTTCCTTCAAATGATGCGAAAGCGTGGCCGCGCTAATCGGTTGTTTCGCGCGCAGTTCAGTACACGCCGCGCAACTGCTCGCCGCCACCTGCTTGAATATCTTGTAACGCCGCGGGTCGGCCAGCGCACGCGCAATCCGGGAGAATTGCCGCTCCGTCAGTCGAATTCGCTTGCCTGACTTCATTGGCCTCATCTCAGCCTCTAAATCAACTTCATCTGCTTCGGTTCGGCGGCAGTAATCCGCACCCGCTCGACTCGACGATCGGTCGAATCCAGGACTTCAAACCGAAGCCCCTCGTCTTCGATGACCTCACCTTTCTTTGGGATTCTGCCGGCAATCTCGCTGACCAGCCCCGCAATCGTGGACGATTCGTGACCTTCCGGTCTCAGCCCAAAAAGCTCATCGAGGCGATCGACATCCATGTTGCCCGGAACGACATACGAGTGATCGTTCTCCTGGACGACTTGCGCTTTTTCGTGCTCATCGCCGATTTCGCCAACGATTTCTTCGACCAGATCTTCAATGGTGACGAGGCCCGCGACGCCTCCATATTCATCAACGACAATCGCCATGCGGACGTTGCTCCGCTGCATTTCGCGCAACAGGTCGCTCACCAACTTACTCTCCGGAACAAAGTAAACGTCCTTGCGCATCAGCGTCGCGACCGTCCGCGTCCGCGCTTCAGAGTCGGGAACCTGCAACACATCCTGCGTATGCAGAATGCCTTTGATGTTGTGAATCGAACCTTCGTACACGGGGATGCGCGAGAAGGGCTTCACTCGGAGCAATTCGACGATCTGTTCCACGGAATAATCAGCCGGAACAGCAACGATCTCGGGCCGCGGCTTCATCGCTTCGCGAACCGTCTTGCCGCTGAATTCCACCACCGACTGGATCAGGTCGCGATCGCCTTCCTGAATGATGCCTTCTTCCTGTCCCGCTTCAATCAGGGCGTCGACGGCCTCAGACGAAGTCTCCGGCGTCGCGTCGGCGTGCTCGCGCGTCAGCGCCGCGACCGATTGGCAGAAACCGAGAACCAGGGTCACAGGCAGCACGAGATAAATCAACGTCCGCAATATGATTGCCCAGTGCCCAAGCCATCGTCCCTGAGTGCGCGAGAAAAAGACGAACGGAAGCAGGCGATTGAAGATGATAACGATCAACACCAGACTTAGAGTCGCCTCGAGGACTTCGTAAATGCTCCAGGCGCGGTCGCGAAACACGGTGAAGCCGACCATCATGGCAATTGCCGCCGTGACCAGTTGCGTCAGGATTGCCATCGACAGTGCCGCCCGCTCGCGCGTCGCTCCAAGACGCGGCTCGACGATCTGCTCGAAAGCATCGATGTTGTCCTGAAAATCGCGCGAGAGAAATTTGCCGATCTCCTGATAAAGACGGTCAACATAGGAGACCAGAGTCAACAGGCCAAATAGCAATGCGAGCGCGATGCTGGCACCGATCATGCTAGCGCTTTCTCCGCGCAGTGATTGCGGCTCTTTCGATCAAGCCAGGCGGAAGTCGTAGTTTCGCGCGCAGCTGTTTCTCGCGCCGCTCCATCCGTCCGTCGTCGCTCTCGTGATCGTAGCCGCGCAAATGCAGTGCCCCATGCAACACCAGAATCTTAACCTCGTCGGCCGGGGAATGTCCCAAAGACTGCGCGTTTTTCGTTGCGATGTCGGCCGAGATGGCAATCTCCCCGGCAAGATTTTTGCGGAGGTCTGGTTCGGCGGGGAACGAGAGCACATCCGTCGGCTGGTCTTTTCCGCGGAAACGCCGGTTCAGCCTTTTCATCTCGGCGCTTGAAGTCAGCAGGACGTTGATCACTCCCTTCACTGCCGCAGCGCGACGAGCGCGAGCCACGAAACGATCCAGGGCCAGTTCACTCAAATCCGCGACGCGCTTTTGAAAGATGACCAAGCTTTCACCGTGTTGTCATCCAGAGTGACAGAAATAAAAATAAAGTGACGTGAAGGTACGGCTTCTCCCGAGCACGAAAAGAAAATAAAGAAAATACAATTCCCTCGCTTCGCTCCAGATGACAATCAGTTTTAGTTGCGCAAACGTGGCTCATCGGTGACGGGTGCCGGCGCGACTGGCTTCGGTTCCAGCAGCGACAATTGCTGCTCCGCCAGTTTCGTCTTGTGCTCGTCATAGGCACGGATGATCCTCTGCACCAGGTGATGGCGAACGACGTCGCTTTCGTCGAAGTGCACGAACGCCAGCCCGTTGACGCCCTGTAGAATGTCGACCGCTTCAATCAGGCCGCTGCGGCGGGCGTTCGGCAAGTCGATTTGCGTCACGTCGCCAGTGATCACTGCCTTCGAACCGAACCCCAGCCGCGTGACAAACATCTTCATCTGCTCCGAGGTCGTGTTCTGCGCTTCGTCGAGGATCACGAATGAATCGTTCAACGTCCGCCCGCGCATGAAGGCGATGGGTGCGATCTCAATTACATTCTTTTCGAGATAGCGCTCGACGCGCTCGGGCTCGAGCATGTCAAACAGCGCGTCGTATAACGGACGCAGATAAGGATCGATCTTCTCCTGCAAAGTGCCGGGCAGAAATCCGAGACGTTCGCCAGCCTCGACCGCGGGCCGCGCCAGAATAATCCGGTTGACTTGCTTATTCAGCAGCGCCGAGATCGCCATCGCCACCGCGAGATAAGTTTTGCCCGTGCCAGCCGGCCCAACCCCAAACACCATATCGTGGTGCTCGATGGCTTCGAGATAGCGCCGCTGATTGGGGCTCTTCGGCTGGACGGTACGCCGTCCAAACGAGCGCTGGCGTCCGGCTTCGGCGAGCCCGCGCAAGGTAGCGTTCGCATCGCTGACCACGACGCGCAACATGCTGCTCAAGTCTCCATTGACGAACTGATGACCAGACTTTCGTAGATGTTCGTAGTCGGCAAACAATTGCTCGGCGCGGGCCACGTCGCGGGGCGCGCCCTCAAGTTCAATGCGGTCCGAGCGGAGATCGATATTGATGTTCAGGCCGTCTTCAAGCACATGGAGATTTTCATCGCGCGTGCCGAACAAGGTCTCGATGTTAGGGCTGAGTTCAATATTTTTTTTCATTCAGCTGATATGGCGCCGCCTCCAGCAGCTTCAACAGGGCTCACTGTGCGATGTGGGTGCTCACGATAAGGTTGGCAACCGGCTTCGGACAATCCCGAACCGGGGATTTTTGCACGCAAAAAGCTTGGCGAGGAAGTGGAGCGGACCGGATTGCGCACCCCAACCACGGGGCGGAAGACAAGCATTGCCTAAAGCCTAGCGCGGGCAAGCGAGCGAGTCAATGGCGGGACGAACGACATGGCGGACGACGTGGCCGACGGATGCCGTGACGGACCAATGACATCCACGAATCGTTCCGTGCAAAATGAAGATAGGAGTAGGAGTTCTAGAGGATTAAGTCGAATCATGAACCACCGTGGAAGGGCACGGCTTCAGCCGTGCCGCCCAAGGCCTCCACAGACGCGGCTTTAGCCGCTGGGGGACGCGCGTTCACTTACGCAGGGTTCCCTTACTGCCGCTTCAGCGCTTCCAATTCGTCCAGGGTGCGCGGCCAGTCTGATCCCAGGAGTCGTGACAAACTTCGATCGGCGAGAACTTTCCCGTTGGTCTGGCATCGGGCGCAATAGTTTGTTTCTTTGTCGGCATAGCGGATCCGCAAAACCTTTTCGCCGCACCTCGGGCAGGGCTCGCCATAGCGCCCGTGGACCGCCATATCCTTGCGAAATGCAGTCACCTTTTCTGGAAAGCTGATTTCGGCTTCTGCGCCAAGCCGGTCCACCCAAAGCTTCAGCGTACTTTGCGCCGCAGAATAAAGCCTCTCCCATTCTTCCGGAGCAAGCTTCTGCGTCAGTGCGATCGGGGAGAGCTGCGCCGCGTGCAAGATCTCGTCGGAATACGCATTTCCAATTCCACTGACCAGCCGCGGGTCGGTAAGCGCTCGCTTGAGAGTGTGATTCTCGGCGGCCAGCACCGCGTTGAAAGATTTGACGTCGCTCGTAAAAATGTCGATTCCGCCGGGGTCGAGCGCGTTCAACTCCGCCTCGGAGCTGAAAAGATGCAACGACGCGCGCCGTTTTGTGCCAGCCTCGGTCAGCACCAGCGAACCGTTCGGGAAATCGAAGGCCGCCAGATTCTGACGACCCGCCAACTTCGCATCGGGTGCCCGCCAGTGTAACCGCCCCGCAATCATCAAATGGAGTGCGAGCCAGAGTTCGGACTCAAGATCGCCGTCGAATCCAATCGCGATCCGCTTGCCGATCCGCCGAAGCTCGCGAACGGTACGCCCTTCAACGCTCGCCAGCGGAGGCTGCGCCGTTCTCAACAGAAAGGCGCTTGTTAGCCGTATTCGCTGCAAAGGCTGCCCGACGATGCGCGGTTCGAGAGCACGAATATAGGCAGCGACATCGGGCAGTTCTGGCATGGGTATGAGATTGCGCTGAAACTGGAAGGTTGCGCAAGACCTAAGCCCAGAACTATGCGCTATCGACCCGCCCAACTCTCAGCTACGCGCCGCTGAACTCGTGCTAACATTTTTGACCGGGACGGTCCTCGTGGCAATCACCGATACAACCCCAGAGGCGCAGGCTCGGCAAATAGAGATTCAACGCTCCATGTCGGGAGAGCAGCGCCTGTCGCCCGCTTATGAGATGAGTATGTTCGCGCGTCATTTAGCGCGGGAAGGGATTCGACGTGATCATCCGGAGTGGACGGAGGCTCAGCTCGCCCGCGAACTATTGCGGCTGGCATTTCTGCCCGCGCCGTTGCCGCCCGGGCTGCAATGAGCGTTTCCGACGTCTTTCGAAGAATTTCATCTGCGCTCGACCGAGCTGGCATTAGCTATATGCTCACTGGGTCTTTTGCCAGTGCCCACTACGGTGTGCTGCGATCCACACAGGACATTGATTTCGTAATTGAAGCTACCCCGGCACAATTGCGAGCCTTCATAGAAGCGTTGTCAAACAGCGAATACTACGCCGATTTGGATACCGCCCTGGAAGCTTGCAACCGGCAGTCCATGTTCAATGTGATCGACTTGGCGACAGGCTGGAAGATTGACTTGATTATCCGCAAGTCGCGCGCCTTCAGCCAAGAGGAATTCAGTCGTCATCAGCGAGTCAGCCTTAGTGATGTCCCGCTGTTCGTTCAAGCGCCGAAGAGGTGATCATTTCCAAGCTCGAATGGGCAAAGCTCGCGCACTCGCGCCGACAGATTGAAGACGCAGCGACAATCTTGAAGATGCGATGGGACGCGCTAGACCACGCCTATTTGCAGAAATGGATGGGCCTGTTGGGCCTGAAAGAGGAGTGGGAGGACGCTCAACAGGTGGCGGGGATATTGGATTGAAGTGACGCGCGACGGGCAAGTCCACGGAAGGAAAGCACACCGGAGATTAGTTCGGGCCAGCCGGGTCCTTACCGCGAATGCAGTGAATGAAGTCCCGCCCAAAAAAATAAATCAACACAACTGACCAAGTTAGATGACAAGTCGTCGCGGCAATACACCACGACGCATCCTGCCAGGTTCGAGGATAGCAGTCACGGAGGACTTGGCTAACCGAACCGTGGATGATCGCTCTGACATCCAGGTCGTTGTAAACAGACATCCCCCAAAAAACACCGGTGAGCACGAGAATCAGATCCCCGGCTAATCGCATGGGTTTCCATGCGAACATAACAACTACCCTCCGCAGTTGCCAGGAGTCGATGTTCAATATCACCCAGTACCACAGGCAGCCAACCCCCGAGATCAACAGCAGGTTATCCCACTGGTTTGGCAAGTATCGGAACCCTAGCAACAGTCGCGGCAACGCCAAAGGGGCGTTGATTGCGATCAAAAGCCTAAATGCTGGAGATACTCCGGGAGAATCCGAGACTCTCATTATGGCCGCGTACCATAACTCAGACCGCTTGAGCAGGCCGAGCGCCAGCACCATCTGCGCCAAGGGCAATACGTATTTCAGTTTCGATCTCACATTCTTTCGGCCTTGGCTTCTTGGAGGCTAGCCCACACCGCCCGATGCTGTGCCCAGTTCCGCAATTGAGCAATCTCCTCAGCTCGCGTAATCGACAACGGCACGGTGCTGCCAAGCGCCGTCAGCAGATCGTCCGTACTCAGTTCCTGCTTGCGCGCAAACGCCGCAAAAAGCGCAGTCTGCACCGCGGATTCAATTTCCGCTCCAGAAAAGCCTTTGGAAGCCGCAGCGACCCGCTCTAAATCAAAGTCCGCCGGATTGCGCTTCCGCCGGCTCAGTTGAATAGAAAATATCTGTTTACGCTCCGCCTCATTCGGCAGGTCGACAAAGAAAAGTTCATCGAAGCGCCCCTTGCGGATCAACTCCGGCGGCAACACGGTCACGTTGTTGCAAGTAGCGGCAACGAAGACAGGAGACTTCCGCTCCTGCATCCACGATAGAAACGACGCCAGCAATCGCGACGAAACACCAGCATCCGCCGAGGCCGAATCCGGGCCGCTTCCGGCAAAGACCTTCTCCAGTTCGTCGATCCACAAGACACACGGAGCGAGGCCTTCAGCGACTTTGAAAACCTTCTGAATCCGTTTTTCCGTCTCTCCGATGAATTTATCGTAGACCGCCGCGGTGTCGAACTTGACCAGTGGAAGCTTCCACTCTCCGGCCACAGCCCGTGCACAGAGACTCTTGCCGCAGCCCTGCACGCCCAGAATAATGACGCCCTTGGGGGCTTCGAGGCCGAACTTCAACGCGCCGTCGTCCCAGGCGCCTTGACGTTGCGCGAGCCAGCCTTTCAGATTCTCCAGTCCTCCAACGCTCGCCAAAGTATCGGTGGAGTCGACAAATTCCACCATCTCAGAGCGCTTCAGCATGGCTTTCTTGGCGTCGAGCACGTCGGTGACGCAATCCGGAGAAAGTGCGAGGCGTCCCACCACGGCTTGCGAGATAGCGCGTTCCGCCGTCTCTTCAGTCAGGCCGCGAAGATTGGCCGCCATGGCGTCGACTCCGTTTGAATCGAGTTGGAGCTTCAGGGTGTGGTTGCCAGCAAGCCGAGTATAGGTTTCGCGGATGATTTCGCGGAGACGATCTTTGTCCGGCAGAGGGAGGTCAAGAAATTCAACAAGGCTCACCAGCTCAGGAGGCATCTCGATGGCAGGGGCGGTTAGGACCAGCGTTCTGCGATTGGCTAAGAACTTCTGCCCAACGTCGCGCAGGCGCCGGACGACGACTGGGTTCTCCATGTGCCGATGGAAATCTTTGAGCACGAAAACGGCTTCGATGGTCATCGATTCGAGGTTGGCGAGCGCTTGCACGGGATCGGTAGTGTTGTAGACGGCCGATCTTGGAGCCGCTCCGGCATCGGCGGCAGGCGATGACATCACCGCTCGCATCAGCCGCTCCGCTTCGCTATTGCCTTGTGGAAGCCGCGCCGGACCTCCGGTCTGAAATGAGGCCTGAGGAGCAGGCGCGCCGCTGCCCGAGCGGCATAGCCCGTCGGCAATCGTCCATTCGAAAACCGCGAGGCTCAACTCCGAGCAAGCCGCTCGCACCAGGGCGAGCGCGCGCATCTCCTCCACCGTCTCCATGATGACGATCGGAGTCGAGGAGTTGATCAACACCTTCATCCGCTCCAGCGGCGTGACCGGCGCACTCATATATGTAGCGGACTCATATATCTATTTGACCCAAGGCAACTTGCTCCCGTAGAATCATAGCTTCGGTTCCCACCGGAATATCCTCCTGGTGCATTCCAGGACAAACAAAGGTAATCAAGCAGCATGGCTAATCATTTTTCGGCGCTCAAGCGCGCCCGTCAGACCACGAAGCGGACCGCCCGCAATCGCGCCAATACTTCAACCCTGCGCACCGCGCTGCGTACTCTGCGCGAGAGCCTGGAAAAGGGCGACAAGGCCGCCGCTGGCCAGACCTACCGTGAAACGGTATCGGCGCTCGACAAGGCAATTCAGAAGGGTGTTCTGCACGAAAACACCGCTTCGCGCTACAAATCGCGGCTCTCGGCACGCCTGAACGCCTTAAAATAGGCACCTGCCGGGTAACCTTCCCGGCAGCAGATTGTTCTTGACCTGCCCTAGCGGTTTGTTATACTTAGGCGTTCTCAGGACATGAAAGCCGTGTTTCGGGCCGTCCCAGAGAACCTCCGCCTGCGTTGTGGAACTCCTTAAAGAATTGAGCAACTTTCAGGTAGGGTGGGGCATCTATTTTTAGAGATTCTGGCAAATCCCTTTGAACCTGATTCCGTTGAATCTGGCCTGAATTTCTGCTCGGCTAGCCTAGGCGCCTGTCACCCAGCAGGGGATGATGGGATTCGCAGCCTTAAAACATTCCTGTTGAAGGAGAACGACATACAATGCGCTCTGATCGTGTATTTGACGCTCTACATACTTTGCGGAACCGGTATATGCTCTGCCAGCTCGCCTCCAAAGCGACCCGGAAGTTTCATAAGCCGAACACCCGCATTCAGGAAACCATGAACGATGTTTTTGACAAGATCGCCGATGCGGAACGTCATGACATCCTGAGCGAACCAGAAAACTTTGCCGAAGCACAACGGCGAGCTGCTTGAGCAGCTCCGCCGTGTGCCCGCACGGCGGCAAAGCATTAACCCCCGCGAGAGAAAATTCAATCCCTCCCGAAGAAAATCAATCCACGTAGGTAAATATGACCATTGCTGAACTGAAAGAAAAAAACATCACCGAGCTGACCAAGATCGCCCGATCCTTGGAGCTGCCGGGCGCCAGCGGACTCCGCAAACAGGACCTTATCTTCAAGATCCTGCAGGCGCAAAGCGAAAAAGAAGGACACATCTTTGCCGAAGGCGTATTGGAAATCCTGCCTGACGGCTACGGTTTTCTCCGCTCTCCCGATTACAACTACCTGCCCGGCCCCGACGACATTTACGTTTCGCCGTCGCAAATCCGCAAGTTTGACCTCAAAACCGGCGACACCATCAGCGGACAGGTGCGGCCTCCACATGAAGGCGAAAAGTATTTCGCGCTGGTAAAGATCGAGGCGGTCAATTTCGAGTCGCCCGACGAAGCGCGCAACAAGATTCTGTTCGACAACCTGACGCCGCTCTATCCGCAGGAACGTCTGAAGCTCGAGACGACACGCGAAAATATCAGCGCCCGCGTCATGGATCTGCTGACGCCCCTCGGCAAGGGACAGCGCGGTCTGATCGTTTCGCCTCCCCGGGCCGGCAAAACCATGCTGCTGCAAAATGTGGCCAACTCGATCACCGCCAATCATCCGGAAGTCGTGTTGATGGTGCTCCTCATCGACGAGCGCCCCGAAGAAGTCACCGACATGCAGCGCTCGGTCAAAGGCGAGGTCATTTCGTCCACCTTCGACGAACCAGCCGCCCGCCACGTACAAGTCGCGGAAATGGTGATCGAAAAAGCCAAGAGGCTCGTCGAGCACAAGCGCGATGTAGTCATCCTGCTCGATTCGATTACTCGTCTCGCCCGCGCCTACAACACCATCGTACCGCCCTCGGGCAAAGTGCTCTCCGGCGGCGTCGATTCGAACGCCTTGCAACGTCCAAAGCGATTCTTTGGATCGGCCCGCAACATCGAAGAAGGCGGATCTTTGACGATTATTGCCACCGCCCTGATCGACACCGGTTCCAGAATGGACGACGTGATCTTCGAAGAATTCAAAGGCACCGGCAACTCGGAAATCATTCTCGACCGCAAGTTGGTCGATAAGCGTACCTTCCCGGCGATCGATATTCAGCGCTCCGGCACGCGTAAAGAAGAGCTGCTGATCCCGAAAGAAGACTTGCAGCGCATCTGGGTCCTTCGCAAGGTGCTGAATCCCCTGTCTCCCGTCGAAGCCATGGAGTTGCTGATCGAGCGCCTGGCCAAAGCCGGAACGAACAGCGAGTTTTTGGCAAAAATGAGCCAGCTTTAGCGAACCGCTCTAGCAAGCAGGCAAATCTATAAAAACAAAGGCGATGGCCATTTGGTCGTCGCCTTTTTTCTTGTCTCTTGGGAATTTTAGACTATAATTGTATTGATATTACATAATTACTTGGTAATATGAAGGCGGGAGCACCAAGCCCAAACCATGGCGCACACAGCGACTGAGATCGCCCTCAAAGTGGCAGACGAAGTTTGGATCGCCACCGCCCAACTCCATCGCGACCATCCAGAAGCCCCCGATTTCGCCGTCGAAGAGATCGTGCAACGTGCCGAGCGAGAAGGACTGCACAAACCTCCTCGTCGTGGTGTCTACGTTCATGTCATCCAACACTGCGTTGCGAACCGGCCCCCCAATCCGGGCCGTTACCGCATGTTGGTAGAAACCGGTCCCGGACGCCGACGACTCTTCCGCAAGGGCGATACCTACCATCCGGATCGCGAGGGCGCGAAGATCACGCCGGAGCGTGAAGACCTCCCGTACGGCTACAACGGTTTGCTCAGTTGGTACCAAGACTGGTGTCTGACCCTGACCAACAATTCCTCGAAAGAGGATCCTCTGCTTTCCCTGCGGGGTTCAGGCAAGCTTCTTTGGGCCGATGAGCACGCCGACGACTATGTCCGCCGCCTGCGCGAGGGTTGGGAGTGAGTCGCGTTTTTTGGGACACCAACCTCTTCATCTATCTGTTCGAAGACTACGGAGCGCTCTCACAAGCTGTCGTTCAACTTCGTTCCAGGATGCTTGCCCGCGGTGATCAACTTCTAACGTCGACACTCACACTGGGCGAGATATTGGTCAAACCAGCAGAGCGGAAAGACGCTGAACTTTGCCGGAAGTATGAACATGCGATTGCGACCGCGGCGATCATG
The DNA here is from genome assembly GCA_035308395.1 of Terriglobales bacterium. Classification (GTDB taxonomy): domain Bacteria; phylum Acidobacteriota; class Terriglobia; order Terriglobales; family Acidobacteriaceae; genus Acidiflorens. The sequence goes on from DATGGT010000001.1 coordinate 96,662, forward strand.
ATTGCCTTCGACGTGAAAGCTGCCAAAGTCTATGCGACTCTGCGCTCGGAAAGATCGCTCAAGGCTCCCGATGCCATCCAGTTGTCCTGCGCCGCTAGCGCCAACGTCGATCTCTTCGTCACCAATGACGAACGCCTTCACGAAAGATATGTGGATGGCATCCAGTTCATAGTGCCCCTCGCAAGAACGCCAATCTGATCGCCGCTCTGATAAAGACATCCAATTACCGCCGTCACGAGATACCCTCTCCACTTACTGTCTCAGCAATCTGTTGCTGCTAAACTCTTCCTGCGTTCCCAAGAGCACTTTCTCAGAAGCTGGGGTTTCCAAGAACTGATTCAGGGCCGCTGTTTCGCAGGAGATCATATGCGCTGTTCGTCTCAGCTTTCCAAGCTAGCCATTTTGGCCGCCAGCTTTTCTGCGCACATTACGCAGGCTCAGCTGCCTCCGCCCCAAACCGCGCGTCAGGCCCTGATCGAAATGTTTTTTAGCGAAGCACCCGGCCACTTCGAAAAACACCTTCCCGATATCACACGACGAGCTCTCGGCAAACTAGGTGAGGAAAATGGTGAAAGGGTTAGCGGAATATTTTCCGCGCTGTCAATGCAGGCGAAAGCTGGAGGAGCTAGAGTCGAGACCTTTGACGCGGGCCCGACTCTTTTCAAGTCCAAAGGTCTGCCAGGCCGCGTGGACGACGAAATCGAGATCACCGTGGAACGCGACGACCTTGTCGGCGGCGAGGATCAGATAGAACTTGCCTTGCACATGACCAAGGGCGAAAAAGAGGAAAAACTCTTCGCCAGAATTCTTCGATTCACCTTTGTCATGAAGATGGAATCCGACATCTGGCGCCTGAACGAAGTTGACGCCACCGCGCGCTTTCCAATTGCCGACCCCAGTTTCCTGAAGGCTCTGGAAGAAGACCGGGCGCGACAGAATGAACAGATGTCGCTCTTGGCGACACGTTCGATCGTCTCGGCCGAGAAATTATATCAACGGGCACGAGGCTCCTATGCCTGCAAGCTTTCCGACTTAGGTGGCTCGAAAGCCGGCGGCTCAGGAAATTCCATGCGCGGCGCCTACCTCGGCACCTACCTCTATGACCAGCAACTCGCCACCGGAAAAAAGAATGGCTACGCCTTCTCCATTTCCGACTGCGAGCCCACTCACTATCGGATCGGGGCCGAGCCTGAGGCCCAGGACCTGGGTCAGCATGCCTACTGTTCCGACGAATCCGGCACAGTACGGCAGTCCTCGGACGGCAAGGCTGCGACCTGCTTCACGAGCGGTGAGATCGTGCAGGATCTCGTGCAGGCTATACAGGATAAGTCTGCCGCGACAGGAACACTTCAAGCCCCTCCCGCGACGAAGGGTTGGACAGCCCCCGGAAGCTCACCGTCAGCACAGCGCGTCCGCACTTGTCAGGGCGTCGCGGCGGGCCTGATCGTAGCCAAGGTACAGCCCATTTATCCGCCGTCCGCCCGGGAAGCAAGAATCCAGGGACGCGTCACACTGAAGGCTCAAATCAGCGAGACCGGCGACGTGACCAGCCTCGAACTCATCTCCGGCCATCCCCTCCTGGCTCCGGCGGCCATAGACGCGGTGAAGCAATGGAAGTACCGCCCCTATTTGCTCAACGGAGCCGCCGTCGCCGTGGAGACCCAGGTCACAGTAAACTTCACGCTGATGGAGAACTGATCCGGGAGCTTTGATCGGGGTGCCCCAGGTTCGCGCCCGTTCTTTGGGCGCTAACCTGGGCGTCACTTCTTATGCGCGAGTGAAGCATCCCGCTTTGTGCCTCCAGACCTGACTCAATAGGACCGACTCACTCCACCGTCTTGTTACCTTCGTCAGAAGAACCGGCCCTTTGTGCACCGGAAGTCTACGCCGACCGTGCTAAACAATGCTCAGCCGTTCGCAAACTGCGCCGGCGACCTCTGGGAGCCCGGTCCATGTTGAAGTATGCATCGAAGTACGTTGCTGTTGTCGTCGTTTGTTTGACATTGTCTGCCATCGGAAGTTCGCAATCGAAACCAGCCACCGTCAACGCCGCCGAAATTCAGCAGATCGCCGCTGAGCGCGAAGCGATTCACAACAATGGCGCCGGCGAACCGCGACGTCAGCAAGAGCAGGACCAGATCGCGCGCCTCATCGTGGAACGACAAAACCAATTGCGCCTCGACACCCAAAAACTAGTCGCTCTAACCGCCGAACTCAAAGAGCACGTCGACAAAAGCGGCGCGAACATCCTTTCCCTGGATGTAATCAAGAAAGCGCAAGAGATTCAAAAGCTCGCCAAGAGCGTTCAGGACAAGATGAAAACTGCATACTGATCAGTGATCGCGTCTCGGCGCGCCCAAGAAAATAGGGACAGCCGCTCTCGGCTGTCCCCACCAAATCCAACAGAACCGCTGTTCTTACGCTATTCCGATCGTGCTACTCCGAACTGATCCGCATCCCGTAGAACGACCGGTACACGAAGAACACAGACACCGCAAAGAATGCCAGCGCCAGCCCGTGCGTCAGCCCCGTGCCCTGATCACGAGTGAGCGACACTGCCAGTTCGACCGCCAGCAATCCAAATAGTGTCGTGAACTTAATCACCGGGTTCATGGCCACCGAAGAGGTGTCCTTGAAAGGATCGCCAACCGTGTCGCCGATCACGGTCGCGTCGTGCAGCGGAGTGCCTTTCTGTTTCAGCTTCGTTTCGACAATCTTCTTGGCGTTATCCCACGCAGCGCCCGCATTCGCCATAAAGATCGCCTGGTAGAGGCCGAAGATCGCGATCGAGATCAGGTAGCCAATGAAAAAGAACGGCTCGATAAAAGCAAACGTGAGCGTTCCAAAGAAGACCGCAAGAAAGATGTTGAACATCCCCTTCTGCGCGTACTTCGTGCAGATTTCCACCACCTTTTTGCTGTCAGCCACAGACGCTTTGGTCGCGCCATCAAGCTTAATGTTGGCCTTGATGAACTCGACCGCGCGGTATGCTCCAGTCGTAACAGCCTGCGTTGATGCACCCGTAAACCAATAGATCATCGCTCCGCCGGTGATCAGACCCAGGAAGAATGGAGCGTGCAACAGCGAAAGCTTTTCCACATTCGAGGTAAGCCCGTTCGTCAGCGCCATGATGATGGAGAAAATCATCGTCGTAGCCCCGACCACTGCCGTTCCAATCAGAACCGGCTTGGCCGTCGCCTTGAAGGTATTGCCCGCTCCGTCGTTTTCTTCGAGCAGGTCCTTGGCGCGCTCGAAATCCGCATCCACATTGAAATCTTTCTTCAGCTCCGCCTTGATGTTCGGCACCTGCTCAATCAGCGAAAGCTCATAGACAGACTGCGCGTTGTCGGTAACCGGTCCGTAGGAATCGACCGCAATCGTCACCGGGCCCATGCCCAGGAATCCGAAGGCGACCAGACCAAACGCAAATACCGGAGCGGCGATCATGGTAGCCGCCATCGCCAGACCCATAAGGCTGAAGAAGTACGCGACCGACATCAGCGCGACCATGGTCAGGCCAAGCCAGTACGCCGAGAAATTTCCAGCAACGAAGCCCGAAAGAATTCCGAGCGATGCTCCGCCTTCCTTCGCCGAAGTCACCACTTCATTCACGTGCCGCGAATCCACCGATGTGAAGGCCTTCACCAATTCCGGAATCACCGCGCCAGCCAACGTCCCGCAAGAGATAATCGAAGCCAGCTTCCACCACTGCGAGGTGTCTCCTCCTAGGGTGGGGATGATGAGATACGAAACTGCGTATGTGGCAGCGATCGAAACAATCGACGTGATCCAAACCAGTGACGTCAACGGCGTTTCGAAATTCATTTTGTCCGCTTTGCCGTACTTGGCGCTCGCGATCGCACTGTTGATGAAATACGCCAGAGCACTCGCCACCAGCATCATGATGCGCATCACAAATATCCAAACCAGCAACTGAACCTGGACGGCCGGCTCCTTCACTCCCAGCAGGATGAACGTGATCAGCGCCACGCCGGTAACGCCGTAGGTTTCGAAGCCATCGGCCGACGGCCCGACTGAGTCGCCGGCGTTGTCGCCGGTGCAGTCAGCGATCACACCGGGGTTGCGGGCGTCGTCTTCTTTAATCTTGAAAACAATCTTCATCAGGTCGGCGCCGATGTCGGCAATCTTGGTGAAGATGCCGCCCGCGATACGTAGCGCCGCAGCTCCCAGCGATTCGCCAATCGCAAATCCGATAAAGCACGGGCCCGCGTAGTCGCCCGGCACAAATAGCAGGATGAACAGCATGATCAGCAGTTCGACCGAGATCAGCATCATGCCGATCGACATTCCCGCTTCGAGTGGGATCTGATAAACCGGATAAGGCTTACCCGGCAGAGACGCAAACGCGGTCCGCGAATTCGCGAAGGTGTTCACGCGAATTCCAAACCACGCCACACCATAAGAACCCGCGATTCCCACCAGACTAAACACAAGAATGATCACCACCCGCGGAATCTCGAAATGCCGGAGCACCCCAAAATAAAGAACGATGATCGCCGCGATGAATGCCCACAAGAGCATCAGGAATTTGCCCTGCGTGATCAGATAGGTTTTACAGGTTTCGTAAATCAATTCTGAAATCTCACGCATCGAGCGATGCACAGGCAGGTTTTTCAGCCGCATGAAGATCCACATGCCGAAGCCCAGGCCGAAAACGCAGAACAGTAGACCGATCATCAGCAGCCGATGTCCATCGACACCGAGAAAGGAAACAGAAGACAGATCCGGCAGTTTCAGAGCCGCCTCGCCGCCTTCTTCGGCGGGTTGCGCCAGTGCCGACGCAGAGGCCAAAAACAGAACCGTTAATGGCGCGAAAATCTTCGCAAACCATTCCTTTACGAACCAGCGTCCCACAGACGCAAGATTAGCGTTCCAAGTGCGCATTCAATCCTCCTAAGGATCCTATTCAGGGGTCACAACGTGTGATCTTGCTCCGGGGCGACAGTGCCACCGAAGTTCCCGAACGCGCTTCCACCGCAAGGCATAGCAATAAAAGAAAGAGTGCCGATTTGGCCGCGTCGAAGAACTTGCATCGGCTGTAGCCCATCCAGACACCACAAGCCGACAAACAAAACACTCGTTTATAACACCTCAACCGAAGCGGGTCAATGAGGAGAAACCCGTAGTCGCGCACCGCGTGATTGGGTCGATGAAGACTCCTCATCTCAATTTCCTGACGACGCACCCGCTGGATGACCCGATGTCGAACGCTTCCGTATAATTAAACCTCTGCTATGCCCGCCTCACTTGACTCCATTGTCGCTGCCACTCGCAAGAGCCTATTTGCGCGGCGTCAAAAGACTGCCCCGGAGTCACTCGAGAGCGCTGCAGCCGCGTACACACCCCGCGGATTCCGCAAACAGATCGCACGCGCGGCTCACCAGGGAATCGCCGTCATCGCTGAGCTGAAGAAAGCTTCGCCCTCAAAAGGCTTGATCCGCAAGGATTTCGACCCGTCCGCATTGGCGCCCGAGCTCGAGCAAGCCGGAGCAGCGGCGCTCTCTGTATTGACCGACGAACCCTTTTTTCAGGGATCACTGGACTACCTGAATCAAGCCTCTCTCGCCAATTCCCTGCCCTGCCTGCGCAAAGACTTCATCGTCGATGAATTCCAAATCGTCGAGGCCAGAGCAAATCGCGCCGATGCCATCCTTTTGATTGTCGCCGCGCTTGATCAGAAAGATCTCATCTCGCTCACCAAGAGCGCCGCATCGCACAGCCTCGACGTTTTGTGCGAAGCTCATGACGAGGAAGAACTGCTACGCGCACTCGACGCCGGATGTAACATGATCGGCATCAACAGCCGCAACCTGCGCAACTTCGAAGTCGATCTCGACACCGCATTACGCCTGATCGACAAAATGCCAGACACCTGCGTGCGCGTAGCCGAGAGCGGCATCCATTCCGGAGCCGACCTGGCCCGCTTGCGATCCGCCGGCTATGAAGCATTTCTGATAGGCGAATCACTAATGAAAGCCGACCGCCCAGGCGAAGCACTGAAGAAGCTATTGCAAGAAGCAAGAGTAGAAGTGAGTGGCTGATTGATTTAACTGAAAGCTGACAGCCGAGAGCTGACAGCCGTTCCTATGACTTGGATCAAAATCTGCGGGATCACGAACCTCGACGACGCGCTCGCCGCCGCTGAAGCCGGCGCGAACGCGGTCGGCTTCGTCTTCTATAAAAAGAGCCCGCGCCACGTCACCATAGAGAATGCCCGCTCGATCATCGCCAAATTGCCGGCCAAAATAGAAAAAGTCGGGGTCTTCGTCAACGAGCCGGTAGACGCGGTGCGCGACTGCGTCAAGCAAGCCGGACTCACCTCCGTACAGCTAAGTGGCGACGAAGACGTCGATTTCAGCCGCGCGCTCTTCAATCGGCTCGCCAACGGATCAGGCCGCCCGACCATCTTTCGTGCCTGGTCCGCAAAAGTTTTCGATGTGCCCGCCGGACAATCCGTGGGATGGGATCCCGTAGCCGTTGGCCTCGTCGAAAAGGACGAAGCCTACAAAGGTAAGCGTGTTCACAAAATCCACGTCGCCGAAAATGGCGACCTCTTTCTCGAAACCCACGGCTTTCGTCCTGGCGTCGTCTCCGGCGTTCTGCTCGATTCTTCGACCGCCGAAAAGCGCGGAGGCACAGGACAGAAGTTCGACTGGGAACGCGTCCAGCCTTGGGCCGGAATCATCAACAGCATCAGCAAACTGATCGTTGCCGGCGGCTTGCGTCCGGGCAATGTGCAGGAGGCGATTCATCTCCTTCATCCCTGGGGCGTCGACGTTTCTTCCGGCGTCGAAACCGAACCGGGAAAGAAAGACCACCGCAAAATTCGAGCTTTCATCAAAGCCGTCCGCGCCATGGAAGAAGAGGAAGAGGCAACCTGAGAATGGCCGCAGCAACAGTCACAAAAAAGTCGCGCGCGAAGTCGGCCGGGAAACTTCGGCCAGACGCAGCCACAGCCGGGCGATTCGGCGTCTACGGAGGCCGCTACGTTCCCGAAACGCTTATGGCTGCGCTCGATGAACTGGAGCGCGAATACGAGAAGGCGAAGCGTGATAAGAAATTCCAGCAGCGGCTCGATCTACTTCTGAAGACCTTCGCTGGACGTCCAACTCCTTTGTTCTTCGCTCGTCGTCTAACCGCGAAACTCGGTGGCGCGAAAATCTATCTCAAGCGCGAAGACCTCCTACATACTGGCGCGCACAAGATCAACAACTGTCTCGGCCAGGCTCTGCTCGTCGAACGCATGGGCAAGCACCGCGTCATCGCGGAAACCGGCGCTGGCCAGCACGGAGTCGCCACCGCCACAGTCTGCGCCCTGCTCGGCTTCGAATGCGTCGTCTACATGGGCACCGAAGACATGCGGCGTCAGGAACTCAACGTCTTCCGCATGCGCCTGCTCGGAGCCGAAGTTCGCGGCGTCGATTCCGGTTCGCGCACCCTTAAAGATGCGATCAACGAAGCCATGCGCGACTGGGTCACCAACGTCCGCACCACGCACTATCTGCTCGGCAGCGTCCTCGGAGCGCATCCCTATCCGACCATGGTCCGCGACTTCCATCGCGTCATCGGGCGCGAAGCCCGCCTGCAAATTCAGAAAGCCGAAGGCAAACTCCCCACCGCCATAATCGCCTGTGTCGGCGGAGGCTCGAATTCCATCGGCATCTTCTACGACTTCATCAAAGACAAGAAAGTGAAGCTCATCGGCGTCGAAGCCGGAGGTCGTGGCACCACGCTAGGCGACCACGCAGCTCGTTTCCGCGGAGGATCTCCCGGAGTCTTACAGGGAACATACTCCTACGTGCTGCAAGATAAGTCGGGACAGATCGCGCTCACCCACTCCGTCTCGGCCGGCTTGGATTATCCGTCGATTGGCCCAGAGCACGCGATGCTCAAAGACTCAGGGCGCGCTGAATATGTTCCCGCGTCAGACACGGAAGCTCTGGAAGCAACCATGCTCCTGGCTCGAACTGAAGGAATCATTCCCGCTCTCGAATCCGCGCATGCCGTTGCCGAAGTCATCAAACGCGCCCCGAAGATGAAAAAGTCAGAAATCGTGATCGTCAACATCTCCGGGCGCGGAGATAAAGATATTGGAATTTTGCGGGAAAACCTAAAATTGGATTAACCTCGTGCCCCAGGTTCGCGCCCGTCCTTTGGGCGCTAACCTGGGATCGGCTCGGGGGTTGCGTCATGCCCGAATCAAATCGCGCCGTTCGAGCCTGGGAAGTCCTTGGATGGATTTCCCCACCCTCTTCTGCGCAACTCGCAACTCGTAAAGACTCTGTAAATTCAGCCAAAACTCCGGACTCGTGCCAAAGAAATGAGCTAGGCGCAGCGCCGTATCACCTGTGATTGCTCGCGTTTCGTTCAGGATTTGCGTGACCCGATTCGTCGGAACATTCATTTGACGCGCCAACTCCGCCGCGCTCATCTTGAGTTCCTTCAGTTCCTCCGCCAGATGCTCGCCCGGATGAATCGCCATCATTCCCATTGTGATACCCCTTCAGTGATAGTCAACAATCTCCACCTTCGACGGCCCAGTTGCCCCTGCCGTCCATTCAAAGCAGATTCGCCACTGATCATTGATGCGAATGCTGTATTGACCCTTTCGCTCACCTGCCAGAGCCTCGAAGCGATTGCCGGGAAGCGCCACCAGATCTCGAACCGAGGTAGCCGCTTCCACCCGGTCGAGCTTGAGACGAGCGGACTTTTCAAAGCCGGAGAATGCCTTCACCCGCTTGCCGTCAGCGAAGTCCCGAGTTCTCTTGTCCCGATAGCCAAGAATCACTCGAATTCATTTTAGTCGTCGTTATGCGTTACGTCAAGCGTAATCAGGAGCCGTGTGCCCCAGGTTCGCGCCCGTTCGTTGGGCGCTAACCTGGGCTCACTTCCTACCTAGCCGCCGTACGGTCTGTTCCAGAATCTCCTGAATGAACCGTGTATAGGGGGATACCACGTGCTTTTGCTCGCGCCAACTTCTGCAATCTGACCTCTGCAATCTACAATGCCTTGTGCCCTTTCACTTCGAAGCCAAGCCTTCCCTTGTCGCCTACGTAACCTGCGGCGATCCCGACCTTGCGACCACGCGCGCCGTGATCCTCGCAGCCATTGAGGCTGGTGCGGCGATCATCGAACTAGGCGTCCCCTTTAGCGATCCGCTCGCTGACGGTCCCGTAATCCAGCGCGCCAGCGAGCGCGCGCTTAAACAAGGGGTCTCGCTACAAGACGTGCTCACCCTCGCTTCCGAAATTCGCGAGCATTCGCAATCCGTTGGCCTGGTCATCTTTTCCTATCTCAATCCCATCCTCCGTATGGGTCTCGCAAAGTTTTGCCAGGTGGCGCGACTTGCTGGGATCGACGGAACACTGATCACCGATCTTCCCGTCGAGGAATCCGTCGAATATCTACGCGAGGCGCGCAAGAATGATCTAGCCACGATTTTTCTGGCTGCGCCCACTTCCACTGACCAGCGTCTGAAGTTGATCTCGCAGGTTTCGACCGGGTTCATCTACGCAGTTTCCCGCACCGGCGTAACCGGCGCTCGCCAGCAGATGACCGGAGACGCCAAAGCTCTTGTCAACCGCATCCGCCATTTCAGTAAGCTTCCCGTGGCCGTCGGTTTCGGAATCTCGACCCCGGAACAATTCAAAACCGTGGGCAAATTCGCCGAGGGCGCGGTCATCGGCAGCGCCATCGTCCACGCCATCGAACAAAATCCCGGACGGGAAGCCGCGACTGTGGGAGAATTTGTGAGACAGCTTTCAGCCACCAGCCGTCAGCCATCAAGCGGCCGCGCTCGATGATGGAACCGGGCCCGAATAACACTGGACCTTTTGTATTCGTGGTGTGCTTGGGTTGGGGTTGCTTTAACTGACAGCTGATAGCTGACAGCCGATAGCTCCTATGGACATTTCCGCCTGGCGCAGAAAAATCGACGAACTGGACCGCAAGTTGGCGGCGCTCCTCAACGAGCGCGCAGCCGCTGCAGTCGAAATTGGGCGGCTCAAGCGCAACACCAGCCTGCCCATCTATGAACCCGACCGCGAGCGGGCGGTGATCACCAACGTACAGCGCAGCAGCACTGGGCCGCTGAGCGAACGCGATCTGGCTCAGATTTACGAACGCATCATGGACGTGATGCGCAGCATCCAAAAGCACGAGATCGTCCCCGAGCATGAGCAAACGACCGAAGGATTACCGTCGCAAACGAAAACCGTGCCAACCAACATCGACTCCAAGCCGCCCGATTCAACCTTACAGATCAAGGGCCGAAGTCACGAACGACGGAAGCGCTGAATAATATCCATGATTGTCGCAATGCAGGAATCGGCCAGTGAAGATCAGATTCAGCACGTAATCGATCAACTGGTTCAACTCGGATTTGAAATTCACCGTTCCACCGGAGCGCGCCAAACCGTCCTCGGCGGCGTCGGCGTTCCCCACGACTTCGATACTGGCGAAGTCGAAATGCTACCCGGTGTGCAGGAAGTCCATCGCATTACTTCGCCCTACAAGCTGGCTGGGCGCAGTTTCCGACCCGAAGGCACCATCGTCAAATTTGCCAACGGCGTTGAAATCGGCGGCAAGAAAATCGTCGTCATGGCCGGACCCTGTTCGGTCGAATCGCACGAACAACTCTTCGCCGTCGCCGAGCGCATTTCGAAAGCCGGTGCGCGTGTTCTCCGCGGCGGCGCGTTTAAGCCTCGATCGTCTCCGTATTCGTTTCAGGGCCTCGGCGTCAACGGACTGAAATTCTTGCGCGAGGTAGGCGATCATTTCAAGATGCTCGTGATCAGCGAGGTCATGGAGATTTCCCAGATCGAGTTGATGCTCCCTTATATCGACATCTTCCAGGTAGGCGCGCGCAACATGCAGAACTTTAACCTGCTGCGCGAACTTGGCAAGGTCCGCAAGCCCGTGCTCCTGAAGCGCGGCATCGCCGCCACCTTCGAAGAACTGCTGTGCTCTGCCGAATACGTGCTCGCCGGCGGCAACTACGAATTGATTCTCTGCGAACGCGGCATCCGCACCTTCGAAACCTACACCCGCAACACCATGGACATTTCCGCCATGCCGATCATTCATCATCTTTCGCATCTGCCCATCACCGCCGACCCTTCTCACGGCACCGGACGCCGCGACAAGGTCGCGCCCATGGCGCTGGCCTCGGTCGCAGCCGGCGCCGACGCCATGCTGATTGAGGTGCATCACCAGCCTGACAAGGCACTCTCCGACGGCGCACAGTCGCTTTATCCCGAGCAATTTTCCAAATTGATGGAGCAGCTCCGCATGATCGCCCCTGCAGTCGGACGAGAAATCGCATAGAGATGAATTTGTAATTTGCGATTGGTAATTTGTAATTGAAAGGCAAAGTCAGAAATTACAAGTTAACGAAATTACAAATTACCAATCGCAAATTACAAATGCCTTTCAAACAAGTCACCATCATGGGAACGGGGCTGATCGGAGGCTCGCTCGGCCTCGCCCTCAAAAAACGCCATCTTGCTGGGCGCATCGTCGGATGTGATCGCGCTCCTGTGCTTGAGCGGGCCCAGGAAGTCGGCGCGATCGACTCCGGAACCACCAATCCCGCGGACGCGATCCGCGGTAGCGACCTCATCGTTCTAGCCACGCCTGTTCTCCCCATACTCGACCTGATCGCGCGACTCGGCACCGTGCTCCCGCCGAAAACGCTGGTCACCGATGTTGGCAGCACCAAAGCAGAAGTTGTCGAGCGCGCCGCCAAATCCTTTGGACGAAACGCAGGACACAAATTCCTTGCCGGGCATCCGATGGCTGGCAAAGAAAACGCCGGAGTCGAGTTTGCCGATGCCGATCTTTTCGAAGGCGCAGCGTGGCTCTTCACGCCCCTTCCCGGCCAGAATGTCTATGCCGGCCTGTGCGGAGAGTTCTTGCACTGCGTCGAAAAGATGGGCGCCAAAGTCGCCGTGCTCGATCCCGCCGACCATGACCGCTTCTGCGCCTGGATCAGCCACCTCCCGCAGATGATCTCAACCGCGCTGGCCGCGGCTTTGGTCGATGAGTTCGGTCCCGATGCCCCAGTGCTCGACATCGGTGGACGAGCGTTGCGCGAGATGACGCGAATTTCCGGCAGCCCGTATTCGATGTGGCGCGATGTCGCCATTACCAACAAGAAAAATCTTGTCGACGTGTTACAGAAGCTGGAGCAACGTCTCGCCCACATCCGCGAGAATCTGGACTCGAAGCAACTAGCCGATGAATTCGAACGTGCACATCAACTCAGAAAACACCCACCGCGGAGACTCGGAGTCACGGAGAAAAAAAAGAAATGAATTCCGCCGTGCTTCTGCCGCTTCGTGCTCCGTGGTGGATTCTCCCGCTATCCGTTAAAATTCTTCTGCCATGCACAAGGTTGTCCCGAGCGCTGAAGAAGCAATAAAAGATGTCTTTGACGGCGCCACCATCATGGTCGGCGGCTTCGGCCTGTGTGGCATGCCTGAGAATCTCATCCGCGCCCTCGCTAGCAAAGGCACGAAGAACCTCACCACCATCAGCAACAACGTCGGCGTCGATGGCCTCGGCATGGGGCTTCTCCTCGCCAACGGACAAATTCGCCGGCACATCGGAACCTACGTAGGTGAAAACAGACTGCTCGAACAGATGGTGCTCAACGGCACCGTCGACCTCGACCTCGTTCCGCAGGGCACGTTCTCCGAACGTATTCGCGCCGGCGGCGCTGGCATCCCGGCCTTCTTCACTCCCACCGGCGTCGGAACGATCGTTGCTCAGGGCAAAGAGACCCGCGATTTCGACGGCCGCACCTACGTCATGGAGCGCGGCCTCAAAGCCGACTTTGCTTTCGTCAAAGCATGGAAGGGCGACACCTGGGGCAACCTCGTCTATCGCAAGACCGCGCGCAATTTCAATCCCATGATGGCTACAGCTGCGAAGATCACAATCGCCGAAGTCGAACACCTTGTCGAACCGGGAGAGCTTGATCCCGATCTGGTGCACACGCCGGGTGTCTACGTGAAGAGAATTCTGGTGGGACAGTTATACGAGCGAAAGATCGAGCGAAGAACGGTAAGAAAATCGGTTCCCGCGTGAGAACGAATGCCAGCTGAAATCAAAGCCCCCAAAGATACCGACAAGCGCGACCGCATAGTCAAGCGCATCGCCCGCGAACTGCGCGACGGATTCTACGTCAATCTCGGCATCGGTATGCCGACGCTGATCGCCAATCATGTTCCGCCGGGGATGGACGTGATTCTCCAGTCCGAAAACGGCATGCTCGGCATTGGCCCCTACCCCGTCGAAGGCACCGAAGACGCGGACCTGATCAACGCGGGCAAAGAAACGGTTAGCGAACTTCGGGGCACGTCTTTTTTCTCCAGCGCCGATTCCTTCGCCATGATTCGCGGAGGCCACATCGACCTCAGCGTTCTTGGCGCAATGGAAGTCGACGAGCAAGGCAATCTCGCCAACTGGATGATCCCGGGAAAAATGGTGAAAGGAATGGGCGGCGCAATGGACCTGGTAGCGAGCGCTCGCCGCGTGATCGTCGCCATGGAGCACGCCACCAAAGACGGGCAGCCGAAGATCCTGAAAAAATGCACTCTCCCGCTGACTGGCCTGAAGGTCGTCGACACGATTGTCACCGAGATGGCTTACATCCGAGTCACGCCGGAAGGTCTCGTGCTCGAGGAAATTGCTCCGGGACTGACCGTCGACGACGTGCAGTTGGCGACCGATGCCAAACTGCTTGTCGGCCCCAACTTGAAGACGATGTGAGGACGGCTCCCAGCCATCAACTCTCAGTATCCGAACTAAACTCTCGACAGTCGAAACGGAGCGCTGAGCAAGCGCGCGGGTAGCAATATTGCCGCCAGGACAAGCGCGAGTACGCCGTGAACTGCGATCCCAACGATTCGAAAAGGCAGCAACAGCAGCCAGACGATCGGGTAGAGGATCAGCGCCAGCAGGGCCACCGGCCAGCAGACAATAAACAGAAAGCACCAGAGCAGGAAGGCCATCATCGAAACACCTCCTCCGAATAATGATACGCGCGGAGAAACGGGAAAGTTCGACGCAAAATGCAGTATCCGCTTATTCGCTTTCGCCCGCGGCCAGATATTTCTGGAGGAAATTCAGGCTCCGCTCTCCCGCGTCCTTCCAGACGTCAGCTTCAAAGCCGTGCCCCGCGCCCGGATAGATCTTAATTTCGTACGGAATCCGCTTTTTCTCCAACAACTTCTGTAGTTCGTAGGCTTCCGCCACCGGAACCGTCGGGTCCCCTTCACCGTGCAGGATCAGCACCGGGCACAAGCGTCTCATGAAGAGATGCATCTCCCTGGGCATGCCTCCGAAAAACTCGACCACCGCTTTCACACGCGGGTCGATGGCGGAGTTGGCGAGCGACAAATAGGCTCCGAGCGAAAAGCCGATCAGCGCGATACGCTCGCGGTCGACTTGCGGTTGCTTTTCTACGAAGCTGATCGCATCCCACAGCACCTTCATCCACACCGGAAAATGCCGCTTCATGGTGCTCAGGTCCTCGGGCTGCGGCCCGGTGCGATCAAAATAGTGGAGCAGGTAGACGGCGAACCCATGCGCGGCCAGTGCACTGGCATAACGCTCCATCCCCGCAACATTCCCTCCCGCCCCATGCAGCGCCACTACCGCAGGAATGTTGCTAGCGGGAATGCTGCTATCGGTTTTTTCCGGAAGATACGCTGCCAGACGAATGCTCTTGCCACCGCTCTCAAAGACCAGCGGCGATTGAGTCACCGGCAACATCGAAATGGGATTCGTGTTCGTCAGTTTTCGTAACGTACAACTTAGGGAATCGCTCTACCGTCGAATGTTCGCACCACAGAATGTTCACACTAGCGTTTTTCGTTTACGTGCGACTTACGGAATGTTCGCACTACCGTGGAAGAGCGGCCCTTCAGGGCCGCGTCCGTCTGATGTCTGTGCCCGGCTTTAGCCGCTGGGGGACTGATTCGCCAGTTCACGAAGCGACTTCTCGTAAGGCGCTCGCGCGATCCCTCGTTCCGTAATGATGGCGGTCACCAATTTCGCCGGTGTCACGTCGAAGGCCGGATTCTCGACCCCAACTCCATCGGGAACCATCTGCTTGCCAGCAATGTGCGTCACTTCTCTCGCGTTCCGCTGTTCGATCGGAATCTTACTGCCGTCTGGCGTCCCGAGGTCGACGGTCGAAATCGGCGCAGCAACATAAAACGGGATTCCGTGCTCTTTCGCCAGAACCGCGACTGTATAAGTGCCGATCTTGTTCGCCACATCCCCGTTCGCCGCGATGCGGTCCGCTCCAACAACGATCGCGCCGATCTTGCCTTGCTGCATCATGACTCCGGCCATGTTGTCGGAGATGACTGTCGTCGGAATGCCGTCTTTCATCAGTTCCCACGCGGTCAGGCGCGAGCCTTGCAGAAATGGACGCGTCTCGTCGGCGTAGACATGAATCTTCTTGCCTTGTTCGACGGCCGCGCGGATCACGCCGAGCGCGGTGCCGTAACCGGCGGTCGCGAGCGCTCCGGCGTTGCAGTGCGTGAGCACGCCGCCGCTTGACGGCATCAGCGTCGCACCGTGGCGTCCCATGGCTTGGTTCGCCGCAATATCTTCGGCGTGCATGCGTTGCGATTCTTCAATCAACGCTTCCTTGATTTGCGCGACAGGACGCACCCGAAGACTTCCAAATTTCTCCTGCATCCGTCGGATCGCCCAGAACAGATTGACCGCCGTCGGCCGCGTCTGCCGAATGCTTTCGCAAATCTGGTCAAAATCTTTCTTGAGATCGGCGTCGTTCTCGGCCGTGGAATTCTTCGCTCCGAGCGCAATGCCCATGGCCGCTGCAACGCCAATGGCAGGCGCTCCGCGAACCACCATATTGCGGATGACATCCGCAACCTGCTGATGCGTGGTGCAGGTCACATACACTTCTTCGGTTGGCAGCTTCGTCTGATCGATGAAGACTACGCCGCGGTCGGTCCATTCCAGAGTTTGAATCATGAGTTAGTCGTTGGTCTTTTAATGGCTAAGTGCTAATGACTAAGTGCTAACTGCTAAGTGTGCTTTCCTCACATCAACTGCAGTGAAGATCGAAATGAAACTTGCGGGCGCAGCGGCCTTGTCCACATTCGGCCGGCCGTGGGCATCCTGACGTTCCACCAGACACATCGCTCCCACTACTTCGAAACCAAATTCTCGCGCCGCTTCGATCGCCTGAATGGTCGAGGAGCCAGTCGTGCACACATCGTCGACGATCACGACGCGCGCGCCCTTTTCGCTGAAGCCTTCGATGCGCCGTCCCGTCCCGTGCTGCTTTTCCGCCTTGCGCACCAGAAACCCGTTCAGCGTTCCACTCGTTACCGCGACAGCGACCACGATTGGGTCGGCGCCCATGGTGAGTCCACCCACGGCATCCGCTTTCCAGCCTTGCTTACTGATCTCGTCGAGAAAAACCTGGCCGACGAGTTGCGCACCGCGCGCGTCGAGAGTGGTCGTGCGGCAGTCGATGTAGTAATCGCTCGTTCCGCCCGAGGACAGCTTGAATTCACCAAGCCGGAACGACTTGGTGGCGAGCATCTCCAGCAATTCTTGACGTGCAGACATGAATTTCTACGATAGCAGAAAGCGGCTCTCAGCTCTCAGTCTCCTGCGCAATGATCTTTCTGAGAACCGAGAGATCTACCGATTCAATTTCTCCAGATGCCGGAATCCCCCAGTAGCAGCGAACATAGCTACGGTGATGGTTCCGTTGTAGGCGACATGGACCAGCAAGCCCGCGCCCACTGAATCTTTCTTGGCTCGCACCACCCCCAGAACCATGCCCACCACAAATATCAAAAGCACCGATGCCCAGGAGTATCCATACTGAGCGGCATGCATCAGGCCGAATCCTAACGCCGATAGACAAATTCCCAAGGCCATTCCGAAGCTACGCGCCAAAACCGGGTACAGGAATCCTCGGAAAAACAATTCTTCCATGAGCGGTCCGAGAGTCACGGAGAAAACCGAGATCATAACAATGACGGTGTGGCGCTGGAGTAGATCCTCAAAAGGAGTTTCTCTAGGGAACGGAAGAAAGCGCTCGACGAACACAAAAACGACTTGCATCGCGAACCCCACCCCCAGGAACGGCCAGACATTCTCAGGCCAATTCCAATGCAGCGCTTTCCAGAAGCGCGGGCTGCCTCTCTCCTTTGTCACCAGGATGTACATGTAGCCGAGGATCAATAGATAGGCCAGCATCTGAGCGACGATCAGAAGTTCAGGAAGACCACTGAGCCGGAGAGCCCGCGCTTTGAAGGTTGCGCCGGGCACAAGAACAAGCATGCCAAAACCGCAGGCAAAGATACAGATTATAACGACGATCAAAATACGAAAAACATCCAAGCCGCTCCAGGGCGGATCGGACGGAGTGTTGGAGATGAGCCCAACAGGTTGAACGTCAGAAGGAAGACCGGTCGCGGAAAGCGGCGCACGATCAGTGATCTGCGACTCCGATGCTGGCTGGTCCACCGGATCCTCAGGAGCAAGGCTCACGCGATCTCTCCGGTGGCTGGCGCCAATATGCCCTTCTCCGAACCATTCTTTGCCGCGGCAACTCTTGCCGCCGCAACTCTCGAAGACCCGTTTAACGCCCCGTTGAAATACTCCGCCAGCGCCTGCCCCGTGTACGACTTCTTCACCCGCGCCACCTGCTCCGGCGTTCCTTGCGCAACGATGCGTCCACCCTCTTCTCCGCCCTCGGGACCAAGATCAAGAATCCAGTCAGCATTGCGGATCACGTCAAGATTATGTTCGATGATGATGACCGTGTTTCCAAGATCGGTAAGCCGGTGCAGCACGTCGAGTAGTTTGCGCACGTCGTCGAAATGCAATCCCGTGGTTGGCTCGTCCAGCAGATAAAGAGTTTTTCCGGTCTGCCGCTTGCTCAGTTCGCGGGCCAGCTTGATCCGCTGCGCTTCCCCGCCCGAAAGCGTCACCGCAGACTGACCGAGGTGAATATACCCGAGGCCAACGTCCACCAGCGTTCGCAGCTTCTGGTTGACCTGCGGAATATTCTCGAGAATCTGCAGCACATCCGACACCGGCATCTCCAGCAAATCAGCGATGGAATAGCCGTTGTAATGGACCGCCAGCGTTTCGTGATTGTAGCGCCGCCCGCCGCAGACTTCGCACTGCACATAAACGTCGGGCAAAAAGTTCATTTCGATGCGCCGCTGCCCTTCGCCCTGGCAAGCCTCGCACCGCCCCCCGGCAACATTAAACGAGAAGCGCCCCGGTTTGTATCCCCGTTCGCGCGATTCCGGCAACATCGCGTAGAGGTCGCGAATCCCCGAAAAAATTCCCGTGTAGGTCGCAGGATTCGACCGTGGCGTGCGCCCAATCGGCGACTGATCGATCCGCACGACTTTATCGATCAGGTCCGCTCCCGTGATCGACTTGTGCGCGCCCGGTTCTTCACGCGAGCGATAAAGCTGCTTCGCCAGCGCGCGATACAGAATGTCATTCACCAGTGTCGACTTGCCCGAACCCGAAACGCCTGTGATCACCGTCATCACGCCCAGCGGAAAAACCACGTCGACATTTTTCAGATTATTTTCGCGCGCTCCGAGAATCGTGATGGCCTTCCCGTTCGGACTCCGCCGTTCCGAGAGCATCGCAATCTGCTGGCGTCCTGAGATATACGCACCCGTCAGCGACGCGGATGACGCCATGATCTCCGCTGGTGTGCCGGAAGCGACCAATCCGCCACCATGCCGCCCCGCGCCGGGTCCAAGGTCGATGACGTAGTCCGCGCGCCGAATCGTCTCTTCATCGTGCTCAACCACCAGCACCGTATTGCCCAGCTCACGCAGATTTTCGAGCGCCGCCAGCAGCCGCCCGTTGTCCCGATGGTGCAGCCCAATCGAAGGCTCGTCCAGAACGTAGAGCACTCCGCGCAGCTTCGATCCAATCTGCGTCGCCAGCCTGATCCGCTGTCCTTCCCCGCCCGAGAGCGTCGCCGCCGACCGGCTGAGCGACAGATATCCCAGGCCTACGTCGTCCAGGAATTGCAGCCGTTCGGTAATCTCGTGTGCGATGCGCCCCGCGATGGCCAGTTCCCTTCCCGCCAGTTTGATCTTGCGCGCCGCCTCCAGCGCGCGCGCGATCGGCAGGCTGGTGAATTCCGCAATGGACATTCCATTCACCTTTACCGCCAGGCTTTCCGGACGTAAACGATTCCCGTGGCACACCGGGCATTCCGTCGCCGACATGAAGTCGAGCAGGTAATCGCGATAATTATCCGAAGTCGAGGACTCGAGGTTCTGCTTGAGGTATCCGAGGATTCCGAGGAATCCCGTTTTCCCTCCGCGCTGCGGCTCGCCGTAAAGCAGCAGGTTCTGAATCTTCTCCGGAAACTTCTCAAACGGAGTCGCCAGATTGAACCCGTAGGCTTGCACGAGCAGCTGAATGCTGCGCACCAGATTCTGCGACGCCGAACCCGGCCCCAGTCCGCCATCGAGAATCGGTTTCGACCAATCGACAATCACCTTCGCGGGGTCGAGATCGTAGCGGCTGCCCAGTCCATGGCACTCGGGACAGGCTCCATAAGAACTATTGAACGAAAACGATCGCGGCTCCAGCTGCGGCACGTTGATGCCGCAATCCGGGCACGCCAGGCGCGATGAATAAAGCGTCTCGTCTCCATTCACCACCGCCACTAGGACGAGCCCTCCGCCGAGCTTCATCGCCAGTCCCACTGACTGTTCCAGCCGATGTTCGATCCCCGGCTTCACCAGCAGCCGATCCACCACCACTTCGATGGTGTGATTTTTCCGCTTGTCGAGAGCCAGGTCGTCCTCAAGATTGACCAGTTCACCGTCGACGCGGGCGCGCGAGAAACCGTGCTGCACCAGTTTCTCCATTTCTTTTTTGAATTCGCCTTTGCGCCCCCGAACGATCGGCGCCATGATCATCACGCGGTCGTCCGGCGTCAGCGCCATCACGCGCTGCACGATCTGCTCCGCCGATTGCCGCGTGATCGGCTTGCCGCAAGTCGGGCAATGCGGCACCCCAATCGACGAATACAGCAGCCGCAAATAGTCGTAAATCTCCGTAATTGTGCCAACCGTCGATCGCGGACTGCGGCTCGTCGTCTTTTGTTCGATCGAAATCGACGGGCTCAGGCCATCGATCGAATCGACGTCGGGACGCTCCATCTGGTCCAGAAACTGGCGTGCGTAAGCCGACAGAGTTTCGACATATCTTCGCTGTCCCTCGGCGTAAATCGTGTCAAATGCAAGCGAGGATTTCCCCGAGCCGCTCAGACCTGTAATCACCGTCAAGGTGTTCCGCGGGATCTCAACGTCAATGTTCTTCAGGTTGTGCTGGCGCGCGCCGCGCACCGAAATCTTGGTGATGGCCATTTAACGCAAATCGATATGGACTTCCGTAACGTGGACGGGTCCTAAGAAATATTGGAGAGTGGAGATACGCAGTCCGATTCCCGTATCTTATTTGTTAACAGCGGCGGGGGTCAAATGCGGATAGATTTGATCATTTGCAGCCGCCGTTCCAAAGGGTGGCCCAAAGCAAGGGTTCGTATTGTGAGCGCATTCTTAGCAGCTTTTCTTCTGAGCAGCACTGCAATCTTAGCCGTAGTTTTGGGCGTCTTCGGCGCGTACTGCGCCATCAACGCCGTGCTAGCAATCGTGAACCCCTCGCAACCCTCCAACCTGCTCGCAGCGCTAATCCCTAACCAAAGCCAAGCAAGCGGCGACTAGGAAGTTCTCCGCGTAAGCCGAATCCCGAACCGCTTTGAAAGCGCGCTTGAAAAAGCCACTTTGAAAGGGCACGGCCTCACGCCTGCGGGAAAATTTTGATGCCCATGGGTTTGGGAAGAGCACGGTTCCACTCATGCCGTAATTGCCAACGAATCGCTGTCCCGGAGGGACAACCGATAATAGCCCGGCGCTTCAGCGCCGGGTTTCAAAGCTAGAAGAAGCAAGCCCCGTAGGGGCGACTGAACCCAAATGCCGAGCCGCTACTGCTGTTCCTGCGGTGGCGGCTGCTGCGGAGGAATCACCGCCCCGCCCGGCTGCTGCGGCCTACGGAGCATTTCCAGAATCTGCTCAGGCGTCTTCGGCCCCGCGTTCGGCTGATTCGGATCCTGTGCTTGCTGGTCAGCCGGATTCAGCGTATTCCCCGGAGGTGGCGCGGCTTGGGGCTGGGCCTGATCATCATTGTTGTCGTCGGAGTTGTCGTCGTCTTTGCTGTCGTCTGCATCCGCCGCGGCCTGATCTCCGGCGGGTTGTGGCTGAACCACATTACTGAAAGGCTGGGCTTGACCAAAGCGCCCCGGAGGCATCCCGGCCACTACGGGATTGTTCTGATATACATTGCCCGCGTTCTGTCCCTGCGCCTCTCCTGCTGCCGACGGCTTGGCTGTCAGAATCACGCTCACCACCGCCGCCGGGTCGGTGCTCGAACCCATCATCACGTAATTGAACGACGTACCGTTGAGCAATCCTGCCAGGACGTCCCGCGGTGCGCCCGGTCCAAGATGCGTGACCACGCGTTCATTGCCGCCGCTGCCCGGAGGAATGTCAATCGAAGCCCCGGTCAGCCGCCGCACGTCGTGCAGAATCTCATTCAAAGTCGAATTCTGGGCGGCGATTGTCAGCAGCCCACCTTCAAAGCTCACTTTTGCCGGAGTCGCAGGAATCTGGTCCATCGGCAATTGACGCAACGGCCCGCTCGGCATCGGCGGCAGTACAACCGGTGTTGGAGCTTTCTTGACCTTGTGATGCCGCCGGTGCGTGCCAGTCGTAGCCTTGGCAGCCGAAGCAGTGCCAGCCGGAGCCGCAGGCGTCTGTGCCGTGAGATTCGGCAATGTAGATGTAGAGGTCGAGGTAGAGTTCTGGGCAAATAGCGCCGGAGCCGCCAGCAAGAGCCCCAAAGCAATCATGCGAATCCGCATCAGAATCTCCCTGTTCCCCCAAGCAAATGCCACTTCCGCAGCATCCCCAATGACCTAATTTTACCACCCCTCTTAGAACGCCGAGCCCGCGTATTCTTGCACAGTGATTACGTTCGGCCCGGTACAGGTACAACCCACCGTACAACCCGGGCAGTCTTCACCTCACCTTATCGGGGCACAGCGCGTAAAATGCCAGCGGAGGCATTCCCGCTTGTGATCGCTTTGCGAGACCGGCCCCATAACCCACGACTCAATCTATTTATGTGTCTGCTGCTCCTCGCAGCGGCAGCGGCAGTGACGACGACGGCGCCCGCGCGCGCCCAGACCTGCCAAACCGCCGCCGACATGGATGCACCCGCTCGCACTGCCCTCGAAACCACCGCCAACCGCTACTTCGAAATGGCGGCCCACGGCGACGCGCCTGCCCTGAAGCAAAACGCCATTCCCAGCGTTGCCGCCAGCTTCACCGGAATCGAGGCCGCAATCAGAGAAAATCAAGCCGCCTTCACTGGTGCCAAAGCCGTCGCTCGGCCGCCTTTCGTGCTCGATGCCGAGGGCCCAGCACCCGTTCCCCACGCCGAATTCCTCTGCGGAGTCTTCGGGAAAAACGGCCAAACCAAAGACAGTGCCGTTTTCGTCCTCAACAATCTGCCCTCGGGGAAATACGGCGTCATCATTCTCGACGTGAAAAGCGCCCAGTTCGCCAAGGACCCAACGACGCTGACTCTGATCCTCCAGCAGGCAGCCAGCGACTGGAAACTAGCCGGGTTTTTCCCCCGACCCACCCACGCCGCCGGACACGATGCTCTCTGGTTCTCCGAGCGCGCTCGCGATTTCAAAAAGAAAATGCAGAACCACAACGCGTGGTTGTATTACCGCGAGGCAATCTACCTGAGTTCTCCTGTCGACATCATGAGCACGCTCGCCACAGACCGGCTCTACGATGAAGCTCAGACCGTCGAACCCACCGACGTCCCGCTGAACGGCAACACTATCGATTTCACTGCGGGCGCCACGATTTATCACGTCACCGAAATCTTTCCGCTGGCGATTGCCGCCGATCTCGATGTCGGCGTGAAGTATCAGGCTGCCGACGTCTCGAACACCGCGAAGGCTTTTCAGGAAAATACCGCTGTCATCAAGGCCCTGGTCTCAAAGTTCCCCGAATTTCGCGAAGCCTTCGCCGGAGTCGAAGCCCGCGCCGTCGACCCTTCCGGCCACGACTACGGATCCCTCCTGCCCATGAAAGAAATCAAGTAGCAAGCACCGCGGTGGCCCAGAGCCTGTCCTTGAGTGAAGTCGAAGGAACAGCGGGTGGCCCATACCTATCGAGCCACGAGGGAATGACGGGTACAACCGTGGAAGAGCGGCCCTTCAGGGCCGCGTTAGAAGCAACAACTCGAGGGCTTCAGCCCCCGAGGGGCGCTCGGGCCGGTGGCCCACCCTGGAGAAGCAATAGACAATAGAGAACAGAAGCGATTGTTTTCGTTTCCGCTACCCAACCGATCGTGCCCCATCTTTGCGCGTACGTTGCGCAAAGGTAGGACACCACAACCGCCGTTCCCGGAGGCTTCCCCCTCCCAATCCGAAAATACGGGGGAAATTCGGGGACGGAAATACGGGGACAGACCGGACGTCCCCGCTAAATACCTAGACGTCCCGCCCGTCCCCGTTTATTTCGAACAGCTAAAGCAGCAATGCTGGTCAGCTATTTCCACGTCACCGTCAACTGGCAGACATGGTGTCCAGCTGTCGGCGTCAAAGCGCCGTTGCTGAGCAGACCGGTTGAAGTGTCGCGTGTCCAGCTATAGAGGTCCGAACAGTTGTTGTCCGAGACCAGCACCTTGCCGGTTGGGTCCATGGCCACACTGTTCGCGGAGTTGGCGGTGTTACTGAACGGCGATCCGGTCAGCTCGGTGATGGCGCCGGTGGCGCTGAACGAGAATCCGCGGATGCCCGTGCTTCCGTCAGCCGCGTACATGAACTTGTTGTCTCCGCTGAAGGCCATCTGGCTGATTCCTGTCGCGCCAGAGGGGATCACCTGGCTGCCAAGCGAAGTCAGAGAACCATCGGAGCCAATGGAATAACCCTGCAACCCGTAGCCTGTTCCGCTCGAGCCAGCCGTGTACAGGAACTTCTGGCTGCGATCGACCGCGATGGAGTCAACGCGCTGCGTGCCGGCGAATACGGTCGGCGTGCCGAGCGAACCGTCGGAACCGATCTTCATGATGTAGATGTTGTCCACCTCATCCGCACCGTAGACGTAGCTGTCGCTGGCCGTGATCATGTTCATTGTCTGGCCGGCCGCTGTCGTCGGCGAGCCGATGACGGTGAGCGCGCCGGTTGTCGAATCCACCGAGAACGCGGTCACGTTGCTGTTGAAATCGGCCGTGTAAATGTACTTACCCGCCGGCGTAATGGTCATCGACGCGCTCCAGTCGCAGGCGCCGGTGTCGGCGGCGTTGTTGGTTTGCGTCGCCGCTCCAGAAGTGTTGTCAACCGCGAGCGCGACCACATTCGTCGACTCCCAGTCGCAGACATAAACCCACTTGCCGTTGGGATGCGTGACAATCGCACCGTCCGGTCCCGTCAGACCGAAGTTGTAGGGCGAACCCGACGCGGCGGTCAGCGCGGCCGACGTGGGGTCGATGGAAAAAACTTCGATGTTGGCGCCGCTGGTGTAGTTGGCTGCGACCACGAAAGCCGGCGTGGTGGCCTTCGAGCCCGAACCGCAGGCGGCAAACATCAGTGTCAGGGCGAGGGTGAAGCATAGTGCCACTACAGATTTCTTCATTATGACTTCTCCAAAGTCGATGTGTTTTGATGAACCCTAGTTCGGCCCCGGTGGGCGGCGCGCTGCATTCCGCGCCTCGGTTCCGATTCGTGATCCAGAGGTCACAATAAAGGGATATGTCCTTATGGCGTGCGTTACTTAGGTACTAATCGCGGCTCTAGCCAGTTACTAATGATTTGTGATGGGGCGAGTGGCCCAGATAAATGCCGAGGGTACCCCACTCATTCGCGTACGTTGCGAATGAGGAGGTGCTGTCTGCAACTGCCGCCGGCGAGTGTTTCCACCAGGCCGGTGGCCCACCCGTACTATCGTGGAAGAGCGGCCCTTCAGGGCCGCGTTACTGGGCAAGAACTCGAGGGCTTCAGCCCCTGAGGGGCGCCCAGTTAGCAACCCCGGAACTCCATCGTGGTTGAGTGTTCTCAAATTAGCAGAGGCGTAGTACACTGACGCGCTTATGCTCATCATTGGAACGAAGATTTTCTTCTGGGGATCTGAAACCACAGCCGAACTGATGCGCTGCGGAACCTGCGGGACCCTCGCCCAGTTCATTCGAAAAACCGGAATGAGATTCCTCGTGTTCTTCTTTATCATTCCGACGATTCCTCTGAGCGGGAAAATGCGTGTGTTGGAGTGTCCTCAGTGCAAGACCCGCTACGCGCAGAAATAATTCTTCTGGCGGCTGGCCCACCCCAGAGAAGCGCTCTGTTTCGTCTGCACTACCCAGCCGACCGTGCCCCATCTTTGCGCGTTCGTTACGCAAAGGTGGGACACCACAAACGCCGTTCCCGAGGGCTTTCCCCTCCCAATCCGGGGAGAAGGATTAAACGTCGTATAATCCCCTGCGCCCAACGGGGGAGCAGAATCTATGACCGTACAAGCGCAAATCAAGAAGTATATTGCCAGTCAACCGGAGCCAAAACGCGGTGACCTGCGAGAGCTGCATCGGCTCACGCTTCAAGTGTCACCAGAATGCCAGTTATGGTTCTTCGATGGTAAAGACAGCGAAAATCTTACTGTTTCCAACCCTACGATCGGATACGGATTTCGCACAATAAAATATGCCAATGGAAAAAGTAGAGACTTCTTTCAAATTGGTGTGAGCGGAAACAAAACCGGAATTTCCGTCTATATTCTTGGTCTCAAAGATAAGAAATACTTAGCCAAAGCGTATGGAAAAAAACTAGGCAAGGCGAGCGTGACCGGATATTGCATTCGCTTTAAAGCTCTAAAGGATATAAACATTGATACGCTCGAAGCTGCAATTCGAGATGGGCTTGCAGCTTAGAGGAAGCGTTACCGGACCCAGTGGACAAGGAGGTTGCGCGTGATTGAACATTGCGAGCCAATGCCCTCCTGGCAAAGTTTCTTAAGCAGCCGAACTAGTTCTTTTTCTGCGGAAGCCATGGCGCGGTGTCCATTACCTTGACATCAAGCAGGTTTCGGTCAAATCCGGGACACTTATTGAAGAATACAGGCAGATCGCGCGACTGATCATCGTGCACTAAGACCCAGGTTGAATCGACCTTCTGATGCAATAAATTCTTTCCTTCACTCAAACTCGGATCAAAGCCGCCCAAATAAACTGCCCTCCCTCCCGCGACAGCGAATGTCAGCGGATGAATACCGGCAGGCCGCTCTGTCCCATTCATGCCCAGGGGTTTATCCTCCCAACCTGAGAATTCGTAATCACCCGCAGGAAGTCTTAGAACGTATAACTCTCCGAATACCCCGTCAAAGTCACTCTCGGCCTTATGGAAGACGTGCTGAGCACGACTAATATCAAGACTCTTGTTCTTCAACCATCCGCCCCCTTTGGCCTTATACGTGTAACGGATCGACAAAGGGAATCCTGGATGGTGTTCATACGGCGGCAACGTAGCAGAAATTATGACGAAGCCGTCATTTAAATCCTTCGGCAAATCGCACGCGATTCCGCTGCTTGCACCTGCCGGAATGGCCGAAGGGCTGCTGGTCTCGGTGGTGGGCGTCGCCGAATCTTTCGTAGTCGGTGCCTGCTGTGCCGCGGGCGAAGAAGCGGGTGCTGGCGTATCAGGCGCTGGCGTATCTGATGACTGCTGAGCTACTGCCGTCAGGCTAACTAAGATCACAAAGAGCAATTGCTTCATCTCGCCTTCCTCGTTTTCGCTATGGCGCAGAATCACAAATTAAAAGCATGATCGTAGCGAGCGTCAAAGAAAATAGCAATCTACGCACAGCCCGGCATGTACCCTCCTATGTCCCCCTGCGGGGGCTTTAAGCGTGGCATCATCCAACCCTTGTGGGGCAGCCGAAAAGTCCGCAAACGCTTTTTCTAACTCCCGATGTTCTCGGAGTTTTCCTTCAACGAAATAATGGGCACACGGCCGCCCCACACAAGAATGGTGCAATCCGAAGAAGTCGATGATATTTTTATTTGATTTCCGGAGGGCCAATGAAGGGTCGGTATCTTGTCTGCGCAGCAATTTTCTTTTTGTTCACGAGCAATACGTGGGGACAAAACACACGCCCGAATATTAGCTACACCGACAAGGAATACTCCGGCTTGCTGGAATGTCACGGCATGACCGATACCGCCTGGACCAATGCCATACAGAAGCTGGCGGGCGTCAAGATAGAGGACGCCAAGAAGCAATACGATGGGCGCCTCGAAGGCCCGCTGAAAAATCTGGCCCTTCATATTATCGACAGGGTGTACAGCGACTCATTTACCAACGCTTGGGATTACGCCGTCTCATTCTATGGCGAATGTGCCCAAAACGTCGCGGATGTCGCTAAGGATCGCTCCAGCTCGGCGGCCTATTGCATGCAGAATTCCATGATCGCGATGACCGCAGCGGAGTACAGAACCGACGGCCAGCCGGTTCAAAATGCCTACCACTACTTTGGCAGTCTCGGTGATGAAAAGACTCCACGTTCCATCATTGATCGCATTTATACCGGCTCCAAGTCCCGAGCAGAGACCGGACTCGATGAGTGGCAATCGTGCATCAAGCCACTGGTTGTGCAATCCACTCCGCCTCCACTGCCCGCGGTGAAGAGCATTCCGCCACAAGGAGGATTAACAGACCAGGAATTTGCTGCTATGCCGGATTGCGTCGCGGTCGGAGGCGTGGTCTGGGCGTTTGCCGAACAGAAGTTAAAGGGCGTGCGCCTCGAAGACCTGAAAAAACAATATGAATCGCAACCCGATTCACCATCAAAAACTACGGTTTTGAGCCTTGCCGATAGGGTATACGCTGATAATTTTGTCAGTCCTAGCGCTTACTCCGCGCGATACTTCGACGCATGCGCCCAGAAAAAAGCCAATGTTGCGCCCGACCGTATGGGAGTCGCCAACACCTGCCTCAGAGACGCCCACATTGCCTTTGTTGCAAGCTCATCGAAAAAATCAGGCGCTTCCGCCGAAAAAGCCTATGCTCCCTTCGCCGATATTTATGGCACAACAGCAAGCTCGATCATCGACAAGGTGTATCGCAGTTCCGACCCCGCAGAGGGCGGAGTGGCCGAGTGGAAAGCTTGCGTCATGTCTTCCCCATCCTGGACCACGCCTCAGAAAGGACAGGAGGTTCTGCTCGCTTCTACACCATCTGGATATCAGATCGGCGATCACGACAAAACAGAAGAAATTATCTTCCAACGCCTTTACCCTGAAGGCGAATCCTTCAAACACTGGACAGAGCGGCTCGACCTGGCGTCTTTTCCCGCGCTCGTCGACCGGACCCCAACCGTCTTCCAGAAAGCAACTCAAGGGCCGTCAAAGACGTGCGTGGATGGCAAGGTGATTTCTTCCAGCTTTGGCCAGGAGGATGGTTATGCATTCGCCCTATGGTATGAAACATGCGGGGGCTCACCCGACGGTAAAAAGCAGTTCAGTTTCAACAAGGTTATTCAGGGTCATGAAAGTATCTACTCGATAACGAAGTACTTCAAATTCGAGCCCACAGATGCCCAAGCCCAGCAGTGGCGCTCCTACTTGGGTTCGGTGAAGGTTTGCGATCCGACGAGGAGTGGGCAGCCGTGCCCGACTACAAATGCTTGGCGCCCTTAGGCCGTGAATAACGCGAGTTTCGTGCAATGAAGAAATCTGCTTTGGGATTCGCGGTGCTGTGCCTGCTGGTGGCTGCGGCCATTGTCGCCAAACGCGAGGAACGATTTGCCAGCGCAGCCGCTGGCGGGTCAAATTGTGTTTCGGGACTGCCTGACTCGCTTTCTCTGAATTGTGTCTCGTTCTCGGGGCACTTATATGCCGTGGCCGAAATTGATTTGCGGCGCCAGAAAATTATCTTCACGACCTCCAACGACGGCAAGAAAGAAACTTTTCCGGAGGTGTTCAGTGATCTGGCACGCGAGGGCATTAAGCCGCTCCTGATCACGAATGCTGGGATCTATGGCACAGACAATCGTCCGCTCGGTTTGCTCATTTCGCCGAAAGGAAAACTGCACGACGCGAACATCGGAACGGATGCTTCGCCTGCGCACGGAAATTTTTCATGGGACAGCGCGGTATTCCAAATTTCAGATGAGGGCGTAGCCTCAATCGTGCCGGTGAAGGATTGGCACAGTAGTCCACACATCGTTGCCGCGACTCAATCTGGTCCCGAGCTTGCCAGTATGGGCAAGATCAATGCAAGCATCCCAGTTCACTCCGAGTCTTCATTTCTTCGTACCGCCATCGGGATCGATCAAAAGGATCGACGCCTCGTCTATCTGGTTGTGAGCCGCGAACCGGTGACGCTGTTTGAGTTGGCGGATCTTATGGCAAGCAACCTTCATTGCTCCGAAGCCCTTCACCTTGATGGCGACTTATCCGCCTTCTATCTACCCTCGGCTCCAGAGAAGTTTGTCTTCGCCGACCCTGGCGAACGAATCGTCACAGCGCTCAGTGTCACGAGCAAATGAACAGCTTGAGTAGGCCCGATCCCCCAACTTTGTCATCCTGACCCTGAGCGGAGTCGAAGGGGAAGGACCTCGTTCTCTCCAAATCTGTCATCGTGAATTGAAAGTTGACAGAGAAACAAGCTGGCGGTGCCCCATCGGCGTTTCGGGGTAAAGTTTACTGATTAGTACCCCTACCCCCCTCCCCCCTCGCTAGTAGAATCATCGAGTTAGCGGGATTTTTTTGACTCGGTCTTTGAATCGAAAGGACTTATATCAAAGTATTCCGGAATAAGGACTTAGGAGATTTCATGGGCTTGGCCGCTCCCATCAGGTACTCAGTTTCGCACAGGCGGAGCGAGACGTCTGTGAGGGCGCTCACAGTGTTTTGTGATAAATCGAGCCAGGGGTAAATCGCAAGCTCCCAGACATTCCGATGGTGACGAAATCCACTCAGTCACAAAAGTGCGGGAATGCGTGGGGCACCCTCAATTGCCTGGGCCACCCGCCGACATAAGAACGGATCTCCGTTACTCGCTCCGACTGTCTCCGCGCCGCGACAGGAGCACCAAGTCGGTCGCTTTCTCGGCATCCCTGAGAAGCGTCTTGCGCGGCGTGCCTATCTGCGCGCGCATGGTCAGCCCACGCGCTAAATCCGTGACTTGGGTTGCGCGCGCGGCTACGGGAAAGTCAGATGGGATTTCTCCCGAACTGATCCCGTCCCGGAAACGGCGCTCCAGCAGCGCCGCACCGCCGGCGGCTGCCTTCTGCAGGAAGCGCTGAACCTCAGCGTCGTTCACAAGCGGTGCGACGCATATTAGAAGACAGCCCGGGGCGGACCCTTTCTCGGTCGCACTTTCGACGGCGTACCTCAAAAAGCCCGCGATCGAGTCGCGAAGACCCTGTGGCGAAAGGAGTGCTTTGGCTGCGAGAGCGCCCTTCCGTTCTGCGTACGCTTTAAGGACGCGCAAGAATATCGCCCGCTTGTCCCCAAAGATGGCATACAGGCTCGGCCGTCCCACACCCATCCCTTCGACGAGATCGTCAATCGTCACGCCGTCGTAGCCTTTCGACCAGAACACCTGAGTCGCCTTTTCCAGCGCCCCCGTCTCGTCGAAGCTGCGCGGCCGCCCCCGTGGCCTAGCAACATTTTGAATCATCTGGTTCGAAATTCCTTGACACTCTTGATCCACTATTATACAACCAAATAGTTCGAAATTGGCAAGCTGGCTCTGGGCTCGCGGGACTTAATAGGCTAAGAAGGACAACAAATATGAACGAAAGTATTTTGATAACCGGAGCAAATATTGGGCTTGGGAAAGAGACTGCCCGACAGCTGGCAACGAAAAAAGAAACAAAAAAGGTGATTCTTTTTTGCAGAAATCGAGCGAGAGCGGAGGCAGCCAAAAAAGACCTTGAGGAGAAAACGGGGGAAAAGATTTTTGAAATTATTATCGGCGATGTCACGGATGCAAATTCTGTAAGAAAGGCAATAGAAGAAATAAAGGAACCCATTGATGCAATAGTTTTAAATGCAGGCGGAGTCGTTGGGAAAACGGCTGCGAAAGCTACGCCTTCCGGTATGAATCAATTAGCTGCTACGAATATTTTAGGCAATGTGATTCTAGTGGAGGAATTGATTAAACGGGAAAAATTGAGGAAAACAGTTCTGGCAGTCAGTGCTGAGGCTGTTCCAGGAGTAAAGATGCTCGGAGTAAAACCGGTTTCAATGAGGACTTCTTCTGTAAGTGAGTTTGCTGCAGTTCTTGATGGTTCATATTTTGGTAATAAGTTCGATGCATTGCAAGCATACGCATACGTCAAGTATGCAGAAACCATGTGGACATTATCAATGGCAAGAAAATATCCTAAGCTCAAGTTTATTGTTGTGAGCCCAGGGAATACGAAAGGAACTCAGGCGCCAAACAATCTTCCCCCGCCGATGCGGTTTATGTTGAAGTATGTGATGATGCCTATCGTCTTCCCATTGATGGGCGGAATGGTGCATACGCTGGAAGTGGGCGCAAAACGCTTTGTAGATGCCATTTCGGATGACCGGTATAAAAGCGGCGTGTTTTATGCCAGTAAAGAGGGTAAGTTATCAGGGGACATGGTCGACCAGAGCACCTTTTTCACCGATTTGAAAAATACTTCATTTCAAGATAACGCCAATGAGGCAATTCGCCGTTTCATAAATTAGGCGCTCGGAACCGACGTTTCAGGCATTCTTCGGCGAGTGGCCCGGGCAAACTGAGGGTGCCCCATCCTTCCGCGCACTTTGCGGAAGGGTGGGTGGCAGACCATGTTCACCATGCGCTTTTGGGTTTCACGCCGCTAGTGGCTGAAACAATCAGACAATCCATCTGATCTACTCCGCGTCCGTAACTCTGCCGTTTAGGAACGTGACCTTGAAGTCCTTGTAAACCCAAATTAGTTTGCCGTCGAGATTGGATACTTTATCGGGATGACCAAACGCCGCCTCTACCTGATCGGGAGTCTGGCCTTTCTCAATCTGCGGCGCTTCTTGTGGAGGTCGTTTATCCTCAGGCGAGGACTTAGTCTCGGAGACTTCGGAGGGCGGCCCTTGGTTCGCAGTTATGCTGGGGGCTGGGCTAGTCTCCGTTCCTGGATCGGCGCGACTGGATGGTCCTTCGGAACCGTTGCTCGGTAGGTTGACCGTCGCGGTCTCTGCCGAGTAGAACCCTCCTGAAAGTTGGAGCTTGTACAGACCATGAGGGACATCGAAAACGACATTGCCACGACTCGAAACACCGGGATTCAATTCCTTCAGGACGTCGAACCTCCCCGGCATAAGCACACCTTTCGAGCTTTCTTTGTATTCCCGTCCTTGTGCATCAATCAACTTCAGCGGAGGCAATGTGCTTGCTGTCCGGTCATTATTCCGAATGGAAATATCTACGATCAGAAACGTAGCGTCGGGAGTCTCCAGCGAAGAGTACCCGGACCAAATCGCCGGTTGCCAGCTGGCTTTATTGCAACGATACGTCCAGTACCCAACCGTGACTTCTTGGCCTAATTCATAGGTGGGAGGGGTAACTTGATCAACGGCACGAACATGCTCTTGCTCGTGGGGGAGACTTGAATCCGGCTGCTTGTCTTTAGAGAACACTGACCACAACAGAAATAGCACGAGCGCACCGACAGCCAGACGGATCACGAAGCTCGGTCGGAACCCGCGCCGCGCAACGGGAGGAACCCCCGTGGGCGCCCCACACGCGTTGCAGAAAGCGCTTTGATCGGGCAATGCTACACCGCACCGAGGGCAGAACATCGGTCCTCCGCTCAATCCTCAACCGGCGAATCTTATCACCTACCGGATTCCGACAATAAGGACGCAGATCACAACAGCGATCTAGCCCTGGGCGGGGCACTAATACATTCCTGCCCAAAGGCTCCTCTTATCTCTGGTCCATAGGTTCGCCCCGGCCTGACTCTTGGTGGAGTGAGATGATGTGATTGCATGAGCGCTTCAATCCGCCGGTGCCCGCACTCTGATGTTGAACATTTGCGCAAGTTCCTCGACTATGCCAAGCGACTTGTGAACGATGCCTGGATCTATCCTCCAATCAGTGCCCATCGCTACCTCGTAGCGTTGGCGCTCTATTCCAAGTGTCTAACCGTGGCCGAAGCTACCCTCGTACTCATTGAGGCTGGTTTCGGTGACGAAGCGTTTGGAATGACGCGAACGCTAATAGATATCTACTTCACGCTGCGTTATATCGCCAACAAGGACACAGACCATCGCGCTAGGTTGTATTGGGATTTTGTCGCCAAGGACCGGGAAAACTGGGCCGATATTGCGAAGGAATACTTTCCGCAAGTTTCCATTTCTCCAAATCCGGCCACGGCAAGAATCGCAATGAAGTACCCGAATCCGCACAGCTGGTCAGGAAAGACGTTGAAGGACATGGCTTTGGAGCCTGACACCTTTGAATTAGACGCCAACGGAAAGCCCGCAGTGCACAGCGTGCCCTACACGATTATGTTTCGGTGGACTTCGCACTACGTACACCCGACCATAGCGGCGCTCAAGAACCACATCGTGACACCTGGACGTGACAACTTTATTGTGCGCAGCGGACGTGGCAGGGACATGCAGAATCTGGCGGCCTTCACTACAGGCGCGTATGTCGTTCAGGCGATGATTGCTTTCCACCGTTGTATGGGCGAACCGCAGCCGCAGCGCTTAGCCAATTGGGCCAATGCCTTGCTTAGGCACATGGTTGACCAACACCGATAGATCTTTTTTCGGCCGCGTGCCCCTACGTTTCGCGGTTTTCGAAACGTGCGATTCCACAACTCCCGCCCTTTACGCACCAACTGAGAACTGAGAACCGAGAACTGGTTTTCATCACCATCCGTCAGTACCGCCATCACAGACACACCACCACAAGCAGTGCGACACTACCGCTGAATTGTGTCCGCCTCCTGAGACGGACATCGCAACCGCGTTCTTTGACAACGCGAAATTGCAAACATCGGCGCTCAAAAAATGCCTCAAAAACCAGCCAAATCGATGATCCGGCCCTTTAAGTCCTTTAGTTTGTGGGTCGTGTGAGTAACTAGTTGTTAAATGAATAAGTTAAGCAAAAATTGGGGGG
>DATGGT010000002.1:0-2106 GCA_035308395.1 Terriglobales bacterium
GCTTCAATTGATGTGACACCAGCTAAATCCACGGAGACCGCGTGAGGTAGTGGATTGGCCAAAAGGATGGCCTGCAAGCTATCCCGAACGTCCGGCGAGGAATCCACGTCAACGCGGCCTTTCAAGCGGACGACGGTGTCTTCGCCACTGTGATCCACGGCAATTTCGACAGTGCTGGTTGAACTGTCTCCACGTCGTTTCATGTAATAACCTCGTTCACGCGGCTTCATCACCTCACTGCTGCCACCCGCCTCCGAGTGCCTCGTACAACTGCACGAGTGCCAACAATTCGTTCTGGCGCGCCTGAACGAGGGCGAGCTCGGTTGCGAAGGCGTTCGTTTCGTTCGTCAGAACTTCCAAGTAGCCTGTTACGCCTCCGGTATAGCGCATGTGGGAGAGGCGCGCCGCGTCCTGCGCGGACTCGAACAGAAGTTCTTCCTGTACGCGGAATTCGCGCGTTTTGCGGTACGCCACTAGCGCGTCGGAGACACTGCGAAATGCTCCCTGAATGGATTGTTGGTAAACCAGCAGCGCCGTTTGCTCCCGGGCATCGGCCAAACGAACTCCAGAGCGGAGCCTGCCCCCTGTAAAAATGGGTTGTGCCAGCGATGCGCCGAAGCTCCACGCTCCCGCGGGCCCGGTGAACAAATTGCTCAAGGCAGAACTTTGAAATCCACTCGTGGCACTGAGCGAAATCTGCGGAAAATAAGCGGCGCGCGCAACTCCGATCTCGGCATTGGCCGCAACCAACTGCTCTTCTGCCTGACGGATATCAGGGCGGCGCTCAAGCAACGCCGAGGGCAGCCCGGGAGGAACTTCGGGGGGTTGGCGTTGTTCGGTAAGAGCCTGGCCTCGGGGGACATCACCGGGATTCTGACCGAGCAGAATGCTGAGAAAGTTTTCCTGTTGCGAGATCTGTTGTTCGAGGACTGGACTCTCTGCACTCGCCGTGAAAACCAACTGCTCCGCCTGGCGCACATCCAGCAGAGAAGTCGCACCGCCATCTGCGAGCATGCGCGTCAGCCGCAGCGATTCTCGCCGTGAATCTAGCGTGCGTCTTGAAATCTCGAGCTGCAGATCCAGCGCCCGCAGTTGGAAGTAGGCGCTGGCTACATTCGCCACCAGAGTCGAAACCACTTCCTGACGGCCCCATTCACTGGCAAGCAGATTGGCTCGCGCGGCTTCCGTGGCGCGGCGAAACTGACCCCAGAAATCAAGTGCCCAAGCGGCCGAAACATTCACTTGACCTGTGCTGGTTTCAAATTCTGGAACCAACTTTGATTGAGACGTACGGACATCGGCAATCGCCCCACCGCCACTCAGCGTCGGAAATTGATCGGCGCGTGTGATCCCGAGCTGCGCCTGAGCTTCGAGAACCCGAGACGCCGCGATACGCAAGTCGTAATTCTGTTTTAGTGCAGTGCGGATCAGCGTGCGAAGCTGTTCATCCTGAAATATGTCCCACCACTTTTCCTCCCCAAGCGGGACTGTCTGTGGCGCCGTGTCTTGCGGTTGCGGTCCCTGTTCCTGAGCCTCCCCGCGGTATGAACCAGGCACCGCGACAGTGGGTCTCTTATATCTCGGACCCAGAGTGCAGCCGGTAGGCAGAAGGGCGGCGACGCTCAGCAAGATAATGCGAAGCTTCATCTCAATCACCCTCCGCGGTTGCGATTTTCGGAGCAGCCAA
Organism: Terriglobales bacterium; assembly: GCA_035308395.1. Taxonomy (GTDB): domain Bacteria; phylum Acidobacteriota; class Terriglobia; order Terriglobales; family Acidobacteriaceae; genus Acidiflorens. Next base: position 1,688 of record DATGGT010000002.1, read on the forward strand.
GGGTTCGCTCCTCTTGCCTGCGCCGGACCACTTCTCGACGAGGTAGAAGACGGCAGGGATGAAGAAAATACCGAGGAGGCTCGCAGACAACATCCCGCCGATGACCGCCGTACCCATGATCTGGCGTGCTACGGCTCCAGCGCCGGTAGCAGTCCACAGCGGGACTGCACCCAGGATGAAGGCGAAGGAGGTCATTAAGATTGGGCGAAGCCGCAGGCGCGCTCCCGCCAGGGCCGCATCTGGCAAGGACTTGCCGTGCTCATATTGTTCTTTCGCGAACTCCACAATCAGGATTGCGTTTTTCGCAGCCAAGCCGATCAACATCACGAGACCGATTTGCGAGTAGACGTCGCTTCGATCTGCACCATGTACGTTGGCAGGAAAGCGGCTAGAATTGTGCGCCTCAGCCACAAAACGGC
>DATGGT010000003.1:0-1653 GCA_035308395.1 Terriglobales bacterium
ACTGATCCTGCGCGCAGCAAGAATTCCACTGGAGATCCAGCACGGCGAACTGTTAAACGACCTCGCAACGTCCGGCCCCTGGATTTTTGCGCCCAATCATTCGAGCTACGTGGATATTTTTGTGGCGCTCGCGTCGCTTCCTCTCGGTGTGCGCTTCGTTGCGAAAGGCGAAGCGCTCGACATGCCGCTCGTCGGCAAGATCATTCGCCGCTCGGGCCACCTCGCCTTCGACCGCAGCGATCCGCATGCTCGAGTGCGGCAGACCGAAGACGTGGAAGAAGCGCTCGGCCGCCGCGAGTCGGTGGCCATCTACCCCGAAGGAACTTTCACCTCGATGACCGGCATCCGCCCGTTTCAACTCGGCGCTTTCAAGGCTGCCGTGGATATGCAGCGGCCGATTTGCCCCATGGCCGTGCGCGGCGCTCGCCAGATTCTTCGCGATAAGACGCGCTTGCCTCGCCCCGGTCGCGTCACCGTTTCCTTCGGCCCGCTCGTCGTTCCCGATCCGTCCGCGGGCAACGATTGGCACGAAATTGTTCGCCTCCGTGACGCCACCCGGGAAATCATTGCCAAAGGTACCGGGGAGCCCCTAATATAGACAGTGTAGAAGAACCCTTTTATCCGTAACCATTTAGGGCCACGCAGCATCCTAGTTTTGACTCCAGCGGAATGTAGTGCTTGACCCTCTCTCCCGGGGAGGGGAAGGGCGAAAGCTGGGCTGGCAAGCAACAAGACATCGCTGCCGGTTGGGCTCGCGGCGAGTCTGAATCCCAATATTTCTGAGGAGGAAGTTCTATGGTTCGAAAGCTTTCGTTATTGATGGGCCTGCTATTTTTTGTGCCGCTCACGGCGCACGCGCAACTGGGAGGGCTTTCAGATAAGGTGGAAGTGTTCGGCGGTTACACTTTCATGCACAACGATAACCGGCCCGACGCCAACCTGAACGGATGGGAATTCTCGGGACAATACAAATTTAAGGACTGGCTCGGAGTGGTGGCGGATTTTGACGGGCACTACGGTGGAGGCACATCGAAATACAACTACCTGTTCGGCCCGCAAATCTCGTTTCCGGCTCGCGTGTCGCCATTCGTCCACTTCCTCATAGGCGGTTCACACGAGCACGTGAATGGCGTCGGCAGCGATTCGTCGTTTGCAGCAGCGTTGGGTGTAGGAATTGATACAAAACTCAGCGGACCCATTTTCTGGCGGATCATTCAGGGCGATTGGATTCACACGAGTCAATTCGGAGGCAGTCAGAATAATGGCCGGCTTTCGACGGGCATCGTAATTAAGTTCTAACCTGTGATTCGGCCTTGAGGGCGCTGCGAGATTTCGTAGCGCCCTTTTTTCTTTTCCGCCGACGATTCGGTTCAGCACATTCAGTTCAGTATGAAGTTCACCGTGACGTAGGTTTCCACTTCCACCGGCTCACCGTTTAGCCGCGTTGGCTGGTAGCGCCAATTCTGCACTGCGGCTAGTGCTGCCCGCGCAAGCAGTGGATTTCCGTCTACTACTTCGAGCTCGCGCACCGTGCCGTCTTTTCCGATGACGGCGCGCAGATGCACTGTGCCGGAGATGTGTGCCGTTATCGCGAAGGTCGGATACTTCGGCTCCACTCGATTCACAAGCATCGCTGCCATCACGCCTTCGCTC
>DATGGT010000004.1:0-1724 GCA_035308395.1 Terriglobales bacterium
GAGGTTTACGATATAGTTTAAAGCCGTCCTAGCCTTCACTTTTCCGATTGGGCGCGGAAGGGTGACCAAACAACTCGCCTACTGAATCATTCAGGAGAAAAGCTGATGCGACGATTCCGATGCCTGTTCACCCTCGTGGCGACTGTCGCGCTCTGTGCAGGCGCCAGCTTCGCGCAGGACGGGAAGCTGAAGATTAAGGTCACGCCTAAGCAGGCGTACATTTTTGTCGACGGCAAGGCGATGCATGAAGGGGCGAGCCGCACCTTCCCACTCCCCGCCGGTAAGCACACCGTCGCCGTAGTGAACTACGGCTACAAGATCTCCACACAGGATGTGGACATTACCGCGGGCAAGACGACCGATCTCAACGTCGTGCTCCAGGCTTACGGCGGCACCGTAAACGGCCCCTGGGGCCGCGTGTACCTCGGCGGAGGGTGGCCTCACGCCGCGGTTCTCTCCAATGGGACCAAGCCCGAGTATCTCGTCGGCCATGTCGATGAAATGAACAATGATTTCTGGGTTTGGAAGCAAGAGCTGATTCTCCCGGTCGGACATCATCACCTGACCGTGACCAAGGAAGGCAAGACGGTCTGGGAAGGCGACGTCGACGTGCAGGCCAACAAGAAAGTTTCCGTCGATATGTCGAAGAACACGCAAAAGACCACGGAGTGGCCGCGAGGAACCAAGCTAAAGGATCTGCCTCGCTTCAAGGCAGGCACGGCAAGCGCAACGATCGCCGTCGCGCCCGTCACCGGCAGCTTCTCCGCCTCAGCAGGTCAGATCAATTGCGGCGACACTTCAAACCTCACTTGGCAGACCACCGAAACCGTCGACACAAATATCAGCAACGTGGGCCCTGTAGCCCCAAGCGGCACGCAAGGCGTCTCGCCAAAGGCTACGACCACCTATGACTTCAAATCCACCGGCCCAGGCGGCACAGTCTCAAACTCCGCCACAGTCAACGTAAACACCAAAGTTGATGCCAGTATCAGCGCGAATCCTGCGGAAGTTCACTACCGGAAGATCGGCGAAAAGGTGATCACTCAGGATAATTCCACTGTGACCTGGAAGACCTCGAACGCTCAGGACGCGACGCTCAACGGGAACAAGGTTGACGTGAACGGGAGCCAGCAAGTGCAAGCTGCGCCGGCCGATGATTCGCAAGTGCCCGAAGGCCAGCCGGCTCGCACTATTGATGAATCGAAAACCTACACGCTGAACGCCACGAATACATGCGGCGGAAGCGCGACCGAGACGGCGAACCTCCATGTGACTGGTTCGGTGGAACCGATTCCGGCTGTGGTTCTCCAGAGCATCTTCTATCCCACGGATTATCCTGATCAGAAGCATCCGCAAGTGGGACTGGTGAAGAGCCAACAGCTCGAATTGTCCACTCTGGCGGGCGGATTCAAGAAGTATTTGGAATATGATCCGGACGCGAAGCTTTCGGTTGAGGCGTTCGCCGACGTTCGGGGATCGAAAAACCACAATCAGGACTTGAGTGAGCGCCGCGTCGAGCGCATCAAGCAATATCTCGTCGACCAGGGCATTTCAGCAGACAAGGTTCAGACCGCTGCTTACGGCAAAGAGCGACCGATGCCGAAGGCGGACGTGAAGAATCTTGAATCGACGAACCCGAACCAACCGCCCAAGGTTCGCTTGAAGAACGTGACGGGCGATTGGTATGCCTACAACCGCCGCGCGGACATCGTGCTTCTGCCTTC
>DATGGT010000005.1:0-1610 GCA_035308395.1 Terriglobales bacterium
TCCCTTCCGTTCAGGAGCTTTGCATGAAAGCGATCGCAGTATCCGTGTTTTTGGTGGTTGTAGCATTCAATGCCGCTGCGCAAACGAAGCCAGCGCCGCCGCAATATAAATCGCAGGCGGCGGAGCCTGTGCCGGAAAGCCGAACGCTGGAGAACGCGCCCGAGGCTCCAGAGCTTGCTGCGGACTGGTCGAAATTGCTTGTGGAACATCATGAGGCGATTACGACGGATCGCGTGCGCATTCATGTTTTCAGGCTGCGGCCTGGAGACGATTTGCTGGGCTCGATTCGGGCTTACGTGAAGCAGAATCATATTCAGGCGGCGGTGCTGCTGAGTTCGGTGGGGAGTTTGACGCAGGCGTCGATCCGGTATGCGAACCAGCCTGAGGCGCATATTCACACTGGGCATTTTGAAATTGTGTCGATTACCGGAACGGTGGAGGAAGGTGGCGAGCATATTCATCTTTCGATTGCGACGGGACAGGGAACGATGATTGGCGGGCATTTGATGACGGGGTGCAAAATCTATACCACTTCGGAAGTGACATTGGCTGAATTGGTGGGTGTGCGATTTGCGCGGGAGACGGATAAGGAAGGTAGCGGGTGGGATGAATTGAAGATTTATTCGGGGAAGCCTTAGCGATAGGGCGGTCGAGCCAAATAGAGCTTGCTCTATGGATTAGTGGGCTGCTGCTTCGCGGTTGGGTAGCGGATGCCTTTTGCTGAGGCGCTTCCTTCTTCTATGCGCACGAAGATATCTACTGGAAGATTTGTGACCTTTTCTTTTAGGCCGCTGGGCCACCAGATTTCGAGGGAGTCGACGCGGGTATGTTTGCCGAGGCCAAAGAAGATGCGGGGATCCTGGGCTGAGCAGTAGCTCATGCCGCCTTTGGTCTGGTCGTAACTGGTGAAATCGCCGGCGATGAGTTTCAGGTGCGCGCCATTGCCGTCGCGATTGCTTTTGGTGCCGACGAGCTGCACGGCAAGCCAGTGATTATCTTTTGCGCCGGGCGCGGTGGCGCCATCGTTGTGAAAGAGCTGCGCGTCTTCACCATTATTGCTGACGAGAAAATCCTGCCAGCCGTCGTTGTCGTAATCGCCGACGGCGAGACCGCGGCCCACGCGCGGGGCGCGAAAATCCGGGCCTTGCGATTTCGTGGCGTCGACGAAATTTCCCTGGCCGGTGTTGCGGTAGAGCTTCTTTTCCTCTTCGTAGGTAACTTCGGGGTGATACTTCGCGATGTTGTCGAGGATGTGGCCGTTGATGACGAGCAGATCGCGCCAGCCGTCGTTGTCGAAATCGAAAAACCGCGCTCCGAAAGCGCTATTCAAGAGGTTCGACTGGCCGATGCCGGAGGCGATCGTGTCGTCAGTGAATGTGCCGTCGCCATTATTGCGATAGAGGCGATCGAGTTCGTAATCGAGATGGCTTACGAAGAGATAGGGCAGGCTGTTGTTGGTGATGTCGGCGGCGTCGGCGCTCATGCCCGCTTCGGGGCGGCCTTCTTCGCTGAAGCCGGCGCCGGAGGAGTAACTGGCATCTTTGAAGGTGCCATCACCTTTATTGATGTAGAGAAAATTGCGCTGCGTGTCGTTGGCGATGAAGATGTCG
>DATGGT010000006.1:0-4267 GCA_035308395.1 Terriglobales bacterium
CGTATGACGACATCCCTTGCAGCGCGGGGCACAACAGCTGCTATATCTCGCCTTACGGAGACGTGTCACCCTGCGTGCAAATGCCGAAGCCGGCGGGGAATCTCCGGAAACAGCGATTCGACGAAATATGGTACGGCTCGAAAGAGATGCAACGTGTCCGAGCTGTGCGCGAATCGCAGTTGCCGCTGTGCTCGTCGTGCTCGATACGGGGTTACTGCGAACGTTGTCCGGGGCTGGCGCAGATGGAAGGTGGTGACCTGCTGGGTGCCTACGAGCGAGCCTGTGAACTGGCGGAAATGAATGCTCGTCTGGCGGGAATTGAAAATCCGATTAGCGCCATGCATCTCGAGAGCGGATTAACGGGCGTGCAAAGCGGAATCACGCAGCGGAAGGATTTGGTTCAAGTTTCACTGTAGTCCTGCGGGCTGGGATTGGGAGAAGCAATGGAACAATCGAAGAAGAATGTGGAGCGCAACGGCGGAGCGGCGGCGGGAAAAAAGCCATACGTCAAACCTTCCTGTGTCTCCGAGCCAATATACGAAACGCTCGCGCTGGCCTGCGGGAAAATGCCCGGGCAGCAGGGAATTTGTCACGCGGTGCCAAGGCGGTCGTAATCAATCTTGATTTGCTTGCAAAGTTCCTGAAATGGAGGCAGCACGGTTCATGAATGACCGGTTCTATTACCAGGATCAGCGATATGGCGCATGGCGGAGACTGCTCTGCCTGGGACTTTCGTTACTTCTGGCCGAGCCAATGCTGGCACGAGAAGTAATTGCGATTCAGTCGACAGCCACCCAGGTCCGAGGCGCGGACGCAACGATCAATCAGGCGTTACCGAGCGCCAATTCGGGTGGCGCCGCCACTTTGACGGTCGAATCGAACAACGGAGCTTCAAACCAGCGCGCCATCGTCCAGTTTGACCTCTCCCTGCTTCCTAATGTGGCCATCAAGCAAGCATTGCTTGTCATGCACGCCACTGCCAGCACAACGAATGGATTTCCCCGGACGTATGGAGCATATGGCCTTACCTCATTTTTTCGTGAGCCGGACGTGACTTGGAATACTCGCGTTGCCAACCTAGCTTGGAATGCCGCCGGTGGTGATATTGGAGGAACCGCTACGTCGACGGCATCGGTAGCGGGAGGGATCGGAACCTCCACGCCCGTTCAATTCGATATAACTTCGGACGTCCAAAACTGGTACAACGGCACGCCGAACTACGGGACTTTGATTAGAGACCAAGCCGAAAATTCGAATAGAGACCCCAAAACAACTTTCGGTTCTCGCAATGGAACCGCCGCGGACGCACCTCTACTCGATGTAACGTTTCTCCAGAATGTGACGAACCTAGCTGCGGTTCCCGGCAACGGCACAGTAACTGTAAGCTGGGCTTATCCAGCGCCTATCGGCAGGGTGAACTTTGCGGAAAACTATAACGGTGTTCTGATTCTCAGACGCGCGAATTTTCCGGTGGACAAGGGGTCTGTTCCAACTGACACGCAGGATCCCGCGATGTGTTCGGTCATAGGCTCCGGAACCGTGGTATTTGACAACACCTCGTTGGCAACAAGCTTTACGGACGATAGTTCCGACCCATGCGGCGCGCCCACGAACGATACGACGTGGTTCTACAAAGTTTTCCTGCGGGATCAGAAGAACTACTACTCGACGCAACCGATTACGAACGGCTCCGTGTTCACTGAGGAAATCTCCGGGACTCCGAGCGCGACGGCCACGAATCGACAGAATTCAGTTTGGATTGCGGCAACATTTTCGACCACGCTCGCAGCGCCGTCGCTCTTTCCAGGTTCTATCGTGATGGCGGGTTCGCAGACAAATCTGTCGTTCGGCATTGATGCGGTTACGGGCTTGAGGAAATATCCGCCCGTTTCGCTGGGCGGGCCGGTGACTGGTAGATCGCCCGTGATCGACGCCGGCGATTCTTCGCTTGCGTCAAATGTGATGTACGTGGCGGACAACGACGGCCTCGTGTATGCAATTGCGACCGATACGGGCCAAATTCTGTGGACGGTGAATCCTACTACTCTCACCACGAACGGATTTGTTGGCGCACCTTCGGTGCAGGTGAAATCGTTCAGCGACTCGATGTTTACCCTCGCGCACGACTTACTTGTGGTCGGAACGCGAAATGGCGCCTCAACCACGGCGAATCGAATTGTGGGAATCGATGGAAACACCGGCGCTACCTTGTGGCAAACGATTGGCAATGCGGGCGGCGTTGCCAAGATGGATATCATCAGCTCCTCGCCGGCGATCGATTTCGTGAATCACGCAGTTTGGGTGACCAGTCGGAGCGGTGGCGCTACGGCGCAGCCGAGCCTCTGGAAGCTCAACCCGAATACAGGCGCAGTACTGACCACGGCGGCCCTGGGCGACACGGATACCGACCCGACGCTTTCGATTCCGGGCGATGTTCTATTCGTAGCGAACAACGCCGGCACGATTTTTGCGATCAATCCAACCACGGCAGCGACGCTCAAGTCAGTAGCCGGCGGCGACGGTGCGATCATTTCGTTTCCGATCGCCCTGGGCCTGACCTCTCCCTACACTGTGATCTTCTCGGGACAAACGGCAGTCCACGCCATGACGTATGACAAGACGGCGAACACGTTCACGAACCTCTGGTCAACAACCATCAGCGGGCCCTCGGCCCCCATCGGATTTACAGGGGGCGCCAAGGTGTACGTGGGTTCGGCTGACGGAAAAATTCATGAACTCGATGCTGTGACCGGCGTGGACGGCAAGCAGAGAACGGCTAATACGGGACAGCCCGGCATTGTCGGTGATCCCGCGCTGGACACGGTGCTTTCTCGAATTTACATATCGACTAACGATCAGCGCGCGTACGGCTTTACGTTTCCGTTCTAAGCGGGGATGAGCGAGGAATTGAATTGATGTATACCGAAAAAAGAGGACCAGCGAGGCGCGCTTGGGGCAGTGGTTTACTGGGCTGCGCTGTTCTATGCCTGGTGGCAGGCTTCTCAGCCTGTCAAACCGGAATGACTTCGGGCAGCGGCGGAGGCGGAAATCCGCCTCCGCCCACGGATACGACCATTTCGTTCTGCGACGATGGCGAGGGCACCTGCACGCCGGCGACTTCGTTTAGCGTCGCGTCGCTGCGCGACCTTGTGATTAATGTGAATTGGGAGAATCTTTCGGCGGGCAACCACACTCAAATGGTTGAGGTGCTGCAGCCGGGCGGCGGGCTTTATCAGGCGAGCCAAAGCTCGTTCTTGGTGAGCGACGCATCGCAAAGTTCACTGACGACGAAGCGAACCTTGCCGGTGGCAGGAGCTTGGATTTCGCAGCGACGGATGACCGGAGAATGGAGCGTTCGCGTGTCTTTGGACGGCAAGGCCATTACCTCTCAAACAGTGCAGATCACCCCCTGATGAGCGCCTCGACTGCGTACGCTCGAGCGCGGTGCGTGGAGGAGCGCTTCGTCGCGCCCAAGGAACAAGCTTCCAATCCGATTGCGGAAAAACTCCGAGCCGATGGGTCGGTTTGCTTTCGCGTCTTGGGCGCAAGCATGTTTCCATGGATTCGTTCTGGCGATCTGGTGTTCGTTCGAAGCTTTTCTTACGAGCAGGCGTCGCGAGGAGATGTGGTGCTTTATGAGCGTAAAGGCAGGCTCTTTGTCCATCGCGTAATAAAGAGTGCGGTGGTCGGAACAGGCGCCAAACCAGCCGGCGAGCTGATAACAAAGGGCGACGCGCTTGATGGGGAAGATGAGGCCGTCACGAGGGCGGAGTTTTTGGGTCGCGTGATTCGACTGCATCGCGGCGGTCGGCATATCGATATGGAATCTATGGGCCGCGTGATGATGGGCCGCTTGATTGCGCGGTTTTCGCGCGCGAGCTTCGCATTGTACAGACCTGCTCGCCTCGTGAAGCACCTTGTCTTCGGCTAGATCGGCGGCTAGATCGGCGCTGGCTGGTCGTTAGTTGTCAGGGCGCTGATTAGACCGTCTTAACTTCCAGCCGGAACAAAGCCATACTTCTGAAAAACCGCCCGCGCTTTTTCGCCTCCTAGAAATTCCAGGAACATCTTTGCACCGGCCGGGTTCTTGGAACGCTTGATCAGCGCCGCCGGGTACACGACAGGCGAATGCGAGTCCGCTGAAGCTGTCGCTACCACGGTCACCTTCTTTGATATCTTCGCGTCGGTGGCGTAGACGATTCCGGCGTCGGCGTTTTCTGTCTCGACGTAGGTGAGCACCTGTCGGACGTCTTTTGCGAGCACCAGT
>DATGGT010000007.1:0-1657 GCA_035308395.1 Terriglobales bacterium
TTCTCTCCGATGAGTACGATCACGTGCTTGATGGGCGTTTCGGTCTCATGATGGTCTTTCTTGTCGTCGTCCTTGCCGGGTGTATGAGCTGAAACCGGGCCGGCTGCGAACGGCGTAAGCGTGACAAAGAGCAGGCTCGCAATCGCGCGCTCTCGCCACGTCCTTCGAACGGACACACGTGCCATGTATTTCCTCCAGTGTTTTAGTGAATGGGCAGGACTGTTGCTAACGCTGCGCGAGAGACTGGCTGAAGGTTGTTACATTTCCATTACAGTACGATGGAAGAATGGTTTTTTTTTGATGAGTCCCATCACAAATTTCCGGGTGGTCTCGCTCCGCTCTCGAAGTCTCCGAAAAATTGTAGCCAAAGGCAATTCGCGTTACACACGTGCAACCTGAAACACCTTCGCGCAGTCAAAGCTTGCTGTACGTAGGTGTATAGGCGATAAAATTGGAATGGTGACCACTACGAGATCTGGTTCGCTCACGAGCTCCCCCTGTCGCCGCCGCGGCCAAGTTTTGCAGGCCTGCTGCCTGACGCTTTTCTGCCTTTGCATCTCGCTCGGTTTCCTTCCATCTATCGCGTTCGCTCAGTCTCAGCCGCCCTCCGTTCATCAATCGGGGGACGGAAGCAGCGCCGATGCGGTCGCTCCACCGGGCACGATCAGCGGCCAGATTGCGGACAAAAGCGGCGCCGCCATCGTGGGCGCCCACGTGAAGCTGTCGCTCGATGGCCAGTCTCCCACGCAAGCAGTCGTCGAAGCCGTCGCAGACAACGATGGCCAGTTCACTTTCACCAACATTCCACCGGGCTCGTTTCAACTCACAGTTTCCTCGCCCGGTTTCGCAACCCAAACTATTCCCGGCACTCTGCACGCAGGCGAAGTGGACGTTGTCCCGATGATCCGATTGGAACTCGCTACAGCCGTCACCGAAGTGCACGTGGCAGCTCCCACCGTAGAGGTGGCGGAAGCGCAGATTCAGGAGCAGGAAAAGCAGCGCGTACTCGGCGTGTTTCCGAATTTCTACGTCAGCTACGATCCCACCGCCGTCGCGCTGCACCCCAAGCAAAAATTTGAGCTGGCCTGGAAGACGACGATCGATCCGGTCACGTTTGTCTTGATCGGGGCCGTCGCCGGCATCCAACAATCACAAAACACCTTCGGCGGATACGGCCAGGGCGCGCAGGGCTACGCAAAGCGCTACGGCGCCGGCTACGGGGATTACGTCACCAGCACCTTCATCGGTGGAGCGATTCTCCCGTCCTTGCTGAAACAGGATCCGCGCTACTTCTATAAAGGCACTGGCAGCAAAACTTCCCGCGCTCTCTACGCCATCGCCATGTCCGTCGTCTGCAAGGGCGACAATGGACGCTGGCAGCCGGCCTACGCCGCCATCCTCGGCAGCCTCATCGCCGCCGGCATTTCCAACTCCTACTACCCGTCGCACGATCGCGGCGCAGCGCTCACTTTCGAAAACACAGCCCTCGGCATCGGCACCACCGCCGCCGCCAACCTCTTCCAGGAATTCGTGGTGAAGAAAATCACGCCAAATCTTCCCAAGCGCGACCCCGCAAATTCGAGCCCCACTACGCCCTAGCCGCGGAATCGCGGGTTTGTTCAATTGTCGCGATGGCAGTCGCGATTACAATCGCGAT
>DATGGT010000008.1:0-6038 GCA_035308395.1 Terriglobales bacterium
CTCAATTTGTGAAGTTGAAATCTTAGCATGTCGTGGGTCATGCGATGGCGGCGGGGCCGAGACTTGGGCAGAAATGCCCACGATGAACAAGGCTTCGTCGTGGCTGCCTAACCGTGTGCGGCGGTGGAGGCCAAGTAGCGACGGGCGTCCGGGGTGCGGATGTGTTCCGGCCGAACGCCTAGGCCTATCAGCCGGGCCGGAATTCGGCGGAGCATGGGAAATTGTTTCAAAAGACGCAACGCCAATGGGAGCCTCTGTACGGCCTGTTTATGACCCAAAGCAGGCCGAATGAAATTCTTGTGCGCGAAGAGCTGGGCCGATTGGGTGATCTTTGTCGGAAACTCACGGCGCTTTTGAACGGCTCGACACAGTTCGTCTAGAGGAGCGCGATCGAGCAGCGCTTGCGCTAGTGCGTTCGCAGCGGCGACGGCATCTTGAATCGCTAAATTGATGCCGACACCGCCGACAGGCGACATGGCGTGAGCAGAATCGCCGATGCAGAGAAGCCCAGTTCGCGACCACTGGCGCAAACGGTCCACGGAAACTGAAAGCAAGCTGATATCGCTCCAATCTTTCAAGGTCTCGGTTCGATTGCCAAGAGATGGAGCCAGTTCTAAAAGGCCCTTGCGAAAGGCCGGCAAGCCTTCCCGCTTCATTTCGTCGAATGTTCCCTTCGCAATGACGTAGGCGCACTGCCAGTAGTCGCCGCGATTGAGCATTACGAGAATTTTACCGGCTTGGAAGCGGCCGAGGGTTTGCTCGGGGTCGGTCTTGTCTCGCGGGATGCGCATCCAAAGTACGTCGATGGGAGCGCCGAGATCGATTACTTCGAACCCGGCTTGTTTGCGAACCGTGGAATGGCGGCCGTCGGCTCCAACGACCAAGTCGGCGCGGATTTCGAGCGTGCCCTGTTTGGTTTTGGCGCGGACACCGGCCACGCGATTATTTTCCACGATCAGGTCCGTAACTTCAGACTCCATGCGCAAATGAAATTCAGGATACGCGCGAGCTTTTTCTGCGACGAAATTTAGAAAATCCCATTGGGGCATCAGGCCGACGAATTTGCAATGAGTAGGCAGATGGGAAAAGTCTGCGATTGTCACAGTGGTATCGTCGATTACGCCGGCGATTGAGGTGAGCTCCTGGTGCGGGCGGCGCAAGAAATCTTCAAGTACTCCGAGCTCATAGATCAGTTCAAAGGTGGAGGGGTGGATGGTGTCGCCTCGGAAATCACGGAGGAAATCGGCGTGTTTTTCGAGCACTTGAACATCGACACCGGCGCGGGCGAGCAAGAAACCCAGAACCATTCCCGCCGGTCCGCCGCCGACTATGCAGCACGTGGTGTGCAGAGCTTCAGAGTTTGAACTCTCTGCGGACATGGAGGAACTCCTTAAAGCTTCTCTTTCACTGTAACCCATCCGGCGGTTCGTTGGCGACGCGGCGACCGGAGATATCTTGCGCAAGAGACCACGACGAAACGGCGCCCCGAGGGTGCTGCGGCCTACTGCGGCTGTTAATTTGTCTATACATTATCCCGGGACTCACCCTTTCGCCCCGGTGAACTAGTACAGGAATATCCCCCTTGAAATACTGTGTATCGAAATGGGAATCTCTAAACCCATGAAACCTATGACCCTACACTCACGTCCGTTACTTTCCATGCGAAACTCGTTTCTGGCCATAGTTCTTATGATAACGATGGGCCTTCTAAGCGCCTGCGGCGGCGGCAGGTCGGGTTCTGTTAATGCTGCAGATCCTCCCCCCGCGGCGCTCACAATTTCAACTTCTTCGCTGCCGGCCGGGCAGACGGGTGTGGCTTATAGCGCGGTCTTGGCGGCCACCGGGGGCACTCCGCCGTACACGTGGTCGCTCACCAGCGGTACACTTCCGGCAGGTCTGATGTTGAACGCCTCAACGGGCGCAATCGCCGGAACGCCCACGCAAACTGTTGCAAACGCACCCCTGACATTCCAAGTGGCTGATTCCAGTGCACCTCCGGGTAGCAGATCAGCGAAGCTGATGTTGACGATTTCTTCCAGCTCAGCGGGTATTGCGATTTCTCCCAAGCGCGCGGGCCTCACAGTAACGCAAACGCTTTCGGTCTCGGGAACGGTGGCGAATGATACCTCCCAGAAGGCGGTTTCATGGTCGGCGACCGGGGGCAGCTTTTCATCCAATACCAGCGCCTCGGGAGCCAGCGTGACCTATACGGCCCCGTCCGCTCCCGGCATTTACACTATTACTGCAACCCAGACGAGCGATGTGACGCAAAGAGCTGTCGCCACAATTGGCGTTACAGATTTGCACGGCGTCTACACCTACCACAACGATGTCTCTCGCGATGGCGCCAACACGTCTGAATACGCGCTGACAACGGCAAACGTTAATGGCTCCACTTTCGGCAAACTGTTCTCCTGCCAGGCTGATGCAGCCATTTACACACAGCCACTTTGGGTATCGAACATCACCATTGGCGGGGCGAAACACAACATTGTGGTTGTCGCCACCATGCACGACACAGTTTACGTATTCGACGCGGACGCGAGCCCTTGCGTCACCTATTGGCATACGCAATTCATTCCGTCAGGTGAAACCTTCTATACCGCCGCCGACGTTTCTACGAACAGCATTTTCCCTGACATTGGCATCCTCGGCACACCGGTGATTGATAGCACCTCCAACGTCATCTATCTCGTGACGAAGACAAAAAATATCAACGATCCCGGCCCTGTAGTACACCAACGCCTGCACGCCCTTAACCTGGCCGACGGTACGGAGATTGCCAACAGCCCGGTTGAACTTGATAGCTCGATCACCGTCCCCGGCAACTGCGAAGGCGGTTCCACGATAGCCTTTAATGTTGCGAGGGAAAATCAGCGACCGGGCCTGGCCTTAGTGAATGGTGTCGTCTACATTGCCTGGGCATCACACGGAGACGTGGATCCCTATCACGGATGGATCGTGGGTTTTAATGCGTCCACTCTTAGCCGCGTTTCTGCCTTCAATACTTCGCCCAATGCCGCGGAGGGCCTGGGGTACTGTCGAGCAGGTATCTGGATGTCGGGCGGTGCGCCTGCAGCTGACGCCGCGGGCAATCTGTACGTCATCACTGGCAACGGCATATTCGATGGCACCTCAGCGTTTGGTGACAGCTTTCTTAAGCTGAGCGCCACCTCCGGCCTTGCCTTGGCCGATTGGTTCACTCCGATGAACCAGCTCTCCCTTGACGCGTTTGATCAAGATCTTGGGGCGGGAGGCGCCGCCGTTCTCGTCGATCAACCTTCCGGCCCTCATCCGCACGTCATAATCGGCGGCGGCAAGTCGCAGACTCTGTACATTCTGGATCGAACGAACATGGGGCACTTCACGAGCGGAGGACCCGATAAAGTGGTTCAAACTCTGAACGTCGCAGAGGTGTCTTTCTCCACGCCCGCCTTTTGGCAGAACACTCTTTACTTTTTTGGATTTAACGGACCCGGATTAGCCTACACGTTCCTTCCAGCCACCGACACATTCGATCCGTCGGTGGCGTCTTCTACCGTAGCTTCGTTTTCGTTCCCAGGTTCTAGTCCGTCGGTCTCTTCAAACGGGAGCGCGAACGGAATTGTGTGGATGATTGACGTGAAGTCTTCTGGAACAGGCGATAACGGACCAGCGAGCGCCGGGCCTGCTGTAGTACACGCCTTCGATGCTACGAATCTAGGCACCGAACTCTGGAACAGCTCCCAAGCTCCCGCCGATGCTGCCGGCAACGCCGTAAAATTCACAGTCCCGACCGTGGCGAATGGAAAAGTTTACGTCGGTACTCGCGGCAATGACACCACCCTGGGCGCCGGCACGGTGTTCGGTGAAGTCGACGTGTACGGCCTCAAACCCAACTAACCGTATTCAGTGGTGCGCAAAGCTTCCATTCGATGACGATCGAATGTCGAATACTGTGTGCGCGTCATTGCTTGTTCGCCGAAACCTCGCAGCAGGCTGGCTTTTATGCTCGTGGAGTACAGGTTCGAACTTTTTCCAGGACAACAGGGTCGGCCGCCGGCGTCGCTCCGCGTTGGGACGCTACCCATGCGCCCATTTGGTTGGCAGCTTCGTTCATGTTTTCGAGAGAAGAACCGCGAAGGTAGTGATGAACGAGGGCAGCCGTAAAAGCGTCGCCGGCTCCAACTGTGTCAACGACCTTGGTCTGGAAGCCGGGATGGGAATGAGTGAGCGAAGGGCTAAAGAGAACGCTTCCGTGCTCGCCGCGCGTCACGCAGAGAAGCTTTAAACGATAAGTTTGCAGGAGCCACTGCGCGGAAGCGTGCAAATCTTCGCCGGGAGAACTAAGCAGCCTGGCGACAATGAAAATCTCCTCCTGATTGCACTTCATGATGTCCGCTGATCTGGCTGAATGATCCAGGATCTCGCGGGTAAAAAATTTCTGCCGAAGGTTGACGTCGAAAACCCGCAGAGCCTCAGGCCGAAGGTGACGCAAGAAATCCAAGATCGTTTCGCGCGAGACCGGCGAGCGCTGGGCCAGCGAGCCGAAACAAACCGCGTCGGCCTGCCGCGCCAGGTTCGTCCAGGCATCGATTCGCTGAAGGAAATCCCAAGCCACGCCTTCTGTGATCTGATACATCGGCTGACCGCCGGAATTGACAGAAACGATGACGGTGCCAGTGGGATGGAGAGCGTCTTCCTGAAGGTGAGAAACATCCAGATGAAGCGATTTGAGTGCCTGAATTGCTTCGGCCCCGAGCGCATCGCGTCCAACGCGACTCGCAATTTTTGCGTCGTCCCCGAGAAGACTCGTCATATAGGCGAAATTCGCCGGGGCGCCACCTAGTTGTTTCTTGCCGGAGAACAGATCCCAAAGAATCTCGCCCAGGCCGACGATCGTACACGTTTTAGTTCCCATGATGTGAAATGCAGAATAGTTCTGGATGCGAACAAATGCGAATGGTTCTGTAATTTATTATGGCATCTACCATGCACGTTGAAAAATGCGGAGCAGGACGGGTGCAGCGCTACACCCGGCCTGATCCGTTGCAACCTTGAAGCGCGACCTGCGATGCGACATGCGTCGCTCCTAGTTTTCGATACCTGCTGCGAACCACGGGTGCGCTCCGGCTGCAGTGCGGATGAGCAGCACGGGTGTGTCGCAAGTGCTCGCTGGCAACGGCGAGAGAAGGTCATCGATCGTGAAGTCGCCATCGGAATCAAGTGCTACGCCAGTTTGATCTGTGCTGGAAGCGGTAGCGCTAGCCGCGGGCCCGCAGAATAGAGTGGCGAATACGCTCTGTCCACCGTTCGTTCCGATGCCATTGCCGCCACCCAGAAGCAGACCGCGTCCGCGAACACGGATGCGTCCGTCACTGGTAATGCGCGCGTCGAGATCCGCGATCCGCCAGATCTGACCCGATGGTGAAATACCCCGCACAACGTTGGGGCTTACCGTGACGGTGGTTCCATTGACTACGACATTGGAAACAGCGTCGACACCGATTGCACCGGAAAAATTGAGCGAGTTGTTGCGCTTCCCACCCCCGAAGGCTGAGAGGGTGACAATGGCAACAAACGCGAGTCCAACACCTAGTTTTTTCTTCACGACCATTTCTCCTTATAGGGGACTTTAGAATTCAACGCTGCATTTGCTGCGCGCGTTGTGTGAATCCCCTTCGGCCAAGCTCAGATGCCTCGCGCGCAGTTTGGTTGCCGTGTATCTTTTTTGTGAGTTGACTGTGCTGAATTTCAAAATCTCAAAACAAGGGTTCGTGGCGCGCGATCGGTCGAACAATATGAAACTCGGTGCGCAATGTGGCGAAGAAGACTTGGCTCAGGTTCTTGGGTTAAGATGTGGCAACAGACTCCGTTGTGGCGGCGACACTTTCTCACTGGCGAAACCCTGGCGAGAGCACCACTCCAATAGGCGGCGAAGATGCCGAGTTCCCAATCGAGCGTGAAGGTCCTCGCAATCGCAGAACGTTACCGCACGCTCCTTGAAATCAACAATGCCATCATCACGAACCTGACCCAACAGACCCTCCTTCACGCTA
>DATGGT010000009.1:0-8890 GCA_035308395.1 Terriglobales bacterium
GAGGTTTACGATATAGTTTAAAGCCGTCCTAGCCTTCACTTTTCCGATTGGGCGCGGAAGGGTGACCAAACAACTCGCCTACTGAATCATTCAGGAGAAAAGCTGATGCGACGATTCCGATGCCTGTTCACCCTCGTGGCGGCTGTCGCGCTCTGTGCAGGCGCCAGCTTCGCGCAGGACGGGAAGCTGAAGATTAAGGTCACGCCTAAGCAGGCGTACATTTTTGTCGACGGCAAGGCGATGCATGAAGGGGCGAGCCGCACCTTTCCACTACCCGCCGGTAAGCACACCGTCGCCGTAGTGAACTACGGCTACAAAATCTCCACACAGGATGTGGACATTACCGCGGGCAAGACGACCGATCTCAACGTCGTGCTCCAAGCTTACGGTGGGACAGTGAACGGCCCCTGGGGCCGCGTCTACCTCGGCGGAGGGTGGCCGCATGCCGCCGTTCTCTCCAATGGGACGAAGCCCGAATATCTCGTCGGCCATGTCGACGAAATGAACAATGACTTCTGGATTTGGAAGCAGGAACTGATTCTCCCGGTCGGACATCACCACCTCACCGTGACCAAGGAAGGCAAGACCGTCTGGGAGGGCGACGTCGACGTACAGGCCAACAAGAAGACCTCCGTCGATATGTCCAAGAACACGCAAAAGACCACCGAGTGGTCGCGAGGCACCAAACTAAAGGATCTACCCCGCTTCAAGGCAGGCATGGCCAGCGCGACGATCGCGGTCGCCCCAGTCACTGGCAGCTTCTCCGCCTCCGCAGGTCAGATCAATTGCGGCGACACTTCAAACCTCACTTGGCAGACTACAGAGACAGTCGACACGAACATCAGCAACGTGGGACCCGTAGCCCCGAGCGGGACGCAAGGCGTTTCGCCGAAGGCTACGACCACCTATGACTTCAAATCCACCGGCCCAGGCGGCACAGTCTCAAACTCCGCCACAGTCAACGTAAACACCAAAGTTGATGCCAGTATCAGTGCTAATCCCGCTGAGGTTCACTACCGGAAGATCGGCGAGAAGGTGATCACTCAGGATAATTCGACGATCACCTGGAAGACCTCAAACGCTCAGGACGCGACGCTGAACGGAAACAAGGTTGACGTCAATGGCAGCCAGCAGGTTCAGGCTGAACCGGCCGACACCTCGCAGGTGCCAGAGGGCCAGCCGGCTCGCACCGTGGACGAATCGAAGACGTACACGCTGAACGCCACGAATACTTGCGGGGGCAGCGCGACGGAAACCGCGAACTTGCATGTGACCGGTTCAGTAGAACCGATTCCGGCCGTGGTTCTGCAGAGCATCTTCTATCCCACGGATTATCCAGATCAGAAGCATCCGCAAGTGGGACTGGTGAAGAGCCAACAGCTCGAATTGTCCACCCTGGCGGGCGGATTCAAGAAGTATCTAGAATATGATCCGGACGCGAAGCTTTCGATTGAGGCATTCGCGGATATTCGGGGATCGAAAAACCACAATCAGGACTTGAGCGAACGCCGCGTCGAGCGCATCAAGCAATATCTAGTCGACCAGGGCATTTCGGCGGACAAGGTTCAGACCGCTGCTTACGGCAAAGAGCGACCGATGCCGAAGGCGGACGTGAAGAACCTCGAATCGACGAACCCGAACCAGCCGCCCAAGGCTCGGCTGCGGAACGTGACGGGCGACTGGTATGCCTACAACCGCCGCGCGGACATCGTGCTTCTGCCTTCCGGCAAGAAGTCGGCGCAGTTCTACCCACACAATGCCGACGACTCCGGAATCATGTGGCAGATCCCGAAGCCGGCGTTGAAGAAGGTGGAAGCGGTAAACTAAGAACTCAAGAAAAAACAGGAAACGCGCCGGAGATTTTATCTCCGGCGCGTTTTTGTTTTTGCGCGGTCTCCCGTCCAAACGAATTGGCCCACAGCGAAGAACAAGCGAATAAAATATGTCGCAACTGCTGCCAACGTGTTGCCGCAAAAAGCAGTTTCACGCCTACGGATCCGTGTTTTTCGTCAGCTCGACCTAGAAATTGGACCGACAGGCGAGGGGAGGCCTGGGGCCTGGAGCAGGGGCGCGACATTCCTCGATATCGGGGCAAGTTAACCTCTCGGAGATAAAGGGCAAGCTGGACGACATCTAACTTCAGCGCGAGATCAGAAGACACAACAGACTGTGGATGCGGAGCGCTATCGATTGTGGAAAATCAAGGATATTAAGGCGAGAAGGGTGGGCCAGCCGCGAAGCGGATTCAAGAAAAAGGCGTCCCGATATTTTGGGACGCCCTTCGCGGCAGGATTGTGGTTAGCAACTCGTGTGACTAGAACTGACGAGTTGCCTGGTCGGCGTCGTTGGCCAGCTCGAAGAGAAGATCTGTGAATTGCTTCGGCTGGCCGATGAAGAGGCCGTCATCCACGAAACTTTGAACAGAAGCGACGGCGCCGCCGAGTTTTGTGGATGTGGGGCGAATGATGGCGACTGGACCCAGGCTCGGGTCGAGGAAGTGCGTCGGCTCGGGCATGATGAGATTGGCCTGGAGCGTATCGCCGTTTAGGGATTCGGGATTTGTCTCGCCTTGAGCTTGAGACAAAGTTGAGAACGTTACGGTTGCGCCCGTGCCGCCGGGACCGTTGTCCGTATCGGAAACCGGAAGCGCGTTGCCGGCTTTGTCCTGCCAGGTTTGGAAGTGCATGGTCTCGCTAGGGCCGATGCTGAGCAGGATTCGCAAAACCTCGAGGTTCGACACTTTTTGCGCGAGCGTGGGATACAGGCTGCTGCCACCTTGTTCAATAAATGCAAAATGGAATCCGGCGGTGAAGGCGATGGCTTGGAGATGAGCGGTGATGCTTTGAGTGTTGTCGGAGCTGATCGAGCTGCCCTTAGTGTCGGCGTTGGAGCGGGGAATCGCGGTGTGCTGCTTGACGTTCAAGCTGGGGACCGCTTGCGCGAATGGAGCATTCGGGTCGAAGTCGGGATTCGTGATGCTGCGGTAGCGTGACCAGAAGCTGGTGTCGATTGTGAGCTGCGTGAGATTTGTGAGGCGGCCGATTTGCCTTGCGCCGTCTGCTTTGCTGCTGGGGAGAGTGGCAAATTTGCTCAAGTCGATTTGCTTGGCACCTTTTGAGGCCAAGTAGTTGTTCAGAAAGCGATGGTGGCTGATTTCATCATCGGTGTTGTCGTGGATGTATTGCGCCATGTCGCCGTCGAGGATCGTTAGAGCGGCGGTATAAAGCGAATTTCCGCCGTTGAGTCCTGAGACTTCGTTGTCCTGCGTACCGCCAAGCTCGGAATACTGAAGCCAGAGATCTTCTTCGACTTGCTCGAGGGCGCTTAGGAAGGTAAGAATTGCGATGTCGCCTTTGGTGATTGGTGCACGATCGTCGTCTTCGCCATTGTCGCGGCCGAAGGCTGACAACCTGCCCGGCAGCAAACCTGCGCCAACTGTGGCCGCTCCGGCAGCGAGCATTCCGTTCTTCATAAACTTCCTGCGATTCGACTTGCGATTGAACACACTTGTAGCGTCATTCATTTGTCGTCTCCTTTTTAGGCAAACTTCTACGGCGCGCGCTCGAACAAAATTTGTTCGAAGCACACACGTCCGTTATAGGTTTTTGTTATCGCCCCGAATATAGTTGGTGGAGGCTCGGCGGCCCGAAATAAATATAGAGCTAGGCTGCTCCTGACGAAGGAGCCGCCGGCGTCCGTAGTTTTTGCAACACTGGGCGATTCGATGCGAAGGGAGGGTTCACCGTTGCCGAAAAACAATCAAAGAGCTACAAATTTATCTTCGGATAATTAAAAATATAGTTACCGAGATCGAGAATAACGAAAGTCCATATTTGGCCCGACTGATCTCCGTAAAATTATAGCCTCTTCCCGTAATTGGGAGTCCAACGGAGCACGCCAGAAAGAAAAACACGCCGCGGGATACGTTGTAGAGAGATCTGCTCCGGCCGAAAGCATCCTGAGGAGAGAAAGATGAAGATTCTTGACACCACTCCCGTAGGTCACTTCGAAGATACGGCTTGGCTCTTACGGGTTCACCATTCTTCGTGGTGTCGGCGAAGCGCGGGTCTGTTATTTTGAGTTGATCAGGTAGAACTCCGTTTGGCGGGGCTGGAAGAATTTGTAGCCGTCAGGCGTTAGGTATGCGTCGTCTTCCGCCATGACGTAGATTTGCTGGCCGCCCCATTCGGGAATGGCTGTCTTTGTATTGAGCTCGATGGATTGGTACGAGCCATCGCGCAGGCGTTCAAGTGACGAGGGGCCTACGGCTTCGTGCGTGGGGTTCACCGCCTGCGACGCGCGAAAATCGATGCTTGCGCCGAGGCCGTGCCCTTGATTGCCGATGGGGTGGCTGTAAATCATGGCTTCGATTCCCTTCTGCTTCATCTCTTCCATGGTGAGGTCGTACACTTCGCCTCCGGTGCGGCCAGGGCGAGCGGCGCGCAGCATTAGCGCATCCTGCAGCGCGTTGGTGTTGTCCATCGCTTTCTGCAGGCCGGCTGGAACGGTTTTCTCGCCGGGCAGCAGCACGTAGGCCATCTTTTGCCAGTCGGTGCTCATGCCCATGTAGGAGATTCCGAAATCCAGGTGGACCAGATCTCCGGGCTCGATTACGGTTTCTTCTTTCGCGACGGCCAGGAAGCCGCGCGACGTTTCGGACGGCATGCCCTTGCGTTGCACGCGCAGATCGGGTTGGAACCAGGTGCCTACGCGATTGCGCCACATCTCGTCATAGAGCCAGCGGCGCACGTCGCCAACGGTGGTCTTCCCCGGCGTGATTATTTCATTGGAGAGAGCGCGCTTGGTGATGAGGTCGGTTAGGATCACTTCCTGGTTGTAGGTGTCGAATTCTTCGGGGATGCGCGTGGCGAGGTATTCGCCAATCAATTCTTGCGCGGGGACGAAATTCTTCGCTGCATCTGGACCCATTTTCTCGGCGAGATAATCATAAGTGGATTTTGTGAGGCTGCGCGTGACGCCGCGGCGGCCGTCAATACCGAGACCGATGTGCGCGGGGTGGTATGTGTCCCACAGGGCCTTGAGTTGCTTGTCGACTGGATGCTGCGAAGGATCGTCGGTGCTCTCGAAGAATCGCTGGACGTTCTCTTCTGAGTATCCGGTGACGGCGATTTTTTTGAGGCCCGCGCCACCGGCATCGACGAACACGAAAATATCGCGGCCGCCGGTGTAGACGCGCGGTGGAGCGATGTATTCCGTGAGCGGGTCGTTGTGAAATTCTTCGTTGACCACGATCCACATATCCACGTGGTTGCGGCGCATCATGTCGAGCAGCATGGCGTGGCGCTTGACGAGCCATTGCTCGCGCACAGCGATTTGCTGCGACCACGGCAAAAGCTCCGGCGCTTTCGGGAGATTTTTCTGCTTCGACTTCTGAGCTGCTGTTGCGCCGATCAGCACGCCGCATGCCGCCAGGACTAAAACCCATTTTCGTGGATTCATTCCAAATCCTCCGCGCGCATCCTATAACATTTTGTTCCGGCTGCGCGGGGCGCTTCGCGAAAGCAGAGAGAGCATGCATCAGCAAGAGCTGCGGCCCTACTTCGCGGTAAATTAGTCGAGTGGTATGATTTGCGCGCGAGAGCCGCCAATTTAGGAAGCTATCGGTATGACAGAGAAAAGCGCAGGCGACCCAAAGTGTTGAACTCGCCGAGCGCGAACCGCACATCGGCAACCGAACGCAGAAGGCGCGGCTCTAGCATCCGCTATGCGTTCCCATTGGTTATTCTTACTTGGATCGGCCTGTTCGCAAATGGGTGTGCGGCCCCGGCCGTTTGGCATGCAGAGGTCCCGTCTCCGGACGGGTCGTGGATTGCCATTGCTGAGAGCGTGCAGAACGGCGGGTTCGGCACGGCATCCATTGCTACAACTGTATCTCTTAAGTTGACCCGCTCATCGAACGCTCCAGTGATGGTGTTGGCGTTTGACTGCATGGGGCCAGTTCCTCGGCCCTATACCTTAGACAACGTCGCGAATGCCGGGGGCACTATAAACCTTCAGATGAAGTGGCTAACTCCGTCGCATCTCGACGTGACATATAGCGGGCATCCGGAGCTCAACTTTCAAGCCGTCAAGTTCTGGGGCGCTGAGATCTCCTTACGAAACGTTGCGAGCGACACGACAGCAGTGCCAAGTCCTTTCGGTCCGTCCAATCCACAGTAGAGTCTAGTGGGGACACACAATGAAAGACCAATCGCAAACCGCAGAGAGCCACGACGCGATGGAGGTTTCGCTGGCTGGCATTGGCCTGATTAATTCTCCGCGCCTAAACAAAGGGACGGCTTTCCCCGACCACGAGCGCGACCTTTTTGGCCTGCACGGCTTGTTGCCGCCGCACGTCGGCACCCTTGATGAACAAGTGGAACGCCGAATGCGCGCGCTCAACGATGAACCCACTCCGTTCACCAAATACAGCTTCCTTCGCGACCTTCAGGACATCAACGAGACACTTTTCTACGCGCTGCTGGTTCGCAACATCGAGCAGATGTTGCCGCTGGTCTACACGCCCACGGTGGGAGAGGGCTGCCAGCGGTTCAGCGAAATCTGGCGAAAGCCGCGCGGCCTGTTTCTGAGTTATCCAAACAAGGACCGCATCCAGCAAATCTTGAGCCACCGCCGTTATGACAGCGTGAAATGCATCGTGGTGAGCGATGGCGAGCGAATTCTAGGGCTCGGCGACCAGGGCGCGGGCGGAATGGGGATTCCCATCGGAAAGATGGCGCTGTACACCGCGCTGGGTGGGATTCATCCGGAGAATTGCCTTCCGATTTTACTGGACGTGGGCACGAACAACGAGGAGCGGCTGAAGAGTCCGATTTATGTGGGATGGGCGCATCAGCGAGTATGCGGCGCGGAGTACGACGAGTTCGTGGACATTTTCGTTCAGCACGTGAAAAGGCGCTGGCCGCACGTTCTTTTGCAGTGGGAGGATTTTGCCGGTTCCAACGCGGCGCGGCTGCTAGCGCGATACCGGAACGAACTGTGCACATTCAACGACGACATTCAAGGCACTGCGGCGGTGGCGACGTCGACTGTGATTTCTGCGATCAATGTGACTGGCGTGCCGCTCGAGCAGCAAAAATTCGCGGTGCTCGGCTTCGGAAGCGCGGGACTGGGCATCACGAATTTACTGGCGCAGTTCATTCAGGATGAAGGTCTGCCGGCAGACGAAGCCCGCAAACGGTTCTACGCCATCGATCGCGACGGCCTGATTACGCATAAAACTCAAGGAATGCGGCCGGAGCAGATGCTCTATGCTCGCAGCGAGGAAGAAGTAAAGGGCTGGAGGCAGCAGCCGAACGCCGCGATCACGCTGTTGGACGTGGTGCGCAACGCGAAGCCTTCGGTGTTGATCGGTGTTTCCGGACAGGGCGGCGCGTTCACCGAGCAGGCCGTGCGCGAAATGGCCAAATATGCGGATCGGCCAATCATCTTTCCACTCTCTAACCCGACCTCGCGCAGCGAGGCAACGCCACAGGATTTGATGAATTGGACGGAAGGGCGCGCGCTGATCGGAACTGGAAGCCCGTTTGAACCGGTGCGCGTGGGAGGGAAGGAAGTGCACATCGCGCAGACTAATAACTCCTACATATTCCCGGGGCTGGCGCTGGGAATCGTGGCGTCGAAAGCGAGAAGGGTGACCGATGCGATGGTGAAGGCCGCGTCCGAAGAACTGGTGCGCCGTCTGCCCACCCGAACCGACAAGAATGCGAGCTTGCTTCCGCCGATTTCCCAGACGCGCGAATTGGCGCGGGAGATTGGTGAGGCCGTTGGAAGGCAGGCCATCGAGGAGGGACAGGCACAGATCGCCGAAGCGAACCTGATCCGCGAGCTCGAAGCGAATATTTGGAATCCTGTGTACGTTCCTTATGTGCGCAAAACGAGATCTATCAGCGAAGCTGGCCCAGCTGTCAGATGATCACGGAAATGGGGAGGATGGGCCACTCCCTTCAAGAATTAAGACTAACCCTCAGAGTTATCTACTCGAATGGTATTATTTGGCGGTAGCTCCGTCAAAATGATTGAACGTTTCTCATGCCGTTAAATGTAGAAACACACCGTCGTCACTTTTTCTTCACAACGGGACGGATCGCCCACCCTTCGCGAGTTTTGCGAGGCGCGAGCCGCTTACTTTGAGTTGATCAAGTAGAACTCCGTCGGGCGCGCGATGAAGAATTTGTAGCCGTCGTCGGTGAGGTAGGCGTCGTCCTCGCCCATTATGTAGACCTTCTGGCCGCCCCATTCGGGAACTGCGGTCTGCGCGTTCAATTCGACCGAAAGATAAGCGCCTTTGCGAAGCCTTTGGACGGTTGATAGGTTGGAATCGCCGGGAGCATTGGCGAGAACCTCTTTCTCGGCTTGAGCGGCATGCGCGTCCATCCAGGCGCCGAGGCCGTGGCCTTCGTTGCCGATGGGGTGGCTGTAGATCATAGCGTCGATGCCCTTCTGCGACATCTCGTCCATGGCTAGCTTGTAGACTTCGGCGCCGGTTCGTCCGGGGCGCGCGGCGCGAAGCGTGAGTGCGTCTTGAACAGCGTTCATATTTTTCATGGCTTGTTTAAGTCCTGCGGGCGGCTCGGTTTCACCGGGCTTCAGAACGTATGCCATCTTCTGCCAATCGGTGTTGAGGCCCATGTAGGTGACGCCGAAGTCGAGATGAATCACGTCGCCCGGCTGAAAGACGTCAGTCCATTCCGCATCACGGAGGTGGCCGCGCTCGCGCTGCAGCGTCAAGCCCTGATGCTGAATGCGGAGGTGCGGCGCGAACCAGGTGGTGACGTGGTTCTCCCACATCTGGTCGTAGAACCAAGCGACGGCTTCTCCGACGGTGGTTTTTCCGGGCGTGATGGCTTCATTCGAGAGGCCGCGCTTG
>DATGGT010000010.1:0-1505 GCA_035308395.1 Terriglobales bacterium
TTGCGTCATGCGGTTCGCAGTCAAATCCACAAAACCTTCGAGTTTCGTCCCAAAGAGCTCGCTCATCTGACGTCGGACGTGCGACAGGAACGGCTCCCCCGTCAAGAAATCGAGCTGCTGGCCCAGGTCGCTCGTGTGCAGGTCCACACTCGACAGTGTCCCCAATCCGGCAATGGACTTGGCGTTCCAATTAGCGTCTTGCTCGAACCATCGAAGCAACGCGGAGGCAACATCCTCGTCAACAAAATTCTCAACCGTGAAGTGACGAAATGGGCTGGTTTCCACGACAGCGCCATCGAAGTGCACGCAGTTCGCCGTCAACATGGCGGAGTATGATCACACAAGTACTCGCCGCTGAGAAGTGCCTCCCGCTGGCGGTCACGCACAGGTGATTCTCCCCCTCCGTTGACTTAGCTTCAATGCCCGGCCTACTATGCCGCCTTGGGTCGCACTAAGTGATTGGAACAACGGTTACTCACTACCGCGTGCTGCGGAAGATTGGCAGCGGCGGCATTGGCGAGGTCTACGAAGCAGAGGATCTACTTCTCGGTCGCCATGTAGCGTTGAAATTCTTGCTGCCTGAGCGAAGCCGCGACCCGGAGGCTGTGGACCGCTTCCTGCGCGAAGCTCGCGCCGCGTCCGCCCTCAACCACCCCAACATTTGCACCGTTCACGAAATAGGCGAACACGGAGACCGACGCTTTCTTGTTACAGAGCTTCTCGTCGGAAGAACCCTGAAACATGTGCTGTACGCAGGGCCTATGCCACCGAATTGGGCGCAAGATGTCGCTTTGCAGATCGCACGCGGCATGGCTGCCGCTCATGCGACGGGAATCACCCACCGCGACATCAAACCAGAGAACATCTTTGTCACCGAGAATGGCTTGGTGAAACTGCTCGACTTCGGATTGGTAAAACTAACCGAGCAAAACCCAATCCTCGCCTCCCCTCTCACTTCCGATGGTTTCGTTCAGACGAGCCCCGGCGCGCTGGTAGGCACCTTGCTTTATATGTCGCCCGAACAACTCCGCTGCGAACCCATCGGTAGTACCTCAGACATCTTTTCTTTCGGCGTCGTGATCTGGGAAATGCTAACTGGAGCCCACCCGTTTCTCAGAAATAGTCCGGTTGAGATTGCGAGCGCCATTTTGAACGACGCTTTGCCTTCCTTGCCTCAACCCGTGATGCAACTGCCAGTGCCGTGGAATGCGATTCTCTCCAAGATGCTGGCGAAACACCCGAGCGCGCGCTACGCAACCGCACAGGAACTCCTAGACGATTTTGGCAATTTCAGCGGCGCGGCAATTTCTTCCTCCGGCAACGGCATCGCGATTGCCAGACCCGATTCCTCGATCGCCGTGCTACCCCTGGTAAATCTCAGCGGCAGTCCGGACACAGATTACTTCGGCGATGGGCTGGCGGAAGAATTGATCAGCATGCTGATGGGAGTGGATGGATTGAGAGTAGCAGCCCGAACATCTTCGTTCCGGTTTCGTGGCACCGAA
>DATGGT010000011.1:0-1593 GCA_035308395.1 Terriglobales bacterium
GATGATGCATCCCACCAAGCCTATGAGAGCAACCGACTGTCCGACCCCCGTGAGCAACTCCGTGCGATAGTAGTTTGCCGCCGACCAGGCGGCAGTTAAATCAGCGTTCAGGCAGACGGCGAAGGCCGTGCAGGCCAAGCCCGCAGCTAGCAACAGACGCGGATCCAGGTTTCGAATCATCAGGAGCCCAGCGATAAACGTAATCAGCAAGAGCGGAACAGCGCTCCAGATCACAGCCGGCCCGATCTGGTCGGCTTCGAAGCCGTGAATGGCCAGCGACTGCGGAATCAGGATGATGGTTCCGGTGAGAGTAAACCGAAACCAGAAGAGCAGAGCCCCCAGCAGAAGGGTGTTCCGTTGCCACAGATAAGGGAGCGCCACCAACGGGTTGGGACCGCGCAGTCGCCGTATGAGCGCACAAAGCGTGAAAAATGCGCCGGACCAAAACAACGCGTTGAATACTCCGGAACGCCACCAGTCGAGCCTCTCACCTTGCTGGATAGCGGCAAACATCAGGGCCAATCCGGCACTCACGTACAGGAATCCGGCGAAGCTGGGCACGGGCTCGCCCTTTTTTCGTGGAGGGGCTGCCGGTATTCCGAAATAGATCAGGATGATCATCACCGGCGCGATTACCGCTGAATTCCAGAACATCCAGTGCCAGGAAAGATGATCGCGGTACCAGCCGTAGAGCGACGGCGCGACATTAACTGCTCCGTCGATGAAAGTCGCATAGAACGCCATCGTGAAAGGCAGGTATCGCAGGGGACTAATGCGAAGTGCAAAAGTCAGGGTGAGCGGGTAAAACGTGCCTGATGTGAGCCCTGCAACAATCAGCGCCGTAACCAGCAGACTATAATTGTGTATAAGCGGCAAGAAGGCGCAGGTCGCCGTGAATATTCCAGCCGCAAACAGAAGTACGCGCCGTGGTCCGAGCAGACCGCCGACGTAGACGCTGAAGGGCCCGATAAACATCAGGGACGCGTTATAGGCGCTGTCGAGCCACGCGGCTTGGTCGTAACTTATGCCGAGGTGGCCCCTGAGATCTGCCATGCCCAGCGAAAGCATGCGACCGGTGAGAGTGACCAGCCCCGCGCCCACGAGCACCCCGAGGATCCCTAATATCGGTCGGGTGGAGATTCCCCACGGGATCACCGCAGCCGTCGTACGGGCAATTTCCACTGGGGTGAGCGGACGAGTTGTAACCGTCGTAGCAGCCATCGCGCGCTCCAATCAGTGTCTTGTGCGGACGGTGGCGATAACCGAGAGGCCCGGCTGTAAGGAGGTGGCAACGTTCTCATCGTCGAACGCGATCTTCACGGGAATTCGCTGCACAACCTTCGTGTAGTTACCAGTGGCGTTGTCGGGTGGCAGAAGCGCGAATTGTGAGCCGCTGGCCGGCGCAATCTCGATCACTTTGCCGCGGAAAGTTTTTCCAGGATATGCGTCGATGCGTACTTCCACGGGATCACCCACCTTCATGTTGGTGAGCTGTGTCTCGCGATAATTGGCCACCACCCATTTGATTTTATCGACGAAGGGGATCACTTGTGTTCCGGGAGAGACCAACTGCCCGGGCCGGACTTGCCTTTC
>DATGGT010000012.1:0-1934 GCA_035308395.1 Terriglobales bacterium
GAATTGCTCATCCTTTTCGGCGCCGTGGGATTTGTGCTGCTTATCGCGTGCGTGAATATCGCGAACCTGCTTCTCGCGCGCTCGTCCGGTCGTCGCCGCGAAATTGCGATTCGGTTGGTGATGGGCGCAAGTCGCGCACGCCTGGCGGCACAATTGTTGACCGAGAGCACGCTCTTGTCTGTAATTTCCGGCGTGGTCGCCATAGTCACAGTTCTCTTCCTAAAGAATGCGATCGTAAGCCTTGCTCCTGCGGATATTCCCCGGCTTAACGAAATCGACGTCAGCGGCAAGGTTCTCTTTTTCGCTTTCCTCATTTCGATACTTACCGGCGTCCTCTTCGGCTTGGCGCCGGCGCTTCAAACTACGAATCCGAACCAGATTGAGAATCTGAGGGAAGGCGGGCGCGGGTCAGGCGCCGGTAGACGCCACACTCGACTCTCGCGTGTCCTTGTAGTGTCCGAGATAGCCTTTTCGCTTGTCTTGCTGGCTGGAGCAGGGCTGCTGCTGCGAAGTTTCTGGCGGGTGCTGGAAGTGCGTCCCGGATTTAACCCCGGCCATCTGACTACAGTTCAAATCTGGATTCCAGTGGCCAACGATCCGGCGAACGATCCCTATGCCGCCGAAGAGAAACGCGCTGCTTTTCTCCAAGAGGTATATCGACGCGTCTCAGTGCTGCCGGGGGTTGAACAGTCAACGATTTCGGGCAACGACACACTGCCGATGAACTCCGGCAGAAATTATTCTCCGTTTACCATTCTTGGCCGCCCGGGAGATTCCGAGCGCAGCCCAACTGCGGACATCGCGGTAGTAGACACGCAATACTTCCGCACCATGGAAGTTCCCTTGATGGCTGGACGAAATTTCACCGCCTCCGATACGAATAAGACCGAGACGGTTGGCGTGATAGATCAAACTCTTGCCCGCCGCTACTGGCCCGATCAGAATCCACTCGGGCAACAAGTTAAGTTCGGATTTGGAGCGGGTATTCAGGGAGTGAAAATCGTCGGCGTCGTTGGCGATATCAAGTCAGACGGTTTTGACGCGCCCAGTGTTCCGCACATTTATGTTGTTCTCGGGCAGTTTGCGCCCGTCAACGCGGTGGTTTTTCTCCGCAGCCGCGGCGACGTGGAACATCTCGGCGAAGCCGTGCGGCAAGTGGTGGAAAGCGTCGATCCCAACGTTCCGGTGCACAGCATCAGTTCGATGGACGAAATCATCGCCCGCTCGCTGGCTGACCGGCGCTTTGCGCTCGAGCTTCTCGGCGTGTTTGCAACCGTTGCGCTTCTGCTTGCCGCGGTCGGTATCTATGGCGTGATGGCCTACTCCTTCAGCCAACGCACACACGAAGTAGGAATTCGCATCGCACTCGGCGCGCAGCGACTCGATATTCTGCGCATGGCGCTGGGAGAAGGCATGCGGATCGTTGTAATCGGACTGGCTTCAGGCCTCGTCGGAGCTGCGATAGTGACGCGAATTTTTCGTTCTATGCTTTTCGACGTGGGACCGGCTGACCCAACTACCTATTTTGCTGTTTCAGCTATTCTTGCCAGCGTCGCCCTTTTCGCGTGTTACATTCCGGCACGTCGAGCTACCCGCGTGGATCCTCTTATCGCGCTGCGCGAAGAATGAAAACCCGCTAGCCGCATCTACTAAACTCCAATCCAGCATCATCACGCTCGATCGTCATCCGATTGGCTTGAAGCTCGGGCCGGGTCTTTGTTACAAAGGATGAGGAGCCGCCACCCTCTCCTGCGGACAAACCGTGCATGCCTCACGTCGCGTCGAAAGTAGCAAGTCGATCGAATCGAATAACACCTGCCTCAATCTTCTTTGAGCTGAAGCTAACAAATCGAGCGCCCCAAGGAGGCATTCATGGCTGAACCTGAGCGTTACGACGCCCTTATCATCGGAAGCGGTGAAGCTGGAAAGCACAT
>DATGGT010000013.1:0-1576 GCA_035308395.1 Terriglobales bacterium
CGTTGCGCCCGAAACTTTCGAGCGAATTTACGCCGCAAGTGGTTCTCCCCGCCTTGCGGTTGTTCCACCCGACCAGGACGCCAAGGAATTTGAGTTGCACTTCGCGCAGGGCGTGCGGCTGGACATTCTGACGACTCGCGAACGTGGCGGTGCGGGCGCGATCGCGCGCTATCTTCAAAAATTCGGCGAGGGGATACAGCAAGTTGAGCTGCTCGCTCGAAATGTCGATGCCGCCACCGAAATTCTGCGCTCGCACTTCGGAGTGCAACCGATCTACCCAGCAACGCGCGCCGGTGCAGACGGCACTCGCGTGAATTTCTTCCTCGTTTCACTGCTGGAAAAGGGGGCGGAGAAAGGCAAGATACTCATTGAGTTGGTGGAGCCCGCCGCTCCGCACAGCTGACTACAGGATTGCGCGCACCACGCCACCATCGGCTCGGACAGCAGCGCCTGTCGTCGCGGAGGCCAATGGACTACACAGATACACGATCGTCGAAGCGACCTCCTCGACTGTGGCAAACCGCTTCAGCAGAGACGAAGGACGAACCGATTTGAAAAATTCCGCTTCGAACGCACCTGAATCGCCGCCACCACCCATTTGTGCTACGAAAGTTTCGACTCCTTCAGAGCGAGTGGGTCCGGGCAATATACTGTTCACGGTAATTCCGGTGCCTACGACGGACTCCGCAAGACCTCGCGCAATGGCAATCTGTGCCGTTTTTGTCATACCGTAGTGAATCATCTCAACGGGAATTTGCACGCCAGACTCGCTCGAGACGAATAGAATTCTTCCCCAGTTCCTTTTGCGCATGCCCGGCAGGTAGTGACGCGACAGGCGCACTCCGCTCATTACATTTGCTTCAAAGAAGCGCAGCCAGTCCTCGTCGGAAATCTTTTCGAAAGGTTTGGGCTCAAAAATCCCCATGTTGTTGACCAGGACATCCACATCGGGCGCCGTCTGAATCAGCTTTGCGCAGCCTGCGGCATTCGAAACGTCGGCCGCAATCCCCGTTAGCTCCGCGCCCGGTTGCGATTTGCGAATCTGGGCAATGGCGCTATCCACGCGATCTTGCTTCCGTCCATTGATGACGACCGACGCGCCCTCCACCGCAAACGCGCGCGCGGCTGCGAAACCAATGCCAGCCGTAGACCCTGTCACCAGTACTCTCTTGCCTTTCAATTGTAGATCCATGGTTTCCCTCTACCTTCCATGCCTAAGCTCTCGGGACATCTGGAGGTTTTAGCAAAATAGCATGCGGCTGAGTTCTGAGTCTCTGATTCGCACGAATGGGAAGAAGGTTCCGAGCACCCAGCCCGGGTTGTCAGAACTTTGCGATGCGAGTAAAGTAGTTCGGTCTAAGCCCCGCATCTCTCTCAGGAGCGATCCCGTGACGTATGTAAACGAGATTGAAGAAACACAAGCGGACCCGCAACTTCGAGGAATTTACGGCAACATCGAACAGAATATGGGGTTCCTCCCTCACTACTTTAAGGCTCTGGGCACGATGCCAGACGCGATTGAGGGTCAATTGAAGCTGGGCGCCGCGGTGATGAATGACGGCGCGCTGACGAAGAC
>DATGGT010000014.1:0-12112 GCA_035308395.1 Terriglobales bacterium
GCATGACGCCGGGCGGAACGTACAAGGTTCTCCACACCTTTGACTCAAAAACTCAGCCCGATGGCACTGGCATCTACGGAATGGTGCAGGCTCCCGATGGGAATCTCTATGGAACCACCGTCGCCGGAGCCCAGTTCAAGCCCTTCAATAGTGTCTTCCGCTTCGATCTCTCGACCGGCCAATACACGATTCTGCACGGCTTCAATACTCCGAACATCAACCTGCCCGGCGTTGCGACCAGCGCGCCAACGCTAGCCTCGACTGGCGAACTCTTCGGCCTCCAGGCCTTTGGCCAACTGTATGAGATCAGTCTCGCCGGCAAGTATCAGAAGATCGGCAATCTCTCTCCCTCGGGCTTTTTCGACGGCCACATTCTTCAAGCTTCCGACGGCAATTTGTGGGGAGATTTTCTCGGTGGCGACTGCAGCGGCGAGGGCATCGCTTTCTCCGCCAGCACCACAGGATCTTTGCTGCAAAACCTCACCTTCGACTGCACGACCATCGGCGAGCAACCGGCAGCCATGATTCAGGCCGCGGACGGAAAGTTCTACGGCGTCACTCTCGGCGATGGAGGTGTTAACACAAACTCCGTTCTGAACGGCACGATCTGGAGCCTCGACGCCGGGCTGGCCCCGGCTGCTGTCGGCATAACGGCGTTCCGCCCTGCATCCGGCAACGTTGGGTCCAGTGTCATCGTCGAAGGAAATCACTTCGTGGGAACGACCGCCGTGTCGGTGAATGGAACGAACGTCGCCTTTCAAGTACTCAGCGTAAATTACCTCAAGCTGACAGTTCCCTCGGGGGCCACAACAGGACCCATCATGGTTACGAATGCCGGAGGAACGACCACGAGCGCGAAGTCATTTACCGTGCCGTAGCGCAAGCGGATTTTATTGCGGCGAATCGCATGCGTTCCGGCGACAGGACGCCAGCATTCGCTGCTTATCATTCTGTTTGCTTTCTTGGTGCGCGACCTCGATTTGACAATGTTTTGACTTCCGTTCCAGGGATTTCAGTTAGCCTCGTAGTGGGGATCGCCACATACAATCTCAACCACGGATGCGCTCATGAGACTTTGTCGATTCGCAGCTCCAGTCGTGTTCCTCGTGACATTTCTCACTCCCTGTTTCGCCCATCACATGGCCGTTATCGTCAACAAAGACAACGCTACCAGCAACCTTACAGCCGCTCATCTCGCCAGGATTTTCCGCTCCGAGATCAAGAAATGGCCCGACGGCACGACCATTGTCTTGGTTCTGCACAAAAGCTCGCCCGGCGAATTAGAGACGCTCGAGCATCTGAACAAGATGAGTTCCGACGACTGGAAAGCATGGATGGCCGCGCACAAAGAAGCAATTCAGGTCGTCGATTCAGACGCCGACGTGCTGAAAATCGTCCAGTCCGTGCCGGGGGCAGTCGGGCTCGTCGATGTTCGCTCCGTCGACGGCGCGATCACCGTGGTTCGCGTCGATGGCAAACTGCCCATGGAATCAGGATATTTGCCGCATTGATTTCCCGCAGGTAAGTGCTAAGTGAGGAGATCTGGTTTTGCGTGCACTCGTGGTGAGACTTAACGCAACAGGTGGAAATATCTCCGAGCCTTCTTCACATCCAGAGCGATCTGCTCGCGCAAGGCTTCGACAGAAGGGAACTTGATCTCATCGCGCAGCCGGTCAAGAAAGCAAATCTCGACTTCACTCTCCGGCGCCAAATCGATGGGATGGAAGTTCAGCAGGTGAGTCTCAATCGCAAATGAATCCGCACCGAACGTAGGCCGATTGCCGACGTTGGTCACTGATTCAAATCGTTCTTCGCCCACGCGCGTACAGGTGATGTAGACGCCATCTTTGGGAACCAGTTCTTCATAGCGAGCGAGATTGATCGTGGGCACCGTATATTTCGATCCCAGTCCGCGCCCGCGGCCGGGCACACCTAAAATGCAAAACGGACGCGCCAGTAGATGCCGCGCCCGGCTCACGCGCCCATCGCGAATCAGTTTTCGGATGTGACTGCTCGAAACCGGTTCGCCCCGCAGCTTCCGCTCGGGATAAACCATTACTTCAAATCCCAGTTCACCCCCGAGTTGGGTCAACACGTTCACGTCTCCCGCAGCTTTGTGGCCGAAGTGAAAGTTATAGCCCTCATGCACCTCGCGCGCATGCAGTTTCTTTTTCAGGATTCGTTCGGCAAATTGCCGCGGGGTCATCAACGATAGATCGCGCGCAAACGGCAGCATTAAGACCGCATCAATTCCAGTTCCTTCCAGCAGGCGCAATTTTTCGGGCACCGGCGTCAGCAGCTTCAATCCTGAATCCGGACGCAGAATGCGCGCCGGATGCGGTTCAAAGGTCACCGCAATCGCTTTGCCGCCGTTCGCCCGAGCCCGCCTCACAATTTCGCCCAGCACATGGGCATGCGCGCGGTGCACACCGTCGAAATTTCCCACGCTGAGAAACGAAGGCCCGAACTCCGCGGGAACATCTTCGAGTTTATGGAAGACTTGCATTCAGAAATCGGCAGTCAGATTTCGAACTCCAGCTTCAACCCGTCATACGACAATCGCACATGCGGCGGCAACATCGCATTCGTCGCTTCATGCGGCAGGTCGTGGCAAATATGCGTGAAGAACGCCCGCTTCGCCTTCACCCGCTCGACAATGCGCAATGAGTTCTCCACCGTCGAATGCGTCGGATGTGGTTTATGCCGCAGCGCGTCCAGAAAAAGAAGGTCAAGCCCCTCCAGTTGATGGAACGATGTCTCCGGAATCTCGCTGTGATCCGTCAGATAAGCTGCTTTGCCGAATCGGAAGCCGTAGATTTCAGCTTCTCCATGAATCAGCCGAATCGGCTCGAAACGCGCCCCAAAAACATCCACTGGACCATCAATCGGTCGCAATTCTAGTTGCGGCAAAGCGCCATATTTGTAATCGGCATCGAAGATGTAACTGAACATGCGCCGCAAGAACGCGGCCGCATCCGGCCTGGCATATAGGGGCAACTTCTGCGGCTTATGGGCATAGCTCAACGGCCGCAAATCATCGATGCCCAGAATATGATCGGCGTGAGTGTGCGTGAAAAACACAGCATCGACGCGGCATATTTGCTCGCGGATCGCCTGCGCATAAAAATCCGGTGTGGTATCGATCAGCACAACCTTGCCCGCAAACTCAAGCATGATGGAAGGACGCGTGCGCCGGTCCCGCGGATCGCTCGAGTGGCACACCGCGCAGCTGCATCCCAATGTAGGGACGCCCATCGACGTGCCGCTGCCCAACACTGTGAGTGTGGCTTTCATGCCCAGTCCTTCATGTTGTGAGCTCGAGACTGGACCGTCATCGTCCGCCAGTTCCGGTTGCGGCTCCCGGCTGCGGCGGCCGCGATAACGCATTGGTTACTTCTACGTAAGCCATGCGCACTTCGTAGAGGCTGTTCTGCAGAAAGGTTTGTTCCGTCGGAGTCAAGTTTCCTTTGGTTTTTTCCGCGAGCAATGCGAGCGTATCGATCGTCTGCCGCGCACCGATGATGTCCACTCGCGGCTGTTCGCCTTGCTGGTGCATCAATCCCAACTGCAACATCGCGCTCATGTAGAGAGAAGCGAGAAAACGTTCAAACGTCATCTCGAATTCTTTAGCGGAACGGCCGCTGAGTTCGACGCGAGAATCGAGTTCCTTCGACGACGCGCGATAGGCGTCCGCCTGCGCCTGCTGCTCCGCCACAGTCGGCGGAGGTGGTACGTCCTGGCCTTCGCCCGGGGAAGGGAATCCGGCAACGGGTTTCTCCTCTCCAGGCGCTTCCTTGACAGGCGTTGCCGCAAAGCCCGGGGTCACCGTAGATGGTTTTTTCTCCGGTTCCTCTTCACGCACGTCGCTTCGCCGCTCTCCGTCCTCGGTAAACAGTCGACGATCGGTTACAGTGAATCCGGAATCCCGTTTCTTCTCAGCCATTGACGTGTTCCTTCCAGAGCTTAGGTTTTTTGACCCTTATTGAACCAGGATCTACTTGAACAAAGACCTGCGCTATACCTCGCGAATCGTTAGCGACCGGTCAAAAACTTATAGTTATGCTCGATGCACCATCGCATCGTCTGCCTGTTTAGGAGCGCCAATATCAAATGGCAGCCGGACAACATCGGCCTGCGTTGCTCCGATCGTTACTTTGCGTCCTGGCACGCCAATTTCCCGCCGAATATATCCCAACGCAAGCGTCCTCGCGCCGGCAGGCGTATGCAGCCTCGTGGAGCTGGTGATCTCGCCCACTTCCTTTTCTCCCGCCGAAATCTTCGCTTCCGCCGGAATCGCCGCCCCGCCCTCGGAAACAAAGCCAGTAAACGTGCGATGGACATTGCCACGCGATCGAATGCGCTCGACGATCTCCTGTCCTACGTAGCATCCCTTGTTGAAATTCAGCGCGCGCATCTGTTCGGTTTCCTGCGGCAGGTCCCGCTCCCGAATATCCACGCCATAAAGCGGAATTCCAGCGGCAATCCTCTGCAACTCAAGGCTCTCACTGCCCACCGCAGTCGCTCCTGCCGCCTCCAGCGCCTTCCAGGTCTTGTAAGCATCCTCTGGAGAAAACCAAATCTCGTAGCGCTCCGCCTGCATGTCTTCACCGCGAATTACCGTACACTTCACACAATCGCAGTCGCACTTGCACGTCGCTGTCACCATTTGCAGCGGCTGCAACTCAGAAATCTCAATTCCTGCAGCCGTCAAAATCTTCCGCGCCTCCGGTCCGGCCAGGCCGATCGCCGTCTCCTTTAAGCTAAGGTCAGCCAGCTCCACATCGTCCATAATGATGAAGTGGTCGAACGTCGCCATAATCTTTTCGATCTGGCAGCGATCCGTCACCACGATGAGCCTCTCGCCCTCGTTATAAACGTGCATATCTCCCAGAATCCGACCCTGCGGATTCAGCAGAAATGCATAGGCGCCATGGCCAACAGCAAGATCGCGGATATTGTTGCTGACCATCCCGTTCAGCCAGCGCACTCGATCAGCGCCTGTGATCGCAATTCGAGCGCGGAAGCCGAGGTCGTACACTCCGCACCGATTGATCAAAGCGGAAAATTCCCCTTGGGGATCGACAAAACCCGCCGCAGTGGTTGCCCCGCAGTATTCTGCCGGAGGGAGCGAATTCGCGCGGTCTCCGGCATTTGCCTGAAGCGCCTCGTAAAGTGCCGTCAAACCCATGGAATTATTGATTATAGCGAACGCCGATGGATTCATCGGCAACTGCCCATCTCCGATTGTTCGAGGTATTGTTCGTGGTGGGAATGGCCTTAAGGCGAACGATCGTTGCGGCAGACCGCCAGACGCGCAATCGGAAATCGCCGAATGCGCCAAGCCCCGGCAATGTGTTAGCTTTTTCGCGTGGACCAGAAACAAAACGCCCAAAAGCCTTCGCTCAGGCGCATCGCTGTCGTCGCGGGAGATGGCATCGGCCAGGAAGTGATCCCGCAGGCTCTCAACGCAATTCGCGCGACCGGAGCCAATGTCGAGTTCACCGAATTCGATTGGGGCGCTGACCGCTTCCTCCGCGACCGCACGACAGTCCCCCCAGACGGCTTCGCCATGCTAGGCCGCGACTTCGACGCCATCCTCGCCGGAGCCTTCGGCGATCCCCGGGTCAAAACCAACATCCACGCCAAAGAGATTCTTCTCGGCATGCGCTTCAAAATGGATCTCTACGCCAACGTCCGACCTGTGCGCTTGCTCGATGCCACGCTTTGCCCGCTAAAGGGCGTCGAACCGAAAGATGTCGACTTTGTAGTCATCCGCGAAAACACCGAAGGCGTTTATACCGATGCTGGCGGAGTCTTCAAGCAGGGAACTCCCGACGAAATTGCCACGCAGGAAGACATCAACACGCGCAAAGGAGTGGAGCGCATCATCCGCTACGCCTTCGAATACTGCGAGCGCCACTCCAAACTCGACGGCTCGCCGCGCCGCCGCGTGCTCATGTGCGACAAATCCAACGCCATGACCCACGCCGGAGGGCTCTGGCAGCGCGTCTTCAAAGAGGTTGCCACCGACTTCCCTCAAATCGAAACCCAGCACATGTACGTCGACGCGCTCTGCCTGCAGATGGTGCGCGACCCCCGCGGCTTCGATGTAATCGTCACCAACAACATGTTTGGCGACATCATCACCGACCTCGCCGCCGCCCTCCAGGGTGGCCTCGGCATGGCTGCCAGCGGAAATATTCATCCAGGCAAGACCTCAATGTTTGAGCCCGTCCACGGCTCCGCCCCGCCGATCGCCGGAAGAAACCTGGCCAACCCGTTCGGTGCAATCCTGACCGCGGCCATGATGCTCGCGCATTTAGGCATGACGGCAGAAGCTGACAAGATCGAAGCCGCCGTCCTCGAAGCCGTCCGCCAAAAGAAAACTACACAAGATATCGGCGGCGCATTAGGAACGCGCGAAGCGGGGAAGTGGGTAGCGGAGAGGATTAGCAGGCCACAAGAGTCATCCCGTATCTCTCCGTAGTGTCGTCCTGAGCGAAAGCGAAATGATCGCTGCCATCCCATCAACTGTCGCCGGGGACGAAGAGTTCACCCAAACGGCCCGCGCGCCCCTTACCGAAAGTATAAGGAAACAGGATAGACTCTTTCCTAATGGTTTCGAACAGGCGGCAGCATAAGACATTCGTACGGTTGATTTTTGCAGTCGTATTCTCGCTCGCTCAGAGCTCCACGATGCTAGCGCAGGCCGGCGAAGCAAAGCCTGCTCAAACCAGTCGGGGCCAAAGCCAGCAAACCAGCCCGAGCAACCCCGCCACGCCGCCTTCGAAAGCCGCACCGCAGGCGCAACCGGAAGTCAAGATCACGCCTCAGGAAGCCGAAGAGCTCTTTCACTCGGTCGACGAAATTCTCGCCTTCGATAGCAAGCACTCCGGCCTGCCAATCAAGAGAGAAGTGAAGAAGCGCCTCACCAGCCGTGACGAAGTCGTCGCCTTTCTCACCAAGCACATGAAAGACGAAGACATAAAACGCCTGCAGCGCTCCGAACTCGTGCTGAAAAAGTTCGGCCTGCTGCCACGCGACTTCGATCTTGAAAAACTTCTGGTTTCTCTGCTACGCGAGCAAATCGCGGGATATTACGATCCGAAAACCAAAACCGTGAATCTGCTCGACTGGGTTCCGATCGATCAACAAGAGCCTGTGATGGCCCACGAACTAACCCATGCCCTGCAGGATCAGACAATCAATCTCAGTCGCTGGATGAGCAAAGGCGAAAAGGATCTAGGCGAAATCAGAAAAGACCCCACGCCGCAGGATATTGAAAACGACGAGATCGACGACTCCCGGGAAGCGGTGGTTGAAGGCCAGGCGGAAGCCATGATGCTCGAATACGAGTTGGCGCCGGTCGGCAAATCGATTGTCGACTCCCCCGAGTTGGTCGATGCCATGGAATCGCAAATGAATAGCGGCACCGACGACTCCGTCGTTTTCAAAGATGCCCCAATCTTTTTGCGTGAATCGCTGACGTTTCCCTACAGTTACGGATTAAAGTTCGTTGTCGCACTGCTGCAAAAGGGCGGCAAAAAGCAAGCGTTTGCTGATGTCCTCGCCAACCCTCCACACACCACCCGGCAAATCATGCAGCCCGAAACCTATCTCTCCGGCGAGAAGATTGAACCCATGCCGGTGCCCGAGTTCAAGCACGACTTCAAGGACTATTCGAAGTTTGATATCGGAGCCATGGGCGAATTCGATGTTGCAGTCTTGATCGAACAATACGTGGGCAAGAAGCTTGCTGACGAACTCTGTCGCGAATGGCGTGGCGGTTACTATTACGCGGCCAAGCTTAAGAAAGACCCAACCGCTCCCTTGGGTTTGATCTACGCTTCGCGATGGTCGAGCGCGGAAACAGCCGCTGAGTTCGCCGCCATCTACGCCCATTCCATTCCAAGGCGCTACAAGAACGCCGAAGAAGTGAAAACAACGTTGGCCCTGCGATCGGTCGCATTCGGGCAACAATCAAGCCGCGACCTTCTGCACGGCCGCCGTGTTTGGAACACGGAAGAAGGCACGGTCGTGATCGAACAAAAGGGCAACACGGTTTTTGTCAGCGAAAGCCTGGATTGGGCAACAACCGAACGACTCGAAAAGGAAGTATTTTCGACGGTGACAGAGGAGCGGTCCGGTTCGATGCCCGCTGTGAATTGAAGATGTTAATTAAAAGTGTGAATTAGAACTTTTTAAATCGCGATCCGGCAGACCCGCACGCCCCGTCTTGTATAATCACACGTTTGCTCACGCTCATAAGTTCACTCCAAAATAGAGGACAGATCGGTTGGCGCAAGCAGAAATTGGAATTATCGGCGGCAGTGGCCTGTATTCCATGCCGGGCCTGACTAAAGTCAAAGAAGTGCGCTTGAAAACCCCATTCGGCGCGCCTTCAGACGCCTATATCTGCGGTATCCTCGAAGGCCGAAAAGTAGCGTTCCTCGCTCGCCACGGCCGCGGACACACTATCTCCCCAACCGAGCTAAACTTCCGTGCCAACATTCACGGCTTCAAGCAACTCGGAGCGGAACGAATTGTCTCCGTCTCCGCCGTGGGTTCGCTGAGGGAAGAACACAAGCCCCTCGACTTCGTGATCCCGGATCAATTCTTCGACCGCACCCGACACCGCATCGACACGTTCTTCGGCGGCGGAGTAGTCGTCCACGTTGCCTTCGCCGACCCAATCTGCAGCGAACTGGCACGCGTAGTCGAAAGCGCCTGTAGATCTGCAGGCGTAACCGGTAAGCGGGGCGGCACCTACCTCTGCATGGAGGGCCCGCAGTTTTCCACGAAGGCCGAATCCAACGTCTACCGCAGCCTCGGCATGGACGTGATCGGCATGACCAATCTGCAGGAAGCTAAACTCGCCCGCGAAGCTGAGATCTGTTACGTCACGGTCGCCATGGTGACCGATTACGACTGCTGGCATCCGCATCATGATTCGGTAACGGTCGATCAGATTGTGGCCGTGCTGGTAAAAAACGCCGAGAACGCCGCCAAAGTGGTCCGCGAAACTGTCGCTAAAATGCCGCGAGAGCGCTCGTGCAAGTGCGGCTCGGCCTTGAGGCATGCCATTCTCACCGATCGCAAAAAAATTCCAGTTGCAACCAGAAAAAAACTAAAGCTAATCCTTGGCAAGTACCTCGGAGCGAAATGAGCATCGTCGTAGTCGGTTCGGTGGCATTTGATGACATCACGTCGCCCTCGGGCAGCGTGCAAGGCATTCTCGGCGGGGCTGCCACATATTTCTCGCTGGCCGCCAGCTATTTCACACAGGTGCGCGTCGTTGCGGTGGTCGGAGAGGATTTCACTGCCGAGCACGAGAACGTCATGAAAAAGCGCGGTATCGATACCCGGGGCATCGAACACTCCGCCGGCAAAACTTTTCGTTGGGGCGGTTCCTACGCCGACAATCTCAACGAAGCTAAAACCAATTTCACCGATCTGAACGTTTTCCAGACATTTCAGCCGCGCATTCCAAAGGAGTACGACGATAGCGAATATCTGTTTCTCGCCAACATTCAGCCGACGTTGCAAGCCAATGTTCGCCGCAAGATGAACGGCGTCCGCCTCACCGGCTGCGACACCATGAATTACTGGATCACCGGCGCGCGGCAGGAACTCGCTGAAACGCTTAAGCTCGTCAACGTTCTGCTCATCAACGATACTGAAACCAAGATGCTGGCAAGCGAGAAGAATCTGCCCCGCGCCGCACAAAAGGTCCTCGCCATGGGCCCGCAAGCGCTAGTCATCAAGCATGGAGAATACGGCGCCACAATTTTCTTCCGTGAAGGCGCCTTCGGTATCGGCCATCACCCCTTCCGCGCTCCAACTCTTCCGCTCGATGAAGTAAAAGACCCCACCGGAGCCGGCGACTCTTTCGCCGGAGGCTTCATGGGTTACGTCGCGTCGCAGCCGGAACTCAATCGCGAAGTGCTCAAGCGCGCTCTTTTCTATGGAGGGGTTATGGGATCGTTCGCCGTAGAAAGTTTCGGCACCGAGCGCCTGCAAACCCTCACCCGCAACGAGATCGACGCCCGCTTCCAGATCTTTCGCGAACTCACGCACCTAGAATGAAGCCGCCAAGGCCAGCGGAGCCGCATCCCGCAATCGAAGCCGTCCGCCTGGTTTGGCTCGCGGCCTTCGTCTCGGTATTCTCGTTTCTCTTCTAC
Source organism: Terriglobales bacterium (assembly GCA_035308395.1). GTDB lineage: Bacteria > Acidobacteriota > Terriglobia > Terriglobales > Acidobacteriaceae > Acidiflorens. The sequence continues at coordinate 10,182 of DATGGT010000014.1, forward strand.
CAGCGTCACGGAGACATCCTCCTCTACGGCGATGCAGTCGCCCACATCAACATCGCGCGCCGCGTCTTCGACTCGCAAACTCCCGGCCTGTTGCAACTGGGAACTGTCTGGCTCCCGCTGCCGCATTTGCTGATCCTGCCATTCATCGTCCCCATGCGCCTGTGGCAAAGCGGTACCGGCGGCTCGATTCCGTCTATGGCCGCCTACATCCTCGGCGTCCTGGGAATATTCCGCCTTGTGCGCACTGTACTCACGCGTGAAGGCAAGCTCGATGCTCGCGGCAAAGTGCTCTCCTGGCTCTCAGCGGTGCTTTACGCGGCCAATCCCAACTTGATTTACATGCAATCCACGGCCATGGGCGAATCGTTGTATCTCGCTGCGTTTATCTGGACTGTTGTATATTTCGCAGAATTCGCCACCAACGCAAGAAAAACAAAATCGCTCACGAACTGCGGCATGTGCCTGGCCGCCGCCTGCTTTGTCCGGTACGATGGGTGGTTTCTCGGCGCCACTCTCATTGTCGCAACACTCGCAATCGCCTACCGTCGCCACAGACAAACGGATCAAGCACATTCCAAACTGCCAACCGCGGCGTTGGCGAAGTTCGTCTTGATCGCGTTAGCCGCTCCTCTTGCATGGCTCGCCTATAACGCCATCGTCTATCGCAACCCGCTGGAGTTCGCCAATGGACCTTATTCAGCCAAAGCCATCGAACAAAAAACCGCCACAATCAATCCAGCCAAGGGAAGTCTTCCGACAGCCGCACTCTACTTCATTAAAGCGGCCGAACTGAACCTCGGCGAATCCAACTGGCAAGGCCGCCTCTGGCTTGCTTTCGCGTTGATCGGAACAGCCGTCGCTGGCTTTACCCCGCGCCTTCGACCTGCACTCCTACTCTGGGCTCCGCTTCCGTTCTACGCATTCAGCGTCGCCTACGGCAGCATCCCTATATTCGTTCCCAGCTGGTGGCCGTTTTCCCACTACAACCTGCGCTACGGATTGCAACTCCTTCCTGCTTTTGCCCTATTCGTGCCTTTGGCGATCTCTTACCTCGCACAATTAGCGAGCATGCTTCCGAGCTTCCCGCCCGAATGGCAACCCTGGTCCGATGCTCTGGTGCTGCTGCCCACGATTGTGTTGGCGGTCGCCACGTATGGTTCCATTTGGCGTGCCGACCCAATCTGCTATCGCGAAGCCGCGATCAACAGCCGGGGCCGCATCGCGCTGGATCATCAACTTGCAAAATGGTTCACGTCGTTTCCTGAGAACTCCAGGCTGCTTATGTTCCTTGGCGAGCACTCCGGCGCCCTGGAAGAAGCGGGCGTTCCATTACGCCGTGTCATCAATGAAGGCAATCACCGCGTGTGGAAACAACCGTCCGATCCGAAAGGCCTCTGGGAACGAGCCCTCGCCGATCCCGCGGCCTACGCCGACTACATCGTTGGATTCGAAGGCGGCCCGGTTTGGAAAGCCGCGAAAGACCATCATCTGGATGCTCTGGTCGAAATCCACACCAGCGGGCAGGCTCCGGCCGCGATCTTTCCCGGCCGTACCGAGCCCGCGCGGTAATCAGGCAGGTTAACGCGCAATAGCGGCCAGGACTGCGTCGGGTGATAAAATCCGGCCATTCCACCAAGATTTAGACTTTATCGACGATGAACTGGCCGCACATAATCGGACTGTTGCGCGGAGAGATGGCAAGCGGCATCGTCTCCTCGTCTCTTGCCCGACTTATTCTTGCGGCGGTCCTGGGCGGCGTCATAGGCTTCGAGCGCGAACTCAAACATCGCCCTGCTGGCCTCCGCACCAACATGTTCATCTGCTTCGGCGCGGCGTTGTTCACCATCCTTTCTGACGCGCTGGCCGTCGAACACCTTGGCGATCACACTCGCATCGCGGCGCAAATCATTCCTGGAATCGGCTTCATCGGC
>DATGGT010000015.1:0-1692 GCA_035308395.1 Terriglobales bacterium
ACGATAACGAACGGCAATTCCACTTGCCCTGTCTTGCCGAAGCGAAGCACTTGGCCTGGCATCAGTGAATCTTTCAACTCAACGTTCTTCAGCGCATCGCGGATGGCCGTTTTGTTGAGGGTACCTGCTTGCTCGATAGCCATGGCGAGGGCTCGCATCGCGTCATAGGCCGGCGCCGGGTAGTATGAATCCGGCTCGTGTCCCGCGAACGCCTGATAGTCAGCGTCGAATTTCTTCACCTGTGGGTAAGGCAATTTCTTTGACCACCACAATCCCGCAAAAATGTAATTCGTCGCATCGCCTAGGGCCTTACGCGCATCCTGATCGGGCCCTCGCGCGCCGTAGCTGATCATTTGATGGTACATCCCACTCTGAATATATTGCCGCTCCATGGTGATGTAATCCTGAAGGTGCGCGTCGGCCAGAAAGATATCCGCTTTGGAGCCTTTCACTTTTTGCAGCAGACCTGAAAAATCAGTTCCACCCAGGTCAAATTTCTCGCTGAAGACAACGTGAAAGTATCCCGGGTGCTCCTGACTCCAGCGCTGGATGCCCTCCCCGTATTCCACGCCGTGGTCGGTGTTCTCAAGCGCCAGAGCGACCGCGAGATCCTTCTTGAGCTTGCCTGCGTCCATTAGGCTGCCCAGAAATTCCCCGGTCGTATAGCCAAGAAGCTCTGTGGAGCTAAGCGTTCCGAACGTGTAAGTGTAGCCTCGGCTGAAGATGTGCGCTGCTGCCGCTCCTGGCGTAATCCACGGCGTCTGATAACGATCCGGCATTACCGACTCGGCTTCGCCAAGAGCGGTCGAGTATCCCCCGATTACCGCCGTCACCTCGTCGGTGGTCATCGCGCGCTCCACGAGCCCGGCGGACTTCGCCTGGTCCGAGGCGTCGTCATAGAAAACTTCCTTCACCGGAAGCTTTTTTCCTTTTTCCTTCACCATGATTCCGCCGCCATCGTTGATCTGTTTGATCGCGAGTTCGATGCCTTCGCGCTGGTATTGTCCGGGCTTCGCTTCCCGGCCCGTGATAGGCATCACGACGCCGACTCGGATCTCGTTGGCGGACTTCGCGCCTTTCCCGCATCCGGCAATCGTGAAGGCGTATGTCGCGACAAGCAGCAAATTCAGGGAACGCGCGGAAAACGGAATTGACCGGTTGATGGAGAAGTGTGTCACGGCTGGTGACCTCCGGGTTTAGGTTCGCCTAAATTGGATTCTGGCCGAAAGGGTGCCACGGGTAGCAATCGCTCGCTGGTAGCGAATCCTGTAGCAAATGGCGGCAAAGGTCAACGGTCTTTCGCGGTTCTCTCGGCTGGTGTCAGAAATCGTCTAACGCATAGCGTCGTCCTGCGTCTACATCTTGCGTAACAAGGCCCGAGAGTGACGGGCAATTTGCAGGTCTTCCTGGCTTGCGACGACGCGGACGCGGACTTTGCTTCCTTTAGTCGAGAGCGTGCTCGCGTTTGATTGGTTGCCGACGTCGTCGATAGAAACGCCGAGGAAACCAAGGCCATCACAAACTCTGTCGCGAACAGGGGCGCTGTGTTCGCCGATGCCGCCAGAAAAGACGAGCATGTCGAGCCCGCCCAGCACCGCGGCGTAGGCTGCGATCGCTTTGCGAATCCCGGTGCAAAAGATTTCAATCGCGATTTGTGCTTTCTGATCTCCGCTAGCTGCGGCGGATTCCAGG
>DATGGT010000016.1:0-44302 GCA_035308395.1 Terriglobales bacterium
TGCGGCCCCTCCGGCAGCAGATCCCATAGCACTTCGCCGACGCCGACAACCTTGAAACTCATACGGGCCTATTCGATCCCCAACTGTTTCTGCATCTGTTCGAGCGCAACGCCTTTTGTCTCCGGCACCATCGTCTTCACCCAGATCAGCTGCAGCACCATCATCCCCGCAAAGAACGAAAACACATACCCCGGTGCAAAGGCCGAGACCATCCTCGGGAAAAATGTAGTGAGCAGAGCGGCAAAGATCCAATGCGTGAAGCTGCCAAGCGCCTGACCCTCCGCGCGTTGGCGGTTGGGAAATATCTCAGAGATGAATACCCAGATCACCGCTCCCTGGCCGACCGCGTGCGCCGCGATAAAAGCAAACACACATGCCGGTACAATCGCGAAATGCTGCGTGAAGAACGCCCACGCCGTCAGCCCGAGCGAAGCAATGTATCCGAAGGAGCCAATAAACAACAGCGTGCGCCGTCCCAATCGGTCAATGAGCCAGAGGCCGACGAACGTGAAGACGAGATTCGTGATGCCGATTCCGATCGATTGCAAGAGCGCGGCCTCCGGTCCGAGGCCCGCCAATTCGAAAATGCGAGGCGCGAAATAGAGAATCGCGTTGATGCCCGAAAGTTGATTGAAGAACGCAATCAGAATCGCGAGCATGATCGGTTTGCGCAGACGGCGCGTCCAGAAATGGTTCAAAGACGACGACATCTTCTCCGATGAGGCGGCCGCGATCTCATTCGCCTCCGCCGCTATGTCATCTGGCGAGGCATCGGGCCTGATGCGTTGCAATACGTTCAATGCGCCTGCCCGATCTCCTTTTCTCACAATCAGCCAGCGCGGGCTTTCGGGAAGACCGATGCAAAACGCAGTGTAAAGAAGTGACGGGAACGCGGCGATTCCCAGCATCCAGCGCCACGCATTTTCACCAATGCCGGCGAGCATCGCGTTCGACACGAACGCGATCAGAATCCCGAAAACGATGTTGAATTGAAACATGCCAGCCAATCGGCCGCGGAACTTCGGGGGCGCGATTTCAGAAATATAAAGCGGCGCAACCACCGTTGAGATGCCGATGCCCAATCCGCCAATGACACGGGCGATGATGAACTCGCCCACATTGGTAGCGAGTCCTGACCCAACCGCGCCGACAAAATAAAGGGCGCCGATCCAGAGCAGTGTCGCCTTGCGACCGAAGCGGTCGGCCGGCCATCCGCCCAGTAGCGAGCCCACAACAGTCCCGTAGAGCGCGGACGCCATGGCGATCCCGTGCAGATTGTCACTCAGCCCCCAAAGCGACTGGATCGTCTTTTCCGCACCCGAGATAACCACCGTGTCAAAGCCGAACAGAAATCCCGCGAGCGCCGAAGTGAGCGACCAGAAGAAGACGCGACCATTCATAGGCAAGTCAGCGAAACGAACGCATCAGCCGATTAGCGACGATTGACGATTATGACGACTAACGATAAGCGCATTGCAGATCGTGCGCAATGCAGAGCACTGTCGATCGGGTCCGAGCCAACTTGAACCGCCTCGTTTGACCGTGTATAAACATTAAGGCGCGATTTGCCAGCCGCCCTGAGGGCGGGATGCGCAAAGCAGACATCGACGTTCCCTCATAGAGTCTGCAAGAGATTGATTTCAAAGCGGAAGTGGTGGAACTGGCAGACACACCATCTTGAGGGGGTGGCGCCGAAAGGCGTGGGGGTTCAAATCCCCCCTTCCGCACCAAGACATTAATTCCTTAAGAATTTCCAGGGAATATACGAAGTAGAATCGGGCCTCGGCCCGGACGGAGTTTTTTCGCAATGACGATTTTGATCACCATCATCCACATCATCGTTTGTCTCTTTCTGATTGCGGTCGTGTTGTTGCAAAGCGGCAAGAGCGGCGATTTGGCCGCCGCATTTGGCGGACAGGGTAGTCAGACCGCGTTCGGTCCCCGAGGCGCGGCTTCAGTCCTGTCGAGAGCAACCACTTGGTCCGCGATCATCTTCATGTTTACGTCAATCACGCTCTCGATTTACGCGGCTCGCAAAACCGGACCGGCTTCCGTACTGTCGGGAGTAAAAACCTCGCAGACCAAGTCACAGCCAACATCACAGCCCACGACTCCGGCGCCCGCGCCCGCAGCGCCACAAAAATAAAGGTGTCAGGTGTTAGGTCTCAGGTCTGAGGAAAAGCAACGCGTTTGGATTCTTTCCGAGTGCGATTTTCCTGAGACCTGACACCTAACACCTGACACCTAGCGTTTTAGGAACGGATTCTCTTCCCTCTCCTCACCAATGGTCGTCCGCGGGCCATGTCCCGGAATCACTACCGTGTCATCGGGTAAAGTAAGCACGCGATCGTGCAGTGATCGGATGATCTTTTCAAACGAGCCGCCGGGCAGGTCGGTCCGTCCGATGCTGCGGGCGAAGAGTGTGTCGCCGGCGATCAGTAGTTTCTCGGCTGGAAAATAAAGACAAACACTACCCTCAGTGTGTCCCGGCGTGTGGATTACATTGGCCTTCAGGCTCCCTGCCTGCAAAGAATCGCCCGCCCCAACGCTTGCCTCGATCTCGACCTTGCCCGGATCTGGCACCCCGATCCAGGTCGCCTGCACATCGAGCAGCTTCAGCAACTCGTAATCGTCCTGGTTCAGCAGGATAGGCGCGCCCGTCGCCGCCCGCAGCTTCATCGCTCCGCCGACATGATCGATGTGCGCGTGGGTGATGACGATCTGCTTCACTTGCAGTTTGTGCTGTTGCAGGATGGCGAGAACTTCGTCAATGTCATCGCCCGGATCAATGACCATCGCTTCGTGCGTCGTCTCATCGCCAATGATCGAGCAGTTGCATTGCAGCGGGCCCACGGGAAGGATTTTGTGAATCATCGTTCTTATTTTCGCTCATGTTGGCACTCGTTGCTCGGAACTCACTGCTCGGATTCACGTATTTCCATACTGCGAATGAGCCCATCTTGCATCGTGTAGATGTGCTGAACCATCCGATCCATTAATAACGTACCTTGCATATCGTGAACGACTTGCTTCACTTCGACCACGGTGCGCCCCGCGTCGTCAGGAGCAAAACCAACCGGCTCAACTTTCGGATCCAGCATCTTCCATTGCCGGGTCCAGTATTCCCGAACGCCGTTGTGGCCATGAACGCGCCCACCTTCCATCCCGTTGGGCCAGTCCACATCCCGATGCATAAAGCCGAGCACCGTATCCACGTCACGCGAGTTAAACGCGGCGTATACCGTCCGCAAGACCTGCTCGGTCGAATTCACTTCGATGTTCGTCTTGAAGTTCGTCTTAATGTCCGTCGCCATAAAAGTGACCCTACGAGACCAATGCTACGATGCCGCCGCGACCTGCCCGGTGCGCTGGTCTGAGCGGAAACGCAGCAACGCCGCAATGTTGCCGGCACGATCCAATCCATGGTGCTCTTTCAGGTAGAACAATTCAATGTCGCGCCGGATGGCAACCGGAATGATCGCATCGCAGACGTCGTCGAGTTCGCGAGTCTTGCGCCCGCAGGCGACGCACGCCTGCACCAGGTGCGCGTCCAAATGACCGCAATACGGGCACTCCACGGCTTGCGCTGAATAGTTCTCACCCAGAAAAATACTCTGCACTTCCCCTGCTTCGAGCGCCCGCAAAACTCGCCGCAGGCCGGTGACACCGCGGCCGTTTGCCTTGGCGAAATCAACCGCTTCTTCGGCCTTCGCATGAGCGCGCTCCTTAATCCAGCGTTTTAGAAGTGCCCCAGCGCGCTCGCGAATTTCCTCGTTGGAAACGCTCGCCACATCGGCGGAAAATCGCCCAATCACGCGCTCCTTCACATACGGATGAAGTTGCGCCTCTAGCTCCGGCCAGTTCGCGTCCTGGCACCCAATGATGAGCCGCTCCCACACGCCTTTCTCGAAATCCGTCCTCATGCGTTCCGCAGCAGCCTTGAAATGCTGTAGCGCTTCCCCAGCTACGCGGCGCTCGGCATGACCGCCTTCGTATCCGTTGTAGCCATAGCTTGCCCCGTTGCGCGAAAGCATGTGGACGATCGCTCCGCCTTCGCGTAAGTCGTCCAGACGCAGATCAAAGAAGCGAGCCCGTTGCCGGTCGACCACGGCGACGCAGAGTGTGGGTTGCGCGCCAAGCAACGGCGCCAGTGGCTTCAACTGAAATTGCGGTTGCAGATAAATCCGCGTGCTGCCCAAATCGGGAGGCAGTTCGTACTCCCTCCAGAACTTCTGCGCCGAGCAAGCGAACACAGCTCTTCCCCGGGCCTGGCCGCGCAGATTCATGGCCAGTTCGAGAACGCGATCGAGGTCGGCGTGTAGCGATCCATTCTTGCCGGCTGCAGCCGCGCTCTTCAACGCTTGCTTGACGATGTCTTTGGCTACGATGGCCTCACGTCGATGAGAACGGTCCTGCGGAGGATCAGGCTGGAAATAAAAACTCAGCGCACACGCGTTCTTGCTTTCGTCCGCCTGAAAAGACGCCAATTCACGGATTTCATTCCGAGTCATCATCTCGACGCTCCTTCAATACTGAGATGCCGTCGGGAAAAGGTTAGTTTTCGTTTTAGCTGTGAGTCTTGGCGAGAGGTTCGTGCTCGAATTCGCCCGCCAACGAGGGGGCGCGCCGAATACAATCGCGCGCGCGCTGCACCGATTCGCGCACGGCCTCCTTGTGCCGGCCCGTGATGGCGGCAATTTCGCTGAGCGAAAAGCCTTCCATCCCATAAAGAAGGAACGCTTCGCGATCGGTGCGGCTGGCGCCGCGGAGTGCGGTCTGAACGAGGGCAATCATTTCGTCGGAAGAAGCAGTTTGTTCCGGAGTGGATACACGCTGATCGGCAATTGCGCTCTCTCGCGTCCAGCCTTCGTCGGGCTGATGGAACTGGAGCCCAGGTTCATCCGAAGCTTGAACATTTTGCCGTCGTCGACTGTCCTCTAAGTGGATGGCCGAGTCAAGCTCTTGTAACCGTGCCCCCATTTCGGTCATGGCTTGCAGCGCAAGATGATAAAGCCACGGTTCCAGCGACATTTTCTCCGGACGATCCTGATCGCCCAGCGCCCGAGCGATAACTTCGTTCACCACTTCGGGTGTGGAGAGGCCGTCGCTCGGAATTTCCTCGTCGGCGTGGCGGAAATAAAGCTCGCGATCGATGAAGCGCTCCAGCCGCCCGAGATTAGCATTTGCATAAGACCCGATGTCGTCAGCCGAAATTGTTGCTGGCAACACTGCTGCCAGCGTTTTCTCGAACGGAATACCCGGCTCGCGCAGCTCCTGCGACCCTGCGCGCCAACGCCGCCACTTGTGGCTGGAGCGCAGCTTTTCCTTGTGCCGGCCGATCTGCTGCACCAGTTCGTCAAACGCTGCTTTGATCGCCGCAGACGGACTCGTGGCCGTTGCCTCGGCCGCCAGTTGGCCCGAGGGCAGGCGCAGATTCAGCGAAACGAACGTTCCCTCTCGCGCCAGGTTCTGGTCGACGACCGCTCTTAGGTGAACCAGATCCGGACGGAACACCTGCAGGCGTTTCTGGATCTTCTCAGTCTGGTGGGTGATTTCTTTTTCGATGTCGGGAGTTTTATGAACCTTATAACTGACATGAACGTTCATTTTCGCGCCTCGGACGCGGGAAAGAAACCCGTGAAGCTGCGTTCCTAACAGGCCGATTGTACACCTCGCTGCCTGGAGCGAGAAGCGAGCGAAAGCAAACTTTACACAACCTCGGCCCCGATTATTTGTAGTACAGCGAATCCTCGGTTAACTCCTTTGGCAGCACTATCGGGAAAGGCGGGAATTCGTGCGAAATGCCCTTAAGTAACGCGACCGTTGCCTCCGACCGCGCGGTTCCGTCGTGGACGGCGGCGTGATGAGGCTTGTTGGGAGACGATCCCTCCCAAAGAGAAACGCCAGCATACGCTCCATCCTTGCGCAGAATGTAGTAGGTCATATCCATGAACTTGAGTTTGTCCATGTCGTTGTTGTAGTTCCGGACAATGCGATTGAGCGCGTCAAGGCCGGCTTCGACCGGAGACATGCCATGCCGCATATTTTCGACAATGGTGTGGGCGCCCGCCACCTTGATGTTTTCCTCTCCGCTGCCAGTGGCGCCCGCCGAACCCACATCCTGATCTGTATAGCAACCGGCGCCGATGATTGGCGAATCGCCGACTCGCCCGGGCAGTTTAAAGGCAAGGCCGCTCGTGGTCGTGCATCCGGAAATTTCTCCTTTGTCATTAAGCGCCGAGCAGTGAATGGTTCCAGTCGGCGGAGACAAGACTCGCCGAATAGCTGCCATGCGCAATTGAGGTTCGATGCCTATCCTCGCAGCGCCCGCTGCCAAGCGTTTAATCCGTTCTTCCCAAAGTTCTGACTGCGTGCCAGTCGCTGGCTCAGTCGTTGGAAGGGATGGCGGCTTCCATTGTGGATCGGCGATCCCCGGCCCCCACCAGTCGTCCGTCGAATGGTATTCCTTCCACAGCAGCCAGATCTTGCGCGAATTTTCCGTAAGCAGATTTTCTCTCGGGAATCCCATCGCAACAGCAAATCGCTCCGCGCCCTCGCCGACCAGCATGACGTGCGCGGTGTGCTCCATGACAGCCTTTGCGACCAGCGAAACATTCTTGATATTCCGCACGCCGCCAACCGACCCCGCGCGCCGCGAAGGGCCGTGCATACAGCAGGCATCGAGTTCGACGACGCCCTCCTCGTTCGGAATCCCGCCCAGCCCAACTGTGTCGTCGTGCGGATCGTCCTCAGGCCCCTTGACGACGCGGAGCGCGGCATCGAGTGTGTCGCCACCGCCCTTCAGGAAGGCAAAGGCGTCGTCAAGATACTTGAGCCCATTGTTGGCGCTGACGATAATAGGCCGCTTGCCAGAATTCGCTTTGCCATTCTTGCCGGCCTCTTGTGCGCTAGCATCGGAGGCGTTCAAACCCGCAGCCAGTGACGCAACTGCCGCCGAACCCAGAAATCCACGACGCGTGATCGACATAACTATTCTTCTCGCCCCCTGAACCGGGGAGAATAACACGTAATGCGCCGGACTCATGCCACACGCAGGCAGCGCACGGTAATCGCCCGTCACCCCGACGAATCGTTGATACCATGTCGGAAGAACCTTATGAAAAGATCGTTATGAAGAAACCACGCCCCAAGCGGAGCTACCGTCCCCGCAATCAGAATCGCCGCACTGCGCGCTTCTCGCGAAAAGTTGCCGTGCTCTATGAAGACGACGCCGTTGTCGCGCTTGATAAGCCAGCTGGACTCTTGGCGGTTCCCGTCGAAGGCTCCGACATGCCGTCGGCCCTGTCCATCGTCGCCGAAGAACTGAAAACCAGAAGAGAGCGCGCCTTGATCGTTCACCGCATCGATCGCTTCACGTCCGGAGTGCTACTCTTTGCGAAAACTGATGCCGATCGCCACAAACTTCTGCGCCAGTTTTTAGCCCACACCACATTGCGGGAATATCTGACCGTGGTGCGAGGGCATCCCGCTCAAAAACAAGCGACCCTGATCCACTATTTCCGCCGCGAAGGAATGTTTCAACAGTTGACCAATGCCAGCGACCCCGAAGGAACTCGCGCCGAACTTCGTTATGTCGTCGAGCGCCGTCTGCGCGGAGCGTCGCTCGTCAGAGTTACGCTGATCACCGGACTGCAGAATCAGATCCGGGTGCAGTTTCTCGCCCTCGGCCACGCCGTCGTAGGCGACCGCAAGTACGATAAAGAAGAAGCGAAAGAGCGTCGCATCGATCGGGTCGCCCTTCATGCCGCCCGATTGCAATTTGTTCATCCCCGGTCGGGAGAGAACGTCTCGGTCGAGTCCCCGCTCCCACCAGACTTCCAATCCCTGATCAAAGCCCTTCAGCCGCCGGCTCGAGCATAGCTGCGCGAGAACAGCTGCGAGAATCACCCACAAATCAATGGAAGCATTCTCTGGGCTCCCTCGCGAAACTGAGCGGGTTCGGCGATGAGACTCAGCACCAGATGCCCTTCGCCCGCAAAATCATAAAAATGTCCGGGATGGACGCTGACACCCGCTTCGCGCAACAAACAAATCGCAAGCTCTTCATCGCTGCCAAGCACGGGGACTCGCAGAACCGCGTACCATCCGCCCTCTACGAGCAGCCGTGCGCAAGCTGGACGCCCCGCCAGCTGACGATCAAGTTCCGCGAGATTCGCGCGCACACGATCGAGAAGAATCGGCTGAACCAGCTTCCGCTGCTCCAACAGCACAGATGCCGCGAGTTGGACAGGCGCATTCATTGAAAGGTACGTGTCCGCGACAATTTCCAGGCGCGCTCCAGCCTCAGCGACGGTTTTGTCGGGTCCACTCGTCGCGACCCAGGCCAATTTCATTTGCGGCAGCGCAGAAATCTTGGAAACTCCGCTCAAGGTAAAAGTGAGCGCCGCATCATTAGCAACAAAGTTAGCAACAAAGCTCCGGCGATGCCCGCCGTCGTGCGCATAATCAAGAAACACCTCGTCCACAATCAGCGCAAGCCCGCGCACTCGACACAGTGTGTTCAGCTTCGCAGCCTCCGCATCTGCGACATACGACCCCGTCGGATTATTCGGATGCACCAGAATTACAGCGCGCGACTTGGAGGAAACAGCCTTCCCAAGCGAATCGAAGTCGATCTGCCATCCTTGATCGTAGAGCAGCGGATACGGCACAAGCTTCACGTCAGCCAGATCGGCCAGAAACTCAAACAGCGGATAGCTCGGTTTCGGCACCAGAATCTCGTCTCCCGCATTGCACAACAGACGAAAGACGTATGAGTAGGCTTCGCTGGTGCTGGTCGTCAGAATCAGGCGTCCAGGATCTAGCTTGACATCGTGCGCCTCACGATAGTATCGGCACACAGCTTGCCGGGCCACGAGCAATCCGCGAGGTTGTGGATCGTAGCGCATCGCGGCAGGATTCGACAACGCCGCGAGCACCGCATCTGCATTCGGACGAATTCCCGCTTCCGTAGGGTTCGAGATTGTCAGATCGATTAGTTTCCGCCCCGATGCGCGCGCTTCTTCGATCGCCCGCGTCAGAGCGTTCGAACTGAGCTGCCAGTTTGTGCGCTCGGAAAACATTGGGGTTCGGGCCAGTCGAATTCTACTTCAGGAAAAACCCCAACGATTCAGGAGCAGGCAGCGTCTTCGCATTCCAATACTGCCGCTGCGCCGCCTGCACGGCGACAATCTTCCCTTGTACCTCGGCAGCAAGATTGTCGTAGCGAACCAGAACGTTGTCGATCCAATAAGGATGATTCTCCCGCGCCCACCCCGCGGCGTATAGTTCGCGCGTCTCTGTAATCGAATCGCGCAGGCTTTGCAAGCGCCCGTTAATGTCTACGATCTCGTCAAGATCATGCTGCGCCCGCGTCTGGTCGGCCGCATTCTGATAAGCGTCCCAATAGTAATGGCTGATTTCGGAAGTGAACTGAATCTTCATCCCCAGCGCGTCGAGATGCCACGCCGCAAGCAGCATGTCGTCGAGAGTGCTGGCGTGCAGATGTGCCTTGCCGCGATTGTGCAGCAGGGCGTCCGCCGCGTGCTCAGCACCCATCCGCAAGTCGTGCGTAACGGGCAAGGCCGTCGCGGCCATATTTTCACCGGCTTCGCTGAACGGATCAGTCCAGAACAGCTCGTTGGTCATGTCCTCGAGTTTCACGCCCGCCAGCAGAGTGTGCGAGTGACTCATATCGCTAATCGCAGTTGCGAACGTGCTGTCTTCGTTCCGGTAAAAAGCCCAGTCATAACGGCTCTTGAAATCGTCGATGCTCGATTCGCCCTGCTGCCAACTCGCTGCCGCGCCAAAGACCAGCGACGGCCATGTCATGTCTGTCAGAGATTCGCCGTCATCGTTCCATGTGGTATTGAGCGCGCCAAGTGCCTGATGCTTTTGCCCGTCGCGTACAAAATTTCGGATGTTCACAAAGGCGCTTTCGAAATCCGGCCACATCTCTCGCCAGTTGCCAGCTCCAGGTGCCACCACCACTCGCAACCCGGCGTTCGTATAGGGCGTAATGATGCTCTCGTAGCTCGGCTTCGGATCATAATCCCACGGCACCGCAATCATGTCCTTCGGAAGAATCGTCAGCAACTCGGGATACTTGACGGCGATGTCTCCCCAGAACATCAACTGCTTGTGATACGGCTGCATGATCTCGAAAACTTTCTGCAGGTGTTCGAGATAAACGAGGCCGAGTCCCTGCTGGGCGGCGAGATCTTTCGTTTTGCCCAGTCCCAGCTCGAAAACTTCGTCTGACCCGATATGAAAAAACGGTCCCGGAAACTGCGGCACCACTTCACCGTAGACCTGCCGAATAAAATCGTACGTCTTCGGATTCGTCGGCGTGAGCACATGCCCATGCGGCATTTCGGCCACATCCGAATAAACCTCGTACTTCAACAACTGATGTAGATGTCCAAAAGCCTGCTGCTCGGGCACGAGCGTGACGTAGTATTTCCCCGCATAGTCAACCAGTTCTTTAATCTCCGCCGGAGTGAGCGCAGCCTTGCTCGAAGGTTCTTTGCCTTTTGGCGAAACCAGCGGCTGCGTCTGGAAATCGAAAACGTGTTCCATGTTGAACCCGAATAGATTGATCTTGTACTCGGAAAGTGTGCGAATCTGCGTCTTCAAATAATCCAGTGTGAGAATCGGGCCACGGCTGATGTCGTCGCTCACTCCGCGCCACTCCATGCTCGGCCAATCGCGGATCACCAGCGCTGGAATGGCGAGAGCCTTTCCCTCCGTGCCTTCAGGAAGAAGCAATTGACGAAGCGTCTGCACGCCATAGAAAAGTCCCTGCGCCGCGCGGCCCGCGACCAGCACTCCAGAGTCAGTCGAGCGGAGTACGTAGCTTTGCTTATCGAGGTCAGCGCTGCCCATCTCATCGAGTTTCACGCCCTGCGACTCGAGATAAGAACGCAAACCGCGGTCCGTGAGTCGCCCAAGCGAAATGTGGCCGCCGCCTTTCGGAGCAGCCGTCGCCAGCTCGATCGCCAACTTCATGCCCGTCCGATCGTGAATTTCCGTCTGCAGCATTTCCGCCGCGGTTCGATCTTCACTGCTACCGATCAGGATCACCGTCGATTGCTTGACGATCGTTTTGCCCTCGGCCATGCGGACTTCTTTCGGCGCGGGCAGAACTTTGATCGCTCCAGCTGAGTCGTTGACCTGCGCCCCGACGCTGAGTGACAGGCAGACAATAGCGGCGAAAATCCATTTAATTGTTTTCATGGCTTGATCGAATGGCGAGAGTAGCAGGTTGGATCAGTCCACGACAAGGCCGGGACGAGCCTTGCTTGCTTCAGGAGTCAGCGCTACGCACACCGGTCCGAAATCTTCGTTGCGCCAATTCCTTTGACAGAGACCACCACGCTCTCTAGACTTGAACTCATGAAAGTGCGCATCAGGCCAGAGACCGAATCGCGCCTCGCTGAACTAGCCTCAAAGAGCGGACGCGCCGCTGACGATCTCGTGGAAGACGCTCTGGCGGGATATCTTGCGGAAGTTTCCGAAATCCGCGAGATGATCGATAGCCGATACGACGAAGTCAAGAGCGGGCAGCTTAAGCCCGTCGACGGCGAATCTTTCTTTAGCGATCTGCAGCGGCGTGAGAACGAAATGCTCGCCAAGCGAAACGTAAAATGATCTCCGACCAGGGGTTTGACCTGCACCCTGGCGCCGCGTCAGATATCAGCGATATTTGGGAATTTATCGCCGAAGACAACATCAAAGCTGCTGGCCGCGTCCGCGAGGATATTCTGGAAGCGATTCGCAGAATCATTCCTTTTCCTTTCCAGGGCCATCAACGGACCGATCTCACTTCTCGTCCGCTTCGTTTTGCAACGGCCGGCAGTTACCTCATCGTCTACGCACCCGATGAGAAGCCGCTCCTCGTGATCGCTGTTGTGCATGGCCGCCGGAGTCCACGCGTAATCGCCGCCATCCTCCAAGGACGGAGGTAGCACTCACGTACACGCCATTTCACGGATCCTACTTCGCGAATGCCTCTTTATTCACCACATAAGGCATCTTCGTAATATCCCCGCCGTAATTCCCTTCCAGCACGTCAATAAGCCCCTGCACGCAGCGCCCTGCCATCCCTTTATTCGGATCCGGCGACAGGCGTGTGATGCGCGCCGCGCTCGCGAAATGTGGAAGCAAGCGGCAACGGTCGGCGATTGCCGGATCGCGCAGCGGCGAATCGGCCGGTAGCGGCTCTTTTTCGTATACATCGAGTGCTGCTCCGGCGATCCAGTTCTCGCGCAAGGCGCGCGCCAGCGCCATCTCGTCCACCACCGGGCCGCGCGACGTATTAATGACCATCGCCGTCGGCTTCATCATCCGCAGCGTAGTTTCGTTGATCAGGTGGTAAGTCGGGGTGGCACTTTCACTCTCGCGCAATAAGGGAACGTGCAGGCTGATGAAATCGGCGGTCCTCAGCGCTTCGTTCAACGTCGTATAGCGAATCGTCGTTGTCTCGCGGCTGATGCCGCGCTCGAAGCGCAGATCGCTCGTTTCCTGGATGGCCTTGATGTAATCGTGATTCTCATAGGCCGGATCGAAACACAGAATGTTCATGTCAAATCCGGCGCACTTCTTGATCATCGCCAGGCCGATGCGTCCGGTGCCGATAATGGCTACGGTTTTGCCCGTGACCTCATCACCCAAAAACGGCAAATACGGATGCCAGTATCCCCAACGGTTTTCGCGGCAAAGTTGCTCGGCGGGCCAGAGTCGGCGAGCCAGTTCGCCCATCAGAAAGAACGCGAACTCCGCTGTCGCTTCGGTCAGCACGTCGGCAGTATTCGTAAAAGGAATTTTGTATTTGTTAGCCTCGGCGCGGTTGATGTTGTCGAATCCAACGGCGAGCTGTGCGACGACCTTAAGCATGCCCGCTCCCGCGGCAAAAACCTCGGCATCGATCGGATCGCGCAGCGTGGTAATCAGGCCATCGATCCCAGACTTCACTTTCTCCACGATCAAGCTTTTCGCAGGAGCCTCGGCCTTGGAATAGACCTCAAGCTCGTACCCCTTTTGGCGAAGAATGTTGAGGGCGTCTCCGATGTCGCAGGTGGCAAAAACGCGGATTCTCTTGCTCATTGCGGCACTAGTGTATCGCACGCTAGAGGACGAGTGGTAAGACGGGAAAGAGACGCGGCGAGACGCGCCTCGCCAGAATCTAAGCTACGCTTCGGCTCTACGCTTCCGTGCGTTCCGGCCGCGGAGCAGCGCCCGCCGCCTGAGCGTGATGGCGAACATCGGCTCCAAGCACCCAGAAAATTACGTCCTCGGCGATGTTCGTCGCGTGGTCGGCAACACGTTCCAGATTGCGCGCAACCAGTAGCGCATCTAGCGCCTGTTGAGTGGCTTGCGGCTCTTCGTTCATCTTTCGCACGAGCACGATAAAAGCTTCGTCGCGCATCCGGTCAACAACATGGTCCATTTCCAGAACGGCCTGAGCAAGTTCAGCTTTGCCTTCAACGAATGATTCCAAAGCCCGCCGGACCATGGCGCTGACGGCCGTTGCCATGCGACCGATATCGACCGGCAACTCGACCGCGGGCAGTTCAATCAGATCCATGACGCGTTCCGCGATGTTTACCGCCTGATCGCCGACACGTTCAAGATCGGCGTTGATCTTTGTGACCGCGAGGATAAATCGCAGATCGGTGGCCGCCGGCTGCTGTGTCGCGAGGATATCGAAGGCGAGTTCGTCGATCTCACGTTCTCCAGCGTTAATCAAACTCTCGTTTTCGAGGACAAGGTGGCAGCGCGTCAAATCGCGCTCGGTGTAGGCTTGGCAGGCGCGATCCACCGCCAACTCCGCAAGGCCGCCCATGCGAAGCAACTTCTCCCGGAGTTCCTCCATCTGCTGCTGAAACCGCGTGCGCATCATCCCAGCCTCTTTTAACCGAATCTACCCGTCACATAATCTTCCGTCCGTTTGTCGGAGGGAGTCGTGAATATTTTTTCGGTTTTGTCGAACTCGATCATCTTGCCCAGCAGGAAAAACCCCGTGAATTCGGCCACACGAGCTGCCTGCTGCATATTATGCGTCACAATCACAATTGTGTATTGCTCTTTTAATTGAAAAATTAACTCTTCGATCTTTCCGGTCGAGATCGGATCGAGCGCTGAGCAAGGCTCATCCATGAGCAACACTTCCGGCTGCACCGCCAAAGCGCGCGCGATGCACAGACGCTGCTGCTGTCCGCCTGAGAGGCTGGCGCCAGATTTCTTGTGAAGACTGTCTTTCACTTCGTCCCAGAGTGCGGAACTGATCAGCGACTTGTGGACGATTTCTTCCAGCTGTTTCCGATTGGTAAAACCATTCAGCTTGAGCCCCGCTGCCACGTTGTCATAGATCGACATCGTAGGAAACGGATTTGGCTTCTGAAACACCATGCCCACCCGCCGCCGCAGCTGCGTCGCCGAAGTCCCGTTATAAACGCTAAGCTCGCCGATGCGCACGCTGCCTTGGACGGTTGCGTCGGGAATCGTCTCATGCATCCGATTCAGGCAGCGAATGAACGTGGACTTCCCGCATCCCGACGGCCCGATCAGCGCCGTCGCGTGGTTCGCTTGCACCGTGAGGTTGATATCGAACAGCGCCTGCGTCTTGCCGTAAAACGCATTCAAGTGCTCGACTTTAATTCCGACGCCCATAGCTGGCTCAACTCCTACCGCTTCCTCTTAAATGCTTCAGGCTCCCGACAATGTCCCGTGCCTTACAGCGAAGCGAACGGCTGCCACGGCGCTCACGATGAGCACGATGAGCACCAGGGCTCCTGCCCACGCCTGCCGGTGCCATTCGTCGAAGGGCGAGATCGCGTATGTGAAAATTTGCAGCGACAACGCGGCCGTCGGCTGGTCCGTCTTCCAATTCCAAAACTGATTGCCAAACGCCGTGAAGAGCAGCGGAGCCGTTTCTCCAGCTACACGTGCGAAGGCCAGCATGACACCGGTGATCACTCCTGAGGTAGCTGTGCGCAGCGTGATGGAGAGCGTCGTGCGCCAGCGGGAAACTCCCAGGCCAAACGCTGCCTCGCGAATCGCCTGCGGCACCAGCAACAGCATCTGCTCGGTCGTGCGGGCAATCGTCGGAATCATCATGATTGCCAGCGCAACACCGCCAGCCAGCGCCGAGAAATGTTTCTGACGAATCACGACCAGTGCATAAGCGACGATGCCGATGACGATGGATGGTACGCCGTTGAGGACGTCAGAAACGAAACGTACCGCGTCTCCGTAACGATTTCGCCCATACTCCGAGAGAAAAATGCCCGCGCCGATTCCCAGCGGAACGCCGAGCAGGCTGGCAATCGCCAGTATCACCATCGAACCGACAATCGCATTCGCCATGCCACCGCCCGGTTCCCCGACCGGCTTTGGAGTTTGCGTCAGGAAAGCGATATTGATCGAACCGATGCCTTTGTAGACGAGATAGGCAAAGATCGCAAACAACGGCAACAGCACCAGCACAACCGTAAGCACGGCAACTCCCGTCATCAGACGATCGGTCGCCCGACGCCGCCAACTAAAGGGCGGGATCACGACTTGCGGAATCATCGCTGCTCCCGAATTAGAGTTCGTATCTACCATGGCTACCGATACAGTTCAAGACCAAGTCCAAGTCTAGGCAACGCTTCTCGACGGCTGTCCGCGCGTTACGCTCCACACCATCAAGCGCGCGAACGCGTTCACCACGATCGTGACAAAGAACAGCGCCAGTCCAATTTCAATGAGCGCAGAAAGATACAAATCGCCAGTCGCTTCGCTGAATTCGTTCGCCAGCACACTGGCCATCGTGTATCCGGGAGCAAACAACGACTTCGCAATTTCCGGACGGTTCCCGATCACCATCGTGACCGCCATCGTCTCGCCGAGCGCACGGCCCAGCCCTAAGATAATCGCGCCGACGATGCCCGCCCGCGCGTTGCGCAGCACACCCATGCGGATCATCTCCCACCGCGTCGCCCCGAGCGCCAACACCGCTTCCCGCTGATGCTGCGGAACAACCGTGAGCACTTCGCGTGTGATGGAAGAAATGATCGGAATCACCATGATGGCGAGAATCACTCCCGCGGCCAACATCCCAATTCCATAAGGAGGTCCACTGAAGAGGCCCGTCCAACCAAGAGTGGTCGCCAGAAACGGCTGCACGTACTGCCGCAGTATCGGCACCAGCACGAAAATCGCCCAAAGCCCGTAGACCACGCTCGGAATCGCGGCCAGCAACTCAGTTGTGAAAGAAAGAGCGCCGCGCAGCCCGACCGGGCACATTTCCGTGATGAACACAGCCACGCCGATCGCCAGTGGCACTGCAATCACCAGCGAGAGCAACGAGGAGACGACCGTCCCGTAGATGAACGGCAGGGCGCCGTATGCATCCATAACCGGGTTCCAATCCGATTGGCCGAAGAATTTCCACCCAAAGGCGTGCCAGGACAGTGTCGACCCGAGCACCAACTCGTAAACGATCAGACCCAGCAGCACGACCACCGCGAGGCCGCAGAGCCGCATCGCGCCACCAAAAATATTGTCAGGGATTTCGCTGACTTTCCCCTGCAACAGCGGACCGGTGTTGGTTTCGATTTTCAGTGCTGCCTTGGACCCGCGCTCCGGTTCAGGAGCGTTAAAACGCGGCCGGGGCAGGGCTTGATTTGACATTCGTCCTTGAGGCTACCAGACGGTTGTTACAAATCGGTTAAAAAGCGGTCACGGGTAGTGGCTGAATTTGAACGCAAGAGTTCAGTGAAGGCCCGGACTGGCATCCGGGCTTTTTCTATTTAGATCGTTCCTGCTGTCTTTTCTTCACAGCGAGCAATATCCCCTCAAGCTCTCTTGCGAGCTTGTGCACTCTGCTCTGCTCCTCTTCGGTGAAGTTGTCGAGGACTGTCTTATATGCTTCTGACCAAAACATCACGATCAACGCCGACCGCGTTTGCCATCACGCAATTCTCCGGAATCATCCCTTTCACAAGCCTTGCAATAAACACGTAGTAGAAGCGTCCGGAATTACGATCAGATCAGCCCGAAGATCTGGAGACCATGTCCAATCGCTAGCATCCCGAGCACAAAATAGCATGCGACAAGCCACCAAAAGGTAGATGGATCATTGTCCCGCTGACTCCAACCACGGTAATACGCCTTGCCGCTAAACGTCCAATACATGCTCAGCGCAAAGAGGATGCCCCCAGAGAACAAGTAAAAATACGGATTGGTTATCTGCTGCCTCAATCACTTCGCCTTAGCTTTTTGTTCCGGTTTTTCACGTGTACAACTGACGCAATTCTCTATCCACCCCCCATCTCAGAGCAACCCAAATTCAGCCTATACCGCGCCCACGTCGACCTCCAAGCAATCAGCGCGCACGAGTCTCCTGGCTCATCGCTCGAACCTTGTGTGTCACAATACTGCTCGTCACGTCGAAATCGTCTATGCCCACTTTTGCCGCCATCGATATCGGATCGAATTCGGTTCGGCTGAAAATTTCTCGCCTGCACGCTGGTCGCCTCAAGGAAATCCATGAGGACCGTGAAGTCACGCGGCTTGGCGAAGGTGTCTTCAGCGCCGGATTGCTTTCGCCTGAGGCCATGTCTGAAACGGTTCGCGTTCTTCGGCGCTTCCATAGATCAACGCAGGAATGCGGCACAGATTCCGTGAAGGTGGTCGCCACCGCAGCGCTCCGCGATGCCCGCAATTCGCGCACTTTTCTGGAATGGGTGCGCTCCACCACCGGATGGACCATCGAGATTATTTCCGGCCTCGAAGAAGCGCGCTTGATTCACCTCGGCATCATCTCCGCCAGCCGCCTCGGCACGCAAAGCGTTCTGCTGATGGATCTAGGGGGCGGCAGTTGTGAACTCACGTTGTCGCGCGAAGGCAAACTTCGCGACACAGTGAGCTTGCCTCTCGGAGCCGTGCGTCTGACCAGCGAATTCCTACAGCACGATCCTCCGCGCAAGAGTGAACTGAAACAGCTCGCCGGATTTGTTGCCCGCGAAGTAACGAGAATTCAAGATCGCATCAAGTCCGCCCGCGTCGGCGCTGTGATTGCCACGTCAGGCACCGCGGCCGCGCTCGTCGGCGTCGCAGGGCATCTCGCGCGTCCCAAGAAGCGCGCTGCGACGTATGCCACCCGCGAGATGCTTCGCCGCATCGCCAAACTCATCACCCGTTTGCCGCTCGATCAAAGGCGAAAGGTCCCCGGCATCGGCCCTCGCCGCGCTGAGATTATTTGTGCCGGAGCCTTGGTCTACGCCGAATTGATGGAGCGCTGCCACCTTGCCGGCTTTCGCTATTCGCCCCTCGGACTACGCGACGGCATCCTGGCGCAAATGGCCGCCGAATACGATCGCAGCACCCGCTCCGGCCGCGCCATCGAATCGGAACGCTGGGAATCGATCAAGCGCGCCGTCGAACACTATCGCGTCGATCTGCATCACGCCTTGCACGTGCGTGACTCCGCACTCCAACTGTTTTCAGCATTGAAGTCTGTTCACCAGCTTCCGCCCGAGTATCATGAGTGGCTTTCCGCAGCCGCTATGCTCTACGAAGTCGGCGATTACGTGAACCGCAACGGCCACCATCGTCACACTTACTACATCATTGCGAACTCGGAGATCCTCGGCTACACCCCGCAGCAACGTCGCATTATCGGCTCGATCGCGCGCTACCTCGGCAAGTCGCGCCCCACCCCGGGAGACGGCCC
Source organism: Terriglobales bacterium (assembly GCA_035308395.1). GTDB lineage: Bacteria > Acidobacteriota > Terriglobia > Terriglobales > Acidobacteriaceae > Acidiflorens. Next base: position 18,719 of record DATGGT010000016.1, read on the forward strand.
CATGAACGCCTTAACTCCCGAGGAGCAGGAAAATGTGACGAAAGCTTCAGTTCTGCTCCGTATCGCACGCGCTTTGAATATGGGTAGAAGTCAGTCTGTAGAAAAAGTGAACGTGTCAGCCAGAAACGGGAAAGTCTCGATGGCGCTGTCGCCGCGCGGAAAAGCCAGTGTGGAACTCGAAGTCTGGGCGATTGAGAAAGATCGCGCTTACTTCCGCGAAGTCTTCGGACGCGAACTCTCGGTCGCGGCAGCGTGAAGCGTCCGCAGGATGCGCGGAGTGATGCACCAGCTCAGCGAGCCAGAATTGCGCCGCATCTCAACCTTCGCGACCGCGCCTTTCTTTAATTCGACCACCGCTTCGCATCCGCTGTCGCTGATCACTCGCCCTAGAAATTCACGTAGGTTCGGATTGTGTCCCACCAGCAGCACAGAATCTTGCCGCGCATATTTTTCCAGCATCTTCTGAAAATCCGAAAAGTTCGCTTGCGGCCGAAGGGCGTTCTCAATCACCAGTTTGCCTTCGTGCCCCATCTCGTTCCCGACCAGAGCCGCAGTTTGCGTCGATCGCTTCAGCGGGCTCGATACGATGATCTCTACCTGCACCCCCAGCGCGGCCAGGGCGCGCCCGATGTAGCCGCACTGCTCAATGCCGTCCTTGTCGAGTCCACGCTTTTCGTCTTTTTTTGCCGAGGTCAGCTGCTGTCCGGCACTGGCGTGACGCAAAAAATAAAGAAACATTTCCGGTTACTTATCCCTTCCTGCACTGACTCGCCTGCCAACTCGCCCGGCACCAGAATAACCAACCGACGCTCGACCGGCGACGACCGGGCTCGGTATCTCCTCGGGTGTACGACTGCCTTCCGCCAGACCGATAAAGAAATCCTGCGCGCTAAAAGCATCCGCACCTTTCGGAGGACGGTTGCTCCGTCCCCGCGGCGATTGCCATGGACGAAGGTAGCGTCCGTCGCTTTGCAGGAACCTCGCCTTCACGTTGTCGGCGAGATACGCCGCCAGAATCTCATGCATGACGCGATCCCGTAGCAAAGGGTTTTTCAACGGGAAAAGAACTTCAACCCGCTCGTGCAGATTGCGCGGCATCCAATCGGCGCTGCCGATATAGACTTCCGGCTCGCCGCCGTTTTCAAAGTAATAGATGCGGCTGTGCTCAAGAAAGCGCCCAACGATACTGCGCACCCGGATACGCTCGCTCAGCCCCCGAATCCCCGGCCGCAACGAACAGATGCCCCGCACCATCAAATCGATCTCCACGCCAGCCTGTGACGCGCGATAAAGGGCCTGAATCATGTTCGCATCGAGCAACGAATTGTTCTTCACGATCATGCGAGCCGGGCGCCCTGCCCTCGCGTGCTCGGCTTCCCGCTCAATCAGCAGCATGCACTTTTCTGCCAAATCCAGCGGAGCCACCAGCAGCGGGTCGTAGTTCGGATGTTCAGCATAGGCCGTCAAAAAACTGAAAACGTTGTGCACTGCTCCCGTAATCTCCGGGTCGGCAGTAAGCAGGCTCAGATCGGTATAGATCTTCGCTGTCGTTGCGTTGTAGTTGCCGGTCCCGAGATGCGCGTATTGTCGCGCCACGCCATCTGGATCGCGCCGCACCAGCAACGACAGTTTGCAGTGCGTCTTCAACCCGACCAATCCGTGGAACACCTGCACTCCGGCGTCTTCCAGATCACGCGCCCAGCGGATGTTCGACGCTTCGTCAAAACGCGCCTTTAGTTCGACCACGGCTGTGACTTCCTTGTGCGCCGCCGCTGCCATCAGCGACGGCACAATTAACGAATGTTCATTCGTTCGATAGAGCGTCTGCTTAATCGATAGCACGCGCTCATCTTCCACCGCCGACTGAATGAACGAGACAACCGCATCGTAGGAATCGTAAGGATGGTGCAGCAAAATGTCGTGTCGGCGCAATTCTTCGAACAAGTCTTGCGACTTCGCCGTCAGACGCAGTTCGCGCGGAACAAACGTCCGAAACTTCAGGTCTGGACGCGCCGCTTCGTCATAAATATTGAACAAGCGCGACAGATTCACCGGACCGTCGACTGTGAAAATCTGCCACGGCTCCAGCTCGAACACTGTTCCCAGTCGCTCGATAATCTCGGGATTCGCTTCCGACTCGATTTCCATTCGCACCGCGTCACCCTTGCGGCGGTTATGCAGCTCAGCGCGCACCGACTCCAGCAGATTCCGCGATTCTTCTTCCTGCAGATAGAGGTTGCTGTTGCGCGTGACGCGAAACGCCGCCGAGGAAACGATGTCGTATCCCTGATACATTCGCGTGGCGTGATGCACGACAAGATCGGCCAGAAAGATGAAATCGATGGTTCCCGCCGATGGCAACCGCACCAGCCGGGGAAGCGAGCGCGGAACCGTCACCACTCCCGTGTACGTCAGAGAAGATCGCCGGCGTCTGCGCAGCAGAAGCGCAACACACAGCGCCTTATTGATAACTCGCGGAAAAGGATGCGCCGGGTCCACGGTTACCGGGGTTAGCAGCGGATCAAGTTCCCGCTCGCAATAGTCATCGACGAACGCCATGCCCGCCTCATCGAGTTCGTCGATGCGAAGCACCCGAATGCCCTGCTCGGCCAGCTCCGGTCGCAGGCGTTCATTCCAGCACGAGTATTGTTCTTCTACGAACTCGTGCGTCGCGGCCTTGATCAGGTCGCGCTCCTCCATCATGGTGAGGCCGTCCGGAGTGGTCGAATTGTGCCCGTCTTCGAGTTGCTGCAGCAGACCGCCCACTCGGACTTCAAAGAATTCGTCGAGGTTGCTCGCCGAGATAGCGAGAAACTTCAACCGTTCGAGCACCGGGTTCCGCAAGTCGCCGGCTTCTTCGAGCACGCGCCAATTGAACTTCAACCACGAAGCCTCACGGTTGAGGAGGGTCGCGCGGTTGCTCACACTCTGTCGAGCCATAGTCTTCAAAAAGTCTTCAAAATCCTACCGTCTTAGCGGGGAGAAGTTGATGATTGGGCGGCGCGTTGCGGTGCCTAAAAACTCTTTTCGAATCGCCCCAGCGTCCGAAATGGCCCACCGCGCCGAACCCACAGTATACCAAGTTGGGGGCGAGCGGTTGCCGCGGCGGCAAGACTGGATGGACTTGTGACAAGACTGGATGGACTTGTGAATGGACTGGCTTTTCGTTCAGCGCGAAGAAGCTTTCGCTCTCGGAAGTGCAATTCCCTGCGCACCGAGGGGTACCGGCTGGGTGGCAAAGAGCTTTCTATGGCCTTGAATAGATAGGGCTTAGCGAAGTTGCGGCGAGATAGACAAATGGAAGGCTGGGTGCTAATGTCTCTAATGCTGATAAAGTCTATTAAATGAATAGACTTTATTACAAACGTTGAATCCCGAAATCTCTCAATCACTTGGAGCAGAACAGCCAATGAAATCAGCCACCCAATTTCTTCTAGCGGCCCTGACCCTGGCGGCAGTCTCCGCCGGCGCCTGGTCGCAAACTTCGGACGCACCCACTTCCGCGCTCCGCTCAACCACGAAGCACGCCACCACCCCGGCGCAGCCATCGACCACGCCCGCGATCACCCCTGCTGATGTTCAGGCGCTCAAAGAAGCCCTCGCGGCCCAACAACTGCAAATCCAGCAACTGAGCCAGCAACTGCAGCAAGCGCAGCAGAACTGGCAGCAGGCCCAGGCAGCGGCGACAGAAGCTACAAAAAAGGCCACTGCGGCTCAAGTCCAGGCCACCGAGCAACAGGAAACGGTTGGCGAGTTGAAGAGTGACGTGGCTGATCTCAAAGCAGTGAGCTCTTCCTCGCTCAACAATTCAAACGGCTTTCTCGCCAACGGCGCGGTATTGCAGAACGCCGTGTTGACGCAGCAAGATGCGCCCCAGTCCTCCAGCGTCGTCGCAGGTGACGTCTACAACAAGCAGATGGAGAGTCCCATCACCATCCGCTTTAAAGGCATCAACATCACGCCGGGCGGATACGCCGCCGCCGAGTTCGTGCGTCGGTCGCGCGCTTTGAGTTCTGACATACCCACTCCTTTTAACTCATTGACGATGCCGGGCGCTTCGCAGAGCCAGATCTCGGAATTCTTCGGCTCTGGCCGCCAGTCCAAGATCACAACCTTCGTGGATGGTCGCCTCGGCAACGTAGATCTCTCCAGCTACGTGTCAGCCGACTTTCTTTCTGCCGGCGTCACCTCCACGGCGACCTCGACCAACAGTTACACTCTCCGCCTTCGCCAGGCGTGGGCCCAGGCGAAGTTCAGCAACGGTTTCAGCTTCGCCGGCGGCCAGATGTGGAGCCTGGTCACGGAGAACGCGCAAGGAATCACAGTCGATGACGACATGGGCAAAACCAACGACGTCCGGCCCAAGACGATCGACCCAACCTACAACGTGGGCTTCAACTTCGCCCGCCAGTACGGCCTCCGCGCCACCAAGAGCTTCGGCGACAAAGTTGCGATTGGTGTCTCTATCGAGAATGAGCAGGCCACGGTCACCACGCACGGCAACGCGAATAACTTCTTGCTTGGCAATTTAGGCGCCAGCAACAGCTACAACACGACGGCTACCTACTCGTTTAATCCGGCACCGGATATCGTCGCCAAGATCGCCTTCGATCCCGGCTTCGGTCACTACGAAGTCTTTGGCCTGATTGATCGCTTCACCGGTCGTGTCTTCCCTTGCGTCGAGTTTGCGGTAGGCTCGACTTTGTGCACTGGCGGGACGAGCGCAACCGGAGCCTACAACCATTCCAAGGAAGGCGCCGGTCTTGGCGCAAGCGCTCGCTGGAACATCGCCAAGCGCGTCACCTTTGGCGTGAAAGGCACTGGCGGCAGCGGAATTGGCCGTTATGCTGCCGGAGGTCTTCCGGATGCCTCCATCAACGCCGACGGTACCATTCACCTGATCAAGAACTTCCAGGGACTGGGCACCCTCGAGTTGCACCTCAGCAAGAAGCTCGATATCTACGGCTACGGCGGAGCTGAGTACGCCGCACGCTCGTATAGTTTCGATCCTCTCCAGGGCGCCACAGGCGCGATCGTCGGCTACGGCTCTCCCACCTTCAAGAATTACGGTTGCTACACTGAAATTGCCCCCGGCTCGGGAGGCTTTGCTCCCGGCGCTCTCGCCAATTGCACCGGCGACACTCGAGCCCTGATCGAGGGCACCGCCGGCTTCTGGTACCGCTTTTACACCGGTCCCAAAGGCAGTTTCCGCTACGGTACGCAGGTTTCCTACGTCACCCGCAATAGCTGGTCGGGTGACGGAGGCCTGCCGGCTGGCAGCGCGGGACGCTCACCAAACGGGATCGACACGATGGTCTTTACATCGTTCCGTTACTACCTCCCATAACAACAAGCAGCATCGCCAAAAAGAAATGGTCCCGCGTCGAAGTCGACGCGGGACCATTTTTGTTTGCGCGGAATTCTATCTTTCGTTGAGTTACTTGCGTTATTTGAGCTGCTTGATGGCCGCTTTCACCTTGTCCGCCACACTGTCCGGCAATGGAGCGTAGCTGAGTTGGCTCGTCATCTTCTGCCCGTCGGTGACCATCCAGTTCAGGAAGTCGGCGATGATTTGACCTTTCTTCGCATCCTTCGAAGGCGTCGGAATCAGCAACCAGGTAAAGCTCGAGATGGGATACGCGTCCTTCCCAGGAGCGTTCGTGATGGATACGCGAAAATCAGCGGGCATTTTCGCCGACGCAGCCGCCGACGTCACTCCCTGCAGCGAAGCCTTGACGAAATTGCCGTCTGCATTTTTCACCGATCCAAACGAGATGTTGTTTTGCAGCGCATAGATCAGCTCGATATAACCGATCGATCCCGGCAGTTGACGAATCTGTCCCGCCACGCCTTCGTTGCCTTTGCCTCCGAGCCCTACGGGCCACTTCGGCGACGGACCCTTACCCACGTCGGACGCCCAATCCTTGCTGACCTTCGACAGATAGTCGGTAAAGATGTAAGTTGTGCCGCTTCCGTCAGAACGGTGCACGACGATGATCGACTGGTTGGGAAAATTCACTCCCGGATTGGCTTTTGCAATTGCCGCATCGTTCCAGTTCTGGATCTTGCCCAGAAATATCCCGGCCAGCGCCTCCGGAGTGAACTTGATTTCGCTGCTGACTCCCGGGACGTTGTACGCTGGCACCACCGCCCCCATAACCGTCGGGATGTGGACAATCTTGATTTTGGTCGCTTGCAGTTGTTCATCCGTCATCGGACCATCGCTCGCTCCGAAGTCAACCGTTCCGCTCGTGACCTGGCGAATCCCGCCGCCGCTGCCAATCGATTGATAGTTGATCTGTACGTCCGAATGCAGTTTGTTGTACTCGCTGAACCACTTGGAATAAATGGGATATGGGAATGTGGCGCCCGCCCCGTTCAACGTGGTCTGAGCCATGGCTGGCACCGCCAAGGCGAGGGCAGCCAACAACACCGCGATGCGATATTTCACTCTAGAAGTCCTCCTGATTTTCGATTTAAGTATGCAAGCTTGTTGTATGGGCGAAGTGTTAAAGGAAGGTTACAAGGGAGTGAATTTATGATGAACGGACTTTGCTTTACAACCACTTAGCCGCTTCGGACCATCACAATTTGCCTATCGTTTCTCTCTCCCGCTGCGCCCCGACCTCTGAACCATCCAGACCCCAGGGCCACCAATTCCAATCGCCAGCGAGAGTCAGAAGAGCCGGGCCGATCACGATCCGGACCAGCGTCGCATCAATCAAGACCGCGACCGCCAGTGTGAAGCCGAGCATCTTGATCACAAGGAAGTCTCCGAGCGTAAAGCCGGTGAACACCACGATCATAATGGCTGCGGCGCTCGTGATCAGCCCCGCGGTTTTCGCCAGAGCCTCCGCGATGGCTTCGTTTTCACCCAGACCGCTCCTGCGTGATTCGAGCACTCGCGCCACCAGAAACACTTCGTAGTCCATGCTCAAACCAAACACGATCGCGAAAGCAAGAATGGGTACGATCGGAAAGACGCCAGCCGTCCCTTCCGGTACGCCCAGCAGACGGCACCCATGTCCCTCCTGAAAAACCAGAACCAATGCGCCGAATGCGGCGCCGACGGAAATCAGGTTCAAAGCGACTGCCTTCAAAGCGGCGAAGAGCGACCGGAACCCTGCGAAAAGCGCCAGGAATGTCGCCGTCACGACCAGCACGATTACACGCGGAAGTCGGTCTCCAACCGCATCCGCATAGTCGGCGTTCAGGCCAGGAATACCGCCGACGCTGATCTTCGCTCCGGCCACCCCGGTCACTTCCGCCACCGGCAGTCGGCGGAGGTCTCGTACCCAGCGAATCTGTTCCGCCGGCGTGACTCCCGACGCAGGTAGGAGCTCCAACAGCGTGGCCTTTCCGTCGCCTCGGAGAAAACTCCGGCGTGTCTCCGACGATAATTCCCCAATGAAGTCGCGTCGGCCCTCGGTCAGCGTCGCCAGCGATAGCACGCGGTCGGCCCGCTGGTCACTGGCGAGTCGAGCCGAAAGGCGCGTAGCGGCCTCCCATCCCTTATCGGTTTGCGAAATCGAATCCGGAAGCTCCAGGATCACCCGCAGCGAATCGACAATGCCGCCGCGCCCCATTCTCTCCAGTGAATGAAAGGCCCGTACCGATTCGGCTGAGGGCGGCAACCAATCCCCTCTGGGAAGCTCCGTGTTTAACCGCGCAGCTTGCGCCGCCAAAAGCAAAAGTGGAAGACCAGCCACAATCAGCGCAATCCAGGGATGGGACGTGACCACGCGGCCCCACCGTTTCCATCCGTCAACCGAACGGGCGGCAGTTTGTGCACGCAATTTGTATTTGGCAGCGACGGCACCGGCATCGATCCTCTTGCCGAGCAGCGCCAGTCCCGCCGGAAGCAGAGTGGTCGCAAGCAGGACGCTCGTGCCCGCCACCACAAATCCCGACACGCCGATGGAACGAATCTCGCTGATGGGAACCGTCAGTAGCGCCGCAAATCCGATCGCTACCGTCGATGCCGACACCAGCAATGTGTGGCCCGCCTGACGCGCGGCAACACACGACGCTTCCGAGGGATCGACCCCGGCGCATAGCGCTTCACGGAAGCGTCCCACCATCAGCAGCGCGTAATCAATCCCGAGACTGAGCCCGAGCATTGTTGCCAGATTCTGAACCAGAATCGACAGGTGCCAGCGTGAAGCCAGGATCCACACCAGGCCCAGGGCCATGGCAATGCCGAGTTGACCAACGGCCAACGGAATCAGCGCCGCCACGCAGCTGCCGAATGCCAGCAGCAGTAATATGAGAGTAGCTGGAAGAACCAGACTCTCTCCCCTGCGGATGTCGTGCGAGCTGGCTTCGCGAAGATCGTAGTTGAGCGGCAACTCACCCGTTAGTTCCAGTTTCACCGCCGGGTAGCGCCCGCGGAGCTGATCCTCAAGCTTCCGCATCTGCTCACGAATTTTCGGCACCATCAATTCCGGAGTGCCGTTCTCAGGCGCGAGCCCGATGAGAACAAACGTACCACCACCGGTGCCTAAAAAAATGGGATCTGGCTGGTCGAGCCGACTAACGATTGCCGAGACGTCCGGGCCCTTCAGCGCGCTGACAATCGTCGTCAGCGCTTGCGTTCCTTCGTCGGAATCCGCGGCAGGCAACCCCTGGATCACCAGCACCACGCGATCCACGAATGGCGAGTGGAAGCGCGTAGCCAACTGTTCGGCAACGTATTCCGCCTCGCTGCCTTTCAGGTGCACGGCGGTATCGAGGCGGCGCTCCACATGGAACGACAACGGAGCGAGCGCCAACGCCACCACCGCGATTAAAGCAGCCAGCAAATAACGCGGCCGCGTTCTCATTTCTCCCATTATTGTTTCCGAAAAACCAGGGTTTCCTTGATTCGTTCCCCCGTGCCCAACTCCCCCGTGGTGGTCATCGTCATCTGCTGTCCATCCGCGGAAACCACCCACCGGTCTTGTTCGGCGATTTCATCCCCGCGTTTGTAGACTGAGGTGACGGTATGGGGATCAACGAGGGTTAATGCGACCGTATCGTTACGCGATTCTTTCACCGGATAATCCCGGCCATCGAGGTTTGCCGTATAGCTGAAGTCGCCCGCGAAATGCACTCCGTTTCCGTTCGGCTCAATCTTAATAACGAGCCCTTGCCGCAATCGTGTCTTGCTGAGGTCCTGCGTCCATTCGCCGATGAATGGATTGCCGGCGTCGACCGCGCCTCCGCTCCGTTCCCACACGTTGATCTGGTCTTCGCGTCCCGGCTGGACTGTGGTGGTAACCAGCTCCTTGCGGTCGCTCGAAACCTTGTGGTGAAGCGTTGCCACTAAGACCCCGTTCTTTTTCTCTTTGATTTCTGCCTGGTCCTTGCCAATTCTGCGCATCACGATCTGATTAAACGCAGGGATATTCTGGACGTGGTTATCCTTGCCGTCCCAGCCCGAAGTAAATTCGATGTGAACACCCGAGATCTTTACGTGCACTCCTTTGCCCGCTTTAGCAATGGAAAGCACTCTTGGTGGCGTCAGGCCAGAATCAGCGGAAACAAGTTTCCACGTGCCAAGGCGCGGATCGCCAGCCCAAAGCCTGGTTGTCGCAAGGACAAGGAGAAGAACAAGAACAAGAACGACCGGCGTCATCCCGATTGGTTTGACCAGAATCTGTTTGCCCATTTTCTTCACAACCGCGAGTGTAGCGCGAATCCGTCGGCATCCAGAAACAAACAGCCCAGAAGCACGAAGCCTTAGATGCCGATTTCCCAAGGCCGCTTGTAACTTTCGGCACCGATCCACATCTTCTGGCACACTGCTTATCACACTGCTTACGAACGAGGACGACATTCTTTGAGCGACAGCAATAATATTAGCTACGCGCCGGGCTGGCCCGGTATCGCGCCCCGCTGGACTTCGAGTGCTAAGACTGGCATCGGCAGCGCCCTCAACCTTCACAGTCGCGTTTGGTTCACGCTGAGTCATGGCATTCTTAACGAAATTTATTTTCCGCGCCTCGATCAGGCCTGCATTCGAGACTTCGGCCTTATCGTCACCAACGGCAAGGATTTTTTCTCCGAAGAGAAACGCCATTGTACCTTTGAAAACCTCGCGATCGAGCCGGGGGTGCCCGCCTACGAACTCACCAACACTTCGATCACCGGCGAATACCGGATCGAAAAAGAAGTGCTCACCGATCCCTGGCGCAATGTCGTGCTCCAGAAAATTCGCTTCGTTCCAACCAAAGGAAAGCTCAGCGATTACCGTCTTTACGCTTTGCTCGCCTCCCACCTTGCGAACATGGGATACGGCAACACCGGCTGGGTCGGTGATTACAAAGGCACCCCGATGCTCTTCGCGCAGCGCGATTCCTGCGCGCTTGCGGTTGCCTGCTCGGCGCCAATGCCCAAACGGTCCGTCGGATTCGCCGGCACTTCCGACGGCTGGCAAGATCTCTCGCAAAATTTCCAGATGACGTGGGAGTACGATCGCGCCGAAAACGGAAATGTCGCCTTGACCGCGGAAATCGATCTTGCCGCTTGCGGCGGCGTCTTTATTTTCGCTCTAGGCTTCGGCGAAATCTGGTCAGAGGCGGGGCAGCACGCCCTCTCTTCCCTGCTCACCGATTACGAAATCACGCGCAAAGATTACGTATTTCAGTGGCAGCACTGGCAGAAATCCCTCCAGAAGATCGACGAAAAGCGCCGCGAAAAAGATCTCTACCGCGTCAGCATGGCCGTCCTGCGTTGCCACGAGTCCAAGGACTTTCTCGGTGGCATCATCGCCAGCCTCTCCATCCCCTGGGGATTCAACAAGGGCGACGAAGACCTCGGCGGCTACCACCTCGTGTGGCCACGCGACCTGGTCGAAAATGCCTGCGGCTTGCTCGCCGCCGGCGCTCACCAAGACGCTCTCCGAGTGTTGCATTACCTCGAGGTCACGCAAGAAGCCGATGGACACTGGGCACAAAACATGTGGTTAGACGGGCGGCCTTATTGGAGCGGCTCTCAGATGGACGAAACCGCCTTCCCAATATTGCTGGTCGATGTGCTGCGTCGCGAAGCGCCACGTCATTTCGGCGATCCCAGTCGCTGGTGGCCCATGGTGCGCAAGGCAGCTGAGTTTATTGTGGCCTGCGGCCCCGTCACCCAGCAGGATCGCTGGGAAGAAGATGGAGGCTATTCTCCGTTCACGCTCGCCGCCGAAATCTCAGCCTTACTCGTCGTCGCTGATTTGGCCGATTCCATCGGCCGTTCTGACGCGTCCGAATTCCTCCGCGACATGGCTGACACGTGGAACGACAACATCGAACGCTGGACCTACGCCGTCAATAGCGATCTTGCTCGGCGCGTGGGCGTCGAAGGCTACTACGTCCGCATCACACCCGAAGACGGCGACGGAGCCGCCTCTCCTCTGCAAGGTTTTGTTCCCATCAAGAATCGCCCGTTCGGTTCCGGCGCGCGTCCGGTCGAAGTCGTCAGTCCCGACGCGCTCGCGCTGGTGCGCTTCGGTCTTCGAGCCCCGGACGATCCGCGGATCGTGAACACTGTCAAAGTGATCGACCACGAGTTGCGCATCAATCTACCCAATGGTCCAGGCTGGTATCGCTACAACGGAGATGGTTACGGAGAACATGATGACGGCTCTCCTTTCGACGGCACCGGAGTAGGCCGTCCCTGGCCGCTTCTGGCGGGTGAACGCGCCCACTACGAACTCGCCGCCGGGCGCCCGGCCAACGCCGAAGCACTGCTCAGCGTCTTGGAGAACTCAACGGGAACCAGTCGCCTGATTCCCGAGCAAGTCTGGGACAAGGCCGATATTCCCGAGCGCGAACTCTTCGCCGGCAAAGGAACCGGATCGGCGTGTCCGCTGGTTTGGGCCCACGCCGAATACATCAAGCTGCGCCGGTCGATCCTCGACGGCAGGATTTTCGATCAGCCCCCACAAACCATCGACCGCTATCTGAAAAACAAAGTGTCGGCGAAATTCTTCAACTGGCGTTTCAACAACAAAGTCCGCACCATGCCCTGCGGCAAGACGTTACGTCTGCTGCTGATGGACCATGCCATGGTCCACTGGAGTTTGAACAACTGGCAGACAGCGCACGACAGCGACTCCAAAGATAGCAAGTGGGGTCTCCAATACCTCGATCTTCCAACCGAGACCCTTCCAGCCGGACGCCAGATCGTCTTCACCTTCTTCTGGAAAAACACGGCGCGGTGGGAAAGTCGCAACTACCAGGTCACAGTCGAATAGAGACGTCGTCCTGCTAACCCTTGAGCACGGCGTTGATCGACGGTACCGCCTGCTCCGAAAAGGTGAATGTGCCGTGCTCTTGCATCTCGCGGCCAGCACGCAGAACCGCTCCAATGGCAGCGCGCGTTAGGCCGCTGCCGACACTGACACGCTTCACTCCGATCGCTGTGAGTTCGTCCAGACTCAACCGCAGGCCGGGTAACCCAGCCAGCACATTCACCGGACGGTCGAGTGCGCGTACCACCGCGGAGATGTCTTCTTTGCTGATCAGTCCGGGCGCGTAAAGAACATCCGCTCCCGCCTGCTGAAAAGCTTGCAGACGAGCGATCGTGTCGCCAAGGTCAGGTTTGCCGTGCAGGTAATTTTCCGCCCTTGCCGTCAAGGTGAAAACGAAAGGAAGCCTGCTCGCCGCTTCCGCAGCAGCGCGAACTCGTTCGACGGCAAGGCTCATTTCGTAGATTGGGTTCTCGGGATTTCCAGTGGAGTCCTCAATCGATCCGCCTACAATTCCTGTTTCCGCCGCAAGCTTGATCGTCTTCGCGACAACGTCCGGCGCATCTCCGAAACCGTTCCCAAGGTCGGCGCTGACCGGCAGATCGACGGCGGAACCGATTGCCGCCAAATGCGACATCGTCTCGCCGCGGTCAAGGGTGTTGTCACGCCGTCCCACCGAAAAAGCATGTCCTGCACTGGTCGAGGCCAGAGCCTCGAATCCAAGCTGCGCCAACATCCGCGCCGTTCCCACGTCCCACGGATTCGGAATGATGAACGCATGACTGCGTGCGTGGAGCGCGCGAAAAGCCAGACCCTTTTGACTCTGCGTCCGCATTTAGATCACCTGTCGCGTTCGACGGCTGTCCTCATTAATTGTCACTTCGATCCTGTGAATGTAGAAGGCAAGTTCAGCGTCCCGTCGACCGTCTCCACGAAATTTCTTTCCTCGCGAAGAATCAGCCGCTTGCTTTGTGCCATTGCAAAATTAGCACGAGCCTCCGCATCGCCCTTCAGCCGTGTCCGGTAAGCCTCGTACGACGCGAGACTATCAAATGCGATCAGTCCCCACGCCACGTCGTTGGTGCCTTCATGAGGAAGAAAATATCCGATGAGATGTCCGCCGCACCGAGGAATGATGCGTCCCCAATTTTCGGCGTATGTCTGAAACGCGTCCCGCTGGAACGGATCGATCTGGTAGCGGATGAAACAGGTGATTGTCATCTTTGTCCTCGAAATTGCCCCCGAAAGTGTTGTCCTCGAAATCCCCACGCTCAAAGAGTTGTCATGCGACCCTGGCGGTTCTCGAAACCCAGCCGCAAAACTCGCGCCCGCTGCGATCATGCTTATCGCTTCGCGCCGATTGATCTGCGCCGGCGTCGCCTTCTTGGAGTCCACGCGAATCAGTGTGCCAGTTGCCCGACATCAACACTTCGTTTACCATCAAAGTATGGATGTAGAGAATCACGACGACGTGGCCGTCTCCAGAATCGCCGCCGCCATCGGCGAACCGGCGCGCGCACGCATGCTCTACTGCCTCATCGACGGCCGTGCCCGTACCAGCACCGAACTGGCCGTGGTTGCCGCGGTAACTCCATCGACCGCCAGTGTCCACCTCCATCGACTGAATCAGCAGCGCCTCGTCAAAGTCTCGGCCCAGGGCAAGCATCGTTATTACAGTCTCGAAGGCTCCGCCGTCGGCAATGCCCTCGAAGCCCTGAGCGTTCTCGCCGGCGCACCGCGCGACGCCTTTGTCCCAAACACTCCGAGCCGCCTGCGCGCTGCCAGAACCTGCTACGACCACATCGCCGGGACGATAGGAGTCGCCCTCCACGACCGGTTCAAAGCGCTGCACTGGCTCTCGCCTACGACCACACCGGAGACCAGTAGCTCCGAAACTTACGACCTCACTCCGGGCGGAACCAAGGCGCTTGCGTCTCTCGGCATCGACATCGACGCGACTCGATCCTTGCGCCGCCGCTTCGCCTTCGCGTGTCTTGACTGGAGCGAACGCCGTCCTCACATCGGAGGAGCATTGGCCGCTGCTTTGCTGAAGGTCACTCTGAAGAAGAGATGGTTCGTCCAGGATCTCGACAGCCGCGCGTTGGCAATCACAGCCTTGGGTCAGCGTGAGTTGGAAGCTCGATTTCGCCTTAAGGTCTGAACTGCAGCCAGTCGCTTCCGACTTGCGGTAAAATTCGGCGGGCGGTTTGTTTGGTTATGTTGTGCCATCGCGTCGTTCTTCCGCTGGGGGTTCCCATGTCTATTCGCAGCCGATTCTTGATTTCGCTAGTCGCCCCGCTGCTCGCATTCACCGGCTATGCTCACGCGCAAGCACAACCAAAAGCCGTCATGGCCTATTACGAGTACTCGGGATCCACCCATTCCCTGCACGCTTTCGCTTCCTACCTCAACCAGATTCCCACCGACACCTGGGCGATTGATCGCAACGGCAACGTCTCCGGGGCGGCGCCTGCATCCGCGCTCGCCTTCGCGCAATCCCATGGCATGCAGACCTACGCCACCATCTCGAACTTCGGCAATCAGGGCTTCGTCCCACTCATCGCCCAGCACATCCTCGAGCATCCCGCGATTCGCGCCAAAGCCATCCAAAACATGCTTGCCGTGCTCGCCACCTACGGCTACACCGGCGTGAACATCGATTTCGAAGCCGTTCCCCACCGCGACCGCGCCGAATACACCGCCTTTATTCGCGAACTCGCCAAAGCCATGCGTGCCGCCGGATACCTCACCGTCGTCTCCGTTCCCGCCGAGTTGCAGGATGACCCCAACGATTCGTGGGCTGGCGCCTTCGACTTCAAAGCGCTCGCTCCGAATGTCGACATCCTCCAGCTGATGACCTACGACGAAAACGGACCCTGGGGACCTCCCGGGCCCGTCGCCGGTCTCGATTGGGTTCTACCTTGCGTACAGTTCGCCGTTTCCGTTGTCCCATCCGCCAAGATCAGTCTCGGCATCCCCGCCTATGGCTACGACTGGAACCTCACCAAAAACACCGGCGTCCAGGTCTATTGGAGACAGATCCCCGCCCTCATCACAAAATCAGGTGCCGTCCCACAATGGGACGTGACTTCTTCTTCGCCCTATTTCACCTACACTTCCGCCAACGGCTCCAACCACGTCGTCTGGTATGAAGACGCCCAAAGCATTCCCCTGAAGAGCGCGTTGACCGAAACCTACAATCTGATGGGCGTCTCCGTATTCGCCCTCGGTTATGACGATCAAACTTTCTGGGAAGCCATCACCGCCGGATTCGACACCGGCCAGCACTGATCGGCTAGCCCTGATCGACCTAGCAACGACCGGCCTGTCCTTTGATTCCAATCCATCTCTAACTTCGAGGCTTCGAGGATCCATGCGCACTCTGTCCCCCTTTGTTATGGTCGTACTCGTAGCCATTCCGACAGCAATAATGATGACAATAATGACGACCGTCCCGGCCACCTCCCAAACTCTGCCCGCTCCCGAAGCCATCACCGATCCCAAGCAGATCGCGTCCAAGCCTGACGCGCGCGTCGAAAAGACTCTCTCCATCGAGAAGTTGTATATGACGCGTCAGGTCGGAGGCTCGACTTGGTCACCCGACGGCTCTACCGTCGCCTTCATCAGCAATCTCAGCGGACGCAACAACCTCTGGCTCGTCCCCTCCGCCGGAGGATGGCCCACACAACTCACCGTCAGCAACGAACGCCAGACCAGCCCAACCTGGTCCCCAAATGCCAAGTGGATCGCCTACATGTCCGACTACGACGGCGACGAACAGTGGGACATCTTCCTCGTCTCGCCCAAATCCGGCGAAGTCGTCAACCTCACCAACACCCGCGAGATCGCTGAAGAAAGTCCCGCTTGGTCTCCCGACGGACGCTATCTCGCTTACATCGTAAAGCCCAAAACCTCGTCGGTATTTGAGATCGACGTCTACGACACCGTCCTGCGCAGCGTGAAGCACCTGACCAGCGGAACCGCCAACGACCGCATGAACGTAAATCCCATCTGGTCACAGAATGGACAATTCATCGTTTACACGCAGGAACAGTCCAAAGGCACTGACTCCAATGTATTTATGGTCGATGTCGAGAGCGCCAAAAGCACTCTGCTGACGCCCCACCAGGGCGAGTCCACCTACGCGGCCAACGACGTTTCTCCGGATGGCAAGAGCGTTCTCGTCACCTCCAACGCCGGCAACGGATACGACAACGTCGGCCTGCTCGACATCGCCGGCAAAAAAATTCGCTGGATCACCCAGGACAAATGGGAAATTTCCGGCGAAGAGTTTTCTCCCGACGGAAAATTCCTCACCTACACTGCCAACGTCGACGGCAATACGGATATCTATCTTTTCGACATCGCCACCGGAAGCTCGCGCGCCCTTCCCTTGCCCAAGGGAGTCAACTATCCCTCCGGCCGCACTTCGGCGTTCACTCACGACGGCGCACGCATGCTCTACAACCACAACGGCCCGACCACTCCCGCCGACTTGTGGGTCTACGATCTCGCCGCATCCAAATCAGACCAGCTCACGCATTCTCTGGTCGGCGGCGTCCGCTCCGAAGACATGGTCGAGCCCCAGCTCGTTCACTATCCAAGCAAAGACGGCAAGTGGACGATCTCCGCTTTCGTATACATGCCCTACAACTTGCCACGCAATCCCGAGCATCCCGCCATCGTCTACGTCCACGGCGGACCAACTGCGCAGACCGTCAATCTTTTCAGCCGCTTCATCCAGTACATGGCCAATCAGGGATACATTGTCATCGCCCCCAACTATCGCGGCTCGACCGGCTACGGAAAAGAATTTCAGCAAGCCAATCTCTTCGACATGGGCGGAGGCGATTTGCAGGACGTACTCTCAGCCGCCGACTGGATCAAACAAACCGGCTACGTCGATCCCAAGAAACTCATTCTGAT
The DNA here is from genome assembly GCA_035308395.1 of Terriglobales bacterium. GTDB lineage: Bacteria > Acidobacteriota > Terriglobia > Terriglobales > Acidobacteriaceae > Acidiflorens. Next base: position 35,862 of record DATGGT010000016.1, read on the forward strand.
GGGCGGCAGCTACGGTGGCTACATGACGATGATGGGAGTCACGAAAGCTCCAGAAGTCTGGGCCGCGGGCGTTCCGATCGTCCCCTTCGTGAACTGGTTCACCGAGATCGCGCACGAAGACCCCGTGCTGCAACAGAGCGATCTGGCCACCATGGGCGATCTGGTGAAGAACAAAGCGCTCTACGAAGATCGTTCCCCCATCAACTTCGTGGACAAAATCAAAGCGCCTCTCTATCTGCTCGCCGGAGGCAACGATCCGCGCTGCCCCAAAGAAGAAGCGCAGCAGGTAGTCGACGCCGTGAAAAAACGGGGTGGAATCGCCGAATACAAAGTCTACGAAAACGAAGGGCACGGCTTCTCGAAAGTAGAAAACCAGATCGACGCCTACAAGCGGGTAGCCGACTTCCTCAAAGCCCATGTGCCGCCAGCCGATTGCAGTTGCTCGCTGAATGAATGACGATAAGCCATGACCGATGAGTGATGACGTTGGGGCAGGACAAAAGTCTGTGCTTTTGAGCTGCAACAGTGGGACAATCAAGGCCATGAAGGATCGCGGCGCCAGCTGGCATCCCGGCCCATTCCGCATTATGCAAGTAGATTCGGAGATTGCTGGTCTACTTGTGGCTGTCTGCTTTCTTGTGATGGGTTTCGTGAGTATGCCCATCGCAAGAGGCTTCGTGCTCGGGGCCATTGCGCTCGGCTTGATTGTCGCGCTGGTGCTTCGCTTCACTCCTAAGAAGTTCACCCGCGCGGTACTGGGAACGGTGATCATCCTCGCTGTGGGCGTGCTCTGGTGGGGAGGACATAACCCTCGTCGACCGCGCACTGTCTCGTCCAACGCGCTTTACCTGTTACCAAATAACGTTCCGTTTACGTTGCACAAGACAGGTTATTGGGTGGACTGTTGGTTCGACGAGCACGAGAACGTTGATCGATGCAAGCTTACCGATGAAAAGGGTACGGAGACGTTTGAGGATGTGTTCCTCCCCTGCGCAGGCCAAACGCCACTCCCGCAAGGCGAATTGGTTTTTGACACCCGATGGATGGGCTACACATGGACCCGGTCGCCCAACAACGGGATTAACCTCCCGGCGGTTTACATGAAATATCACGGAGCTCTGCTTCCCCAACGTTTCTATGCGGAAGCCAAGCACGAGGCTGGTTGTTCTGCCTCGTGAAAAGCTCCGTCGTAAGCAGGCGATCACCAAGAACGCCGCCAGCCAATTGCAGTTGCTCGCTGAACCAATCACGATGAGTGATGACGATGAGTCACGAGATTGTAACGCCAGGACGCGTTTTCAAAACTTACCGCGAACAGGACGAATCGTAAATCAAACGCTAGTGATTTAGCTGTCGCCGCCACTCGCCGCTGCCCAAAAGTAGACAATCACTTGACAATTTTGTGACATCTTGCTTGCCGTCGGCGCATAACTTTTTTCTCGATTGCGAACGGTTTGCTCGACTCGGCCCAGCCATAGCTTCCGCTCGAAGATCCCTGGCGGCGAGCACCGCTTGCCGTCAAATCAGATTGTCCTAGGAGGAAAAATGCGCTCTCAACCTGGTCTCCGAATGCCGGCCTCCCTCGGCACGGTGGGCACTGCATTGGCTCTGCTGTGCCTGGTAGCAAGCGTCGCCGCAGCTGAAATGCCGACGAATGGTGTGACCCACACAATCACAGTCGTTGCTTCTACCGTCCCTGCGAACGGAGATATCAACCCATACGGCATCTTCGTCGTTCCGAACACGACTGGAAACCTTGTAGAGGGAAACTTCTTGATCAGCAACTTCAATGCCGCGTCCAACGAGCAAGGAACTGGAACAACGATAATGCAAATATCGCCGACCGGGACGGTCAGCCAGTTCGCACAGATTGACGCTTCCCATCTTCCGGGAACTTGCACAGGCGGCGTAGGTCTGACGACGGCGCTGATTGCCTTGCGCGCGGGCTGGGTGATTGTCGGGAGTTTGCCCACCACTGACGGCACGTCGGCAACGGCTCAGGCTGGGTGCCTAATAGTCTTGGATTCGATGGGAAATGTTTGGGAAACAATCTACGGCACACTGATCAACGGGCCTTGGGACATGGCCGTTCTTGATCATTCGGCAGTGGACGGTGGAGGCAGCGCGGCTCTATTCGTCACCAATGTGCTGAATGGTACCGTCGCGGCCGGAGGCAGCGTGGTGAATCAAGGTACCGTAGTACGAGTCGATCTCACCCTCTCGAAGTCGTCGGCCCCCTTTGTAGAAGCCATGACAGTGATCGGCTCTGGATTCGCCGAGCGCACGGATCCTGCAGCGTTGGTGATCGGCCCGACAGGAGTGGAGCTGAGCCGGGACGGCTTCTCCCTCTATGTAGCCGACAGCTTGAATAATCGTATTGCGGCGATACCTTATCCCATCACTCGTCAAACGACGGCTAGAACCGGCAAAACGATCACCAGGGGCGGCAGCCTGAACGATCCGCTGGGACTTACCGTCGCACCCAATGGCGACATCCTGACCGCTAACGGAGATGATGGTTATATGGTCCAGACCACTCCCGATGGATTCCAGGTTTCGAAGACGCTACTCGATAGCAGCGGCGACCCGCCCGGAGCTGGAGCATTATTTGGATTGGTTACAGTCGGGCCGAGCGTCTACTACGTGGACGACGCAACAAACACGTTAAATCTTTTTCACTAGCCACACACTGGCCGCATAATGGGCGGCAGACGCTCTTGCATCTGCCGCTCCAAATTTTGTGGTTGCCAGGAAAAAGACAAGGTTATTTTCCGGCAGCCGCCGTGATAAATGTCCAGCCATTGGGAACGCCCCAGCCGGTTACGTTGTCCCAGCCTGTTGTCACGGAAAGCGATGTATCCGTGCCAAAGCTCAGAACGACATAGCCCGGTATCTCTTCAAAGAACCACAACGCACTGTAGTAAGTGGTCGTCATATCGAGAGGAGTCAGTAGCGTATCGGAGGTATAGAAGGTCGTTCCACTGGAATCGGTAATGCTGCCTATGACATTGTTGGAACTGCCGAAGAGAACAATGTCGTTCACGGCAGCGGAGGGGAGCGTTGCGATCAGCGGAGCTGCCTGACCCAGCGGCTTACCCGCCTCCTGATCGGCCAGCGCCCAGATTGCAGAAAAGATCGGACAAGCCAGACTTGTACCGCCGATAACGCCCACTTGCCCGCTTAAATTGACGATCCCTCCCGTGTACGGGTCGGCGAGCGCGGAAATATCCGGGACCTGCCGGTACGATCCGGGTAAGGACTTCTCCCACGCCGGTTTCAAGATATATACACTTTCACCGCCGCCTGAGCCCGATTGAAAGCCATCAAAAAATGGCGGATCGAGAATGCCATAACCATTCGAGATCTCGGCGGCGTTAGTACCCCAGCCCACCTCCGCGCCATGGCTTGTCCCGTTTGGAAGACCAATCGAGGTCCCTCCAATTGCGGTCACATATTGTGAGGTCGCCGGAAACATGGCCCCGCCTCCGTCCGGAGTGCCCGTCCCCTCATCGCCATAATCGCCGCTGGCGAAGTTCACCGCAATCCCCTGTGCCGCGGCTTTCTTCAGTACTTGATTAAAGCCCTTGAGCGTAACCTCGCCCCAGCCCACCTCGGGGTAGCCATAACTGTTTGAGATAACGTTTCCGAGTTTATGTTCCTGCGCATATTGGATGGCATACTCAAACTCCGACCAGTCCTGCGTCGGAGCGATGAGCAAAACGATATTCGCGCCCGGAGCAATCGCGTGCGCCCACTCGATGTCGAGATCGGTTTCGTCGTCCCAATCCGCCACATTCTGCAAATACCACTGGCTTGGCACGCCGTCGGGATAAACGATTTGAAAGTTTGACGGCGTGATCGCGGGAAGTCCCGTCATCCTGGAATACTGCACGAGGTCATTCTGTACAGTAGGATCGCTGGGCCCGTCGACAATGACAATCGTCTGCCCGCTGCCGTCGATCCCATTTTTATATGCGGTAGTCAAACCATAATGTGCTCGCACTTGTGCCGGGGTCCACCCGCAGACATGACCATGGCCAAAAGCCGGGTTGCTTGTATAAACGTTTCCATTGAATTGCCCAACCGGCAGCGGATCTCCATTCAACATCGGCAAGGTCAGCGATTCAGGCCCTGGGAAACACTTATTCGTATAGTGGTTGCTCAAAGCATCCGGACCCGCGTCTGCTAGCGGGATTGTCGGAATGCTTTTGCCGGTTGCGGGGTCGATTGGGCGCTTCGCCATGGACTTCAATGGGAAGTTGCTCAGGCCCGATACGCTCTCTACCAGATCGCCGGCGCTTCCGGCTAATTTTGCCGGCGTGATGTTGGCGTGGAAAATCGTCCCATCCCGTTTGAACTCGTGGATCTGCGTCTGAAACGCACTCTCCATGCTGGCTATGCTCCCTCGCGTCCGTATGGAGAGTTTGTCGGAACTAACCGAGACAATCGACAAACCGTGCGCTGTCAATTCGGTCTTCACGGCTTCGATCTCATCCGGAGTTGGCGCATACTTTGCCAGATCGTCCTGCGTCATCCACTGGTGATAGCTGGAGGATCCCGGCGTATACAAGGCGTCCAGAGTCTTGTCGAAGGACTCTTCGTTGTGCATCTTCAAATGCACGGTGATGGTGGATTGTTTCAACGGTTGGGCAGACCCGAGATCGGAGGACAACTCAGTGATCTTCGACTCAGTGATCTTCGCTCCAACGATCTTCTGCTCAACGACCTTCGGCGACTCAGTTTCTGTTTGCGCCCGGAGCGCCGCCGACGCCAGCAGCGTACCGGCAATGAAGGTAAGACCCAAAAACACCCGACTCTGACTGCATTTCCCGAACAGCACCATGGTCTCCTTAGCGGAGTCCGATCAAGGCTCAAATCCCGCGCCCGTAGCCGCGTTTCGCCAAGTCGCTTAAACTCCGGCCAAATCACGAGGCGCAATTATAGTGGCGGATTCTCTTTTTTGATCTCAAAAAAACGACAGCGGTTGTCACCGATTTCGGTGAGTTTGCGGACGTTGTGAAACGACTTTCTTCTGGAGCCGAAGCGTTGCGCTACTAGTCGTCAGGACGGCAATGCGCGAGTGGCCCACACAACGCGCCTTTCGTTGTGCAGGCCGAATCTCACGCCGTTTGCCACGATTATGGCGTGATCTCAAACACTAGGCCCTGGCCATCGCTCCCGCCGATGATGGCGGTGCCAAAGACATTCCCTTTGTCATCGACGGCGAGTTGGCAATAAGGTTGGCCGCCGTCGTTGCCGCCGGCAAAGTCGTGGAGGTCGGTATAACTCCAGCCGCCAGGGCCTGGCGTCAGCTTGAATACCGATCCGAGGCCATAGGCGCTTTCGCCATTCAGAATGCCATAAAGGTTCCCCTTCTTATCGAAGGTGAGTTTGTTGTACAGACCACCATAACCACCGGTGAAGCTATAAAGCACGGTAAAGTTCCAGTCTTCTTTCGAAGGGGACAATTCATACACCGTGCCGCCGCCATTGATCCCGCCATCAAACGTACCGCCGTATAGGTTGCCGTCCTTATCCAGAATTAAACCGCCCACCGGATTTGCACCGTCATTCAAGCCCTGAAAGCTATACAGAACCGTCTCTACCCAACCAGATTGGGTGTGCGCCAGCTTGTATATAGCTCCGACGCCGTTGGCGCCACCAAAAGAAGTGGTGCCGTAAAGATTGCCGTGATCATCGGCAGTCACCGCTGCCGCTGGATTCACGGCGTCGATGCCCCCCGTAAAGCTGTAGATCACCTTCTCTCGCCCGGAAGGATTGATTTTATAGACCGTGCCATTGCCATAGACGCCACCCAGAAGAGTGGTTCCAAACAGATTTCCTGCCTGGTCAAAAACCACTCCGCCGATCGGTTCCTGGCCGTCTGTTCCGAGGCCAAAACCATGGACGACCATCTCTGGGCAAGTGTATTTGCAGGGCCCCACTTCAAAGGCTGTACCGAAATATCCACCACCCTCCGTGGAACCAAATAACGCACCGTCATGCATCGCCAAACTTCCGAAAGCGGGGCCTGCCCCATCCGCTTGGCCGAAAAAACTGTGCAATGAGCGATATTGCCAGGATCCACCGGCGGGTGAAAGCTCGTAGACGCTTCCGGAACCGAAGTTCCCGCCCAAATACGTGGTCCCATAAAGTTTTCCAGAGCCGTCAGGATCGAGGATCGGTCCCCCGTAGGGAGTGGCGCCATCCGTGCCGATGCCCGTGAAGTTATAAATGACATTGTAAGTTTGGCATCGCGCCGGCTGAGACACACTGGCAAGAAATACAAATGCCGCCAAGAAAGCCGAGAAAATCCCCCAGGCACACTCTGCCGAAGCAGAGCGGCCAACTTGATATTGCAACATAACAAAACCCCCGTTGTTGATGGATTGTTAGTTCAGCGTCCCGGCAGAACCAGGCCATGAATTATGCAGACTGGCGAAAGTTTGTGCAAGCATTCAGATCTCAAAGGCGAGTGGTCCACACACAACGCGCTTTCGTCGCACGGGGCAGCTCATAGTTTGTGCCAACGTTTGTGCCATCGCAAAAATGACGATCTGATCAATGTAAAAGTTCTCAGGCGGGCGAGTGGCCCGGGTAGATGCGGAGGGTCCCCCACTCATTCGCCTGCGTTGCGAATGAGTGGGTGCTGCGTGCGGCTGCTGTCGGCGAACGTTTCCACCAGACGCGCCATGATCTCCGACGGCCACTCCTGAAAGTGGAAGAGCGGCCCTTCAGGGCCGCGCTAGCAAGCAAGAGCTCAAGGGCTTCAGCCCCTGAGCAGCGCTCACATCGGAAGTGGCGGGAGGCCGTCTGTGATCTCCGATCCATCGCGATGGCGACCCAACCCCATCGCACAGTGCGCGGTTTGGCGCTTCGTTCCATGGGATCGTTGCCCTTCGCTCCAATTCCGGATGATTGACGTAGGGCGAGTTTATGTCAATTGACACTTGGTGAGCACTCCGCTCGGAGCGGGATCTAGAGCCGACATCTTTAAATAGAGCAGAGCGAAGCCTACAAACATCGTAGGTTCGGCCGCGTTAACGGCGATCATCGACACAACGGTCAGAATCCATGAGAACCCCGAAGGAAGCGGTGCCGTCGCATGAATAAACGATGCTAGCCGGTATGGACTCATGCCTGCGACATAGCCGCCGATTAGAGACTTTGCCAATAACGCGGCAAGCGTCAACCATTTTCCTTGGGTCAGCTTGTCGCTACGAAGCATCGCTTGGCCAACCGTGCAATCGTCCAGAATAACCGCTGGTACAGCCAGGGAAAACCGCGACACGACGAGAATCGATAGGCCCGCAAATCCATACGAAACTACCCAAATCAGAAGGCTGGTAGTGTGCACTCGACATTGACGCAGTGCCCAGAACACACCTGTTCCCAAGAGGACGGAAGCGCCTGCCGCCAAAACCACGAGAACCAAGAGCAGCAAAGATACACGCAGAAAGGGACCCAACCGTTCACGAATGTTGAGGAAAGATCGCCACGCTGTCGCAGTGAACCCGGCGACGCTTTCTTCCACTGCGATGCAAGTAGCACCGAACGCAAAAGAGAAGGCTATCCAAGTGAGAAGCCATGCTGAATAATTGATAAGCCCGATCTTTAAGAGCTCAGTTTTGTGCCCGAGCAATTCAATCCCTCGCGGCAGGTGGCGGAAAATTTCTCGCACCTCGTGACGAGCTGAGATGAGTGCAATCGTAGAGATGATCACGGACGGAGCGGAAATTCTAAAAAACAGCCAGAAATGACCGTGATAAGTTCGAAGCACCTCGGCTACAAAATCACCGACACCCTCATTTTGCTCATCGCCGTTTGCAGTCTTTCGCTAGGAATTGAGCGGCGCACATCGTGCCGGTCTCCATCGCGTTCGAGGACGCCAGAATTGTCTGCGATGCATATTGCACGTCTGGACATTTCGCCTTCGAGGGCGAGGCGCGCCTCAGCAGCGAGCTCTCCCGAGACAAGGGCCAACTCGAGGAGTTCCTCGTCGCTCTTTGCTTGGTAAGTCTTTGTGAAATCCTGAAATTGCATCGACGGGATGGTAATTCATCTCCAGACGTCGGGCGAGTTGCCGGGTGCCCCCACGCTTCGCGGTTTTCGAAACACGCGATTCCACGGCTCTTGCCCCTTGGCTCCAACTGAGAACTGGGAACTGGGAACTGAGAACTGCTTTTCATCACCATCCGCCCGTACCGCCGTCACAGACACACCACTACAAGCAGTGCGACACTCCAAATGAATTGTGCCCGCCTCCGAGGCGGACATCGCAACAACCTTCTTTGACAATGAGAAATTGCAAACATCGGCGGTCAAAAAAGCCCCTCAAAAACCCGCCAAACTCGATGGTCCGTCCCTTAACTCCTTTAGTTTCTGGGTCGTGTGAGTAACTAGTTGTGAAATGAACAAGTTACGCAAAAAGTTGGGGGGGG
>DATGGT010000017.1:0-2050 GCA_035308395.1 Terriglobales bacterium
ACACTGGCGTACTCGCTACCTGCGTGCTCGTCGCCGACGGCATGGCAGATGTCGGTGTGCCAGAACACCGCGTCGCCCGGCATGACCTCCGGTATCGAGACCAGGCCCGCGATGAGATCGGGGTGCCACTCGGGGCTGACCCCGAGCGCACGGCCTGGGGCCGCGCCGCAAAGATCGGCCTCGCCCACGTCATCCTGAAGCGCGCGAAGGAGCACGTAGGCTATGCCCTCCGCGATCGGAATCAGGCGCAGAGTGCCGTCCTTTGGTCCTTGGCGTGTCAGTGCCGTCCAGCCCTGATAGGTGCGAAACATACTGCACACCGCCGGCGACGGAATCTCGCGGGTTTTCAACCGATGCATGGCGTCAAACGGGTCGTAACCGCGCCAGTCTCCGTTGAAGATGTTCTCGTACACCTGCTGGTAGCCGGGGTCGATCCAGCGCTCGATAGTGCCCGCATCCATGTGTGGGGAAAGTCCAAGCGTCTTGTCCCCGGGCTGCCGCCGTCGCACACGGTCGGCGTAGGTGCACTGCCGGTCGGGGTTGAAGACGCCTTCGTGTTTCCACAGGCGATCGAGAAAGGCACGCGTCTCGGCAAGCTTCGCGTCCTGACGCGCCATGACCTGCGGCCTGGACCAGTAGACGTTGAAGACTTGCGGCTTTCCGGCTTTGAGAGCCGAAAAGTACTTGTCGAGACTCCGTTTCTCGACTTCCAGTTCCTCGTAGTGGTTCGCTTCGAGGTACTCGCCGACTTCCGCGAACCAGTCCCGCGCGACATTAGCGGGAAACACTCCACGAACAACCGCGCAGCCCGTTTTTCGGATCGACTGACGGACTGCTTCCGACACCGCGTTGTTACTTATGTCGGCGTAATTGAGTTCGGGCACCACGGCACGCCCTGCGGCGGTCTCTCTGAGCACGCTGTCCACAGCTCGCTTGATGTAGTCCCTCGCCTCTTCGAAGGCGTGTTTCAGGGCCTCGCGACGCGGCGCGAGGCTGCGCTTGAACGCAATGATCTGGTCACGTACATCGGCCTCCGCCCCCATAGCCGCTCCACTTCCGCCGGTAGCCATCGATTTCCCTCCTGCGTCTCAACTCCGCGAAGCGATTCATCTAGGCCGACGAACGTTTCGACACTATCCGAAGATTCTGTTCGCGTGATGCGGAGCGATTCTACTCCTGGATTTTGACGGCGTCGACGATCTCCTGATTGACGCCTTAACCGTCCATTTGCAGTATTTGGAAGAACATTTCCGGTTTCGAGGCTTCCCAAGTGTTGGTGGGATCCGTTCGTGGCGGGAGGAGAAAAACAAAAAAAGGAGAGGGCATGTCGATTTCGCTGCTCCTCATTCGACGCATAGATGGAAACAAACTCAGCCGAGAACCAGCAACCGGAACTGTCGCTGTTGAATCTAAACAACTTAGGGGGCAAAACGATGCGAGTGATGGTGATAATCAAAGCAGACAAGAATTCGGAAGCCGGAATCCAGTCAACCGAGCAGACCAGAGAAATGTTTGCCGCCATGGGCAAGTTCAACGAACAACTGGTAAAGGCCGGCGTAGTGCTCGCTATGGACGGCCTTCAGCCGAGCGCAAAGGGCAAGCGAGTAAGATTTTCGGGGCAGGAGCGCACGGTGACCGATGGTCCCTTCACAGAGACGAAGGAACTCGTCGCGGGCTTCTGGCTTTGGCAAGTGAAGTCCATCGAAGAGGCGGTGGAATGGCTTAAGCGCGCTCCGTTCGATGGGGGCACCGAGGTCGAGGTCCGGCCAGTGTACGAGGTGGCTGATATCCCGGCGGACGTCATTACTCCCGAACACGCCGCGCGCATGCGGGCGGTGCGCGATGAACTGCAAAAAAAGGCCGCGAAGCCGTAATCGCCGGAACCACACGAACCGTTAAAGTGGAAGCCCTCATCAGGACTCTGCCAAGTCCTTCCGATGATAACTTCCGATTTGCCGACGGCTCAGGAATTAAAGGCGACAAGCGCGTTTATCGATACAAATCCGACCGACGAACGTTAACTTGCGGGTTGCCCGTGATCCGCCAGGAA
>DATGGT010000018.1:0-1615 GCA_035308395.1 Terriglobales bacterium
TCTCGAGCGCCAGAGCGACCGCAAGATCCTTCTTGAGCTTGCCTGCGTCCATGAGGCTGCCCAGAAATTCTCCGGTCGTATAGCCAAGAAGCTCGGTGGAGCTGAGCGTGCCGAATGTATAAGTGTAGCCTCGGCTGAAGATATGCGCTGCAGCCGCTCCCGGCGTAATCCAGGGAGTCTGATAACGGTCCGGCATCACCGATTCGGCTTCGCCAAGAGCGGTCGAGTATCCGCCAATCACCGCTGTGACCTCGTCGGTGGTCATCGCGCGCTCGACGAGCCCGGCGGACTTCGCCTGGTCCGAGGCGTCGTCATAGAAAACTTCTTTCACAGGAAGCTTTTTTCCTTTTTCCTTCACCATGATTCCGCCGCTGTCGTTGATCTGTTTGATAGCCAATTCGATGCCTTCGCGCTGGTATTGTCCGGGCTTCGCTTCACGGCCGGTGATGGGCATCACGACGCCGACGCGGATCTCGTTGGCGGACTTCCCGCCTTTCCCGCATCCAGCAATCGTGAAGGCGCATATCGCAACCAGCAGCAAATTCAGGGAACGCGTGCAAAGCCGAACTGACCGGTTGATAGAGAAGTGTGTCACGGCTGCTGACCTCCGAGTTTAGGGTTCGCCTAAATTGGACTCTGGCCGAAAGGGTGTCACGTGTGGCAATCGCTCGCTGGTAGCGAATCCTGTAGCAAATGGCGGCAAAGGTCAACGGTCTTTCGCTGTCCTGTCGGCTGGCGGCAGAAATCGTCGTGCGCGTAGCGTACTGCGTTTACATCCTGCGCAACAAAGCGCGAGAGTGGCGGGCAATTTGGAGGTCTTCCTGGCTTGGGACGACGCGGACGTGAACCTTGCTTCCTTTAGTTGAAATCGCGTTCGAATTTGACTGGTTGCTGGCGTCGTCAATCGAAACGCCGAGGAAGCTAAGGCCATTACAAACGCTGCCGCGAACAGGGGCGCTATGTTCGCCGATACCGCCAGAGAAGACGAGCATTTCGAGACCGCCCAGCACCGCCGCGTAGGCTGCAATCACTTTGCGAATCCCCGTGCAGAACACTTCTATTGCCATCTGCGCCTTCTGATCCCCGCTGGCCGCAGCGGATTCCAGATCGCGCATGTCGCTCTTGCCTGCCGAGATTCCTATGAGACCGGATTCGCGATTCAGCATATGCTCGAGCGAATCGGCGTTCATTCTCTTCACGCGCAGCAAATAGAGAAGGACGCCAGGATCGAGATCGCCGCTACGAGTCGCCATAGGGATTCCGCCTGTTGGCGTTAGGCCCATGCTTGTGTCCACCGAACGCCCGTCCTTCACCGCTGCGAGGCTCGCGCCGTTACCGAGATGCGCTATTACGGTTCGGCTGGGTAGTTCGGGCCCCAGTTGGCGCACGATGGATTCATAAGAGAGCCCGTGGAACCCGTAGCGGTGAATGCCTTCGTCGAATAGCGGCCGTGGGAGGGCGAAGCGAGACCCTACTTCAGGAATCGTCGCGTGAAAAGCAGTATCGAAACATGCGAATTGGGGAAGCTGCGGATAAGCCTTTTCAGCAGCTGTGATAAGTCGTAGCGCCGTCGGAATATGCAGCGGCGCGAAATGGATGCAGTTCTGTAGTTCCG
>DATGGT010000019.1:0-2318 GCA_035308395.1 Terriglobales bacterium
GCACGAGAAACGAATCCTACGCTCGATCTCGTATTCGACAGAATTCACCCCGACGACCGGGAGAGGATGCAGCAGCTCAGAGATCGTGCCGCGCAGAACGGCATGGATTTGAATGTCGAGCATCGAATTCTCCTGCCCGACGGCAACGTCAAGTACCTGCACGCGGTTGCGCATGCTGGACGAGACAGCTTCGGAAATCTCGAGTACATGGGCGTCGTTACTGACATGACCGACCGCAAACGGGCCGACGAAGAGCGTCAGGCACTCTCTCGCAAATTGGAAGAGAGTAACGCCAGGCTTGAAGAATCCCAGCGCGTCGCCCATCTGGGCTACTGGATATGGAATCTTGACACAAATCGAGTGGTCTTTTCGAACGAAACGTGCCGCATCTATGGGATTAACCAGCAGGAAGATCCCATTGATCTAGAGGCAATACGCGAGCTGATCCACCCTGAAGACCGAGGATACGTGTTCGAGAACGCCGAGCGATCGGTTCGTGATAAGGTACCCATCGAAACGGAACACCGCCTCATTCGTCCCAGCGGTGAGATACGTATCGTTTACAGTCGCGGCGCTTTGACGAAAGACGCAGCGGGGCGACCCTACGAAATGTTCGGTACGTGCCAGGACATCACTGAGCGAAAGCTAGCAGAACAGGCCTTACGGCGAAGCCAGTTCTACCTAAGCGAAGGCGAGCGCCTCGCTCATATAGGAAGTTGGGCGTCCAGTGATCTGGGCATCTCTTTGTCCGAGGATCTGGGTCTCTATTGGTCGGACGAGGTATACAAGATTTTCGGCCTTGCTCCGGAGAAAGGGCCTCCGCGCCTTGAGCAGTTTCTGGCCGCGATCCATCCCCAGGACCGAGCCTCCATGGCCGAAGCAATAAAGACGATGCATGAGCAGCGCTGCGGCTGCGACGTCACGAAGCGCATCGTTCGACCAGACGGGGAGATACGGTACGTTCGCTGTGTTGGCATTCCGGTGGTTGAAGATGGAGTTTTTCAGGGATTCCGCGGCACCACAATAGATGTCACAGCGCAAGAGCTATTGACTCAAGAGTTGCGGCGGGAACAAGCGTACCTGGCGGAAGCGCAAAGCCTGGCCCACATCGGCAGCTGGGCGTCCAATTTGGAGACAGGGGAGGTCCATCACAGGTCTGATGAGACCGCTCGCCTGCATGGTTTCGATCCCAAGGAAGGCCTCATTCCACTGGAGCGCTACTTCGACACCCTGCACCCGGATGATAAGGCCGATGTGAGGTCAGCCATTGAAGATGCGGTCCGCGAAGGTGTTGATTACGATATTCAAGGGTTCCGGATTTGTCGTGCCGACGACGGCCAGATCCGATTTCTGCGCACCGTCGGACATCGCAATCCTGCTGGAGAAAGCGGAGAGTACTTCGGCGTCACCATGGATATAACCGAGCTAAAGCGTGCCGAAGAGGAACGCGAAAGGCTGCGCCAGCTGGAGGCTGATATCGCACACATCAACCGCGTCAACATGATGGGAGAACTAGCCGCAGCGCTGGCACACGAGATCAAGCAGCCGATCGCCGCTGCCATCACAAGCGCCAGCGCCTGTTTGCGATGGCTCGGCCATGTTCCGCCAGACGTCGAAAGAGCATGCGCGGCAGCCGCCAGGATCGAGCAGGAGGGAAACCGTGCCGCCGATATCATCAACAGTTTGCGCTCCTTCTACAAAACGGGCACACCGGCTGAACGCCAATGGGTCGATGTCAAAGGCACCGTACGCGAAATGAGTGCTCTGCTCAGAACCGAGGCGGCCAGGTATTCCGTAACGATACGTACCGAGTTCGAAGTGGACCCACCTCACATACTGGTGGACCGGGTGCAACTTCAACAGGTCCTCATGAACCTGATGCTAAACGCGATCGAGGCCATGAAAGACATCGGGGGCGAGTTGACGATCAGATCGCACGTGAACCCCGAAGGTCATCTAACCGTTTCCATCAACGATACCGGCGTAGGGCTGCCGGCGGAGGGTGCGGATTTGATTTTTGATCCTTTTCATACAACGAAGCCTCAGGGGACGGGTATGGGGTTGACCATCACCCGCTCGATTGTGGAATCTTACGGAGGAAGAGTCTGGGCAACCGCCAACCAGGGGGCGGGCGCGACTTTCCATTTCACGCTTCCCACCGGAGCGGAGGCGCATGCATGAAGCCCGCGGCTGTTCCCACGGTTTTCATCGTTGATGATGACTCTGGCATGCGTCAGGCGGTCCAGGATCTCGTCGAGTCTGTTGGTCTGCGCGCCGAGTCGTTTTCAACGGGCGAAGAGTTTCTGAAAAGGCAACGA
>DATGGT010000020.1:0-2635 GCA_035308395.1 Terriglobales bacterium
CGCCGCGAAATTGCCATTCGTTTGACGCTCGGCGCAAGTCGCGCACGTCTCGCGGCACAGCTATTGACCGAGAGCACGCTCTTGTCTGTAATTTCCGGCGTCGTCGCCATCGTCACAGTTCTCTTCCTGAAGAATGCGATCGTAAGCCTCGCCCCCGCGGATATTCCCCGGCTCAACGAAATCGACGTCAGCGGCAAGGTTCTCTTTTTCGCTTTCCTGATTTCGGTAATCACCGGCGTCCTCTTCGGCTTGGCGCCGGCGCTTCAAACTACGAATCCGAACCAGATTGAGAATCTGAGGGAAGGCGGCCGCGGGTCAGGCGCCGGCAGACGCCACACTCGGCTGTCGCGTGTCCTCGTGGTGTCAGAGATAGCCTTCTCGATTGTCTTGCTTGCGGGTGCGGGGTTGTTGCTACGGAGTTTCTGGCGCGTGCTCCAAGTGCGTCCCGGATTCAACCCCAGTCATCTGACTACGGTTCAAATCTGGATTCCAGTAGCCAACGATCCGGCGACCGATCCCTATGCCCCCGAAGAGAAGCGCGCCGCTTTTCTTCAAGAGGTCTATCGCCGCGTCTCTGTGCTGCCGGGCGTTGAACAATCAACAATTTCAGGCAACGATACTTTGCCCATGAACTCCGGGAGGAACTATTCTCCCTTTTCTATTCAAGCGCGCCCTGAAGATTCCGAGCGCAACCCAACTGCGGACATCGCGGTAGTCGATACGCAATATTTTCGGACCATGGAAGTTCCCTTGGTTGCAGGACGAAACTTCACCGCTTCCGACACGAATAAGACTGAAGCAGTTGCCGTGATCGACCAAACTCTCGCGCGGCGTTATTGGCTGGATCAGAATCCACTAGGACAACAAATCAAATTTGGATTTGGAGCAGGCATTCAGGGCGTGAAGATTATCGGCGTCGTAGGCGATATCAAGTCGGACGGCTTCGACGCGCCTAGCGTTCCTCATATTTATGTTCCCCTGGGCCAGTTCGCGCCCGTCAACGCGGTGGTTTTTCTGCGAAGCCGCGGCGATGTGGAATACCTCGGCGAAGCCGTGCGGCATGTGGTGGAAAGCGTCGATCCCAACGTTCCCGTGCACAGCATTAGCTCGATGGACGAAATCATCGCTCGGTCCCTGGCTGACCGCCGTTTTGCTCTCGAGCTTCTGGGTGTGTTTGCGGCCGTCGCGCTGCTGCTCGCCGCTATCGGCATTTACGGCGTTATGGCGTATTCCTTCAGCCAGCGCACGCACGAAGTGGGCATTCGCATGGCCCTCGGCGCCCAGCGTCTCGATATTCTGCGCATGGCGTTGGGAGAGGGGATGAAGATCGTTGTGATCGGGCTGGCTTCAGGTCTCGTCGGAGCAGCGATAGTGTCACGAGTTTTTCGTTCCATGCTCTTCAACGTGGCACCGGCCGATCCGGTGACATACGTTTCCGTTTCAGCCATTCTTGCCGGCGTCGCACTCTTCGCCTGCTACATTCCGGCACAGCGCGCAACTCGCGTAGACCCTCTTGTTGCGCTGCGCGAAGAATGAAGCGCGCTGACCGCGTCTACTAAACTCCACTCACCATGGCCACCCTTGAACATCAGGCGATTGGCTTGAAGCTGAGCCCGGGTGTTTGCTACAAAGGATGAGGAGCCCGCACCCTCTTCTGCGGATGGACGGCGCATGCTTCAAGTTGCGTCGAAAGTAGCAAGTCGATTTACCGAATAACCCTGCCCCAATCTTCGTTGAGCTGAACCTAACAAATCGAGCGCCCCAAGGAGGCATTCATGGCTGAACCTGAGCGTTACGACGCACTCATTATCGGAAGCGGCGAAGCTGGGAAGCACATCGGATGGACGATGGCCCAGATGGGTCATCGTACGGCCGTCGTTGAACGCAAGCTCATCGGTGGCTCATGCCCGAATATCGCGTGCCTGCCCAGCAAGAACATCGTCCACAGCGCAAAAGTGGCATCGTTCGCTCGTCGCGCGGCTGAATTTGGGCTTGAACTCGGCTCGTTCAAAATCGACATGGCCGGCGTCCAGCGCCGCAAACGAAAAATGGTGGAGGATGAGATTCAGGGGCATCTTAATCTTTACAAGGCGAGCGGCGCAGAACTGATCATGGGATCGGCGCGTTTCATAGCTCCCCGAACGGTAGAGGTTTCTCTTAACGACGGAGGCACGCGCATGATTGCGGGCGACCGCGTATTCCTCAATTTAGGCTCGCGCGCGGTTATCCCTGATGTGCCGGGAGCGGCTGCCGCAAAGCCGATGACGCACATTCAGCTCCTGGACCTTGAACGTCTGCCAGAGCACCTCATCGTGATCGGCGGCGGTTACGTTGGACTGGAACTGTCGCAAGCCATGCGGCGTTTCGGTTCGCGAGTCACGTTAATCGAAAGAAGCCCTCAGATCGCCAGCCAAGAGGATGCCGACGTAAGCGCCGCGCTGCTGGAGCTTTTTCACGACGAAGGAATCGAAGTGTTGCTCGGAACGGAAGTTGTCCGCGTCGAAGGACTTTCCGGCCAGCAGGTGCGAGTCCACGTGAAAGACGCAAACGGCGAGCGCGTGATCGAAGGCAGCGATCTTCTTGTAGCTGTCGGCCGTGTGCCGAATACTCAGGAAATCGGGCTTGATAAGACCGG
>DATGGT010000021.1:0-77148 GCA_035308395.1 Terriglobales bacterium
GTTCCTTTGGCTCGGCCTCTACCTGGCCACCAACCTTCAGCTCTCGTCGTTAGACCTTCTCGTGCGATGGTGGGGCGGTACTCGGGCCGATTCTGAATTCGCAAGGCCGTTCTATTGGGCCACGTGGGTACTGATTTGGTGCTTGCCACCCATCGTGCTCGCACGCGGCGTTCGCAAGATGGATCGCTTCGTCATCCAGGCGGGTTTGATCGTCGCGATCCTGACTCTGGTCGCCAATAAGCCCTATCTCGGCTGGCCGCGGCATACCTGGGACCCGATGCTGCTGGGCATATTGCTAACCGGTGTCGCAGTCTTCATCCGGCGCTGGCTGGCCAACGGCCCAGGCGGAATTCGCCACGGCTTTACCGCTGCGCGCCTATCGGGAAAAGATAAAGACTGGATGAACGTCGGGTCGACCGTAGCCGGCCTGCTATCGCCCCAACCGCCAGCTCCGCAGCCGAGCACTCCCGACTTCCATTTCGGTGGAGGACAAACGGGAGGCGGAGGCGCCGGCGGCGATTTTTGAAGGGCCTCCGTGTGCGGGGCTCCAGCTGCTGCAAAAAAAGGACCGGGAATCCCGGTCCTTTTTTTTACCGAACCACGAACCTAAGCCGCCAGCTCCGGCTTAGGCTCCGGCTGCGCCCATCCCGCCGGTTTCGCCAGACGATTGATGGCGTATGCGACTACACCGCCGCCCATCACGATCACCCCGAACAGAAACGCGCTCATTCCGAGAATGGATTCATGCTCTCCCCGAATGATCGCAAAGCCCAGCAGCAGCGTGGGAGGAATTCCGATCAGGATCGCTCCTAACATCCCGCCCGGCACGCGGAATGGCCGCTTCAGTTCCGGTTCGCGAACACGCAGCACGATCAGCGCCACAAACTCCAGCGTGAGGCTCGCGCCGTAAATCATGATGTCGAGCGTGACCAGTCGCTCGAAACCGATATTCAACGCCAGCCCCCATCCAATCGCCAGCGCTATAATCGCCACCCACGGTGCGCGCGATTTGGGATGGAGCTTGGCAAATACTTTCGGCAACATGCCATCCTGCGCCATCGCCAGCGGCAGCCGAGAGTAGCTCATGACCAGCGCATTGAACATGCCGAAGCCGCTCATCATGCCGCCCGCAACCAGCGCGATCCGAAGAATCGGCCCGCCCATCAGTTGCGCGATATCGGCCCATGCGCCCGTCTCCCAAGCCGAAGCCTGGAGCCCGGTCATCCACATCGCCGCGAACGGCAGCACGTAGCTCAGCGCCACAATCACCACCGCCCAGAGCATCGCTCGCGGATACGTCTTCTGCGGACGCTCCACTTCCGCGGCGATGGTCGAGGCGTTGTCCCATCCCATGTAGTTCCACATGCAGATCAGGAGCCCGCCCAGAATGTCAACATTCGATGTTGTCGGCTTGGTCACAGCGTGCGCCAGCGCGCCAATCTTGAATGGAGCCAGAATGAAGATAGCCGCAAACGGCGCCGACAGCGCGAAGAACAGCCACAGCGAAGTCGTCGAAACGACTTTCACTCCGGCAATGTTCAGCGCGGCGCAAACAATGACCACTCCGAGCGCAACTACGACGCCGCGATGGTTCTCCTGGAACCACGGGAACATACGCGTGAGGTACGCAACAAACAGCGTCGGATAAATCGCCATGTCGAAAATGGACGCTACCAGTGACAGCCACGCTTCCTGAAATCCCCAGAAATTTCCCATGGCGCGGCGCACCCAGGCGTAGTAGCCGCCCTCAAAGGGCAGAGCGCTCGACAGCTCGCCGATCATGAATGCGGTCGGCAGGCTCCAGAGAAGCGGGGTCAGCAGCAGGATGAGAATCGCCTTGCCATAGCCGGCACCGTGCACGATGTCTTCCGTGCCATAGGTTCCGCCCGAGACCATAAAGAAGGTCGCGGCGACCAGTGGCCACAGCGTGAGGCGTATGGACTTTTTCTTCGTTGGGGAAGCCGTCTGATTGATTTGCTGATCGACGGCAGTAGAAGTGAAGTCAGGCTGCGAAAAGTGTGTGGGTCGGGTAGCTGTTGCCAATTTCTATGGCTTCCTCCTCAGGCGACTCACTCTCACCACCGCGTCTCCCTTGATAATGTTGCTCGCGGCTCCCGGGTGATTGCGTTTTCCCGGGCATTTCGGCAAAGTTAGTTCGCATTTGTGAGATTACGGGAAATTGGCGGAGATGCAAGTTTTTTTTGAATAATTATGCAAATTTTTGTAAGCGAGCGGTGTGGTCCCGAGGTAACGCGAGAGGTAACACAAATCGCCGACTAACATCCGCATAACAGTCACGTCTAAACGTGGACATGAAGCAAACCGTTCTGGTGCTGCTCGCGCTGGTTTCAACTTTGTTCGCCGCCGCGTTCGCCGACAACGTTCTTCCCTCCTCACCGAAAGGACAACTGGTTCGCCAGTATCTCAACGCCTTCAATAGCGGCGAGCCAGCCATGCGCGCGTTTCTCGAACGAACGCCATCCGCAACAGCGATGGACGAGCGCATCGCGCGCTATCGCGCCATGAAATCGGATATCGGAAACTTCACCCCAGTAAGGCTCGTAGCCGGAAATGGTGACAGCCTCGAAGTCATCGTCCGGACGGCCGATGGGCGGGAGCTTTCCCTGAATTTTAAGTTTGCCGGCGAACCCCCGCATATCGCCGGGATGCGCATTGAGCGGGCCGACGCCGACTCGACGCCCAGCGCTGGAGGTCCTCCGGCCGACGAGCGCACCGTGCTCCACCAGATTCAAAGCCAGTTGGAGGAAAAAGCTAAGGCAGGCGAATTCTCCGGGACGATCCTCGTTGCTCGCGGCTCTGAAGCGATATGGCAGGGCGCCTTTGGGGAGGCGAACCAGGCCGAGCACATTCCAAACCAGATCGATACCCGCTTCGATGTGGGTTCCATCGCGAAGTCATTCACCGCGGTCGCCATCGGTCAACTTTCGGAAAAGGGAAAACTCAAGCTCACCGACAAGGTGGGAGTCTATCTGCCGAACTATCCGAATCCAGCCGTTCGCGAACAGGTAACGATTGACCAATTGCTCCAGATGAGTTCCGGAATCGGCGACTTCTTTGGAGAGAAGTTTCAAAAAGCTCCAAAAGACAAAATCCGGACGCTCGCCGACTATCTTCCTTTTTTTGCCACTGAGCCGCTGCAGTTTCCTCCGGGCTCAAACCGCAAGTATTCCAATGGCGGATACCTTGTCCTCGGATTAATCATCGAGGCGGTATCGGGAGAGAGCTACTACGACTACGTGAAGAAAAATATCTTTGAGCGCGCCGGAATGAAAGACACGGCTTTCGGTTTCCGCGATGGCGCAGACACGAAACAGGCCATTGGCTACACCACCATGTCAGACTCCGGACGGGAATCCCCAGGAAGCCCGCGTCACCCTAACCTGGCCGTGATGCCGGCTCGCGGCAGTTCGGCGGGATCGGCTCAATCCACGGCCACCGATCTTTTTTCCTTTTCTCAAGCTCTCGCGGCGGGAAAACTGGTCTCTGGCGACACGCTCGCGAAGCTCGATATCCATCCCGACGGGATGGGAATCGCGGGTGGAGCGCCCGGCGTCAATGCCGCTCTCGACAGCGGCGTGCCGGGTGCCGGCTCCGCAAGCTATACGGTGGTAGTCCTATCCAATTTCGATCCTCCCTCGGCGGAAAAGGCGAGCAAGGAGGTTCGCAGCCTGTTGCGGCGCGCGAAATAACTGGCATCCGGTCCGTGGGACCAGAGTTCCCCAAAAGGAAATTGCCCATTCTGTTTGGTTTTAATGTAAATTTGCGGACGCTCAGATATCAGTCGATTTTCTAGAGGAGTCCAAGATGAGAAACAAGATGAAAAAAATGATGCTCGCAGTTCTATGCGTTTGTGCAGGAGTATTGCTGGCCCAATCGGGCAAGCCACAAAACGTGTTCATCGCCGGTCAGATCAAGTACGGACCGCCACCGCCGTTCGTGGCCCCAGGAGCGCAACTGGCCGTGATCGAAGGCGATCCGACCGCCAGTACCGGAGAGTTCACCATTCGTCTCAGAATGCCGGCTGGATACAAGATCGCTCCCCACTTCCATCCGCACCGCGAAAATGTGACGGTGATTTCCGGCAACTTCAAAGTCGCCATGGGTGACACGTTTGACGAGACCAAGATGACAACCCTCCCGACCGGAAGCTTCGCCTATCTCGACCCAGATATGCACCACTACGGAATGGCCGTGGGAGAAACAGTTGTGCAAGTGCACGGCATGTCACCACTCCAGTTCAACTACGTGAACCCGGCAGACGATCCCAGCAAGACGAAGTGAGAGTCCCAGCTGAGGATCTCTTCTCCTCATCGAGCGCTCCACTGACTTCGCTCGATTTCGCCGTACCGCCATTGCCCGTAGGAGGGCATGATGGAAGGATTCAGTGTGCTGGCAGGTCTAGGCCTGTTCGGCGTGGCCATCGTACTGCCGATCTGGATGATCGGCAGTATTCTCCGGCTCCGTCGCGATGCCGAAAACGACCGACGCGAGAATCAGGAGCATTGGCAGGACCTGACGGCACGGCTGTTTGTTCTCGAGGCGCGTCTTAAGGAGTCGGAACCGGCCTCGGCTCCAACGCGCAACGCTGTACCCGAGGGTCGTGACGTTGCTCCACCAATTCAGACGCCACCAATGCAGACGCCGGCACCCGCCGAGCCGATTTCCACTCCACCATTTCCGCCGTCGCCCGCGCCATCCGTACCTTTTGTCAAACCGCCCGAGACGCTGATTCCGACCCGCGAATCTGCCCCACCGCCTTCGCGACTACCGGAGCCGGTAGTCTCGCCTTCCGCTCCGCCTCCACCCCGTGTCCAGCCACCTGTCTTCGCGAAGCCTCATCCGGAGCCGCCCGCTTCCCGCGAACTCGGCCTTGAGGAAATGCTGGGCACGAATTGGCTCAACAAAATCGGTGTTGGCATTCTCGTCTTGGGCTTGGCTTTTTTCCTCGCCTATCAATTGCAAAACCTTGGCCCGGCTGGCAAGGTGCTTCTCGGCGTTGCTCTAAGCTCCGTCATGATCGCCGTCGGCGTCCGCTACGATTCCAGCGAACGCTACCGGATTCTGGCCCGCGCCAGCGCCGCCGGAGGCTGGTCTCTTCTCTATTTTGTCAGTTACGCCGTCTATCACGTCTCTGCGACTCACATCATCGATTCTCAAGAACTCGATTTCTTTCTCATGCTCGCCGTGGCTGCTGCGATCGTCTGGTATAGCCTCCGTTACCGCTCCCAGGCGACCACCGCTCTGGCCCTGGTGCTGTCGTACCTGACAGTCGGCATTCATCACACTTCTTTCTACAGTCTGGCGGCTAGTGTGATTCTGGCCGTGACTGTCGTTGCTCTTGCTCTGCGGATGAACTGGTTCGCGCTCGAACTGTTCGGAATTCTCGCTACCTATTTCAACCATGTGCTCTGGGTTTGGCCCGTCGTCGAAGCCATGGGACCGAACCGCGTGGAGTTTCCCGAATTTCGCACCAGCATTGCTTTGCTCGCTTTTTACTGGCTGCTGTTTCGCTTTTCCTACATTTACCGCACCGTATCCGACAGCAGTCAGGAGAGTCTTTCCACTGCATCCGCACTGGCGAACGGATTCTGTCTGCTTGCTGTGTTGAAGTACCAATCGGTGCATCCGGAATGGGCGTTCTGGGGTCTGATCGTGCTCGGCGTCTTGGAGCTCGGTCTCTCGGTCTTGGCCGTGCGCCGTCGTCGCGCCGCGTTTGTCGTACTTGCGACCTTGGGCTCCGTTCTCCTAGTTGCTGCTATTCCGTTCCGTTACTCAGGATCCAGTCTCTCCCTGCTGTGGCTCGCCGGGGCGCAGGCATTCCTCCTGGCCGGTGTGTTCCTTCCCGAAGTCGTCTTTCGTCGGATCGGCTTGGTCACCCTTGCCGCGGTGGGCGTGCAAATGTTTCTCGATACCGGCGCGTCGCTGCTCGAACTCCGCTTCACGAACGATGCCAACGCCCTCCCCGCCTACCCGGAAGCTGTTCTGTTCGCGGCCGCCGCCGCGCTTTGCTACTTCAACTCGCACTGGGTACAAAGACGCTGGCAGCAGCTCTTTCAGCACCAATTCGACGCCAACGTTATCGCTGGCCTTACCTATCTCGGTGGTCTTTTTCTGCTGGTTGCCGCTTGGTTTGCGTGGCCCGGCATGTGGACCGCCGTCGCTTGGGGCGTATTGGCTCTATTGATGAACTTTATAGCCAGAAAATTTCTCCAGGCACCTCTAGCTCTCCAGGGAAATCTGGTTGCGGTCGCATCCATCATCCGTTTGCTTACCCTGAACATGTTTGCGAATCAGCAGTGGCACGGTGTGAGCTTGCGCCTAGTCACCGCTGGAGCCACCGCGCTCTTGCTCTACGCCGCCGCCCCCTTGGCCGGTACCGCTGAAGATCAAGCGGAAGGTGCCTGGCCTTGGTTCACCGCAGCCTACACATGGGCCGCGTCGATACTGTTTGGAGTTCTGTTGTGGACCGAGATGTCTGCCTTGAATCTCGCTCTCGGCTGGATGGCACTCGGTTTGGTACTCCTCGAGATCGGCCTCCAACTCAAGGCAGGTTTCCTGCGCTGGCAAGGCTACACGGCGCTTGCAGCCAGTTTCTTCCAGCTTTTCATCGCAGACCTCGATTTCCCCGCCACAGCGAGTTTCGTCAACTCCGGTCTCCTCGACCCAGGAGTGACGAGGGTTGTCCCTCTTGCTGCCGCATACTTCTACTCGGATTGGCGTCTGCGGCTAAGCCGCCGTTCAACTCGAGAATCAGACCTGGGCCCCGCAAGCACCGTCTTTTCCTATCTCGGAGTGATTGCGGTCGCAGCCCTGTTGTATATCGAACTGATGCCATCGTGGGTTGCGGCGGGATGGGCGGCGCTCGCCTTGGCGATGATCGCGGCGGCGATTGCGGTGAAGCGCCTTGACTACCTCCGCCAGTCCCTTCTGTTGGCGGCAGCCGTCGCTTTCCGCGCGGTGAGTTACAACTTCTTTCTGACGCCTTCGCAAGCTTCCTTCTGGCAAAGCCAGCGATATTATGTCGGAGTCGCGATCACGCTGCTCTTCGCCGCGTTGCCTCTGGCATTTCTACTGCGCAAGTCCGGATTCGGCCTTCCTGCTAGCGAGTTCCCCCTCGACCACCGTCCCGAGCAATTTTTCTTTTTTGTTCCCTTTGGACTCCTGACCATTGTCATCGCACTCGAGTCGACCCACGGGAGGCTTACCGTCAACATTGGGATGGAAGGTCTGGCGGTTTTCCTTCTTGCGATTCTCGTCGGAGAACGCAGTTTCCGTCTCGCCGGGCTTGCGTTGCTCTTGCTCTGCGTCGCCAAAATCTTCCTGATTGACGTCTGGGGTCTGGACCCGCAATCACGCTATATCACGTTGATTGTCCTCGGTGCTGCGCTGCTGTTGGTTTCTTTCCTCTACACGCGTCACAAAGAAAAATTCCAGCGCTATCTGTAAGCAGGATGTCCGGACGAATCGGGCTAGATCTTCCCCCACAACTCTTCTCGCGGATCCTCCGGATTCAGCTTCGCCAATTCCCGCAGCAGTTCTTTCGTCTTCTCGTCCCGTGGCATGGGCACCGTAATCTTGACCTCGACAATCTCATCCCCGCGCGCTCCCTCCTGCGTCGCCGAAGGCACACCCTTCTCGCGCAGCCGAAGCTTTTGCCCTGACTGCGTCCCCGGAGGAATCTTCAACATGCTGCGACCATCGATCGTCGGCACTTCGATCTTCGAACCGAGCGCCGCTTCGACCGCCGTCACCGGCACCGTCAGGTAAATATCGTCGCCCTCGCGCTGAAACAATGGATGCGGATCGATCCGGATAATCACGTAGAGATCGCCCACCGCGCCGCCCCGCAGCCCCGCATTGCCCTTGCCTGCAATCCGAATGCGTTGCCCGTCGCGGGTTCCAGCCTTGATCCGAATCTCCAAGGGCGATGTGCTTTCGAGCGTCCCTTCCCCGTGACACACCGGGCACGTCGAAATATTCTTGCCCGTCCCATGACATCGCGGACACGTCACATTGAACTTCATCCGCCCGCCAGACTGCTCAATCGTCCCCTTGCCATGGCACTGCGGACACTGCCCCGGCGCCTCAATAAATCCATTCCCATGGCAGTTCCCACAAACATCGCGGCGCGCAATATTCAGCTTCATTACACCGCCGCGGATCGCCGTCCAGAACGGCACGTTGACCTGGTACTCCAGATCGCTGCCCGCTTCCGGCCCTTCATCGACCGCCTCGCCGCGCCCGCCGCCGCTAAATATGCTCGAGAAAATATCGCGAAATCCGCCCGAGGAAGTCGTTCCTCCCGCAGACTTTCGTCCCGCACCACCGCCGCGTGCCCCTTCAAACAGATCAGAAAAATCGAACCCGCCAAAATCGACATTCCCAGCCGCACCCGGCTGCCGTCCTCCCGGGAACCCTCCCGAAAAGTCAGCCGCCCCCGGCTGTCCACCGCCGCGCGCGTAAGCCTCCGCCGTCGCCGGATCGATGTTGTCCGAATAAAACCCAAGCTGGTCGTAGATTTTTCTTTTCTTCGGATCGCTGAGAACGTCGTTCGCCTCGGAAAGAGTCTTAAACTTCTCCTCCGCCGACTTGTCCCCAGGATTGACGTCCGGATGATACTTCCGCGCCAGCTTGCGAAAAGCCTTGCGAATGTCGTCGGTCGACGCCGACTTCTTCACTCCGAGTACGCCGTAATAATCTTTATCTTTGGTTTGGGTGGCCATTGTGCGAGCTATCAGCTGTCAGCCCTCAGCTGTCAGTACCTATGTGGAAAAACTGAAAGCTGATCGCTGACAGCTGAGAGCTAGATTCTAATTCACGACTTCCTTCGCCTGCTCATCGACATCAACCGTGTACGCCTCAAACGGAGAAGCGTCCATCGACACCGGGATCTTCTGCAGTCCCGTCTCCGTCGGCGCGTAGCAGAACCACCGCCCTTCTTCCGGGACGAAGTTCACAAAAAACATCTGGCCATTGACTTCAAATCTCAATTCGCTTTCCCCTTTCTACTCCCACTCCACTTTCGGTTCGATGCGAAAAGGGGCGCATCAGCGCCCCTTCAAGCTAACAGCAGCTAAAAGCCAGCAGCTTATTTCTTGTCCTCGACGTCCACATACTCCGCGTCGATGACGCCTTCGTCCTTCTTCTGTTCCTGCCCCGCGCCGTTGTGGCCCGAAGCTCCATCCGGACCGTCGACCGGGCCATGACCCGCCGCTCCCGGAGCCGCTGCCTGCGTCGCCTTATACATCTGCTCCGCCAGCTTGTGTGAAGCCGCCGTCAGCTTCTCGCGCGCTGAATCCATCGCCGACTTGTCGCCGCCCTCGATGGCCTTCTTCGCGTCCGCCAACGCGTTCTCCACGTCGCCGCGTTCCGAACCCGAGATCTTGTCGCCATGCTCCTTCAGCATCTTCTCGATGTTGTAAACCATCGAGTCGAGCTGATTCTTGGCTTCGATCTCTTCGCGCCGCGTCTTGTCCTCAGCCGAGTGAGCGTCAGCTTCTTTCGCCATCCGCTCGACCTCTTCCTTGGATAAACCCGAAGACGACGTAATAGTGATCTTCTGATCCTTGCCCGTCGCGTTATCTTTCGCCGTCACATTCAGGATGCCGTTCGCGTCAATATCAAACGTCACCTCAATCTGCGGCACGCCCCGAGGAGCCGGTGGCAATCCTGTCAAATGGAATTTACCCAGCGTCCGGTTCTGCGCTGCCAGAGGACGTTCCCCCTGCAGCACATGCACCTCGACCGAAGTCTGCGAATCCGCCGCCGTTGAAAACGTCTCCGTCTTCTTCGTCGGAATCGTCGTGTTCCTCGGAATCATCGGTGTCGCCACCCCGCCCAGCGTCTCAATTGACAGCGTCAGCGGAGTCACGTCGAGCAGGAGCAGGTCTTTCACCTCGCCCCCAAGCACGCCACCCTGAATCGCCGCGCCAATGGCTACGACTTCATCCGGATTGACGCCCTTGTGCCCCTCTTTGCCGAACAATTCCTTCACGATCGCCTGAATCCGCGGCATTCGCGTCTGTCCGCCCACCAACACCACTTCGTTGATCTTCGAAGCATCCACGCCCGCATCTTTCAAGCACTGCCGCGACGGACCAACCGACCGCTGCAGAATGTCTTCCACCATCGATTCCAGCTTGGCTCGCGTCAGCTTCACCACCAGGTGCTTTGGCCCGGAAGCATCCGCCGTAATAAACGGCAGATTGATTTCCGTCTCCATCGTCGTCGAAAGCTCGATCTTCGCGCGCTCTGCCGCGTCTCGCAGACGCTGCAAAGCCATTTCGTTCCCTTTGCCGCGCAGGTCAAGCCCTTCGTTCTTCTTGAACTCGTCAATCAGCCAATCCACCAGCCGCTGATCGATGTTGTCGCCGCCCAGGTGCGTGTCGCCATTCGTGGCCTTCACCTCGATGACGCCCTCGCCCACTTCAAGCACCGAAATATCGAACGTGCCGCCGCCGAAGTCATACACGGCGATCGTCTCGTCCTTGCCCTTGTCGAGCCCGTAAGCCAATGCCGCTGCCGTTGGCTCGTTGATGATGCGCTTGACGTCCAATCCAGCGATCTTGCCCGCGTCCTTGGTCGCCTGGCGCTGCGCGTCGTTGAAATAAGCCGGCACCGTGATGACCGCGTCGGTCACTTTCTCGCCGAGGTAGTCTTCCGCCGCCTTCTTCAGCTTCTGCAAAATCATCGCGGAAACCTCGGGCGGGGTGTACTTCTTCCCCTGCGCCACCACCGCGACGTTGTCGCCGTCCTTCTCCACCTTGTATGGGACCATCTTCAATTCTTCGCTAACCTCGTCAAAGCGCCGTCCCATAAAACGCTTGATCGAATACACCGTGTTCTCCGGATTGGTAATCGCCTGCCGCTTCGCGACCTGCCCCACCAACCGTTCCCCGGTCTTGGTAAACCCAACCACCGAAGGGGTAGTCCGGCCACCTTCTTCATTCGGTATCACCTTCGGCTCGCCACCCTCCATAACCGCCACGCAGGAGTTGGTCGTGCCCAGGTCAATTCCAATAATCTTTCCCATGTCTAGCCTCCAAAGCTCATCTGGTCAGTCCGCGTTTTCCTTCTGGCCTGTTCCGCCACGTCCCGCCAAAGATAAGTGCTGTATAATCAATATGATGATCATTACGCTCCCGGCCATGCTATAACCTGAGCGAATCACTGTCAAGGTTTAGATGCGATGGAGAGCCGCGAGGATGCGGTCAAAATCGCTGCCCGCAACTCTATGTGGACGAAACAGAAACGATATGCAAAGCGAATCGTCCTGCGGAGTCGGGTAGTGATGCCATTTGAAATCGACAGTCTCTTGCAAACGCCACGACCCGCGCTAGCACCGGGCATGAAAGCAAGAAAAGTTGAAACGACCCTGCGATCCGACGGAGCCGGCAAAGCGCGTTGGGGATCTGGCCACAGGCCAAGCTCCCGGAGACGATGAAGCGTCTATAGAGGCCAAGCGCGCAGAGCAAGCTCGGCCAAAGTCCGTTGCCTTATCGCAATCGCGTCCTTCGTCCAACTGACAGCCCTAGAAATCATACGGGTGAGTTCGTAGGGACTATCCCTGTAGATAGACCTCTTTGATTTGAAGTCAGAACTCTTCAGATCGGAATTGCTCTTCGCAAGTAGTAACGCCAAATTGCCAATCCGTTTGACGTAAACCTTTGCCGTTTCCTCATCGAATTGAGGCCAATTTCCTTCTCTTTGTTCGGGCAATACATGTTCAAGATTTATCGTCTGTCTGTCGTCATTTGGGATAAACCACGGGGTTGTTTCGTTTTTCGCCGCCATTTCAAGCGAGCGAAGATAGTATCGGGCGAAGGCTGCCTTTGACACCGATGCAATCTCAAATGCCCTTTTGAATTCCTCGTCTACCGGAATAATGCGGGCCAGTTCCTTCTTGAGAGATAGGGAATCTGTAATTTCTCCGTTGAATACTTGGTGGGCTGCCTCAGCCAAAGGCTCTTCGACTGCTCCCCGGCTCGTGCTGGAAGCGATGATGAGCCGCACGCCCCAACTGATAAACATTCGGAATGCTTCACTGGCTTCTTTCTCGCTGAATTGCGAGGCAACGGCCAGCATTAAAGGGCGCATGCTGCGAATATTCAACAAGTTTAGAGTCTGGATCGCGCGTCTTATTGCATCGGGATAGGGATTCCATTTTTCGTTCTCAGGGTTGAATATGGCAACATACGAGATGGCCAATGTCTCCAGAGCCATTAGGAATTGAATGCAGCTTTGCGGACCTTTGGCCTTGTTCTGCACGGCCTCGTACACGTCGCTCTCGCGAAGGTGACCCTGTATGGCGATCATGGCTTGCCGAAGGAAGGTCACTGTTATGTCATCTTCCTCGAGAGATTCCAGGGAGCTACGCATCCGCGTCCACTTCTGCTGAGCTTCCGTGAGACGGTCGTCAGACTCCTTGAAAAGATAGTTCTTAACCAGGTCAGCTTGATTGGTGCGCAGTCCTCGATCATTTAACGTTTCAAACATCCGATAAGCGTTCGCGCCTGTAGGGGCTCTCACCAGAATGATCTGGACGCCATGTTCCAGAAAACTCACCCATCGGTTAAGGGTATCGCCATGATCCTTCTTATTGAGTCCAGCAACTATTTTCCTTACTTGTTTTCTAGCTTCGGCAAACGCCTGCTTTATCAAGAAGTGCGAAGACTGGATGGGCTGTGGACGCTGCGCATCATTTTCAGCTGCGATCATCAGATTAAAGAACTCGTTGTCGTCCAGGTTGAGAGTTAGTTTATTGGTACGTTCCCGCCTGTTCGGGTCAATTTCCGTAAGGAACAAATTGTCGATCCGCTCTGCAATGAGCTTTTCCATGGGCCTCAGATAGTTGCGGATCTCGCCAAGCAGTATCGCAATAGTTGCTAGACGCTGCTGGCCATCAACAACTTCTAGCACTTCATGGGAACGGGAAATGGTCACGATTGTCCCCAAGAAGTATTCTTCTGGGTCGGTACCAATTGCTTTTGTCAGATCCTCAAAAAGGCGGACAACTTGCTTGTCGGTCCATGAATACTCCCGTTGGTTCGGCGGAACTACAAGCCTGAACTGTCTCAGGACACCAGCAATTCCGGCCTCCTGAAACGCGATCTGGGCTCTAACGTCCGGCATTAGAGCTTCCCTCCCATCGGGATTTCAGGCACGAATGGGACGCGCCTGCCTGCGCTTTCTAGTTCACGAATCGCATTGAGTCTGAGGCGCTCCCGGACCCAAGAGGATAAGGATATTCCGGCGAGCATGGCGGCCAACTCGAATCCTTCCTTCTCTGAATCCGTGACACGGATTTGCAGAATTTCACTTTTAGGCTTCATCGCTATTTCCCTAGGGGCTACGTAATCGCTCTTGCAACCATCATGGGTTCTACTGTTCAGCAGTCCGCGTGGCTAGCATTTTTGGCTTTTGCGCCGACGAAACTCCACACCTCATCGCATTTGGAGGCGGTGGACGCGCACAGGATTCTGCACTCCCGGCTCTGTCGAAAGCCCAGTTAGGAATGTATTACATGTTGCAGCACATGTCAAGAAACAAGCTTGACTTGTATTAACAAATGCATTACATTGTGGCTGATGAGGGGCGATATTAGGGTCAGAAAAAGCAAATCCCAGCTCCCGAGAGAGCTGGGGGCCAAGGGACCGTAGTTCCTTGGGGTTGAC
The DNA here is from genome assembly GCA_035308395.1 of Terriglobales bacterium. Classification (GTDB taxonomy): domain Bacteria; phylum Acidobacteriota; class Terriglobia; order Terriglobales; family Acidobacteriaceae; genus Acidiflorens. The sequence goes on from DATGGT010000021.1 coordinate 13,695, forward strand.
ACCTAAAAGTATTTAACGGATTGGATGCGATGTCAACAGAAAAGTTGCAAGCGGAAGCCACGACCGTAACCCAAGATAACCCCAATAAAATAAGGGTTATCGCATTGATCGACGGGTTTAATTTGTACCACTCTCTGGAGCGATTCGACGGTGGAATAGACGAACCGGATCGCGCCCGGTACCAGAAATATAAGTGGCTTTGCCTTTGGTCCCTGGTCAAGCGTTTTGTCGCCCCGGTGACTGAAGAACTCGTCAGTGTCGAATATTTCACTACTTTGCCCACCTGGGATGACGCGAAGAAATTACGACATCAGACATATATCAGCGCCCAAAAGCTAAGAGGGGTCAATGTCACGCTGGGAGAGTTCAAGCAAAAGACCGTCCCATGTCGAGCCAGTTGTAAACAAGAATTCGCAATCAATGTAGAGAAGCAAACGGATGTGAATATCGCTTTAGCGATGAATCACCTTGCTGCGCAGTACGACAAATTGCTCTTACTCACTGCTGATAGTGATCAGGTACCGACGATAAATTTGCTGAAAAAAATGCATCCCACAAAGCAAGTCGCCGTCATTATTCCAGTCGGCAGAAAAGCGAAGGAGCTGAAAAAAGCCTGCGGGGGAAGTGCATTCAAGATTACAGAGGAACACTTGTCGCAATGCCAACTTCCGAATCCTATACCGATCATGAAAGAAGGACGGCAGGTAGCCTTACTCGTTAAACCTACGGTTTGGCCTGTCCCGTGAAAATCAAAAGGACTCACTGCCCACAATCGCCTGTTGCAGTGCCATCATCGCAGTACCATTTACAATCTCACGATATGACGAAGGAAGTCGTCTCCGCGAAAAGGCGCGCAGAGAGCCGAACGGAACCGAAACTCTGCACAGGCCGCGATTTGGCCGAGGTTCTGCGCGCGGCCAGACTCTCGGAAGATGAAGCCAAGGCGTGGCGGCGCGACCTGCATTCCGCTCGCAAGAAGCTCAAAGCCCCGCCGGATCGATGGAAATGACCGATCGTCAATGATCAATAATCAATGATCACCGATGTTGTGCGCATCCCACCCGATATCTCACAAACGCAAGTGACCGCCCTCACAGACACCGGACCACACTCAATGCGACACTCGAAATGAATTGTGCCCGCCTCCTGAGACGGGCATCGCAAACGCCTTCTTTGACAACGCGAAATTTCAAACATTTGTGGCCAAAAACTCCGCAAAAACACTGCTAAAAACCCGCCAAAATGATGATCCAGTCCTTTAAGTCCTTTCTTTTGTGGGTCGTGTGAGTAACTAGTTGTGAAATGAACAAGTTAAGCAAAAATTGGGGGGGGGGGGTACAAAACCAATAAGCATCGGATGGAGTGCAGAGAGCCAAGCGGAGCGAGACGCTAAAGGCTAACGGCTAAAAGCTAAAAGCTAAAAGCGCAAAGCGCAAACACCCGATCACAGACACGAAGCCGAGACAATGCAGCCGCGAATTTTCCGCGACGCTTCCCGCTAAAGTATCCAGCCGATGTTAGGCTGAATATTCCGCATGGCAACGCCTCCAGTGATCAGTCGGGTTTTCAAAGCCTTCCAATATCGCGATTTTCGCTTGATGTGGATTGGGGCTTGCACCTCGAGCATCGGCACCTGGATGCAGATCGTCGCTCAAGGCTGGCTCATCTACCGCCTCAGCCACTCCGCATTTCTCCTGGCGCTCGATCAATTTCTCGGAGGTCTTCCGATTTTTCTTCTCTCGCTGATTGGCGGAGTCATCGCCGATCGCGTCGAGCGTCGCCGAATTCTGTTGGCTTCGCAATATCTCCAGATGGCGAGCGCTGCCATCCTCACGATTCTCGTCGCGACTGGCCTGGTTCACGTCTGGCACATCCTCTGTCTCTCTTTTGTTTCGGGGCTTGCTCAGGCCTTCGGCGGACCCGCATATCAGGCGCTGATCCCGACTCTGGTCGAAAAAGACGACATGCCAAACGCCATCGCCTTGAACTCAATTCAGTTCAATGTCGCGGTCATGGTTGGTCCCGCGCTCGCTGGACAAGCGTTGGCGAAGCTCGGCGAAAAATGGTGTTTCGGTTTGAACGCGCTCTCGTTTCTCGCGCCCATCATTGCGCTGACGATGATTACTTCGCGCTTCCTGCCGGTCAAAACGGGAGAGTCGATCTACAGCAGTCTGAAGCAGGGAATTCAGTTCGCCCGAAAACAGGGATCGATGGAAGCTCTGATCGTCCTCGCATTCTGCATGACCGCGCTCGCCATGCCAATGCGCACCTACATTCCAGTTTTTGTGAAAGACATCTTTCACCGTGGACCAGAAACCTACGGCAATCTGCTGGCGCTGATGGGCCTTGGATCGATCTTCGGTTCGCTCGGCATCGCCTCACTCGGAAACGTCAAGAGAAAAGGCCGCATCGCGCTCGGAGCGCTGCTTTGTCTCGGCGCAACCATTTCCGGATTCGCCCTCTCCAGATCGCTTCCGGTCAGCGGAGCGCTGCTCGTCATCACAGGAGCGTCGATGATGACAGTCTTCGCGACCGTAAATTCGCTGGTGCAATTGATCACGACCAACGAAATGCGCGGACGCGTGATGAGCGCCTATAACTTCGCCTTTCGCGGCGGCATGCCGATGGGAAACCTGTTGTCAGGCTGGCTCGTTCCCATGTTCACCGCGCCCGTTGTCCTAGGTGTGAACGGACTGCTGCTCGTGTTCGTCGCTCTATATTTCCTGATCATCCAGCGCCGCGTAGCTGCGCTGTGAAGTGCACTTCGTTACTCAGACGCAGGCACGTAAACTCTGTCAGCGGATACGAGGTCGACGTTGTGCAGTTCGGTCCGCAACTTTACTGATTGCATCCCAGACTTCTTCTGGGGTTTCGCGATGAACGTTAACAGATACTGATGATTCAGACGTTCCGCCGCGTCTTTCAGGAAGGGCGAGAAGTCTGGAGCTGGACCTGTGAAGCCGATGTAATAGCCTTCGCCTCCAGTTTCCTCCGTGAGCTTCGACAGATAAATCTGCCCCCAGTAATTAAGCCAACGGCTATGGCCGAAGTGTCCGCCTCCAGGCGCGTAGATCGCCGAGACGACAATTCCAGCGCGCTGAGAATCCTCAATCGCGGCGTCCACATAAGGATCTTGCGCATCGCCAGAGCCGTAATACGGATCGACCCCATTACTCACCATAAGGACTTCGTGTCGGCTGTCGCCCGGTTGCCAGCGCTTCGCCAGGTCGCTGAGAGAAAAGTAAGGGCTGGAATTCGCCCCGAGATAGCCCAAAGGCAGCCGAACCGCTTTCGCCGCAAGATCGTGATCGGTAGTCAAGTCCTGCTCAATCTTAGCGACACCGTTCTGCATGTAAGCCACGCCAACTTTGGCAGAAGCGGGCATTGTGGAGATGAAACTCTTGATGTCCCTCAACTGCGTATCGAGCCCGAATCCAGCGCTGTCATCAATCAAGACAAAGAATTCCAATCCAGCGTGGTCTCCTTGGGCTGGAATCCAGTCGGTGACCTGATCGCGGGTTTTTCCCTCGTATACGATGACGTCTTCGCGCGTCACCGCGGGCATTTCCGATCCCTTCTTGGCTTCGACCGTAACAATCATCCGCACTGGAGCGCCATTCGTGTTGGCGGATGATTGCGCGAAAGCAGTGCCGTGTCCGATCACGAGCATCGGTGTCATCAAGACCAGGGCCATCAAGCCCAGTCGATATCTTAGTGTTAGAGTTTGCATGTACACCTCCTGAGAATCCAGATTCCTGTTCACTGGCTCGTCATCCATTGAAGATCTCAATCGATAGGGTTGGATGCATCCAATGATGTGTAGGGTGCGCTACAAGTTGGGATGGAATGTCTGCTGTCACGGCTTTCGCGCCGTGACTTCCGGAGGATCAGACTGCTCTGAAATCCGGACTCAACCGGAGAACTGAACCGCTGACAAAATGTCGATCGGTTCGGGGCGATCGGTGTAGTCCTCGTTGGCGGATGCGAACAAGATCGTGCCGTCACGATCGATCACAAAAGTAGCGGGAACCGGCAGTTCCCAGCTGGGATCGCCGTTCGCAAAGGGCAGGTTGACAAAAGTTCGACTGTATAGCGCCTGCTGTTCTTCAGGCACACGATAGACCAAGCCGAACTCGCGCGCGATTCGGTTCTGAGCATCCACGAGCAGCGGAAACGCGAGCTTGTGCTGGTTGTGCATGAAGAATGCCTGTTTCTCGGTTTGCGGAGACACCGCCAGCAGGAATGCTCCAGCCGCTTCGATTTGCGGAGCGATTCGAGACATCGCTTCCATCTGCGCCACGCAGAACGGACACCAGCGTCCGCGGATGAACGAGACCACAAGACGTCCGCGAGACAGAAGGCTGGCGGAGGAAACGAGCTTACCGTTGTGATCTGGGAGTTCAAACGAAGGGGAGACATCGCCGGTCTTGGGCACTCGAGATGCCAGTCCCAAGGCCTTGAGATGTGCGACGGCGCGGTCGTGTACCGCCTGAACCTCAGCCGGAACGTGCTTGGCGATAGCTTCTTTACGCTCCGCGAGAATCTCGCGAAGCGGCCGCAGGTCGTTCGAGACCTCGGACTCCTGTAGAGAACGCCACTTCATAAGGGCGGTGATTAGTGGTTAGTGGCTAGTGACTACTTTCCATGTTGGCTCTTACATTCCTGGGAATTTCATTCCCGCCATGCGCCGCGCAAAGCTGGGCTTGCCCATTTGCTTGAACATCTTTTTCATCTGCGCGTACTGGCGCAGCAGATTGTTGACTTCTTGCACGCTGGTGCCGGATCCGCGGGCGATGCGTTTGCGGCGGCTGCCGTTGATGGATTCGTGGTGGTTGCGTTCGTATCCGGTCATCGAATTGATGATGGCCTCGACGCGATTGATCTGCTTCTCGTCGACTTTATCGGCGGCTTTTTGTATTCCCGAAAACGCGCCCACGCTCGGCAGCATGCCGATCAGGCTCTGCAGCGATCCCATCTTGCGTACCTGACGCAACTGGTCGCGGAAATCTTCGAGCGAAAAGCCGTCGCCGCTGAGCGCCTTGCTGGCGAGTTCGTTGGCCTTCTTCTTGTCGATCTGCGACTCGGCCTTCTCGATCAGCGACAGGATGTCGCCCATGCCAAGGATGCGCGAGACGATGCGATCGGGATGGAATGGCTCCAGCGCGTCGTATTTTTCCCCAACGCCGATGAACTTGATTGGCTGCCCGGTGACTTGGCGGATGGAAAGCGCAGCGCCGCCGCGAGCGTCGCCGTCCATTTTGGTGAGGACAACACCCGTGAGTGAAAGTTTCTTGTGGAATTCGTCCGCCGAGTTGACCGCGTCCTGTCCGGTCATCGAATCGGCGACGAACAGAATCTCCTGCGGATTGAGCAGCCGCTTGAGCGATTGCATCTCATCCATCAGTTGATCGTCAATATGCAGACGGCCGGCGGTATCGACAATCAGCACGTCGCAGCCGGAATTGATTGCCTCGCGCCGCGCTTCTTTGGCCAGGCGTTCCACGGTTGCCGTGTTGGCCTCGCCGACTTGGCCTTCGTAAATATTGGCCTTGATCGCCGCCGCGACAACCTTAAGTTGTTCGCGCGCTGCAGGACGGTAAACGTCAACCGAAACCAGCAGCGGACGATGTCCGCCATTCTTTAGCCAATTGGCGAGCTTGCCCGAGGTGGTTGTTTTGCCGGAACCCTGGAGCCCCGCCATGAGGACGACGGTCGGAGGCTGAGAGGCGAACTTCAACTTCGCCGTATCCTGCCCAAGAGTCGCGACCAGTTCGTCGCGGACAATCTTGATGACCTGCTCGCCGGGTGAAAGCGCGGTCAGCACTTCCTGTCCGACGGCCTTGGCGTGGATGCGGTCGATGAGTTCTTTGACGACTTTGAAGTTGACGTCGGCTTCAAGCAGCGCCAGACGAATCTGCTTCAACGCCTCGGAGATGTTCTCCTCGGTGAGGACGGCCTGTCCACGAAGCGACTTAAAGGCGCGCTGGAGTTTTTCCTGGAGATTCTCGAACATAAGGGCAAACCCCTATTTTAGCAGCCGAAGCCAGAGGCGGTTTGTTAGTGGCTTCCGAATACTTCTTTCGCCGCGATCACCGTGTTGCAGTGGATCGTTACGGTGTCTTCGACCTGTCGCGCATAGCCGCCTGCGAAGGTGACCATCACCGGGATGCTGCGCGCCCTGGCCACGCGAAATACGAGTTCGTCGCGCTTCTTCAATCCATCAATGGTCAGCGAAAGGCCGCCGAGCTGATCGTCGCGATAAGGATCGGCCCCGGCAATGTAGCAGAGCAAGTCGGGATGAAACTGGCGCAGGCCGGAGCTGAGCGCGTTGTCGAGCCATGCGAGATAGTCGGCGTCGCCGATTCCGTCCGGGAGATCAATGTCGATCGAAGACGGAGGCTTCCAGACGGGATAGTTGTTTTCCTGGTGAAGCGAGATGGTGAAAACATCTCCCGAATGGCCACTGTGCATCCGCGTTTTGGCGGGCGACACCGGACTGCCGGTGGCGGTCGTTGATGCTGTTGCCGAAGGGGCCGACGGCAGCGGTTCGCTCGCCGTGCGTATGCCCGCAAAAATTGCTGCCGTGCCGTTGCCTTGATGGACGTCGCAATCGATGGTCATTGCGGTGCGTATTTTGTCATCACGCTGCATACGCCGGATCGCGATGGCCACGTCGTGGATCACGCAGAATCCTTCGCCGTGGTCGGCGAACGCATGATGAAAGCCTCCACCGATGCTGAGAGCGGTGCCGTCTTCGAGTGCGTGATTGGCGGCTAATATCGAACCTCCGGCGGCTAGCCAGAAGGCGCGCACCAATTCCGGCGAATAGGGCACTTCGAGTTCCATCTCTTCTCGTGCGCTGAGCGTGCCGGTTTGCAGTTTCTCAACGTAGAGCGGTGTGTGCACGAGCAGCACGTCCTGGTCGGTCGCGGGAGCAGGGGTGAGGAAATCGGAAGGTGTGGCAACTTCGGTTGCTAGCAGCCGATCGTGAATGCGTTTGTATTTCTCGGCGGGAAAAACGTGCGAGCCGATGGGCAGATAGTAATCGTCGCTGTAGATCAGCTTGAAGGGCAGCATAGGGCAGTCAGCACTCAGTGAGGCTGAAAAGCTCATATCATACGCGACCGGCAGATATTCGCAGTGACGCCTGTCACCGGCAATTCGGCAACTGTTAAACTTGCTCGGTTGCCTCCGAAAAAGAAAACTCCGCCAGCCAACACCTCGCCCCTGTCTCAGCCTGCTTCTCGGGACAAGGGCCGCATTTTTTTGATCGATACCATGTCGTTCATTTTTCGCGCCTATCATGCGATGGCGCGGCAGCGGCCGATGTCGACAAAGACGGGCGTTCCGACCGCAGCTACATATGTTTTCGTCAACATGTTGCGGAAGTTGCGGGACGACTTCTCTCCGGAGTATCTGGCCGCTGTGTTTGATGTGGGCGCGCCGACTATTCGCAATCAGCAGGCAGAGGCGATCACTTCGATCCGCAAATTTGACATCAAGACACAGACATTCAAAGAAGCTGAGTATGGCGGTTACAAGGCGAATCGAGCCGAGATGCCCGGTGATCTGGTGCAGCAGATCCCATTCATTCGGCGGGCGCTCGAGGGGTATCGCATTCCGATTTTGCAGCTCGAAGGTTACGAGGCCGACGACGTGATTGGAACTCTTGCGCGAAAAGCGGCGGCCGAGTCGTATTCCGTATTCGTGGTTTCAAGCGACAAAGACATGCTGCAACTGGTGAACGACAAAGTGTGGGTGCTGAATCCGCCCAAGGACAACCTGATCTGCGATCCCGCGAAGGTGGAAGAGATTCTTGGAGTGCCTCCGTCGAAGGTCGTCGACGTGATGGCTTTGCGCGGAGACTCCGTAGACAACATTCCTGGAGCGCCCGGGATCGGAGACAAAGGGTCGGTCGATCTTATTCAACGTTTCGGAAGCGTGGAGCAGGCGCTGGAGCGCGCTGCGGAAGTCGAGAAAAAAACGTATCGGGAGTCGTTGCAGAACAATCGCGACAATATTCTCTACAGCAAGCAGCTCGTAACGATTGATACCGACGTGGCAGTCGAGTTGGATGTGGCTGCCATGAAGATGGGCGAACCGGACGTCGAGTCGCTACGCATATTGTTTGCCGAGCTAGAGTTCACTTCGCTGCTGAAAGAGTTGCTGCCTGTGGTTGAAATCAAAGACGGCGATTACCGGGAGATCGCCACCGAGGCGGACTTTCGGGAATACACGCGAAACATCAGCGAGAGTGCACCGCTAGCGTTTGCAACCGCCGCTGGAAACGGTGATTTGGATTCTGGCGAGAGCGAATCGGAAGAAGAAGAGCCGCAGCCGGAGCAGTCCGGTTTCCTGGATTTGCAAATCGCGGAAGCCGAGCCCGCGTCCACTCCGGTCGCGGAGCGCATCGGGGTTTCGAATGCCCCCGGAGCCGGCGCGACCGTCTTGCTTGAAGATGTCGCGCTCGCCGACGAAGTGAAACGTGCTCTCGAAAGTGCGACCCTGCCGAAGACGGTCCACGATCTGAAGTCGGCGCTCCATCACTTCAAGGAGCGGGGAATTGCGTTAGCTGGGATGAAGCACGATCCGATGCTGTACTCCTACCTGCTCAATCCGACGTACTCGTCGCACTCACTGCCGGAAGTCGCCTTGCGGCAATTCAACGTGAAGGTGAGCGGCAATCTGGCGGAAGCTGCGGATATCACGGGCCGGCTCGCGAGCGTACTCCGCAAAGAGGTCGAAGAGCAGGGATTGACTCCGGTGTACGACGAGATCGATGCGCCGCTGGTTCCAGTGCTTGCCCGTATGGAAGAAGCGGGAGTGAAGATCGATCTCTCGGCCCTGGAAAAAATGTCGGGAGAGTTGCAGCGCGCGGCCGCTTCCAAAGCCCGGGATATTTACGAGCGCTGCGGCATGGACTTCAATATCAATTCGCCAAAGCAACTGGGCGACGTTCTGTTCAACAAGCTCGCGCTGCCAATCCCGGTGAAATACGGCAGGGGAAAGAAGATTTCTACGGCGGTCGATATTCTCGAAGGGTTGGCGGCGGAACACGAGGTTCCGCGCCTGGTGCTGGAGTATCGGCAGCTGACGAAGTTGAAGTCGACCTACGTCGACGCGCTGCCTGCGCTGATTCGCAGCCACAGTGGCCGCGTTCACACGACGTTTGGACAGACCGGAACTGCGACCGGACGTTTGTCTTCGACGAATCCGAATTTGCAGAATATTCCGATTCGCACGGAACTCGGCCGTGAGATTCGCGCAGCTTTCATCGCGGAGCCGGGTCACGTGCTGTTGGCAGCGGATTATTCACAGATTGAACTGCGGTTGCTTGCGCATTATTCCAAGGACAAATTGTTGGTGGAGGCGTTCCGGCGCGGCGACGATATTCACACTTTGACAGCGTCCCAAGTATTTGGAGTGCCGCCGCTGATGGTTACGGCAGAAGACAGGCGCGCCGCCAAGGTCGTGAACTTTGGAATCGTTTACGGATTGTCGGCCTTCGGACTCTCGCAGCAGCTGGGTATTTCGCCGGGCGAAGCAAAACAATTTATCGACGCATATTTCGAGAAGTATGCCGGAGTGCGCGCCTTCATCGACGCCACGCTCGATGACACGCGCCGCGATCAGAAAGTGAAAACGCTTTTCGGCCGCATTCGTCCGATCCCCGATATCAACAGCAAGAACGCGACGCAGCGTGGATTCGCCGAACGCACGGCTGTGAACACTCCACTCCAGGGAACGGCCGCCGACCTGATCAAGCTGGCGATGATCCGAATTGACGGGGAAATCCAGAAGCGCGGCCTGAAGTCACGGATGACTTTGCAGGTGCACGACGAACTTGTGTTCGAGGCGCCGGAGAACGAAGTGGAGACGTTGAAGCCTCTGGTGCGCGAACACATGGAAAACGTGCGGCCTCTCGCAGTACCGCTGCTGGTGGAAATCGGCGTCGGGCTCAACTGGCGAGACTTGGAGTAAGAACGACTGCGGAGGGAACGATCCGCTGCTGCGATGCACGTTTTGATGAAGGAAATTATCAGGCGTTCTCGCGCTCGGGTTTCCGTTATACTCTGGGCAACGATCCCAACAAGCGCCGCTTTCGTTTTATTCCAGCCGCATGGAATGATCTCAATCGTGCGGGAGCAATCTGATGAGTGCAGCATTATCACCGTCGCTTGACACGGTGTCAGAGCGCGTTTTTGTGCGGCGCCCGATCAACGTGCCTTTGGACCTGATCGCACTGCGATCGGGTGTTCCCGAAAATTTGCCCGGACGTTGCACAGACCTTAGCGAAGCGGGAGTGGGTGCGGTGATTGCGGGAGAGCTTGCCGCAGGCCTGCAGGTCGCGGTCGAATTGCGACTTCCCAATGTTGGCGTACCCGTGCGGGCGCGCGCTGTTGTCCGCTATCAGTCGCGTTTGCGTTGCGGCCTTGAGTTTGTCAGCCTTTCGGTTGAGCAGCGAGAGATGATCCGTTATTGGGTTTACCGCGCCGATTCTCAGGCTGGGTTGCCGATCGGCGTCGATTTCAAGGTGCCGGATTCGAAAAAGATGAATGCCGCACCTGCCGATGTGCCTGAGCCGGTTGCGGTAGCTGGGGAATCGAAAGTCAATCAGCGGCGTGTGAAGATTGGGCGCGGCGGATTGGCATTGTTGTTCGGCAGCGTGCTCGGCCTGGCAGCACTCGGATGGTGGCAGTGGCAGAAGTCCTGGAATGAATTGGAAACGCACTCGCTCGCCGGCAGTGTCGGGTTGCGCGTGTCACCTGAGACCATGGAGAAACGAATGGTGACGAAGGTCGATCCCGTCTATCCTGAGGCTGCAAGGGTGGAAAAGACAGAAGGGCTTGTGGTACTGGATGCCCTCATTGGATCCGACGGCAGCGTCAAAGGATTGCGGACGATTTCCGGACCCGATCTTCTGGTGCAGTCGGCGAAAGAAGCTGTTCGATCCTGGAAGTATGAACCCTACCTGGCCAATGGCAATGCGGTCGAGGTCGAAACCACGATTTCAGTCGACTTCCGATTGAATTGATCTGCTGCGTCCCAACCTCCAGCTATCTCTCGCCGCGGACTCTCGCAATTGGTGGTCGAGTGAGCGCATTTGCCGAGCCCAGGTTAGCACCCACAGAACGGGCGCGAACCTGGGGCGCCACGCCTAGCAAGTCATAATAAGTTTTCTCGATCTCACGCGCTATGTCTGGCCAGAGATATTGACCTCGTATTTTGTCCCGGCTTATTTTCCCCGCCTCGCGACGAAGTTCAGGACTCCGGATCAGCAGATCGAGCATGCGCGCAAGATCGGCTCGGTCGCTGCGGCGGAAGGTGAAACCTGCGTCCTCGACGACCTCGATATTTTCCGGAATATCGCTGGTCAGTACACACACCCCGGCCGCCATTGCATCGAGAAGCGCTAAGGACAATCCTTCGAGTTCAGACGGCAGCACGAACACAGCTGCGTTCGAAAGCAGTTGGTCGAGTTGGGCTCCGGATACCCACGGAAGGAAGCGTACGCGGTCGGACTGGTGTTGGAGCAGAGTGGCTACGTAGGAATCGGAGTGACTCGATCCTCCGGCGAGAACCAGCTTCATATCGGTGTGGAGGGTCTTAAAGGCGTCGATGAGGAGATGGCAGTTTTTCTCCGGCGAAAACCTGCCCAGGAAAAGGATGTATTGATCCCGGACGAGCTCCCACTCGGCCAAGTGATGCGCACTCCGTCCGCCACAGAGCGTTGCGCCGTTCGGAATGTAAATCGTCTCCCGGTTGTGTTGCTGCCGATAATGTTGCTGCAAGGTACGTGAGACGACCATCGTGGTGTTGGGTAGGGAAACCGCGGCCGTCTCCCCGCAGCGCAGCATGCGCGCCGCGATCCATCCCCATTTACCACGCTGCCAGTCGAGACCCTGCACGGTGACCACCGTTTTCATGCCGACGAGGCGCGGCAGAAAGGAGAACAGGGCGGGGCCTAGGCAGTGGTAATGGACGACGTCGTAGTCTGAGATCATCGCGTGCACTGTGCTGAGCAGGGTGTGGACCGCAGTTTCCAGGTGCTTGGAACGTATGGTCGGCAGTCGGCGTACGCGCATGCCGTTGTGAGTGCCATTCGTAATTGGCGGAGTGAAATAAGAACGGCAATAGATGGTGACCTCGTGGCCAAGGCGCGATAATTCATGGCCTACCTGCTCGTAATAGGATTCGATCCCGCTATATTTAGAAATCACTCCGCGACCGCCGATGAAAGCGACCCGGACGCTGCGCCGCGGGAACGGAAGGCTGGGGGTGGTTGGAAACGAAGCCGGTCGCTTGGCGGAGATGAGCCGACCGGAGATGAGCCGACCATAGAGGTCGAGCATTTTCTCCATGTGCTGTTCGGGACCGTAGTTGGATTTGATGCGACGCCGAGCCGCCGATCCCATCTTCGCGATCAGATCGGGGCGGTCGAACAGGAATCCGATGGAATGAGCGAGTTGTTCCCGATCGCCATCGGAATAGAGAATGCCGGTGACTCCATGCTCGACCAGTTCGCGCCGCGAGCCAAGGTCCGAGGCAATGACGGGTCGTCCCCAGGCGTACGACTCCAGAATTGATTTGCCCAGAGTTTCATACGCGTGCGATGGAAATACGGAAAAGGCACATCCGGCAATGAGCTTCTGCAGCTTTTCTCCGTGCACTGTGCCCGCGAAAAGGACGTTGTTCAGATTCAACTCTTTCGCGAGCGATTCGAGACGAGGCCGATCGGGACCGTCTCCCGCGATCACGAGGGGTGTGTGAGGTAATCGCACCATGGCGCGCAAGAGATCGTAGACGCCTTTTTCTGGCGAGAGCCGGCCAAAGTAGAGAAGGTACCCTTCATCAGGAGTGATTTCCTCGTCGCGGGGAAGTGACTGGAAGTGGGGCAGGACTTCCACCTGTTTCGAAGGGAAACCGGCGTCAACCAATTTGTCGCGAACGAATCGGCTTGGAGCGAGAAAAATGTCGACGCAGCGGTGGTAGGTCCGCAGCCATCGATGCAGGTAAGCCTCAGCCGCTAGGACTACCGCACTCGCTCGTGGGCCGCTATAGCAACCTCGTGTGGCGGCATTGTGGAAGGCTCCGTGGCTGCATAGTTCGCACGGCCGCGAATCAGCGACAAAATTGTAGGTCGGACAGAGAATCTTGAAGTCGTTCAGGTGATAAAGCACCGGGATGCCCTGGCTCTTGAGTTCCCAAAGAATCGACGGCGAGAGGTGGTGGTAGATACCGCGCACATGAGCCACATCAGGCGAAAAGTCGGCGAGGCACTTGCGCAGGGCCCGGCGTGCAGAGCGTGAGTAGAGGGCATGCGCCGCCATCTTGATCTTCTGGAGCAACCCAGCTTGGGGATTCTTGAAATCGATATGCGGAATTCGATAAGCGCGACCTGCGAAAGACGCGGTGCGGCCGTGGTCCATGCTAAAGAGAGCGGTTTTCTGGCCGCATTCATCCATGCGGCGGATGAGGTCGAAGAGGTAAGCTTCAGTGCCGCTAAACGGATAGTCGTACTTGTTGCAATACAGGATGCGCATGGTTTCCGTCCGATTGAGAAATGCGAGAAAGAAATTGGTCGGCAAACGCTCGAATATTCCGCTGGCGATTGTAGGAAGCGGCGACGCCGGCTGCCGCCGCTCGCTGAATCGCCGTCAGAGACGTTCTGTGGTCGTGGATCCAACGAAGCGAGCTGACGAAGTCCGGTAAAGATCCTGGATGGTAGAGAAATCCAGTGCGGAGATGCTCGACGAGTTCAGGAATCCCGGTGATCGCTGGAGCCAGCACGAGTTTTTCTTGAGCCATCGCCTCCATCAGCACGACCGGAATGCCTTCGCTCTTGCTCGTCAGCACTACCAAGTCAGCGTGCCGGTAATAGGCAGGAAGTGCGATTCGACTTATGTGACCGATCAGGTGGACGCGGCTCTCGAGTCCCATGGCCGCGATCTGACGCTCCAGAGCGGGGCGCTCCGGCCCTTCGCCAACGATCCAGCAAAGGAAGTCGAGACCCTGATCGCGAAGCACGTCGCACGCCTCGATCAAAAAACGATGGTCTTTTACCCGATGCAGCCTTCCGACCGAGAGCAGACAGAAGCGTCCGTCGGTTCGGTCGGGAGCGACGCTGGATGGAAGCCGCGGTGGGCCGCAATCGACACCGAGACGATGGACGACGACTTTGTCCGCCGGTGTCGACGGATATTTCTGAAGAATAAATCGCCGGTTGTAGTCGGACACCGTTATACAAAAGCGACAGGCACTAAGCTTGGCCTCGAGCAGGTCCGCGCGCTCCAGCAGATCGGAGCCGTGCAGGGTAAAGCTGAATCCGATACCCAGAAGCTTAGCCGCGGCCAAGGCCATCCACGACGCGAAGTATCCATGGTGAGCATGGATGTGTTCGACATCGAGCGGAGCCAGCTCTTCCGCCAACGCTGCACCCATGATTGTGTGACCGAAGGAACGAACGCGGCGGCCCAGGGTCGCTCCCGGGCCAGCCAGTAGAGGCCGCACCAGTTGCCAGAGGTTGCGGCGATCGGAGGCAAGGCGGCGCAAAGCCCTCAACAGCTGATCGTCGGAGACTGGCTGAAAAAACCGCGTTTCCTTCCAAAAGGCACGCTCCGCCAGGTTGAGACTTTCCGGTGAAACCCGTTTGCCGCTACAGCAAATCACGCGCGTTCCGCATCGTCGCAATTCGTTGATCTCATCCATAACGTAGGGCTCGAGTGGCGACGGAAACTCGTTGGCGATGTAAGCAACGGTGGTCATGCGAGCGGCTCCTCGGTTGCGCAGAGCATGCCGGCGACAGTGAACGTCAGCCCGATCACGAACTGGTACGCCATGTCGACGAAGAAGGCATTGAAAAGATAGACGCTAAGCAGGATGGGCCAGACCTTGCGCAACGACGCTACAGGTGCTGGCTCGCCCGGCGGCCCGCGCCAAGCGATCCGGAAGAGGTTGAAAAAGAGAATGCTGTAAACGATCAGACCTGGCAGCCCGAACTCCACCAGCAACGCGAGGTAAGTGTTGTGCACGTAGAAAGTTCGGAGATGATAGCCCTCCATTCGACGCCCAAGTTCGGCGTACATGCCTCCGGCAGGCCAGCCGGTGAACGGTCGCTCCAGAAACATTGCCCAACCGGCTTCGTAGACGGCGAGGCGCGCAGTCACGGGGCCGCGCTCGCCCGTGCGATCCCACAGAGCGGTCTTTAGCGAATGATCGCTAAAGCCGATCGCTAATCCAATGACGATCCCAATCGCGGCCAGCAATGCACATGCCGCTTGCAAACGGCGTTCGACCATGCGAAATCCAAGAACGATGGTTGAAGCGGCGAACGATATCCAGACGGCGCGCGTCATGGTCGCCAGCACAGCGAGCGGCAGGGCCAGCCATAGCAGGCGAACAAACGTTTTCCGTTCTTGCGCCAATGCGATGACGATGATTCCCAGGACGTTCAGTGAAACGCCGTTGGCGACGGCCTGAAGAAATGGACCGCGGGCGCGGTCTGCGTGGAACCCGATGCTTTCGTCGAGAATGAAGCGCGGAAAGATGAGGCCGCGGGCATCGATGAGGAACGCGATGGCGATGAAGACAAGATAGGAGAGCGTAAGAATGACGAAAATCTCGAAGTGCCTTCGCTGTGGTTCGTTGCGGAAGATCAGCACAGCGAGGTGAAACAAAACGAAGGGTACGATGAATTTGCTGGCGAGGATGCTCCAGTTTTGGGCGTCGAAGGATTCTCGCAGAGCGCGAAGAACAGCCAGCGCCGCGAGCGTGAGCATGGGCAAACTGATTCCCGCAAAGAACGGAAGTTTGTCACGAAGCGCCATCGTGCGCAGAACGACGAAAAAGACCAGGACCCCAAACGCGATACGGTCGACGTAAAACGAAAAAAGATCGGGTGGCCGGAACAGGAAAACGGTCATCGCGGCGACGTAGAGCACCGAGGGAAAGGCGAGGCCCAGGTGAAGCGGGCGAAGCAGGAGACCGGCCGCGCGCCAAAGCCAGAGCGGACTGGCGTCGCGATCCCAAGTCAGGGCATGGGTGCTGATAGCGGAACTCACGCTCCCTCCGGTGCGAACAAGACGCGGACTGTGCTGGCGAGGATGCGCAGGTCAAGGAGCAGGGTCCAGTTCTCGATGTAGGTGAGATCGAGATGCATGTTGAGATCGAAGGAAGGGCAGTCTCGCGCGGTGATTTGCCAAAGGCCCGTAATGCCGGGTTTCACATCGAGGCGCCGGTAGTGTTGAAGATCGTAGTGGCTTACTTCGTCGATGGGGTGAGGACGCGGTCCAACCAGGCTCATCTCGCCGCGGAGGACGTTCCATAGTTGTGGAAGCTCGTCGAGACTGTAACGGCGGATCATCCGGCCGACACGGGTGACTCGCGGGTCGTCGTCGATTTTAAAAATTGGACCTTGTCGTTGATTACGTGCGCGGAGTTTTTCTCTCAAGTCTTCGGCGTCGGTCACCATGGAGCGAAACTTGTAACAACGGAATCGGCGGCCTTTGGCGCCGGTTCGTTCGGCAACATAGATCACCGGACCCGCGGATTCGAGCCAGATCAGTAGAGCGACGATCCCCATCAGGGGGCCTGCGATGACAAGTCCCAAGAGAGCCCCAGTCACGTCCAGCAAGCGTTTTAGAAACAAGGCCGCGCTCGGCAGGGGCTCGCGATGAAGCGTGATGACCGGTATTTCTCCGATGTGGTCTATGCTCGCGTCGGGCCAATGGCCGGGAGGAAGGTCGGGCACGGCGCGAATGTCGAGATGGTTGCGGAGCGCAACCTCGGCGGCTCTTCGGGCTAGGTCGGGTTCATCCGGAAGCGTAAGGATGACCTCATCGATGAACTCAGCGCGGGCGAGCCAGTCCAGATCGTCAATTCGCCCCAGCACGGTGGGTGAAAGAGGGAGTCGGTCGTCGACGAATCCGCAGACCGTCGATCGATGCAGGGGGTCGCTGCGCAAGGTCGCCGCGATTGATCGAGCAATGCCTCCGCCGCCGACCATCAGCACCTTTCGCGATTCGGTACGACGAATTGGCGCACTCCATGCCAATTGGCGCATGCGGCGTGACAGGACAAGAGTGGCCAGGCTGCCGACAGAGGTAGCCGAGACGCCGATGAGACGAATTTCGCTCCAACCCGCAATGAATACCAATGCAATGGCAAGCAGGATTGATCTAGCCAGGACTGAGACGGTTTCTGCCGGGAACGGGTCACAATCGTGTCGATAGAGGCCCTGGGTGAAAGCGAAAAGCGTTACGACAACGCAAAAGATCGGCGTGTAAGCCCAGGGAAGACTCCATGCCGGGACGAACAGACATAAGAGCCCGCACGCCATTATCAGGGCGATCAAATCGAATGCAACCATCTGACCGAGCCTGAAGCTTTCGATTGCGGGCTGCGGGCGCGACTCCATGCGGGGCGGTGCCAGATGGGCTTGTTTCGGAGCCGTCTCACCCCTGGGGTGGTCTTTAAGAGTGGCGGGAAAGACGGCTGACGCAAACGCCATTGGCACCCGATGCGGATGGGGCATGGCCGATGTGCCGGGGATCATGCGGGCGTAGGGCGAGGGCAAGTTAATCGGCGTGCCCTGCAACCATCCAGTGCTGGCCAGTTCGCTCATAATTTAGAGGCTCCGGTAAAGGCCTTGCGGTACGGGAAAACGACGTTCTGCGAGCACGGTTCCGAGCAGCGGAACCTGCGCCTTGTTCAGCGCGTCCCTAACTTGAGCCGCTACCAATCGCCGAGTCTTGTTGGCGGTGAGCACGAGCACCAAGCCGTCGCAAATTTGTCCGATGCTCGCCGTGACCCACGAGACCGGTGGGCACCAGAGGATGGAAAAGTCAAACTCGGTCGTGAGTTCCTGGAGCCTCGATAGGTTGTGGTCAGTCATCCGCTTACCACCGCTTTCGGGCAGCCAACTCTGGCGAGGAACCATCCAAAGCCGTCGCCCCAGCTGCCAGGTGGTCTCGGCGCATGTGGGCGTTGGGATCTGGAGCCTTGTTTGAAGAGGGTTCCCGTCGTGATGAGCGTCAATCAACCCTACGTCGTAGCGGTCTTGGTCCGCGACGGCTCTTGCGAGATCCAGGCACAGTTTTGCCGTCTCGGTCGATGTTTCGACTGTGGCGAATCCCACATGGTGCACGGGCGCCGATTGCGGACGAAAAAAAAGCTGCTGCGCCAGTGCGTGGATTTGATCATCGTAAACAGCGGTGTTTGCGGGAACGACTTCGGGCCGAGCCTGCTCGCGGATCGGCATAACCCGCGCCGGTTTGGTAGCGGGTGTCTCCGCAAAAATTCCCAGGAGAGAGCTCACGGCGTCACCACCGTAGGACGGTCGACCCGGGCATCTAAAGGAGGCATCACCACCGCCTCGGAGGCGGGCAGACACGCAAACACTGGCACTTCCATCAGCCTGTACGCCTCGTCGGGAGTTCGGATCGTCGGATCGAAGTATTCGGTCGTGAACGCAATTCCGACCGCAAATCCGGTCGCCAGAACGAAAGCAACCAGAAAATAAAGAAATATGGAGTGCGTAGGGAGGGCTGGAACTGAGGGCGGCTCCACAATGGCCACATTGAGAATTCGGCGCTCGTCGAGTGCGTCCCCAATTCGGGCTTCTTCGCGCTTTCGAAGGTAAAGGAGGTAGTTGTCCTCCTCGATCTTGGCGGTGCGCAACAAGTCCTGTTGATCGATCGACTCGGACTGCATCTGCTGAGCGAAGCTTCGAAGCGATGCAGCTTGAGTGGAAGCGTCGGACTGGCGAGCGCGGAGGCCGTCCGATTGCACTTGCGCCTTCTCCATTTCCAGACGCGCCCACTCGTAGTTCGGATCTTTGTCGGTGGTCTCGTCGCGCACAGGTGTGAGCGCTTCGGAAGCAATCGACTCCTTGGTTTCCGCGATTTCGCGTTCGACTTCTTGAACCAGCCGATAGGAGGGTTCAAAACGGGTGAGCAACTCGGTTCGTTTGAGCTCCATTTCCAGCAGGTGAGTCTTCATCTTTTCGAGGACTTCTGGATTGTCTGCCCAGCGTTTGAGTGTCACCGACCGCGAGGGGAATGCTTTGAGTTGATCGCGCAACGAGGCGATCCGGTGCTCGGTCTCGACGCGTTCCTGGTCGATTTGACGGTAGGACGCGTCGGCGTCGCCGAGTCTTTGCAGTGCAATGTCACGTTCGAGGGCTGCGGAGACGACCCCGCGGCTGCGGGTGAAGTCAATGAGTCCGGTTTCGGACTGATGGAGTCTCCTCTCGTAGTCCGCAGTCTGTTGATCAAAAAACTGGATTTCCCCAGGAGGGCGCTGAAGATCCGTGTGCCTTTTTATGTATAAGTCTGAAAGCGCCGAGAGGACGCGCGCCGCTCTTCGAGGGTCGGTGTCTTTATAGGTGACCTGGATCAGGTTCGATTTTTTCAGGGCTTCGACTTCCAAACGTCGCGCGAGTTTGCGAGCGGCTCGTTCAGTTTCGGCCGCGAGGTCCGCGTCGGTGGTGTCCGCCGCAACGAGTCCTGCGCTGCGCACAACTTGCTTCAGGAGGTCTTCGTCTCGCAGCAGTTCAACCTCGGAGTTGAGTTCCTCTTCCGTAATCTCCGGGCGGGCGACATCCATCGCGCTGGGAGGCTGGGATGAGACGATCGGATCAAAGCGCCCACGCCGAAGCAGAACCTTGAAGTGCGATTCATATCGCGCCGAAAAAATTACCAAAAGCATCGTGGCCAGCAACACGAACCCAAAAGAGGCAGCAGCAAGATGCGGCCGTCGAAACAGAGTGGCGGCAAGCTCCCGTAGCGTGGGTGGTTGAGCAGTGACACGCGTGTTCGGTACGAGTTCAGCGGACATGGGTCCCGCAGCGGACGACCAGAACCGGCCAGATCGGGGGAATCCGCCAGATTATCCAGAGGCAAAGTGAACGCTGCTGCTCCTTATTTCTTCTAAATTCCGATCTTCTAAATTCCGCTAGAACTGCATTGGGTTCACGTACCAGCTCATCGCGTTGGTCGGCACATACTTGCGAATCTTCGAAATTCTGCTCTGCGGCACATAAATAAAGTCGCCCGGCTGCATGTGGAGATCCTCTCGAATATCGCGGGAGTTGAGCATCTTCTTAAGGTCGATCACGTGCGATTCGGCGACGTATGCCGAGATCCTGCGGAACAGAACGACCTGGGAATGACGAGCTTGCTGGGTGAATCCGCCGGCTATCGCCACGGCTTCATTGACTGTCAAATCGCCGCGCAGTTCATATTTCCCCGGACGTGCCACCTCGCCTGATGCGAGGAAATAAGGTTTATCGAAATCCTTTAAGGTCACGGTAATCTCGGGGTCGTGAAGGAAGCCACGATAAGCGTCAGCGACCGCACGCTGTATCTCTGTGACGGTGAGGCCCTCCGCCTGCAGAGTGCCTGCGCCGCGCAGTGCGATAAAACCATCGGGCTGCACGGTCAAACTCTGGTTAAAGTCCGGAGAAAAAGTGAAATTTAAGTCGACTATGTCCGATTTCGAGAGCCGATAAAGTGGGTGACGTTCCCCTCCGAACGCAGGATCTCCCACGCCACCCACTTTCCCGGATTGTGTGGCCGCCCCGCCAGCGGTACTGCCAGCACCTGCTCGGCCCCGGCTCTGCGAGCTCTCCGCCGCCATCTTGTCGGTCGACGGAGCAGAGGATACGGGTTCCGACGCGGGTGGCGGACTTCCCTGAGCGAAAGCGACCATGGCGAGCTGCAGGATGAGCATGCCAACAGCTCCCAAAACTACGAGTTTGCGAAATACATTCATCTCCCGACTCGCGCCGTTGCTCCGAACGGCGAACTAAACAGGCCAAGTCTTCCGATTTCTCGAACCTTTGATTTTTCGAAGCTTGATCTGTCGAAAACGAAAGTACTGTTCAGTCCGCAACGCAACAAGACTTGTAAAGTACTGTCCACGGCTGTACATAGCTCGTTCCGGCCAGTCAACGGGCGACGAAATCCAAGATGGGGCGCGACCTGGGCGGGGTTGAAGGTTCGGCAGGAGTCCTCGCTTGAGAAGACTGCTCTCTCGAAAGCGGTGCACTAGGGTATCCCTACCAAAGTAGACATGGAGCGTTGGATTCATCACTGATTGGGTGTGATGAGAGATACATCCAGTCCATCTTCTTTGGAGCAAGATGATGGACGTGAAGACTAACCGCGCTACGAATCCCCCGACTGAAGCCGCAGTGGCCGCATCTCCAACCGTTCACGTTCTGGTCGCCGACTCCGGTCCAATTCAATCGCAACTATTGGCCCGCGCTTTAAAGGCTCGCCGTGAATTTCAGGTTTCCGCCGTCGCCCTGGACACAACTGCCCTTTATGACTTCCTGCAATCGAATCCCGTCGACGTGGTTTTGATTGCGTGGAGTCATACTCCAGATTTGGGCTTGCTTCGCTGGTTGCGAGTTTCCTATCCAAAGATCGCGCCCGTCCTGCTCGCCGAAAGCGATGACCGGGAGTTGGTGATCAACGCATTGCGCGCCGGCGCGAAGGGCATCTTCCTTTTTGCGCATACGCCGTTTGCGATGCTCTGCAAGTGCATTCACTGCGTTTTTAACGGAGAGGTGTGGATCAACAGCAAGCAGATGAATTACATGCTCGACGCTTTGGGCGACGTACCAACACTGCGCGTCGTTAACTCCAATGGTCGATTCTTGCTGACGCCCCGCGAAGAGCAGGTTGTGGCCCTGGTGGCGGACGGCTTGACCAACCGCGGAGTCGCCGTGGAACTCGGTCTCAGCGAACACACCATCAAGAAATATCTGCTGCGCATTTTCGACAAGGTGGGCATCTCGAGCCGCGTTGAGTTGGTGCTCTATGCGATGTCCCATGGCGAACATCGCCCGTCGGAATGGATGCCAACCAATGCGTGAGCGCGGAAAACAGAGACTGCGTCATACAATGGCTGGATGCAGGAAGGCAAGGAAATCACGAACGTTGCTTCCGGGCCGCCAACCTCGGGGTCGGCCTCGAAAGTGTCGCGCCGATGGACCGTGATCGCGTCCGGCTTGCTTTTGCTGGCGTTGGCATTGGTCGTAATCTATACCGGGCCCAATGCCTTTTACAGCCCCGTCGCCCTGGTGGTGGTGGCCGCTATCGGACTAGCTGCGCTGTTGCTACAGGTGCGGTTTCGTCGTGACCTGCCAATTTTTTCTCCGCTGTGGCTCAATGTTTTGGGCGTTGTCTGCGCGCTTGCGTCGATGTTTGCGGACTATCTCCGAATGTCGCGCGGTATGCTCGACCTGGTGGCGTTTGCCGCTGTATTCTGTTTCGGCATCAGCGGAACGCTGATCCTCCACTCGCTACGAAAGCACGTGCCCGCGCAGGAATCGGTTGGTACTGAATAACCGAACCCGAACCCTGGTTCAACCTGGCGCATTGCGCTTCACTCCAGACGCGCCATTTACAATGCCGACATGCGGGTAACTTTATTTGGCGCCACGGGACTGCTTGGGAGGGAACTCGTGCCCGCGTTGCATCAGGCTGGCGATCACCTGACCGCACCGACATCAAAAGATGCGGATTTACGCGATCACACGGGCGTGCGCAATGCGATTCGCGAATCGCGTCCCGATTGGGTCATTTTATCCGCCGCTTATACCGATGTGGATGGCTGCGAGTCGCATCGCGAACTCGCTTTCGCGGTGAACTTCCAAGGCGCTATTAATGTGACGGAGGCCGCGCGCGATGCCGGAGCACGATTGCTTTTCGTGAGCACCGATTACGTTTTCGATGGCAACAAGCGATTGCCCTACGAAACCGGAGACCTGCGAAACCCGACCGGTGTTTATGGCGAGACGAAGGCACGTGCCGAGGAAAAGTTATTGGAGATTCTGCCGGAGGTCTGCATCGCCCGGACCTCCTGGTTGTTCGGTCACGGAGGCAAGTGCTTCCCCGCGACCATCCTGAAGTTGGCGTCGACCCGCCCCGGGCTTTCGGTTGTGAACGATCAGCGAGGCAGCCCGACCTTCACGCGCGATCTGGCGTCGGCAATCGTGCAACTTTGCCACGCTTCGGCTCGAGGCATCGTTCACGTCACCAATTCCGGCGACTGCACCTGGTATGACTTCGCCACCGAAATCGTGCGCGAGTCCGGTTTGGCGACTACCGTCAAACCCGTGACTACCGCCGAGTTTCCACGTCCAGCGAAACGTCCGGCATATTCCGTGCTATCGGCCGAGAGTTTGCATGCTTACGACATTCGCATGCCCGCCTGGCAGGACGCGTTGCGCCGCTATCTCCAAAGTCCGCCCGTCGCTCAACCATAAGAGTTCACAAGCGAAGGCACTCGCAGGCGAGGCGCGCCGTAGTTTATTCTTTGATGTTCTTGGGGTTAAGCACAAAAGGATCAACCGTGACCAAGTGCTCTTTCTGGATACTGCTCGTCTCACTTTGCGTTTCACTCTTTCCTTCCGCGTCTTCCGCCCAGCCATACGACCCGGCAATGTATCAGGACTTGCGCTGGCGGTCGATCGGGCCGTTTCGTGGCGGGCGCACGGTTGCGATCACGGGCGTTCCGGGACAGCCGAATGTTTTCTATATGGCGCCGAATAACGGGGGTGTGTGGAAGACAACCGACTTCGGCCGTACATGGAATGCGATCTTTGATGATCAGCCGACGGGGTCGATCGGAGCGTTGGCCGTCGCGCCCTCGAATCCGAATGTGATTTATGTTGGCAGCGGAGAAGGGCTGCGCCGCCCCGACCTCTCGGTCGGGGACGGCATGTACAAGTCGACCGACGCGGGTCGCGCCTGGCAGCATCTGGGTCAAAATAAAGCTGGCCAAGACAAAGCTGGTCAAGACAAAGCTGGATTACGCGACGCACAGCAGATCGCATCGATCATCGTCGATCCCAAGGATCCCAATCGCCTCTTCGTCGCCGCTCAAGGACACCCTTACGGACCGAATACAGAGCGTGGCATCTTCCGGTCACTCGACGGTGGCCAGAGCTTTCAGAAAGTTCTCTATAAAGACCAGGACACTGGCGGCATGGATCTGGTTTTCGATCCCCGCAATTCCCAGGTGATCTTTGCCAGCATGTGGGCCTCGCGGCGTCCGCCGTGGACCACCGGTGGCGGATACACCGGAACCGGCAGCGGACTGTACAAGTCCACCGATGGCGGCGACCACTGGCAGCAAATCACGAAAGGACTGCCGGGCGCAGAGGAAGGTATCGGCCGCATCGGACCCACCATTTCCCCGAGCGATCCCGATCGCATGTATGCCTGGGTGAATGCAAAAAAGGGCAGCGGTATCTACAGCTCCGACGATGCGGGAGAGAGCTGGCGCCAAGTGAATGATGAAGAACGTATCTGGGGACGAGGTGATGACTTCGGCTGCGTTCGCGTCGATCCGAGAAATAAAGATGTGATCTATGTTGCGAACACCTCGACGTATCGCTCCACCGATGCGGGCAAGAACTTCACCGCGATTAAAGGCGCTCCCGGAGGCGATGACTACCACACCATCTGGATCAATCCGGAAAATTCAGACATCATCGCTATCGCCGTCGACCAGGGCGCGACCATTAGCGTGAACGGCGGCCAGACCTGGAGTTCGTGGTACAACCAGCCGACGGCGCAGTTCTATCACGTCATCACCGATAACGAGTTTCCTTACTGGGTCTACGGTGGACAGCAGGAGAGCGGCTCGATCGGCACCGCCAGCCGCAGCGACTTCGGCGAAATCACATTTCGCGACTGGACGACTGTAGGTACAGAAGAGTACGGATACGTAGCGCCTGATCCGCTGCATCCGAACCTGATTTACGGCGGCAAGGTGACTGTGTTCGACCGTAACACGGGTCAGACACGCGACGTCTCACCGGTCGTTCTCCGCACCGGGCAATATCGCTTCAATCGAACCGCGCCATTGATCTTCTCGACGGTCGATCCGCACGTCCTTTACCTCGGATCGAATGTGCTCTTTTCCACCCGCGATGGAGGCAACAGTTGGCAGATCATTAGTCCTGACCTGACCCGGGAAGATCCCGGCGTTCCCACGACTCTCGGGCAGTTTGTCGATGCCGATTCGGCGAAAGGGAAACATCGCGGCGTGATTTATTCGATTGCTCCGTCTCCGAAAGATGGCGATCTCATCTGGGCAGGCACCGACGATGGTGTCATCCAAGTCACGCGCGACGGCGGGAAAAACTGGCAAAACGTGACGCCCCCAGACTTGACTCCGTGGAGCAAGCTCGCACAGATGGACGCGTCACACTTCGACGCGGCGACCGTCTACGCAGCGGTGAATCGTTTTCGGCTCGACGATTTGCAGCCGTATATCTATCGCACTCACGACGGGGGCAAGACCTGGCAGAAGATCGTCACCGGCCTGCCTGACGATGAACCGGTGAATACGGTGCGCGAGGATCCCGAACGCAAGGGGCTTCTCTTCGCTGGCACTGAACGCTCCGTGTATGTCTCTTGGGACGACGGCGATCATTGGCAATCTCTCAAGATGAATCTGCCGCCGACGTCGATCCGCGATCTGGTGATCCATCATGACGACGTTGTCGTTGGAACTCATGGCCGTTCGTTTTGGATCTTGGATAACATCACGTTCCTGCGCCAGCTGAGTGCCGAGGTGGCGGGCGCCAATGCTTATTTGTTCACGCCGCAATTTACTTATCGCGTCCGCCGCAACAACAACACCGACACTCCGCTGCCACCGGAAGAACCAGCGGGGCAGAATCCGCCAGACGGCGCGATGATCGACTACTGGCTGAAGAGCGCGGCACCTGGAGCGATCGCGCTCGAGGTTATCGACACGTCCTCCGGAAAAGTTGTGCGCCACTTTTCGAGTGATGACAAACCCGCACCGGTCGACGCGAAGACATTGAACGTCCCGACCTACTGGGTGCGTCCGGCACGAACCTTGTCGAACGCTCCGGGGATGCATCGCTTTGTTTGGAACCTGGCATACCCCGATCCTGACGTGCTCGGACATAGTTATCCCATCTCGGCCATTTATCATGACACGCCACGGTATCCGCTGGGTGCGGCCGTCTTGCCGGGATCCTACAAGGTCGTTTTGACGGTGAATGGAAAGCAGTACACACAACCGCTGATCCTTCGCATGGACCCGCGAGTGAAAACTCTGCCGGAAGACCTGGCCAAGCAATTCGATCTCGACCGCAAAATTGCTGGCGCTCTTCATCAGGACTACGAAGCCCTAATGGAGGTTCGCAGCGTGCGTTTGCAGCTGAAACCGCTGACCGCAACCGGGCCCGCCGGAAACAAATCACGACCCGCGACGGTTACCAAATCCACCGCTGACCTCGATGCGAAAGCAGCGGCGATTGACGGCGAAGGGGGCGGCATGGGCGCACGATACCTGAGCACTCCAGAAGGCCGGAGCCTGTCTCGTCTGAATAGTGGGCTCAATACGCTGGTCAGCGCTCTCGACACTGCCGACGCCGCACCCACGACGCAACAACTCACTGTCTTTGTCGAATTCGAGAAGGCGCTTAACGAGCAGTTGGCCGCGTGGAGCCAACTCAAATCGAAGGATATCCGCGACCTGAATGTGGAGCTGAAAAAAGCGGGCTTGTCTCTAATCGATCCGCAGAAACCCGTGCCGGGAGCAGCCGATGGAGCCGAGACCAGTTCGCAAGACCGGGAGCAGAACGAGGAATAATCTGAACTCGTTTCGCGGCGATTGGCCTAACAACGCGATCCCACCGCTTTGATCAGTTTGCGGCGGTCACCGTCACGGTAAAGTTCGCCGGCTTCAGGCTGCCGCTCGTAACCGTGATTCTCACCGTCCCTGCCACGGCGGGAGTCGTATAAGAAGTGGCCGCGTGTCCCAAGGCGTCCGTGGTCACAGAGGCGTTTGAGAAACTTCCACCCTTGCCGTTGTCGCTGAAAGTGACCAGCGCGCCCTGAATCGGATTGGCATGTGCATCGAGAACCGAGACTACCAATGGACTAGGCAACTGCGTTTTCACAGGGGCACTCTGCTGATTGCCGGAAAATTGCTTGACCAGAGTCGCCGGGCCAACAAGCGAAGTCTCGGTGAATACGGAGGAAATATAAGCGGTCGCGGTGCAGGTGATCGTCACCGTTTTGACTTTCACCGGCAACGTGTAATTGGTGGTGAATATGCCAGCGCTGTTAGTCACTCCACTTGGAGCGCTGAAAATTCCAGCGGCACCTCCGTCTTTGCAGGTTACGGGGACACCAGGAATGGCGGTTCGAAAGTAAGCGTCGGTTGCTTCCATCTGCAACGGGACTGCGAGCGGCGAACCGACCACTCCGGACTGATTGTTGCCTGCGGAAACGATAAGACTCGGCAGCAGTCCAAAGACGTCTAGTTCATGCAGGCCACCCACGTAAACTTTGCCGTTAACGATTGTGGGGGTGACATAGCGGGAGGTTGCCAGAATCCTGTCCCGCAGCTTCAGAGCCTGAGTCGTGTCATAGAACTCATTAGCGAGGTTAGTCGCATCATACGCGTAAAGGACGGGTGTGCCATGCAACACTGCCCACAGGATGCCGTTGTTTGAACCGTTGGCCGATATCGAAAGTGACGGGCCGCGATCCATGAAAATTTCACTGGTTTGGCTTGTGGGCCCGCTCGACAAAACACCGCCATTCACACTGAACATCTTGACGGCATCCTTTTGCCCGGCGATATACAGATTGCCGTTCCAATAGACTGGGTTGGTTTTGATAGAGGGCGTGATTGCCGGCAATTCCTGAACGGCCATATCCGCAGCCGAGTTAAATCCTCCCATAGCGTCGCGATCGACCAGGTAGAGCGTGCCTTGCTTGCCTCCGCCGACCAACTCATTTGGATGGCCTCCGCTCTGGGGCGGCAGAACGAGTACTCCTCCGGAACCTAAATCGAGATCCATGGAATTGAGCAGCGCCTGGTTAAACGGCGTGAAGTAGTCGGCCACGTTGAATCCGTTTTGCACCGTGTTCAACTTCAGCAGGCTGTCGCCGAAGTCCGTGCCGCCGACGCTGAAATCGAACGTCCCATTTCCGGTGGAGGCATAAATGAATCCGTCGCTATCGACGGCAGGACCGCCGCCGGCGGCCCAAAAAGAACCTTTCGTTCCCCCGGGAGTCGAAATGAAAATTCCGGTCTGCTGCAAAGTGGAGGCACTGTAAGCCAACAACCAGCCGTGATAATCGAAGGCGTCGCATCCGTTGGAGCCGAATCCGATGTAAATCTCGCCGTTGAACAAAAGTAGCGCGGGTCGTTGCAACTGGATAGAGGCGGTGAAGTTTATCGGTTCGTCATTGGTTTGTACGGTCGCTCCGATGGTGGTGGGGCCGCCAAATTTTTCGGCGCCAGAGGCCAGATCCAAAGCGTGCAGCCGGAAATAATATTGCCCCGTCTCAAGGGTTTTCGAGACGACATACAGGGTCTTGGTCGTGGGATCGATGACCGGGGTTCCCATGATGCCGACTTCGGTGTAGCCGGGAGTCGTGCAACCGTAGTTTGCGGTGTCCTCGGGAATAGACTTGGGATAATTCACCGTCCACAGCGGCGACGCATTGGATCCCAACGTATTGTCGGCGTCAAAAGCGTAGACGCTGTCATGCTGCGTTGCGACATAGATCACGTTGTGAAAAGTGCCGTTCGAGAATTGGACGTTGGGTACGTAGAGTGGTTGGGCAACGATGGAACCGTCCACTTTTTGCGCGAATAGCTTGCCGAAGGTGGCGGCGTTGACATTCGCGGGAGTCAGAATCGTCTCCTCCAGGTTTTGGCCGGTGCGCGCGACGTCATTGTGGTGCATCAAGACGCTGGCTTGGGCGAGTACGCGCATGGGCGAAATCGCCGAAATCAAGATCGCCAAAACTGCAATTGTACGAAGATTGTTGAATCGAGTTGCCAGCATTCCCTTTGCCCCCTGGAACAAAGACGGTTGTGGACACACGTAGACACACTGCGAGACGAGATCAGGGCGGAGAAAGCCGCCAAAATCGGAGTCTTAAGCGATGCAAAGGGAGAGGGTGGCCCGTGCAGTAAATCCACAGCGAGTATGTCATCCGCCAGATGGGACGGTCAACTCAAAAGTGCCACTGGGCGTGGGTTTCAGTCTGGAACGAGCTTGCAATTCGTCTTGCTCCTACTATCGTGAATCATAGTAATCGGGTTGTAATCCCACGACGGTAACCGAAAGCTTCTGCGAGGCGGTTACTTTGCGGGACGACGTTCAAGGCGCGCAGCTACAGCGGAAATTCGAGCCGCAGGTAGTCCCATGCGTCCGCGGCTGAGGTCAGGCGACCCTCGAGTTGTGCGTCTTCGACGGCAGCCAGAATTTCTTTGAAGCGAGGGCCCGGTTCGTAGCCAGCGGCGATCAGATCGCGGCCTGTCACGAGCGCTCTTGGACGGATGGCTTCGGGCGGGATCAAACTCATTTGCTCGCGTGCATACTCGTAAGAATCGAGCGCGCCGTGACTGGAAAGGCAGTCTAGGCGATGCAGTTCGAGGTGTTCGTCAAAAGCAGGCAAGCGAAAGAACCGTTTGAGCGTCGATTGCTTCATACGTTGCACGTCGCCAAACCGCATGTGGTTGTCGACCAGAGCGAGAATCTGATCCGTTTCGTGATTCGAGAAGCGCAAACGCCGCAGGATTTCCGCCGCCATCTTCACTCCAACGTCGACGTGTCCGTCGAAACGGATTCGATCAGGCGCGATGCGAAAAGTCGGCGGTTTGCCGACGTCATGGAGCAGCGCTCCCCATGCCAGCGTCTTCGATGCACCGGCGGGCAGCTTATCGAGCAGAAGAAGAGTATGGACGAAAACATCACCTTCGGGATGGTGTTGCGGCGACTGCTCCACGCCCTTCATGGCGGCGATTTCGGGCAGCACTTCGCGCAACAACCCGGTCTTATCCAGGAGTTCAAATGCCCGGCGCGCGCGGCCTTCGGTCAGCATTTTTGTGAGTTCTTCTCGAATGCGCTCCGAGGAAACCTGATGAATCTGCGGCGCGAGGCGTTGCATCGCGGCCATCGTTGCCGGATCGATCGTGTAATCGAAGCGCGCGGCGAACCGCACGCCGCGCAGCATGCGCAGCTTGTCTTCGGCAAACCGGCGCTCAGGATCGCCGATGGCGCGGATGATTCCGGCTTTCAGGTCCGCGCGTCCTCCGACAAAGTCCAGGACCTCGTCGGTGGCCGGATCGAACATCATGCCGTTGATCGTGAAATCGCGGCGCTCGACATCTTCGCGCGGATCTTTGCTAAACCGGACTTCGTCCGGATGACGGCCGTCAGAGTAGCCGACGTCGGAACGGAAAGTCGCAACCTCGACGGTGTCTGTCGCACTATCGGCTCGCGAAAACGGCACCAGCACCACGCCAAACTGCTCTCCGACAGCGTACGTCTGGGGAAAGATTTCCATCACCTGCCTTGGAGTCGCGTCGGTCGCAACATCGTAATCGGCGGGTTCGCGGCCGAGTAGAAGGTCACGAACGCATCCACCAGCGAAGTAGGCCTGGTGCCCGCGTTCGCGCAGAACGCTGACCACATCGGCGGCGTGTTGTTTGGCGGTAGACAAGCGGTGAATTTATATCGTCTAAACTAAAGATTAAAGATGTCGCCTGCGGCCCTGGCTCACAGCTCAAGGCCTGAAGCCATTATGCATGACGCCTACATCCTCGGGATTGAAAGCTCCTGTGACGAAACGGGTGCGGCGGTAGTGCGTTCGGGCCAGGAAATTTTGTCGAACGTCATCGCTTCGCAGTTCGCCACGCATGAGCCTTATGGCGGAGTCGTCCCAGAACTAGCGTCTCGTGAACATTTGCGGGCCATCGTTCCAGTGGTGCGGCAGGCGCTGGCCGAGGCCGACCAGACGTACCAGTCAGTCGATGCCATCGCTGTCACGCAGGGGCCGGGACTTGCGGGAGCACTTCTCGTCGGGATCAGTCTTGCCAAGGCGCTGGCTTTTGGACTCGATAAACCGCTCATCGCCGTCAATCATCTTGAGGGGCATATTCACGCCGTGTTGCTCGAGCAGCGGCTCAGTGGCAGTGAGCTTGAGTTTCCAGTGCTGGCTCTGGTGGTTTCGGGCGGGCATACTCATCTTTATCTCGCCGAGGTGCACGAAAATCTTTGGACCTACCGCAACATTGGTCACACGCGCGACGACGCGGCCGGGGAGGCATTCGATAAAGTCGCCAAGCTTCTCGGACTCGGGTATCCCGGAGGTCCAGCGATCGACCGGCTGGCGCCGCATGGCGATCCCACGGCGGTCAGGTTTCAGGTGGCGCAGATCAAGCATGCCGACCGGCGCGATCACAAACACGGCGAACGTCCAGCGATCACGGATACGGATACGAATGACGATGGGCCGCATTTCGACTTTTCGTACAGCGGAATCAAGACGGCAGTGCTGCGTTACGTGGAGACACAGAACCTGAAGCCTGCGATCGAGTCGCGGCGTTCAGCTGTTGCTGCGATCGAGAAGCCGGTGTTGGACGACTATCTCCGGCTGTGTGACCGGCAGACGCTCAACCTGGTGGGTTCTTTTCAGCGGACGATCGTGAATGACCTCGTCACAAAAACTCTGGCGGCTGCACGCGAATACGACGTGCGAACGCTTTTCGTAAGCGGCGGAGTGGCGGCGAATCGGGAACTGCGGTCGACATTCGAGCGCGAGGCGGGAAAGGTGGGGATGCCAGTATTTTTCCCGTCGCGGTCGTTATCGACCGACAACGCGGCCATGATCGCGGCCGCAGCGTTTCCTAAATTTTTGCGCCAGGAATTTGTCGCGATGGATTTTTCAGCGGAAGCAGGGATGCGCCTCCGCTAGAAGGTCAGCACGAAGACGGGGCACAGCCCCGTCACCACACGATCACTAATTATGGCCAGCGTTTTGCGGCTTCTTCCCAGCCCGCGACGCGCGCCGGAGCGGCGGCAGCCTGGGCGGCGACCACTGGGGGGATCCGGACGGGTTGCTGTGGGGCGGCTGCGGTCAAGGTCGGCTTCGGTGCTTCGGCTAACGATTCCTTTTCCTCCGAAAGCAGCGGCGCGGCGACGCGCAAGGCTTCCACTTCTTTTTCCAGCCGGGTCAGTTCAAGTTCCTTCTGCCTCAATACTTCGTACACATTTTTCATGCCTGGGCACCCTTTTGTACCTAACGAACGATTAAGCGCAGGTTATTGGTTCGACCGCCAATTTGTCAAGGAAAACAGGCACCCGCGAGTGCATCAGTGGTTATCGTGGCCCGGCGGCCTGAACCGCTATCGGAAAACTACAACTGCGACCAGAACGCCGAGGATAAGCACGATGACGGCCAGCAGATTTACGTGGTTGGCGAGCCACGATTCTTTGACGGGCGTGGCATTGGCGAGAAAGGCAGGCACAAATTCGTCGGGTCCGGACTGAGGAGACGCGACGCTAGCGTCACGAAGCGGGTCTGGTGGCAGGTTTTCGACGGTCGCACTGGATGCCGGTTCGAGTTTCTGTTCGGAGGCTTTCGTGTTGAGCTGCTCCCTCGTGCGCTCTTTCTTCTCGTCGTCTGTCTTCTTTTCGCAATCGAGACAGAAGGTTCTTCCTTCGGAAACCGGGAATCCGCAAGAAGCGCACTTTTGCACGCGAAGCATAGCCTCGGGGACCGGAGCGGGCGATGGTAAGCCTGACGACTGAACCTCAGGTACCGCCGGCGAAATTATCGCCGGCGAAATTGTGGAAGGCTCGACAGAAATGGCCGCAGGCTCGGATTTAGCGACGGCCGGTGGGATCGTGATCGTGGAAATATTTTCTGCACTCGCTGCCTTAGGACCTTGGTCAGCCTTCTCAAGCTCCCGTGGCGTGACCGGCGCCGCCGCGGAATGCTGCCGCTGTTCCGCCAGATCAAGCGCCGTAAGCGTAAGTTCGGCCATGCGCTCGAGGGCAATTAGGTCGCGTTCTTCGAAGGCATAAGGATGATCGGAGAATAGCTCGACGAGTCCGCGCACCTCGCCGGTTCGTCGGAGCAAGGGCAACACGACGATCGACGCGATCCCGACCGCGCGACACGTTTCAAGATTCACGCGAGGATCGGTCTCCGCATTGTCACAACGCAGCAGTTGCCGTCGCGAAATGCTTTCGCCGGTCAGTCCCGAGCGGACCTGAAGCCGCGCTCCAACTGCCGGAGCCGAAGCACCAGCACTGGCGCGGCAAACCATCTCTTCGCCTTGCGGCAAGGCGAGAGCCGCTCCGGTGGCGCCGGTGATGTACTGTGTGCGTTCCATTAACAACTGAAGAGCGGAATCCAGTTCAGTTTCTGCCAGCGTGCGATTGCCGTTGGCCCGGTCGCTCACCGAGCGCATGGCAGACGGAGGATTGGACGTTGAATCACTCCCAGTGATCGCGCCGCTAGAACTGGCGGGAGGGAATCGGTCTCCGGGTTGGGCAGATCCGTGCATTCGAGGGGGCTGAACCGAGTCTCGCCTCGCAGCGGGAAGCTGTCAAGGGTTGAGGTGGGTTTGTCGGCCGACTATCCGATGTCGCACTCTTCATGCTGTAAAATCTCTGCCGTAGAGAGAGCAAGCTGATCGCTGAAATTGATTGCTGAATGATGACCTCCGAGCGCTGAATGCCGACCTCTGACACCCAGTCCATAGCAACGACTCTTCCCGCGCGCTACTACACTGACCCTGATCTGTTCAGGGATGAACTCGAGCGCTTCTACTGCCAAACCTGGATTTGTGCCGGGCGCGTCGATCAGGTCGCGACGCCGGGAGACTATTTTTTGCGCGAGGTAGCCGGCGAGAGTGTGATCATTACTCGGGATCGCAACAATAATCTGCGGGCGTTTTTCAACGTGTGCCGGCATCGCGGTACCCGACTCTGCTCGAACCCGGAGGGACATTTTTCCGGACGAATTCAGTGTGGCTACCACGGGTGGACCTATGGACTCGACGGGAGCCTCATCGGCGCTCCTCATATGCATGACGGTTTCTGCCGCGAGGACTATCCACTCAATCGGGTCGCGATCGACGTTTGGGACGGACACATCTTCATCAGCCTTGCGGCCCGGCCCGGGCCGCTTGCAAGTCAGTTGGAAGATTTGCCCGCCAAGTTTTCGCATTGGGAAATGGCCGATCTACGCGTTCATCGGCGCATTCAGTATGAGGTGAAGGCCAACTGGAAGCTGATCATGGTGAACTATAACGAATGCCTGCACTGTCCCATCCTGCATCCGTCGCTCAGCGCAATCAGCAATTATCTGTCGGGTGAGAACGATCCGCCGCATCGCGGCTACATTGGTGGATCCATGGACTTCCAGGGCGGTGCCCTGACGATGAGCAAAGACGGCAAGTTGCGGCGCGATTATCTTCCCGGTCTCTCAGCCGACGAACGCAGCCGAGTCTATTACTATGCGATTTTTCCAAATCTGTTGCTGAGCCTTCATCCCGACTACGTCATGACCCATACACTGTGGCCGCGCGCGGTAGATCGTACAGATGTGATTTGCGAATGGCACTTCCACACGGACGAGATGGCGAAGCCGAACTTTGAAGCCGAGGATGCCATCGGATTCTGGGATGCTACCAACCGCGAGGACTGGGCCATCTCGGAGCTGTCGCAGGCAGGAATCAAATCACGCGCCTATAAGCCCGGCCCCTACTCGCGCTGCGAGTCGCTGCCGCATGCCTTCGATCAGATGGTGCTGGAGCGGGAAAGAGAAGCACGCAAGAAAGAGGTTCGTTAGCCCTTCCCGCGGCCTACTGTGTCTTGTCTTCCTTGTGCCGTAACCACTCGATGAACATCTGCTCTTTCGGCTTGTCGTAGGCCATGAGCTGATGGCGGATGCTGCGTCCGCTGACGAAGTGGCAAACTTCTTCGGCGAGGTTCTTCGCGTGGTCGCCAGCGCGTTCGAGCGATTGGGTCATGAAGATCACTTGCAGGCTGGCGTGCCGAGCGACATTTTCCGGATTTTCGATGTGACGCAGAAAAATCAAATTGCGCAGCCGATCCATTTCGGCGTCGGCGCGGAGCACGTCAATCGCTTTTCTGACATCCCGCTGGGAAAACGATTGACCAACATCGGCGAGCATTTTTTCGAGGACGGTCGCCATCTGGGTCAGGTCGCGGGCGTCCTGGGAGTCGAGGTGTCCGCTGGCGGCCTGAGCACTGGTGGCGAAGCTCAACAAAAGATCGCCGATGCGCTCGAGGCCGATCATGACCTTCATGCACGCCAGTAATTGCCGAGTTTCAGTCTCGGGGACTTGCGTGATGGTCGAGGTGACGCCGGAATCGACTTCAACGTCGATCGCGTCGAGATCTTTTTCACATTGACGGATGGCATTGAGGCGCGACATCGATCCGGTGGCGATTCCCTCGGCCGCGATGGCCGCTGCTTCTCGGGCCAGTTCGCAGGCTTCCACGGTGCGTCGCACCAGCAGGAGATGCGAAGGCTCAGGGGAGGTGTTTTCACGCTGGCTGTGCTCATAGGCCTTACTCACAAAATTCACCTGTCTTATGAGATGCCGAACCGCGCCGTTGGACACGGGAGTCCTTATGCCAGAGTTTGACACATGACCCCACTAAAAGCATAATTCGCGGCGTCGCGAGGTAGGTTACAACGCAGTGAATTTTCAGGTTGTTTCCGGAAATTTACGCTGAACTCGCCGCCGACCCCGGCAGCATGAACAAAAACGTCGAGCCGTGATTGAGGTCGCTTTCCGCGCGAATCGTTCCCCGGTGCGCCAGGACGATGTGTTTTGCGATTGCGAGCCCCAGTCCGGTGCCCCCGGACTCGCGTGAACGCGCCTTGTCGACGCGATAAAACCGCTCGAAAAGCCGCGGCAGATGCTCGGAAGAAATACCCGGGCCAAAGTCTCTAACGTAGAACTCAACTCCGCCTTCTGCACGTCGGGCCCCGAGAACGATTTTCTTCCCCGACGCGGCATATTTCAGCCCATTCTCGATCAGGTTAGAGAAGATCTGGTGGATGGCTTCTCGATCGGCCTCAACCATGCCCGCTGGGAGCGAGTTTTCGATCACGAGTTCAACGCCATACGAACGCGCGACCTCGAGAAAGCTTTCCTGCGCATCCTGCAATAGTTCTTCGACGCCGACCCGCTGAATATCGAATCTCTGTTCGCCCGATTCGACTCGCGCCAGCGTGAGCAGATCTTCTGTAAGACGCGACATGCGCGCTCCATTCTTCCGAATGATTTCCAGGAAGTCGCGCACATGGTTGTCTTCGATCGTGCTATCGAGCAAGGTTTCGGTGTATCCCTGAATGGAAGTAAGGGGAGTTCGCAGTTCGTGCGAAACGTTCGCGATAAAGTCGCGGCGCGTTTTTTCCATGCGCTCGGTTTCGGTGAGGTCGCGGAGCACCGCGACGGCGCCACCACCGGGCATGGGCGCCGCGGTTACATCAAAAGTGCGGCCAGGAACGATGGTGTTCGAGCGTGCCGAAGTGACGACCTGGTCATCCGCGGCTTCCTGCACCGCCGCTAAGAAGTCCGGATCGCGCACGCTGTCAATCAATGGCGCATTCAAGCGCGGAGCACGCAGCAGCAAGCGATCCATGCCGCGATTGGCCCATTGCACGCGCCCATCGATGCCGACAGCGATGACGGCGTCTTGCATGCTGTTGAGGAGAGTTTCCAGTTCGCGCTGACTGGTTTGCACACGGGCGAAACTTTCCTCAATCCGGCGCGTCGTCTTATCAAGCGCAGACGCGACTTTTCCGATCTCATCCGTGGATGTTGAAGCGATTCTCGCGGTCAGGTCGCCGCCGGCCACTCGTTCCGCGAAGTCTACGATCCGCTGCAAGCGCCAGCCCAGCCATTGCGCGGCCGCTGCGGCCACGAGTACCGCGAAAGCAAAAGCTGTGAACGATCCCCAGAAGAGGGCTCTGCCTAGCGGCCGGTCGGTGATTTCCAGTTCGGGCAACTTGTAGGCGAGACGAACCGCTCCGCCGGAAATCGGCGCTGCCACATATAAGAAAGGAATACCAAGACTCTGACTCTTGCGTTCGTCGATACCGACTTTGCCCCCGAGCGCAGCGACAAATTCCCGTCGCTGTGCGTGATTTTCCATCGTGGCGGGATCGACTTCCGAATCAGCCAGCACCTTTCCAGCCGGATCGATGACGGTGGCGCGGGCCTCCGCCGCTTGTCCCTCCTGGGAAGCGATGTCGGCCAGCGAATGCTGCTTGTCGACTTCGACGCGGGACGCGAACATCAAAGTTTTTTGCTTAAGATTGCGCTCGATTTGTTCGCGCAGCGTCCGTTCCCAGACTTTGTGGACAGTAAACTGCAAGGTCGCGGCGGTGACTGCAATCACCAGCAGAAAAACAAACATCAATTTAACGAAGATGCGACTTCTCAACGTGCGACCTCAAAGCGATAGCCGGCCCCCCGCACCGTTTTCAGGTAACGCGGATTCTCAGGATCGGGCTCAATCTTTTCGCGGATGCGCCGCACATACACGTCGACCGAGCGCGGCGTCACGTACGCCGTATCGCGCCAGACCGAATCGAGCAACTGATCACGGGTAAAGACGCGCCCCGCGTGTCGCATGAAATGGTCAAGCAGTCGGAACTCGGTGGCCGTGGTCGGAACCTGCTTTCCGCGAACCGTCAGCGTCATTGCGCTTGGGTCGATATTGATTTCGTCGATCTTGGTGGGGAGCGGCGGCAGTGGCCGCTCAAAACGGCGCAGCACAGCCTTGACTCGAGCCACCAGTTCACGGGGACTAAAGGGCTTGGGAATGTAGTCGTCTGCCCCAAGTTCCAATCCGAGGACGCGGTCGGCCTCGCCGCTTTTCGCTGTCAGAAAAATTACGGGGACTGAAGCCAAAGAGATCGATTGGCGGATCTGGCGGCACAATTCCAGTCCGTCTTTTCCGGGCACCATAATGTCGAGCAAAAACAGCGCCGGACGCTGGCGCTCGGCGTCGACCACGACCAGATTGCCGGTCGAATATAGACGCACATTGAAGCTGGCCCCTTCCAGATGATGGCGAACGAGGCGGGAAATATCCGGGTCGTCTTCCACTACATAGATTGTCGGCTTCACGCGACCATTGTAGCTGGGAAGTGTGACGATTTGGCTACAACGTCGCTGGCCCTCAGTCCTGCGTGGTGAAAGCCAGCGCTACCAGCGTCTTCTGTTCCATCTCATGCGCTTTGGCCGAACCGGTCGCTGGACTCGCGCTAGCCGAACGTTTCACCGCGAGTACGGGCCGGTCGCGAGAGATGCGTTTGAGCCGCGGCAGCATATAGAAGAGCGCACCCATGTTTGAAGGTTCTTCCTGTACCCAGACGATATCGCGCGCAGAGCCGTGCCGATCGAGTTCAGCGCCGAGTTCAGCCTCGGGGAAGGGATACATCTGTTCGAGTGAGACGATGGCAGTGCTCATGTCGCCTCGCTTCTGGCGCTCGGCGCGCAAGTCGTGTCCAATTTTGCCGGTGGCGATCAGAATGCGCTTTGCATCCTGAGCTGTCGTGTCGGGAAGAACCGGCAAGAAGCGTTGATGAGTCAGATCTTCCAGGGGCGAAAGTGCGTCGGGATGGCGCAACATGCTCTTCGGTGTAAACACGACCAGCGGTTTGCGCCATTTACGCAGGGCCTGCCTGCGCAACAGATGAAAATACTGAGCCGCATTTGAGGGCTGGCAAATCTGAATGTTGTCACGCGCCGCCAACTGCAAAAAGCGCTCGATGCGCGCGCTCGAGTGCTCCGGGCCCTGGCCTTCGTAACCGTGAGGGAGCAACAGAACGAGGCCCGACAGCAGCCCCCATTTGTCTTCACCAGCGGCGACGAACTGATCGATCACCGCCTGAGCGACGTTGGCGAAATCGCCGAACTGCGCCTCCCACAAAACCAGAGCTTCGGGATAGTCGCGGCTATAGCCGTATTCGAATCCCATGACCCCGGCTTCTGAGAGCGTCGAGTTATAGATGTCGCACGAGGCTTGACCGGGCGAGATGTTGCGCAGCGGAACGTACTCGGTTTCGTCTTCGATGTCGAGAAAGACAGAATGCCGCTGATTAAATGTGGCGCGCCGCGAATCCTGGCCGCTGAGGCGAACTGGGATCCCTTGTTTCACCAGGCTCGCGAAAGCCAGAGACTCGGCCATGCCGTAGTCGAGTGGCTTCTTGCCGGTGCCCATTTCTTCGCGCTGCTCCAGCAGCTTTTTCACTTTCGGATGAATGTGAAAACCTTCGGGATACGTGGTCAGCCGCGCGGTCAGTTCCAACAACTCTTCACGCGCTACGCCCGTCGGCTGTTCAAACTCGGCTTTGTAGCGGCCTCCGAAATAGCCATTCCAATACTTCGGAAGGTCGCGCATCAATGGCTTTTTGGTGACCTTCGTCGCGCTCTTCTGGGCGGCTTCGTACTCACCTTTGATGGCAGCAACGCGCTCCGCGATATTTTCGACGCCGAGCTGCTTGGCATAGATCTGATGCAGTGGCGGATGCTGTTTGATCGCCTTATACATCAGCGGCTGGGTCACGGTGGGATCGTCCACTTCGCTGTGCCCGTGTCGACGGTAGCCGATCAAATCCACGACGACGTCCGTGCCAAATTTGTAGCGGTATTCGGCGGCGATCCTCGCGACGCGCAGCACCGCGTCTACGTCTTCACCGTTGACATGGAAAATCGGAATCGGCTGCCGACGTGCCAGTTGCGCCGCAAAGCGCGACGAGTGCTCTTCGCGGGCGTTCGTCGTAAAGCCCACAAGGTTGTTGACAATGACGTGGATTGTTCCACCGACCGTGTAGCCGCCGAGATCCGCGTAGTTTAAAGTCTCGGCCGTGATGCCTTGCCCTGCGAACGCCGCGTCTCCGTGGACCAGCAGCGGCAGGTATTTTGCCTTGCCGCCCTCGCCGGCGCGATCCTGTTTGGCGCGAGTGCGCCCGACCGTCACCGGATTCACCGCCTCGAGATGGCTCGGATTCGATACCAGGTGAATATGAATTTTCTTTCCACTTCGCGTCAAATATTCGCCGGTCGCGCCCATGTGATATTTCACGTCACCCGAACCAAGCACGCTGCGTGGATCGACATCTTCAAACTCGGCAAACACCTGTTCTGCGGGACGCCTTGCCAGATGGATGATGGCATTGAGCCTGCCGCGATGGCTCATGCCCATCACGAGTTCGACCGCACCGCGTTCGCCTGCCACATCTAAGATTTCATCCACGGCAGGCAATAGAGATGTGTTGCCTTCGAGTGAAAATCGTTTGTTGCCGAGATAACGTTGCTGTAGCGTCTGCTCAAACAGGTCGGCGCGGATGAGCAACTCGAGCGCCCGTTCGTGGTCGACGGCTGCCGGCTCGGCCTCGATGCGTTCCTGAATCCAGCGCCGCCGCTCGGGGTCGGCGATGTGCATGAATTCCACGCCCACGCTGCCGCAATAGATGCGCCGCGCCTCGCGCGCCGATTCGTTGTCGATGGCGAGGTCAGGATGCGGTTGCGGAGGCAGCAAGCCAAGCGGGTTCAATTCGGCTTCGAGATATCCAAATTGCCGGAAGAGTCCGAAGACACGTTCGCGTTCGTAATTTTCAGTAGTGGTGGGAGCGGCGCTCCCTCGAGTCGGTCGCGTTGAAGTAGCCATATAAGGTCTTCTATAGGATAACGGATGCGCCGCGTTGCGTGGCTGATTCAACCGGACGAGATGAGTTACGATTGTCCACTCCCGCCTTGAGCGGAAATCAGCGGGTCACTCCGTGAAATTTAGTCTCGACAACCCGAAGCCCGGCACTCCCGCTATTCTCGGTATCCCGTTCGACGCGAATTCTTCCTGGCTACGCGGCTCTGCGGGCGCTCCGGCGATCATCCGTGTCGCCCTGCACTCCGAGGCATGGAATCTCACGACCGAAACCGGCGTTGACCTCAGCGTCCCCGGCGCGTTTTGCGATGCCGGCGATTTGGAATTTGTTTCCGGCGACCCGTTCGCCAAGATCGAAAAGAATGTTGGCGAGTTGCTCGACCGCGAATTGCGTCCGGTGTGCCTTGGCGGCGACCACTCGGTGACGCTGCCGGTTGTTCGCGCTGTCGGCAAGCGCAATCCCGGCCTGACGATTATTCATTTCGACGCCCATCCGGATCTTTACGATGAATTCGAAGGAAGCCGCCTGTCGCATGCTTGTCCCTTCGCTCGCATCATGGAGGAGGGTGCGGCGAAACGATTGATCCAGATCGGTATTCGAACGATCAACGCCCATCAACGGGAACAAGCGAAGAGGTTTGGCGTGGAGGTTATTGAAATGCGGCATCTACCCGCGCTTGATCGCGTGATGGTAGACGGACCTGTTTACGTGTCGTTTGATATGGATGCGCTCGATCCCGCATTTGCTCCCGGCATTTCACATCGGGAGCCAGGAGGTATGTCGACCCGCGAAGCGATTGCGCACATCCACGCCATTAGTGGGAAAATCGTCGGCGCCGACATCGTCGAATTCAATCCTCTGCAAGACAACACGCAAATGACAGCCATGGTTGCGGCCAAGCTGCTGAAAGAAATTTTGGGCAAAATGATTTTGAACTAGAATACCTTTTCTCAAATCGGAGGTCCCGACAATGGCGAGTGGAGTGATTGATGTGTCCAGCCGCTACTCTGTGCCCGAAACGCTAGCGCGGTTGCAGGCGATCTTGAAAGAAAAGAGTGTCACCGTTTTTGCGCTGATCGACCACAGCGGAGAAGCTGCGAAGGTAGGCCTCTCGATGCGGCC
Source organism: Terriglobales bacterium (assembly GCA_035308395.1). Lineage (GTDB taxonomy): Bacteria > Acidobacteriota > Terriglobia > Terriglobales > Acidobacteriaceae > Acidiflorens. The sequence goes on from DATGGT010000021.1 coordinate 55,343, forward strand.
AACGCAACTGCTGATCTTCGGCAGCCCCAAGGCTGGGACGCCCTTGATGGTTGCGGCTCCGCGGCTCGCCATCGACTTGCCGCTGAAGGCGCTGGCATGGGAAGACGAACAGAACAAAGTGTGGCTCTCCTACAATTCGCCAGAATATCTGCGCGAACGACACGGCTTTCCCGAAGACCTCGTCAGGAACATCGCGGTGATCGCTACGCTGGTGCAGAAGGCTGTGGAATAATGGCAGCGGTCTGAGCATGCCTGATTCTTCCGACATCAATCGCGCCCATCCGAACCGCGCGCGCGACCACCTCGCCAACGAACGTACGTATCTCGCCTGGGTGCGGACGGGCGTGGCGACAATCGTTTTCGGATTTGCGATCGGGCGGTTCTCGATCGCGCTGCGCGAGTTCCTGAAGATTGAGGGTCACGCTTCCTCCACTCCCGGCTTTACCACCTGGTTCGGAATCATTTCCGTGGTCGGGGGAGTGTTGCTCATCGTCGGGGGCCTCGCGCGTTATCGCCAGACCAAAGTGCAAATCGATACGGACAGCTTCGAGCCAGCAGGAGTCGTGATCGACATCGTGGCTTATGTGCTCGCCCTGTTTGGAGTGGCACTGGCTGGCTATCTTACGTATGTTGAAATGTTCGACAAATAATATGGCGCATGAGGTAGAAAAAGAAGCGTCCGGACAAGCCGCAGCAAAGCTGGTCCGCGACGGAAACGTTGTCGGCCTCGGCACGGGATCAACCGCCTACTTCGCAGTCGTTGCTCTCGGCGAGCGCATAAGAGCGGGGCTGAAAATCGTCGGAATTCCGACATCTGAGAAGACTGCCGACCTCGCGCACTCAGTCGGTATTCCACTGACTACGCTCGATGAGCATCCGGATATCGACATCACCATCGATGGCGCGGACGAAATCGATCCCAAACTGAACTTGATCAAAGGCGGAGGCGGCGCACTGCTGCGTGAGAAGATTGTCGCGTCCGCTTCGAAGAAAATGGTGGTAGTCGCGGACTCTGGAAAAGTAGTCTCCACACTCGGAAAGTTTCCGGTGCCGGTCGAGATCATCGACTTCGCTCGCACGATAGTTGAGAAAAAAATTGCTGCGCTTGGAGCGACAACCAAACTTCGCATGAAGGCCGATGGAAAGCCATTCGTAACCGACGAGGGGCATCACATTCTGGATTGCAGCTTCGGGAAGATTGATGATCCGCCGTCACTGGCGCGGGCGCTGAGCGACATGCCGGGAGTAGTGGAACACGGATTGTTTATCGGACTCGCGAAGGTCGCTCTGGTCGGAAAAGAGAACTCAGTGCAGGAGATTCACTCGACGAATTGACTTTCGATCGAACTAGCTCTTGATCCGTGCAATCTCCCGCAACGCCTCGAGCAGTCGCCCCACTTCTTCCATCGTGTTGTAGTGCACGAGTCCGATCCGGAGAAATCCCCCGAGCTGCTCGACGTCCAGTTGCTCGCTGACGTTCAGCGCGTAGTAATTCCCGTCCCAGGTGAAGATACCGCGTTCGCCCAGCTTCGTCGCCAGTTCGAGCGGGGTATGGCCTTCGACGCGAACGATGAACGTCGCGCAGCGCTTCTCGAATCGTTGCGGATCGCTGATGCCGTAGAGCTTTAATCCGGGAATTGAAAGCAAGCCCGCAATCATCTTCTCCGTCATCTGCCGTTCGTGTTGGTGGATCGCCGTGTGTGCGGAGAGAATTGCGGCGCGGCGGGTTTTCGATGGGGCACGCCCTGTTTCCGCGCGACGTCCCAGTTCTTCCCAGTAATCCACACAGGCTTTGATTCCGGCAATGCATTCGTGGTTCAGAGTCCCCCACTCCCAGCAGTGCGGAATCTTATCGGTCAGAGGACGTACTTTGTAGGGACGCAAGCGCGTCAGGTGTTCGCGTTTGCCGTAGAGAACGCCCATGTGCGGACCGAAAAATTTGTAGGTTGAGCAAACAAGGAAATCGCAGTCGAGTGCGCGCGCGTCAATCGCCCCATGCGGAGCGTAGTGCACCGCGTCGATGTAACTCAAGGCTCCCGCTTGACGCGCCAAGCGCACGACTTCGATGACGTCGTTGATCGCGCCGACTGCGTTTGACGCGTATCCGACGGCCACTACGCGGGTGCGCTTGCCGATTTTCGCAGCGAAGTCTTGCATGTCGAGAGTGCAGTCAGCCTCGTTGAACTTCACGGTGCGGATCACGACGCCTTTTTCTTCCAGTGCCTTCCAGGGCGAGAAATTTGCGTCGTGATCGAGCAGGGTCAGCACGATCTCGTCACCGGGGCCAAGATCTCGTCCGATGGCGCGGCTCATGGCGTAGGTGAGCGTCGTCATGTTCGCACCGAAGACGATCTCATCGGCGTCGCAATTCAGAAAGTCGCCCATCGCCGAGCGCGCTTCCGCGATCACTGCGTCGGTGTTGTGGCTGGTGTGAAAGGCGCCTCCGCTGTTGGCATTGTTGCGAGCGAGATAGTCCGAGATTGCTTCGATGACATGGCGAGGAACTTGCGTGCCTCCGGGGCCGTCCATAAAAACGGCGGGATGGCCGTTGACCGATTGCGCGAGCGCGGGGAACTGGGCGCGGACCCATGCCAGGTCAAGCGGTACGAGGTCGAACGCTGCGGACGAAGGCGGAGAAGTCTGTTCGGCGATTGCCATAGCAGACATTCTAATCGAGGATTTCCTAATCAATGATTTCGCTGCCATGGCGACGCCCGACTGAGTGCCGCCGCGACGCAGTCAGGCGGCGCGTTCAGGAGGATTCGGTCGCAAGGGCTTGCCTTTGTTGACGGCGTCTAACTTTATGCGCGCGACTCGGCTGGTTTCCTGAACCAGATCGTTGGTGGCACTGGTTTTTTCTCCTGCCATGACTGAACCTGCGGCCAGGGCGAAACGCAAGGCGTCCGCCTGGTCGTCGAAATACAGAATTACTTGTCCCGACATGATTACTTCTCCTCAGGCTGAGAAAGATCCAATTTAGGACGCAGGTGGCGCTGCAATCTGCAATCAACGAGTGGCGATGTTGACGGCCGAGTGTTGGCTGTCGAGTGTTGACTGGTTTGATTGTCGAAGAATGCTCACGCGGCTGATAGTGTTTTTGTTGGTTCTCGGCTCAATCGGGTTCTGACCGGTGCCGCACCCGGGCCGGCGGGTCGGACCTTGGGTGTGACCTTGTATGATGGGCGGGTTGAACGGCACGGTTGAAGAGGCCGGAATCCCCTGCGGCATCGATTCTACGGTTTGCGGAGGTCCTAAATGTTGAGCGTGATCGTTCTTACTCTTTTCGCATTGTGGCCGTCCCCGGTGGCGGAGACGCCGCAGCCGGAACACGCTGCCGCTCCGGCCAAAACCGCCAGCCTTGCCGCCGATCCTTACGCGCCGTTGCGTTTGTATGACGGGAAATGGGACCTCGTCCCCTCGACCAACGGAAAGCCCGCGGACGAGGTTCACTTGGAAAACCGCTGTGCGAAGGTCGGCGATTTCTTTGCCTGCAATCAGTTTCTAAATGGCAAGAGCATGGCCCTCGTGATCTTTCTGCCCCTACAACCGCTAGAGAACGGCGGCTACATCTATCGCAATCAGGCTCTTCGCACAGACGGAGACAGTTCGGGCACTTGGAGCAAACTGGAAATTGTCGGGGACCGCTGGGTTTATTCCAGCGAGGAGACCGACAAGGGGAAGAAGACTTACTGGCAGACCATCAACGTTTTTTCCGGGCCAGACAAGATTCACTTTGAGGTGCAGAAATCGGACGATGGCGTTAAGTGGACGACAACCATGAGCGGAGACGAGGCGCGGGTAAAGTAACTCGAGTCGCCGCGACTTCGACCTCGATCCTCAACCTGAATACGCGAAAGCCATGTTCTACCGAGTTTGGGCAAATCGCTATTTTTCATGCACCTATTTTCCTCAGATCACCATCTAAGGCTACAATCGTCTAAGGCAAGCCAACTACATAGAGGTTCTAGGATTGGAATGTTGAGAGTGACAGCTAATCGGGGAGTATTCGCCAGAGCGGTGGTCGTGCTCTGCGTCGCCTTGGTTTGCGTCATGGGAAGCATTCAGGCGACCCACTCGCATCCTGACGACTCGTCGACTTCTCACCACACTTGTTCGATTTGCGCTACGGCCCACGCAGGTATCAGCACACAATCGGTGGCATCTGCGCCGGTTCTGACTTCCGCGGCGCTGACAAGTCCGGTTACTGAGACTGCTCCGATCTTCCGTCCCGCTGCCAAGCAGCTTATTCGTCCTCCCCCAGCACTCTGATTCCGCGCCCAATCTAAGTATTTTCCACGAGGCCGCGAGCTTCGATATTCGCTCATTCCTTTCAGGCGAATTGCGCTTGCTCCAGAACCATTTTTGGAGGAATCATGCACTTATTTCATAAGAGCTGTCTGGCTGCGGCCATGGCCGTTGCTGTGTTGTTGAGCATAGGGACTGCGTACGCGCAGTCGGGCGGAACCTCGTCCGGGATCAGCGGTACCGTCCTGGACCCTTCGGGCGCGGTGGTTGCGAATGCAACTGTCGAGATTCATAACGCGGTCAGCGGCTACGATCGAACGACCACTACCGACAGTAAGGGGAATTTCAGTTTTCCGAACGTACCGTTTAATCCGTATCACATGACCGTGTCGGCCGCTGGTTTCGCAGTCCACTCACAGGATATCGAGATCCGTTCGGCATTAGGCGCGACTGTCAAAGTCAGCATGTCGGTAGCGGCCAACTCCGATACGGTCACGGTTGAAGCCGGCGGCGATCTGGTCGAAAACGATTCGACTGGCCACACCGACGTCGATCGCGGACTGTTCAATAAGATTCCTCTGGAGAGCCAATCATCCTCGGTGAGTTCGCTGGTTACGCTCGCCTCGCCGGGAGTGGCGGCAGATTCGAACGGACTGTTTCACGGACTGGGCGACCACGCATCCAACTCGTTTTCCGTCGATGGCCAGCCCATCACCGATCAGCAGAGTAAAGTTTTTTCGAACCAGATTCCCGTAGACTCGATTGAGTCGCTCGAAGTAATTCCGGGCGCGCCTCCGGCGGAATACGGAGGCAAGACGAGCCTCGTTATCGTCGCGACCACGCGCTCCGGGCAAGGTGTGAAAACTCCCCACGGGAGCGTGACCGGATCCTACGGTTCTTTTGGTTCGTCGAGCGCGGGTTTCGATCTGGCTTACGGCGGCGATAAGTGGGGGAACTTTATTTCGCTGAACGGGCTCAATAGCGGCCGATTCCTCGACCCTCCTGAATTTGCGGTTATGCATGACAAGGGAAATGAGGCGAATATCTTTGATCGGGTCGATTATCAGCTTTCGACCAAAGACTCGATTCATCTGAATCTGGGCTTTAGCCGTTCCTGGTTCCAGACGCCCAATTCTTTCGACTCCGAAGACGCAACGCCTTGGAACGGAGTCACGGTCAGCAACGGGGGCTTAGATCCGAACGGGAATGTGGTCGGTCCCGCGGACCAGCGCTCGAAGATCGAAACCTTTAATATCGCTCCCACCTGGACGCGCACGGTCAGCACGAATACCGTTTTTAACCTTGGTGCGTTCGTGCGGCGTGACTCTTATAACTACTATCCCAGTGCCAATCCGTTCTCCGATCTGGGGCCGACGAACCTGCAGCAAGAAACCATCGCGCAACACCGCACCCTGGCCAACACGGGCGTGCGCGCCGATATCACTCACGTGAAAGGCATCCACAACATCAAGGCGGGAGTCACGTATCAGCAAACCTTTCTCACCGAAAATTTCAATCTTGGAATCATCGATCCCACGCTCAACGCACCTTGCCTGGATGCAAATGGGACGGCTGTGTTCGTCGGGAATCCGGGGTTGAACGATCCGAGCCAGTGTGCTGGGGCGACCTCAACGAATCCGTCGCTCTATCCGACACCATTCGTGGCGAATACGGGCCAGAACGATAGTGCTCCGTTCAATCTGCTGCTAGGCTGTTTCGACCTGACGCGAAGTACTCCTTCCCCGGCCGACAATTGCGCCACCGCCACGAGTGGCTTGTTTGGTTTTCACGGACATACCGATGTGAAAGAACTGGCACTGTATCTCCAGGACTCAATCACCAAAGGGAATTGGTCATTCAACGTCGGGATTCGCGGCGATCTTTACAATGGGCTCGTTGTGGATCGTCAGCCCGAACCTCGAGTTGGCGCGGCTTACAACATCAAGAAGAGCAACACGGTCTTTCGCGTCTCTTATGCGCGAACCATGGAAAGTCCTTTCAACGAAAACCTCGTGCTTTCGAGCATCGGCTGTGCGAACGCCGTGTTGAATCCGCTCCTCTTGTGTACGCAACCGACCTCGTCCGGTGCGACGCCGTTCAATCCGGGCCAGCGCAACGAATTCCACGCTGGTTTACAGCAGGCACTTGGACGCTATGCGGTGGTGAGCGGGGACTACATCTGGAAGTACACGCGGAACGCTTACGACTTTAGCGTGCTGGGAGCGACCCCGATTACGTTCCCAATCGAATGGCACAACTCGAAGATTCCCGGATATGCAATCCGAGTCAGCGTGCCCGACTTCCACGGATTCACGGCGTTAGTGGTGATGTCGAGTGTGGCCGCGCGCTTCTTTACGCCGCAGATTGGCGGAGCGGGCGCGGTTCCACCGGTGACGGGGAATACGGGGTTCACGCCATTTCGCATTGACCACGACGAGAAATTCAACCAGACGATGCACCTGCAATATCAGCCCTGGAAGACTGCGCCATGGATTGGATTCAATTGGCGATATGACAGCGGTCTGGTGGCGGGAGCGGTGCCCTTTGCCTCCGACACAACCACTCCAGTGGATTTGACCGGTCTCACGGCGGATCAGCAGATGCAGGCGGGATTGTTTTGCGGTAGTCAACATCCGACCCTCAGCGCGCCACTCACCAGTTGTGCTCCGTCACTCTACGGATCGACTCTGGTGACGATACCGAAACCGGGAACGGAGAATGATGACCGGAATCCTCAACGCATCGCGCCGCGGAATCTGTTTGACGTGGCGCTGGGAGATGACAATCTCTTCAAGGGCGAGCGTTACAAGTGGAGTCTGACGCTGACTGCGATCAACGTGACCAACAAGACTGCACTCTACAATTTTCTGTCGACTTTCAGCGGAACGCATTATGTGACGCCGCGGACGTTGACGATGCAGCTTGGATTTCATTTCTGAGTCTGCGAGAGAGCGCCGTCAGAAGTCGCAGCTACTGCAGTTTGGCGTATTCGGCCTTGGCTTCGTGGAGGAGCGGCAGATCGGGGTCGGCGTTTTTCCATGCGGCTAAGACGTTCTGATAGGCGATGCGAGCCTTGGGAAGGTCTCCCTGCTTCTGGTAGAGCCGGCCCATTTCCAATTCTCCGGCGACAAACAGAATGTCGGGACCACTGTGGGATTTTATCCCCATCAGTTTTTGGAAATCCTGCTCGGCCTCGGCATACCGCCCCGAGCGTTGGTAGGCGACGCCGCGGCCGTAGAACACACCAGCGTTGGAGCGGGCGTAGAGCGCGGCCGTGTTAAGAAGGTCAATAGCTTTTGCCGGGTCAGCCTTCGCAGGATTCGCCGCCACCAGAGCCGCGATGGCACGAACCGACGGAACGGTGACGTTGATAGCGAGAGTATCGTTCGGATGAGTGCGTTGGATTTCGTCGGCTAAGGCGAGCGCTTTCTGGTCTTCCCCGGCCAAGGCAAGCGCCAGGGCCACATTTCCCATCACCGAAAGAGTGCGAGATGTCTGCAGGGCATCGTTGGCGTCTTTGATCGCCAGCGCGCGATTCCCGACTAATGCCTCGGAACTGGCAATCTGAGCTTTGAAATCTGCTGCGCCCTCCAGGTGCATGCGATCCAGAGCCTCGGCGGCCTGGCGCGCGAAATCTCGCGACTTGCTTAGCTCGCCGCGCTCGCCGGCAAGGCCGTCGCGGAATCCAAGGACCTGCAGTTCTCCGTCCGGTGTTGTCGAGGCGATCTGTAGTTCCTTCTCCATTTCGGCTTCTTTGCCTTCGCACCAGTCCAGTGTGGCTACGAACACATGCAGACTATTGGATCCCTTACGCTGCAACGCCGTGTTCAGGATGGCGCGGGCCTCATCGATACGGTTCAAGCCGGTGTATGACGAGGCGACTTGGCCATAGCCATTGAGCTGGTCGGGGTCGAGTTCCACAGCCCGTTTGGCGTTTTCCAAACCATTGTCGAATTGCCCCAGCTGGTTATAGATCACGGCCAGATTGTTGTAGGGGATCGAATCACGCGGGTAGGTTTGGCGATAGAGCTCGTAAGCGGTAATGCCTTTATCGAGCTGGCCGCTGTCAGCGTAATAGTGGGCGGTGATGTAGAGTTTTTCGCGTTCGCTGGCGCGGTCCCGGAGTTCGAAAGCCTTCTGCCGATTCTGTTCCGACAACTGCGTTTGTCCCAGGTTGCTGTATACGGTACCTAGTCGCGCATACGCCATGGCGAAATTGGGATCGGTCTCGATCGCGCGCTGGTATTCGGGAATCGCGCCCAATTCGTCGCCCATGTTGTGCTTGGCGTCGGCCAGGGTCAGGGCCTTCAGCGCGTCGAGGGATGAAGTAGTAGCCTGCGCTAGCGACATGTCGTACTTCTGGACCATCGACAGAGACTCACCAAGCTGGCCGCGCAGCTTGGTCGCCGCGCTATGCATCGCATTCAGTACTTCTTCCTTGCGATCGGCCTGAGCCTGTTGACGCCCAAGAGAATCGCCGGATGCAACGTTGGTCGCCTCGAGCGTGATGACGTATTGGCCCCCAACGTTGTCGATGCTGCCATTCAGCATGGCTTTGATGCCGTCGCGCTGGCAGATTTCGCGGCCGACTTCATTCGTGATCCGGTCGCCTGAGGAACGTCCCATGAACTGCAACGTCTGGCGAATCTTCTGCTCCGGAAACACGTTGAGATAGGGAGATTGCCCGAGATCGACGATGAGCGCTTTCTTGAGTGCGCCATCGAAGACGGAGTCGGCGGTCGTATTCACAAAGTCTGTGATCAGGATCGAGTCTTTTTCCGTGAGCGCGTGACTTCGTTTCTGCGATACAAAGACGCCAGCCGCAGCGACCAGGGCGACGATCGCCGTCGGGATCAACCACTTGGGCAGCTTGCGAGCGCTGGGCGGAGGCAGTCTGCGCAGCGAAGAACTGGATGATGTTGCCGCGATCATGGTTCCAGATTCCGAATCGCGTTTGAGGCGCTTCAAGTCAGAACGGACGTCGGCTGCGCTCTGATAGCGCAAGTCCCGGTCTTTCTCCAAGAGCTTGTTTACGATTACTTCGAACTGCGGCGGCAGATCCGGGTTCAGACGAAGTGGCGGTGCCGGCGGCCGGTTCAGAATGGCATCGAAAATCACGGCTGAGGTATCGCCACGAAACGGCACGGCGCCAGTGGCCATCTCATAAAGCACGGCGCCGAACGAGAATAAATCCGTGCGAGCGTCGAGATCCTTGCCGCGCGCCTGCTCCGGAGACATGTACGCGACAGTGCCCACGGTCGACCCAGGGCTCGTAAGGAAAGGCTCGTCCACGGTGGGGGAGGAACCAATCGTTTCGGCTGAGTGTTGGGAAGCCTTGGCGGTGCGCTTGGCCAATCCGAAATCGAGTACCTTGGCCTGGTTGCGACTGGTCACGAAAATGTTGGCGGGCTTGATGTCTCGATGGACGATGCCTTTGGCGTGAGCCGCATCGAGAGCGTCCGCGATTTGAATGCCGAGCTCAACTAATGATTCGAGTTCGAGCGGCGAGCCGTGGATACGGTTCTTGAGTGTCTCGCCCTCAAGTAATTCCATGGCGATAAAGTGGCGTCCGTTGTCTTCACCGACCTCGTAAATGGTGCAAATGTTGGGATGGTTCAAAGCCGAGGCGGCGCGGGCCTCGCGCTGAAAGCGATCGAGGGCGAGAGGATCTTTTTCTGTTTCCGGAGGCAGAAACTTGAGAGCGACGTGCCGGCCCAGGTTGATGTCCTCGGCCTCGTAAACGACACCCATGCCCCCGCCACCCAATTGCGATAGGACACGGTAGTGCGAGACGGTCTGGCCGATCATTCCGGAGAACACTCCTGGGGAAGAGTCATTCATCGTAGGCCCGTCGGTTCGGCCAAGTCAAACAGGGGTACTGGGGTGGTTATACGGTAAACCACGGCCATAAGTTCCAAGTTTGGCTAAAGTGGCGTTTGGGTAGTGTTTTCTATTGCTTAAGAAGAACTCCGGATGCTTGGCATGGGCAGGAAGTCATCCTACTCCGTTACTGAAGTTTGCCTCCAAATATCCGAGTCCTTTGCCCCCTGTCCGGCGCCTGTTATCAATGAATATCCCCCATTTTTTCCCCAGGGGAAGCTGCGTCCCGGGCACCCGGGCAGGAGTCCGTCCCGATGAAAACCCGCCCTCAATCGTGGAGGGAGATGAGCGCCGCGCCACGGTTTTTCATCGCCGTGGTCGTGATCTGCGGGTTGGCCGTGATGACCTATTCGGTCATGCACGGAAAGAGCGAGAATCCGCTCAAATTTTTCTGCTATCTGGTGATCGCGCTAGCCGCCTCGCGGCTCAAGGTAAACATCCCGGGTATCACCGGGACCATGTCGGTAAATTTCCTGTTCCTGCTGCTCGGCGTGTTGGAGCTAAGCCTGTCGGAAGCGATGGCGTTGGGCTGCGCCGCGGTGGTTGTACAGTGCTTCGATCGCGATCGTCCGGCTCCGATTCAAGTCGCGTTCAACGTCTGCTCGACGGCACTCGCGATTGCTGTGACTTTCTTCGCCTATCGCTACTGCATCGTTCACCACATTGTCGGCAACCCCTCGACGCTGCTGTTTCTGGCGGCATGCATCTACTTTGTCGCCAATACGGTGCCGGTGGCGGCGGTCATCTCCCTAACCGAACGCCGGTCACTGCGCAAGATCTGGTCTGAGTGTTATTTCTGGAGTTTCCCGTACTATCTCGTGGGCGCTGGTGTGGCCGGCATGATGAGTTGGCTGCATGGTTTCACGGACTGGCAGACATCGCTGCTGACGTTGCCAGTCGTATACCTGATCTACCGCTCGTACCGCCTCTATCTCGGCAAGCTTGAAGACGAGAAGCGGCACGTGGAAGAGATGGCTGATCTGCACATGCGGACGATCGAGGCGCTGGCGCTGGCGATTGAAGCCAAGGATCAGACGACTCACGACCACTTACAGAGAGTTCGCGTCTACGCCATCGAAGTGGCGAAGGAACTCAAAGTCGACCGCGAGGGGATGGAAGCCCTGCAGGCTGCCGCCCTCTTGCACGACATCGGTAAACTGGCGATTCCCGAGCACATTATTTCAAAGCCGGGTCGTCTGACGCCGGAAGAATTCGAGAAGATGAAGATTCATCCGCTGGTTGGGGCGGAGATTCTGGAGCGCGTTCGTTTTCCTTATCCCGTCGTGCCGATCGTGCGGGCGCACCACGAAAAATTTGATGGAACCGGCTATCCACTCGGATTGCGCGGAGCGCAGATTCCGATCGGCGCCCGTATTCTGGCGGCCGTCGACTTCCTGGATGCGCTGGCCTCAGACCGGCAATACCGGCGCGCACTGCCCCTCAGCGAAGCAATGGCGCGGCTGTCGGATGAGTCGGGAAAGTCTTTCGATCCGCAAGTGGTTCGAGTGCTTGAGCGCAAATACGTGGAACTGGAGCAACTGGTCCACGAGCGCACCGACAACCTGACCAAGCAGAAGCTATCCACCGAGGTCGAAGTGAGGGACCCCGGGAACAAAGCAGAGCCCTCCATCAAGCCGGCAGCCGGTTTCGAGCAGCAAGGAAAGCGGAATACACAGGAGCGTAGTTTTCTCGGCTCGATCGCGGCGGCGCGGCAGGAAGCGCAGACGCTCTTTGAACTCAGTCAGGATCTTGGAGCATCGCTCAGCCTGGGTGAAACATTATCCGTGTTCGCAGTGAAACTGCGCCGCGCGATGCCCTACGACGCGATTGCGATCTACGTACGCCACGGCGAAGAACTGGTGCCAGAGTATGTCAACGGCGACAACTTCCGCTTGTTTGCTTCATTGCGCATTCCAATCGGGCAGGGGCTCTCCGGTTGGGTGGCACAAAATCTGAAGCCGATCCTCAATGGCAATCCGTCGGTTGAGCCCGGTTATCTCAACGACGCTTCGAAATACAGCACTCTGAACTCGGCGCTGGCCGTACCTCTCGAAGGCCTGCAAGGTGTCGTCGGTGTTGTAGCTCTGTACCATGCGGAGAAGGACTTTTTTACCTCCGACCACCTGCGAATTTTGCTGGCCGTGAGTTCGAAGATGGCCTTGGCCATCGAGAATGCGATGAAATACGAGCAGGCGGAAAGCTCGGCGGTCACGGATTTCCTCACCGGCCTCCCGAATGCGCGCTCGCTGTTCCTGCACCTCGATCGCGAAATGGCGCGCTGTAAACGTGATAACACGACGCTGACCGTCATGGTGGCTGACCTTGACGGCTTCAAACAGATCAACGATCGCTTTGGACATTTGGAAGGGAATCGTGTGTTGCGCTTGTTTGCGCACTCACTCAAGGAAACGAGCCGCGAATACGATTACGTTGCGCGCATGGGCGGCGACGAGTTTGTGGTTATCGCTCCCGGGCTTACCGCCGAAGCGACCGCGCGTAAGGCTGAACAGATGCGCGACTTGGCCCAACAGGCGGGCAAAGACGTCTGCAATGAGGACATCCTGTCGCTGAGCGTTGGCAGGGCAGTGTTTCCCGAGGACGGGATTGACGCCGAGAAAATTCTTTCCGAAGCTGACAAGCGGATGTACCTGCAAAAGCAAAGTCAGGCGACGCAGAAAAACCGCCGTCTGTACCCAAGAGTGAAGGGTCGGCTGACGACTGAGATTTCGGGAGACAGTCAAGAACGGGTTGTTCTTGGCATCGTGACCAATCTTAGCCTCGGCGGCTGCTACGTCGAAACCAGCAGCATGCTGCTGCCCGGGTCGAAGTTGAAACTTACTTTCTCGCACGAACACACCAACGTTTCCATCGCGAGCGAAGTTGTGCGCATGGACATGGGGATTGGCGCGGCGTTGAAGTTTGAAGAGGCCACGCACGAAGTTCGCACGGCGTTGCAGCGTATCCTGGAGCAACTGGCGAGCCTCGAGGCTGTGGTTGATTTGAAACGCAGTCACACTGCGGCAGCGGCAGCCACGAACAAAAGCTAGATACTCCAGCTAGATAAGACGGCTGGATACTACGCGGAGACGGCAACCGGGCGGATCTGAACCAGCGGGATGCCGCCCGATGTAGATCGCGGTTTCGTTAGCCCCTGACGCAACATGTTCGCGGTGGGCACGCCCGTCCGATAGAACGATTTCTCGCAATCCGCGCTCGATGGCCCACGCATACTTCCTTCCATAAAGGCCAGGCCTGGGCAACGTGAACAGCTGCTGACGTGCGAGCAGGACGAACAGACGGTCAGGTCCTTCGCCTTAATCGACCGGACTTCATTCATTTGCGGCGAGTGATTCCAGATGTCCAGGAATTTCTGCTGTCGAATGTTCCCAGTCGGCAGGGGGAACTGCACGCAGGGGAACACGTCGCCGTAAGGTGAAATGTAGCAGAACGAATGGCCTGCGCTGCACGAGTAGCCTTCGAGGTCCTGGTCCGAAGGCGGTTTCGGTGGGGCGCAAAAATCTTCCTGATTGCCGACGAGCGCAGGATTATGAAAAATTTCTGGCAGCTCCTCTCCCGGAATGCGCAGCGAAAGAACAGAAGTATCGCCATCCATCATCGGCGTGATCGTCGGATCAAGTGTGTAATTCACTCCAAGGTCGGCTGCAAGTTGTTGCACGCCGGCGTGATCGGCGGAATTCGAAGTCATCAGCACATTGGCGATCGTGACTTTCAACCCCTGATTCTTCAGGAAACGAATCGACTTGACCGTGCGGTCGAAGGAGTGCGGCAGCTTGGTGATAGCGTCGTGCACTTCGGCGCGATGCGAATAGACGCTAATCTGGACCGTGTCCACGCCCAGCTCGCGGATTCTGCGCGCCTCTTCCTCGTGAATCATGACGGCATTCGTCTTTATTTTCACGTTGAACATGAGGCGGCGGGCGTATTCGAGGATCTCGAAGAAGTCGCGGCGCATGAACACCTCACCGCCGCTGAAAGTGAGAAAGAAAACCCCTGCCTCGGCGAGCTGGTCGAGCACGCCGGTGATCTCGGCGGTTGTCATCTCGCCGTGATCGTCGTGATCGAGATAGCAGTGCACGCATCGTTCGTTGCAGCGATACGTGACATCCATATGTACGGCGATGGGAATGCCGAGGTTAAAAGCCCTCTGCCCCATCTCAGCCATCAAGGTCATCGCGGCACCTCATTCGATAGCGGCCGGTCGGAGACGAGAAGAATCCCGTGGCCAGACAGCTCGGCGACGAACTGTTCAGCGTCCGCCTGGGCTTGTTCGGGATCGACATCAAATTGCTCGCACACACAGTCGCGGACAATCTCGCGCAGCGGTGTCCGGCCATCGGCAGCCTGAAAGATGGCGGTGGCAACTTCGTTCAGTGTGAAAAACGTCGAGTCGGCCGAGTTCATCACCATCATCTCGCCCGCCAGCGCTCGTGCCGCGATGGCTGAACTCCGCGCAATGTAAATGTAATTTTCAGGCATGCTTCGGAACCCCCTGGAAGTTCCGGGCGAAATCAGCCGCGAATTTGGGTGGCGAGATCCGCGCTTGACTACGAACTACATCCCATACCCGGTGGTCGGGATAGAACGTCAACTGACGAATGGGAACTCGGGCGACGAAATCGCAGGCCGTATCCAGAAGTTTTTTGACCAGGCCGGAGTCTTCCGCAAAGAAAAGAATGTTGCGCATCAGACGGCGTACGGCCTCAGCGGGTGGCAAGTCATCGATGCGATTCTCGGGGCCCTGCGCCAGGAAGAATAAAGCCGCGACCGGGGCCGCACAGTTCTCCCCGGGGCGAGCCAACTCGCCGGCAAAAGGAGTTCCATAGGCCGAATAACCGTCGGGGCTGGGACGCAAATAGGAAATTTCGTCGGTCAGGAGAGTGATGTCCCCAGGCGCCAGTCGCGTCATTGTGGTCTTGCCCGCTCCTGAAACTCCCGAGAATAAACAGGCGCGACCGTCACAGATGCCGCTCGCGGCGTGCAACAGGAACCCTCCGCGCTGCGCGAGAATCAGACTATGTAGAATGCGCAGCACCGAATCCAGCGAGTAGGGGTTGGCGTTTTGGCGTACGACGCCTTTGCCGGTGCGCGGATCCCATTGCGCATGGAAATCACCGCGCTCAATCCGCCACATTTGTCCGACGCGGTGGACGCGAACATCGTCATCAGAAACTGAGTCCGTGCCAATCAGATCGAACTCCAATTCAAACTCGGGACGCGAGGAACTCAAGAAGCCGTGGTAGCGCTGGCGGAGAAGATCGAGGAAGTTGTCGTCAGATGTCGAAAGCGCGATCGGAATGCCCCCGATTTCGACACACTCGGCTTTAAGCGATGTGGTCATCCCACACTCTCCAACTCAGCGCCCGATCCCGCGCTCCGAAGTTCACTGGCCCACAAGCTTCGGCGACGGTGAAGTTTCAGAGCTAGGCGGCGGATCGCGCCAAAATGACAGAATACGAATCCCAGCGCGCGAGATAGCACCACACCGAATAGACCTGAGTTTAAGTCTGCTTGAGGGGTTACTTCAATCGGAAGTTCTGAGGCTTGCCCGTTGGTCGATTGGTGTATGGACACGCGTCGCACCAAGCGGCCAATCAGCGCCTCCGAGGGAAACTGAGGGTCCATCGCCGGCATGGAATCCCCGCGCATCACAAATCCTTCGGGCGAGCGAAGCTCGACGAAACGATGCAAGAACAGGCGGCCCTCCGCGTGGGCTAGCGCAATATCGCCAGGGCGGATAACAGCCAGCGAGCAGCTCTCGATTTCGACAACATCGCCCGGCCACAGAGTAGGCAGCATGCTCTCACCATGAACCCGAAGACGAACAGTTTGTCGCGAACCCGGGTTGCCACGTAAAACGTCCGCCACCAAAGCCGAGCGTTCCGCGTTCCAATCCAAGCGGGCCGCACTCGTGGTGGCGTCGAGCATCAGGAAGTTTTTTGCGAAAATTGACAACTGGGAACGCCGATGTTGATTTTGCCACACGCAAGAGCGAGTGTTTCAAAAACTCGCTCGTGGCGGAAGGCTGGCTTCTGATAGAGCTTCTTTTCTTTACCTTTACCCGCGCTGCCCGGTGTGTGGCGCTTTTCGCGAGGAGCCCGTTCGTCGTTCATAGTTGGTCAGTCCAGTCGGTAAGAAAATAAAACCTGGTGTTTCTCGCAGTTTTGCTAAGAAAGTAAAAGCAGTGTACTACATCGCTTTCCGCGGTACCAGTTCGCTTTGTTTAAGAAACGGACTCGGCGAATCAGGATCCTCAATAAAATGAGAGAGTTCCATCTTGTCGGGCCCGACGCACACTGAAGGACATGGCGGCAAGGGAAACCGGAAGCAGGACGATTCCAAATCCAGCCAGGATGCCCACGGTATGAGCCATGGCAAACACAGTTTGGCCATCGAGCAGGGCGCCGCGCAGTCCGCTAATCGCATAAGTGAGAGGAAGAGTGTGGGCCAGGAACTGCAGGGGGCGCGGCAAACTCTCGATTGGAAACAGTGTTCCACTCAAGAACCAGAGTCCGGAACCGAGCAGCCACAGCAACGCAGAACCCTTCTGAAATGCCACCTGAAGTGTTGCGGCGGCGATACCGACGGCGAGAGCAATCACTACAGAAAGAAGCAACACGACCAGGCACGATAGAAAATTTACGTGAATCGATGCCCGGAAAACCGCTACGCCTGCGAAAACATAGATCAACAGATTGAATAAGTTTCCTGCAAAGGCGGAAATCGAGCTGAGGATGACGAGTTCCGCAGGATTGGTTGAAGTGGTCATGAGTACTTCAAGGGTTCCCGTTTGCTGAGCTTCCTGAACAGCGCTCAGAAACGACTGTGCGCTCATCACGAAGAAGGTGTAGAGCCCTGTGCCGACCAGCAAGAACGGAAAGTATTCATTGCCGTTCGGACGGAAGCCTGGCCCGATGGCCTGCGACAAGAAATAAAAAGCAGCCAGTTCGGTGAGCCCTCCGACCAGGGTCACGACGAAGCCGCTGCGGTAGCGAATCGCGGTGAGTAGATCTCTCCGCAAAATGGCGTGGAGCTTGTCGAGGGTCGTAGTCATAAACCGATCACTGGATCGCACGACGGCCCAATTGTCTCGATCGCTTCGTCCGTTGCTCCGGTCGTACGGAAATAAAAAGCGCGCAACGATTCCGCGGTGTCGCCCTTGATCAAGGAGCGAGCGGCGAGCAAGAGGCCGTGATGAAGCAGGAGCAGCCGATCCCCGACGGCAACCGCCTCCGCGAAATTATGAGTCGCAAGCAGAATCGTAGTGCCTTGCACGGACAGCGCGCGCATCGTCGTCCAGAAATGAGCGGTAGTACCGGCATCAAGGCTCCGTGTCGGTTCATCGAGCAAAAGCACCTTCGGACGCTTGACCAGGGCACGCGCGATGCCGAGACGCTGATACATGCCGCTGGAAAATTTCATGACGAGCGTGTCGGCTTGCTCTTCGAGTCCAGTGTCCTGGAGAACTTCGGCGATTCGCGACGCGCGCTCGGCTCGCGGGACTTCGTCGAGCACGGCGAAGAAATCCAGGTTCTCGCGAGCCGACAAGCGAGGAAAAAACGAGCGCTCGGCCGCGACCGCGATACCGACTTGCCGCCGGACTTGCCGCGCGTCGTGCACCGCATCGAAGCCGCCTACGCGCACCGACCCGGCGTCCGGCAGCAGCATGGTTGAGATCAGCTTAAGAGCGGTGGTTTTTCCGCTGCCGTTTGGGCCCAGGAGCACTAACACTTCCGCCCGAGCAGCGGAGAAAGTAATGTCGCTCAAGGCCACCGTTTCGCCGCGCCGCTCTTTTCCCAGCCAATTGAAAAACGCCGGACGATGACGAAATACCTTGCGGACGGATTCGAAGATGATCTGGTCCATGAAGGCCTGCCAACAAACCTGCGAACGATGAAAGTGCCGACTCCGCGCAGGGTGTGCGCCGGTGTGCGCTAAAGTCTCTGTATTATAGAGGCGACTCGTGCTTCTATCGACGCTGGGAGATTACCGCGTCGATGTCCATTTCGGTTTTCACTGCCATGAATGAGCCGCAACACCCGTCCGCAGCGCCTGTCGCCGTGACGGGTAGCACGCAAACCGGAGGCGAGTTTGAATTCCTGTGCGCATTGGTCGGAGCGGAACTGGCTCCCGATCAGATTGAGCGCGTTGCGAACTGGGACCTGTCGACGCTCGACTGGCACAAATTGCTCAACCTTGCGGAGCGCCACGGAGTTCTGCCGCTGGCGGCGCACAATCTCACCGATTACGGCCGCGGCCAGACCCCGGAAATGGAGCTGGCGCTGCGTTCGGCTCATGACGCGTGCCTGAGACGCAACTTGTGGTTCGCCGCCGAACTGGTGCGCATTATGCGGCATTTCGCGGCCAGGCAAGTGACCGTTTGTCCATTCAAAGGTCCGGTGCTCACGCAGTCGCTCTACCGTGATTTGGGCTCGCGAAGTTTTTCGGACCTCGACTTCCTGATTTCTCCCGTTGACTTTGATCGAGCCAAGCAGGCGCTCGCCGAAATCGGATATCTCCCCTCCGCCGACATGGCTCCTGCCGTCGAGCGCTTGTGGCTGCAAAATGGCTATGAGCGGTCTTTCGACAGCGTCACTGACAGCGCTGAAGGCGGCTCGGGGCAAAAGAAAATTGTCTGGAAGCATCTTGTCGAGTTGCAATGGGCCATGCTGCCGCGTTTCTACGCAGTTGATCTTCAGATCGCAGATTTGCAGGCGCGCGCCAGCCGCATCGTCGTCGGCGAATACGAAATGCCTTGCCTCTCGCCTGAAGATTCGCTGCTGGTTCTCTGCCTGCATGCTGCTAAACACCTTTGGACGAGGCTCGTCTGGTTGGCGGACGTCGCGGAAACGCTGCGGACGCAAACGGTGGATTACGAGCTGGCGTTTTCTCGCGCGCAAACGCATGGCATCGCTCGGATCCTCGGCGTCAGTTTCTGGCTCGTGAAAAATGTGCTTGGCGCCGATCTTCCCAATCCGGCTGAAAAATTGATCGCCTCCGATCCAGAGATTCCAGCTCTGGGTCATGAATTTGCGCTGCGTTTGGAACGCAGCGAGAATTACCACTTCGAATCCACGAAATATTTCCGCTTGCTTCTACGACTGCGCGAGCGGCCCGGCGACCGGTGGCGTTATGCCTGGCGGCTTGTCTGGACGCCGAGCAATGGAGATGTCGAGGCTATGCGTTTACCGGAATTTCTGTTTCCTCTCTACCGAGTCGTTCGAATCGGCCGGCTGGCGCGGAAGCTGGCTCGGCGGCCGGGTGGGCCGAAGAGTCCATAAAGTTAGTGGGTTTCGCCATCACCGGGCGCGATATCGGGGGTATCGACCTTTTGCGCTACTGCGGATTTGTGCGGCTGCGTCAGCGGAGGAAACTCTCCAGGGTCTTTTCCCGCCAGCGCTGCGCTCATGAACTGCATCCAGATCGGCAGGGCGGCGTGGCCTCCAGTCTCTTTCGCGCCCAGGGATTTCTTCTCGTCGTAGCCGATCCAAACACCGCAGGTCAGCGAGGGAGAAAAGCCAACGAACCAGGCGTCGGTAAAGTCATTGGTCGTGCCCGTCTTTCCGGCTAGCGGATAGGGCATCTTGGCGGCGGCGACCGCCGTTCCATGCAACACAACTTCGCGCAGCATCGAAGTCATGACCCGCGCCGTGTGAGAACTGATGACATCCTTGATGTCGGAATAATCTTCTTCCAGAATGCGGCCTTCGTAATCCGTCACTTTGGTGATGTAGCGCGGAGTGACGCGCACGCCGTCGTTAGGAAAAACACTAAATGCTGAAGTCTGCTCCAGTGGCGTGATTTCGGCCGACCCGAGCGCAACCGGAAGGTAAGGTGGAATCGAGGCCGTGATGCCGAAGCGGTGAGCATACTCGATCACGGTCTTGATGCCGATGCGGTCTGCGATCTTTAGCGCGGGAATATTCCTCGACTGAGCGAGCGCGCGCCGCAGCGTGATTGTTCCCTCGAATTTGTCGTCGTAGTTATGGGGCACATAAGGTCCGGAGGGCGTTTGAAAAGTCACCGGGGCGTCAACAATCGTATCGTCGGGAGTAGTGCCTTGATCAATCGCAGCGGTGTAGACATACGGTTTGAATGACGAACCGACCTGCCGCAAAGCCTGCGTGGCGCGATTAAATTTCGACAAATTAAAATCGCGCCCACCGACCATCGCCTTGATTTCTCCAGACGCATTATCGATCGCGACCAGCGCTCCCTCAGCACCGGAGTCTTGCTCTAAACTCACCCGCGCCTTTCCGGGCGGTTCGAGAGAAAGCACTTTGACATACACAATGTCGCCGGCGCGGAGAATCTCGGGCAGCTTGAACTTGGCCTTCTTGTTGGGCTGAGTCCAGGCCACGTCGGCCAGAGCGATCGGCGCAAAGTATTGTCCGAAGCGAACGGTTGCGATGTTTGGCGAAACCTGCATGACGACGGCGTGTTCGTAACCATTGACTTCAGGTTCCTCATCCCAATCCGGATCGGCATATTTTTCGAGCTTTTGGCCTGGGACGGCCACGTTCACGAGCTTGCCCTGCCAGCCGTGTCGGCGCTCGTAGGTGGCGAGACCATCCAGGAGCACTTGGCGCGCCGATTTCTGCATGTCCATATCGAGCGAGGTATAAACGCGCAGGCCTCCTTCATGCACCTGGTCGCTGCCATACTTCGCTTCGAGATAGCGGCGAATTTCCTCAACATAATGCGGAGCCAGAGAATTCGGGTCCTTCTGCAAGTTGAGGACGATCGGCTTGTTCTTCGCCTCCACAGCTTGCGCCGCGGTGATCTTGCCGTCTTCGAGCATTGCGTTGAGCACGAGGTTGCGCCGCTTCAGGGCGCGTTCCGGGTGAGTGACCGGAGAATAATATTGCGGAGCCTTTGGCAAACCGGCCAGCAGCGCGGCTTCTTCCAGTTTCAGTTGCTTCGCAGGCTTGCTGAAATAGTATTCCGAAGCCGCTTCGTAGCCGTAGGCTCCATGGCCGAGGAAAATCTGATTGGCATACAGCGTGAAAATCTGCGGCTTGGTGAACCGGCGCTCAATCTGGATCGCAAGCAGCGCCTCCTGCACCTTGCGATAGAACGAGCGGTCGGGAGAAAGAAAAAGATTCCGCGCCAGCTGCATGGTGAGCGTAGACGCTCCCTGTACCTTGCCGCCCGACTCGATGTCACGATAGGCGGCACCGACGATGCGCCAGAGATTGATACCCGAGTGCCGGTAAAAATCTTTATCTTCAATCGACACCAGCGCATTACGGAGAACTTCGGGATAATCCTCGTACGCGGCAATCACGCGCCGCTGGAGAGCGAAGGTGCCAATCACGCGCCCCTGTCCATCGTAGAGTTCGGTGACCGCGCTCGGACGGTATCGTTCCAGTTCATCGACCTGAGGGAGGTCGGTTGTATACACCAGCAAAAGCCCAGCCGTCGCGCCCACGGCCGTCGAGAGAAGAACGAGAAAGGCGAACAAAAATCGCCCCACCAACTTGCGTCCGCCAATTTCAATCGTCGGAAGATGTTGGTAGATGATTTTCATTGGGGATTCAATGTTAGCGCAGGATCGCTGATCGCTCTTCGCTAGTCGCTAGTCGCTAGTCGCTAGTCGGGAGATTTGCTAGGGGATTCACATTTATTGTGGTGTTAACTTTGTGGTTATGTCCCCCTCCCCC
>DATGGT010000022.1:0-1842 GCA_035308395.1 Terriglobales bacterium
GATTTCGGCGGGTTCGCGCGTCCGGGCGCGAGATGCACGGACAAACCCGCCACGACACCATCGATCCACCCGCCCGCTGTCGTCCCGATTTTTACGGGCTGCGCGGAGTACAGCTCATTGAACATCGGCGGCAGGCCGCCCTGCGGCAGCCGTTGAACGCGCAGGTAGCCATCGTCGGTGATGGCGCTGACGACGAAACCTGGCTCGTCAATTCCGGTGACGAGCAGCCGATGCGGAGCGCCGCTGCCGAGTGTGACAACGATGTCGCCAATATTGTCGACCTGCGGATGAAGCGCCGCGAGCTGAGAACTCAGCTGATCCACAAGCTGCTTTTCGTACCCGGGAATCGCGGGCACATCGTCAAGCGATTTCAGGTGGTTGAAGCTAGCCTCGCGCGTAGTGACCTCGTGCCTCGACTGCGCGCGGGCAGGCAAAGCACTCGCGAAGCAGTAAACCAGGCACGCAAATATGGAGATGCACCGATAAATCATCTTGCTCTCCCAGCTAGCTAAATAGTTTAGCGAAACGCTCACGCACGGCGCGAGCCTACATAACGATCTCAACGCCGGCCTGTTTTGCTGCCGTACGCAGAGGTTGGTCCAATGTCGCTAAGGGCAAATTACCACGCTGGGCAGTTTCGAGGTAAGCGGCATCGTAGGAAGAAAGGTGGAATTTTCGGGCGGTGAGCAGGGATTGCCGAATGGAAACAAGGGCCACGTCGGACTGAATCATTTGTGCGAGAAGCTGTTCCAGATCAAGGAGGGACCGATCGACGTCCGAAGCGCTAAGCACGCCTCGGTGCTGTGCAACAACTAATCCATTGGCCATCTCAAGATGCCAGAGTGCCGGGACGACTGCCAATGATCCGGAGATCATTGATTGTTTGATCCGGTTTGCATAAGGCGGAACCGTATGATCCAGAAACCAGCGAAGGGACACGGAAGCGTCGAGCACGAACGCATCACTCACGGCCTTCCTCAATCAAGTTCTTGACGTTTAGCTTCTTTGTCCGGCGGGCGCGCTTTCGGATGCGTTCGATGTCATCAAAAATCTCTTGCGGAGTTACGTCCGGGCGGGCGGATACGATGAATGCAGCCAGCTTACCGCGGCGTGTAATCCCGATCTTTTCCCCACTACTGGCTCGTTCAACGAGTTCCGAGAGCTTTTGCTTGGCTTCAAACAATCCGACTTTGCGCATAATTCCTCATCAACCTAGATGATTAGTCTAGATTATTCATTGGGCGCTGTCAACATGCGCTGCGGCTTCAGGAAGCACGAGTGAGTTCGGCGATCAGTTCTTCGCGATGGCCGAAGGCCATGTGGTCGATACCTTTGAGGACTACCGCATACACGACCCAGGCGACTGCGGCGAATACAAGGAATACGGCGGTTGCGAGCCAGATTCTGTCGAAGCTGCGGGCGGCCATGAGCGTGATCGCGGCGAGGCCGACGACGACGATTTGAACGCCGAAGCTGGCGAAGACGGTGGTGTTGGAGGCGCGCTGGCGTCCGAAAGTGCCGTAGTCGATTTTCTTGGGAGAGGAAATCGAGAGCAGGTTGCCGACGGTGAGATTGACGGGCAGCGCGAAGAGAATTCCAGCGATTGTGGCGAGAGTGGTTGCGAGAGCAGGCGGCTTGTAGATAAGGCTGGCGCCGATCCAGACGAGAACCATCTCAAGCGCGAGGATCGTGGAGTGGGCGAGATTTTTTGCGAGCATGACGGATCGGATGGGCACGGGCGCTGTGAAGTAGATCTGGACGCCAGCGCCTTCTGGTCCAAAGTTGTTGTACACCCTGTTCGTAAGAATCAGCAGAGCGTAGGCGGCGCCGATAGGAAACGCC
>DATGGT010000023.1:0-1753 GCA_035308395.1 Terriglobales bacterium
GCCGGCCAGCGTCGCCGCGCGCACCGCATCCTTATAGGCGTGGACGACCGCGCGCAATCCCAGCTTCTTCGCCTCGTCGCAGGCCGCGTTCAGTTGCTCCTGCGATAGCGTCATCCCTCCGCCTTGCCGTATGGACTGCGAGGCAAAAATCTTGATGACGTCCGCGCCCGCCTCTTTCTGCTTGCGGACGAAGGCGCGAATCTCCTCCGGCGTGCCCGTTGCTTCGCCTTTCCCCACCAATGGTTCCACTGCGGTCAAAATCCGTGGGCCTGGAATCTTTCCTTTTGCAATCGCATCGCGCAGCGGCAAGTCGTTCACCGCGCCTACGCTCTGGATGGTGGTGAATCCCGCCATCAGCGTCACCCACGCATTCGACGCCGCCTGGTAGGCATCCTCCTGCGTCGTTCCGGTCATCCCGGCATTCTTCCCGTCCTTACCGAACAGCCAGGTAATGTGGGCATGAGCGTCAATCCAGCCCGGCAGCACGGTCAGCCCGCGCAGATCGTAGTCCACCGCTTTCGCGCTGGAATTGGCTTGCGCGGTTACCGCAACAATCTTCCCGTTCTCGACCGCAATCTGCGTATCGCGCAGCGTGCCACCCTGCCCATCGAGCACCACGCTCGCGGTAATCACGACCCTCTGCGCGGTGGCGATTCCCGCTCCCAGCAGCCACAACGCTGTCGCGATCAGCAAATTTCTCATGTCTGTACCTCACCGAGTAGGCTCAGCCGGAGCATAGATTATTTTTTTTGAAAATGTGTGGCAAATAAAGGACTTACCAGCGCATTTCTCGGATGTGTGGTAAACAAAGGACTTACCGGCTGCAAAAAACAGGAAATGAGGGAGCGGAGGTGAGCTAAGTCAAGCGTTTTCAACAAGCGGATACTGAAGGAGGCGGTTCTTTTGGGGCAAATCCGCGGATGTGTGGCAAGCAAAGGAGTTAGCGGATTGGGGCGGCCAGACATAAAAGAGCTTAGCATAGGTTGTACAGAATGTCAAGGATAATCGGAGTACTGGACATGAATTCCGTTTTGAAACTAGAGTTCGATAGGGCCGAAAGGAACGAATTTCCCGGCATCGCTGGCTTCAGGTAAACTGTGGTTTGCGAGTTTTTGATCCGGATCGTGCAGTACCCTGATCGCCTAAGGAGCTAGGCAAGACGTGGCCCTGACCAAACAACAAGCGCTCGATATGCTCGAATCCGACGACCTGATCGGCATCGGCATGGAAGCGCACCAGCTCCGGCTCAAAAAGAACGACCCCCGCGTCGCGACTTACCAGGTCGATCGCAACATCAACTACACCAATTTCTGCACCGAGTATTGCTCCTTCTGCGCCTTCTACCGCCCCATCGGCGCCAAGGATGGCTACATCCTCTCCTTTGAGAAAATTTTCAAGAAGATCGAAGAGATGCTGGAACTGGGCGGCAACGGCGTGCTGCTCCAGGGCGGCTTGCATCCCGACCTGCAGATCGGCTACTACGAAAATCTGCTGCGCTCCATCAAGCAGAAATTTCCCACCGTTCACTTGCACTGCTTCTCCGCGCCGGAAATTCTGTGCATCGCCGAAGTCAGCGAACTCTCGGTCGAAGACACCATTCGCCGCCTGATGGATGCCGGGCTCGCTTCCATTCCCGGCGGCGGCGCGGAAATTCTCGATGACGAAGTCCGAGGCAAAATCGCCCGCCTCAAGTGCACTAGCGACGACTGGGAATTGATGCACCGCACCGCCCACAAGCTCGGCCTGCGCACCA
>DATGGT010000024.1:0-1883 GCA_035308395.1 Terriglobales bacterium
TTTTCGGCGGTGGCAAAGGCGCAGGAATCGGTTCGATTATCGGTGGCGCAGGCGGCCTGGGCACCACAGCCTTCACCGGCCCCCAAGACATCAAGCTCGACCGCGGCATGGAAATGCTGATCCGCATCACCAGCT
This sequence comes from Terriglobales bacterium, assembly GCA_035308395.1. Taxonomy (GTDB): domain Bacteria; phylum Acidobacteriota; class Terriglobia; order Terriglobales; family Acidobacteriaceae; genus Acidiflorens. The sequence continues at coordinate 136 of DATGGT010000024.1, forward strand.
CAGGAAGCTAGCTAATGCGGCGCTTCTCATCTTCAGTAACAGTAGGGGCACGGCATACCGTGCCCGCCAAACGAACTTGGCGTGATCGCGCCATTGAATACGGCGTTCTTCAGTAGCTTAGGCTTCAGCCTGCGCCGAAGTCGAAAGGGACGCCGACTCACAATGTAAAAGAAAACGACGGCACGGTGGTTTGTCGTTGAGCTCGGTAGCCACGACGACGCCGTTCTCGTCGTGGGCCTTACCGCCTCGTCAGCCGCTCCAGCACCAGCGCACCACTCGAATCCCTCACGCGAACCCCAACCAAACAACCCGTAGCTCAGGTCCCTCCCGATCGCTTTCGGATCGGGATGACCTGAGGCCTTTGATTTTGAATTTGGTCTTGGGTTCGTAGCAGCACGCCATCACTCCAGGCAGTCGCTTGTTTGGAAGCGGCGAACAATCCGTGGACAGCGAATGTAGGCTAACCGACACACCCCTAAAAAGCAGAAGGCCCGCCTTTCAGCGGGCCTTCGAGGGGGAGAAAGCTCACGGCCACTGCGCGGTGGGCCTAGAACTCTTTCCTCGACCGCAGTCTAGTGGACTGCAAGAATCCAGTCAAGCAGGAAAGGCACATTTTACATCTTCCTCAAGTCCATTAAAGTCAGTTACTTACAGGCGGACCAGGAAAGTCTGCAAAAGTTTTCCACTCCCCGCGTCACTTACGATATCCGTAGAAGTCCTCTGCATTGATGGGCTTACTCGACAGCCCCAGCTGCAACACCTGCACCTGGTCTGGCCGATCGAAGACTTTATTTGTCGCTCGCTTCACCACCAGCCGCACGCCCCCGAAGGCCAAGCCCGCGATGATCGCGAACAAGCAGATCACTCCAGTGCCCATAATCGCGCCCACAATCATCACGCCGATGCCGGGCTCCTTGAATTCGAATGTCGGCTCATTCCAGGTGAGCTGCGTTCCTGACTCGAGTTGGTCGAGGATGGCGTCAGCCTCTTTCTTTGTGGCGGCGCCTGAAACAATCGCCACCAGGGTCATCGCGCGCCTCGCATAGATCGGCTTCGCATTCGCAGCTGCATTTGAATCGCTCACGCCTTTCGATTCGTTAATATTGAATTGTTTTTGCAATTCGGCGAGCTTCTTCGCAGCCGTTTGCGGCGTAGGGAAATCCGCAATCACCAGATTAAGTTCGTGTCCATTCACGCGATACTTCGCCGTCTCTGCTTCCGCTCCCTGCGAAAATCCCAGCCAGTCGCCGTCCACCAGGGGGAACACCTGATTGAGTGTCGAAGGGCCCAACACGTACTTGTCCGTGCGGTCGATGAATCCTTTTGTCGGAATGCGATCCCCGATCGTTGGCAGCAAGCCAGATTCCGCGTGAGGAGTCACTGCCGCGACAAGCGCTTTCAGCGCCGCCCCATTTTTCGGCAATTCCTTTCCTGTCACTTCGACAACGATGTTGCCGATGAGCACAAGCGCGTGCTCGCGCGACATCGAAGAATGCTCCGTGAGGTCGGCGTGCGGCATGTCCGTCGCGCGCAGATAGGAGTACAGGCCATATGCCCCGCTCGGGTCCTTCATCTTGTAAAGATTCACCAGCATCTCTTCGGAGCCGCGCCTGTAATCGGCGTTCTCACCGGACACGAAGCCATACTCGCGTCGCGCAGCTTCTTGCAAAGCCGCCACGTCGGAGTTGGAAGAAGCTCCGCTCGGAGGAACGGGCGGAGCAATGCCGGCCTGCACATTTCCTGACCAG
>DATGGT010000025.1:0-2452 GCA_035308395.1 Terriglobales bacterium
TCCTGGAGGCTTTGGAACATCGTGCCGTCCATCACGTTGAACGGCGGGTAATCAAAAACGACCCTCCAGTAGGCGGGCGTTTCCTCGACGACACTCAATGGCGAAGTTGATTCAGCCATGGTTCACGACCTCCTCATCAACATCAAACCCGCGTGGGTTCGGTAAACTTCTCTTCTCCACAATTGCTCACGCGGGCCGCGCCGTGTCGGAGGTGCGTATTGCTTTTCATCGACAGTCCCTCCCGGGTTCCACGGTCTGTCTAGCGCGATCTTTCCACTCAATTTGCCCCTGCTATTATTTCGTCTTGCCGCCGACAATTACCTGCTATACCTCCAGCGGAACACTAAACTCTGCCCTCATGGACGTCCCATCACATGCAGAGATCTTCCAGATTGCTTTTCCGACCGAGTCAGCGACCCACCAGGCGTCCTGCTCCCAACGCCTGACGTCTAGCTGGCGATCTCCTGCAAAAGTGGAATCATCCGATCATCCAATATCTGCGGGACCGGCGAATCCTTCATTTCTGGAAATTGGCTGAAGAACGACGTTGGTAGATCAATGTCGATGCGCGCATCTTCGCCATCTTTTTGTGAGACGCAAAAGCGCACCGGCGCTCCAAGACCTGCGCGTGCAGAATATCGGAATAGGCCTTGCGCGATCGTCGCGTTTCCGAACAGGTAGAAACGGGATTCAATCGGTATTCCAGCTAATCGCTGTGTCGAACCTTGGTCGAGAGAGAAGAAGATCGCGAATTCGGTCGGCTCACCCACTTGCGTTACGTACGCCGCTAACTTTTCCCTGTCCGCTGCCGCCGTGAGATCACGGAGAGTCTTCAGATCGTAGTACTGAAATTTGGCCTCAATGCGGCTGATGAGATTGGCAAACGACCTCTTCGAGTGGATCGTAATGAGTTCGCAGTTAAACGGCGTTTTGGTTATCCCCACGGTCATTTTGCGCTGCCCCTTTCCAGTCATTGCTTTGGTCGATTCGTTCGGCGTCGATTCGAAGGCGGCCTCCGGAGTCATTCAGTAGATCAACGAGTTTCTACCACGACGACCTCTCCGCCCCCTTTATGCGGCACTCGGATCAGGCCGTGCTTTGTAATTAGGCACACACAGTTCTCGCGGACATCGGGACGTGCGTCCCGGCGGGAAACGTTAATACAAGGTCGCCCCCATCGAGTTCGCAGGTAACGCGAGTCGCGTCGACCGCGAGAGGTAGCGAAACCACGCGCAACAAATCGCTGTCACCAGGGCGGGGCTTGTCCTCCAGCTTCAATATCAGTGCACTGCGAGCCGAAATGCTGACGAGGACGGTGGCGGCAGAAAAGCCCTCCATAGGCAGCCGAACCATCACTTTGCCATCCTCAATCGAGCAGATCGGGTCCTGGATCGTTAGCTCCTTCTCAGCTCGAAACCAGTGATACTGGTCGCTCCCATCTTTGAACCCGTCGAGCTCATATAGCTTGTAAGCCCTCTGTTCAATCGCTTGCCGTATCGAGCCATCATTTTCTTCCACGCTTTCGAACTCCGTCTTAACAATCATTGGTATCTCCTTGCCGCCTAATGTCCGGCACCCATTCGATCCGTCCGTCTTCCGGGTGACATCTTGCGCGACTCGAACATCACGCTAGGTGGCGATGGAGAAATTCGGCTGTGCGGCCATTGGCGAGCGCCGCTGCGGCCGGATCGTAATGCGCCCCCTTATGCCGGGCAAAGGCGTGACGCTGGCCCGGATAGCTGTAGACTATCGCGTTTGGTTTGTCGGCAAGAGCCGCCTTGATCTGGGCTTGGGCCGCCTTGGAAATGAACTCGTCCTCCTCGCCGAGATGCATCAGGAGAGGCGCACTAAGATTGTCGACCTCACCCAGGTATTTTTCGGTGTCAGCGCCGTGATAAGCGACGGCGGCGTCGACGTGGCAGCGCACGGCCGTCAGGAACGTCATCAAGGCGCCGAAGCAATAGCCCTGGACGGCGAGCTTTCCCGTACAGTCAGGCAGCCTGGCCACAACGTCCAAGGTGTCCCTGATATCTCCGACACCGGCGTCGCGATCGTAGGCCTGATATAGGCGAAGGCCATGCTGCCAGTCCGGCTCGGAAGTAACGCCAAGGTCAACGCCCGGCTCCTGCCGCCAGAACAGATCCGGCGCGACCGCGATAAAGCCTTCCCCCGCCAGTTCATCGCAGGTCTTGCGGATGTCCGCGTTCACCCCGAAGACCTCGTGCAGCACGACAACGGCGGGTGCCGGGAAGACCGCGGGCCGCGCGATATAGGCGCCGAAGGCGCCGTCCCGGCCTTCTATGGCGATGCGATCCTTCATGGTGTCTTCCTCGGCGCTGTATTAGGCTCCTGCTGATTTATTGACGAGCGCGGACGTGGCAGCTTCTTTGATGAGCTGGGATGTTTCGTTCGGATGAGACAGGTAGGCCACATGGCTCGACTTCACTTCGAC
>DATGGT010000026.1:0-2255 GCA_035308395.1 Terriglobales bacterium
GGCGAAAGACGCGGTGACGTTGCAGGTGCGGATGGCCAGTCTGCCGGACGGAACCAACTACGCGGAGCGCACGGTACTCAATGCCAGCGCCAAACAGCTTGTGGTAACCACTACCAATTCGAATTACCAGAAACTCTGAGAGTAACCTTCAAGGAGGATTCAAGATGAAAGAGCGAATCATGGTTTGCGGCGTGCTCTCGGTGCTGGTTGTTTCTTGTCTCCTGGCCCGGGTACAAGCCAAAACTCAGCCACGGCCCCACACTGTGCAGGAGCAAGCCGCCCAGTCGACCACGGCCGACGCAAAAGAGAAAAACATTCAAGAGTACATCGAACTCATGCGCTCCAATGTGCGCGACGAGAAGTCGCAGATCATGGGAGCAGTCATGCAGTTGAATATCGATGATGCGGCGAAGTTCTGGCCGATCTACAGCCAGTACGACGCCGAATTAACCAAACTGAATAATCTGAGGGTCGAGAATATCCAGGACTACGCCAACAACTACTCACAAATGACGGACGCGAAAGCGGACGAACTGATTCAGCGCAGCCTCGATTTTCAAAAGCAGCGGGGCGAACTGTTGGCAAAATACTATCAAATCATGAAGCAGTCGGTGGGCGCCATTACCGCGGCGCGCTTCCTTCAAGTCGAACACCAGCTGCTTCTAATCATTGATCTTCAAATCGCTTCTTCTCTGCCGATTGTCCAAGAATAATCGCGAATCTACGAAGGAGAGAAAAGACATGCGAACTATGATTGTTTGTGCGGCGATCGTGTTGGGACTTGGATCGGCACAAGGTGCCTTCGGCAAGGTTTTTTCGTCTAACTTGACAATGGCCTCCGGCAACGCTGCATTTCCCGCGGCGCAAGGCGGGAAGACCATCACGGTCCCTGCCGGAACGCGCATTTTGATCCGCATGGTTGACTCGATCGATTCGAGCAAGCAGAAAGCCGGAGATCGCTTCACGGCCAGTCTCGAAACCAACCTTCAGGTCGACGGCGTCACAGTGGCGCCAAGGGGAGCGACGGTATATGGCCGTCTCGCCTCCGCCGAATCGGCGGGAAGGATGAAGGGCAGTTCCGAACTAAGTCTCGAGCTTACCGACATTCTGATTAAGGGCACGGCCTATCCGCTTCTAACCTCTACCTACGATGTGAAAGGCCAAGGCGAAGGCAGCAAGACCGCTAAAAAAGTGGTTGGAGGCGCCGGTCTAGGTGCACTCATCGGAGGAATTGCTGGGGGAGGAAAGGGAGCTGGGATCGGCGCACTCGCAGGCGCAGGCGCCGGAACGGCAGTAGCCGCCTCCAAAAAAGGGAAGCAGCTATCGATACCGAGCGAGACGCTTCTCGAGTTCCGTCTGCAGCAGCCTGCATCGCTGCCCGCGAGTCGATAGGTCGATTCTTTTCGGAGCATCGCGATTGGAGAGCGACTTCTCGTCGGGTGGCGTTCACCAAGAGGATTCGCGACTTTCCAACGAAAGGAGCGTTAGATGAAGAAGGCGAGCGTGGCCAAATTAATCGGCGGGCTCGCGTGGCTGTTGATGTTAGTCGCTGGGAATCTTACTCCCGTTTCCGCGCAGGAGAACGCCCCGGCCCGGGTGCTGCTGCCGACCGACCGCACCGTTTTGCCGATTCCGGAGCCACAGTACCCGCATAGCACCGTATTTAACGCCAGGAACGCTACACCGCCGCCAAGGTTCGAGGTCAAAGCACCCACCAACGCCCCTAACATCCTTATCATCCTGCTCGATGACATGGGCTTCGGCCAATCCAGTGCGTTCGGTGGCCCTATCCACATGCCGACAGTTGAGGGCCTGGCAAACGGCGGACTCCGCTACAACGAATTCCACACTACGGCACTTTGCTCGCCCACCCGCTCGGCGCTGCTCAGCGGCCGCAATCACCACATGAACAATTTCGGTTCGATTGCGGAAACCGCCACGGCCTTCCCCGGTCAAACAGGCCAGCGTCCCAATAGCGTCGCATCCATTGCTGAGATGTTGCGGCTCAACGGATATAGTACGGCCGCATTCGGCAAGAATCATGAGACTGCACCGTGGGAGGTGAGCCCGTCCGGGCCCACCGATCGTTGGCCTACCCGTCAAGGCTTCGACAAGTTTTACGGTTTTATGGGCGGCGAGACCAACCAGTGGGCGCCACTGATCTATGACGGGATGACCCAGGTAGAGCCACACCACGACCCCAACTACAACTTCATGACCGACATGACCAACCAGGCGATCGATTGGATGGGATC
>DATGGT010000027.1:0-2150 GCA_035308395.1 Terriglobales bacterium
GGGCGGGTTGTCGTTGTACTCTGAGTATCTGAAGACTTCCAGGATATCTGGTCAGGTGACGAATGTCTGCTTCTGGTGACTTACTGCCTCCTGAAGCGAATGAGCTGCCGGCTTTTGGACTTGGTCCTGACCCACTCTCTGACGCGGTTGCTTATCCGCACCTCAATGCGACTGAACTCGCTGAAGTTGCCCCTTTCGGCGAACACTGCTCCTTCGAGCAAGATCAAGCGCTTTTTTCCGCCGGGGATTATCCGTTCAATAGCCACGTAGTTTTGTCGGGAAGGGTGCGCGTCGTGGACGTCTCAACCGGCGAACGGGTGGTGTTCGTCCGCTACGGCGCGGGATACTTTACCGGCGACATCGATCTGCTGACTCGCCGGCCCTCTGTAGTGTCGTGCGAGGCGGAAACGGCTGTGGAAGCGATTCGACTCACGCCGTCACAGCTCCGAAATATGTTTACCCGCAGGCCGCAGCTCGGCGAAAAGTTCTGGAAATCGTTTCAACGTCGCCGTGAGTTGCTGCTCGTCTCAAAATTTCGAGGATTAAGTATCTACGGAAGAGGCGATGACAAGGCCACACTCGACGCAATTCAGCTGTTATTCCGCAACAGTGTCCCACACGAATGGTTCGACACCTCGATAGATGAAAACCAGCTTAAACTCCAACGGATTCGCGAAGACGTTCAGTCGTATCCCGTGGTGGCTCACGGAAGTCACGTGTTGTTCGAAGCTCCTACACGCGAACAGCTGGCCGAACATCTCCACTTGCGACGGAGGTTGCCGAGCTCTATCTACGACGTTCTGATTTTGGGCGCCGGACCGGCAGGTCTCGGAGCGGCCGTTCACGCAGCGTCGGAGGGCCTGTCTTCGCTCGTGCTCGACGGGTTGGGTCCTGGCGGTCAGGCGGGATCGACATCCCGGATTGAAAACTATGCCGGTTTTCCCGATGGCATCAGCGGCCGGGATCTAGCCCATCTCACCTATCTCCAGGCTTTAAAGTTTGGAGCAGACTTCCACGTTCCGAGCACAGTTTCCGATCTCGACCGTCGGAGCAATGGGCTCTATCGGTTGAGAACCATCGAACGCGATTACGTTTTGGGCCGGACGGTGATCATCGCCACGGGCGTCTCCTACGGGCTGTTGGATGTCGAGGGCCTGAAATCCTTGCAGGGTGCGGGCATCTATTACAGCGCGACAAACGTGGAAGCCCGGCTATGCCGAAGTTCGGCGGCTCACGTCGTCGGTGGTGGCAATTCAGCGGGGCAAGCCGCCATGTTTCTTTCGCAAACCGCCACCGAGGTTTCTCTGCTCGTGCGTGGTTCGAGCCTGCAAAAAATGTCTTCCTACCTTGCAGATCGGCTCCTGGCGAACAAGAAAGTTCGGGTCCGCTATGGCACCGAAGTCGTCGGAGTGGAGGGTATCAAACACATTTGCGGCCTACGCATTCGCGAACCGAACGGCGAAATAAGAGAAGAGTTCACCGCCGGTCTGTTCGTGTTCATTGGAGCAAAACCGAGAACGGATTTCCTGCCAGAGGCAATTGCGAAGGACGAAAAGGGTTTTCTTTTGGCCGGCCCTGAAGTTGCGCTGCTCGCTGCCTGGAAAGAACCTCGGCCGCCATGTACCGTCGAAACCAGCCTGCCCGGAGTATTCGCCGCTGGCGACTGCCGCCACGGCACTTCCAAACGAGTTGCATTCGCGATTGGAGACGGAGCGTCGGCGGTAACATCAGTTCACAATTCCTTCGGGTGGTGAGAGGAGAGTCCGATAGGTGTCGAGAAATCCGCTTCCCACCACTTATCTCAAGGTGAGATAGAACGTGATAATCCCCCACGTTCTTAGGATAGAAGGCACCGTTCCAGCCGTCGGCTGTGAAGGAGGATGTTCCGAGCAGAATTTCGAAAGCCGTCGCGAACTAGCCCTTCATTGCTTTTGCTTTACGAGTCTTAGCCCATCGAGCCTTCTGCGCGACGGAGATTTTTTTGCGGGCCGCTGCTGACAACCTACTTTCAACCCTTTTAGCACCACGCTTCGCACCCTTCTCGAACGCATCAATCAGATGTTCAATCTTCGCCACTTCTGTCATTAGCGAGTGATGCCGTTTGCGAAGTTCCTTCTCAAATTTGGTTACGAAGTCCACGTTGTCTCCTT
>DATGGT010000028.1:0-1602 GCA_035308395.1 Terriglobales bacterium
TCGATCATTCCCAGCGCTTCGTTAGCCATGAATTCTCGCTCGCCTCCGGCTTGATTTTGTTGCAAATGTAAGTGTTAGCGTGGGCGCAGACTAACACGGTGACACGGGTGAATCAAGGAGCGGCGCGGAGGTTGTGCAAAAAAGCGAGAGGTGGCGCGTGGTCGGCTTCGTGGCGACGTGAGTCGGGGGCAGCGCTGAATGGGCGCCGTCGTCTAGCGGGTGCATGTATTTGGCGCTGAGATCCTTCACCGATCCTGGTCGGATCGGTTCAGGATGACAGGCGATTGAGATTCGGATCGAACGCTTATTGCGAATGCTAGGAATGGTTACTCGGAGTGCTGGAGGAGACCTACCCCGGCGGCTGCGACGCTATCGCGGGTGGTGTTCTTGACGAGGTACATGGCTTCGTCAGCGAGGTGAAGGAGCTCGGCTTTGGTGCGCGAGTCAGTGGGGTACGAGGCAACGCCGACGCTGGCGGTGATTTGGACGTTGAGGCCGGGCTCCTTCAGCCAGACGGCTTCGCGAATCAACGTGTGGAGGCGACGGGCTATACCGAGAGCGTTTTCTTTGGAGGTTTGCGGCAGCAGGATTACGAACTCGTCGCCGCCGTAGCGGAAGGCGAGATCGATCATGCGGCATTTCTCTTTGATGGCCGAGCCGATTTCGGCCAGGAGCTTCGAGCCCATCAGGTGGCCGTGGGTGTCGTTGATATTTTTGAAGTGATCGAGATCGATGAAGATGAGCGAAAACTCGAAGGCGTAGCGATGCGAGCGGTAAAGCTCGGTATCGAGCATGAAATTCAGATGGCGCGCGTTGTAGAGGCTGGTGCAATCGTCGGTGATGGTGAGTTCGTGGATGCGCTGCACGTGGCGCGCATTTTCAATTGCGATCGCGGCGTAGTCGGCGAGCGCTTCGAGCAGCGCGAGGTCGCGCTTGCTGAAGCCTTCCGGGCCGATGCAATTGATGAGCTCGATGACGCCGAGGCAATGGTCGCGGAAGCGTACGGGAACGGCGACGATCGAGCGCGTTTCCATTTTCGTGCGTTCGTCAACTTGCGCGAAGAAACGCGAATCTTTCGATGTGTCGGGAACGACGACCACTTCACCGGTTTGCGCGACCCATCCAGCGAGGCCCTGGCCCAGCTTGATGCGGACGTCTTTGAGAGCTTCAGCGCCGACTCCGGTAGCGATCTGAAAATAGAGCTCACCTTTGTCCACGTCCATGAGCAGAAGCGACCAGGTATCGGGACGGAGAACTTCGTTGATTTTCTCCATGATGGTGCGCAGAACCTGATCGAGTTGAAGGGATGAGGTGAGAGCCTTGCCAAGCTCGTGGAAAACGGTGACTTCGGTGGCCTGGGCGGCTTCCGCGGCTTCGGGCACTGCGCGCGCAGTTCGGCGCCGCTCGACGCCGCCGAAGGGCTTGCCGTCATTCGCCCTGCGGACCGGTTCAGTCGGTAGGCGTGGGCTCGGGTCTGGGGTCTTGTCGGGCAACTCTGACATTATAAGAGGCCATTTTCGGTAACTGCAATGGACATCGCGAGGGGTTTGACCTAAGGCCAATCAGGGAGAGTTTGCGATTATTCGGCCTGGTGTGATTGAC
>DATGGT010000029.1:0-175194 GCA_035308395.1 Terriglobales bacterium
TCGCAGCTTGCCAAGCCGCGGGACAACAGTTCAACATTGCGTCGCAGGCGTTGGCCCCTAGATTCTTGGAACCAATCTTTTCCTCCCCAGGTTGGGGAGCCCCCTCAGGTTGCGACGCGGCATCCGGTCGGTGCCCTCCCGGACGGAACAATTCATACTCCGTCCACGAGTCACACGCAAGTTGTTTCTTGATATTCCCCCTCATATCTTAAACCTTCGAAGTGGGCCTGCGAGGTCGATTCACGCGGAGGTTTAGGGTTGCGCGGAGTAAAATTGCGACAATGGCGCGAGGCTGGGAGAGTAAGTCTGTCGAGCAGCAGCAAGAAGAACGAGCGGCCTCGCGAGGTCCGATGCGAGCTCCGCTTTCAGCCAAGGAACAGGAGCGGGGCCGCAAGCGCGACGGACTTCTGCTTTCGCGCGAACGCCTTACACAACAACTGAAAACTGCCGTGAATCCGCGGCATCGACAGATCCTGAATGAATCGCTGGCCGAGATAAATAAGCAACTGGCTTCTTTTGATGAAGATACGAGTGCTCTGAAACCGAAGTGACTCGCCTGGCGGCATAGCGCCTATAAGCAAAACCGAGGTCCGGTCAAGAGGCTACTCACGTATAATCGAGGTGCTGATGAAAGCTTACGTTTACGTTTCACTGAAGAAGAGCGTTCTGGATCCGCAAGGAAAGACCATCCACGGCGCGCTTACGAAAATCGGCTACAAGAGCCTGCACGATGTAAGGCAAGGCAAGTATTTCGAAATTACGTTGAACGGCGGAATCTCGAAGGACGAGGCGAAGGCCGAAGTGGAGAAAATGGCGCGCGAAGTCCTGACGAACCCGGTCATCGAAGAATTTCGCTTCTCCCTCGAAGAGTAGTGGTAGTGGAGCGCCCCGTTTGGGCGAACCAGCATCGAACGTCCGACATCGAAGTTCCCCCCGAACGAATCGCCGAACTAGTCGTCGTTTGAAATCAAGGAGCCAACATCCATGTGCGGAATCGTGGGATACGTAGGTAAGAAGCAGGTGGTGCCGGTCATCATCGAGGGTCTGCGAAAGCTGGAGTACCGCGGGTACGATTCGGCGGGAATCGCGGTTTCGGGCAATGGAGCGGGGCTGCAAATCAGGCGGGCGGAAGGCAAGCTGCGCAATCTGGAAGAAGTGATCCGCAACAAGCCGCTCGACGGGACCTACGGGATCGGGCACACACGCTGGGCCACGCACGGGAGGCCGACGGAAGAGAACGCGCATCCGCACCGCGATTGCAGCGGCACGATCGTGGTTGTGCACAACGGGATCGTGGAAAATTATCTGTCGCTGAAGCGCAAGCTGATCGAAGAAGGCCACAAGTTCACCACCGAGACGGACACGGAAATCATCGCGCACCTGATCGAGAAGTATTACCTCAAGAGCGGCAACGGCAAACGGCCGTTGCTTGAAGATGCGGTGCGCAAAGCAGTGAAGGAACTGACCGGAGTATTCGCGCTGGTGGTGATTGCGATTGACGAGCCGAATAAGATCGTGGCGGCGCGCAACGGGCCGCCGGCGGTGATTGGCCTGGGCAAAGACGAATATTTCGTAGCTTCGGATGTGCCGGCGCTTTTGGATCACACGCGCGATCTCTTTTTTATGGCTGACGGCGATCTGGCGGTGATCACACAAGACGGCGTGAAGGTGAGCGACTTCGACGGCAATCCGCTGGAGCGCAAAGCGCAGCGGATCACCTGGGACCCGATCATGGCGGAGAAGGGCGGCTTCAAGCACTTCATGCTTAAGGAGATTTACGAGCAGCCGCGGACGGTCCGCGATACCACGCTGGGGCGCGTCTCGCAGGATACGGGCGCGATCTTTCTCGACGAAATGAAGGTTACGGAAGCGGAATTCAAGGCGCTGAAGAAAATCAATATCGCCGCCTGCGGCACCAGTTGGCACGCGGGACTAGCGGGAAAGTTCATGATCGAGAACTTCGCGCGGGTTCCGGTCGAAGTCGATTACGCGAGTGAATGGCGGTATCGGGACCCGATCCTTGGGCCGGATACGATGACGCTGTTGATTTCGCAATCGGGAGAAACCGCCGACACGATCGCGGCGCAGCGGGAAGCGAAGAGCAAAGGGTCGAAGACGCTCGCGATCTGCAACGTCGTGGGATCGATGATCACGCGAGAAGCGGCGGGAACGGTTTATACGCATGCGGGGCCCGAAATCGGCGTGGCATCAACGAAGGCCTTTACCGGACAACTCACGGCGCTTTATTTATTTGCGTTGTATCTGGCCCAGGTCCGCGGCACGATGACTCCGGAGCAAGCCAAGGCCGCGGTGCAGGAACTGACACACATCCCGGGCAAGCTGGAACAGATTCTGACTCACGATGAGGCTTGCAACGAGCTGGCGAAAACCTATCTTCGAGCGCAGGACTTTCTTTTTTTGGGGCGCGGCATTCACTATCCCATCGCGCTCGAAGGCGCGTTGAAGCTTAAAGAAATTTCTTACATTCATGCCGAGGGGTATCCGGCGGGAGAAATGAAGCACGGTCCCAATGCCCTGATCGACGAGAATCTTCCGGTGGTCATCATCGCAACACGCGACGTAAACAGTCCGCAGTCGATGACGCGATACGAGAAGACGATGTCGAATCTGAAGGAAGTGAAAGCCCGCTCCGGGATCGTCATCGCGCTGGCGACGACAGGCGATAAAGAAATCACTGAGGAAGCCGATCACGTTCTGTTCGTTCCGCCGGCTCCGGAAGAACTATCGGCGATTCTGGAGATTGTTCCGCTGCAACTGTTGGCTTATCACATTGCGGTAAGACGAGGGTGCGATGTGGATCAGCCGCGGAATCTGGCTAAGTCGGTGACGGTGGAGTAGCGGGAGGCTGCAATTGTCGCGCCGACGGCAACGACGATCAAGCACTCGCGAGAGTGAAAGATTGAAATCGCGAGATTTCAAAATCATCGCGCTCTAGCGGGTATCTTCTCGCGCATCTGAGTAGAGATAATAGAAGTCGCAGTCCACACTCAGCCGATATTCTCCAAGACGCTGGATAATCTCTCGCTCAAAATGCAGACCAGGATATTCGGAGTAAATTTGTGCGACCAACTGCATCCCTCCGCTTTCATTGATGCTTACCTCCTTAAAGGCCGCGGCACTGGCGTCTAGCTGGTCGAGAACATCCGCGATGTGAGCCTCAAGCGATTCGGACTTCGCAAGGCGAGAATAAAGTGACCACCGACTGAACTTGCGTTCGAGACTGTTTCGCGGATTCAGGTCGCCCACACGCCAAGAGTCAGTCGGGCTAATCCCGACGCGTTTGGTGATGTACTCCGGGTCGAAGGAGCCAGTTACCGTAAAGTACGCATAGAATTTGTTTTCTTCGCTCATAGAGCGATTCAAGCACCTTCGGAGAGGTTTGACTAGACGGACTGTTCGCCTGCGCCGACCAGACACTGGGCGTGTCGACCGGGTACTGGCTACTTTCACCAGATCGTTCTCACTACTTTCGCCCGCCGAATCTCCCGGTCCGCCGTGACCAAGCCCATCCCTTCCACCAGCGCCGTCGCCCCAATCACCCGGTCCGCCGGATCTTTCGGATAGCCTGCGGGCAATGCCAACGTGCGCGCACAGGCACGCGCGGTGATCGGCAGAACGACGAAACGTTCTTCCACGTCTTTCAAGAAGGACTCCAGACTCACGCTGAGGGAGATTCTCCCATTCAGCTTAGCTGTCGCAATTTCCAGTAGAGTGATCCCACAAATAGCCAAACCGCTTCCGTTGCGGCGAGCTTCATCGATGGCGGCGTGCGCTGCCTTCGACAACCGGGACGGATCTGACAGCAGCCAAAGAACGACGTGCGTGTCCACCACAATCAATAAAGATCTCCCCACTCCTCAGGCGTAAGTATTGGCCCCACGATATCGCCGAGGATTTTCACCTTCCCTTTATACAGGCCATAAATATCATCCTTCTCCGCGTCGGCCGGAACTAGTTTCGCCACAGGCTTGCCGCGTTTTGTGATGACCACGGTCTCGCGCTTGGCCTGAACTTCATCCATCACCGCGAGGCAGCGCGCCTTAAAAGCACCTGCCGCCATGGTTTTCATGTCGTCCCTCCCATCCCTTCATTCTTGCGATCATGGTCATTATACCATGGTCATATCGTCCAGAGGCACTAGGTTGTCTGCCTGATGAGACAACGCTTTTTCGGGCAACTCGGTCCCGTTATCTCGGCATGTTGGCCGAGTTGTCTTTTGGCATGGCGTCGAGCGTGGCTTTGTCGATACCTAAATGCGCCAGCACCAGCTCAGGCGGAGTGTGGGTCAACCATTCGGAGAGCGACAGATCCTGATAGGTGTTGGTCTTGAACATCTCGAGGAATTTCAGGTCGGTGTCGCCGGTGTTCTGCACGTAGTGGGGGAGAGTCTTCAGGACGTAGCCAACATCGCCGGCTTGAAAGTCCATGGTGCGGGCGCGACCTCCGGTGGCGAACACGGTCATTCTTCCGGAGCCGCTGATGTAGTACTGCCATTCGTCGGCGTTGGGATGCCAGTGGAGTTCGCGGACTCCGCCGGGGTGAACGGTGACGATGGCGGAAGCCGTGGTGGACACTTTGAACCGGCTGGAATCGATGATCTGGACTTCGCCACCCTTGGTGCGCTTGGAGATCGGCATCTGGGACTTGCGGAAAGAGAAATCCTGCGAGGACAGACCGAGGGAACCGGCAGCGACTTTCTTGTCTTCCGCGAGAGAGGGTGGAAGGTCGGTCTGGAAAATAAATTTTTCGCGGCGCACGAGTTTGTCGAGCGCCTCTTTGCTGACGCCGAAGTTCGCAGAGAGAACGTCGTGCGGAGTGTGGGCCATCCAATCGGTGAGCAGTACGGTTTCGTATTCGGAGAAGTTGCCATCGTCGAACACGAGCAGGAATTCGGCGCCATCGGGGCCGAGACCCTGAATGGAATGCGGGATGCCGGGAGGAAAGAACCAGAGATCGCCTTCGCCGACGTCATCGACGAAGCTCTTGCCTTCGATGTCGACGGCGGTGATACGGGCGGTGCCGTAGAGCATGATGGCCCACTCGGCCGCGGTATGCCAGTGCAGTTCTCGGACTCCGCCCGCAGTGAGGCGCATGTCGACGCCGGCGATGGTTTTCGAAACGGGGAGCTCGCGCACAGTGACCTCGCGCGACCATCCACCCTCTTGCATGCGCTTGTGCGAAAGGCCAAAGGGATACTTAAATGTCGGTACGCCGCCGGCGTCGGTTTGGGGCGGCAGGAAAGAGTCGGGATTCTGCGCATCGATCGGGGGATTGCCGGGGCCCGGCGCGCTGGAGCTGCGATCACCCTTGGTCGGATAGGGATGCTGCTCTTGCGCCACGGCATCGGCCGCGGAGAGCACTCCAGCAGCGGCGAGGGCCGCCGATCCCATTCCTAAGAATCCACGGCGCGAAACTTCACTCTTGGCATCCTCGGCCATAAAATCGTCCTTTCGCAAAACAGAGTAGACGCGATTTCCCCAAGCAAGGTAGCGATTTCGGGAAACGATAAGACGAGTTCTGGATTGCTGTCAAACGGGAGTGATCGAGATTTCGCTTATCGAGATTTCGTAATCAAGATTTCGCTAATCCCAGGCCGCTTCCGGATCATCTACATCTGTAATGGCCCAGTTCAAGACATTCGAAGCACAAGTCGTCCGCTCGATCGCGCTTTCCGAATTCACCATGCACCTCGAACTCGAAGTGAAAGATGTGCCGCGTTTCGGATTCGTTCCCGGGCAGTGGCTCTCCGTGAAGGCCACTACGCCCGAGGGGGAAGAGATTACGCGCGCCTATTCCATCGCCTCGCCTCCGTCGGAAAACGGAAGCGTCGCCTTCTGCCTCAACCGCGTGCAGGACGGGTTTATGTCGAACCATCTCTGCGATGCGAAAGCAGGCGAGACGATTTCGTTTCAAGGGCCGTTCGGGGATTTCACGCTGCGACCTCCGCTTCGCGACACCGTGTTTATCGCCACGGGAACCGGCGTCGCGCCGTTCCGGTCGATGCTGCACTGGTTGCTCGGGGAGAAAGAGCGGCATCAGGATCGAGAATTCTGGCTGCTTTTTGGTGCACGGCACGAGTCAGACATCTACTATCGCGAGGAATTTGAAAAGCTAGCCGCGGCTCACGAAAACTTTCATTTTCTGCCGACGCTAAGCCGCGCCGACGACAACTGGAAGGGATTGAGAGGATATGTCCAGCAACATTTGGGCGAAATCGTCGGCATGAGAACCGACATGCACGCTTACATTTGCGGACTCGACAAGATGGTCAAGGCGAACCGCGAATTGCTGAGGACGCTCGGATGGGATCGGAAGTCTATACGGTATGAGAAATACGACTAAGGCAGTTGCCAGTTCTCAGTTCTCAGTTCTCGGTTCTCGGTTCTCGGTTCTCGGTTAGACTGGTTCCCCCGGAAGTGGGAACGCAAGCGAAAATTTCGAGGAACATCAATCATGTACGTTGCTGACAGCCATCGTTATGACTCCATGCAATACCGCCGCTCGGGACGTAGCGGCATTAACCTCCCGGCCATCTCGCTCGGACTGTGGCACAACTTTGGCGGGGTCGACAACTTTGAAAATTCGCGGGCGATGCTGCGCCGCGCCTTCGATCTGGGCATCACCCATTTCGATCTGGCCAACAATTATGGGCCGCCCTATGGATCGGCGGAAGAGACTTTCGGCCAGATTCTGAAAAAAGATTTCCTGCCGTATCGCGACGAACTGATCATCTCGACGAAGGCCGGATGGGACATGTGGCCCGGTCCCTACGGTGACTTTGGCTCACGCAAATACATGCTGGCGAGCCTCGACCAAAGCCTGAAACGCATGGGCCTGGAATACGTCGACATTTTTTATCATCACCGTCCCGATCCCGAGACTCCGATGGAGGAATCGATGGGCGCGCTCGACACGGCGGTGCGCTCAGGCCGCGCGCTCTACGCCGGCATTTCCGCCTACGATGCCAAGCAGACTACTGAAGCGGTGAAAATTCTTCGCTCGCTTGGAACTCCATGCCTGATTCATCAACCGAAATACTCGATGTTCGTACGCGAGCCTGAAAAGGGACTGTTCGATGTGCTGGGAAAAGAAGGCGTCGGCTCAATCGTCTTTAGCCCCCTGGCGCAAGGACTGCTCTCGGACCGTTATCTCAACGGAATTCCCAGTGACTCGCGGGCGGCTCGTGATTTCTTTCTCAAGAAGACTGATATCGGGGAAGACAAGCTCTCGAAGATTCGGGCGTTGAACGAAATTGCAAAACTGCGCGGACAGACGCTAGCCGAAATGGCGGTAGCGTGGGTGCTACGGGATCCGCGCGTCACTAGCGCGTTGGTCGGGACAAGCAAAGTGTCGCAAGTCGATGACAACGTGGCCGCGCTGAAGAATCTGAAATTCTCGGCGGAAGAACTGAAGAAGATTGACGGGGTTCTCGGGGGCGCGTGAGCCGGATGATTTTAGCGAGACGATTTATTCGCGACGATTTATGGACGGGGGCCCAGCTTAGCGCCCACAGAACGGGCGCGACCTGGGGCACTGACTACACTGACTAATGAAAACCAATATTGTGCGGTGCGCTTGGGCTCTTGACGGGGTTATGGTTGACTACCATGACCGGGAATGGGGCGTCCCGCAACATGATGATCGGGTCTTATTCGAATTCTTGATTCTGGAAGGGGCGCAGGCTGGCCTGAGCTGGGACACGATCCTACGCAAGCGGGAAAATTACCGTGCGGCGTTTGATGGATTCGATCCGAAGAAAATCGCGAAGTACGATCGGAAAAAGACGCAGCAGTTGTTGAAAAATGAAGGCATCATCCGCAACCGCCTCAAGATAGCTTCGGCGACCAAGAACGCCAAGGCGTTCCTGGCGGTACAAAAGGAATTCGATACTTTCGATCGCTACATCTGGCAATTCGTTGGAGGCAAGCCGCGACTGAATGCCCGTCGGCTCGGAAAACCTATTCCGGCGACGACTCCCGAGTCGGATGCGATGAGCAAAGATTTAAAAAAACGTGGCTTTAACTTCGTGGGCTCAACCATCTGCTACGCTTTTATGCAGGCTACGGGAATGGTGAACGACCACGTGGTCGAGTGTTTCCGCTATCCGAAATAACCGGCTCACTTTGCCCGCTTCACATCGCTAGAAATAATGAAGACCCGGCCGGAATGGAATCCGTGCACCCCACTCCATCCCGACGTAATTAGAAAATCAGACGTGCCATCGCCGTCGACATCCCCCATGGTGACTGCGTCAAATCCAAAAGTGTCTCCTGGAATTCGGCAGGTGTAGGTCTTCATCAGGTGACCATCTTTCCCGGAATACAAATAGGCGCGGCCTCCGCTGACCGCGGCTCCTCGATATTGCCAGGCGCCCACGATCAAGTCGCTGTGACCGTCGCCATCGACGTCGCCTGCGACCGAGGGACTGGTGCCAAATCCCTCGCCCGCCGTTTCACCCGTCAGCGTCATCAGAGGATGGCCGTCTTTGCCGGAATGAACGTAGACCCGCCCCGTCGAAGGCCCCCTCGCCGAGTTCGACCAATCCGACGCGTAGACGTCGGGAAAGCCGTCGCCATCCACATCCCCCGGTACGGACAAGAACATTCCTCCTAGAGCGCCGCCTGTCTCATCGGAGTCGATGACGAATTTTGGTTTCGATGAAAGCGAATCGTACACATAGGTTCGTCCAGTCTGTTTCGGTCCCGCCGTCGGGGCTCCAACCAAAAGCAGGATTCGATTTTTATCGGCGTACCCAGCCACGGCGCTGCCAAAGCCATCGCCAGCGCGCTCGCCTGTCAACGTAAGGAGCAAGCTGCCATCTTTGCCCGAATAGACATAGGCGCGGCCCGCTTTGTCTCCACCGGCATTGTTGTTCGGAGCGCCGACAATAACGTCGGCAAAGCCATCGTGATTGACATCGCCAACGCCGGACGCGTGCCGCCCATAGTCATCGCTGGCGTTCTCCGCTTTCAGTGTCAGCAGTACGTGGCCGTCCCGTCCGGAATAAACTTTGGCGTAGCCTCCGCCGGGAGCGCTGGCGATCACATCGGGAATGCCATCGCCATTGGTATCTCCGGCCGCTTCGACTCCGGTTCCCAGTTGGTCGCCCGCGTGGCCGTCGGCAGTCCAGAGCAATTTGCCGGTTTTGGTCGAGTAAACATAGATGCGCCCGGCCTTAGCGCCTCCCGCGCTGTTGGTCGGAGCCGACGTGACCACATCGGGCACGCCATCGCCGTCGACATCTCCAATATTTCGCGCGATCCATCCGAATTGATCGTGGGCCGCCTCGCCATCCCACTCGCGAATAATTTTGACGGGCTCGACGAAGGGATTGTCGAAGTCCGCGCGCACGGGCAGGAGCGCCGCAAAACGCGGGTCGGATTTCAGCGATTCCAACTCGGGGGTGAAATCGATTTGCGTCATGTCAATCTTGCGGCATGCTCTCGCTTTTGCAAGCCACGCGAAGGCCTGCTCTTTATCGCCCTTCTGCGCATAGACCACCGCGAGATTGAAGATTGGAGTCGGAACCGACGGCTCGACCTCCAATGCGTGCTGGAAGGCGGCGATCGCCTGATCGAAATTTTTCAGGTTCTGGTAGGCCACAGCCAGCACGCGCAACGCGCGGCCGTCGTTTGGTTCGCGCTTTGTGACCTCTTCTAGAATTTTTACCGCACCGGCATTGTCATTGGCCATCAGGCGCGCATAGCCGGCGGTGAGTGCCGGGTCGGGAGGCGGGGCCGCGGCCTGGGCAAAACCGGCGGTGGCTGAAGCCGCCAGCGCTGAGCCGAGCAAGATACTTCTGAAAGAATTGCGCTCTTTCTTGAACATAGTCTTCAAAATGGTCTTGAACATAGATTGGCAGTGTTGCTGATGCGGGCTGGGTCGCGCTATCAGAATATTGCCCTCCCGGGGCAGTTCGTGATGAGTAACCGGGAAGCGATGACCAGCTGCTTACATTGGGACGTCAGCCACCTTCGCGAACGCCGGACGGAGTTCGCGCGAACTCACGCCGGAAAGCGCTCGTAAAGTGACTGTGGCTGGAAAAGCCAGCTTCAAGCGCGAGATCCACCAACGGCCTGCCGGAGCCAGCAACGCTTTCGAGTGAACTGCGCAGGCGAAGGCGCTGCCGGTAGGCGTGCAGAGTTGTACCGGTGGCGCGGCGAAACATCCGGCAAATGTAATACGGGGAAAGTCCAATTGCATCGGCGATATTGGCCAGCGTCAGACGGTCTTCTGATCGAGAACTCTCGGATCGCGAGCTGAGGAGGAACTCGATGTGACGGACCGATTCGCGCTGCCTCGCCCCGAATTTCCGCAACTGAGGCGACGATCGGTAGGACCAAGCAACTACGCTCTCCAGCAAATAGACCACCGCTTCCTCGATCGCGAATGGATCGATGTCATCGAAGCTGCGGCTGGCGAGCTGGTTAAACAGTTTTCGCTGGAGCAAATAAGTTAGGGAGTCTGACCAACCGTGAGTCCGACGGAAGGGAGCCTCCGGATGCAAATCGGCGGTGGCGTCGAAGACTCGGACGACGTCTCGAACGACTTCGCGGTCCACGCCGAACCAGTCACAGCGATCTCCGTCTTCGCTGATTGCGCTTCTTTGGTAGGCTTGGCCTTTGTTGTAAAAGGTGACGACATTGGGGTTGGCGATAAACGCCGGCTCGTGCTCGTGCTGGATCTCAACCGCTGTCCTTGGAAACACGAAACAGAAATTACGCGCCGGACCTGACTCACGAAACGAAGGATGACTTGGATGAGCACGAAAAGCGCCGACACGTACCAATCCGCTGTCGAAGAGAATCCGATCAAACTGACAAACCTCTGGCACCCGCCCTGTGGGATCGGGTAACGGAATCGCCAAGCCTTCTGTTTTCATGCCGTTTCCTGTTTTCGTGACTGCCTTCGATTATTTTGGTCCCTTTCTTGCCGAAACCGAGGCGGCTTGAGTGGTAGACGGCTCAGGGGGAGTTTCGGTTTGCGAAAACCGCTATCCTCCGGCATAATAATGGTTTGTCTTTACTTCGCTAGCCAAACCAGCGAGTGAAACTCCGCCGGACTCTTCCGGGCAAAGGATACCGAAGTCTGTGTTAATGATTCGTCTGGCGCGCTTTGGTGCGCGCAAACAACCGTATTACCGTGTGGTGGTGATTGAGAAGGAGCGGGCTCGCAATGGCCGCCCGGTGGAAGTCGTGGGAACGTACAATCCGCGCACCAATCCGGCCACTTTTGATCTGAAGCGTGAGCGGATCGACTACTGGGTTTCGAAGGGCGCCCAGCTTTCCGATCGCGTTGGCAAGTTGGTCAAGTCTCCCGCGCCGGCTGCGGCCGCTTCGGTCGCCTAGCTTTCTCAGCATCCGCCATTTCAGGAGCCACAAATGATCGAGCCGAGCGCCAGTCCGCGCGCCATGATTGAATACATCGCCAAGGCCATTGTCGAGGCCAAGAGCGAAGTTTTCATTGACGAGTACGAAGACGGCGACGAAACCGTGATCGAACTCGAAGTGGCCGAGGCCGATTTGGGCAAAATTATCGGGCGCTCGGGCCGCGTGGCTCGCGCCTTGCGCAACTTGCTGAGCGCTGCGGGATCGAAACTGGATAAGCGCTACGCACTCGAGATTATTGAGTAAGTAGTCGAAGCTCATCTAAATGGCGGCTCCGGGCGCAAGCAACGACTGGATCACTTTAGCGGTCGTCATCAAGACGCAGGGACGCCGCGGCGAAGTAGGGGTCGAGTCGCACACCGACGTTCCTGACCGCTTCAAGCAAGACATGCGGCTGTGGTCGCTGACGAAAGATGGCCAGCGCCGCGAAGTGAAAGTAGAAGATCTGTGGCCGCATAAAAATCTTCTGGTGCTGAAGTTTGAAGGCATCGACAGCATTAACGATGCCGAGCCGCTGGTGGGCGCTGAACTCCAGTTGCCGAGCGCGGAACGTGGCAAGTTGGAACCGGGCTGGACTTACCTGAGCGACTTGGTTGGCTGTAGAGTGTTCGACGGCCAGCGCGAGGTCGGCGAGATTGAAGATGTGCAGTTCGGCGCGGGAGAAGCGCCGTTACTGGTTGTGAAAAGTGGGACAAAGCTTCCCCACGAGATCCCGTTTGCCGAGGAGTACTTGGAGAAGCTGGATCTGGAACACAGGCAAGTCCGCATGAAGTTGCCGGAAGGTTTGCTGGAAGTGAACGCGCCGGTGGCAAAGCAGGAGAAAGAAAGAAGTCGTTAGTCGATGGTCGTCAGTCGTTCGCCAGTCGTCGTTCATTGGAAGAATTAGCTGACGACTAACGAACATCGACCAAACGACGGTTTCCCATGAAGATCGACATTCTCACGATCTTTCCTGACTTCTTTCACGGGCCGCTGGATTATGGAATTCTGCGACGGGCGCGGGAAACGGGCCTGGTAGAAATTAGCATTCACGATCTGCGGGCGTTTACGAAAGACAAGCATCGCACCGTGGATGGCCGCCCGTTTGGCGGCGGCGAGGGCATGGTCCTGAAGCCGGAACCGATCTTTGAATGTTTGGAGTCGTTCGGCAACCTGGAGTCGCGTGAAGTTCGCGCGGCGGCGGGTGCGAAGCAATCGGTAATCTTGCTGTCGGCGCAAGGACGCAGACTCGATCAGGCTATGGCTGCGGAACTTTCGCAACTTGAGCGGATTGTTCTGATATGCGGACGCTACGAAGGCGTGGACGAACGGATCAGCGAGCATCTCGCGGATCGAGAAGTTTCGATTGGCGATTATGTGCTGAGCGGCGGCGAACTGGGCGCGGCTGTGATCATCGACACGGTGATACGGCTGATTCCGGGCGCGGTGGGCAACCAGGATTCGACGCGGCAGGAGTCGTTCACGGCGTCCGCGGGCGAGGGCGCCCGCGCCACACTGGGTGATGAGCCGAGTTCGACCTGCGGTTCCGGCGGATTGCTCGATTATCCGCATTACACGCGGCCTGCGGATTTTCGCGGCATGGCGGTGCCGGAAGTGCTGGTGAACGGCAACCACGACCAGATTCGCACCTGGCGGCGTAAGACGGCGTTGGCGAAGACGCTGCGCAACCGTCCCGATCTGCTGGAGCGGGTCGCTCTGACGGAGGAAGACAAGGAATTGCTGGCCCAGATCAAGCGGGCCGAAGTACTGGAAGATTAAAGAAGGAATTCAGGAAGGAAAACGTATGCGTAACCCAATCATCGAAAAACTACTTGCGAAATCCCGCCGCACAGACCTGCCGAAGTTCGCTCCCGGCGACACCATCAAGGTGCAGGTCAAGATCCGCGAAGGCGAAAAAGAACGGTTGCAGGCGTTCGAAGGTATCGTCATTGCCCAGAAGCGCGGCGCGCAGCCGAGTTTCACCGTCCGGAAGATCAGCTTCGGTCAGGGCGTGGAGCGTATTTTCCCGCTCGACTCGAAAGTCATCGACAAGATCGATGTGATCCGTTCCGCGAAAGTCCGACGCGCCAAGCTGTATTACCTGCGTGGGCTCAAAGGCAAGGCCGCACGGTTGAAGGAAGTCGAACAGCAGTAAGGGCAGTACCCAGTTGCCAGTACCCAGTACCCAGTTTTTCCACGCTGAGTACTGGTACTGCGCACGGGTTGCGCCTTGCTTCGCGCCCGCTCTTTGAGAGAAGATGCTGCTCAGCGTCCGTGTCCAAGTCCATTCGAGCCTCGAAGGCCTCCAAGCCAGATAAAATCTCCGCTTCCGCAGCCAAATTACGCCTGCTAAGAAAACTTCGCTGTACCCTCAAATTTGAGAAGCTAGCCTGGGCAGCCGGTGCTCACTACGTAGCCGGAGTTGACGAAGTGGGCCGCGGATCGCTGTTTGGCCCAGTCGTAGCAGCGGCCGTGATCCTCGATCCGAGCCATCGCATCCGCGGGCTGCGCGATTCAAAACTCATCCCCGCCGAACGCCGCGAAGCGTTGGCGATCCAGATCCGCCAGTATTCGATCGCCTGGGCGATCGCAGCTGTAGATTCCGCCCGCATCGATCAGATCAACATTTACCACGCTTCGCGTCTGGCAATGCTGCGTGCCGTGCAGCAACTGGCACCCGCCGCAAACCATCTTCTGGTCGACGCGTTGAAACTCGATTGCGAATTGCCGCAACAAGCCATCATTCATGGGGACGCGCTCTCGGCCTCGATCGCCGCCGCCTCGATCATCGCGAAAGTCGAGCGCGACCGCATGATCTCTGCATGGGACCCGGTCTACCCGATGTATGGCCTCGCCTCGAACAAGGGATATTGCACGGCGCGCCATCTTGCGGCGTTGCGCGAGCACGGTCCCTCGCCGCTCCACCGTCAGTCGTTCGCTCCGGTGTGGAGTGCGCCGATTCCGCAGGATGTTCTGGCCTTTATGCTGGAGGAACCCGCTCCTGAGTTGATGAAACTCGGGTGATGAAATTGTCATCCTGACCGCACTCACTGGAGTGCCTGCTATCATTTCCCACGTGTACGCGCGCGGAAAATTCATCACATTTGAAGGGCTCGACGGCAGCGGCAAGAGCACACAGCTCGAAAAGCTGGCGCGTTCGCTGCGAGCGCATGGCCTATCCGTGACCGTGACGCGCGAGCCGGGAGGCACAACCTCCGGCGAAAAAATCCGCGAAGTTTTGCTGCATTCCGGGACCTCGGGACTGTCTCCACAAACGGAGATGGCGCTCATGTTCGCCGCCAGGGCGCAGCACATCCACGAGATCATTTTGCCCGCTCTCGCCGAAGGCAAGATCGTACTTTGCGACCGCTTCACCGATTCGACCGAGGCCTACCAGGGCGGAGGCCGCAAGCTGGGCACCAAGCCGGTGCTACAACTGCACATGATTCTGTGCGGCAATCTGCGACCTGATCTGACGCTGTTGTTGGACAACGACGTGGCTGTCAGCGTGGACCGCGCGCGCCGCCGCAACCGGAAGCACACGGGCGGACGTTCGCAAAAAGAAAGCGGCAAAGACGAGAACCGCTTCGAGCAGGAAAATCGGGCTTTCTTTGGACGCGTTCGCCACGCCTACCTGGCGATCGCTGCACGGGAACCACATCGCGTCCACCTGGTGAACGCCCGCGGCACACCCGCGGAAACTCACGCGGTTATCATGGAGTTGGTGCGCAAGAAGTTGAAAATCAGCCCTAGCTAGAAGCTAGCGGCTGGCAGCTTGAAGTTTTTGTCTCTGTTTATGCCCTTTTCTGATTTCATCGGCAATCCGGAAACCATTCACCGCATGCGCGAGATGCTGGCGCGCGAGCGGTTTCCGCATGCCGTTATCTTGTCGGGCGCGCAAGGGTCGGGCAAGTACACGCTCGCGCTGATGCTGGCGCGCGCTATCAACTGCCTGGTGCAGCCTAAGACCGATGGCCTGCCCGATTTTTGCGGTGAGTGTTCGAACTGCACGCGCATCGCGCAGTCGACCGATCTTGACGCGAGGTTCGCAGAAGCGGTCGAGGCGCGCGAGAATCTCCGCGAAACGGACAAGAAAGAAACGCGTCTGTTCGTTCAGACTCATCCCGACGTTCTGGTCATCCCGCCCGACCCGCCACAGATGATGATCAAGGTGGATCAGGTGCGTCATGTCATCGACACGATTTACTATCGGCCCGGCGAAGCGCGAGAACGCGTCTACATTTTCACCGGGTCTTCATTTATGAAGGAGGCGGCGAACTCGCTGCTCAAAGTTCTTGAGGAGCCGCCGGAGTTCGCCACGATCTTTCTGCTTACGGAAAACGCGGGTGAACTGCTACCAACGATCCGTTCGCGCTCGATGACATTCAACCTTGGGGCGATTGATACCCAGGAGATCGAGAAGCAGCTAGGCAATCTTCGCCCTGCATGGAATCCTCGGCAACGCGCGCTGGTCGCCCGATTGAGCGAAGGCGCCATCGGACGCGCGTTATCGTTCGACATCGAGGGCTACATTGGCGCGCGCAGCCACGCGCTGGTGTTGCTTAAATCGGCGCTGAGCGGCAGCGATCACACGGACCTCTTCAAGACGACTGAAACCTACCGGGCCGGGGCAGAAGGGCGCGAGAAGATCGACGCTTTGCTTCGCACCTTTTATTCGCTGCTCGAAGACCTGATGTTCGTGCAATCGGGCACGCCACAACTTGTCCGCAATACGGACATTCTTGGAGAGCTGAAGAAGATGTCGGAGGCTGCGGATTTTGGCTGGCTGCAGCGAGCGGCCGAAGGCCTGGCGGAGGTGGAGCGCGGCATGCGCCGCAACCTGCTGCGATCGCTCTCGCTCGATGCTTTCGCCACCGCGCTGGAACGCGTTTCCTGATTTGTAGCCCGTCGCACACCGGACCCAACACCGCACAAAATATTGTCAACCCCTGTTCTCTGTGATACCGTTAGCCTCAGTTCACGCCTCTGGACCCACAATTCTGGCTCAAGTCTTGTGGTAAATTTCTGCCCGCCCGGCGCGCAGGTGGTGCGATTTGAAAGATGCAGTCGACTCCTTACCGGCCGAACAATCCGCTGGTCATAGCAACGACCAGGAAAGCTTTGCGAATCGTAAACTGATTCGCCCCACCCTTACGCGCTCCGAACACGGACACGGCGGCCATAACCACGGGCCGAACCACGCGGGGGGTGAGCGGAGAGACAGTAATCGCGAGAGGGATCGAGACCGCACGGCCGCCCCGGCCAAGAAAACCGCTCCCACGGAGCAGACCAACGCGGAAAATTTTTATTATCAGAAGCAGATGCAGTCGAAGACTCCCATGGTCATCGTGTTACGCGATGGCGAGGAAGTCCACGGTTACATTGAGTGGTACGACAAGCACTGCATCAAGCTGAACCGCAACGGTGCTGCCAATCTGATGATCTACAAGCCGGCCATTAAGTACATGTTTAAGGAAGGCGAGAACGGGCGGAAGTAGGCTTTCAGCTTTCAGCTATCAGCTTCTGTGCCTCTGGAGCGAGTGGAACTCCGTCACCACTTCGCCCGTATCTACGTCCGTATCTAAGTTACGGACCTCTCTTTATCAATAACCATTCATAGCTCGCGGTCGCAGAAGAACGCGCTGCACTCGCCGGCCGCAAAACCAGCGAGTGACCGGTCAAACTGAAAGCTGAGGGCTAACGGCTGAAAGCTGCCCCTACAATTTCGGCAGCACAATTCCCTTCTGCGATTGATATTTTCCCTTGCGATCTTTGTAGCTGGTCTCGCAGACTTCGTCGGATTGGAAGAAGAGAATCTGGCAGAGGCCTTCGTTGGCATAGATCTTGGCCGGCAGGGGTGTGGTGTTGGAAATCTCGAGCGTGACGAAGCCTTCCCACTCCGGTTCGAAGGGAGTGACGTTGACGATGATGCCGCAGCGGGCGTAGGTCGACTTGCCGACGCAAATTGTCAGCACGTCGCGTGGAATCTTGAAGTACTCTACTGACCGCGCCAAGGCAAACGAATTCGGCGGGACGATGGCGACATCGGAACTCACCGAGATAAACGAACGCTCGTCGAAATGCTTGGGATCGATGACCGTGCTGTTGACGTTGGTAAAAATCTTGAACTCGTCGGCCACGCGCAAGTCGTATCCGTAGCTTGAGACGCCGTAGGAAATCACTCCCGTACTCACCTGTTTTTCGGAGTACGGATTAATCATGTCGTGCTCCTGCGCCATGCGCCGGATCCAGCGGTCACTCTTGATGCTCATGAAACCCCTTTGAATTTGTGATTGGTAATTTGTAATTGGTAATTTTGCGCGGTGATTGAACGCAGGACTTTCAATCACAAATTACAAATCACCAATTACAAATTTGCGCAGGCTGGTGCAGTCATCTTACGAGACAACAGGGCCGGTTGACAATCCGGACTATCCCCCTTAGCATCAATAACTTGAGGCGTACGAATCCTCAGGAGGCGGGGGACACCCAATGATTAAGCTCGACATCATCAACGAAGTGGTCAACCGCACCGGCATTACCAAGACCAAAGCCGAACTCGCCGTCGAAACCGTCTTTGAGAGCATGAAGAAAGCGCTGTCGACGGGAGACCGCATCGAACTGCGGGGGTTTGGCGTGTTCAATGTGCGTCCGCGCAAGACCGGGATTGGACGCAACCCGCGCACCGGAGCCGAAGTTTCCATTCCTCCGGGCAAAGCCGTCCGCTTCAAACCGGGCAAGGAATTGCAATCGATCGACTAGCTGATTGCGGAGGTTTGAGGTCAGATTGCAGAAGTTGAATTTACGCTCTGCGGGCTTCGGTTTTTACCTCTGCCATCTTGGCTGTGCGATTTGACCTCTAACCTCTGACCTGCCGTCATGTCTGAACCGACATCCCATCTGCCAACGGTTCCCGAGTGGGATCAGCCGCCCCAGCCCGGAGTCTGGGTCATTCCTCCGCCGCGCCAGCGCTGGTGGATCTATGTGCTGTTTCTGTTGCTGACTTTTTTCAGCACGATGGTGGTCGGCGCGCGGATGGAAGTGAACTTCCAGCGCCACCTGCCGGTATTTTCGCTGAATGATGACTCACTTTCTTTATTCCCAATTCACTGGATCGCTGAAAAACCGGCAAACCTGCTGCTGGGTGTTCCTTTCTCGCTCACATTGATGTTCATCCTTTTCGCGCACGAAATGGGGCACTACCTTTACGCGCGTTACTACCGCGTGTACGCGACGCCGCCGTTCTTCGTTCCGTTTCCTAGCTTAATAGGGACGCTTGGCGCGTTCATTCGGATCAAGAGCCCGATTCCGTCGCGCGCAGCGCTCTTTGATATCGGAATCGCTGGCCCCATCGCCGGATTTGTCCCTGCCTGCATCGCGTTGCTCGTGGGGCTTTCACTGTCGCATCCGATCACGGGCTCAGCTGCGTCAGACATCCAAGTGGGATTCCCTTTCGCTTTCCATCTGGCGGCGCTGATGGTGCGTGCGACGACTCCGCTGTCGGCGCTCTCGCTTCATCCGATCGCTGCCGCTGCCTGGGTCGGGATGTTCGCGACCGCTCTGAACCTACTGCCGGGCGGCCAACTCGACGGCGGGCATATCATCTATTCCATTTCGCCCCGGTTCCATCGCGCGATCTCGATTCTTACCATCCTCGCTCTTGTGCCACTGGGAAAATATATGTGGACGGGATGGCTGATCTGGTCGATCCTGCTGGCCTTGACGATGCGGCATCCACGGGTGCCCAAGTATCCAGAGGTAAGAGGCAACCGTCGTGTTTTGGCGATTTGCGCGGCGGTAATTCTGGCGCTGAGTTTTACCCCCGCTCCCATCGCGCACAGTTCAGGACGAGAAGTGTGGCCAGGGATGCGCGAGGGCGCACGAGAATCGCTGCACGATCTTCGCGATGGCATTCGGCATGAGCTGCATCGCAAGTAGATCTAGGAACTAATTCCGAATCCCCGCGTTACGCCTGTACCACCTGCGCTGGATCCCTTGCCCGAGCCGTCCTATCAAGTACCATTGAAAGAACGAAATCGTCATCACCGCCAGCAGCAACCAGCCACCCTTGGAAATCCCGGCAAAAAAACCGTAGAGCAACAGGTGTGGCGAGAACACGCGCACTACCAGGATAGCGGTTGCGAATGACGGGAACTCGGCATAGAACATCACACGGAAGAATGGGTAGCTAAGACCGTTTTCCACGACCGCAATGGAATGTCCCCAGAACGTATATCCCGTTCCCGCCGGATGGCCGAAAGGATCAGGCCGGAAAGGGTACGATGCCTGCGCAAAGGCAAGCCAAAAGTACACCCAAAAAAGAAAATTTGCGATCAGAAGCGTCTTCGTTAACCTGCCCATTTGCTCGGACTCCACCTATTTAGACACCACGCACCCAGCGCCTCGCTCTTACATCAGCCACACGGCATCGACATCCACAATCACTTGCGTGCGTGGAATTTTGCGCGCGGCGGCCTCGGCGAGCATGGCGCGCAGGAGCGCGTTCATCTTCTCGCGGCTGGGAGATTTCAGAATGAAGTGATAGCGGTAGTCGCGCTTTAGGCGAGTGATCGGAGCGGCCGCTGGCCCCAGCAGTCGTATCCCGTCATGCTTTGTCTTCTCAAACCAGCGGCCTAATTCCCCGGACCAGGTCAAAGCCTCGTCGAGTTTTTCCGAACGAATCAGCACATTGGCAATCGCACTGTAGGGCGGGTAGTGCATCCACGCGCGAAACTGGAGCTCTTTGTCGTAGAATCCGGCGAAATCGTGACGGGCGGCGAACTGGACGGCGTAGTGATCTTGAAAATATGTTTGCAAAATAACTTTGCCTGGAGAATTGCCACGCCCGGCGCGCCCGGCGACTTGCGTGAGGAGCTGAAAGGTTCTCTCGGCCGCGCGAAAATCGGGCAAGCCGAGCGCCATGTCTGCGCCGATGACTCCGACCAGCGTGACGCCGTGGATGTCGTGGCCCTTGGCAATCATCTGGGTACCGACGAGCATGTCGAGCGCGCCTTCATTGAGCGCATTGAGCGCATGCTCGAAATCTTCGCGGCCACGGACGGTGTCGCGATCAAGACGGCCGATCCGCGCCTGGGGAAACATGCCGTGCAGCAACTCTTCGAGCTTCTCCGATCCCGTGCCCACAAATTGTACGTACTCGCTGCCGCATTCCGCGCACTTGTCGGGAATTTTCGCGAGATGCCCGCAATAGTGGCATTCCATTTTGTGCTCGCGCTTGTGATGCGTCATCGACACGGCGCAGTTCTGGCACTGGAGGGTCTTGCCGCAGGCGCGGCATAACACCACGGGAGAATATCCGCGGCGATTGAGGAGAACCATGACCTGCTCTTTTTTCTCGAGGCGCTCGCGAATTTCTTCCGCCAGCTTGCGTGAAATGACTTGCTCCTTGCCCGTCTCCTGAAACTCCAGGCGCATGTCGACGATCTCGACTTCTGGCAAAGGACGCTTCTCGACGCGGTCGGGCAGTTCGACCAGCGCATATTTATTTTTCTTCGCGTTGTAATAAGACTCCAGCGACGGCGTCGCCGACCCGAGGACGACCGCCGCTCCCGCCATTTTTGCCCGCATGACCGCGACATCGCGAGCGTGGTAGCGCGGCGTCTCTTCCTGTTTGTAAGACGAGTCTTGCTCCTCATCGACAATAATGAGCGCGAGATCGCTGACGGGAGCGAAGACGGCCGAGCGCGTCCCGGCGACGACTCGGGCTTCGCCACGCTTGATGCGATGCCACTGCTCGGCACGCTCGGCGTTCGAGAGACCGGAGTGGAGAATGGCGACCTCGTCTCCGAAGACTTGGTGAAGATCGGCGGCGACGGCCGGAGTCAAGCCGATTTCGGGAACAAGCAGAATGGAAGAGCGGCCGGAATCGAGCACATGGCGCATGCAGGCGAGATAGACTGCCGTCTTTCCGGAACCAGTGATACCGTGGAGCAGGAGGCCGGCAAATTTGCGCGCGGCCACGGCGTCGCCGATTTTCGCGAGCGCGTTCTTCTGAGCGGCACTGAATTCAAATTCGAAAGGGGATGGACGAGGCTTGAGTTTCGAAGTGGTGAAATCCTGCGGCTCATCGACCAGTTCCACTAATCCGCGTTTTACCAGCGTGCCGAGAGTGGATTGCGGAACGTCGAGACCGCGCAAAGTCTCGACTGGCAAACGCCCGCCAGAAGGGGCCAACGTATCGATCAAAGTGCGCTGGTTGTCGTTGAGCTTCTTTGGATTTGGAGTAGCGGCATTCGGTTCCTCCGCGCCGCGTAACACCGCGACCTTTACCAATCGCGCCGCATCGCGTGCGGCTGACACATCCTCGCGCGCGATCCATTTCTTTCGCGCCATGCCCGCCAGCAACGCTTTAGAAATCCGCGTAGCGTTTCGCAGACTGCCTTCGGCCACGTTGTCGCGCTCCGCCAGGTAATCGAGGGCACGAAATTCCACGAGTTGCTGCTCGGGCGTGCGCTTGGACCGGGCAGGCGATCCAGATTGTCCCGCGAGATGGAGCGCCATACGGCCTTCGTCGGTGATGCGATAGGAAATCGTCCGCTTGAACTCTGCCGATAGCGGAAGCATCGTCCGAAACACTTCGCCGATCGGAGCGAGATAATAGTCGGCGATCCACTTCCCGAGTTTGAGGAGATGATCGTCGAGGACCGGCGATAGATCGAGCGCTTCGATTACTTTCTTGGTTTTGACTTTGTCGTTGTCAATCTGCGGAGGGCGATCGTGAAGATCGAGCACAATACCCGACATGCGCTGCTGCCGGAAGGGCACTAGGACGCGCCCGCCAATCACTGGCTCCATACCCTCGGGAATGGCATAGGTGAAGGCCATGTCGAGCGGCACGGCGAGAGCGACGTCGCAGAAGAGGGGCATGGGGCGTAAATATATTTGTGTCATCCTGAGCGTAGCAGAACGATTCGCGAAGCGGATTGCTCCGCAGAGTCGAAGGACCCGACTGTCTTCACGCCGGCCGGATCGCAGAAGGGAATTCTTGCGAAAACTGGCGGGAACACGCCGCGTCAGAGGAATAAATTACCTATCGCGTACGACTTCTTCGAGAGAATTCCCTGCGTCGGAGTTAACGGGCTTTGCAGAGAAGGGGTCCTTCGACTTCGATGAGCCTGTCGCTTCGCGCCAGGCTCGTCTTCGCTCAGGATGACAATTCTTGTGAGGGTTTGCAAAAAGTAATCAGGCTGTGGGGTCCCTACGCGTTTGCTTTCGGCGCTTTCATCCCCAGTTCCTTCATTACCATCTGCAAGTCTTTCCATGCTTCGCCCTTCTGGCGCGGATCGCGCAGCAAGAATGCTGGATGGTAGGTGACGGCGAGCTTGCATCCGTCCCAATTGGGATCGCTGCTGCGTGCGCCTTTTGGTTTGAAATCATAGAAACGCCCGCGCAGTTGGATCATCGACGAATTCATCGCCAGCAGCGTCTTGGCGGCGGTCGCACCCAGGGCCACAATCACCTTGGGTTTGACCACTGCAATCTGGCGCATGAGAAACGGAGAGCAGGTGTCGCATTCTTCGCGCTCGGGCTGGCGATTTCCCGGAGGGCGGCACTTTACGATGTTGGCGATGTAAACGCTTTCGCGCGTGATCCCCATCGCCTTGATCATGTTATTGAGCAACTGGCCGGCGCGACCCACGAAGGGCTCGCCCTTTTCGTCTTCATCGGCGCCCGGGCCTTCGCCGACAAACATTAATTCCGCGGTTGGATTGCCGACACCGAATACGATCTGCTTACGTCCTTGTTTGTGCAGCGGGCAGCGCTTGCAGTCTCCGAGATCTTCGCGGATGATCTTAAGCGCCTTCACGGGATCGGTGACAGTCTGCTCGGGCTTCGCGGCAATCACTTCAAAGATATTCTCGTCAGCTGGACCCGTCTTTACGACGGCGGCCTTGCGTGGACTCATCTCTTCTCCTGGCTCAATTGTGTTTTCCAAAATATTCGGGTCTTGTTCGTCCACGGCAACGGCCGCCGCAACTTCCGTTTCATGTTCCGACGGAGCACGGCGGTAAAAATCGTAAATTCCCATTTCGTTGTAGTAGCGAAGGCGAGCGGCAAGCGCACGACGAAGGTCAGGGTCAAGAGTGTGGGGCATTGCGGATAAGGATAGCAACTTTTAGCCACGGAGAGATGGAGACACGCGAAAAGTACTGGACTATTTTGAAACTGTTCGCATCTTTCGCACGAAGTAGAGATAAATCAGCCCGGAGAACAGGAAAATCAATCCAGCCCATACCTCACTCTGGACGTCCTCCTTGGGATCGAAGCAGACGTGGAGCAGGAACGACATTCCGTATACGGCCGCACCGACTAAGGCCAATAATCGTACGAACCGTTTCATGTTGGTCGCTTCAGCGGGCTGCCACGCCGCTACGTTTCCGCAACTTCACTACCTGGTCGAGGACGCGGTGGGCAACTTCCCACTTCGAGGTCTCGGGAACCTCGACAACGTCGTGCTGAGAAATGATGGTGACGGCGTTGCGATCGGAATCGAAACCAACTCCCTCGCGCGACACGTCGTTGACCACGATCGCGTCGAGCGATTTTGAGGCCAGCTTCTTGCGCGCGTTCTCGAGGACATTCTCGGTCTCTGCGGCAAATCCGACGACGATCTGGGAAGTCTTCTGACGCGCTACTTCGGCCAGAATATCCGAGGTCGGCTCGAGCTCCAGAGTCATTCCGGCTTTGTCGCTGTTTTTGCGCTTGATCTTCTGTGCTGCTGCTATTTTCGGACGAAAGTCTGCGACCGCCGCTGTCTTGACCACGATCGTGCTATCGGGCAGCAATTTCAAGACGGCGTCGCGCATCTCATCGGCGGTTTCGACTCGGGTAAGTTCGGCAGCGCCTGGAGCTGCAATGGCGGTCGGTCCGCTCACCAGGAGCACACGCGCTCCACGGCGCAGCGCGGCTTCGGATATGGCGTAGCCCATGCGACCGCTGGAGCGGTTCGTCAAATAGCGCACTGGATCGATCTTTTCGCGCGTGGGGCCTGCGGTCACCAAGACGGTCTCACCGGCCAGATCCTGCGACGCACCTAACGCCTCCATCGCCGCGGCAACAATTTTTTCGTTCTCCGCGAGTCGTCCTGAGCCGGTCATTCCGCAGGCGAGATAGCCTTCGCCGGGCTCAACGATACGAACTCCCCGCTTGCGCAGGATCTCGAGATTCGCCTGGGTCGCGGGATGATTCCACATATTGACATTCATCGCGGGAGCCACGACAACGGGAGCGGTCGTCGCGAGATAAAGCGTGGAAAGAAAATCGTTGGCAATTCCCTGTGCGAAGCGCGCCAGCACATCCGCGGTGGCAGGAGCTACCAGCAGCGCGTCGATCGACTGGGCGACTGCGATATGTTCGATCGCCGACTCGACGTTGGCCTGACTATCGCCCGATTCAGGCGCGAACAGTCCTGTGATAACTTTTTCTCCGGAAAGCGCGGCAAAGGTCAGCGGGCGAATAAATTCCTGAGCACCGGCGGTCATCACCACTTGTACGTGAATGCCGCGGTCTTGCAGGAGACGGACGATTTCCGCCGCCTTATATGCCGCTACGCCACCGGACACGCCCAGAGCGATTTTCATAGGAGCAAGCGAGCGGCCACAGTTTCAGGAACTGGCCGCGTCTAGTGAATTGATGCTTTCGGCCGAGGCACGGGTTCACTGGCGGCACTGGTAGCGTCAGGGGCCTCAGGGGCTAAAGCCCGCATTCCTGGAGCCCTTAGTGGCACGGCTAAAGCCGTGCCCTTCCACACGCGCCTTCTCTCTACGCGTCCTCGGCGAACACCTTATTCATGTTCTCGCTGGCGGTTTCGATGGCCAATTTTGGAAGCTCCGGAATCAGCCACTTGACCTTGCCAGCTTTGATTTCATCCTGGGCAATGCGGCAGGGTTTGCGCGATCCGGTATCGATCACCGGAGGAGCGCCGCCTTGCAGTTGCCGTGCCCGCCGCGCCGCCACGAGAATGTAGCGGTAATTGCTGTCGAACCCTTCAATCAGCTTCATGCTCTCTCCCCCGACCTCGGCTAGTGCTATCTAATGATTGTCCTCGAACGAATCCAGAATCGGTTTCACCCGCGCGCGGGCCCGATCCAGTTCGCAAGCCTCTGCCATTGCAACCCACCGCTTGTCTTCTCCGGACTCGTCGGCAAGCTGCGTCCCGTTTCGCTGCAACCGCTTCGCCAGCACAATCGCCCGCAACTGGTCGGCGGACGGCTCCAGCAGATAGTTGACTAAAATGTAGTCGTATTTCTCGTAATTCTCAATCTCTCGCCGGGCTGCGTTCAGGCGGCGCCGAATTTCGGCATCTGAATTCTGTCCCCGTTTGCGCAGCCGCTCTTCCAGCGTCTTCCGATCCGGCGGCAGAATAAAAATCGTCACCGCGTCTGGAATCTTCTCTTTGATCTTACTCGCTCCCTGCACATCGATGTCCAGCAGCAGGTCGTTACTTTGGTTTTCCGCTTCGCGCAGGAATCGTCGTGCCGTACCGTAATAGTCTCCGAAGACAGTCGCATGCTCCAGAAACTCATTGGCCGCAATCATGGCTTCGAATTCCTTGCGCGAAACGAAGAAGTATTCCTTCCCGTTCTGTTCACTTCCGCGCGGCGGACGGGTGGTGTACGAAATGGAAAAATCGAGGTTGCGAACCCGCTTGAACAGTTCGTTGACGAGCGTGGATTTTCCTGAGCCCGACGGGGCGGAGACGATGTAAACGATGCTCATTCCAGGTTTTGCACCTGCTCCCGTGATTTTTCGATTTCCGACTTCATGAGCAAGCCCATCTCGGTAATCTTCAGCGCATCGCCCGCCAAACCCGAAGTTTTTGAAAGCAGCGTGTTCGCCTCACGGTTCATTTCCTGCAACAGGAAGTCCATTTTCTTGCCGACCTCGCCGCCTTCATCGAGCAACCCACGAAAGTGTTTCACGTGAGCATTGAGCCGCACCAGTTCCTCCTGGATGTCGCTGCGGTCAACCAGAACAGCGACTTCCTGGACGACTCGCTCCTTCTCTACTTGTGCGCCAAGCAATTCCGAAATGCGCGACTGCAAGCGATCGGCGTAGCTGCGCAGGATGAGGCTGCGATGGGCCTCGACGCCGGCCGCGGCTTTTTCGAGGCTGGCCATCCGCGCGCGCAATTCGGTGTCGACGGTTCGTCCTTCCTGTTCGCGCATGTCGTTGAGCCGCGAAATCGCTTCTTCAGCGACTGCTATTACTGCGGATTCCAGTTCCTCTCCGGACTGTTCCGCCGCAGCGTCCATCGCACCCGGCATTCTGAGGACAACATTCAGATCGGGCTCGCCTTCCACTTCAAATTCATCGGCCGCGGCCCGGAATGCCTGCACGTAGCTAGCGATGAGTTGCCGGTTGATGGCCACTCCGTTGGTGCCCGAACGGTCGAGGCTGAGGATCACTTCGACATGGCCACGAGCCATCTTTTCCTTCAGGATCCGACGCAGCTTCATTTCCAGGGCATCGGTGTCAGAAGGGAGCCGGAAGTGGAGATCCAAGAAGCGGTGATTGACGGACTTCAGCGACAGCGCGAATGCCAACTGGCCGTTGACCTGGCCTTTCACCTGCGCGAATCCCGTCATGGAGCGTATCGGCATTTTTAGAACCTGTGATTAGTGGTTGGTGATGTCACTAACCACTAACCACTGATTTTGGGTGCATCGGCTTCGGCGAACTGCAGCTCATACAACCGACGGTACGTGCCGAGTTTCTGCATTAACTCTTCGTGCGGGCCAATGTCGGCGATGGTTCCGTTTTCGAGGACCACGATTCGATCGGCGCGCCGCACCGTTGACAAGCGGTGTGCAATTACGAACACAGTACGCCCAGTCATCAAATTCTGCAGCGCCGACTGCACAAGTGACTCAGACTCGCTATCGAGGGCGGACGTAGCCTCGTCCAAAATCAGAATCGGCGCGTTCTTCAGGATGGCACGCGCGATCGCAATCCGCTGGCGCTCGCCGCCGGAAAGCCGCACTCCGCGCTCCCCGATCATCGTGTTGTAGCCTTCGGGAAGTCCGCGAATAAATTCGTAGGCTCGCGCTGCTCGCGCCGCCTCTTCCACCTGTTTCATCGAAACATGCGGCTGACCGTAGGCAATATTGTTTCTCACCGTGTCGTTGAAGAGGACCGTCTCCTGGGTGACGATCCCGATCTGCGAGCGGAGCGAATCGAGCGTGATGTCCCTGACATCTTTACCGTCGATCAATATCTGCCCACCGCTGACGTCGAAGAACCGGGGGATCAGATGGACGAGCGTGCTCTTTCCCGCCCCGCTCGATCCGACGACCGCGAGAACTTCGCCAGCCTTCACTTCGAGTTGAATGCCGTGCAGAACGACGGGCGAGTCGGCGACATTTTTATAGGAAAACGAAACGTCGGCAAACTGGATGGAACGCGCGAACTTACCCATGCGCTTCGCTCCCGGTTTCTCGCGGACTTCGTCTTCGATGTCCATGAAACGGAAAATTTCAGACGAGGCGCCGATCGCCTGCTGAAAACTGTTGTTGAACATGGCGAACTTGCGCACAGGATCGTAGAGCTTGAATACGGCCACGATGAACGCCAGGAATGTTCCGGCCGTAAACATGTGCCGGTTGATGCGGTCGCGACCCATCAGGAGCAGAAGAGCGATGGCGATCGATCCGAGAATGTCCATCAGCGGAGAACTGATGGCAAACGCCGCGACCAGCCGGAGGTTCGCGCGGAACAGCCGTCGTGCCGCTCCACGAAAGCGTTGCAGTTCCCAGTTTTCCATCCCAAAAGCTTTGACGATCCGGTTCCCGGTAATGGTTTCGTGGAGGATGTTCTGGATTTCTGCCAGCTTGTCTTGTCCGCCTCGCGTCGTGGTCCGCACCTGCCGGCCGATTTTTCGAGAGGAGTACAGAATGATCGGAACGAAGAGCAGAAGCACCCAGGCCAGCTTTCCTCCGAGCAGCACCACCACAGCCGCGGTAAAGATCAGAGTGAAAAACTGCTGGAGGAATTCCGACAACACTGTCGACATCGCGAACTGCACTTTCTCGACATCGTTAATGATGGTCGAGAGCAGCGTTCCGGTGGTGTGCTTGGTAAAAAACGCCGCCGAACTGCGCAGGAAGGCGTTATACAAATCGTCGCGCAGATCGGTGATCATGCCGAAGCCGGCGTAGTTCACAAGATAAGTCCCGGCGTAATCGAAGATTCCCTTCAACACGGTCGCGGCGACCAGAGCGAACGCGACGACTGTCCACGGATTCTGAAAGTGAGAGGGAACCAGTTGTTGAAGGTTAAGAAAGCGATCGGTGAACGGCACTTTGAAAAGCTGGAGGGTTCGTCCCTGAGATGCAGGGTTCAATACGCGGTCAAAAATCGGCCCGATGAGAAGAACTCTGCCAGCGTCGAGCAGGCCCACCAGCATCATCAGAGTCACCGAAGCCAGAACAGGCCCCCAATAGGGCAAGACGTAACGCAAGAGGCGAGCGATGGGACGGGTCTTCTCCGGGGACTTCGCCGGAGTTCGTTGATCGTGATCGGGAGCGCCCGCTACTGCAGAGGTTGCCATTCGTAGATGCCAATTCTACATGTCCCGCAGAGACGTAGCTCGCCCCGATTTACTTCGGACTGTCTACTTCGGACTGTCGCGATGGACGACCTTCACTTTGTACCCGGCCTTGCGCAGTCGCTTGTTCACATCCTCGGCAATCATCACGGACCGGTGCTGTCCGCCGGTGCATCCGAAGCTGATCGTCAGGTAGCTCTTACCCTCGTGAATATAATGCGGAAGAAGATAAATCAGCAGTTCGGAAATTCGGTTGATAAATTCCTGTGTCTGCGGGAAGGAACGAATGTACTTGGCGACCCGAGGATCACGTCCGGTGAGCGCGCGAAACTCGGGCACAAAATGCGGATTCGGCAGAAAGCGGACGTCAAACACCAGATCGGCATCCTCGGGCACGCCATGCTTGTACCCAAAGCTCACGCACGAAACCAGCAGACCCTGTTGCTGCCCTGACTGCTGTTTAAAGCGGTCCGTCAAATGCGCGCGCAGTTCATGAACGTTGAACTTCGAAGTGTCGATGACGAGATCGGCGAGCTTGCGAATCGCGCGTAAATGCTTGCGCTCGGCCCCGAGCGACGCTCGTACGGTGGTCCCCTTACCGAGAGGATGGGGGCGCCGCGTTTCACTGAAACGCCTCAGGAGCGCGGCATCCGTCGCTTCCAGAAAAATCACGCGCGTCGGAATCGTCCGCCTCACCGACTTCAGGATGGCCGGCAGCTTTTCCAGTTGTGAGCCCTCGCGCACGTCGACAACGAGAGCGGTACGCGGGATTTCTCCCGATTGCAACGCCAGTTCGGCAAAGCGTGGAATCAGCTCGACTGGCAAGTTGTCGACGCAGTAATAACCGAGATCTTCGAAGGCCTTGAGCGCCGACGCCTTTCCCGATCCGCTCATCCCAGTGATGACGACGAGTTCGGACTTGGCGTGAGGCTCGGCCTTACGCCCGCGCGCCAACTTCGCCATCGTGCGAGCGGGGATGTGCGCGGGTTTCTTGAGTTTGCGCCGCGGGGGCATGCTCGAAATCTTAACATTAGGGAATACGTGAATCATCGCCGAAACCGGCTGTGTTGCCATCTGTGTTGCTATGATGGGGCGGGCCGTGCGTCACTACATTCACAAATCAATCCGCAGTCTTTGCCTGCTTCTTTGTATGCTCCATGCCACCATGCACACGGGCTCGGCACAGTCTCTTGGTGTTGCGAGCGATGCCAGCGATTCGCAAACGGCTCCCGTGATTGTGATTGGTTTCGTCGGCGGATTTGTGAATCATGGCGACATGGTCCACAGCGTAGTCCAGGTGGCCGCGCATCTGCGCCGCGACTTTCCGGCCGGCGTACATGTGGAAGCTTTCGAGAATCGTCGACGCGAAGACGCCCACGCGGAAATTATTCGCTTGCTCGACCTCGACCACGACGGAAGCCTGTCTGAAGAAGAAAAGAAGAAAGCCCGCATCATCCTCTACGGACACAGTTGGGGCGCCTCCGAGACGGTGACCCTCGCGCGACAGCTCGACCGGGAGAACATTCCAGTGCTGCTGACGATTCAGGTGGATAGCGTCGAGAAGCCGGGGGAGAACGACAGAGTTATCCCGGCGAACGTGGCTGAGGCGGTAAATTTCTACCAGCCCAACGGCTTTCTTCGCGGCGAACCGACGATTCGCGCCGCCGACCCGGCGCGCACCCGCATCATCGGGAATTATCGTTTTGAATATTCCGCGAATCCGATCCGCTGCGATCAATATCCGTGGTGGACGCGTCTGGTGATGAAATCGCACATCGAAATCGAATGCGATCCCAAGGTCTGGACGCAGGTGGAAGCCATGATTCGTGAGCGAATCGTTTCGCAGAAAGACGCGCAGAAATAATGGGAGGACTACTGCAGCGGCGCGCCGACTGGGGCGGGGT
The DNA here is from genome assembly GCA_035308395.1 of Terriglobales bacterium. Taxonomy (GTDB): domain Bacteria; phylum Acidobacteriota; class Terriglobia; order Terriglobales; family Acidobacteriaceae; genus Acidiflorens. The sequence continues at coordinate 30,858 of DATGGT010000029.1, forward strand.
TGGCATTCGCGGACGACGACGCCGCAGCCTCGTCGCGCGCAGGAACGCGCAGCTGACGGAACAGAGCCATATCTTTTTCCACGTCGCCGTGCGCAGTCTTGCGCGTCATGGCCGGACGCAATTCTTGCCGCAGCCTCGCCTCCATAAGGTCACCGGCCAAATCCGGGTTCGAGGACCCGCTCAGTATGTTGGAGCGGGATAGCCCGACAACCTCGAGTTCGTCGCCGGTATCGAACGTGAGAATGGGCTCTCCGGACGCGTCAAGTGACGGCACGCCGCTGGCCTGCATGCGCTCCCAAGCTTTGATTTCTTTGTCTCTGCTACCTTCTTTGCCTTTTTCCTTTGGTTCACCACTTACTTCACCACTCGCCGTGGTGTCGATTGAATTAAGCACAGGGGCGCTCACTGCCATTTCATCCAATCGACTTTGGTAGGTCCGTCGCTGGTCGCGTGTGATTGGCGCGTCCGGTTGTAAACGCGCATCCATGACCAAGTCATTTCGGGACGGATCGAAGCGTCGATGGCCAAAATATTCGACCAGCAAGCCGACGCCGATGTAGGGATGGAGGACGACCAGCGGCACCATATATTTTTTGGCCGCCAATACCGATTCCAGCACTCCATGCACCGGCTTGCTCCGGCGCACCGCGCCTGGCACCTGCGGCACGAGAAAATTCGCGCTCGTTAATTCAGGATGATGCTGGCTATATTTCGCCAGCATTTTCGCAATCTGCTTCGGCGTCGTAACTCCGAGGTCGCCGACGATGCTGCGATGCAGCGCGTGCGGATAATAAAAATTCACCACCTCGCGCACAAAATCAGCGCAGTTTCTCTTCACGAAGTTGTAGCGCTCGCGATTGGGCTGGCTGTTGAGGTGGTCGATCAGCCGCGCATCCTGGTCGGGACTGGTTTCGATCTCAAAGGCATAGATCGTGCGGTCATAGGACGATCCGACCATCTCATACCAGTTCCCCACGGGCGTCGAGCCGTCGGGACGATCGGGAACGAGCGTCTCCAGATGATCGCGGCGATACTGGTCTCGCAGAAAGGCAACCAGTTTGGCGTCGGCAAACAGCGGAATCGCTTCCTCGCGATCGACTGCGTACAAATACGGGATCAGTGGGATCGCAATCCAGTCGCGCGCATCGATGCCGTCATAGCGGCTCAACACCACGCCCGTTTCTCCCGCTTTACACGGCCGCAACTCCACTGGAGACACAGAACAAACATTGCTCAGATAAACCGCGACGTGCCCAGTTCCGGCAAACGCGCCGTCGTAGCTATAAGGCTCTTCGAGGAGCAGGGTTGCTCCGGCGTGTGCGAGCGGCATACTGGTCAGGCAAAAAAGCGAGGCGAGGCACAGCCTTCCGAGTAGTGAGGCAACTCGAGTGCGCCCGGCGACGGATTTTATGAAAGCGAGCATTTTTTGTAGAAGCGAATACCGTTTTATGAAAGAAGAATCGTTTTCGTACTCGAAGCTTGGATGACAAACAGCGGCCACGCGGCCGCCGATGGCCCACAATGACTTGAGCAGAGTGATGGCCAAACCCGCTAAGTCATTGGCAAATCGAGCTTCCCCTGTCTTCCGCCTGGACTCTCAAACCCTCCGTCCAGCTTAAAGTTTCCCGTTTTCGGGTAAGAGTTACCAGATTACGTCGGGGACTCGGCCGCTTGTGGGCAAAAGACAACGAAGTGAAGGGGTTACGGACGGATGTGGGGAGACGGATGTATCGAGACTCAGGACGGGACGAAAAGATCTGGTGTGCACCGCATATTAGACAATGCTGCCAGCGAGGAAACGCGTGATTGGCTCGCGACTTAAAACCCTAATTCTTTCGCTTCCAATCGGAGAGGTAAGCGCCATCCACAAGGTACATGACGATCTCGGGGCTGTTGCGGGATAGCATGGTGTGGATTCTCGTTGTTACGAAGGCGGCTCCTATGACAGTTTCCTGGATGAAGTAATACGTCTTGCCCGCTTCGAGGTCCATCTCAAATCCATTCGCATCGTTGGACTGTGAAATGAGCGAATATTTTCCCGGATCGACGTAGGCGATACTATACGTACCCATCTCGTTTACCGCGATGACCTTGCCATTGGCATGCAATTTGAACTCGCCCCAAAAACCGATTTCGCCCGCAGTCAGCGGGGGACAGACGACAACAATGGTTGCCTTATCTGCCTTCACCTCAGGCAATGGATGAGCCGTCCGGTCAAGCGTGACCGAATACTTGGTCTTCCAATCCGGGATACGTCTCTTGTCGATGTCACCGTCCTGGTCGACCGACTCCCCCTTTTCGGCACAATCCGCAATCGTCACGCGGTCGCCAAACAGACTTTGGCTTTTGGCGATTGCCTGATCGTAAGTGGCCTTCGGCACGACCAGCAGAACCTTCTCCGAATGGTCCCCTTGACGGTACTCCAGGTAGAGCCAGCGATCATGCAGATGAATGCTCGCCATCTTCGCAGACCCGTGCGTATCCCTATCGAAGATAACTTTGGTGATGTCGGAATAAGGAATGGCGAACTGATCGCCCGCAGCGCTCTGAAATGTCAGTTTCTGGCCATCATCTTCAAAACTGAGGACGCCGATCTTATCCACCAGTTCTCGCTTTTCGGCGCTCATGTGGCGGCGAATTTTGACGCCCTCGAACTTGGTATTTTCTGAAAAGAGAAGAGAGATGCTGAGGAAGAAGAAAATGGCGAGAGGCGACGCTCTTAAAATGCGCCGCACTCTCTGCGGTCTAACTCGAGATTTCCAATCGAACTCGAAAGACGGCTCCATAGTTCACTCTTTTTGCGACTGGCAAACTGACGAAGATCGCCACTTCACTCACAACCGACCACCTCGGTTCTTGCGAGGGAATTTTCCGATAGAACTGAGAAGATGGTGGGCGCAGTAGGATTTGAACCTACGACTTCCACCGTGTGAGGATGGCACTCTACCGCTGAGTTATGCGCCCTTGGATCGTGGGACAGAACGTCCTTTTCTTTTATACAGATGCAAAATTGCAGCGTCAACTTGGGCAAAGAATCTTTGGCTGTAACGGCTGGCGGTCGTTGGAGCGATGGGGCTTTCAGTTGGACAGGTCCTTTAGTGCGACTGTCGGACTAGTAGAGTGTGGTCATAATCGAACAGCTCCTCACCGAGCAATCACGGAGAAAAAATAACATGAAACACCTTGCACTGGGCTTCGGTCTGCTCACACTCTTGGTACTCAACCTGCCAGCCGCCACGCAGCAGAAAACATCCGATCAAGCAGCCGTTCGCGCCACCGTCACAGACTACATCGAAGGCTACTACACAGGTGATGCCGCCCGCATGGAGAAATCACTGCATCCCCACTACTTGAAGCACATGATTCATGGCAACGTCCCGATGAGGGAAAAAAATGGTTTGCAGATGGTGCAGGAGGTACGCACGAACGGTAACTCCGATCTTCCACAAGCGCAGCGGACGGAACAGATAAGCGTGCTGGATGTTTCGGGAGACATCGCTTCCGCCAAACTCGTTACTCCGCACTGGGTTGACTACATGACGCTCTCGAGGTCCGATGGACAGTGGAAGATTCTCTCGGTTGTTCAGCGAATCGATGATTAACAGGACGCGTTCTAAATTCGTGCTTTGACAAAACGCTCGGCTCCTTGCAGAGCGTTTTGTTTTGCTCACAAATGCTGTACGCAGTTCCAATGACAATTGACCTCCACGGCGTCGCGCAATCCTCAGCCTCACAAAATTTGTTTTCTAAATGTGTCGTGACCTGTCTGTCATTTCCGATTTCACTGATAGAGGGATGAAATTTCTCTCTCGATCCGAACTCAATCGGGGAGCGGACATAGTCCTGGGCGGAACTCGCGCTTCGGCGTTACAAACTGTTTCACATTGACGCGAACTGGGATTGAGAGGACAATTTCAGCCGCTTTGGGGCCAAGAAGTAAGTTCAAGGGGCTAGATGACGAACGCAAGTAAGAAACAGGATGAGGAGGGCACCGTGATTTCCAAAGTGTTACGCATCGCTCGAATGATTGTTCTTGCCAGCTATGCACTCAGTTCCGTTGCCTGGGCGGCGACTTGTTCAAACGCTTCTCTGAGTGGTACCTATGGGTTTCTGCACAATGGCACAGACGGCAACGGCGCGCCTTTCACCGCCGCCGTGACTCAGATCACGTTTGACTCGACCGCAGGCACGTTTACCGGAGAGACCGTAGCATCCCATGACGGCGTGATCGCCACCGCGCCTCTCACCGGAACATACGCAATCGCCTCGAACTGCACTGGCACGGGTACGCCTGCGGCGGGAAACCCCTTTTCAATTGTGGTTACGTCAACAGGGTTTCTGGCCCTTCACCTTTTTTCGGAAGGGTTCGCCGTGAAGCAAGGCTCCCCGGTTTGTACCAATGCTGGGGTTAAGGGCAGGTTTGGGTTTGCAACAACCGGCGCTTTCCTCGCAACGGGAGCGGCGGCTTTCATCGGCGAGTTGAAATTAACGGTCAACGATTCTGGAGAAGGAGTGATAAGCGGACGCTTAGCGAGCAGCGAAGGTGGCACGTTTGTAGCGTCCGAACCTGTCACCGGTTCTTACAGCGTGGGCAAGGACTGCCGGGGCAGGGCCACGATCACGCCGACGGGGCAACCCGAAATGCACTTCAGGCTCGTGGTTGTGGATGGCGGGAACGAAATGCTAGCCATTGAGACAGACCCGGGCACGGTTGTCAGCGGCACACTGCAGCGGTAGATTTTCGAGGCATGGACTACCTCAAGGGCATCCTGAGCGGATTGGCTGCAATATTTGTCGCGGAGTTTGTGTTCTTTTGGCCCATTTTCAGCCGAGAGAAGGCCACCGGAGTGGGTGTGCTCAAGATTCTCCTGTTGCAGAGTACTCTTTCACCTCGATTCTGGATTGTCGGCACACTACTATTCGGAGTCTTTTTCGCGGCCAGTCGCGCCAGTACTCTGTTGAGAGTGCTATTTTTCTGGATTCCGACCCTCACAGTTTCGGTGCTCGGCTTTTCGATTGTAGCGATATTCGCATACCTCGTCGCAATTTCGCGGCACGGCTGACACCTTGACAGGCTCCGCTGCCTGCAATGTCATTCCCACAAAGTAGGAATCTGTTTTCTTTTTTCGCGATGATCGGCTTCGCCCTCATTTTGCGCTGTTACAGACAGGGGGATCATCCGGCTAGTTCCAGGGGAACCTGGAAGAGGCCGGGCGTGAACCTTTCCCCAAATCTGAAATGGGAGGGTGAAACATGTCGCCTCGAACGCTATTGTTGCTTGCTGTAGCCCTGTTTGTCGTCAGTCCACTTAATGCGGCCACGTACTATGTCGGAACTTGCCATTCCCCCAGTTTTGCCACCATCTCCGACGCCGTCGGAGCGCCCACGGTAGCCCCGGGCTCAACCATCAAGATTTGCGGCGGTTCTTATTTTGAACAGGTGATCATCTCGAAGCCCTTAACTCTCATCGGCATCGTCGGCACGGAGGGGAATGCTGACGTACTGATCGCTGGCAGCAGTGGTTCCATGCTTTCGGCTGTCGGCGCGGTTTTCAATAACCTGTTCACTCCGCTTGTGTGGGTGAAGGCTGGGCCGGTAACGATTCAGGATATAACCGTGGATGACGATTTTTTAAGTTGCGCAAACACGGTGTATGTCGGGTTTTATCTCGCCAGCGGAGTCTCCGGAACTTTAAACCGCGTTGCTTCGCAGGGGCAATGTGTTGGCGCTAGCGTCTATGCGGAGAACGCCACGAGTCCCGTGACTTCAGTTACGATCGAAAACAGCTTCCTGAACAATGGCATCGACGCCGTGGGAGCCGTGGTACCGGCTGGGGATTCTCCTTTGCTTGACGTAAAGATAACCGGCAACCAGGTCACCCCGAACGTTCCTGCTCCCCCAGGATCAGGAGGGAACGGTTACGGAAATGGCATCTATCTGTACGAAGTGAGCGGAACCGTGGCCACTAATTCCATTTTTGGTCCCAAGCAAGTCGGTCCCACTGCCTACAACGGGATTGGCATCTGGGACGAATCAGCTGGTGTGACGGTTTCCAGCAACACCATCATGTTCAATGGGTTCGACGACCCGCTCTACAAGGCCGAGGGCATAGCGATCCTCGAGGACCAGACCACCGTCAAATCGAATAAGATTTCAGGGGTCCAATACGGAATTGACATGGGGTGCCACCCGAGCACAGTGACGAGCAACACCATCAACCTTACTGCCAGTGGCTTGCTGAGCGTCCCCCGCGCGTTTACAGGAATCAACTCGGTTTACAACAGCTTTGTTGCTACACCTGCCAGTGACTGCCCATGAGCCGCTGTTCGTGGGTGGTCGTTGCGATCACTGTGAAATGCCCGCTTCCTCTGTGACCCCTGCCCAATCTTTGAGGCAGGGGTCATCGTTTCTGAAACTTTGTGCCATGGACTGACTGTCGTTAACAGATCGGAGCTGAAGAACAATGTGTCGCAGTTAGTTTGAACGGCTCCCGAGGACGAGGGCCAGAACGCCGCCTACTAGCAGAACGATGCCGACAGCCGGTGGTAGTTTCTCGCTCGTCTGAGTTTGGACGCCGATCTTCGTGTCTCCGATTTTGACACCATGGTTTTCGCTGTGAGGGACTGGGACGACGAATGCCAGTAGTCCGAGCACGAGGAGCAAGATACCGACAACGGCAATACCTTTCACTATGAACCTCCTGTCACCATGAACCTCCTGCAATAAACGGATTGACGAATGGGCGCAGGGCGACGCAACTATGCGGAATGACGCTCTTTGAAATCGTCGATTTTTTGTTTCATTTTGTCTTTGGCTTGATCAATCGACTGACTGACATTGGACCGGGCCTGGTCAGCGGTCTGGGAAGCTGCTTCCTTATGAGACTCGGCGATCTGATGCGCCGCGTCCTTGGCATTGCCGAGAGTTTCCTTGGCAGCTCCTTTGGCTTGTTCAGCAACGCCCTTATTGGCTAATTTCTGGTTGCCGACCGCTTGTCCAATACTTTGTTCGACCTTGCCGACGACCTGGTCCGTCTTGCCTTTGATCTGTTCTTTATTCATGGTCATCTCCTGTGTGCGCAGATGCGAAGATTATCTTGTGTCGCTCAAATGTTGTTGCCAGCGCTTTCCGCAACCGAGACTGAAGACTACGCTTTGCGGGGGTGAACACTATCCAGTGAACCCTGTAGGGTGGCAGCGGCGACATCGCAGAGGGGTGCGGGGAAGCGTATGATCGGTTGGTCTGAAGCCTGACTCGGAAATTCTGGGTCTAATCTAAATCTCGACTCATCTAGAACTCAGCCCCTCTAATCTCAATTCAAGCGAGGAAAAATCATGTCTCACCATTATTCCGGCCCCGACTTTGGATTTCCCCACGGGGATGCCCGCCTGGATTTCACCGATCTGTATGCTTTCCCGAAACCTGGGGATGGTAGCAAATCGATTCTGATTATGAACGTGCATCCGTCGGCTGGTGTGAACCCGCCCGGGCCGACCCGCGACGACGCATTTTCGACCGAGGCGATTTATGAACTTAGGATTGATACGAATGGCGATAACGTCGCCGATATCGGTTACCGGGTGCGAGTTGCGTCGTCGAAGGATGGGGCGCAGACTGCGACGGTTCGCCGGGTTGAGGGTGCGCAGGCGGTTGGGATCGGCGCTGGGATGGCCGATGACGGGCAGATCATTGTCGAAGGAGTGCCGGTCTCGACGGGGGCGGAGACGCACGTGGCGGAGGCTGGTGACTACCGCTTCTTCGCGGGCTGGCGCGGCGATCCTTTTTTCTTCGACGTGGCGGGCGCTCTGAACAACCTGCAATTCACCGGTGACGATGGCTTCGCCGACAAGGACGTGTGCAGCATCGTGCTGGAAGTGCCGAACTCCGCGCTCGGAAAGAAGAACGGCCTGTGGTGCCGCACGCTGGACGGCTCAACCGGGAAATGGGTGCAGGCGGATCGCGGAGCGCGGTCAAATCAGACTCCGTTTCTTGCTGGCGAACAGAACGCTGCGTATCTTGCGGCGGAGCCGGCGGAAGATGCTCGGTTCATCCCCGTTTTCGCGCACGCGCTTGAGCACGCTGGTGGATATACGCCAGCGGACGCAACGCGCGTTGCAGGGACGTTGCTGCCGGACGTTCTTCACTATGATCCGACGCAGCTGGCGGTGTATCCGACGAATGGGCGGACACTGACTGACGATGTGGTGGATTTCTTTCTTCCTCTGCTTTCGAACGGAAAGGTGACGAGCGATAAGGTCGGCCCGCACAAGGACCTGCTCGGGCAATTCCCTTATGTGGGCGCGCCACACCGGGCCCGGACTACGGAACGAGTGGCCGCGTAACCGATTGGAGCCGGCGGTCCGGGTTTCGCCATCGCAGGCGGACCGGGCCGCGGAACTCCCCGATCTTCACGCGTGCTACGATTCCTTCGTGTTCAATCTAGGCAGTCCGAAAACAGGTGGCGACTGGATCGTCCATATTGCGGGAGCAATTGTTGCAATATTCCTGGTGTGGTGGATGCTGCGACTGTATGTGCTCTAGCGCCCCGTCCGTGTTCATAAGAGAAACGGGGATTTTTCGACAACCGAACCGAAGAAGCCGTGGTTTCTTAGCTCTCTAGAGCGAGTTGGCCTATCATGTCTGAGCAGGCTACTCGCTCATCATTGCGAGATTGCCGTCTAACCATGAAGACATGGCTGCGACTAACACTAATCGCTATGACCGTTGGTGGAGGATTCGCCGGTCTCACTTTTACGCTTCAGTCTCTCTTCACTTCCCTCGGCCACGGTTTCCTCAACTCACTTCTGATGTTTGTAGCAGTCGTTCTCTACGCATTCGTCTTTGTCAGCGGCCTTATTTTCGCCCATGACCCGCATCGAACGACGCCACTTTCTGTAGCGCTTGCAATTCAGGTGCCTTGGATCTCTTCACCGTTCGTCACTTATGAATTCGGGGCGGGGATTCAAGCTGCTCTGAGCGTGGGTAACATTGAACAGGGGAGGTTTGGCTTCCACCTCGGAGCGGACTCGATTGTGGGGTGTATGTTCAGATTCAATCTGCTACAAGAGAATCGTTGGACCATAGGCGTGAACGTTGTCGCCCTAACGATCTTTGTCTTGCTCTGGCGGGCAACCCACACTCTAGCTCCTAATGCGCAGACCTTAGTCGGACCGCCTGCACAGCCGAGCCCTGTCGCAATCCCGAGTGATACTAACGAGATCAACGCGATTTCACCAGCTGAAAATTTTGGTTCTCGCGAAAATTGGGCAAAGAACGCTTTGGTTTTGGGTATTCTAGTTGGATCAACGAGAGCTAACTCTTGCGGAATCAGCAGTTGCAATTTTGACCTGCTGAGTTATGTGCCCATGGCTTGCGGTTTGTGATTGAAGCAAGTCTAGTACTGGTTTCGGTATCGACCGGGCCTCTTGACCGCTTTCCGGTCTCCCGATAGCCTGATTTCACTGCCTTTCATGGCCACGCCTGACACTCCCGAAACGCGGCCCGTAACTGATTCACGGGAAACCACTTCAGCGCCCAAACGCGGGCCTGAAGATGCGCAACTTTCTGCCACCGACGGGGTTTCTAGCAATGTGAGCAGTGTTGCCATCGACGGCGGTGTGCTCGACCGTGGACTCCTGGGGCGCGGGATTCCCAATCGCGCCGGCGTGCAACCGTCTGCGAATTCGCCGCTGAATGTGGCAAATGCCGGTTCTGCCGAGGGCGTTTCTGACGTCGACGTGATGCTGCGGGTGAAGACGGGCGACGAGTCCGCCTTCTCTTATCTGGTACAGAAATATCGACGGCCGATGGTCGGCTTTATGTACCGGCTGTGCCACAATCCTTCGACGGCGGAAGAACTGGCGCAGGAAGTTTTTTTGCGCGTCTACCGCTCGCGGACCAGTTACGAGCCGAGCGCGAAGTTTACGACCTGGCTCTATCGCATCGCGACCAACCTGGCGGTCAATCACGCGCGCGACACGCGGCATGAGCGGGTGGAAAATACGGTGCGTCTGGACGAACCGGACCAGGAGACGGGCACGACTCCCGACCTGGCCGACGATACTTTGAGCGCCGAAGAGCAGATTTTGAAGCAGGAGCGGCTGGCCGCGATCCGCAATGTGGTGAACGCGTTGCCTGAGCGTCAGCGCGTCGCCGTTATCATGCACAAGTATCAGCAGATGGATTACCGGGAGATTGCTGGGGTGCTGAAACTGAGCGAGTCCGCCACCAAGTCGCTGCTGTTTCGCGCATACGAAACGTTGCGCGAGCAGCTGAAACCATTCGTTTCGGGGAAGTAGAGGGTAGCTGTATGAACTGCAATCAAATTCGCGAGCTTTTGCCGGACCTGGCCGCTGGCATGGACGCATCGACGATGGAGCCGGAGGTCAAGCAAGACGTCAATCAACACATTGCATCCTGCGACGACTGTGCTGCCCATCTGCGCGACTTTCAGAAAACGATGGCGCTGCTGGATGAGTGGCAAGCCCCCGAACCGTCGGCCTATTTCGATACCCGGATGCAGGCGCGGCTGCGTGAAGTTGTGGCGGAAGAAACGGCGAGTCCGCACGGGGCTTCAACATGGCTGGGATGGCTGCATCGCCCGGCGTGGGCCATGTCGCTGGCGGCTGTGTTATTTGCAGGAGCGTTGACGATTGGCATTGGCATTGGCAACAAGTCTTACTTTGTCGAGACTGGAGCAATCTCGACCAATCCCCCCGCTCTCGGCCTGCCGGTGCAGCCCGGGACCGCAGTTGGCGATCTACAGGCGCTTGAAAAGAACGATGAACTGTACGCCGATTTTGATGTGCTCGACCAGCTGCAGGTGCAGGACGACGTAACCGCGAATCCGTAATTGCGAAAGCACGGAGTCGCGGGCGGGGGAGACGAACATTTTGTCAGAACGGGCGCTGTCGGAACGGGCGTTGTTGGAACGGGCGAAACTTGCGGGCTGTGTGGCGGCGCTGCTGCTGACACCCTGCTTTGCCCAGCCCTCGTATGCCCAGGAGACGCGTTCGACGCCGCCGGCAAACCCTGATGGGCAATGGCACCGTTTTCAGAAGGCGCCGAGCGGCGGCAATGGACCGCGCCCACAAAATCAGCCTGGTCATGCCGGAAACTGGCTGCGCCGTTATAAAGACATGTCCCCGGCACAACAGCGCCGCGCTCTCGAAAACGATCCGCAGTTTCGCAAGCTGCCTCCGCAACGGCAAGTGGAGTTGCAGAGAAGGCTACAGCACTTCTCGAGTCTGCCTCCGCAACAGCAGGAGCGGGTGCTGCGCCGCATGGAAGTCTGGGAGCACATGACCCAGGAGCAGAAGCAGCAGGCGAAACAAATTTTTCAGCAGTTCAAACAGCTTCCACCCGACCGGCGCCAAGCCCTGAACGGCGCCATTCGCAGCATGCGCGGTCTGACGCCTGGACAGCGCGAAAGCCTGATCAACTCGCCGCAATTTCAGAACGCGTTCTCTCCACAGGAACGCGGCCTGCTGCGCGGAGCCTCGCGGCTGCCGCTCGCTCCTGGGGATGGAGTGCAAGGGCCGCTGGAATAGAATTCACTGGGTAGAGCAGTGAAGAGATGACTGCTTCGTTCCTTGGCCCTTAGCGCCGAATCAGCGCCATGACCCATCCGGCCAGGAAGACTCCACCGACGAAGAGGGCGAAGCAATAGAGTCCGTACTTGACCATCTCGGTTGTGGAATTGCGCTGCGTGATGCCGAAGACGATCGACGCGAAGAACGCGAACACGACTGCCGCGGAGAAATGGGATAAGTTGACGCTCACGGCTTCTTCCCCAGGGCAATGTGGTGGGCATCGGCTGCGGCGATAAAGTTCAAAAGGCCGGCTACGATCACAAAGGTTTTGCCGTAATCGGCGACGGCGTTGGCGGCGAGGGCATCGCCCCAGTCCATGATGCGGGCCAGGAAGTAGAGCGCTCCCGAGCCCACGTCGCCGACAAACCCCAAAATGTCGAGGATGTCTCCGCCATTCGGCTTGTAGATGCGGCCTTGCATTCCGAGGCCAATGGCAAACATGGCTGCGACCGATACCATGAGCAGAATGCCACGTACATAGCGTTTCAAGAGGATGTGTCCGCCGCCCGGAATCAGCCATCCGACGATCGGCGCGACCACCGCCAAAGTCGTTAGAGGATACTCCGGCTCAAGGGTCGCCGCATTCTTCTTATCTTTGTCTAATGTTGGCTTAGCCATTCAGATGGTCACGATCTCTTCTTGAATTCTACCAGTGACTTCCGCGCTGCCAGCCCGGACGAGCACATTCACCTCCAGGCGGACGCCAAATTCCGGCAGGTAGATGCCGGGCTCGATCGAGAAAAGGGAATTCGGAAGAATTCGCCGCTCGTCGTGAATTTCCAGGTCATCCATGTTTGCGCCGTTCGAATGCACTTCGGTGCCGATCGAGTGCCCGGTGCGATGAATGAAGTTGTCTCCGAACTTGGCCTTCTTGATGTGTCCACGGACAGCGTGATCCACTTCCCATCCTGCGATGGGACGCGCAGCCTTCACTGCGTCCTGCACCGTCTTCACGCCCAGATCGCGCGCCTCGCGGACAAGCTTGAAAATTTCCCGCTGCTGGTCGGTTGGGGCCGAGCCGACGACTCCCACCCACGTGATGTCGTAAAAAACCGCGCCCGGAGCATTCTTCTTCGCCCAAACATCGAGCAGAACAAAATCGCCTTCGCGAATCGGCACCGGGCGGGCGGCACTCGGCTCGTAATGCGGATTCCCGCTATTGGCGTTGACCGCGACAATGGGAGGATCGTCGGTCACCATGTTCTCGCGCGCGAACGCCTCCATAAAAAACTGCTGGATCTCATGCTCACGAGCGCCACCACTTCGGACTCGCTTTCCAATTTCCTTGAAAGCCTCGGCCGTGACCTCGTCAATCACATCGCGCGCAGCGAAGTGCGACTTGATCTGGTCGGCGCTTAGTGTCGCTTCAAACTGTGCAATCAAATCGGCGGCGCTGACAATATTCTTGCCGAGGCCGCGAATCATGTCCGCCGTGCCCGCGTCGACCATCGAAATGGTAAAGACGATGTTGTTCGGCGAGTACTGCATGGCCACATCGCGGTGTGCCGCCAGCATCTGCTTCAACCCATCAAACAGTTCCTGCCAGCTGGCGTACTGTTCTTTCGTCCCGGGCAACGTGTCCAGATGCCCGGACTCGATTTTATGGACCAACTTGACCGGTTCGCCCTTGGCGGGAATGAGGTAGTACCAGCGCCGCGTAACCATGAGCCCTTCGGGCAGGCCGAGAACGCGGTAGGAAATCGGATCGCGATGGTGGTGATCGTAGAAAAGCCAGGCGTCAATATTGCGGTCGCGCAGAGCCTGCTGAATGGCGGATAAGTCCATATACAAACGGCTATTCTACACGAGCAGTGGGGCTGGGCTTGAAGCTGGCCGACTAGTCAGATGACTAGTCAACACGACGCGAAATCACGAGGCCAGCTGAAACGGCGTCGGTCCATAAAAAATGTGGTAAAAAATACTGTAATGCCGCGCAGGATCACGCAAGATCAAATGATCGCTTCTGGCAGGCCAAACCCGCGAAAATCAGGCACCGCATGCTGAGAGCATTCTTCATCGCTCTCTCCGAAAGCCGTTTCCTGCGTGGAATTGCCGAACGTTCCAGCTTTGGCCAGCGCACCAGCGCCCGTTTTGTCGCCGGCAAAGAGGTTGCCGACGCCATCCGGGCCGCTCGGACGGTCAATCAATTCGGAGCCGGCGTCTCTATCGACAACCTCGGCGAGAATGTCACCAACGCCGACGAAGCCCGCGCCAGCGCCCAGCTTTACCGCGACCTGCTCGATCAGATTGCGGTCAATAAATTGAACGCCAACGTCAGCCTCAAGCTCACGCACATGGGCCTCGACGTCGATGAAAAGATGGCCTACGACATCGTCCGCGGACTGGTGGCGAAAGCAGCCGGCATGTCGCCGAAGAATTTCGTTCGCGTCGATATGGAAGGCTCTGCCTACACGCGCCGCACCCTGGACTTCGTTCACGAACTCCATCGCGTTCCGGGGAACGAAGGGTGCGTCGGGGCGGTGATCCAGTCCTACATGCGCAGCGCCGAGGCCGACATTGAGAAGCTGCTCTCCGAGCGCATCCGCATACGACTGTGCAAAGGCGCCTATAAAGAAGCAGAAGACATCGCCTTCCAGCAGAAGTCAGAAGTCGACGCCAACTACATCAAGCTGATGAAGGTATTAATGAAGAGCGGCGTCTTTCACGGACTGGCGACGCATGACGAGGCCATCATTAAGGAGGCTAAGGCCTTCGCCATCCGCGAAAATATTCCCCGCAATGCTTTTGAATTTCAGATGCTCCACGGAATTCGGCGTGATCTGCAGCAGAGCCTGGTGAAAGACGATTGGGGAGTCCGTGTCTATATCCCCTTCGGTAGCGAATGGTACCCCTACTTTATGCGGCGACTGGCGGAGCGTCCGGCCAACGTGCTCTTTATCGCCAAGAATCTGCTGCGCCGATAAGATGTTTTACATCAGCTAGATAGGGTTCCATCCCATAGTGAATCAGGGTTTGCCGGGTACGAAATTCCAAATTTTCCTCAGTCTTCTGAAGGGGATTGCCCTCAGTTTTCGTTCTACAGGGTGGAAGCCAACCTGAATTGAACTCAAAGCCTGCCCCCCTCGGCGATGTGCTTGGGTTTAATCGGGAGGGTCCGTGGCTCGCGACGGTATTGCATCGAGACTCTGGTTTCCATTTAAATCCTCTGCGTCGTCACGGGGAAGGATGACGCAGAGGTGTTTTTTCGTCGAGGCGTTTTTCTTCGATCCGCAGTCTTATCCCTCCCAAACAAAGGCATCGAAGACCCGCGCCGACTCGAACCCGATACGCTGATACAGTGCGATGGCCCTGTCGTTGGCCTCGGTGACGGTCAGTGAAATGAATCGAAAGCCGCGTCCGCGAAGTTTCCTGGTGGTGGCCGCGAGCATGGCCTCGCCAAGTCCAGCGGACCGATATTCAGGGAGCACGCAGACCTGCGTGATGTGACCTACATCCGGACGCACTTGCGAGCACAGGATCAAGCCGACTAGCGTCCCTGTGCGGCGCTGGAACACACAGAACGAGGCCTGCGGATCGAACGTCCCGCAACCTGGGAAACGCACAATATTATTGAGGAAGCGCAGCGATCCGGTGAGCGTCCGGTACTGATCGTTGATTTCGGAATCGACATGTCCTCGATAGGCGGCGGTAATCAAGGCGGCAGCCGACTGATACTCCTGCTCAGACCACGGACGAATCTCAAACTCGAGAGGAATCGGGGGCGTATTTTCCGGCGCATGCTCACCGATTTCGTACTTCATGAACACGCGTGGATGGCGACTGAACCCCTGCTGTAGAAAAGGCCGCGAGACTTCTCCCGTGTTATGGGCCAATAATTGCGCCTCAACGCGATGGATTCCGGGAGACTGTTGCAGAGTCTCGATGACGTGCGTCAACAGCTTCTCTTCAACCTCGTGTCGATCGGGACTTCGGCCGGAACTCTGCCCCGGACTCTGCCCGTTGTCGCGGACAAACAAATCGCCAACCACTCCCTTGTTTTGCTCGTAGACAAAAAACGAGTAGCCGAAGATGCTGCCGCGCTCGATGGCAGCGTAGCCTGGGAGAATCTTTGCATCCATGTAGCGCAGGATCATCTCGGCGGAAGTTGCGTAGTCCCACGACAGCAAGCGCCCCCACATGGCGATCTCATCGTCCAGCAGAGGACGAAGATCGGCGGAGGTGAAGTGTCGTAGATCGAGAATCTCCATAAGAAACAGGTCTCAGGTCTTAGGTGTTAGGTGTCAGGAAAACCGCGGCTGGACAACTCTAGAGCGGCCTAGCGGGGTTCCTGACAGCTGAGACCTGACACCTGAGACCTTTCTTTTTACTTTCCTACCCAATACAAATCCACCTTCTGAGCTGCGATGGTCGTTAGATATGATACCCGGCGGCCGGGAACCATTTCGGCAACCTGGGCCTGCGCATTCTGGGGCGCGACCACCACATGAGCTTCCTGCGGAATCGGCCCATTTTCGTAGGACTCGGCCGCACGATTTAAATAAAATTCCAGGCCGTATTCCTTCAAACGATTCAGGTGGTAGACCGCGATCGGAACCGGTTCATGGGAAAAACTCAGAATACTCTCGGCAACTGGGCGCGCCGACTGGGCGTCGTCGATCGCCGGTCCGGCGAAACGAATCACGATGCCGACGCTCACTACCACAGCCAGCATCGTTGCCGGGCGAAGCAACCGAAGGCCCAAGCGCGACAGCAAGGCAGCGGCCATGCCGAGGGCAAACACAAGGCCAACCGCAGCCGCGACGCAAGTTCCCGTTCCCCACAGCAGCCGATGATTCAAGACAATTGAAGGAGCGGATATCGCACCAAAAAGCAGCAGTCCACAGAGGATTCCGTGAGCTGCGCCGAAAAGCAAGGAAAAGCCGCGGTGTTCGTTGGCACGATTTTCGTCGCGAGGGCCGGCGCGACGGCTCGATAGATAGTCTGCGACTAACAGCGCGCCCGCTGGAACCGCAGGCAAGATGTATCCCGGTAGTTTTGACTGCGACGCGCTGAAAAACAGCACTGGCACAAAGGTCCAGATCAGCAGGAACAGCGACCAGGAGTCCTCGGCGGCAGAGTAGGATTCTTTACCCTCAGACCAGATCAACCGCACACGTTCGACGACGACTGCGATGAAAACGACCGCCCAGGGCATCATCGCAAGTAAGAACACCGGCAGATAAAACCAGAAAGGCTGGCGATGGTGATAAGCGTCCTGGGAGAACCGCGCGAGATTATGTTCCAGGATGAAAACCCGAAAAAACTCAGGATTGCGCAACTGGACTGCAACATACCAGGGCAACATGACCAGGAAATAAAGCAGAATGCCCGGAATCCACAGCGTGCCGAGAATCGCCCGCCAATCTCGCTTGAGCGCGATGAACAGGAGAATGATCACTCCCGATAAAGCGGGGGCAACCGGCCCCTTGGCGAGAGTTGCGAGGGCCAAAAAAACGTAAAACGCAGCCAGATAGATTCGCGAACCGCTTTCGCGCCACGCATACCAGGCGAGCAACGCGATGGAGAAGCCAGCGGCCAGCGGCATATCGGTGGCGGCAGCGCGGGCAAATCCGACTACACCGGCGCAACTGGCGGCGATCAATGCGCCATCAAGTTCGCTGCCTGGACGAAACCGGCGCAGAAAGAAATAGACCGCGACGATGAGTATGGCGGCATCGACAGCGGAGGGGGCTCTGGCGGCCCAGTCGGAAACACCTCCGGCACGAAACGACAGCATGGCCTCCCAGTAGTAGAGCACCGGCTTTTCGAGCCACGGCTTGCCCAGGAGCGTGGGTGTGACCCAATCGGAGCGCTCTAGCATTTCGCGAGCGACCTGCGCGTAACGAGGTTCGTCAGCGCCGAGCAATCCGAACGCACCGAGGCCATAAAAGAAGAGGAAACCACAGAAGGCCAGCAACAGCCAGACGTCGGCGCGCGTCCGCGGATTTGCCGGCGGTCCATTCATTCAAGAATCCCAATCGAAATCAGTTGGCATCCAGCGCCACGCCTTCCGTCCGCAGCTGATCAACAATTCGATCCACGATTCGTTCGACTGCGGCTTGCAAGGGTCCATCGACCGAACACCCGCTGGCGCATTTATGTCCGCCACCGCCGAAATGCTCGGCCACGGTCGAGACACTCACTTCGCCTTTGCTGCGGAGGCTGATGCGATAGCGGCCATCTGGGAGTTCACGAAAAAAACAGGCGACTTGTACATCCGCAATGGAGAGCGCGTAGTTGACGAGGCCCTCGCAGTCTTCTTCGCGCGCGCCGAAGTCTCGCATCTGTTCCTGCGTAACCCAGATCCAGGCGAGCGCTCCCCGGCGATGGAGATTAGAAAGCGCCGCTCCGAGCAGGCGGAGTTTGGCGGTCGAATGCCCGAAATAAATAGGGCGCGCACAGCGCGCTGGATCCGCTCCAGCCAGCACAAGTTCGCGCGCGACCGTAAAAGTATGCTCGTTTGTGCCTTCGAACATGAATGATCCGGTGTCGGTCATCAGCGCCGTATAGAGACAGGTCGCAATGTCGCGATCTACCGGGACACATGCGAGGCGCGCCAGCCGGTACACCAGCTCTGCGGTCGCCATGACCGAGGAATCGATCCAATTGATGTGCGCGAAATGCCGGCCGCTGGCGTGGTGATCGATATTGATGAGGAAGGACCGCTCCAGCCCATCGAGCTGCGCCCGTCGCGTGCTGTCACATTCAAGCAGAATGACGGCATCATTCTCGGGGACGGTATCGGACTGAATGACGCGGTCGGCAAAGGGAAGATTCTGATAAATGCGCGGGACGCCATCGTGCATGACAACGTCCGCATCTTTGCCCATCACGCGCAGAATCTGACCGCAGGCGAGCGCGGAGCCGATGCCATCTCCGTCAGGCCGGGCGTGCGACGTCACGACGATGCGACGCCGCGTCCGAATTTCCTGTAGAACGCGGTCAAGCATGATTTGGTAGTTCCCAGTTCCCAGTTCCCAGTTCTCAGTTCTCAGTAAAACCTAACCCGAGTTCTCAGTTCTTAGTAAAAGCAACCCGTTTGGGCTCGACTGAGAACTGAGAACTGGGAACTGAGAACTGAGAACTACTTTTCAGGGCTCGGCTGTGTGCCTTTCTTTCTGCGCTTCTTCTCGCGCGTGAGTAACTCGTCCACGCGGCTTTCCATCTGATCGGCGCGATCGATCTGGAAGTAAAGCTCCGGAGGCTTCCGCAGGCGCAATCTTTCGGCGAGTTCGTGCCGGACGTAGTTCTTGGCAGCGGTCAGCCCTTCGAGGGTGCGTTCGGCCTCTGTGTCATCTCCGGCCACGGTGACCATAATGCGGGCCGAGCGCGCGTCCTGCGCCATTAAGACGGCGGTGACGCTCGCCAGTCCAATTCGAGGATCGGCGAGTTCGCCTTCGAGGATGGTCTCAATCTCCTCGCGGATGGCCTCACTCAGTCGTCCACGATGGTATTTCCGTCCGCGGTTCTCCAAGGAACACCTCGAATCAAGGGAAAACTCGTAAGAATATCAGAAAGTAGGCTCCGAGCTACGGCCGGAGTTATGAGCTATGGGCTATGAATTATGAGCTACCGGCGGCTGATAGCTCACAAACCACGCTGCGTCACAAGAAATCGACAAACGAGTCGGTAACTTCCGCGCCAGTGTTGTTGGCGATACGCATGGCCGCGCGCTCAACGTTTTTCATCAGACCGTCAAGATAATCGCGCGAGTGCGACACGCTGACCACTCCAATCGTGGCCTGATTCCAAAGCGGTCCCGGATCGAGCTCGGCGACCGCGACATTGAACGACGAGCGCAGGCGGTCTTTGAGGCTGCGCGTCACCTGGCGCTTGTCTTTGAGCGACTGAGCGGCTTCGATCCGCAATTCGAGGGTGAGGAAAGCGATCATCAAGGAGTCCAAGGCTGGAGCAGGCGGCTTAACCTGCCGGGGCTCCAGCGATCCAGCGATTTTAAATCATTGTGCCACAATGATTTAACGACTAATTAACAATTAATTGAAAAGATGTTGTGAATGGTTCGAATCTGACCGCACAATATTCGGAGCGTTTTTCCACTAGCCGTGCTACACTAGAAGTCGCTAAGTTAGACCCGCAGTCAGTTGCAGGCCGGTACCGCCAACCAGCGTCACCCCCTTCACCGCAGCGAATCTTCTCAGCACATTTCAAGAAACAAGAAAAAGGAACATCAATGGCAGAACAAGGAACAGTGAAGTGGTTTAACGACGCCAAGGGCTACGGCTTCATCAGCCGTCAGAATGGCGAAGACGTTTTCGTGCATTTCTCCGCTATTCAAGCTGGCGGCTTCAAGAGCCTGCAAGAAGGCCAAACCGTGCAGTTCGACGTGACCAAGGGCCCGAAAGGCTGGCAAGCGGAGAACGTTACTGCAATCTAAGTAACGACGCTCTCTAAGTTCTAACAAGATGCCCGTGATTCTAAAGAGTCACGGGCATTGTTGCGTCTGGACGCCTCGTTTCGCTCCCAACCAGTCGCAGTACCTTCCCATCCTGGCACTATCCACTCCCTGGACACATATATTTCTATTGACTTCGGTCCGAAGCGTTACTAAGATGCCCCGCAATTCGCGCGCCGCGCTGCTTCTCCTTCCTCAAAAAAATTTGGAATGACTGGAGAAAGACCCATGAAGCTCTCTGCCCATGAACTCTCTCAGCTGGAACCTTCAACCGCGATCAGGGAACAGGATGCGATCAGAAACCAAGACCAGACTCCGAAATCTTCCAGCCGCCGTAGTTTCCTGGGCAGCCTGGGCGGCGCAGCGGCCGCGGCCATGACCGTGGGGAGCATCGTCACGCTCGAGCCCGCCGTCGCCGGCAAGTCCGGAGAAGCTCGCGCGGACGAAATCGGCCCGCTCCCCGACCAGGCCCGCGCCGACGCGTCCTTTAACCTCCGCGTCAACCAGGCCACCACGCAGCACAACCTGCCGCTCGTCGCTCACCCCGCGAATAACGATGAGTATCTCTACGCCGACAAGGGCGCGAGCTTCAGCAAATGCCTGCCGCACGATAATTATGGGCGAGTCGATCTGAACGCCTACGCAGCTCTTATTAATGCCCTGACCACCGGAAACCCATCCGACTTCGCCGCCATCCCCCTTGGGGGAAGTCGCACGCTCACTAACCCACAAGGCGGACTCGCCTTCGACCTCGAAGGCACCGACGGCCACAACCTTACCGTCGACGCGGCGCCGGCCATGGCCAGTTCTCAGTTAGCGGCGGAGATGGTGGAGATGTACTGGGCCGCCCTGCTCCGCGACATTGGGTTCTCGGCTTACTCCGGAAATTCTCTGGCCAACCAGGCAGCGGCGGAACTGAACGCCCTCTCCGGTTACGCCGGGCCGAGAAATTCAAGTGGACAGGTCACAACCAACGAATTATTCCGTGGCAGTTTCGCTGGCGAGACTATTGGGCCGTATGTTTCTCAATTCATGGCTCTACCCACATACCTCGGAGTTCAGCCGATCGCGCAGCGATTCCAAACGTTCCTAAGAGGCGTCGACTACCTGACCGACTTCAACTCCTACGTTTTGATCCAGAACGGCGGCAGTACCGGCGATGCGGTGGCTTTCGATTCCGTTTTCCGTCACGTCCGCAACGGTCGCGACCTGGCTGCCTGGACGCATGTCGACGTTCTCTACCAGGCCTATTTCGTCGCGCTCCTGGTGCTGCAATCCATCGGCGCTCCGGTCAATCCTGGTAACCCATACGCCACTTCGTCCACGCAAGCCGGGTTCGGAACCTTCGGTCCCCCTGACTTCGCGGCCACAGTGGGAGAAGTTGCGAGCCGCGCTCTGCAAGCCGTCTGGTTCCAGAAGTGGTTCGTCCACCGCCGCGCGAGGCCCGAAGTGCCTGGAGCGATCGCTCACCTGATCAGGACTGGCCAGGGCGGGCATACCGATGTCACCCTGAGTTCAGACATGATGAACTCCAAGGCTCTGACGAACATCTTCAAGTCCCACGGTAGTTACCTCTTGCCCCAAGCCTTCCCCGAAGGCGCGCCAACGCATCCCTCTTACCCTACCGGACATGGCACCGTAGGCGGAGCCTGCATCACGGTTCTGAAGTTTTTCTTCGACGGAAATTTTGTGATCCCGAACCCCATGGTATCGACCGCCAGCGGCACCGCACTAACGCCTTACACGGACAGCCCGCTGACCATCCAGGGAGAGCTCAACAAACTCGGCCACAACGTTACCTTCGGCCACGGGATCCATCCCGGCATCCACTACCGGAGCGACAGCGACGAGTCACTCATTCTGGGGGAGGCGCTGGCGCTGAGCATCCTCCAGGACAAAGCGTCGACATATAACGAGAAGTTCACGGTGAACCTCACGAAATTTGACGGAACCACGGCGACCATCTCGAACCAGTGAGCTTGGAGTGAGGATATGTGAAAAAATGAAGTTCTGATGTCGCATCCGCTGGCACTGATTGCCGAGGTCACGCATCGCTGTCCGCTGCATTGCGTGTACTGCTCGAATCCGCTGGAGCTGACTTCGCGCCAGGAGGAACTCGCGACCTCCGACTGGCTGCGGGTTTTTAGCGAGGCGGCGGCGCTCGGAGTTCTCCATCTCCACCTCACCGGGGGCGAGCCGCTGGCGCGGCCGGACCTAACGGAATTGATTGCGGGAGCGCGCGAGACGCGGCTCTATACCAACCTGATCACGTCAGGCATCGGTCTGACGCGCGAGCGCCTAGCGGGGCTGGTCGATGCGGGACTCGACCACATCCAACTCAGCTTCCAGGATTCGAGCGAAACCGAAGCCAACTGGATCGCGGGCACGCGTGCTCACGCCCACAAGCTTGAAGTGGCGGGATGGATTCGTGAACATCGGATTGCATTCACCACCAACCTCGTCGTCCATCGGCAGAACATCAATCACCTGGAAGCAATGATCGGAGCGCTCGAAGCGCTGCATCCGGACCGCATGGAAATCGCGCACGCGCAATACTACGGCTGGGCGCTCAAGAACCGATCGGCATTGCTGCCGACGCGCGCGCAACTGGATCGCGCGGTTGCGGTGGTGAAAACTGCCGAGGAGCGCGTGCGCGGTAAGATTCGTATCGACATGGTGATCCCCGATTACCACGCCCGCTTCCCGAAAGCGTGCATGGGAGGCTGGGGACGCCAGCTTGTACTGATCGATCCCGCGGGCCGCGCGCTACCGTGCCACGCCGCAGGCGTTATCCCGGGGTTGAGCTTCGACAACGTTCGCGAGCACGGGCTCGATTGGATCTGGCAGTACTCGGCCGCATTCCGTAAATTTCGCGGGGAAGAGTGGATGCCAGAACCTTGTCGTTCGTGCGACCGCCGCAAAGAAGATTTTGGCGGATGCCGTTGCCAGGCATTTTTGCTAACGGGCGATGCGGGCGCGACCGATCCGGTGTGCGAACTGGCGCCGATGCATCGGTTGATTGAAGATGCGGTGCGGGAGGATGCGGGGACGGGGACGGTTCCGGAGATCGAGCAAGGTTCGTTTCACGTTTTGCAGGAAAAGATGGATGGGTTTTGGAGTTATCGGACGGATCCGAAATGAATGGGTGAAAGCCCCGAAGGGGCGACTGAGAATAGCCCGGCCGCTTCAGCGCCGGGACAACATCGAGGCAACCGACGCCGTCCCGGAGGGACGGCTGAAACTAACCCCAGACATACGCCGGGTCGTATTCGATTCCGTGCTTCTTGAGAAAAGCCAGGAACTCTTCTTCAAATCCTCGTTTGTGATGATGTTCAGCCTGGGAACAGATGTAGGAAATTGTGTCGGCCTGTTGCGAGATGCCCACGGAAAATGCGCCGTATCCTGCTTGCCATGCAAAGGCGTTCGTTCCCGAATCGTTCATCCATTTGGAGGATCCACCTTTGAGCAGTTGCACCGCCTTTGCCAGCGGCATGGTTGCAGGCAGAGACAGAAGCAGGCGTATGTGATTGTCGGTACCGCCCACGGCAAGTGCCTTGAAGCCGTTTTTGCGGGCAATTCCGCCGAGATAGGACCAGAGATCGGATTGTTTCGATGAGGGGATCAAACCTCGGCGGCCCTTGGTGGAGAATACGCAGTGAACGAGTTCGGAGATGTAGGTGTGGGACATGGGGTTCAGTCGCCCCTCCGGGGCTTGCTTCTTCTTGCTCTGGACCCGGCGCTGAAGCGCCGGGCTATTGTCGGTTGTCCCTCCGGGACATTACGCCTTCGAGGTCAGGTGCCCCGGGACATTGCGACCTCGGCATCAGGGGTTGTCCGTTCGGGACACTCCGGCCTCGGCGTCAGAGATGGTCGGGATGCAATTCATAGTTCTGCCACAGTCGGGTCGATGGATGCTGTGACCGATGAACATCGGGTTTGTGAGACATCGGTTCGCCCAGTTCCCGCTTTGACGCTCCGGAAACGCGCCTGTTAAACTAAACAATTGTCATCCTACCTTTAGGCGAAGAAGGAATCCGTGCGCGCAGAAACCCGGCATCAACTGAAAACCGACCGCTTCAGCCAGGTCACATTCGAGGCGGCTGGCACCGCGGCCCATTGGACGGTCGAACACAAGTCCAAAGTCATTGCGGCGGCCGTTGCGCTCGTCGTTCTCGCGGCGGTTGGATTTGGCGGATGGTATTACATCGACGCCCAGGACGAAAAGGCTAGCGGCGAGCTTTCGACCGCGGTCCGCACGCTTGAGACACCAGTGCGTCCGGCTGGCGTGCCCGCGCAGCCTGGGCAAGACAGCTTTGCTTCTCCACAAGAGCGCGGCACCGAAGCCCGCAAACAGTTTCAGGCCATTGTCGATAAGTATCCGCACACCAAGACCGCGGATATGGCGCGCTATTTCGTAGGATTGGCTTCGGCGCAACTTAACGACAATGCCGCGGCGGAGCGCAGCCTGCAAGAGGCTGCAAACTCCTCGAATGGGGATCTGGCGTCGTTGGGTAAGTTTGCACTGGCATCGGTCTATCGCAGCGAAAACAAGGGTTCGCAGGCGGTCGATCTCTATAAGCAACTCATCGCCAAGCCAACAATCGTCGTCAGCAAGGCGGCGGCTCAGTTCGAACTCGCCGACTACTACCAGTCGCAACAGAATTCGGCCGAGGCGAAGAAGATCTACGCTGAGATCACGAAGGACAACCCGTCAAGCGAAGCTTCATCTCTTGCGCAGCGCAAGACGGCGGCACTGAAGTAGGTTTCACCTTCAGCCTCAGTTTTAACTTCCTTGCGAGGCGGCTGCGGCTTTCGCGTGTTCTCCGGTCTTCGTCTTGACCGTCTCCATGACCACATCTCTGACCATTTCGGGCGGAGTACTGTGGACGCCTTTGCGACTCTCGAGCACCCGCACGCGGCGCGCGGCGATGTTGACGGGCTCGAGTTTTTGCAGCGAGCCGTTGTGGACCTGGACCTGGAAGCGGAACCAATCCGTACGGTACATTCGGCCAGCGGCATAAAAGGTGAGCGATACAGCAACCTGCCCCTCGTAGTCGTCGCCGGTGCAGCCGAAGAAACGCTTGCCCAGGTCCTCGCTCCAAGTCATACCTCCGACGAGCGGCTCGTTGAGGAAGTAGCGCAGCGACGGAACCGCCATCGACAGCTTGCGTAATTGCACCATCTGCATGAGTACGGAAATCTTGGCCAGGTTCGTGGCCATAATTCTGGCGTCGCGCGAGGATGTCCGTTCCAGTTTGATGTGGAGTTCCGGAGCCCATTCGCGCTCGAACTGCTCGCGTGCCAGCGCTAAACTGCGATCACTCGATTCCGTATAGCGCAGCGTGGCCCGGGCCAGAATCAGGCTGACGACGGTGGTTACAACCGTCGCAATCAATGGTACGTAGGCCAGGATCAGGGTGAACGAAAGGGCGTGTTGCCCGAACCATTGGATGAGATTTAGTCGCAGGCTGCCCCCAGGCCCCGGAGCGATCAGACGCCGGGTTGAAAACACTTTAGCGAGGCGGGCAATGACGGAAAAGCTGCCGAAAGTATCGTCGGGCCGTTCTAGCCCTTTGGTCATCTGGCGGGCGCTTGTGTGCCCAGGCGACACCACAAAATCCAGTTCCAGTCAGCGGGTGACGCCGATGGTCTGCTTGAGGCAGGAGATCAGCCGTTCGGCATCGAGCTGCGAATTGTGGAGGTGCGGAGACACCCGAATCGAACTGCCGCGCACGCTGACGAAGACCTTTTCGCGAGCCAGCATTTCTGGCAACTCCCGGGGGATGACTGACTCCCGGCGCAGACATAGATAGTGCGGGGCGCGCAATTCTTCGGGCGGAGATGTAAGGCCTAGTTCGGCGGCGGCCGCGGCGAGTGCGCGATTGTAAGCGCCCAGAGTGTTCGAAACCTGATCGATTTTCCATTCCAGCAATTGCTCCAGGGCGCGCTCGGCAGCGGGGAGGAGCGCGAAGTTCGAACGTTCGCCCATGTCGAAACGGCGAGCGCCTGCTTCGTACTCGGGCGTGTATAGAATCAGGCTCGCGAAATCGCGGGCGTTCTCGCGGACAATCCAGTTCTCTTCGATGGCCACGCCCTGATGCCACTTTGGCGCAACGTAAAGCAGGCCAACCGAGTAGGGACCAAGCAGCCACTTGTAGTTCGCGGCAACGGCGAAATCGGGTTGGACATCCTGCACGCTAAAAGGAAGTGCGCCGAGGGACTGCGTCAGATCGAGGGCCAGCGCAGCACCGAGCTTGCGACAAGCCTCGCCGATGCGGACGAGATCGAGCAGCCCGCCGCTTGTCCAGTGGACATTTGGGAGGGCGGCGATGGCCACGTCGGCGGTCAGCGCATGGAGAACGGCTGCGGTCCAGTCATGGTCTTCGGGCCAGGGGACGACTTTCAGCCGCGCGCCGCGATCATCGGCCAGCCTTTGCCAGGAATAGTAGTTGGAGGGAAACTGCTCGGCTAGAACGAGAACGCTGTCTCCGCGCTTTAGCGGCAAATTGTGCGCGGCCGAGGCGATGCCGTAGCTGGCCGAGGGCACAATGGCGATGCAGTCCGCGGAGGAATTGAAAAAATGTGCGGCCGTCGAGCGAAATTCCTCGGCTCCGGTAAAGAACTTGTCCGACGTTATTTCCCACGGATGGGTTTTGCGCGCCAGCCCGGTATTCCCAGCCTCCTGCGCGGGTTTCATCAGGGGAGACATGTAGGCACAGTTCAGGTAGGCGACGTCGTTGGGAATATCGAAGAGATGGCGCTGGCAGGGGAGCATGAGCTAGTCTGTCGCCTTCCAGTGTAACAACGTCGAGGACTGCGGTGCGGAGGAGTGATGAGCAGGAAAATTCTGATGATGCGAGGTTTGTTTCGAAAAATGAAAAGCGCCTTTATGTTTCTCTTCCTGTTTGGCGCGCTCGCTCTGAATTCAGTGGCACAGACGGGAGTAGCCGGCGGCAGCGGGTCCGCTTTCAATCCATGTCACTGCAGTTCCACCTTGGCTTTCGCGCGTGCCGCGAAATTGAAACGAGGGATCAACGCGAGCGAGTGGTTTGCGCAGGTGTATGACAAGCGCGGTTACACGGCGGAACACTTTCAGGCCTGGACCACGGCCGAGGACATCGCGCTGATCAAGTCGATGGGTTTCGACCATGTGCGGTTGAGCGTGAATCCTCAACCGCCGCCCGGCAGTACATCTAACAACTTGTTCGATCCACGCGAGCCCAACAGGATTCCGGCGGAATATCTCGGCTCTCTCGATGCGGCAGTGAAGATGATTCTCGATCATGGCCTGGCGGTTGTGATCGACATGCATCCTGAGGGCGACCTTAAAGCGCGACTGGCGAAAGATGACGACTACGTCGAGCGCTTTGCCGATTTCTGGCGGGCGCTGGCGGCGCATTATTCGAGCTGGGATGCGGACCGGGTGTTTCTGGAAGTGATGAATGAGCCGGAATTCTACGATCCTTATCGTTGGATGGGGGTGCAGACGAAACTGGCGGCGGCAATTCGCGAAGGCGCTCCGGAGCTTACGATTATCGCGGCGGGGGCGCGCTGGTCGGACGACGATGACCTGATTTTTCAAGAGCCGCTGCACGATGCGAACATCATCTACAACTTTCATTTTTACGAGCCGCACGTCTTCACACATCAGGGTGCGACATGGAGTGCCTACTACTTTCATTGGCTGCGCGGTTTGAGATATCCGTCGAATGTGGAGTCGACGGAACGCGCGGCGGCGCTGGTACCGGACGAAGTGGATCGGCTGCACGTGATCCGCTATGGGTACGATCGCTGGGACGCGGCGCGCATTGAGGCGGAAGTTAAGCAGGCAGGAGAGTGGGCGCGGCGGCGAGGAGTGCCTCTAGTGTGCAACGAGTTCGGCGTATTTCGGGATTACAGCGATCCGGCGGATCGGGCGGCATGGCTGCACGACGCACGGACCGCATTCGAAAAGAACGGCATCGGATGGACGATGTGGGACTATTCGGGATCGTTTGGCGTGGTGGTGAAAAAAGATGGGAAGGCTGTGCCGGACGACGGGGTGCTGCGAGCATTGGGGATGAAAGCGTTGGGGATGAAGTAGATCAGTCCAAACTGCCCTGCTCGATGACGACGTTCTCCCGCACGATGAGACGGTGCGCGGCCATTTCGCGGAGTTTGGGCAAGGCTCGGCTTACGTGTTCGTCGGTGTCGACAAAGGAAATCACAACAGGCAAATCGCCTCCAGCCTCGACCAGGTGTGCGGTGCGGACCTTGCCGCGGCCGAGGAAGCCAGCGACCGCGTGGAGGGCGACGGCGCCAAAGACATTCTCTTCCCGTAGATATTTCAGGATTTCCAGGTGCAGCGGACGATGATGCCAGGAATCGCCTTCGGTGAGATAAATCGTGACTTGAACGGCCATAACGACACCTTCTGCCATTCTTGCGTCTCCTATTCTACTTCTACAGTTCTACTTCTAGAGTGCGCGAGCGAGGGCCGCGCCACCCAAGACGGCCGCGAGGCAAAGCGCGTTGCTACCCACAATATTGAGCCCGCTGAGCAACCACTGCCCTTGTTCCATCAAAGCGAAGCTCTCGAACGCATAGCTTGAAAACGTGGTGTAGGAACCGCAGAAGCCCACCGCAACCAGCAAACGCCACTTCGGATCAAGGAGTGCGCGTTCGGTGGAAAAGACGAGAAAGAATCCGAGGATAAGGCTGCCGGTGATATTAATCAGCAAAGTGCCGTAGGGGAAGGCGGATGCAAAGTCGCGGGCGATCAGCACGCTCAGGAAATAACGGGTGCTGGCGCCGACGATGGCGCCGAGGGCGATCCAGATGTAGTTGGAGAGATAGGTGGGGAGATGGGTCAAGGCGGAGTCCTCCTGCAAGAGTTCTGTAGGAGTTATCAGCCGAAAGGGCGGTTATACGGCGAACTCCATCGCCACAGGGCATTAGTATAGCGTAGGGAGTTCGGAGAGCGCAGATGACCACGGTGCAAATTCGACCGCGAAGATGTTATTGGAAAACTCCGAGCCAGCGGACTGGGAAACGGCTGCCAAGAGTATTGACCAGCCGTTCGTCGGCAGTTATGAGTTCGGTTTTGGTGGCAATGGCCATGGCGACGTAGATGCTGTCGTAGATCGTTCGATCAAAATCGGAGGCGATTTTGAGAGCTTCGGGCAAGACAGACCGGCTTGGCAGCGTCCGAAAGGGGCGGTTCAGCATTGCGTCTAATGCGCCCCTAGCTAGAGCAGCGGGAATCTGGCCACGCTTCGCCGCTTTCCAAAGAAAGCTTCCGATCTCGATCCAAAATAGGTCTGGGACCAGAATCTCTACCGAGCCATCCATATACGCTTCGAGAAAGCTGTCGGCACGATCCGCGAGCGATTCGATAATCTGAGGGGATGCCCACTTCGCGCCGACGCTAGCGTCCACAACGAACGTCTTCAACGCTCGCGGTCCTCACGGATCATCTCTTCGGTCGAAGAAAACGGACCGCGTGACAGGGGGACGTGGGCGCGGATCTCCGCCAGGTCTTCAAGAAGCTGGCGACGCCGCTTAAGCTCCAAAGCTGTGGGCACAGTCTCTTTCAGCAAATCGATGACCTCTTTAGCGATGGAACTGCGGTTCTTACGGGCGCGGGCGCGCAGAGCCTCGTAGAGGTCTTTGGGGACATTTTCTACGTATAGGGTTGGCATAGGAATAGTCTAGCACTTCCCTAGGCAAAAAGATGTGCCCCTTCCTTGACACCGCGTTTTCAGCCCTTTATGCTTGCTTATTGCTCCCTGAGGGACTTTCGTCTCTCTGTGCACTTCCGCAGGCCTTTGCGGTAATTTGATTGGGGGCGGCGGAGGTTCCACGTTCCAATGTTCATCGAACTAAAGGATCTGGAGATTCATCCGATCGATTTCCGGGAGGAGTATGGCCCGGGCGTGATAGATCTCGGTGAGGATGTTCGGCAACTCTCGCCGTTGCGAACCGAGGGCCGGGCGGATCTGGTCGAAGAGCAACACGGCAAGCACCAGGTCGTGCAGGACATACGGATCAAGGGCAAGCTCGATACGAGCGTCGAAGTGGCTTGCGCGCGTTGTCTGGATCCGGTGGTGCATCCGGTCGATCGCAGTTTCGATCTGCTGTACCGGCCGCTGGGCATTGATTCTGGACACGCTGAGTTGTCGGTGACTGATGCCGAGGCCGAGATCGGGTATTACGAAGGCACGGGGTTGTTGCTCGAAGACACTCTCCGCGAACAAGTACTGCTGGCGTTGCCGTTGAAGTCCATTTGCCGCGAGGATTGCAAAGGTTTGTGTCCGCACTGCGGCAAGAATTTGAACGAAACTCAGTGCGACTGTGTGGACGAAGTTGAGGATCCGCGCTGGGCGGCTCTGAAGGGAATTCGAGATAAGTTGAATCAGTAAAGGAGAGTTCTCAGTTCTTAGTTCCCAGTTCTCAGAAACGCGGTTTGTCTGAGAGCTGAGAACTGAGAGCTGGCGACTAAAAAACATGCCTAATCCAAAACGAAGACATTCGCAGAAGCGCACGGCAACACGGCGTGCCCATGACTCGCTTTCCAAGCACTCGTTGTCGGAGTGTCCGAACTGCCACGAGCGGAAGATGCCGCATCGCGCTTGCCCGAAGTGTGGGACCTACAAGGGGCGCGAAGTGCTGGCGGTTGAAGAGAAGTCGTAATTTCCATCCTGATCTTCCATGCCTAGCGTAATCGCGCTCGATGCGATGGGGTCCGACAAGGCGCCGAAGCCTGAGATCGAAGGCGCTTTGCAGGCGGCGCGCCATCACGGCACGCGCATTCTTTTAATCGGGCCGGAGACGCGACTGAAAGCAGACCTGGCGCGGTATCCGGGCGCGTCGCGACTGCCGATTGAAGTCGTACAGGCGAGCGAAGTCATCACCATGGAAGACAAGGTGGATGCGATTCGCGCCAAGCGTGATTCGTCGATCCGTGTCGGACTGCGACTGGTGCGCGAAGGCCACGCTGTGGGCTTTGTCACGGCCGGCAATACCGGCGCCGCGATGGCTGCGGCCAAGGTGGTTCTGGGTGCGCTCCCGGGTGTTGATCGTCCGGCGTTGGCGGCTGCATTCCCAACGGTGAACAACACAGCAGCGGTTTTGCTGGACGTTGGCGCAAATGTCGATTGCACTGCCGTTAATCTCGAACAGTTCGCCATCATGGGCGATATTTATTGCCGCTCAATCTTCGGGATGAAACATCCTCGAGTGGGACTGCTTTCGATTGGCGAAGAAGAAGGCAAGGGCAACGATCTCACCCGCGAAGCCTTTCAGCTTCTGAAGCGCCTTTCCATCAACTTCATCGGAAACGTCGAAGGCCGCGATTTGTACAACGGTCACGTCGACGTGATCGTGGCCGACGGATTTGTCGGCAATGTAGCGTTGAAGACGTCGGAGGGCGTCGCGCGCCTGGTGCGCGCTGTTCTGAAAGAAACTCTGAAGTCAACGATCACTTCGCAGGTCGGGGCATATCTGTCGCGCAATGCGTTCTCCGATTTCAAGAAGCGCCTGGATCACACGGAGTATGGCGGCGCGCCGTTGCTCGGGATCAAGGGCGTGTGCATCATCACGCACGGGTCTTCGAACGCCAATGCGATCAAGAACGCACTGCGTGTCGCATCAGAATTCGCGGAAGGAAAAGTAAACGAAACGATTGAGCGGGAGTTGGCAGCGCTCCGGCCGTTGGCGGAAGTGACGGACTGAGGTCAGAGGTTAGAGGTCAGATTGCAGAGGTTAGAATCACACGGCATCTTTTTACTTCTGCAATCTGACCTCTAAGCTTATTTAGTCCGCACTTTTTCAACCTAGCATTTTTTAACCTCCCATTTCTTGACTATGACAACCAGTTCTTCTCGCATTGCGTTCCTCTTTCCCGGCCAGGGGTCTCAAGCTGTGGGGATGGGCAAGGAACTTGCCGACCACTACGAAGTCGCTCGTCGAACTTTCGAAGAAGCTGACGAGGCGCTCGGGTACAAGTTGTCGCAGCTTTGCTTTGAAGGTCCCGAAGAAAAATTGAAGCTCACTGAAATCACGCAGCCGGCGATTCTGACGGCGTCGACCGCGGCGTGGCGCGTGCTTCAGGAAAAAGGGTTGCGACCCGATTTTGTCGCTGGACACAGTCTCGGCGAATATTCGGCGCATGTTGCGGCAGGTACTTTGACGTTTGCTGACGCGGTGTGGACCGTCCGTAATCGTGGCAAGTATATGCAGGAAGCGGTGCCGGTGGGTGTGGGGGCGATGGCGGCGATTCTGGGGATGCCTCTGGAGAAAGTCGTCGAAGTTGCCCGCGATGCGGCGCAAGGCGAAGTCTGCCAGGCCGCGAACATTAATTCGCCAGAGCAGATTGTGATCTCGGGAAACACGGCGGCGGTCGGGCGCGCCATCCAGCTGGCGACCGAACGTGGAGCGAAGAAGGCCGTGAGCCTTCCTGTCAGCGCACCTTTCCATTGCGCGCTGATGCAGCCGGCACAGGACCGTCTGGCGGCTGATTTGGCGGCCTTGAATTTTCAGGATCCCGTATGTCCGGTCGTTTGCAACGTCGACGCCGCGGTGGTCACGTCCGCCGAAGCTGCGCGCGATGCTCTGATTCGGCAGGTCACGGGCGCGGTGCGATGGGAGCCGTCGGTGCGGCTCCTGATCGACAAGGGCGCGAGCTTGTTTGTGGAAGTTGGCCCGGGAAAAGTTCTGTGGGGACTGATGCGGCAGATCGACCGCTCGAAAACGTGCCTGACGGTTGGCGACGAGGCGTCATTGCAGAAAACGCTGGCCCACGTTGCGACGGCGTGAAGGCCTTTAACCGCTTAAGGAAACTCTGATTAAGTACTGCCAAGCGAAGCTGGGTGCCCTGAAAGCGCGTCCCCCAGCGGCTAAAGCCACGTCTGTATCGGGCTTTGGCGGCACGGCTGAAGCCGTGCCCTTTCAAAACGGTAGATGATTCGATTTAATCAGAGGCTCCTTAAGCGCGTACAAGGAATCGCAAAGCACTAATACGGATACACGGTCAGCGTCTTATCCGACTTCTGCACGAACATTCTTGCGTGCTCAGCGCGGTCGTTCACGATCACTTCGACAACAACACCACCCCCGCCGAGAGCTTTGGTATTGGCCGATCCGTAAATGCGGTGGGATTTGATAAGGCCCCACTCGCCGCCCGGTCCCCAGTCGCGATAAAAATCGGCGTAGGTGTATTGCTGATACTTTTTCTGGTGGTCGCGCCAGGTGGGATCGTTGAAGTAAATGCCATAGGCGTTTTCGTAGTCCTTTTGCTGGAGCGCGGTGAAGAACTTGTCGACGGTGTGTTCCTCGGGCCAGTTGCGGTACATCCAGGCGAGCCCGGCCAGAACGAGCACGCTGACGATCGTGATTGCGATCGTGATCTTGCGACGGCGGGCCTTGGCGAAATCGTAGGTCTGAGCGTCCAGCAGAGTCATAGAGCTGGAATAAGCATAACGGATTTTTGGGAGATGGCAATCGGGGGCGCGGGGGCAGCCCTGCGGGAAACAACATCACTACTTAGAAGCTGCTGCTCAGAATCGCTGGCAGATCACAAATACAATTGCTTCGGCCATTCGGCGACAGGCAGTTTGCGGCGGATCGAAACCCGCGTCCATTCGACCCAGAATACGGGCCACAGGCACGAGACCAGGAGCCAGGACCACTTGAGGATGTCTGGTCCGAAGGCCAATGCGAAAACGGCGAGCATTGCTACCCATTTCACGGCGCGGAAAACGCGGCCACGCAACGGAGTATAAACCGGCAGAAATGGGGCGGCGAATATCAGACCGATTCCGAGCCCGCCCGCAAGCAGGGTCGCTGCCAGGCTGTACGAGCCTCGGAGGAAAAATTCGTTGGCGGCGAAAACCGCGGCCGCAGTCATTGCCAGCAGCAGCCACCTGAGCCATGGGCGCGAACAGATTGCGCGGGCTTCCCAATTACCCTCCCGAAGCAATCTGGCTTCGGAGGTCGTCAACAGGACCTTGCGGTACTGGCAGTTCGCGGCCTTCGGATCGCCCAGAGCGATTACAGCCAGTCGATCCGCTTCTTCCTCAGTCACGGTACCGCCGCCTGGGGCGGCCAGAGCTGCCTCGCGCGCAGACTCATAGTGCTCCCGAATCTCGGTACGAACCTGGGCGGCGGAATCCGCCGATAGATGCCGCGTGGCTTGTTGCAGCCAACTTTCGAGTGCAGTCATTTTTATGCCTCCCCCAGAATCGTCGTCATTGCTCGCGAGAGTTGGCGCCATTCGGCCCGATCACGGGTCAACATGGCGCGTCCAGACTTGGTGATTCGGTAGTAGCGTCGCGGGCGGCCCTTTTCGATGCCGTCGTAGGACTCGATCATACCTTCGTTTTCCAGTTTGTGGAGCGCGGGGTAGAGAGTGCCTTCCTTGAAATCCAATACTCCCTGAGAGCGTTCCTTGATCTCCTGAGCGATACGATAGCCGTGGCTTGGCTCGTGCGCCAGGGTCTCCAGAATCAAGGTGGGGAGCGTCCCCTTAAAGTTCATCGCATACCTCGTATATCGATGCATAGAATACGCGATTGTCCGGGAGGATGTCAATAGGGAACGATTCATCCAAAGAATCCGCTCCCTCAAACGGGTGATTTTCTCTCCCCGGACAAAAATCACCCGAAAGAATGACGACACGGACCCGGCTGGATACGATATGGTGCGTTCGTTGTCGATTCGAATCAGCACGATTTGAATCAGAAACGATTTACATTCAGGGAGATCGATATGAAGAAGACCATTCTCACTTTCGGACTGATTTCTGGCGTCATCTCGTCGCTCATGATGGTGACGACGATGCTGTTTTTCAACCAAATCGGCTACGATCGCGGCCTCGTCGTCGGCTACACGGCCATCGTGCTGTCGTTCCTGCTGGTTTACTTCGGCATCCGTTCTTATCGTGACAACGTGGGCAACGGGCAGATCAGCTTTACAAAGGGGTTTGGTGTAGGCATCGGCATTACACTCATCTCCTGCGTTTTTTATGTCGTGTGTTGGGAAGTCCTCTATTACAACTTCCTGCCGGGGTTCTGGGACCATTTTGGAGCGCACGCGGTGGAAAAGCTGAGGGCATCGGGCGCGGGGGATGCGGCCATTGCGAAGCAACTTCAGCAGGTGAAAGAGTACAAGGAGATGTACGCGAATCCATTTCTCAACGCGGCGATGACTTTCATTGAGCCTTTTCCGGTGGGACTGGTCATTACAGTGATCTCGGCAGCGATCCTGAGAAAAAATCCTCAAGCGCAATCGGCACAATCACCGGTGGCGGCGGCGTGAAGTATTGCCGTATTTTCAAGGTACACGTACGTAGCATTGACGACACCGCCGATGTCCCCTAAGATGGCTGCGCTCAGGTTCCCCCGAAAAGCCTGCGACCAGACGCCAAACGATGATTGGAACAACAGTTTCCCACTACCGGATTGTGGAATTGCTGGGCGGTGGTGGGATGGGAGTTGTCTATAAAGCGGAAGACACTGCGCTGGGGCGTTTTGTTGCCCTGAAGTTTCTGCCCGAAGAGGCTTCGCAGGATCCGCAGGCGCTGGAGCGCTTCCGGCGAGAGGCGCGCGCGGCTTCTTCTTTGAATCATCCGAATATTTGCACGATCCACGAGATTGGGCAGCACGATGGACGGCTGTTCATCGTCATGGAGTGCCTCACCGGGCAAACTCTGAAACACCTCATCCAGGGCAAGCCAATGGAACTGGATGCGTTGCTCGGCGTCGGCATCGAAGTAGCCGAAGCGCTCGAAGCGGCGCACAGCAAAGGCATCGTTCATCGCGACATTAAGCCTGCCAACATCTTTGTAACCGATCGCGGACACGCCAAGGTGCTCGACTTTGGGCTGGCGAAGATTGCGCGCTCGAGCAAGTCTTCGCTTGATGAATCGCAGACACGCGGCGATGCCAGCGCTCTCGACCTGACGAGTCCGGGGACAGCTGTTGGAACGGTGGCATATATGTCACCGGAGCAGCTACGCGGCAAGGAACTGGACGGGCGCACGGACCTGTTCTCGTTTGGAGTTGTGCTCTACGAAATGGCGACGGGGATGGTGCCGTTCCGCGGAGAGACATCAGCGGTGATTACGGAAGCGATTCTGAATCGGACGCCAACAACCGCGACGCGGCTGCGGCCTGCGCTCCCGGTGAAGCTTGAAGAAACGATCAGCAAAGCTTTAGAGAAAGATCGCGATCTCCGCTGCCAGACAGCGGGTGAGTTGCGGGCAGACCTGAAGCGGATCCAGCGATCGATCGATTCTTCGCGTACGTCGGTGGTATCGGAAGCTTCGCAGGCCGAGGCGTCGGGAAGTGCGGCGGCATCGCCGTCGTCATCATCGCCATCATTGTCATCGTCGTCTGCGGCAGCCGCCACAGCGACGACCGGTGGGAAGGCTTCAGTATCTTCTTCTTCCGTCTCGCGGTGGGTTCTTGCGGGCTGCACGCTGGTCGCGTTGGCTGCTGGTGTGTATGGCGGCAAGGAATTCTTTTCATCGGTGCCACCACCTCCACCGGTTTACCGGCAACTTACTTTCCGGCGCGGCAGCATTCGTTCGGCGCGGTTCGCGCCGGATGGACAAACGATTCTTTACAGCGCGGCATGGCAGGGTGGTCCGGTGGATGTGTTTACGGCACGCCCGGAAGCTCCGGAAGCGCGATCGATGGGGCTCAGCCGTACGCAGTTGGTGTCAGTCTCTTCGGCGTCAGAGATGGCAGTGTTGCTGAACAGCAAAGCCATCGGGACGTGGGTGAACATGGGGACGCTGGCACGGGCTCCGCTGGTCGGGGGCGCTCCGCGAGAAGTGCTGGAGCAGGTGCAGTGGGCAGACTGGTCGGCGGACGGGACGAGTCTGGCTGTGGTGCGCGACATGGGCGGGCGGAACCGGTTGGAATTCCCGATCGGAAAACCGCTTTACGAAACGGGAGGATGGATTGGGCATCCGCGCGTTTCTCCCAAGGGAGACCTGATCGCCTTTATCGACCATCCGGTGCAGGGTGACGACAGCGGATCTCTGGCGGTCGTCGATCTGGCGGGGAAGGTGAAGACCTTGTCGGGCCAGTGGTTCACGATTCAAGGCGTGGCGTGGTCTCCCGATGGCAAAGAGATCTGGTTCACGGCCAGCAAATCGGGTGTGGACCGGACGCTATATGCGGTGACGCTCGACGGCAAAGAGCGCATGGTGCTGCGGCTGCCGGGCGCGGTGATGATCTTCGACATCTTCAAGGATGGGCGCGTGTTGTTGATGCGCGCCAGCTGGCGGCGTGAGTTGGTGGGGATCACTCCCGACGATAGCAAGCAGCACGATCTTTCGTGGCTCGATTACACGTATCCGGCCGATCTTTCTCCCGACGGCAAGACGTTGCTTTTTGATGAAGAGGGCGGCGGCGGTTCGCTCGATTACTCAAAGTCAGGCGGATTGTCATACGCGGTTTATATCCGCAAGACCGACGGATCGCCCGCGGTGCTGCTGGGCGAAGGGGGAGCGGTTGCGCTTTCTCCAGATGGAAAGTCGGTGATTGCGCAGACGCAGGATTCGCCATCGCAGCTGCGGTTGCTGACGACGGGCGCGGGCGAAGCGAAAGAACTGACCAAGGACAACATCAATCATTCGTGGGCACACTGGTTTCCGGATGGGAAACGAATTTTGTTTACCGGGAACGAGCCGGGTAAGGGCGTGCGCTTTTATGTGCGGGATATTGCTTCAGGAAAAACTGACGCCATCTCGCCCGAAGGCGTCAGCGGTACATCGTTCGTAATTTCTCCCGATTCGCAGTGGGTGGCTGGGATTGGTCCAGATCAGAAGGGATATCTTTATCCTGTGGGTGGCGGCGATCCACGTCCTCTGGCGGGACTCAATCCGGGCGAACAACCGGTAACGTTCAGCACCGATGGCGCCTCGCTCTACATCTACCAGCCGGGTGAACTGCCGGCGCGCGTGATTCGACTCGACGTCCGCACCGGTCAACGCACGTTATGGAAGGAACTCATGCCGACGGATCCGGCAGGTGTGGAGACGATTGGGCCCATTATGATGACCCCGGACGCGAAGACCTGCGTGTTTGGATATCACCGCATGCTGGCGGATTTGTATCTGGTCGAAGGGCTGAAGTAGCTACTTCGCGCGTTTGGCGCTGCCCATTCCGAAGCGTTCCTCTACAACCTGTAGATCTTGGGTCAAGAGCACGGTCGCGCCGAGAGTGCCACGGGCAACGCTGCCGGGATACTCGTAACGCAGATCGTGGAAGCGAACCGCGTAGGCCGGGTGCGTGTTGTCGACTGGGTCGTGCGGCAGTTCTTCTGTTTCGGTGATGGGATATTGCGCCCAACTCAAATAGACACGCCCTAAATAGGTTCTCTTGGCGGCGAGAGTGGCGGCCGTTTCTTCGGGCTT
The DNA here is from genome assembly GCA_035308395.1 of Terriglobales bacterium. Taxonomy (GTDB): domain Bacteria; phylum Acidobacteriota; class Terriglobia; order Terriglobales; family Acidobacteriaceae; genus Acidiflorens. Next base: position 69,265 of record DATGGT010000029.1, read on the forward strand.
GTAGCGAATCCTCATCTGGCCTTCGGGATCGACCTCAGGCGTAATCGCATTCACGTTCATGCTGGCGAAAAAGTTCTGTGTCTCGGCAACTCCATACCAGCGGAACGGATTGGTCATGTAGGGATAAGCGGAGATGCGAATTGGATCGGCTCCCTGATAAGTGCGCGACTGGAGCGCGGCGACCGCGCGCCGGTGCTCGACGTCGCATAGACCCCAATAAGCGAAGACTCCAACGAGGGCGAGAGTGGCTGCGAGTTTTCCGGGCGGCGGCACGTTTGGGCCATGGTTGCGTGCGCCGATTTCTTCATTGATCAGAGAAAACAATCCCGGAAGAATCAGGCCGAGCGTCATCACGACCAGCAGGACCGGTTCGACGATGAAAATGATGTCCCAGGAATACCAGCGTTCGTAGAACGGCCAGAAGGGCCGGACTCCGTAGTTGTTGGTGAAGTCGAGGAGAATGTGGCTGAGACCTGCGAGGCAAGCGTAGGCGAAGAGCAATCCCCAGCGCGGCGGAAGATCAGGATTGCGGGTTTTGCGGCCACGCACACGCCAGATCCCGTACATGAGAGCAACGACTGCGGCGGCGACCAGTGGAATACCGAGGAACGAATGAGTGAAACCGCGATGATGATTGAATCCGAACGCGGACCCGCCGAAACGGCTGAAAACGTCGAGATCGGGAGCCTCAGCGGCGAGCGTGAGCGTGGCGGTGGCGAGCGCGGTCTTGCGGTTGAGTCCGGCGCGGCCCATGACGGCGCCGAATAAGAAGTGGGTGACGGGTTCCAAGTGCGCTCAAGAGAGTTTAGCGGAAACAAGCTTCATGTGTCGGGATCCCAGAGTTCCGTGTCCGCACTTGTCAGGTTCCTATTCAGACGACGCTCTCTCCTGAGCCGCGTCCTCGCTTGAGCAAGGTTGTTGCATAACGATCTGCTTTCCTATTTCACCTTTCCGATCTCACCCACGCTGTCTCGTTGAGTAAGAGGGAGCGCGTTCCTGATTTGTCCAAAGGGTCGTAGTAATCGCACGAATGGGACATTCCGATGCACCGATGCCAGCGAACGTGCTGGGGGCCTCGCAGCAGCCGCGGCTTGGCTGACTTTCAGCTCGGTGATTGGAGACCCAGATGGTAGTTCGATTCATCACCCCAATGTGTTTCTTCTTGTTCGTGACCTCGTTCGTGACCACGGCTCTGGCGGCGCCATTGCGGCAACAGTGCGGCGCTCCACTGTTTGAGTGCAGCCGAACCGACAACGCAATGGTAGACACACCGCTGCCACCGCCTCCGGGAGTCGGGACCGGGTTCTCGGGTGCGACCGCAAAACCGGTGCGCGATACCAGTCTCAACTCGGGAAAAATCGTCCGCTGTACGGATGGAAACTTCGTGGCGTCGTCGGGTGCGTTGAGAGGAATCACTTTCCAAGCTGGCGCCGGTGGCTCGGCGGAGGCTCGTATGTGGTCGATCGACCATGTTCTGCTGAACATCGCCGATTCAGACGCTGGCTATTCTCCCAGCCAATTCTTAGGATTTGAGGTCGAGGGCCTGGCCTGCGGACGGCTTTACCGGAACAACGCAGCCTACTCTCGTTCGGGCGGTTTGCGAGTGGGCAGTGCAATGTTCAGTCCGACGAACTCGCGTTGGGACTACACACGGACCGAGAATTTGTCACCGCGGATTTCAATCGTCGATCTGACGAATTACGAAGATCAAACCGCGGAACCTGCCATCACAAGAGTCCTCGATTTCTCACACTGCTATACACCCAGATACGCGAAAGGGGGAACGGGCGGACAAATTACATATAGCGAATTCGGCGGAGTCGCAGAGGACGACACTGCGACAGCGGTTGCCTCCATGGCATTCTCGAATAACATCGGGGGGCAAGGTACAGGTTATTTGCTGTGCTCAGCGGTATTCAACCCGGGCGGCATCATGGCGGGAACCGCTTCAATGCACGAGAACATTTACTACACCTACGACCTTTTTGCGCGAGAGGCCTACCGCACGGCGTGGAACGGGAAAAACTGGAAACAAACCAAGATCGGCGCGATCGACGGTGAGCACACAGGGATTCACAATAACCGGATCAATCGGAATGGCCAATTTATCGAGGTCACGCGCTCTGGGCAATGTAATGGCACCTGCACGTCGACGTACTACAACATGAGCGTCGGTGGCACAACGCTGTGGACTTGCGCGACGTGCAGCGGCCACGAAGCGCAGGGATATTCTTCCATGTTTGGGGCTGGGGGAGCGCAGACTTTCCTATATGGGGAAACGAACCCCGTGCCAGTCAACATCTCGGATATCGACACCCGAAGCGGCGTGTTTCCTTTCTGCGTCGGAAGCTGGGTGCAGCCGACGCTCGCGTTCTCGAATGCGCCCTGCAAAGACCCGGTGACAGACTCACATATCTCGAGCGAGATGGACACAAACGGTGACGATTCCTCGGGGATCGGATGGGTAAGTACCACCGTCGGCGGTCCGCGCCCTCCTTACGTCGAATCCGGGATCGGGCCCTGGCGCAACGAAGTGACCATCATTGACCCGAGCAGCGGCGCGATCCATCGTGAGGGCCATACCTTCAACTCGACGACCTCGTCGCTATTCACGCTACAGAACGCGATCGGCGTAATTTCGGCCGATGGCTGTTGCTTTGCAGTGACCACCGACTGGTTCGGAAAATTTGGCAGGCAAGACAGTACTGGAAGTAATGCGTGCAACTCAGGTGTCGATTACTACCGGCCGGGTTGGACGTGGGCGAAGCGTACTAATGTGTTGCCGGTTTCAAACAACCCGGGCAATTATGTTTACGGCACCGGCAACGGCGGGACCGGTTCGGTAGGCACTCCGGAGTTTAATCAAACCGTGGGAGGCACCACCAGCGACGGCAGTGTCACGTGGACAAACCTTGGTCCATCGAATTGCCGAGGCGATGTTGTGATTTACCAAAATCGGTGATTGTGTACGGCGCCCGTTTCATTTGCCGTCGAACAACGCTGGCGTTTTCTCGTGCCACTTCGTGGCTTGTTCGTAGGCTTGCGCGGCTTGAAGCAGCGTGATGCCGTGCCAGGGAGCGGCGGCTAGTTGCAGGCCGATGGGGAGACCGTCTTTTGTGAATCCGCAGGGGACGGAAATCGCGGGGATTCCCCAGACGTTGAACGGTCTGGTATTGCGGAGCATGATCAGCTCCTGGGCACGCAAGTTCTCGGGATGCTTTTGAAGGTCGGTGATCGAGGGAGGAGGAATTGGAACGGTTGGGGTGAGCAGCACGTCCACTTCGTCGAAGACTTTTCCGATTGCTTTGCGGCTGGCTTCGAGCGCGTGGGTGGCGCGAAGAATGTCGTCGGCTGAGATGTTTTCTCCGGCTTTGATTCGTTCGAGGGTCGCGGGTTGGTAGAGTTCGGGGGAACGAGCTACAAAGTCTTTGTGGTAGGCGTAGGCTTCGGCGGTCGCGAGCGTCCGGTCGGTCGGGACTTCGAGATTGATGTCGCGAATCTGGGCGCGGAAAGAAGTGAAGACTTGAATCGCAGTTTCCATGGCTGCGGCAATGTCCGGATGAAGATCGTCGAAGAAGAATGCGCGTGGGACGCCGACGCGCAGATTCTGCGGGAGCTTATCGAAGGCGGAAATAAAACTGGGCTCGTTGCAGGGATCGGCGGACTCGCGGCCAGAGATTACCTGCAATACTAAGGCTGCGTCGTAGACAGAGTTGGCGATGGCGCCGACGTGGTCGAAAGATGGAGCCAGCGGAATGACGCCCTGCGTGCTTATGCGGGCGTAGGTGGGCTTCAATCCGACGGCTCCACAGTAGGCGGCGGGCAGGCGGACGGATCCGGCGGTGTCGGTGCCAACGGCGGCGAAGCAGAGAGCGGACGCGACCGCGGCGGCAGAGCCTCCCGACGAACCCCCGGCGATGCGCGAAGTGTTCCACGGATTGTGGACCGGGCCGTAATTGCTGATGATCGAGCTTCCGCCGTAGGCAAATTCATGCATGTTGTGTTTGCCAAGGAGGATCGCTCCTCCGAGGCGGAGGCGGCGGACAACTTCGGCATCTTCGGCGGGGACGCGGTCTTTGAACAAAGCGCTGGCGGCGGTGGTGCGCACTCCGGCGGTGTCGATGATGTCTTTGAGCCCGATGGGAATGCCGTGCAGAGGGCCCAGATAGAGGCCGCGATAGACTTCGCGTTCGGCCTGACGGGCACGGTCGAGGGCGGATTCAGCGGTTACCGTAATGTAGGCGTTGAGGATCGGATTGAGCTTTTCGATAAGCGTAAGACACTGATGGGTGAGTTCGACGGGAGAGATTTCGCGGTCGCGAATTTTGCGGCTCAGTTCGCAAATGTTGAAAAGCAAGAGGTAGTACTCCTTACTCGTTAATCTTTGGGCTGGTGAATCGCCGGTGCGGTGCTTTTGCCGAACAACTTCACCAGCACATAGACGGCGGGACCGAGGAGCAGCGCCCATGGGCCCCATCGCTTGGCTACGGGATCACTGTAACGCAGGACAATATAAGTCATGACCGAGGGCAACGCTATCACATAGAGGAGTCCGAGCTTGCCGCCGGGGATGCGATAGGCTCGCGGCAAGTCCGGGCGCTTTCGGCGCAATCCCCATGCCGAGAGAACGGTGAGTACGGTGGTCGCGGCGCGCAGCCAGACATAGATGCTGATCAAATTTCCGAGCGAGTTCAGGGCGAGCGAGGCGTAGATGCCGGAGGAAATCAGGATCGCAACCCAGGGTGTGCCGTAACTCGAATGGCGGCGGGTAAAGAACTTCGGCAAATAGCCGTCTTCGGCGAGGGCGAAAGGCATGGGAGTTGCGGTGAGGACAGTACTGTTGAGCAAGGCTGCGTTCGCGATCATGGCGGCGATGGTCATCAGGCTTCCGAGCCAGACGCCTCCGATATGCAAGGCCGCGATGGAGAAGTATCCGTCTTTCCATTGCTGCCAGTCTCCTAGGGCAGCTAGGGCGGCGAAGGGCGGCAAAAAATAGGTGAGGATCGAAAGCGGGATAACCAGTGCGAGCGCCCGGGGATAGGTACGTTGGGGATTCTCGACGTCCTCGGCAACGGTTGAGAGTTGCTCGTAGCCGGAGTATCCCCAGATGACGAGAGCGAGGCCGACTCCGAAAACTTTGGAGAAAGGTTGATGCGGCGGAACGAGCGGCACGAAGGGATTGTGATGCCACTTGGCGAGACCGAGAACCGTCATCGCGACGACGGGGATAAAAATAAATATTTCGAAAAGCGTGGCCACTTTGCCGACCATCTGGATGCCGAGGATATTGATCCAGCTGACGAGGACGATCAGGGAGAAGGCGACGAGCCAATGCTTCCAGCCTGTGATGCCGGGAAAATAGAACGTGAGGTAATCGGTGAAGAGCACGGCGTAAGAACCGCCGAGCAGGAACGAAGCTGACCAGTTCCACCATCCGGCGAGAAATCCCCAGAAATCTCCGAAGGCGGCGCGCGTCCAGCGATAGAAGCCACCTTCGACGGGCATGGCGGTGGTTAGTTCGGCGGTCACGAGCGAAACGGGAATGCTGAGGAAAAACGGTATGACGAGGCAGAAGATCAGACTCATTCCCGGGCCGCTGTCCGTGACCATGGCTTCGAGTCCGAAAGGGCCGCCGGTGGTGTAAGAGAACATCACGAAGACGAAATAAAAAAGGGTGGCCTTGCGGACGGCGGAGCGCGTGGATGGGCCCGGGGGGTTCACTCTGAGCGTGGCTAGTGTACAGGAAGCCTTCGGCAGGGTTTGAAAGAAGAGTTCCCGGCGTTTAACGGAAACACAGGAAGGTGATCCGACATGCGTTTTGAGGTTCATTTCAGCCGTCCCTCCGGGACGGCGTCGGTTGCCTCGATGTTGTCCCGGCGCTGAAGCGCCGGGCTATTTTCGGTTCTCCCTCCGGGACATGCGCATTCGGCGTCTGGGGTTGTCCCTGCGAGGCTCGACTTCGGTAGTAAGCCAGCGAGACGGAGGGTTATGCGCCGATTCCCAAGGGTAGTAAAGGGGAACGATTCATCTGCTCGAGATCGAGCAGACGGCGTTTGAGGTCGAGGCCTCCGCCGTAGCCGCACAGCGATCCGCTCGATGCGATCACGCGGTGGCAGGGGACGACAATCGCCACGGGATTTCTGTTGTTGGACATACCTACGGCACGGTAAGCGTGAGGATGGCCGATCGCGCGAGCAATGTCGGCATAGCTTCTGGTCTCGCCGTAAGGGATATCGAGGAGCGCATGCCAGCAGGCGAGCTGAAAGTCGGTTCCGCGGAGATCGAGCGGGAACGAGAACTCCCGGCGCTCGCGGGCGAAGTATTCGTCAAGTTCCTGGAGATAGGGCGCGAGCGCGGACTTCGACTCACGGAGCTCAATCGAACCGGAGTCCAACTTCATGACGCGGGTTTCGAATTCGAGGCGTACCAGACCCTTTGCGGAGGCGGCGAGGAAGAGTGGGCCGACGAGCGACTTCGTCCTAACGTAGGAAAGAGCTTCCATGACGCGAGGAGGATAGCACGGGGCGGGATGTGAAAATTCACACGAAATCACTCGACAAAAATAAATAAAAAAGCCTCCCGTTTTCGCGGGAGGCTTCCAGGAGGGCCTACTGTTACTTCTGCTGGTCGGTCGACGCCGGGGTAGTGTCCGTCGACGCCAGTTGTTCGAGATTGTTCTTCAGGAGGCTGATTTCGACACGGCCTCCGGTGATGCGCTTGGGCTTAGCTTCGCCCGCTGCCGCTGTCGTCGGGACGGGTGCATTGCCCATACCGACGAGGTAGATGCGGTAGACCGGAATGTCGTGATTGAGCACGAGGTAACGGACGACCGACTCGGCCATCTTCTGTGAATTCGAGATCGCGACCTGTCCGTGACCGGAAGAGAATCCCTGGACTTCGACGACGTAGCCACGTTGGTTCTTCAACGGAGTCGCCATCTCATCGAGAGCGGTCTTGGCGTTCTGGCTCAGGACGGTTTGTCCGGACTTGAACAGGATTTCAGTCTGGGTGGTCGGCTGATATTGGTCGATGTTGGTAACGACCTGCTCGACCGTATTGAGGCGGGTGTGAGCCTGCTGCGCGGTCTGTTGCGCGGCGGTCGCCTTGTTGCCCGCATCGATGGCGTGCTGATCAGCCTCGCTGGCCTTGGCCGAAGCGAGTTGAATGCCCTGCTGCGCGCGCGCATCGGTGTCTTTAATCGCCTTGGTGTTGGAGGCGGTCAGCTCATCGAGTTCGTTGATGCGGTCGCGGATCGGCTGGGTCTGACGGGCAACATATTTTTTGCGGGCGAAGGGATTCACACGTCCCCAGAAGCCTTCGCGAGTTTCCGGCTGCAATGGGTCTTTACCGGTGGCGCTGTCGGCCTTGGTTGTGGGTTGTGCAGTGGCCGCGGGCTGAGTCGCGGGGGCTGACGAAGAGTCCTGGGCGAAAACTGGGATCGCCAGCGTTCCGGCAAGCAACAAAGCGAAGATGGTGCGGTTTTTCATATTTTAACTTCCTCCAAAGTGTGGAGTGGGGAACCACTCCGCGCGCTACTGGCGCGATTTTTAATTGCGTCGCTTGAATTCTCAGATCCGGTAAAGATTAAGACTGATGGCGACGCCGACGCGACGTAGCCTCAAGAACCTGGGCCGAATCCCGGCCTCGCACTTCTATAAACAGTTTACGGGCCAAATCGCCCGGCCGGGGGCACGGGAGGCAAGTGCTTTATTTTCATATAGATTGTACCTCAGGTCGCTGGCATTAGCCCCGTCCGGGAACGGTAATTTTGGCGGAACCCGATATAAAAACTGCGTGCAAGGAGATTTCACTACCGATTCATCGGAAAAAAATCAAACAAAACCGGCTCCTGGAACATCCGAATAAATATGCCACGACCATCCTCTTTTTTATTCCCATTGCTACCTGTTCTTGTTCTTGCGTTTCTCGCGGCTGTCAGCGTGAGTTCAGCTTATGGCGAGAAGACAGCTTTTGACCTTGGAAAACTGCAGACTCCGGCGGGATTTCACATTTCGGTCTTCGCGAACGTTGACGGGCCACGCATGATGGTGTTCAGCCCGGGCGGTGTGTTAATCGTGAGTGAATCGGGCGAGGGCAAAGTTGTGGCGTTGCCCGATGCTGCTCACACCGGGAAAGCGGATCGCGTGGTAACAATCCTCGACGGATTGAACGAGCCGCACGGTCTCGGTTTTTACGAAGGCAAGTTCTACGTTGCCGAGAATGACAAAGTTCGCCGCTACGATTGGGACGAAACGATGCTGCACGCGTCGAATCCGAAAACGCTGACGCAATTGCCGGGCAGCGGTGGGCACTCAACTCGCAGCCTGCTGTTTCACGGCGGAAAGATGTACGTCTCGGCCGGGTCAAGCTGCAACGTCTGCATCGAGAAAGATCCGCGGCGCGCCACGGTGATGGAATTTAATCCCGATGGCAGCGGGCAGGAGATCTATACGAAGGGCCTGCGCAATGCTGTGGGGCTGGCTTTGAATCCGAAGACAGACACGGTCTGGGTTACGGTGAACGGCCGCGATATGCTGGGCGACGATGTGCCGCCCGAGACCATTTACGATCTTGGCAAGCAGGCCGGTGGCGATGCCGGCTGGCCGTATTGCTATGGTGATCGCGTGCCCGATTCCGATTTCACCAAGCCTGGTGACGGGCGATGCAACAACGTGATCGAACCCAAGGTACAAATGCAGGCGCACTCCGCTCCGCTGGGACTGGCGTTTTATGAAGGATCGCAGTTTCCTGCCGAATATCAGAACAACATCTTCGTGGCGTTCCACGGCTCGTGGAACCGCAGCGTGCCGACCGGATATAAGGTTGTGCGGGTGAAGCTCGACGATAAGGGGCAGCCGCAGGGCGGCGCGGAAGACTTCATCACTGGCTGGTTAGCGCCGGGCGAAACAAAAAAAGGCCGATGGATGGGGCGTCCGGTCGGGATCGTGTTTGGCGCTGACGGAACGATGTATCTGAGCGATGACTCGGGCGGCGTCATTTACCGCATCACATTTGCCAAGTAGGGTGTGGTGACGGGCCAAGCCACAGGCCAAGCCCCGTCACCACAGAAGTGCTTATGAGATTACTTCTTGTAGGGGTTCGGATACTTCAAAGCTTTCTCGAGATTTTTCCCGCGAATGATTCCGGCCTGGTGATAGGTCAATCCCCAGGAGTCGATGGATGACATGTCGGGGAAGATGCAGGCTTCGAGTACGGTGTCTACGGGATCGGACTTCATCACCCAGCCACCGCCATTCAGATTGATTCCGCCAAAGAGGTCGGTGCCGCCAAGCTGCGAGCAATAGCACGAGGCCGGATTGCCGTTGCAGCTGCCTCCGTAGGGAACTTCGGCGTAATAGGCCAGCGCAGCCAGAGTCGGTTGAGCACTGTAAAGCGTCGAAAGCAGAACGTGGATACGCGATCCGTCCGCGGCAGTGAATTTGCAGAAGTTCCGCTCTCCGTCGAGTCGGAACCAGTTGGAAGGATCGTCGTTCGTATTGAAGTAGGGCGCGCGAACGTCGACTTCGCCGCCGTGGCGGACGCAATACTTCTCGGCCTTGCTCTGATCGGAATCAGCACTGGCGGGTGAGCTGGCTTTCTTTATGCTGCCGCTCTTCGATCCATTATTTGACTGCGCGGTCGCTGCGGGCAGAAGCAGCGCGACCATGGCGAGAACACAAACTAATCTGAGCAACGAAGTGACTGAAGGTTTCATGCTGGGTCTCCTGAGAAGAACTATGCAAGAACTGTCGAGGCCGAAGGCTAACACAAAACCAGGCTTGCGCCCACGGTTTGTGTGGATGCCAGAAGAACTCAAAGCAGCATTCCACGGCCAACTTTTGCGGTAAGATGGCCCGCACGAGGTGCAGGTAAATCATGGCCAACTCTCGCGTCCTTTCCACTTCCCGTCTTTCGTTCTCACGTCGGTCGTTCCTGGGATTATCTGCCGCGACATCGGCTGCGGTGGCTCTGCGCGTTGTGACAGAACCGATGCTGGCTTACGCCGCACACAAGCACGCGCCAGTCGATGGCGGGGTAAGAATTGATGCCAATGAGAATCCGCTCGGGCCGGCGGCGGCGGCGCGCGAAGCTGCGGCAGCGATTCTGCCACAGGGTGGGCGGTACTCTGACTGGCTCACCGACGATCTCGTCAAAACGCTCGGGGAAATGAATGAGCTGAGGCCGGAGCAAGTGCGGGTTTATCCCGGATCAAGTGAGCCGCTCCATCATGCTGTTGCGGTTTTTGCCTCGCAGCAGCGGAGCTATGTCACGGCCGATCCTGGATATGAGGCTGGAATATTCTGTGCCAACGCCATCGGAGCCAAGGTGGTGAAGGTCCCGCTGACCAAAGATTACGCTCACGACGTGAAGGCGATGTTGGCGGCGGCTCCGGATGCTGGTGTCTTCTATGTGTGCTCTCCGAACAATCCGACGGGCACGCTGACCAGTCATGCTGACATCGAATATCTCGTCGAGAATAAGCCCAAGGGTTCGATCGTGCTGGTGGACGAGGCCTACATTCATTTCTGCGATGCTCCGTCGGCCATGGATCTGGTGCGGGCGGGCAAAGACGTTATCGTGCTGCGCACGTTTTCGAAGATCTATGGGATGGCGGGCTTGCGCTGCGGCGCAGCATTCGGCCGCGCCGATCTGCTGGAAAAAATCGAGAACTATGCCGGATGGAATGCCATGCCGATCACGGCGCTGGTCGCGGCGTCGGCCAGTTTGAAGGATGCGCAACTGGTGCCCGAGCGCAAACGCATCAACGCCAAGGTCAGGGGCGAAGTTTTCGCGTGGCTCGACCGCAACGGATATCCCTACATTCCATCGGAAGCGAATTTCTTCATGCTCGACACGAAACATCCGGCGAAACCGGCGATTGATGCAATGGCCAAGCAAAACGTGTATATCGGCCGCATCTGGCCGGTGATGCCGACCTACACCCGTGTGACGATCGGAACGGCTCCCGAAATGGAGCAGTTCCAGACCGCGTGGCAGAAGGTGATGACCGGGGCGGTGACGGCGAGCGTCGGTGCGATGCCAATCTCACGCAGACGGAAGTTGGACGGGATTGTGTTTCGCGGGTGAGGACAGGTCGTTCCTTATTAGTCGTTTATTTATGGCAGGCAGCCGTTTCAGTCGTTTCTTTTTTCTGTCGTTTCTTTAATGAGTGCGATTAGAAATATCGATTGGACTCGGTTCATGCCTGCATTTAGTTTCGCGGATTGATCAAATTCGATCCGTAGGATGGAAGTCTGCTGTGCCCACGCAACAGGAGCGGTCAAACATGATTAAGCGAACACAGATGCGCTCTCTGCGCCTCTCCTTCATATCGGCCTGTACCGTGATCGTTCTGGTATCGGGAATGTTAGTCGGATTGTCGGCTGCGGGTTTTGCCGACGAGGCCAAGCCAGATCCGGCAGGCACGGCAACCGGGGATAAAACGACGGCGGTCGACGGAGCCGGAAATTCATTTGTGGTCACGGAACCGACCGACAAGAACGCGCCTGACTACGCCCAGAATAAGAAAGCCTACGACGATTATCAGGCTCAGGCGGCCAAAGAGCCGCTGGCGGTAAAACTCGCCGACAGCGTCGGACACGTTCGGGTGGCGACCAATTTCGCCTGGACGCTGAACACGGGGTACCTCGTCTTATTCATGCAAGCGGGTTTTGCGTTGCTGACTTGCGGGCTTGTAAGAAAAAAGAATGCCGGCCACCTGATGATGTTGAACTTCGCGGCCTACGTATTCGCGTTCCTGGCCTACTATGCAGTCGGATACGCGTTCCAATTCGGAGCCGTCGCGATCAATGCCGCGCCCGTCAACCTGGGCGGTACTCCGACGCTGAATCATTTTCTGATTGGCAGCGGTCAATGGGGGTTTGTGGGGGGCAAAGGATTCTTTTTCCTTGGTCCAGCCTATGACGCGGGCAGCAACTGCCTGGCACTTTTCGAGGTCGTCTTCATGGAGACGGCTGGATACATTATTGTGGGCGCGATCTGCGAGCGCATCACGTTCTGGGCCTTCCTGCTGTGCGAACTTTTTATCGGCGCGATTCTCTATCCGATCTCGGGATGCTGGACGTGGGGCGGAGGCTGGCTTTCGCAACTGGGATCGACGATGAATCTCGGCCACGGATACGTGGATTTTGCGGGGTCCACGGTCGTCCATTGCGTCGGCGGGTTTTGTGCCATGGCGCTGGCGATCATTCTGGGGCCTCGGCTCGGGAAGTATGGGCCCGGGGGCAAGATCCGCGTGTTTCCAGCCCACAACATTGTGTACGTCGTCTCCGGTACCTTCATTCTGCTTTTCGGGTGGATGGGATTCAATCCGGGGTCGACGCTGGGGGCAACCGACCTGCGAATTTCCGTGGTTGCGATCAATACGAACCTGGCCGCTGTGGCGGGCTCTGCAGCTGCAATGGTGATCTGGTATTTCCTGTTTGGCAAACCCGACATCACAATGGCGTGTAACGGAATGCTGGCTGGGCTGGTCGCGATTACGGCACCGTGCGCTTTTGTGTCTCCAACATCTTCGGTGATCATCGGCGTTCTGGCGGGCGCCCTCGTGTGCGCCGGCGTTCTGTTTAACGACCGTGTCCTCAAGGTGGACGACCCCTGCGGCGCGGTTTCGGTGCATGGCTATTGCGGGTGGCTCGGAGCGGTGTGCGTGGGAATTTTTGCCGACGGCACTTATGGATCCGGTTGGAACGGAGTCGGCGCGGCGAGTTATCTGGGGCGCTCGGGGCAAGGAGTCACGGGACTGATTCACGGCGATAGCCGGCAGTTTCTGATTCAGCTCGGAGGAGCAACGTTATATGCAGTCTGGGCTTTCGGCGCGACGTTCGCGGTCTTTTGGGTGGTGAACAAAGTGAAGAGCATGCGAGTCGCCCCCGAAGTGGAAGAAGAAGGGCTCGATGTCCCCGAGTTCGGCATGCAGGGCTACCCTGAGGACTCAGTCGTCGCCGCGTAGTACGAATGTGTCGCGGGCCCGCCTGTCCGCGCGCTTACCCTCTCGTCCATCTGACTCAATCCGCCGTCTAAGAAACGAATTGCCTGCCGGCGCTCCACATAAAGGAAGCCAGTTTCGCTCCCCACATACTTCTGAAACGTACGCCCGCACGGATTCTTTGTACCCATAGTCGCATCGTCGGCCATCACAGAAATCGGGGCAGCCTGGTACCTCTGCGGTTGAATCTTTATGGATTGCATACGGAGCTTTTACGCGATCTTTATGGGCTTCTGGATGTACTAGGGTGTTGGCCATTTTGAGAGAAATTGGAGATCCGTGCATGACGACCATCGGAACGCGGTTGCGCAAGGTTTCGGCAGCGCCAGTGTTGGCACTTATTTTATTTGTCGGTTTTGCTCTCGGAACGACACGACGGGTTGACGCTCAGACCGCTGACGCTCAAACCAAAGAGGTGGCGTCGAACGAAGGCACGACCGGTTCTCCGATTGCGCCTGCGACGACGGCTCGCGACACGGAAATGTCGCCCGCGATTGCCAGACAGTTCGCCGCCATGCAGGCAGAGATCGACGAACTGAAGGCGGAGTTGAAAGGGCGCGCTGCGCCAGAGGCAGTGTCTTCAGCCATCGTCGAGAGTCCCGCGAAGGCGGCTGAATCCATGATCGTCACAGTGCCGACGCCGCCGGCGATGGCAACAACGATGCAGACAGTGGGCGGCACTCCAGCAGCGGAACCCGCAAAACCTGAGCCAGCCGCGCCCTTTGCTTATGCTGACTGGACATGGTTGAACGGGACTGCGCGCAACAAAGATGCGGTATGGGATTCGAAGTTCTTTACGCCGGAAGTGCGATTTGATACGAGCTTCATCAGCAGCCTCAACCATCCGAAGGATGACACCATCGGGGGATCGACTGAGATCTTCCGCTCCAACGAATTCCAGTTAGACCAGATCAGTTTTGGCGGCGACTTCCACTGGCAAAATGTTCGCGGTCGCATCCTGACCATGAACGGAATGTTCGCCGTGACCACGCCGCGCAATGACGCCAGCCCCGGGCGCGGGCAATGGGATCTTCGCGGAGCGTACAAGTATGTTTCGGAGGCTTATGGGGGATATCACTTCGATGTGAACCATGGCCTCAATGTCGACGCGGGAATTTTTGTCTCGTATATCGGACTCTTCAGTTATTACAACTTCGACAACTGGGCGTATCAACCCTCCTATGTTTCCTCCAACACCCCGTGGTTTTTCAACGGGCTCCGAATTCAGTGGTTCCCCACCGACAAGCTGAAGATCGAGCCGTGGATTATCAACGGATGGCAGTCCTATGGCAGATACGGAACGAAACCCGGCCTCGGGGGCCAGATCTTGTACCGCCCGAAACAATGGATTTCGCTGGTATTCAACAATTACGGCTTTGGCGAAGACACGTTGTGGACTGGCAACACGCCGATCGGACGGTCGCGAATCCATACCGATGACAGCGTCGAGATCAAGTACTACGACCATCCGGAAAGGATGCTCGACAAGATGGCGTTTTCGCTGACCGGCGACCTCGGCTGCGAATACGGAGGCGGCGTCAGTTGCCACAAGAATAATCCCATCGTCGGAGATAAGGGCGGCCCCAAGCAGAGTTTTGCGGGATGGATGGCCTACAACCGGTGGTGGTTCAAGAAGGATACGTTTGGTCTCACGATCGGAGGCGGCGCGTTCGACAATCCGGGCCGTTATCTCACGCTGCTTCAACCCATCAATGGAGCCGATGCCATCTCAGGGTCGCCCTACTTCCCCGAAGGTCCCGGACTGCCATTCAAGGCCTGGGATACCTCCATCACGTGGGACTGGATGCCGCGGCAGTACATCACTTTCCGGTGGGAGTACGGATATCGCCACGCGAACGTGCCGTACTTCACGGGCCGAGGCGGGATTACGCCTCCGGGAGGCAACAACGGGAGTCCGGCCCAATACGTATGCATGGACAATACGCCGTCGGCGACTCCGACAGGGTGCGGTGCCGATGGCGGATTGTGGACTCCGGATCTGAGAAAAGACGAACCGAGCATCAGGCTGGCAATTATGGTGAAGTTCTAACTGTTGTAGAGCGCACCGGAGCCGATGGGACCGCAGGTTGAGTATCATCGGTCGTATTATCAGTGAATGCCGAAAAAACCTGCTCCGCCCGCTCATCGCGGTGAGCTATTGGTGAGACTATCTGCCCGCGGTGCCACGCGCTTGCAAGCGCGCCATCCGTGGGTTTATCGCTCGGACATTATTGGAATTGAAGAGAACGATATCCCTCCGGGATCTGTGGTCCGGGTGGAGGATCAGCGGGGGAAGTTTCTCGGCACGGCGCTCTACAGTTCGTCGTCGCAGATCGCTATACGGATGATCTCGCACGGTTCGGTCTCGAGGGCCGAACTCCCCGAACTGATTGCGGAGCGCATTCGCGCGGCCATTTCCTATCGTAAGGCTCTGGTATCCGATACCGACGCTTATCGCATCGTCTTCAGTGAAGCCGACTTTCTGCCTGGACTGATCGTCGACCGCTATAACGATGTGCTATCTCTGCAAATCCTCACCCAGGCGATCGACGCCGCGCTGGTGCGCCAGGCGATTGTCACGACACTGAAACAGGAACTGCGGCCGACGGGAATCCTGGAGCGCGTCGAAGCTCGGATACGGGAACTGGAGCAATTGCCTCCGCTGCAATCTGGACTGTTGGACGGGGACAAGAGTTCGACCGAAATAAGGATGAACGGCGTTGCCTTCCACTACGACGGGCTCGAAGGGCAAAAGACCGGAGCTTTTCTCGATCAGCGCGAAAACTACGCCGCCGCTGCCCAGTACGCTCACGGCGAGGCGCTCGACGCATTTTGCTATCAGGGAGGGTTCGCTCTCCATATGGCGCCGAAGTGTTCGAGCGTGATGGGGGTTGATAGTTCGCGGCCGGCGCTGGAGATGGCGGATAAGAATTCCGCTTTGAACGCTGAACGGCTGGGCGGCCGTGAAATCGAGTGGATCGAAGCGAACGCCTTCGATCTGCTGCGCGACTATTCGGCGGCCAATCGGCGCTACGACACGATCGTTCTCGATCCTCCGGCCTTCGCCAAGACGAAGCGCGACCTGGAGAAGGCGCTGGGCGGATACAAGGAACTCAACCTGCGCGCCATGAAGATGCTGCGGCCCGGCGGGATCCTAGTGACCTGCTCCTGCTCGTTCCATGTCAGCCCGGCAGACTTCCTGAAAGTAGTGGCCGACGCCGCTCAGGATGCCCACAAATCGCTGCGGATCATCGAGCACAGGGGAGCGGCGAAAGACCATCCCATCCTGCTGAATGTGTCGGAAACTAGGTACTTGCAGTGCATGATACTTTCTGTAAGCAATTGATAAACAAGCATATTTTCTATACTTGACAATGATACACTCATGTTTTATTATTCCATTACGCTAATCGTTGGCGGGGAGCAGCTTCAGGCCTGCTCTACTTGAATTTGGATTTCCAGTAGGAGGATTTCAGATATGACTTTGATTCGAAGTTTTGATCCATTTCGCGATCTGGCAACACTGCAGAGCCGCGTGAACCGTGTTTTCCGTGAGTCGCAAGGGCAAGGCCCGGAAGGTCAGGAAAGCCTGACCACTACGTCTTTTGCGCCTCCCGTCGACGTCTATGAAGACGAGCACAGTGTGACACTCAAAATTGAAGTGCCGGGAATCGATGAGAAAGACATCGACGTCCGCATCGAAAACAACACGCTGACCGTTCAAGGCGAGCGCAAGTTCGAGAAGGAAGAGAAGGAAGAGAACTTCCGCCGAGTGGAGCGTCAGTATGGCAGCTTCACCCGCACCTTTACTCTCCCGAACACGATCGACCAGGAGAGCGTGCAGGCCACTTATGAAAAGGGCGTCCTGAACGTGAAGCTGGCGAAGAAGGCTGAAGCGAAGCCGAAGCAGATCAAGGTGAACGTGAGTGGTGAAAAGACCGTGGAAGCGAAGGCGCCCAGCAAGGCGGCATAAGTAACGTCGACGGTTGTAAACTCAGCGGGAGGCGTGAAACAGCGCCTCCCGTTTGATTTTGTAATTTCGCAATCGGGTAGCCGGTTTAGCATGCCTCCCGGCGAAGCTAAACTATCGATAATCACCCGATTACAAAATTATCAAATCACAAATTGGAGTGAACCCATGGCAATCCGTTGGGACAAATTTACAGTCAAAGCGCAGGAAGCCGTGCAGCGTGCCAATGAACTGGCCAGCGAGCATGGCAATCCGGAGCTGATGCCGCTGCACCTGCTAGCGGCGCTGGTTGAAGACAAAGAAGGGATCGTAGCGCCCGTGCTCGAGAAAATCGGGATTGGGCCGCAGGCCGTGCTCAGCGATCTCTACAAGGAAATTGAGAAGCTGCCGAAAGTTTCTGGTAGCGCGGGCGCGCAGCAGCCGTCCATGTCGTCGCAGATTAATCAGGTGCTTGAGAAGTCGTTCAAAGAGGCCGACACCTTCAAGGACGAGTACGTCTCGACCGAGCACATGCTGCTGGCGCTTACCGACCTGAAGCGCGATCCGGCTCAGGCCTTGATGACGCGGTTTGGAGCAACTCACGACGCGATCCTGAAGGCGCTGACCGCGGTTCGTGGATCGCAGCGCATCACCGATCAGAATCCCGAAGCGAAGTACCAGGCGCTGGAGCGCTATGCCCGCGATCTTACCGAGCAGGCGCGGCGCGGAAAACTCGATCCCGTGATCGGACGCGATGAAGAAATTAGGCGCGTGGTGCAGGTGCTCTCGCGGCGCACAAAAAATAATCCGGTGCTCATCGGCGAGCCGGGCGTGGGCAAGACTGCCATCGTCGAGGGTCTGGCCCAGCGCATCATCTCGGGCGACGTGCCAGAAGTCCTGAAGAACAAGCGCGTGGTGGCGCTCGACCTGGGAGCGATGCTGGCGGGCGCAAAATATCGCGGCGAATTTGAAGATCGCCTCAAAGCTGTTCTCAAAGAAATCGAGGATTCCGAAGGCAAGATCATCCTTTTCATCGACGAACTCCATACGCTCATCGGAGCGGGAGCGGCGGAAGGTTCGATCGACGCTTCGAACATGCTGAAGCCCGCGCTCGCTCGCGGAGAGCTGCGTGCGATCGGAGCGACGACGCTGAATGAATATCGCAAGTACATCGAAAAAGACGCGGCGCTCGAACGCCGCTTCCAGATTGTTTTTGTCGGCGAACCGAACGTCGAGGACACGATTGCGATTCTTCGAGGGCTAAAAGAAAAATATGAAGTGCATCACGGTGTCCGGATCAAGGACTCGGCTATCGTGGCCGCCGCGACGCTCTCGCATCGCTACATTTCCGACCGGTTCCTGCCCGATAAGGCCATCGATCTGATCGACGAGGCGGCGTCTTCGTTGCGCATTCAGATCGATTCCATGCCGACCGAGATCGATCAGCTGGAACGGCGGGCGACGCAGTTGGAAATCGAAAAGCAGGCGCTGAAAAAAGAAGACGACTCCAACTCGAAAGAACGGCTGGCCATCGTCGAAAAAGAACTGGCGGGCATCCGCGAAAAATCAAACGCGCTCAAAGCTAAGTGGAAGCAGGAGAAAGATGTCATCGCCAAGGCGCGCGCATTGAAGGAGAAGCTCGAACAGCTCAAGATCGAAGAGGCTGCCGAGGAACGCAAAGGGAATCTCGAGCGAGTGGCGCAGATTCGCTACGGGCTCATCCGGCAGACTGAGGAGGAGCTGAACAAAGTCACGGCGCAAATTGATGGCAAGTCAGGCCACCGCATGTTGAAGGAAGAAGTCGACGAAGAAGACGTGGCGGGCATCGTGTCGAAGTGGACCGGCATTCCGGTTTCGAAGATGCTCGAAGGCGAAGTAAAGAAGCTCATCAACATGGAGGAAAGGCTGCGCCTGCGCGTCATTGGACAGGACGAAGCGCTGGAGCGCGTGGCCAACGCCATCCGGCGTTCGCGCGCCGGGTTGAGCGATCCGAAGCGGCCGATCGGGTCTTTCATATTTTTGGGGCCGACTGGCGTCGGAAAAACGGAACTCGCCCGCGCGCTCGCGGAATTTCTTTTTGATGACGAGCGAGCGATGATTCGCATCGACATGTCGGAATACATGGAGAAGCATGCTGTGTCGCGGCTGATTGGCGCGCCTCCAGGGTACGTCGGATACGAAGAGGGCGGGCAGCTCACCGAGGCTGTGCGCCGGCACCCCTATGCCGTCATTCTTTTCGACGAAATTGAGAAGGCGCATCCGGACGTCTTCAACGTCCTGTTGCAAATCATGGACGATGGCCGCCTCACCGACGGCAAGGGGCGCAAGGTCGATTTCAAGAATACGGTCATCATCATGACGTCGAACCTCGGATCGTCTTATTTGCAGTCGGAAAACATTCGCGATGCGGCGGCTTTTGAGGAGGCTTCGAAACGCGTGATGGAGACGCTGCACGGCCACTTCAAACCTGAGTTCCTGAACCGCGTGGACGATATCATCATTTTCCATCCGCTCGGCAAAGAGCAGCTGGTGAAGATTGTCGATCTGCGCCTGGAAGACTTGCGCCGTCTGCTGGCGGATCGCAAAATTTCACTCGAACTCACCGACGCCGCGAAAGAATTGCTCTTCACCGAGGGCTACGATCCGAATTTTGGGGCGCGTCCGCTGAAGAGGGCGATTCAAAAGCTGGTACAGGATCCGCTGGCGATGAGGATTCTGGACGGACAGGTGCTGCACGGGGACCACGTCGTGGTTGACGCCGACAAGAAGGCGGGCAGGATGACATTCGTAGTCAGCGAGCGGGTGGGGGAAGCGAAGCCGGCGAAGAGCAAGAAGTGACGATCATGCGGACTCTTTCCCTTTGGAGAAACGGTCCGCAATCGTTCTTCGAAACAGATACCACAGAACTGCGGCCTGCACAGCTATTTGCGCAACAGTCCGAGGCAGTGACCAATCGAAGTGAACCGAAAATACCACGGCATTCGCCAGTATCGAGGCGATCCCCCAAACTGCCGCAAGCATTGTCACCCAACGCGCCCAGTTGTGAAGGCGGAGCAGTCCCCCGCCAATGAGCGCCCAAACCGCTGCCACGATCAGCGGCAAGTAAGGCTAGCCAAAATCTAAAGGGCGCCACGACTGCGTACCTCGAGCCATGGAGATAGTGGCCGATCCTACTAGCACACCTAAGACACAGATATAGGCTGCGCTAAGAAAGCATAGCGTGGCAATGATGGTCACACCAATCGGGCGCTGCATAACAATTCGTTCGCGCCAAGACTATCGCGAAGATTGTAGTTTGTCATTCGTTAGGTTGGTGGGTTCACCGTTAGGTCGGTCACGGTGACTTGAATTGTTCGCCAACGTCGCCGCGCGACAGATACCACACCACGATTACGCGGACGATAATCCCAAATCCACCGACAGCGAGCGCCGCCGGTTTCACCATGGCGGTTGCGACGGAAACGAAGGGCACCAGCAGCACGATTCCAGCGACCGAGATCACGATCACGAGGTAA
Source organism: Terriglobales bacterium (assembly GCA_035308395.1). Lineage (GTDB taxonomy): Bacteria > Acidobacteriota > Terriglobia > Terriglobales > Acidobacteriaceae > Acidiflorens. Next base: position 89,738 of record DATGGT010000029.1, read on the forward strand.
CGGACGAAGTTGTTGAGCTTCAGCAGTCCCCAGGCGATTGCGCCTCCGACTACGGTCATGAACAGGAACATATAGGGGCCGTAGTGCTCGAGACCCAACATGAAGAAAGCACCGGCGAGAATCGAGATTCGGTCGGGGCTGATGAGCATGATCGCCCCCACGATCCCGAGGTAGAGTCCGGTGACGGCGAAGAGGCCGGCGATGGCTCGGACTCCGTCGGGAGGCGGGTTGGCGGGGACGGTCATATTCTGACAACCGGGCTCTCACAACCGGGAAACCCGCTGGCTAGCTTACGGTCGCCTTCACCTTCCCTGCTGGTTGCAGCCTCTCGAACGCCTCTTCCGCCCGCTGCAGCGCGTCTTGCACGTTGTCGCAAATATTCTCGGGACCGACCAGTTCCTCAAATTCAGTCTGCTTGATGAGTTGCAGTGGCTGCTCTCGAGCACCACAGAGAATTAAAGCGCGCCCGCTGGCTTTTAGCGTGCGCGCAACTTCTTCGAGAGCAAAAAGTCCGGTGGCGTCGAGAGCGGTCATGTTGCGCAGACGCAGAATTACAACCGGCGGCAGGCTGTGGAGATGTTCGGTCACCACGTCAATCTTGTCAGTGGCGCCGAAGAGAAACGGTCCGTGGATGCGAAAGATCGTCGCGTAGTAGGGGATGTCTTTATCCTGCAAAATATGGACGCGCCCGTCTTCGACATAATCGTCGGTGACTTGCGAAACCGTGGTGGTCGCGGCAACCCGGCTGATGAAAAGAAGCGCAGCCAGAATCATACCTGCCTGCACGGCGACCGTAAGGTCGGCGAAGACCGTTAGCGCAAAGGTGACCAGCCATACGCTGATGTCCGTTTTCGTGAGCTTCAGCAGCGACGGAATCTCGCGCCATTCACCCATGTTGTAGCTTACGACCATGAGGATCCCAGCCAGCACCGCCATCGGGACATAACTCACGAGCTTCGAGGCAAAGAGAAGAATCAGAAGCAGGGTCAGGGCATGAATCATGCCCGCGACTGGAGTCCTGGCTCCGGAGCGAATATTGGTTGCGGTGCGCGCGATGGCACCGGTGGCGGGCAATCCACCAAACATCGGCGAAGCCACGTTGGCGATGCCCTGGGCGACCAGCTCCACATTCGGATTGTGACGGTCGTTATTGTGACGGTCGTTAAAGTTGACGTTCGCGTTGGAGCTGCCACTCATACGATCCGAGACGACCGCCGACATCAGGGATTCGATTGCGCCCAGCATGGCTACCGTGAGCGCGGGGCCGAGAAGTCCATGAATTAAGTCGGCTCGAAAGGCGGGAACATGGAGGTGGGGCAGCCCGCTCGGAATTCCGCCAAAACGCGAGCCGATGGTCGCGACCGGCAGCTTGAAAATCCAGACGGCAAGCGTGCCGAGGGCGAGGGCCACGATCGCTCCGGGGACGCGGCCGGAAACTGCGCGGCAAACGATGATGATGGCTATGGTTGCGACGGCCAGCGCGGTCGCTTCCAGAGAAATGGTGTGAAAATTCTTGACCAGGGCTTCCATGCGTGCCCAGAACACTCCGGGAACTTTCTCAAGTGTGAGGCCGAAGAAATCTTTGATCTGGGTGCTGGCGATGAGGATGGCGATGCCATTGGTAAAACCGATCACGATGGGCCGCGGAATATATTTCACCGCCGTGCCCATGCCGGTGAGTCCCATGATGACAAGAATGATTCCCGCCATGACGGTGCACATGAAGAGGCCATCGACGCCGTGAGCAGCGACGATTCCGGCGACGACGACGACGAAGGCGCCGGTGGGGCCTCCGATTTGAGTGGTCGAGCCGCCGAGCGCGGAGATGATAAAGCCGGTGACGATGGCGCAGTAGATTCCGGCTTGCGGCGTGAGGCCGGAAGCGATGGCGAAGGCCATGGCCAGCGGCAGCGCGACAAGTCCTACGGTCACCCCGGCGAGCACGTCGTGGAGGAATTTATTCCTGTCGTAGTGGCGCAAACATAACACTGACTTCGGCAGCCAGCGCTCGTCGTTGAGCGTAAATTCCATAAGAGTGAATTCCATGAGAGTGAATTCGGTCGGAAACAACAATTATCGCAACTGCCGGAGGAGGAATATAGTCCCCGAAAGGGTAAGGCAGGGGACCGTCATTTGGGCGAAAATCGGGAAGAATCGGTGCGGACTTCGAGGACCCCACGTCTCAAAATCGAGACGTGGGGCTCCCTCGGTTTCAGATGATCCAAAGTCTCTAGAATTTGTTCCAAAGGTACTGGTTGTAAACGTCGTGGTGATACTGCACTTCGGGGGCTTTTACGAAGGTGCCGAGCAGTCGCGGACAGCGATCAGCCGACGCTTCTTTGAGATCGGCGTAACGCCCCTTCACATCTTCGCCCATCAGTTTCGAAGTCCATTCGGATTTCTTGAAATCAGCCAGCGCCTTGTAAATATTGTCGGGCAAATAGCGCTCAGCCTGCCGCAGATTCTTGATCTTCGAGGTCTCGCCTTCGATACCAGACTTGAAGATCGAGAGCATCACGAGGTACGGATTCGCATCGGGAGCCACGGAACGAACTTCAACGCGCATGCTGCGCTCGTTGCCGATCGGAATACGTATCATCGATCCGCGATCGACGGCCGATGCTTTGATCTGGTTCGGGGCCTCGAAGTGGGGATCGAGACGGCGATAAGCGTTGACGCTCGGGTTCAGCAGGAGACAGATGTCGTTGCCATGGGTCAGGATGCGATCGACGAACTCCCAGCCAGCCTTGCTGAGTTTCTCTTCACCCTTCGGATCCCAGAACAGGTTCTTGCCGCCCTTGCTGATGGAAACGTTGGTGTGCATGCCGCTGCCATTGACGCCGACAACCGGCTTGGGGAGGAAAGACGCGGTGAGGCCCATGTTGCGCGCGACCTGACGGCAGATCAGCTTGTAGAGCTGGATCTGGTCGGCGGCTGCAACCACTTCACCGTAGCCATAGTTGATTTCGAATTGCGAAGGCGCAACTTCCGGATGGTCCTTTTCGTTTTGGAAGGCCATCGCGCGCTGCACTTCGGCAGTGGTGTCGATGAAAGAGCGCAGCGGATCGCCCGGCAGCGAATGATAGTATCCGCCGGTGTTGACGTATTCGAACTTGCCGGTCTCATGGTAGGTGCGTTCGGCGTCAGGGCCATTAAAGAGGAAGCCTTCGATTTCGTTGGCGGCGTTCAAGGTGTAATCGTGCTTTTTGTGCAGGCCCGCAGCAAATGTTTTGAGCACTCCGCGCATGTCGGCCGCGTAAGGTTCACCACCTTTGTCGATCACCTCGCCGAACACCATCACCTTGCCGGGGCCGAAAACATCCGCCGGGCCCCAGTAGAAGGCAGACCAGTCGATGCCCAAACGCAAATCGCTCTCGCGCTGCGCGGTGAAACCGCGAATCGACGAGCCGTCGAAAGTCAGGTTGTCGTAGCTCTTCACCAGGAATTTCTTGTCGTAATCGAGCATGTGCAGGCGACCTTCGAGGTCGCTGAACATGACGGTAACGGCCTTGATCCGCGATTCGTCGGCCAGGTATTTGAGCCGTTCTTCCTGAATTTTGTGAGGAGCAACACGATCCAGGCGCTGCTTCTTGGCCTTCAGATTCATCTCTTCGAGTTCGTCATAGGGGATCGCTAGAAAATTCCTCAGTTCAGTTGACATGCCTCTCCTTAGGTTTGGGGTCCTGCCCGGGAATCAAAAGAATTTGATCGGTAGACTACACAGGCTATCGTGTCAGGCGCAAGCCGACAAATAGAAATCGCTTATAGCGGCGATTAGCTGAGCTTATTTCGGGATAGCTCGCATTGCACCGGGGATGGTGCAATCACGGCTGACGCAGGCGTAACATCTGGCCTGACGTATGGCCTAACAACGAGCGCTCCGTGAAATAATTGATCTTTCGTGGGGATGTGAGGGGACTGTCTTGAGTTGTGCGATTTGCGAAGTGCGGAAGGAAAAGCGGTTCTGCCCGGCGGTTCATGGGAAGATCTGTCCGCAGTGCTGCGGCGAGCAGCGCGAGGTTACAATCGACTGCCCGGGCGATTGCCGGTATCTCCTACAGGCACGTTTACAGGCAAGAGAGCAACCTCGCGAGCAGGCGGCGGATTTTGCCGGCTGGATTTCTGAAATTGATATTCCCGACGTCCCAATCACTGAGCAGTTTCTTTACGAACGAGAAGAACTGATCGTTGGACTGAGCTTCGCGCTCGCAAAGAGCGCCCGGAAGGATCGATCGCTGATGGATCGCGATTTGATCACTGCAATCGGCGCACTGGCCAAACAGTACGAAACACTCGCGAAATCGGCCCTGATCTACGAACCGCCGACGACGAACCTACTGCACCAAAATATTGCTCGCGAAGTCCAGAATTTAGTGGAGGAATTTCGCGCGGTGGAGCAGCAACACACGGGGCAGACTCGCCTCCGCGATACCGACGTGCTCAAGGCCCTGGTTTTTCTCCTGCGCATGGGATTGAGTCGCACCTCGGGACGCCCGAAGTCGCGCGCCTTTATCGACTTTCTCTTTGAGCGGTTCCCGGAGAAGCAGTCGGCGATTGTAGGGCCCGAAGCTGCCTCTCGGCTAGTCATTCCTTAAGGCGTTTCAGAGCTTGCGAACCGCCGGCCCCGGACCGACCGCGGCCAGCAATTCTTGGGCGGTTTTTCCGAGTTCGGGATGACGCGCTTCGGGATCGATCTCTGCCAGCGGCTCCAGGACAAACCTTCTGCGAGGCATGCCGGGATGCGGAATCCTCAGACCCGGCTCGTCAATCACCCGATCGCCAAATAGAACCAGGTCGATATCGATCTTGCGCGGGCCTTTGTCGCGGAAGCGAAGCCGCCCCATGTCGGCCTCGATCTTCAGCGCCAACTGTAGCAATTCTCGCGGGGTCATGCTGGTGTCGAACGCTGCGATGCAGTTCAGAAACCATGGCTGGTCAGGGACGTCGACAGGCTGGGTTTCATAGAACGAGGAGCGTGTCAGCAAACGGCCTGCGGATTCCAGCTCTTTGATGGCCTCGCGCAGGTTGGCCTCACGATCGCCGAGGTTTGATCCGAGCGACAGATAGACCGTTTCCGCCACGCTGCCAGTGTGGCGTCAGACGGCTTAGGAATCCAGCGAAAAGAGGGAGAAAAGCATAATTCCGGCTTTTCGGCTCATTTGAGGGGTGACGGAGGAGCCACGATTCGAGCAGTACCTCGGTCACTTTCTCAACCGGCGCGGTACCGTTAGTATCGAAAATGCCATGAATCTGGACTCCCTCCTCATCAGCCGCGACGCGTCGTTGCTCGGCGTTTTGCGTCCCGCACTGGAGAAGGTTTCCGTCGACGTCCAGGTCTGCGCCGAGTCTTTGCGCAGCAACGATCTGCTGATGAAACGCAAGTTCGATGCGGTGATTATCGACTGCGACGACATGCAGGACGGCTTCGATATGTTGCGGACCCTGCGTCAGAGCCAGAGCAACGCGAAGTCGGTGGCTTTTGCCGTGGTGAACGGAAAAACAACTACGCAGGACGCCTTCCAGTCGGGAGCCAATTTTGTTTTACAGAAGCCGCTGACGCCGCTGCACGCGGCCCGCTGTTTGAACGCTGCGCTCAATTTCATGGTGCGGGAACGCCGGCGGTATTATCGCCATCCCCTGGATATGCCATTGCGAGTGCGGACCGACAGCCAAGAGTTGACCGCCACGGCGACCAACATCAGCGAAGGTGGCATGGCCATCCGCGTCATCGGCAAATTGGCCAAGGATGCGAAGATTCATGTTCGGTTCACGCTCCCGGAAACAAGCACTTCGCTTGATCTGACCGGCAGTGTGGCATGGGCAGACGGAACCAGTCATGCCGGCATCCGTTTCGTAGAGGTTCCGCAGAGCTCGCAATATCAGCTGGAAAAATGGCTGACCGACCGTCTGCAAGAGGAAATGCCCAAGGAACTCCAAGGCTACGCCGAGCTTCCGTAGCCCGGTGTCAGATTCGATCCCAACATCCAGCTCGATCGTCCGAACCGATCCCGCATCCAGCTTGTAACTTGCGTCTGGCCGCTGCTGTGGCACTGTAGAGGGACCGGATTGCCGTATTTCCGTCTCCAGCCATGATTACATTAGAAGAAAGAATTGCCCGAACCGAACGCCTACTGCGCCGTCTGGAAGAGGACCAGCCCTACCTGCATATGCGGTTGCTGCCGCTCGCTGCCGAGCACCGGCAGAGCGCGAATGCCTACGCCGATCGCGTGCGCGCCGAGGCAGAAGCCGAATTACAGAGGTTGATGGCGGAACGTGGCGTGCCTTATGAGCGGAATGTGCCCCAGCCAGCGGACTGAATTCTGAGGCTCCGAGTTAGAGGCTGACGGCGGCTGCCGTCGCGTATGTCGACTGCGCGGGTTCGTCTTCGAGCGCGGTTTCTTCCCAATAAGACCGGTCTCGAAGGATGCGTGACACGAGCGCGGTGTGCATGGCGTGTCCGGCGCGATCAGCCACGACGGAACCTAAGATCTGCTTTCCGATCAGGGCCAGATCGCCGATAAGATCCAGGACTTTGTGGCGCACAAACTCGTCGGCAAAGCGTAACGGCGGATTCAGGACCTCATCTCGGTTCAACACGATGGCGTTATCGGTCGAGGCTCCGCGGATCAATCCTTGCTGCCGCATGGCGTCGGCCTCGTGCAAAAATCCGAAAGTTCGCGCCGGAGCAATCTCTCTCAGATAACTGCCATTGGTGAGGCGTACGCAGAAGCTCTGTTTGCCGATGAGCGGATGCGGGAAATTGATGGAATAGGAAACGGAATAGATGTCGGCGGGGTAGACCGCTATGAATTTGTCGCCCTCTCGCAGTTCGATATCGCGCACGATACGCAGATAAGTACGGGCTTTGCGCTGCTTCCGAATGCCGGCCTTCTGGATCATCTCGACGAAGGGCTGGGCGCTGCCATCCAGAATCGGCAATTCCAAGTTGTCGATCTCAACGATGGCGTTGTCGATACCAAGGCCTGTGAATGCTGAAAGCAGGTGCTCAGTGGTCGAGATGAGCACGCCTTTCTTCATCAGGCTGGTGGCATAGCTGACGCGGGCCACGTTGCGGCCGCTGGCTTCAATCGGGAAACCCTCGAGATCAGTCCGGTGGAAGACGATTCCTGTGCCGGCAGCGGCGGGGAGAATTCGCAAGCTGACCCGGGCGCCGCTGTGCAGTCCGACTCCGGCGCAAGTCACCGCCGCACGAATTGTTTGCTCGTGTGTCAAACGAAAGGAGTGTAAGTCTTTTGCTGTGTATCAGCTTACAGCGGCGGGCGGAGTTTCGTATGTGGCAAAACTGCCACAGTGCGTGGCCTTTGGCACCGGAGGTCACCTAAGTTATTCAGGCAGTTGTAGATGTTTGAGGGTACTTTAGTGGGAACTCGGGCCGGTTTTGCCGGTTTCCGCGATGGAATTTCTTCGATTGAACTTTGATGTTGGAATGTGCAAGATGGGCCCTGCGTCACGTTCTGACTGCGAGCACCTCTCTTTTCTTTGGCCTGGATACAAGTGAGTTTCATCTAAGGAGATTCGCCCATGCGTTTTCTGACATCGTCAACCTGGTTCGCCGCCTCGTTACTTGCCTTGACCGCTTCAGGCGTCGCGGAGACAAAAAGTCTACATCGGCAACAGAGTCAGGTTCTTGGGGTGAAGACCGGATCCAACTTTTCACTAGCTGACGGCCAATGCGACACAAAGGGAAACATCTTCGTGACGGTTTGGGACCAGGTACAAGAAGAACCTGCCGACCGCCCAGTGCTGATGTTCGACAGCTCCGGCGCACTGAAGAACAAATTTGCTTCCAGTCGCAAAGAGCTGGGTCTCTCCCGCTATGAAGACCACTTCGAACCAACGGCTTTGCTGTCCGATGGTGGTGTTGCCCGCTTGTTTTGGTCGAAAGATGCACTTTCAATAGCCAGGTTCAGCCCTGACGGCAAACTTGAATCGAGGACCGCACTCGATCCTCCTGCAATCCTGCCTTATCAGTTTCTGGTGTTCCCTTCGGGCGAGATGCTGGTTTCCGGACTGGAGCAAAATCATAGCCGTCGATTTCTGGGCGCACACAAGAGCTTTACCGCAATCTATGATGCGCGTGGCCACTTGCTGAAACGGTTTTCGTTCGCCGAGGATACCGAGATTGACAGCGCAGCGGAAGCTGGGGACTCCAGATACACTTTTGCTTCCATCGCCGGAAATCGCGGCATCTCATCGGGAAAAGCGCGGCTCGGGGACGACGGGAACGCTTATCTTATGCGGCGGACATCGCCGGCTACCGTGTACGTGATATCTGCCGATGGCGAGCTGGTGCGTACGCTACAGATTGAACCGGCGAATTTTGGACAGATGCCGTCTAATATGCAAATCGCAGATGGCCGGATTGCGATGGAATTCAGGTTGCGTTGTTCGGGCAACACCTGCGAAGGCGAAAATTTCACAATCGCCGACGCCGCCACAGGGCAGACAATCGCCGACTATGACGACAGCAATGTCCAGGGCGACTTCGCCTGTTACAGTGCGAAGCCCGAGCGTTTTACTTTTCTCACGGAGACCGAAAATGGGAGAAAGGCCCTGATGGTGCAGGCCGCGACCAAGTAGCGTCTGTCTAGTGTTTCCTTACCGCTTCTTCAGGGGGGCCTTTGGGTCGTAGGTCACGGACGCCTCGAACAGGGAGTCCGACAGTTTCTGGTTGTAGCTGGCGGTGGTGACGAAGCGTTGCTGAGAGGTGTCTCCGTTGAAATAGCGACTGATCGCGTGGGCGGTCCAGATTCCCTGCACGAGCTTGTAATTATCGTAAATCTCGTATTCTTCGTTCTTCTGTTTGTCCTTCGGATCACGCCACGAATAGCTGATCTTCACGGGATAGTGTGTGTTGATGTCCAGATAAACGCTGACCGAATCGTTCTGGCTGTTGAGGAGGCTGACTCCCTCCGTCTGTTTTCCATCGACGACCGCTTGCCCTTCATAAAACAGAGCCACGTTCGGATCGCTGACCCAGCGGCGAAAAACGGCTTCGAGAGAATGCTGGCGGCGGCGCAGGTGGTTTTGCACGTCCTCCGGTTCGAGGGCCGCCGTTCCCTTGTACGTTAACTCGAATCCCTTGTTTCCATTGAAGATTTGAACCAGGTCGAATTTACCGGCAACCTTGACGCCACCGATATCAATCGACCCCGGGATTACGTGGATATCTTTAGTGTGGACGATCTCGAAGCGATCCCTGGAGGGATATTCCACATAGTAGTTGTAGGGAATCCCGGTGCTGGCAGTTCGTCCGTGGTAGAAGGGATAATAACGGCCGCTCTCTTCCTTGTTTTCGTAGCTGAGGTAGGCTTGGCCTCCAAGCGCTTGAACGGTTCGATCAAGCACGGTGCGTGCCTGGCGGGCGTTGTCGGAGTCATTCAGATTGACGGCGACGGGCGGAGCCGGCTGGGCCGTTTCGGGAGCTCGCGGCGGAGGCGCATCGCCAGCCTGGGCGAATGCAAAGCCTGAGAGCAAAAATAGGAGAGCGAAACGAGTCATGATCTAGTGGGTTAGAAGCGCATAGAGCGATTTTAGCTGTACCGATTTGGCTGCATTGGCCCGACGATCCAACCTTAACCCACCAGCACCGCGCCGCCATTCACATTGAAAATTTCGCCAGTGATAAAGCCCGCGTAGGGCGTGCAGAGAAACAGAATCGGCCCGGCGATCTCGTCCGGCGTGCCGACGCGCCCCATGGGGATGCTTGCAAAAACCCGGGCGCGGGTTGGTGGATCGTTCAACGCATCCGTCGACATGTCGGTGTCGACCCATCCCGGAGCCACGCAATTGACGTAGATGTGATCGCGAGCCAATTCCGTCGAGAGGCCTTTCACCATGCTGATGAGCGCGCCTTTCGAGGCCGCATAGTCGCAATGGAAAGCTTCTCCGCGTTGTCCGGCGGTTGAACTGACGAGGACGACGTGGCCTCCGCCTCCATCTTGCTTCTTCATCTGCGCCACGGAATACTTGACCAGCGAAAACACGCTGTCAAGATTGACGGCAATCGTGCGATGCCACTGGGCATCGGACAAGCGATCAATCGGCGCGTCTTGCGGAGGCCAGATGCCGTGATTCGCGACCAGAATGTCGAGGCGTCCAAAGGCCGCGATCGCCGACGATACCAGCTGTTGAGCAGCGTTTGTGGTCGAGAGGTCAGCTTGCACGGCGCGACAGTTTTCGGCGCCACATTCGCGGACAAGATCTTCAGCTTGCGCCTTGGCTGACTGGTAGTTAAAGACAACCTTCGCCCCGGCAGCGACAAACAACCGCACTGCCGCTGCGCCGATGCCGCGCGATCCTCCGGTGATAAGCGCAACTTTGGAGTTGAGAGTGAGATTCATGCGGGTATAAGTATCGCACGGTGAAAGAGGGTCGGGGGCTTGCTGCCGAGCGTCAACCGCTCATTGGCCGCGCTCATTCGCAGCGCTTATTCGTAGCGCAAGCTCTCGACGGGATCGAGCTGAGAGGCACGGATCGCCGGCAACGTGCCGAACAGGATCCCCACGAGCGAAGAGACGACAATGGCGATAATGGCCGAGAGTCCTGAAATAGGGATGCGATATTCGGTGAAATAGCGAACCGAGAAAGGAATCGCGAGACCGATCACGATGCCAACCACTCCGCCGATCAACGAAATCAGGATGGCTTCGGACAAAAACTGGTAGCGGATTTCGCGGTTGGTTGCGCCAATCGCCTTGCGGATGCCAATTTCGCGGATGCGCGCGCTCACGGTGGCTAGCATGATGTTCATAATGCCGATGCCACTGACGAGAAGAACGACAAACGACACGGCGAGCAAAACCAGAGTCATGGCGGTCGCGGTCTTGTCGGCAACGGCTACGAGCTGCGTCAAATTCCTGACGCTATAAACCGACTCCGGCCGATGACGGGACTGGATGACGCGTTGCACCTGAGCTGTGATCGGGACGACCAGAGAGGCATCCGCGGCAGAAAAGAAAATCTGCTTCACGGTCGGCGTTTCCTGAAAATAGCGGATCACGGTGTACGGAATGAGCATGGTGTTGTCGGTCACCTCCGATTGTCCGAAGGTGTCGACTCGTTCGCGGAAAGTGCCGATGATGGTGAATGGGAGTCCGCTTAGTTTGAGCGTCTTGCCGAGCGCGGCTCGCTCGGAGCCGTAAAGATCGATTGCGAGCTTTGGTGTAATCACTGCAACTTTGTTGTGGGCCTGGGAATCCTGCTGGTCGAAGAAGCGGCCTTGATTCATGATCAGGTTCCGGACGATTTCATATTCCGGATAAACACCCATGATCTGCAGGTCGCGCTCCTTGCCGCCGCCGACGGCCACACGCTCGTTGAGCGGGAGCACGGGTGAAGCGGCAGCAATTCCACTCACTTCGCGCTCGACCGCTTCCATGTCTTGAATGGTCAAAGCGTCATTGCCGGTATCGGTGATGCGGCCGCCGCCGCTTTCGTATTCCGCATAGATCCAGTTCGAACCAATCGATTGAATCTGGTTCAGGAGATATTGCTTGCCGGTGAGGCCGATGGTCGTAACCAGAATCAAGGAGGCGGTTCCGATGACCATGCCGAGAGCCGTGAGGGCGAAGCGCACCTTGTTGCTCAAAAACGTCTCGTAGGCGAAGCTGAAAATTTCGCCGAGCGCGAGGTGCGAACGTCCGTTCGCGAGAGTCGTCGTCCTGGGAGGACTCAGCGCGGGACTGACGGCAGTAGCAGGGGCATTCATGCTTCAGATTAGATGCTACGAGGTGTCGCAGGACGCTGCAAGCGGCTTCCTCCGCTAACTTGCGCTTTCAGGTCCCCGCTTGCTTTATCATTGCATTTCAAACAATCCTGCCCTTGCCCCCATCATCCAACCCGAACCCTGGCTCAGCAACACCGAGTCCTAAACGGTTTCCCTCATTTCTGATTTCGATCGTGCTGATCGCACTTGCGATTCGGCTGGTGGTGATGGTGTTTCTGTTGCCGGAGCAGCTCGAACCACAGCGCGACCACTGGCATTTCGGCTACGAGACCGGCAGGATCGCTCGTTCGATTGTGCAGGGCAAAGGGTTCAGCAATCCCCTGTTTGCGGACACCGGGCCAACGGCCTGGATGACTCCGGTGTATCCATATCTCGTCGCTGGAGTCTTCAAAGTCTTCGGCGTGTACACGAAGGCGTCGGCCATCGTCTTGCTCTCGCTGAACGCACTGCTGTCGGCGCTCGTCTGCGTGCCGGTTTTTCTAATCGCCCGCATCAGCTTCGGAGAACGCGTTGCGAAGTGGTCGGGATGGGCGTGGGCCTTCTGTCCCTATGGCATTTACTTTCCAGTCGAGCGCATCTGGGAAACATGGCTTGCGACTCTTCTGCTTTGCCTGCTGTTTCTGATCACGCTGAATCTCGAAAACGAAAATCGGTATTCGAGGTGGGCGGCCTTCGGTTTGCTTTGGGGAGTTGCAGCCCTCACCAGTCCGGCGATGCTGGCGGTGCTTCCCTTTCTCGCCATCTGGGTCATTTATCGTCGGCAATATCGCGGCCATCGCCGTGGCGAGCAGTGGTTTTTCGTTAATGTCGTGGCCGCGATCGCGTTCATTGCCGTCATCTCGCCATGGTTCGTTCGCAATTACGAAGTGTTTCATCGCGTCGTTCCCTTCCGCGACGGCATGGGACTGGTTCTTCGCCTTGGCACCAAAGGCAAAACTGATTATTGGGGGCCGTACGAACTGGGCCCGTGGCACAACGACGCGGAATGGGCGGAATTCCAGCAGCTCGGCGAACTGGGCTACATGGACAAGAAAAAACAGCAGGCGTTCGAATTTATTCGCGCCAATCCCGGCTGGTACACGCGGGCCACGGTTCGGCGCGCCTTCTTCTTGTGGACTGGTTATTGGAGCCTGGATCCGGAATATCTCAAAGAGGAGCCGTTCGACCTGCCCAACATTTTTCTTTGCTCGACGTTAACGGCGCTGGCGTTGGTGGGGCTGTGGCGGGCATGGCGCGTCGATCGGTCGGTCGCGATGCCCTATGCACTCGTACTATTTTCATTCCCGCTGATTTATTACATTACGAGTCCGGAAGTCTACTACCGGCGACCGATTGATCCGTTCTTCGTGATTCTGGCCGTGGCGGGAATGATGAGGAAACAGTGGTCAGTGATTAGTGACTAGTGGTTGGTGGTTCGCTGAAGGTCGCCGGGGAAAGAGAAAGGCGGCCCGATTGGGCCGCCCGGTCTTAACTAACAACTAACCACTAACCACTGCCTTTACGCCGTCGCGGGGCGTTCGCCGCCCTTGGCTGGAGCGCGCTCCGGTTTGATCACCTGCTGGACGCCGTCGTCGGTTTTGGCCGGCAACGGTTTGATCGGCGGGAGATTCTGCCCATCGACCAGCAACTTGATCTCGGACGCGTCGAGCACTTCTCGTTCGATGAGCGCCTTCGCAATCAGGATCAGGGTCTCGCGATTCTCCGAGAGAATTCCCTTGGCCGTCGCGTAACCAATGCTCACCATCTTCTTGACTTCCTCATCAATCTGGATGGCGGTGGCTTCGCTGTAGTCGCGATGTTGGGCGATCTCTCGGCCGAGGAAAATCTGTTCTTCTTTCTTGCCGAAGGTCAACGGCCCCAGGTCGCTCATGCCCCATTCGCAAACCATTTTGCGCGCCAGTTCGGTGGCTCGCTCAATGTCGTTTCCCGCGCCTGTGGACATCTGGCCGAGGAACATCTCTTCGGCAATGCGCCCGCCCATCAGGATGGCGATCTGCGTGTCGAGATAATTCTTGTAATAGTTGTGCCGGTCATCTACGGGTAACTGCATGGTCAAGCCGAGAGCCATGCCGCGGGGAATGATCGTGACTTTATGCACGGGATCGGCGTGCGGCAGCATCGCCGCTACTAGAGCGTGCCCAGCTTCGTGATACGCCGTGTTCTTCTTTTCTTCGTCGGTCAGCAGAAGCGACTTGCGCTCCACTCCCATGAGGACTTTGTCTTTGGCGACTTCGAAGTCGTATTGCAGAACGGCTTTGCGATTCTGGCGAGCCGCCGCCAGAGCCGCTTCGTTCACCATGTTGGCCAGGTCGGCGCCGGAGAAACCCGGTGTGCCGCGAGCGAGTACGGAGAGATCGACATCGTCCGCCATAGGAATCTTGCGAGTGTGCACGCGGAGAATTTCTTCGCGTCCGCGGACATCGGGACGATTCACCACCACGCGCCGGTCAAAACGGCCTGGCCGCAGCAGCGCTGGATCGAGCACATCCGGACGATTGGTTGCGGCCATCAGGATGACGCCTTCGTTCGATTCGAAGCCGTCCATCTCGACGAGGAGTTGGTTCAGGGTCTGTTCACGCTCGTCGTGCCCGCCACCGAGACCGGCGCCGCGGTGACGTCCAACGGCATCGATTTCGTCGATGAAGATGATGCAGGGAGCGTTTTTCTTGCCCTGTTCAAAAAGATCGCGCACGCGGCTCGCACCGACGCCGACGAACATTTCAACGAAGTCTGATCCCGAGATCGAGAAGAACGGAACGTTCGCTTCGCCGGCTACAGCTCGCGCCAGCAGGGTCTTGCCCGTTCCCGGAGGGCCGACCAGCAGCACCCCCTTGGGGATGCGCCCGCCTAGTTTCTGGAACTTCTGGGCTTCACGTAGAAACTCGATGATCTCCTTAAGCTCTTCCTTCGCTTCATCAACGCCCGCCACGTCTTTGAAGGTGATCTTTTTCTGCTGCATGGAGAGCAGCCGCGCCCGGCTCTTGCCGAACGAGAGCGCCTTGTTTCCGCCGGTCTGCATCTGGCGGATCATGAAGAACCACAACGCACCCAACAGAACCAGCGGAGCCAGATTCAGAATCCAGCTGGGCCATGATCCGGCGCTGGCGTCCTTAACGCTGTACGGGACGCCCTTGTCGGCCAGCTTCTTATACATGTCGGGAAAATTGGCCGGCGCGATGGTATGAAAGGTGGTGTCGTTTTTGAGCTTGCCGCGCACTTCCTGCATGTTGAAAGTCGCGTCGTGGACGTTGCCCGCGTCGACTTCCGCCAGGAATTCAGAAAAGCCAATTTCTTTTTCTTTTTGGGCGTTGCTGCCGGTCCGCACGACCTGCCAGAGTAAGAAAGCCGAAACGACAATGACCGCCCAGAAAAGTACCGTCTTAATCGTAGAATTCACTCAGAGCTCCTCAAATACAGTCCCGTTCCGTACCAAGCCAACGAGAGTACAGACACCGCCTCACTGATCTTTAGATGCCGCAGGCGGAAATTCGACTGGGAAAGACTACCGGACAATTCTAGACCTTTTCGGAGGAAAACGGGAAAACAGTAGGGAGTGACAGAAGTCATGCGCGAGCAGTCAGAGCGTAGTCGCAGGAAACGCCCTATACCTTTGCCGCCAAATAGGGCAAATTGCGCCCCGTCTGCTCCGGACTGCCGAGGCCGTAGCCGCAAAGGAAGGTGTCATCCACCAGAAACCCGAAATAGTCGGGCTGGAGTGGGACCCGGCGGGCCGATTGGCGGTCCAGAAGAGTCACCAGTTTCACGGAGGCCGCGCCTCGTCCGCGCAGGTCGCTCATGAGGAATTCGCTGGTCACTCCCGAATGCACGAGACCCTCGACCAGCAGTACATGCTTGCCTGCGATCGCCAGTTCGTGGCTGAACAGAATCTCGAGCACCGGAGATTCGCCCTCTTTTTGGCTCTGCTTGTAGGTCGGCTTGATAAAGGAGCACACGATAGGTACTTCGATCGCCCGTACCAGATCGGCCATAAACAGGAAACTGTTTTCCAGGATGCCGAGCGCAATCACGGTCTGGCCGCGATAGTCGTCGGAAATCTGGCGTCCGAGTTCGCGAACTCTTTTTTGGATCTGGTCGGCCGAGATGATCTGGCGCAGGCCAGGGTTTGGAGAAACGTTCATAGTAAGGCCTGCCATGTTACATCATGCCCGTTTAGATCACGCCCGCAATTCTCGAATCCAAACTGCCTTGGTGGCTCCATCTGGCGCACGAACCGATGCTGGGACAGCAAATCCGCGCATCCAGACAAGGTCGCCGCGCCCCACTGCTACGGGCCAGAGCTTTTTTTCTGCGCCGATTGCGTGCCGATCGCTGAGCAACTCTTTTACTTTTCTCTCCTGCTTGGTATGCGCGGGCCAATAACGATCGCCCGCCCGCCAGTTGCGGACCAGGACTGCTCCCGACAAGCACTGAGGATCGAGCAGCGAATCTCGGTCCGGTCCCGCAATGCCTTTAGTCGTCACGTCTTTACCCGTCATGTCTTTATCCATTAATTCTTGCGGATCGACGATCGTCGCGCGCACACGAATGCCGAGTTCGGGAACCTCAACCTCGCCGGGAATGTGGAGAGGATATTCGTAGTCGCCTTCTCCCTTATCGGACGACTCAAGGCACAGGTGATCGCGTGTGCGCTTTACGCGATATCCACCTGGAAGTTCGACTAATTTGCCGGGTTCGGCGCGCAACAACTCGAGAATTTCCTCGACCAACGGGAAGGAGACAGAACCCGCGGCTTCGGAATCGATCATGCCGACGATCACACGGCGCTGGGCGGCGAGAGGCAGTGCCAGGAGCGGTGCGATTTCGATGGAGAGCCTGGAGCGGGCAACTGCGGTGTCTTGCGGATCGGCCAGACGTTCCACCCTAACGAGCGGCCTCTCCCCCTTGCGCGCATCCCGCGAATGCTCATCTTCGGCTTCTGCTCTTGCAATTTCCGCAAGTTCCGCCAGATGTTCGATTGCGGATTCGCCAAACTCGTCCTTGATCAGGGGCAGCAGCCGATGCCTGACTCGATTACGCAGGAACGCTGTATCTAGATTCGACGCATCCTCCCGCCAATTGAGCCCTTGTTCGCGCAGAAATTGCCGTAACTCTTCGCGGCGAAAGCCGAGAAACGGTCTGACTACTTCGCCCGCCGGACGGCCTCCGTCCTTGAACACGAGGCGCGGATGAATTCCCGCCAGGCCCCGAATCCCTGTGCCGCGAAAAATTCGCAGGAGGACCGTTTCAGCCTGATCGTCGAGTGTATGTGCTGTCGCGATTTTCGTGACGCGGCATTCGCGGGCAAGCCGGCGGAAGAAACCGTAGCGCAGTTCGCGTGCCTTGGCTTCGACACCCGCGCCGGGCGCATCTACACTCGCATCAGCACTCGCGGCAGCGGGCGCCTCGCAGACGAAGAATTCGATTCCGTGTTGCGCCGCCAACTGAGCGACAAACCGTTCATCTTCGTCTGACTCTTGCCCGCGGAGTTTGTGGTTCACGTGCGCCACGGAGAGTACAGCCCCGAGCTCGCCCTTCAATTCCAATAGAAGGGATAACAGAGCGACCGAGTCGGCGCCTCCGGAAACGGCGATCGCCAAAAGGTCTCCGGCCCGAACCAATTCTTGTTTGCGAATTGTCTTCAGCAACCGCTCTGCCAGGTCACGCACGGAGAAATGGTAGCAGGAGACGGTTCTCAGTTCTCAGTTCTCGGTTCTCAGTTCTCAGTAAAGACGGGTCTGTCGCCCGCTGAAGGCCAGCGATAGGAACTGGCAACCGAGAACTCGCCTCTGCTATGCTCGATGCAATGTGGGGAGTTCGCTGGACTGCTAGATTCCTGCTGCTGGTGATGGTCGCTCCGGCCTTTGGGCCGTTGGCGCTGGCGCGCGTGTCGCAGCCGGAAGCCCCGCACTGCATGCGGCGGCCGATGTCGGGTCAATCAGCATCTGGCAAATCGGCGCAGCCGGCGATGCAGTGCCATCATGGGATGGCAATGGCGGGGATGGCAATGGCGGAGTCAGATCCGTCACTTCCGCCATCACCCGCATCCGACTCTTCTGAAAATTCCGTTCGGGCCGTTAGTGGCTGCTGCGAAAATCATGATTGTTGCCGCGGGGTTACGACTTCCGAATGGGCGCGACCAGCCACAAATCTGCTCTCTTTTGTAAGTCTCTTGGTCGAGTCAGCGCGCGCCCCGAAAGATCCAGCACTTCGTTCCAGCGATTTCTCCGGAAGCGATTCCGCCCGCGCCCCTCCTCGCAGCTAGCCCCCACTCACCTTTAGCAGATTCGTCTCGCAGACTCGTCCCGATCACGAGCTGAGACTTGCGTTTCTGTTTCTTAGCGCTGGCTGGCACGGACAAGACCGTGCCCCTGTCTTCTTAGAAAAGGATCTAGGCATGAATCGCCCCAAGCTGCTCGCATTCACCGCTCTATTGTTCCTGTCTTCGATATTGATATTGGCTCCGGCCGCCTTTGCCGGGATATACGGTGCCGTCCGAGGCGTAGTACACGACCCGCAGCACCGTCCCATTCAGGACGCAATGGTCATGCTGCGGGCAAAATCCTCCGATTGGGCGAAGAGTGCCACCACCGACGCGAGCGGTGAATTCCAACTCAACGGCGTCCCACTCGGAGACTATTCCGTCAGCGTCGCCAGCCAAGGGTTCGCGCAGACCTCGCAGGATGTCACCGTGATCTCAGGAACCGTGCCGGTCGTCCACTTTCTGCTGAAGGTAGCTTCGGCTAACGAAAAAGTCAGCGTCTCGGGCGAAGCCGAAATAGCTCCCACGGATTCCGCCACGCCTACGACGCTAGTTAGCCGCCTGGACATCGAACGCACTCCCGGAGCCGACCGCTCCAACAGCATGGCGATGATCACCGATTACGTGCCTGGGTCTTACGTGACGCACGACCAGTTACACATTCGAGGCGGGCATCAGACGAGTTGGCTGGTCGATGGCGTACCCGTGCCCAATACCAACATCGCTTCTAACATCGGGCCGCAGTTCGATCCGAAAGATATCGACTACATGGAAGTGAATCGCGGCAGTTATGGAGCTGAGTTTGGAGACCGCACGTATGGCGTATTCAACGTCGTGCCGCGCTCGGGTTTTGAACGGAACAACGAGGCGGAGCTGGTGTTGAGCGCGGGTAATTTTTATCAGACCAACGATTCGCTCAGCTTTGGCAGCCACACGCAGCGGTTCGCTTATTACGCGAGTCTCAACGGCAACCGCAGCGACCTCGGCTTGCAGACTCCGGTTTCGGCGGTTGTTCACGATCGCGCGAACGGATACGGCGGGTTTGGTTCGCTCATCTTTAATGTCGACCCATCGGATCAGTTGCGATTGGTGGCCTCGGCGCGCAAGGATTATTACCAGATTCCCTATGATCCATTTTCAGGCGATCTGGAGAACGGGAATTCGTCGTGCACAGGGGCCGACCTTAACGCCCAGTACCCCACGATCTGCTTGCGGGACGGCAATCACGAATCGGATGCGCTGGCGAATTTCTCCTGGGTGCATACGTTCAATTCGAATATGCTGCTCACCGTCTCGCCGTTTTATCATCGTAATGTCGCCAACTACGATAGTTCGCCTAACGACGTTCCGCTGGCGACGACCGATGATCACACTTCGACCTATGCCGGCGGCCAAGTCAGTTTCGGCGCCAATGTCGCGAAGAACAATCTGCAAACCGGCTTCTACGGTTTTCACCAGAGCGACGAGCAGTTTTTTGGCCTGATCTTCAACGACAAAAGCGGCAACCAGCCAATTGCCGAGACCGATCACGGGACGGGTGGATTGGCGGCCTTTTTCGTCGACGACAAATTCAGACCCTTCCCGTGGATGACCTTGATCGTTGGCGCCCGGCCAACGCATTTCAGCGGCGGGCTGACCGAAAACTCGATCAGTCCGCGCTTTGGCGTGACAGTAACCGTGCCTCGCCTAAATTGGACGTTCCGCGCCTTTTATGGGAATTACTACCAGGCGCCGCCGCTCTTGACCGTCTCAGGTCCGTTGGAAGAGTTCTGCATGAGCACCGATTCTTGCGGATTTCTTCCCCTGCACGGCGAACGCGATGAAGAACATCAGTTTGGAGTGATCATTCCCTATCGGGGATGGGTGCTCGATATCGACAACTTCCAAACCAACGCCCACAATTTTTTCGATCACAACTGCCTCGGATCGGGATTGTGTATACCCATCACCATCGACCTCGCCAAGGTCAGAGGCTGGGAATTGACTCTGCGTTCCCCGCGCATCGCGCACCGGGGACAAATCCATCTTTCCTATTCCAATCAAGTCGCCGAAGGCGCGGGCGCTGTCAATGGCGGGTTCACGGATTTCACCACCAATATCTGTCCAAACCCCGGCTACTGCCCACTGGACCACGATCAGCGCAACACTCTGAACCTGGGCGGGGATGTGTCGCTGCCGTGGCGCGCCTATGCTTCCACTAACGTCTACTATGGTTCCGGCTTCACCAACGGATTTGTCGGTCAACCTTATCCCGGAGACCACCTGCCGCAACACACGACCTTCGATCTTTCGGTGGGTAAAGACTTGGGGGAGCGTACCTCGGCGTCATTGAACGCCCTGAATGTGGGCAATCGGCGCGTCGAACTCGACAATAGTCAGACTTTCGGAGGATTTCACTGGAATAACCCGCGGGAGATGTTTGTAGAGTTGCGCTACCGGTTCCGGTACTAGGGCTGGGAAGGGTGGAATTATCCCGAAAACAGGTGGTTTGGCGCAATTTGACGTTTGACCTGCAGTCTTCGGCGCATCGAACTAATCAGGGCAGCGAAGATTGTTTGACGCTGTTCTGGTGCGCTCCGTATAATGCAGAGCGTCCACACCCTGATCACCACGCTTGCAGGTAGCGCGTGAAGAGAGCCGGGTATCGTGCGCTAGTGCGTTCGCTGCGCCGGTTTTAGGTTTCAGGTCTGACGACTGATAGGCTCGGGTTGCGATCGTTTCGTTGAGCCCAGCGAGCTGGAGACTTCCAGCCATTCCGAACAATTTGAAGGAGTTCAAAAGATCAAATGATTAGCGAGTTTGTGTGTAGCAAGTTTGCGCGGGTCACGACGGCCGTGGTGATTGGCCTTTCTCTCATCAGTCTTGGTGTTGCCCAAACCACACCGACCGCTGGTACGGCGGCATCCACTGCGCCCGACTCTCCTTCAGCGGCTGCCGCCTTGGCAGCCAAAGCCACGGGCACGAAGGTGGGTACGATCAACATCGAACAGGCGATTTTTGCCTCCAACGAAGGACGGCGCGATGGCGAAGCGCTGGTGAAGAAGTTTGAGCCGAAGCAGAACGAATTGAAGGCTTCGGCCGACGAACTCGACAGCCTACAGAAACAGCTCAGCGCCCAGCAGGATAAGTTGAACGAGGAGTCCCGCGACAAGCTGGTGAAGCAGATCGAGGCGAAGAAGAAGACTTTCGATCGCGCAACGCAAGACGCGCAAGAGGACTACCAGAACCAGCAAGGCGAGATCGGAAACAAAATCCTCACCAAGATGGCTCCGCTCATCGTGAAGTACGCTAGCGAAAATGGCTACGGCATGATCCTGGATACGTCACAGCAGTGGCCGCGTGGACCGGTGATCTGGTATGGTCCCGCCGTCGATATCACCGGCCCGATCGTCGATGCCTATAATACGGCGTCTGGTGTGGCTGCGCCTCCTGCGGGCAGTGCGGCGCCTAAACCCGTGAAACCCGCGTCGACGCCCGGCTCCAAGCCAGCCGCCCCCGCGACCAAACCGGCAACCACCACTCCGCCGAACAAGTAACGACACCGGCCAGGCGGTTTCCGTTCCAAGTATTGATGAAGACGTATTGATTAAGACCGCGTGCCAACGCGGTCTTTTTTTTGGCTCTGGATCAAATCATGAAGCGCAGGTGTCTGTACGGACAACGGGCCCGTTCCGGAGGACACAAAATGTTCAGCACACTGGAAAGCAATTGGGACACGTCTGCCCGTCGGGGACGAGCTACGCTCGCATCGTTCGCCATGCAAGCCTTTGGACTTAGCTTGCTGGTCGCTATCTCACTGCTCTGGGTGGAGCGGCCGCCGCTGGTGCATTGGGTGCAGATTTCAGCACCAGCTTCTTTCACGCCGGTAGCGACAGATGTGACGCAGGCCCATCATTCAAACACGGCGACCGCCAACGCCAGTCACCAACTCTTTATGGCACCTCTTTCGGTGCTCCGCGAAACGAGGATCAACGATGCCGGAACGAGCTCAGCTGTTGCAGACGCTCCGAACATCGACTACGGAAATGGTCCGAACATTGGCGTCCCCCACGGTTTCGACAACAACATTCCGGTCGTGATCCCGCCACGCCCTGCAACCATCAAGCCTCTGATCGTTTCGAATTTCGGGGAAGGAAGTTTGGTCTATCGTGTACAGCCGACCTATCCGCCGCTTGCCAAACAAGCGCGGGTTCAAGGCGCGGTCGAGCTTCGCGCAGTTATCAGTAAAGAGGGGACAATCGAGAATCTGATGATTGTCCGCGGCCACCCGATGTTGTCGGCAGCCGCGATTGAAGCTGTCCGGCAATGGCGGTATCGTCCGTACTTATTGAATGGGGAGCCCATCGAAGTCGAGACCGAAATAACGGTGAACTTCTTGCTCTCGGGCGGTTAGCAAGTCGGACTTCGACTTCGGCAGTCGACTTCGCCAGTCAAATTCCGTAGTTAACCTCGCCAGTTACCATCGGCAGTCAGCTAAAAGCGGTGCGCTCGCTATAATCGGCTAAGTGAACGCACCGCGCACCAACCTGGCACAGATCCCTGACCGGCGCTCGCTGATCCTCGATGGGCGGACTTGGGCAGAGGTTTCCCTTTCGGCGCTCGGACAAAATTTTCACGCCGTACAAAATCATGTCGGCGAAGGCGTGACGATTTGCGCCGTCGTCAAAGCCGATGGCTACGGCCACGGAGCGGTCGAATGCGCCCTGGCACTCGAAGCCGAAGGCGCACGCTGGCTCGGCGTGACCGACGCTGCTGAAGGCCGTGCCCTTCGTGGCGCCGGGATCTGGACCCGAATCCTGCTCATGACCGGCATCTGGAAGGGCGAAGAGGACGGGATTGTGTCGCACAATCTAACTCCCACGGTTTGGGAAACATGGCAGATCGAACGCCTGGAAAAAGCGGCCAGCAAACAAGAGATCAACTTACCCGTCCACCTGAAGGTCGATACCGGCATGAACCGCCTGGGGGCCTCGGTGGAAGCGCTGCCTCAGTTGTGCGAGAGGCTCGCTGCCTGCAAACATCTACACCTGGAAGGGGTGAGCACGCACTTCGCGTCCGCCGAAGTGCTCGATGCGGAAGACGCCCCGAGACAGGTAAAAGCATTTGAAGAAGCACTGGCGGTGATCGCACAGCACGGATTGCATCCACCCCTGATTCACATGGGCAACTCCGCGGCGGTGAGCGCGCGTCCCGAAACCTGGAGGACGATGGTACGTCCTGGCATTCTTCTTTATGGATATTCGCTACCCATGATGCGAGCCGGCAAGAATATTGCTGAGCCTGTGCCACCGGTCATGCCGACGCTCACTCCTGCTCTGACCTGGAAAACGCGCGTGCTGACCGTGAAGGATGTTCCGGCCGGACAAGCAGTCGGCTACATGGGCAGCTACGTCACCAAGGAACGCAGCCGCATCGCGGTAGTTCCGGTTGGTTACGCTGATGGCTACCCGCGCCTGCTATCGAATCGCGCGCGTGTGATCGTGCGTGGCGAGTATGCGCCGGTCGTCGGACGCGTCTCCATGGACCTGACGACGGTCGACGTCGGACATATCGCCGGCGTGGCAGTCGGAGACGAGGTCATCCTGATCGGGTCGAATAACGGGAAGTGTGTCGACGCCGTCGAACTGGCGCGTCTGTGTGAAACCGTGCCTTACGAGATCTTGTGCGGGATATCTCAGAGGGTGCCGAGGGTTTACAGCAGTGGTTAGTGGTTAGTTGTTAGTGGCTAGTGGCTAGTGATTAGTGGTTGGCCGCCGTCTCCGCTTTCAGTTCCGCTGGTCCGTGGATCGCGCTCAGAATCTTACATTTCATTTCCGCGACCGATGCGGCGTTCACCTTTAGCGCCATGCCTTCCGGGCAGCATTCGGTGCCATTGGCTGCGCTCTTGGCTGGGTACCGCGATTTGCTTTGTTATAACTGTTAGAGACCAATGCCCTCACGTTACGGACGCTGGATGTATGAATGGGAGACGCGGCTGACGTCGGTGGATAATAACCGCGTCGTCCGTCCGCTCGATTGGGGACTGGATTGGACGCACGGTTGGCCCGGCCGCAATGGCGGCCCTGCTGGGCACTCCTCGCACGACTTGCTGGATTACTTTTCCGGTTTCAACGAAAAAATCATCGCCGACAGCGACAATTTTTACGCTTACCAGAAGCCCACCGATTTCAGCCTGGAGCGTCGCCAAGTTCAGGTGTTTAGCACGCGCGAAGTGCCTGACCCGCGGTTGGAGGAAAAAGTTCGCGGCACGCACGCGGAATTTCTGCGTTTCACTTCGCCCGTCGCAACGCCCTATCCAGAAAATGATCTGGTGAACGCGCGCTGGTTTCCTGCCAAGGGAAAACGCGCTATCGTTCTCTTGCCGCATTGGAATGCCGACGCGATCGCCTACAACAGCTTGTGTCGTGCGATGAACTGGATGGGTATCGCGGTGCTGCGGCTGAGCATGCCGTATCACGACATTCGGCGTCCGGCCGAGATCGATCGCGCCGACTACGCCGTTTCCGCGAACATCGGACGCACCCTCGATTCGGCTCGCCAGGGCGTGATCGATGTCCGCTGCTGTCTCGACTGGCTTGAATCGCAGGGCTACACGGACCTTGGCATCGTCGGCACGAGCCTCGGATCGTGCTATGCCTTCATCGCCACCGCGCACGATCCGAGAATCAAGGTTGCAGCGTTCAATCATGCCTCGACGTACTTTGCCGACGTAGTGTGGCACGGGCAGTCGACTCGCCACATCCGCGAGGGACTGGAAACGTCGATCGACCTGGAGAACCTGCGGCAAGTGTGGCGCGCTGTCAGTCCGATGGTGTACTTCGACAAATTCTCGCGCTGGCCGAGACGCTCGCTCATCATTTATGCGAAGTATGACATGACGTTTCTGCCGGAGTTTTCAGAGCAGGTGGTCGAGGAATTCGAGAAGCACAAACTCGACCACAAAGTCGTGGTGCTACCCTGCGGACATTACACGCTGGGCGAAACACCGTATAAATACATGGATGGCTGGCAGCTGCTAAGTTTTCTAAGAACAGCATTCAAGTAGGCATTTAAATTTCCCAAGCTGCCACCGGGAGCATCTTGCCGCAACCTTCTGAACTGAACCGCAGTCCTGTGGCCCACAGTCCTCTAACTCACAGTCCGCGACGCTTACGGATTGCCCTGGGAGTTGCGGTTCTTCTCGCAGTCCTTCTTTTCCAACTGGCTTTTTCCGTGCGCCGAAATTCCATTACGTGGGATGAAGACGACCACATCTTTGCGGGATACATGTCGTGGAAGCATGGAGATTTCGGCCTCAATCCCGAGCATCCTCCGCTGGTCAAGATGGTCGCGGCCATTCCTCTGTTGAACATGGACTTGAAGATTCCCGTCGTTCAGGACCGCAGCTTCAAGCAGGAAGCTTTCAACGACGGAAAGGATTTCCTTTTCAAAAATGACGCGAACACCATCCTTTTCCGCGCCCGGATGGCGGCTTCTTTCTTCACACTTTTGCTGGCTCTGCTTGTCTTTCTCGCCGCGCAGGAAATGTTTGGCACTGGCGCAGGCTTCATCGCTCTCGGCCTGCTGGTCTTCGATCCAAGCCTGCTCGCTCACGGCGCCGTCGTCGGCACCGATGCCGGCCTTTCCTGCTTCATGTTCGCTTCGGTCTATGCCTTTTACCGCTATGTGAAAGCGCCATCAACTTGGCGGCTGGTTGTCGTGGGACTGGCGACCGGGATCACGCTCGCATGCAAGCACACTGGCATTCTCGTTTTCCCCATGCTGTTGGCGTTGGCTATCTGTGAAGTCGTGCGCAGCGGTCGCGCCTCGAAAAGTGCCGCATCACAATCAGAGTCAGAATCAGAACCCCCTCTCGCAATAGAAGTTAACTGGAAAAAGCGCGCTCAACAACTCGCTGTCGCCCTGGTCGTTGTCAGCGCCGTGGCACTTACCGTTTTGTGGGGGGCTTATCGGTTCCGTTACGAGGCGCGTGGCGAAGGGCGCGTGATGAATCCGCCGCTGGCTGAATTTCTCGGAGGGCTCTCACGCCCGCGCGAGGTCCGCCTGCTCGAGACCGTGGCGCGTTTCCATCTTCTGCCGGAGTCCTACATCTACGGATTAGCTGACGTCCGCATCATGTCCGACTTCTACGCGAGCTACCTGCTGGGCACGGTGTATCCGCATGGAGTGTGGTTCTATTTCCCGGTCGCGTTCGTGATCAAATCGAGTCTTTCATTCATGATTCTCTTAGCGGTCGCCATTTGGGCGATCGCAACTCGGCGCTTCACGGCCTGGCGCGAAATTCTTTTCCTCACCATTCCTCCCATCATTCACCTGTTGGTGGCGATGAGTTCGGGCATGAATATTGGCGTCCGCCACATCCTGCCGATGTATCTGTTCTTATCCGTCCTCATCGGAGGCGTACTTTGGACGCTGATTCAGCGAAATCGGATGTGGGTGTACGTCACGATTGCGCTTCTCGTCTTTCAGGCTGTTTCCACCTCGCGCGCCTATCCCGCATATCTCGCCTACGCCAATGAACTCTGGGGAGGTCCGTCGGAGACCTACCGGCTGCTGAGCGATTCAAACTCCGATTGGGGACAGCAGCTTAAAGACGTGAAACGGTATCTCGATAAAAACGGCATCAAAGACTGCTGGTTTATCTACTTCGCCGAAGGTGTCGTGGACGCCAGCTACTACGGAATCCCGTGCAAGCAGCTGCCGACGATGGATTCTCTGTGGATGAAGGAACCGCTGATGGCTCCTCCGGCGATCGACGGGACTGTGCTGGTGAGTGCGGGCGATCTTTCCGGTTTCGAATTTGGCGCCGGACCTCTGAACCCTTACGAGCAATTCAAAACCACGCGTCCGGTTGCAGTCATCGACTATGGCGTATTCGTCTACACCGGACACTTCGACATCCCACTCGCCGCCTCAATCAGCCACACCCAGAAAGGAGAGTCATTGCTCGCAGCGCATCAGCTTCCCGAAGCTCTAGCGGAAGCGGAGCAAGCGATCGCCTTAGCACCAGACGCGGTGAAGCCCAACGCGCTGCTTGGCGACATTCTGACAGCAATGGGAAAACCTGACGAGGCGCGCGCAGCCTATCAAAAAGCCTTGACCTCGGCAAAGACCATCGAACCTGCTTTCCAGATTGGATGGCTTGGCAGTCTGGAGCGGAAACTCGCCGCGGCGCGGTGAGGGGTGGGGCGCCGAACCGTCCAAAAGACGGACGAGCGGGACGGCGTTGTTCGGGTACTTGGGTGAGTCGGGGACTGTTTACTTTGTCGTGACCTGACCGGAGATTCGGTCGTACTCGGTTCTTGGAATGATGTGCCTGGTGATGAGGTCGTCGGGCTGGCTGTAAGGGCGTCCGGCGATGATACGATCGGCATCGGCTGCGCTCATGCCGGGCAGCGCCATCAGGCGATCTCTCGATGCGCTGTTCAGATCGAGGGACTTGCTGCGGTCCCAGCCTTCTTTTAATCCCTCCGCGACGGCCTTGGCATCATTTTTCGCTGTTGAGGTTGCTTCCGCCGTTTTCTCGCGAATCTCCTGCGGGCTTTGTTGTTGTTGAGTGCAAGCTGTGAGTGCCGCCAAGAGGAAGAGGGTTGAAACGTGCCAATATCGGAGAAAGCTCATGAGATCACTTCTTTCGGCCTACTTCTTTCCGGATTTCTTCGATGACAGATCGGTCGGGAGGGTTGGCGCGGGCAAGGTTAAAAGCGTCCCTAAGGCTAGAGCATCTCTAAGGCTAGCGGGCGGGGGCGCCCGCTCCACACAATCCTTGGAGTAGTAAAATACGCTTCGGTACCTCAACTTGGTTCTCAACTATGACTGATTCCGCTATGTATCGTCCGCTTTCTGAAGTTGATCCCGAAATCGCCAATGCCATCGACAACGAAGCTCGCCGCCAGCACGAGGGGCTGGAGCTGATCGGTTCTGAAAACTTCGTCAGCGAGGCCGTGCTTGAGGCCGCCGGGTCGGTGTTTACCAACAAGTATGCGGAGGGGTATCCCGGGAAGCGCTATTACGGCGGATGCGAGTTCACCGACGTTGTCGAAGAGTTGGCGCGCGAGCGGGTTAAGAAATTATTTGGCGCCGAGAATGCAAACGTGCAGCCGCACTCCGGATCAAGCGCGAATCAGGCCGCATACGCTGCCATCCTGCAACCCGGTGACACGGTTCTGGGGTTGAATCTTGCTCACGGGGGGCATCTCACACACGGACATCATCTAAATTTTTCGGGGAAGACCTACAAGATCGTTCCCTATGGCGTGACCAGGGAAACCGAGACCATCGATTACGACGAACTGGAAAAGATCGCGACGGCCGAGCATCCAAAGCTGATTATTGGCGGCGGCAGCGCGTATCCGAGGACAATCGATTTTGCGCGTATGCGGCAGATCGCGGACAAAGTTGGCGCACTGTTTCTGGTCGATATGGCGCACTTCGCGGGACTGGTGGCAGGCGGCGCGCATCCTTCTCCGGTGCCGCACGCGCACATCGTGACTTCCACCACGCACAAGACGCTGCGCGGGCCGCGCTCGGGCATGATCCTGAGCAAGCAGGAATTTGCGGCAGCGATCGATAAAGTTGTATTCCCCGGATTTCAGGGCGGTCCGCTGGTGCATATTATTGCCGCCAAGGCCGTATGCTTTCTCGAAGCATCGCAACCGAGTTTCCGCGAATACGCACGGCAGGTTGTGGCCAACGCGAAAGTCATGGCCGAAACGCTGGCAGCGGACGGCTATCGCATCGTCTCCGGCGGAACCGACACGCATCTGATGCTGGTCGACGTATTCGCCAAGGGCATGTTTGGCAGCGAAGCGGAGAAAGCTCTGGGAGAAGCCGGCATCACGGTCAACAAGAACGCGATTCCGTTCGATAAAAATCCACCGATGAAGCCGAGCGGCATTCGGATTGGCAGTCCGGCGATTACGACGCGAGGAATGAAAGAACCGGAGATGCGGCGGATCGCGCACTGGATCAGCCAGGCGCTCGATCACCGGACGGATGCCGCAGTGCTCGCGAAAATCCGCAAGCAAGTGCTTGGACTGGCGGAGGAGTTTCCGCTGTATGCCGAGCGCCGAGCCAGAGCACAAGCCGAAGTTCGCACTTAAGATCCTTTGACGTTCGGGCTCTGAATGGTCGTAACTGCTGAACGGCGGGACCGGCACACATAACTTAGGACAGGACTTGGAACTCGGAGGATGAATGCAGTTGTCGCGCTGGCTCGGTTGCCAGCTTTGTCGCAAAGCCCTTTTCTTGTTTGGCGCGACGATTCTCAGCTTCGCGCAGGAAGGCCAGGTCAAGGCCAATCCCGGACATCCTCCAAAGCATTTCGACCACGTGCTGATCGTTGTGCTTGAAAATCAAAGCTACGACTCCGCGATAAAAAACGATCTTTTAAAGAGTCTGGCGCAGCGCGGGGCAGTCTTCAGCAGTTTCGGCAACCTCTACCATTACTCGTATCCAAATTACCTGGCGATGATAGCGGGCAGCGATTTCGGCGTGCACACGCCGCAACTCCTGAGCGACCAACAGCGGACATTCAAGGACGATAGCGAGCACAGGACGATCGGCGATTCACTCAATTGGAGGAATTATGCCGAAGATTATCCGGCGTCCGCGTCCGCTCGGGCACCCTTCCTCGGCGATCGCCAGGGGAGGTATGTGCGCAAGCACGTCCCTTTCCTCAGTTTTCGAGCAGTTCAGAATAAGAGCTTTCACAACGTCGTCGGCGTGAACACTCACGCTCCAGACAACGCTTTTGTCACGGACATCGGCAACTTCATCGCCGACCCCGAAAAGCATCCGCTGCCTGAATATATCTATTACAGCCCGAATCTCGACGATGACGGTCATGACCCGACTGCAAATCCGCAAGAAGGGCTGAAGAAATCCGCGGACTGGCTACGCATGTTTCTGACCACATGGCTTCACTTCGACGATGAGACATGGATTCCGAAAGACGAGCAATTGAAACGCACCCTCGTGATCGTCACCTATGACGAGTCCGAGGGGAACGACAAACCAGAACGGATTTATACCGTATTTCTGGGTGCCATGGTGAAGGCGGGTGATGTCAAGACTCCCTACAACCATTACAGCGTCTTACGAACAATCGAGGATAACTTCGGCCTCGATCCTATTCATAGAGACTCAGGAGACGGCACGGCGGCGGTCATCAGCGAAGTTTGGAAGTAGTTCCGATCTGAAGCTCGGCGGCATGGTTCCGGTCTTATGATTTCGTTCCGTGGCTACTGATGAATTCCCTGTGTTCCCGGTGGCTCCTGTGGTTAAATCAGCTTCGTGAAAGTAGCCATCGACATCCGTCGGATGACGGAATTCGGAGTCGGCACCTACATACGAAACGTTGTCCGGGTGCTCGCTCGACTTGACCGCGAGAGCAAGTACTTTCTGATTGGTTCGCCGGCAAAGGTGGCTGAATGCGGCCCGCTACCGCCGAATTTTCGCGCCGTGGATCTGGCGGGGCGCGATGACACGCTCAAGGGCAATCTGGCTTTTCGCGCGATCGTGCAGCGGCTAGAGTGTGATGTTGTCCACATTCCGCACTTGTTTTGGATACCGCGCGGGCTCGGTTGTCCCTACGTACTCACGGTGCACGATCTCCTGGAGCACATGTACGGATCGCGCAATGCTTCAAGTCTGCGGCGCAACCTGCACTTTTACATGACACGGCGGGTGTTGCGCAGAGCAGCGCGTGTGATCGCGGTGTCGCAATTTACCAAGAGCGAAATTGAAAAGCTACTCGACCTTCCCGACGCGCAGATTGAGGTGGTGCACAACGCCATCGACGAACGTTTTTTGCATGGGCACGCCACCGATTCGGACCGCGAACTGATTGCGCAGCGTTACCTTGTGAACTACCCATTCATTTTGTATGCAGGCGCGATCCGGCCGCACAAAAATGTCGTGCGTATCATCGAAGCCTTTTCTGCCCTTAAGAATGAATTGCAGAAGGAACATCTGTATCCCGATCTGAAGCTCATCATCATTGGGGACGATCTTTCCAGCCACCCGCGACTGCGTCGCACGGTCGTGCGCGGGTGCGTTCAAAACGACGTGCGCTTTCTGGGATTTGTGCCCATCGAGGTGCTGCGCATTTTCTACGATGTGGCGAAGATATTTGTCTTTCCTTCACTCTATGAGGGTTTCGGATTGCCGCCGCTCGAAGCGATGGCCCACGGAACCCCCGTGGTCACATCCAACACTTCGAGCCTGCCGGAGGTGGCGGGGAACGCGGCATTGCTGGTGAATCCGGAAAATGTGTTTGAGATTCGGCGCGGACTGCAGCGAGCGTTGCTGGATCCGGCGCTGCGAGCGCAAATGAAGCAGCGCGGATATGAGCAGGCGCAGCGATTTTCCTGGACCAACTCGGTCTCGAGAATTCTGGAGATTTATCGCGAAGTGGCGGGTGCGCGCGTCTCTCGCGGGGCTGCAGCTGACTAAATTGCCCGTAACTCTCGTATAATGAGAAATTCTGCGATGAATTCCGCTACGGCGCGCGATCTCGAGTCCCCGACCAAAACAGCGCCAACTTCAAAATTGGGTTCCTGCACAACAATACGGCCGAATCGATTGTTCGCTGATTGGCGAGTAAGCATATTGGCGCTGGTCGCGCTGTGGGCGGTCATCTATATGTCGGGCCTGTCACGGCCCGCGTTGCTTGACGATGCCGACACGGTGCACGCCGAGGCGGCGAAGGAAATGCTGCAACGGCATGACTGGGTCACGCTCTACGTGAACGGCGTCCGCTATCTGGAGAAAGCTCCGCTGATGTATTGGGGGGTGGCTACGAGTTACACCTTGTTCGGCATCAGCGAATGGAGCACGCGCTTCCCGCTCATGCTGGGCGTGTTGACGATGATTCTATCGACTTACGGGTTGGGGCGATGGGCGCTCGGAAGCGAGGGTGGCTTCGATTCGGGACTGGTGTTGGCGACTGCACTCGGTCCGTTTCTGTTCACGCGATTTCTGATTCCGGATGTGGCGGTAGGGCTGTGGCTGACGCTGACGTTCTGGCTTTTTCTAATCGCGCTAGAGCAGGAAAAGCCGGCCCGCTGGACTTGTTGGGGAATTGCCGCAGTTTGCGCGCTGAACGTTTTGACCAAGGGACTGATCGGCCTTGTGTTTCCGATCGGCGCCATCGGGCTTTATCTGTTATTCACTGGCAACCTGCGCTTCCTGCTGAAGCTGCGCCTGGTTTCGAGCGCGGTAGTGTTCTTCGCCGTCGCCGCCCCCTGGCACATTCTGGCGGGCTTGCGAAATCCGGCACAGGGGAATGTTCGAGGCTTCTTCTGGTTCTACTTCGTCAATGAGCACATTCGTCGCTTTCTGGGTACGCGCGTGCCGCGCGACTACGACAAAGTGCCGCTACTGCTCTTTTGGGCGTTGCTGGTTTTGTGGCTCATTCCATGGACGGTTTTCCTGCCGCAGTCGTTGCAGGAAGTACCTCGGCACTGGCGCGATTTTCGCGGTCAGATGACGCGGCGCCAGAGGGCGTATTTGTTGTCTTTCCTGTGGATCATCGTGATTGTGGGTTTCTTCAGTCTCTCGACTCGTCAGGAGTACTATACGATCCCTGCGATTCCGGGGATGGCCTTGCTTGTCGGCGGCTGGCTGCAACGGGAGCGGACATCTGCCGCCGATAGCCGCGAGAGGCGAGCCGGGCGCACTTCATCGGCGATCTTGCGGGCCGTCGGAATCGTGATCGCGGTGGCGGGCTTCTCCCTGCTCATTTTTTCGAAAGCGCCGACACCGGGCACCGATCTGGCAGATTTATTGCGCAAGCATCCGCAAGACTACGCGCTCTCGTTTGGCCACTTTCTCGATCTAACCCCACAGGCGATGGGAGTATTCCGCGTGCCATTGCTGGCATTTTCGCTGGCATTTTTGCTGGGCACAGCCGCCAACTTCGTTCTGCGCCGTCGCAACCAGGCTGGACCAGGAAATATTGCGCTCGTGGCCATGATGGTTGTCGTGCTGACCTGTGTGCGGGTTTCGTTCGGCATCTTTTCGCCGATTCTTTCCTCGAAGGACCTGGCGTTAGCGATTCAACAACAGTACCGTCCGGGCGACCAGATAGTGGTCATCGGCCTCTATGAAAACGCGTCAACGTTAAATTTCTATACCGGGATCCCGTTGCGCAGTTTGCGCACGCCGGGCGGAAACATGTGGTACGGCACACAATTTCCGGGCGCACCACGCGTGTTTGAGACACCGGCATCTTTCAAGGCGATGTGGAATGGTGAGGGCCGCATCTTTTTGTGGGCCGAAGAGGATGATCCAGCTGAGCTGAGCGGATTGACGAGATACGAAGTCGCGCGACGCGGGGGAAAGATTATTTTTTCCAATCAGGCATCGATCAGCAAGAGCACGACGGCAGCCATGCCATCGAGCTAGAACTTTGTAGTTAGACTCTGTTGACACCTGCGCAGCGGCTGCTTTATCGTCGGCTGACGCTGCGGGCCAAAACACACAAGCTCAAAAAGGAAATCGTATATGGCGGTGAACGAAGCAGGCAGACACAAGGTGCTGGGACTGGGTGGCATCTTCGTCAAGGCGCAGGATCCGAAGACGCTCTCTGCCTGGTATCGCGAGCATCTGGGCTTCGACGTGCATGACTTCGGCGGCGCATCCTTCGGAGCGATCTTTCCCTTTGCCGAGCACGAACCCGGTTATCAGCTCTGGACCGCCTTTCCGGCCACGACGAAGAACTTCGGTGCGGCGCAGCCGCAGATGCTCAATTTCCGCGTCGCCGATCTCGATGGGCTGCTGGCGCAGTTGCGGGCCGGTGGAGTCACCGTCGAGGACAAGGTCGAGCGTTCGGAATACGGAGCCTTCGGCTGGTGCCTGGATGGCGAGGGGAATCGGGTCGAGTTGTGGCAGCCGCCAGCGGAATAACTCTATCAACCGGACTTGCGTAGCTGTCCGTTCTTCAGTTCAAAGACATCGCCACGCCAATCGATGCGACTGCCAAAGAAACTTGCAGCCCAGATGATTGGAGCCATCAGATCTCGCAGGATCAGCAACGGAAGATAGCGAAAGAACGGGAGGTCGTCGAGCACGATGACGGCGGAGGCTGCTCCGACGGCGACACGAACGGCAAACACCATCGCAAGCAGCGCACAGGCCCATGTGGCGCCGCGCGCTGCCGCCAAGGTCAGGAGCGCCCAGGGCAGTCCGAAAGTGAAGATGAGTCCGGCGTATCCCCAGCGGCGGGCATCGCGGATAGTGCGCGACCAGCGCAATTGATGGCGGAAGAAACCCCGCAGTTTGTAGGCCGGCAGAAATGTTGAGACAGTCGCGGTGCTGAGTTCGATGCGCTTGCCGGTAGCGGCAATGCGATGGCCAATTTCATAGTCGTCGGCCAGATAGTCGAGCAACGCTTCGAAACCGCCGATGGCTTCGAGGTCGCGCCGCCGAAACGACAGCGTCGAGCCTAATCCGAAGTGCAATCCTTTTTCGAGAAATCTCGCGGTCAATACGCCGGGAATGAAATCGGTGCTGATACCCAGTGCCTCAAGGCGCGATCCGAGCGTTTTGGCGGCAATTCCGCGATAGAGGCATGTGACCAATCCCACGGAAGTGTCGGCGAGCGGGGCGACGACCTGGCGCAAATAATTGGATGGCACGCGAATATCGCTATCGTTCACCAGCAGGATTTCGTGCCGCGCTTTCGGCAGCATCTGAACCAGATTGCTGACTTTGATATTGGTTCCGAGCACGCGATCACACACGATCAGATCGATTTCGTGATTGGGATATTTCGCCTGCAGCCTGCGCACAAATTCGACTGCCGGATCGTTCGGATCGCTGACGCCAAAAATCAACTGCCATTCGGGATAGTCCTGGTCGCAGTGACTGCAAAAGCTCTGCCAGATTTCGGGATCGACGCCCTTCAATGGCTTCAGGACCGAGACTGCAGGAAGCTCAGAGTCGGGTGGTCGGGGCTGGCCGAGTTTCTTGTGTCTGTAGCTGAGAAAGCTGGCCAGCGAAAGCGTGGAGAGGAAGTAAAAGAACAGGCTGCCCACGGTTCCAATCGCGGCCACGATTTCGAGCAGTCCTCTGACAGTTGGCATTGAGTTGAATCGTATTGAGTTGAATCGTAAGGATAAACGGTTGCGTCTCCCGGTGGGAATGGATATCGCCCGCACGCGGGTGGCGGCAATTATTCGTAGCGCAACGATTCGATCGGATCGAGGTTGGCCGCCTTCCACGCGGGGTAGATTCCGAAGACGAGTCCAACCGCCGCCGAAGCTACAAAGGCGAAGGCTGACCAATAGATCGACATAGTGGCTGGGAGTGACGGGAAGGCAACGGGCACGATCGCTGTAATCAAGGCGCCCAACGCGAGACCGATGATCCCGCCGACCGCCGTGAGCATCACGGCTTCGAGCGTGAACTGCACGAGGATATCCCTTTTGCGGGCGCCCATCGCTTTCCGGACTCCGATTTCGCGCGTGCGTTCGGTGACGGACACCAGCATGATGTTCATCACGCCGACTCCGCCCACAATGAGCCCGACACTGGACACCGCGAACATGAAGACAAAAATCATGCCGGTGACTTGATTCCAAACATCAGAGAGCGAGTCCTGGGTGAAGACGGCGAAATTATCGGGCTTCTCCGTCGGCACCCTGCGGCGGCGGCGCAGCAATTCGCGCATTTCGTCCATCGCTTTTGGCATGTCGTCGTGGGAAGTTGCCTTGACGCTGATCCACATCTGCTTCAGTTCGGGATGCAATTTGCGGAACGTACTCAGCGGAAAGAAAACGATGTTGTCGTCAGGATTCTTTCCTCCGCCGAAAACACTCTTTCGAACTTTGGCCACACCAATCACCGTAAACAGCTGGCCTTCGATATCCAATTCCTTACCCAGCGGGATTTCGCTCGGGAAAAGTTCCTCGGCAGTATCGTGTCCGATGATGATGACCGAGGCGCGACGCTCTTCGTCGATATCGCTGAACCAGCGGCCGGAATCGAGCGCCACGTCGATCACGTCTTTATATGACGCGGTGTCGCCTTCAAGAATGGTCTGCTTGGCCTTACGGTCTTTGTATTTGACGGAGTAGGTGCCGGTGCCGAGCTCGGGCCTGAAAAACCGAACGCCAACCGTCACCGCTTTCACGTGCGGCAGATCTTGCATGGCCATGGCGTCGTCGAAAGCCAGTTCCTTGCGTGTGCGCATTTCTTCGGTCGGACGGCCAAAGGTGAAGGGCTCGAGGTGAAAAGCGAAAATAATATTCGAACCGAGGCTGGTGATGACCTGGCTCACATTGTCATTCAGTCCGCGCACGATCGACGAAATGCCGATGACGACGGCGACTCCGATCACGATGCCAAGCACGGTCAGCGACGAGCGCAGCTTGTTGCTGCGGATCGTATCCACGGCCATATTCAGGCCTTCACCGAGTTCGCCTTTCACCTGCATCGTTTCAACCCTTCTTCACTGAAAAAGCTAACGAGACTACGTTTCGAACCGCAGCGCTGCGATCGGATCGAGCACGGCCGCGCGCTTCGCGGGATAGACGCCGAAGAAAATCCCCACACTCGCCGCTACGAACACGCCCGCTAACACGGCCCAGAGTTTGATCTCTGACGGCATTCCGATGGCGAGCGTGATGACTTTGGCAAAGGTGATACCGAAGATAACGCCGATCGCTCCGCCAAGAAGCGCTACCGTGACCGATTCGATCAAGAACTGCAGCAGAATGTCGGCACTGCGCGCGCCCATTGCCTTGCGAATGCCGATCTCGCGTGTGCGCTCGGTCACCGAAACCAGCATGATGTTCATGATCACGATGCCGCCGACGACCAACGAGATCGCGGCAATTCCGATCATGGCGTAAAAAAAGGTGCCGCTGAAATTCGACCAGATGCTCAACAGGCTGTCGTTGGTCTCGATATCGAAATTATCGTCGTCGCCGGGATGCACATGACGACGGGCGCGGAGAATCGCTCGGGTTTCGTCCATCGCTTCGTCGAATCCCGCTCCGCTGGCCGAGGCCTTGCCCGAGATGCGAATATCCTTGTGCGCGCCGTTTTGTTTTTGAAATGCGGTGATCGGCATAAGAGCGTAGTTGTCCATGCTCTGGCCGAGCGTCTTGCCTTTGCGTTTCCCCACGCCGATGATGCGATAGACCCAGCCGTCGATGCGGATCTCCTTGTCAATGGGGTCGGTTCCCGGCATCAGGTTGTCAACGATGTCAGGCCCGACGACAACAACGGGCGAGTTGTTCCGCATATCGATATCGTTGATCATGCGGCCGGAGCTGAGATCGATATCGAGAATCGGCACCATCGACGGCGTCATGCCGCGCACGGTAGTGTCGTTGATCGACTGCATGCCGTACTTTACTTTTCCGCTGTCATTGCGCAGCGCAGCTCCCACCCACTCGCAATGCTTACAGGCTTCGAGGACGGCTTCGTAGTCCTCCATGGTGAGGTCCTTGCGCTTCTCGCCCTCAAGAAACTTGTCGATGTTGGTGGCGGCGGGAGAGTTCTTGAAAACGATGAAAACATCGGCGCCAAGATTGAAAATCTTTGTCGCCACATAACCATTGATGCCGTTGACGAAGGTGACCACGGCGATCACGGCGGCCACTCCAATGACGACGCCGAGCAGAGTCAGCGCGGAGCGGAGCTTATTTGCCCACAACGAGAGAAACGCGATCTTGATGGCTTCGGTGACGTTCATGGGGCAGGTCTCAGGTGTCAGGTGTCAGGCTTGTATACGCAGTGGCCTCACACCAGGATCCCCGTGCCTGCCAGTTTACCAGCCTGCGCAGTCTCCCAAGGCCTGGGATCCAAAACCCGAGAAGGGCACGGGTTGCTTTGAGACGGTGGCAGATAATCTTCGTGTTGCGGCCGGACCGGACCGATCGCAAGGCTCAGGGGAGTTTCAGGGAGACACACTTTCCACCAGATCGAGCGTGGCCTTACGCAGAGGTTTCATGAGCGGCAAGGTCGAGATTCGCAAGAGGTTGACCAGCAGCCCCAAGCTCTTCTCCATTAGCCGGCGCGTGCGTTCCTGGCTCGCCGATCGGTCGTAGAGCCAGAACATGATCAGCGCCATCTGATAAAGCCAGAGTAGATAGGGCAAGCGCGGCTTCAAATCGGACGGCACTTTCACATCGCCGCCATCGACCGCGATTCGCATGTGCTCGATGGCGTGTTCTCGGATGGCGCGGCTTTCGTCGCTGAAGGGCGAGAGGGGATCGTCGCCGTCCGGCGCATGACGCAGTAGCGCGGCACAAAACTTGCGGTTCGGCTCCAACAATTCCAGGCGCTTTTCCAGCACACACTGGATCCGATCTTTGAGTTTCTTACGCCCAGCAAGAGCCTCCAAGACGGCCTCCTGGCTGCTCTCTTGCATCTCGCGGTAAAAAGCAAGGACGATGGCGTCCTTGGACGAGTAATAATAGTAGGCGCCACCCAGCGCGACGCCCGCCTTGGCGGCAATGTCGCGCATGGTGGTTTGTTCAAATCCTTTTTCGCGGAAGAGTTCCATCGCCGCATCGTAGATCTTGCGGCGGGTATCTTCGGCGCGCGGCGTGGTCCGGTTCTTAAGGGTCGGATTCGTAGTCATTGTCATTTTGGTCATTGCAGGTAGTCTCGTATGTTGGGCGGCGCCATGCTGGCTTCTGGTAGAGCGCACGGATCGAGAGTGACATTACGCAGTTCAGCAGCGATCGCTTCGGGCTCGTGCGAACGTACCCAGCGCGACAGGAAATGGCGATTCCTGGACAGCGCTGCGTAGGCTTGCCGGGCCAGCGGCATCAAGAGCGGATGCGTCAGCCGGGCGGCCCAGTCGCGATACTCCTCCAACGCATAGAGAACCATGATCCAAGCACGATCGTTCAGGTACACCGCGCCGTCATTGCTGATCACCGCAAGGTCGTTCCGGCCGGCGATGGTTTCGAGTTCAGGAAACATCCTTTGGGCGGTCGGCGAGCCCGCCGGAATCAGCGTCAGACCGATCCATGACCGTTGTACCAGGAGCCAGTCTCTTAAGCGGCGGCAAAGCTCGCATCCAGGATCATAGAGCACATAGAGTTTCTCCATTTTGATCACTCCTTTCTCGTCTCTCATCCTTCACGTTGAGGCGCGATCCGGTCATCTCCGGTCATCTGGGGATAGCGGGGATAGCCATGTTGAGCCGAGCATCGGGCGCGACCGGCGGCGGTGGCACCGAACGCCGGACTCCTTGCGAGTTTCTGCGAATGCGGGAAAATACGAACAGGTTGAAGAAGTGCATGCCACCAAGAGTGAGCAGCACCATACCCATCTTGTCACTGAGCAACTCGATCGCCGCACGTGATGTGACGATAATTGCCCCAGTCTTCAACGCTAGTGAGACAAAGCCAATATTGATCAGGTAAAAACCCACTACCAACAGATGGTTGACCGAATCGGCAAGCTCCGAATTGCCATGAAAAGCATCCACCAGGAAGATGGCTCCGCGCTTATACAAGGTGCGGGCGACCCAGATTGTAAGGGCGACACTGATCAGCAAATACACCGCGTACGTAAGGACGATAAGGTTGTTGCCGTGCGCTTCCATGTTGGCCTCCTAACTCCAATTGAACGTGTTCAAAACAAACATAGACCCGCCCTGGCGGCGCGTCAAGAGGAAATTTGAACGTGTTCATATCATTGGAGATAAAGGGCTTGTCTTTCGTCCGTTCAAAGACGTGAGGCGCAGTCAAAAGTTGACGCTTCGACGGTTCCGGCGCGAGCCGTCCTGGGCGAGGGCGTGCTCTATAATCAAATCGTTGGCAGCCGGACCGGACGGTCGCTGTTATTGATGGACTAAAGTCAAACAGAGGAAAGTCCGAACTCCGCAGAGCAGTGTGCCGGATAACGTCCGGGACGGCCGGTTCAAGCCGGTTGGACGGAAAGTGCCACAGAAAATATACCGCCCGTGCCGCAAGGCACGGGTAAGGGTGAAAAGGTGCGGTAAGAGCGCACCGCCGGGGCAGTAATGCTTCGGGCAGGGCAAACCCCACACGGAGCAAGACCAAATAGGGAGGGATTCCGGCTTCGGCTGGAGCGTGTCGGCTCGATGCGCCACAACCTCCGGGTAGGTCGCTTGAGCCCCGCAGCAATGCGTGGCCCAGAGGAATGACCGTCCTGCCGGAAACGGCAGACAGAATTCGGCTTACAGGTCCGGCTGCTTACTAGTTTTTCTGTATTGGTCCTTCGATTCACTGCGTTCACTCGGGATTTCGCCTGCGGGTTGACGCTCGCAAAACGGCTCGGCTCTAATCGGTAGGCATCCTCTCAATGTGTACGGGCTATAATTGCGCGCGTCGTTGATATGGGATATGGCGCTTACCTCGGGCACCAAACTCGGGCCGTACGAGATCGTGTCGCCACTAGGGGCGGGCGGCATGGGCGAGGTGTACCGTGCACGCGACACGCGGCTCGGTCGTGATGTCGCGATCAAGGTGCTGCCAGAGGCTCTGGCTAATGATGCCGACCGACTGCGACGTTTCGAACAGGAAGCGCGCACGATTGCGGCGCTGAACCATCCGAATATCCTGGGAATCCATGACATTGGAGCGCACGACGGTGCGCCGTTTCTGGTCAGCGAATGTCTTGAAGGACAAACGCTGCGAGAGAAGGTCAGATCAGGGCCGCTGCCCGTGCGACTCGCGATCGAATACGCGCTCGGCATCGCGCAGGGACTCGCAGCGGCACACGAGAAGGGAATCGTGCACCGGGATCTGAAACCGGAGAACGTATTTGTCACTCTTGACGGGCGGATCAAGGTGCTGGATTTCGGGCTGGCGAAGCTGGTTAGGCCGGAGGAAAAACACGAAATTGCTGTCACGCTAACGAGCCCGGAGACTTTGCCCGGTGTGGTCATGGGGACCGTCGGCTACATGTCGCCCGAGCAGGTGCGGGGCGAAGCGTGCGACGCGCGATCGGACATTTTCAGTTTCGGTGCAGTGTTGTACGAGATGCTCACCGGCAAACGCGCTTTCAAACGCGAGACATCCGCAGAAACGATGACCGCGATCTTGCGAGAGGAGCCCTCGGAACTGAGCGGTACCGGTTGGCAAGGTCCGCTCGCACTGCAACGCATTCTTGCGCGATGCCTGGAAAAGAATGTCGAGCGACGATTTCAGTCGGCCAGTGATCTGGGGTTTGCCATTGAATCGCTCAGCGGAGCATCTGCCGGAACTTCGCCCGGAACATCGATCGGAACGTCGGCAGAAACGGCGGCCGCAACGAGTGGGTCGCAGCCGAAATCGATATCAAAGCGAGCGTGGCTCCCGTGGGTCGTAGCTGCTGCACTGCTGATCGGAACTGCGGTCTGGGAAATGGTTCGGCCGCAGCCTGCACCGGCCAATCCACTCGAAAAAGCGCATTTCGCGCGGGTGACCGACTTTGAGAGCGTGGAAGCGGCGATCTCGTCGGACGGCAAATTCGTGGCTTTCATCTCCGATCATGACGGCCCCTTCGACATATGGCTCACCCAAGTAGGTAGCGGACGCTCAGTTAATCTGACACAGGGGAAGGCAGGCCCATTACCTGGGCCTTTACGAAGCGTAGGTTTTTCAGGGGATGGCTCGGAGATTTGGATCGGCGGTGGTGATGTGGGGATGCGGCCGCGGCTGATGCCCCTGACCGGAGGTACGCCTCGTAATTTCCTCGGTGAGGACGTCGTCAACCTGGCTTGGTCACCGGATGGCGAGCGTATCGCCTATCACACTTTCGGTAGTGGCGACCCTATGTTCGTGGCGGACCGCTCTGGCGCTAACGCTCGGCAGATATTCATTTCCCGGCCGGGTCTTCACAACCATTATCCAACCTGGTCGCCAGACGGCCGCTGGATCTATTTCGTACATGGAACTCCGGCGACGAAGGAGATGGATTTATGGCGCATCGACCCAGCGGGCGGGAATCCGGAGCGCCTGACACAAATTAATACAGACGTCGCCTATCCCACGCCGGTCGGCAGCCGCACGGTGTTCTACGTGGCGCGGGACGAGGACGGATCAGGACCGTGGTTGTGGGCGTTTGATCTGAAACGTCGGGATTCGCGGCGCGTGAGCGTCGGCCTCGAGCAATATACGTCTGTGGAGGCCAGCGCGGACGGCCGTAAGTTGGTGGCCACCGTCAGCAATCCAGTGGCTGGCCTTTGGAGTGTTCCGATCATTGGTATCGGCGATCGCAACGCCGATCACGTGGCCGAAGAACGCGACGTGAAACCGTTTACAGTACCGACAGCGCGCGCTCTGGCACCTCGTTTCAACGGTTCGTCGCTTTTTTATTTATCTTCCCTCGGTACGGGCGACGGTCTGTGGCGCCTTCGAGACGGGAAGGTGACTGAGATCTGGAAGGGAGCCGATGGTGCGTTGCTGGAAACGCCTGCTGTTTCGCCGGATGGAGGTCGCGTGGCCATTGTGCTGCGGCGCAGCGGGAAACACCAACTGCATGTCCTCTCTTCAGACGGCGCAGAGCTCCAGCCCATCGGGGAGGGAATGGTCCCTCAGGGTTCGAGCTGCTGGTCTCCGGATGGCAAATGGATCGTGACCGGTGGCAGCGACGCCACCGGCCCCGGGCTTTTCAAGATTCCGTTGGATGGCGGATCGCGAGTGCGCTTGGCCAGCGGGCCTGCACTCAATCCAGTGTGGTCGCCGGATGGAAGCCTGATCGTATATGCGGGTACGAATGTGCGCACCTTCGCGCCGCTTCTGGCCATACGCCCGGATGGAACCAGCGTCAAATTGCCCGAGATCATCTTGCGGCGGTTGGGCGAGCGTGTGCGCTTCTCGCCTGATGGCAAGAGCCTGATCTACATGGGAGGAGTGCTCGCATCACAGGACTTCTGGCTACTCGATCTTGCCTCGATGAAGTCGCGCCCCCTCACCAGGCTGCAAAACCGCGCTACCATGCGAACCTTTGACGTCACGAGCGACGGAAAACAAATCGTCTTCGACCGCCTACGCGAAAACTCGCAGGTCGTGATGATCGATCTTCCCAAGGATTAGCGCAGGAATAGTGTTCATCCAACGGTCCGAGAATTTCTGTTGGGGGTTGTTGGCTACAGCGGCGGTGGTGTCATGCCCTCGAATGTCGTCCCCAAAAACCTACCCTTGGCATCGAAATTCCACGTGAAGATCGCCTGGCCGGCGCGGGCACAGGCGTGACATCCGTTGAGTAGCGGATAGCCCACCACAAACTGCTTTCCGCCATTCGGTCCCGGTTGCGAGTTGGGCCACTCTTTGCCGTCGCGATCGCCCGGCCACACATCGACCTTCGGGAATTGATTCCTGGTGTCTTGAAATTGGCCGCTCTGTTCCATTGTTTTTCTGTCAAGCAATTTCAAATCTTCGACATTGACGATGGCCGGGGTTCCGTTCACCAGCAACAGACCGTAATTGGTGTTGGCGCGTAGAGGATACGTGACCCATGCGAACGAGACTGGACTCTCATTCTGGAAACCAGTCAATACGCCAAACTCGCCGTGACTCTGTTTGAAGAGAGCGCGACTAAATGCGATGGACGAAGCCGGCGCACCGGCCTTCTGCATCTGGCCAATCATGCATTCTGCAACCTGGGACAATTCGGCGTCGCAAGCCGCATGGGCGGTAGCGAGAAACTGCGGCGGTACTTGCCAGACAGCAGAGGCGTCAATTTTGGCGTCTGATGCCGACTTCGAAGGAGACTGCGCCAGCAGCGCCGCACCGCCGACGATGCAGCAAGCCATCAGCTTCAAAGCACTCGGCAAATGATTGCTAAACATGCCGTCCATAATAACGAGAATGCCCGCTGAAGGCATTCACCATCTCTTCCTCTGAGCGCCAACTCAAAATGTGAGCCGCAAAGCCAGCTGCCCGATACGCGGGGTCGCCCCGCGGAAAGTCCCCGTGGTCGTGATCTGGCCGAACAAACCGCTGTTGATATCCGTTGCGTCGTCGAGGAGCGTCGGCTGCGCGAACTCGGGATGATTCAGGACATTGAAGAATTCGGCACGAAACTCCAGCTTGATCCGCTCGGTGATTGTCGTCGTCTTGGCGATGGCAAGATCGAGATTCGTCACACCGGGGCCACGCAAAATATTGCGCGGCAGCCCGTAGGTTCTATCAGCGGGATTATTGACAGGATCTACCGCCGGAAAGCACACATTGGGTTGTGGTGTGGGGACACCGTTTCTGTCGACTGTATCGAAGTAAGGGCTGTTCTCCAGGGGCACGTTGGAGAAGCTGTTGGGATCAAACAGGAAATTGCCGGTGACCGACTGCGAGGAGATCACACAGGTGAATTTATGCGGATGCAGGGGATCTAACGCGACCGAGTTGTAGGTGAGCACGTTGATGGTTCGAACCTGCCGGGGGTTATACATTTTGATCGGGGCAATCAACGCGGCATTCGAAAGATAGGGATCGCCAGCGCCTGAAGAACCGGGGTTCGCCGGGTCGGTGGCATCGGGTAGCCTCGCGGAAATATCGAACGGGAAACCAGTTCTCCAAGTGAAGATGGGATAGAGGCTCCAGCCCTTCGTGAGGCGCTTTGGCCCCGCGTCCCAGAGGCGGTCAAAGGGCAGGTCCCATCCACCGCTAAAGCTGATACGGTGCCGGACATCACTGTCGCCGGAGGCCCGGCGGAGATCCGGATCGTAGACCGGGACCGCTGAATTACGCTGGGCGAAACCGGAAGCATTATCGATGTTATGTCCATAGGTATACGCGAGCGTGTAATAAACAGTGCCCAAGGGAGAATCCTTTGGTTGCCGCGTCAAGCTCGCTTCGAAGGCGTTGTAGTTTGCGTTCG
The DNA here is from genome assembly GCA_035308395.1 of Terriglobales bacterium. Taxonomy (GTDB): domain Bacteria; phylum Acidobacteriota; class Terriglobia; order Terriglobales; family Acidobacteriaceae; genus Acidiflorens. The sequence goes on from DATGGT010000029.1 coordinate 134,539, forward strand.
AGACATTTTGAAATTCGGGCAGTTGGCCGAAACATCCGGTATCCGCATATTGCGGCGGACAAGTGCTGTCCAGTTGCCGGCTGGTGTTTCCAAGCACCATGGGGTTGACGTCTCGTAGTGAAGTCAAGCCATGCCCGGTACTCCCCACATAGTTGGCTTCGAGGATGGTATTGGCGATCAGATTCCGCTGCACACTCAGGTTGTACTGGTAAACGCGAGGCGTGCGCAGATGCGGATCATCGAGATATACGAATCCCGTGCTGTTCACCGGCAGGAACGGGGTGAAGTCGACGTCAGGTGCTGGCGGCTGCGAAGGAAAAGTATTCGTGACTCCAGCGGATCCAAACGGATCCGTCATATAACCGATCTGCCCGTTGTGATGAGGTGGCTCGTCGAAGAAAAATCCCGCATTGCTCACAAAGGGAGGTTGCCCGTTGAACTGCAGATTGTCCTCGCCCTTCAGGATGTCGAAGAAAATACCGACACCGCCGCGGACGCTGGTCTTTCCACTTCCGGTTGGATCCCAGGCAAAGCCGAACCGTGGCGCGAAGTTATCCTTGACGGGAAAGTTCGTACCGCGCGGAACGCCAGGATCGCCGGGAAACACCATACCCGGCGGAGCGTTTACAAAGCGCGTCGACTGCAACCCCGGGATCACTGAAAAAGTTCGCCCTTGCGTGTCGGCCTTCGGAGAGTTGTATTCGTAGCGCAGGCCGAGCGTCAGCACCAGATTTTTGCGAACGTGCCATTCGTCCTGCGCGAAAACGTAGGTGCTTTTGCTCCGAATATTCGAAGGAGCTAACGCTCCCTGGAAATATCCTTCGGGCGCGCCGATGAGGAAATTCGCCCATACATTCCCCGTGGCAAATCCGTCGGAATAAAAGTCGAACTCGCCGTTTGTGTAGTAGTCATAAACCAGGTTCTCCTGATAAGGAGAAAAACCTGCTCCGAATTTCCAGTTGTGCTTTCCCTTTGTCCAGGAAAGGGCATCCGTCCATGAGAATGTGTTTTCGACATAGCGCGTCGGACCATTTTCGCTGGGGCCGATCTGGAAACCGTTATCGAAAAATATATTCGTGGGGCCGGTCGCAAGGTCGGGAGTGATTTTAATGCCAAGATCGGGGCCGGTCGGCAGGCTGTTTCCCGGAATATCCGAAAGGTAGTTGCTGCGGTGGGCCACGAAATGAAACTCGTTCAGGAGAGTCGGCGAAATGATGCGCGTGTAGGACACATTGCCGAAGTAGTAGTTGGCCACGGTTCGACTGGGAAACCCTGAGACATTGGCGAATGGAAACGGATTGGTCGAAGCAGTGCGGTTTACACCAATGGTCGCGGAGAGTTTGTCTTTCTTGCTCAGATCAAAGTCGAATTTGCTGGTCAACTCGTCGCGGTCATCCGCTTCACCGAGTGCCTGCGAAAGCACTCCTCCGGGCGCGGACGGAATGAGACCAGCGCCAATATAGGCCTGTGCGATGGGGTCGAACTTCGCGGGATCGATCATAGCAAGCATGGGGTCCATGCCGGGCGCGTTGAAATATGCGTGGGTCTTCAGGAATGCCGCCACGCCAGGGTCTGGACATCCGCCGGCGGTTGTACAACTCATTCCATCCTCCGGCACAAAGTGAGAGAAGTCTCCACCGAGCCAGGTCGGGTCATACACCGGTTGATCGACATCGGGAACCGCCTGAAGCTGGCGCTGCCCCTGGTAGGCGAGGAAGAAAAACAGCTTGTCTTTCTTGATCGGTCCGCCCAGTGTCGCGCCGTACTGATTGCGCTTTAGATCGAGCCGCGGCAGTGCAGGAGCCACTGTCTTATTGAAATAGTCGTTGGCGTCAAAATCCAGGTTCCTTATGAATTCAAACAGGCTGCCATGCCACTGATTCGTGCCGGACTTGGTCACGACGCTGATGATGCCGCCGCCGTTGCGTCCATATTCGGCGGTGTAATCGCTGGTCAGAAGCCGAAACTCGGCGACGGCGTCGGGATTCGGGTCGAGCAGGTTGCTGTTGTCGAGCAAATCGTTGTTCAGTCCGCCATCGAGCAGAAAAGTGACGGAGTCGCTGCGCCCTCCGGCGATGCTGTAATTGCCCGCGCCTGCGTTGTCATCGTTGCTTTCGGTGACCCCCGGCTGCAATAGCGCCAGATCAAGCATATCGCGTCCGTTCAGCGGCATATTGGTCAGGGCACGGCCGGTGATCGACTGGCCGAGGGTTGGGTTTACGGTTTCAACCGGTGCGGCCTCAGCGCCGACATCTACTGTCTGGGTTGCGGCTCCCACTTGCATCTTGATATCGATGCGGAGCGCCTGATTGATCGAGAGCTTCTGCTCGCCGCTAACGACGCGGCGAAACCCGTCATGTTCGGTGGTTACCTTGTAATTGCCGATGGGCAGCGCCAGGACCTGAAATTGGCCATCTTTATCGGAGGTAGCGGAGCGCGCGACTTGCGTGGCGGTGTTGGTCACCGTGATCTGAGCGCCCGGAATCACCGCCCCCTGTTCATCGTATACGGTGCCAAAAATTCTCCCTGTCGCGTCCTGCGCCAACGATATTGAGGGCACGGTTACCGCAGCCAATAATAGGATCGCAATCCTTACAGCTTTCATGGATAACCCCGTAATTCCTACCAATTCAGATTTTGCTTTGTCCGCGCATCTTTGTCCGCGCATCCAGAGCGCGACGACGATGGAAATTCAGAGCGAAATCACAGGCCGGCTTCGAGTTTGCCGGCATCGACAAGGAAGCGGCGTTGAACGAGGTAGGAAGGTATGTCGCACTCAAAATCGGCGTTCATGGCTCAGAGTAGAACAAGGGCGCAAGTTTCGCAGAGACAAGAATGGAAGTCAACGCAATTGGCGTCGCCGAGGATGGGATCTCCCTGGCCCTCCACCCGTGTTCAATTAGACCATTTCAATAAACCATCTTGTCCTCTTGCGTGCTCACGATCTTGCCCTCCTCGACAGACAAGGAGTAGGCGGTTCCTCCGTCGCCTATCCATGACCCAAGGTCGAAGTGTCCACCCGTCGGAACCCGATAGACAGCGATTTTGTGGAATTTGAGAGGCTGACCGCTTTTGCAGACGTCGGGAACTTGCGTCGGCGCGAGGAAGTACGCGCCTTTCCCTGTCCCAACAACGGTCCCCTTGCCATCCGACTCGACCAGCACAGCCGACTTCTCATCGATCGCAACCTCGTGCGGAGACTTCGACCATCCGTCTTGCATGATGCGGGCGAGAAATCCGAGAGTGCGTCCCATGCGATCTCGCTTCGCAAAATGGGAGTCGGTCAGCAGGTTCCGAAGACGTGGGACGGTGAGAAATCCGCGGATAACGGTTACGCGATCGAAGTAAGGATTCGCCAGCACTTGAGCAGAGGCAAGATCGCTGTCGTCGGGCTTGTCTCCAAGCGCGCCGTAGGCAAATTCGCCGAGCACGGCAAGGCCAGCGCTGGTTCCTCCGATCGGCTTGCCGGCGGCGATATTTGCATTGATCGCATCCGGCACCGGAGTACCTTTCCAACCGCGAATGTAGTTCGCCTGATCGCCTCCTGCGATGAAGACGACTTCCGCGTGACGGATGATTTCGGCGACTGCTGGATCGAGCGCTGCGCTGCGATCGGGAAGAATGAGGGTCGCAACCGAGTTCAGCTTGCAGAGGCCGTTCACGTAGGAGTTGTAGTCGTCGTCGCCGGTCGCGCGCAGAATTACAAAGTCGCCGCCGTTGCCCTTCCGGCAAAGCCAGCGAAACGCTACGTCAAGATCGTCGCCGCCGCCCATCATGGCGATGCCCGGCACAGGATGGGTTTCGACATCGCTCTTGTTGCCGATGCGGAAGTATTGATAGGCAGCGGCGTGAGCGAAACCCGCCCCCAGCACAAAAGTCAGAAGACATACAAGCGATAGGGCTCGGCGATAAGGGTTCATGGACCGGGCCACTATACCGCAAAGCTGAAGGATTGTTCGGCGTCGGATCAGTGCGACTGTTTCTTTCGGCGGCGAGTCACGCTGTGCGTCTTTCTTGGCGCATCGCTCTCGGCCAGTTCTTTGATTCGTAAAAGCTCGCCCGTCCATAGCTCCTGGAACGGCCCTACCCATCTTTCGTAAATCTGGCGGATAGGCACAACGTTGAGCGAGTTCACTCGTTGCCTGCCTTGCTCGCGCGTTGTGACCAGTTGAGCTTCGCGCAAGACCTCGATGTGCTTCATAACGCCGAACCGGCTCAAATTCGGAAACGATTCCACGATTTCAGTGGTGGTGCGCGGACGGTCGCGCAAGAAATCCAGAATTCCGCGCCGGGTTGGGTCCGAGAGTGCCTTCCACACCGGGTCTAGGCTGTCAATTGAGCCATGCGAACCATCCGCACCATTAGCGATTTCTGGCACGTTGCTACTCGCAGTCCTTTTTCACGTTGTTCATCATGTGGGTCCACCCCGCGCCCACCGCTTTGCGATGCTGAGGATCGATCATTCCGATGGCGCGGTGCCGAAGGCTGAGTTTCGAGCCGCCGGCAACTTTTTCTACCTTCATTTCAACGTGGTTGGTGGCCGGATAGGACATGAACATGGGACCGCTCATCTCCAGCAATGTTGGGGGCTTGACCACCTGAACGAAACCCCACAGATGTCCGACGCCATCGCCGAGGTCGCGGTACCAACGTCCGCCTGGTTTGACTTCGAGTTCAAGCTGCAGGGATTCGCCGGTAGGACGGGTGTTGCCTTTGCCGAAGCGGTGCAGCATCGCGGCGAAGACTTTTTCCGGCGGGGCTTTGATATCCAAATGCTGTTCAACGTCGAGGGTTAGATCGTCCAGTGTCATTGCTGTTCTCCTTGAGTTTCGCTGAAGCTGGATTCGTTACGTGAGTATATGGTAACGTTACTATATGCTCACGTCAAGCGAAACCTGAACGGATATGTCCCTCCGCAATGCGCATTCAGTGAAACGAATTCAGAGGGAGGACTGAATTAGAATTGGCAGCGTTACGGCCACGAACGACATACTGACCAGCACCGATCCTGGTCTTTGCGGGAATTGCCATTATTCGCGGAGGATTGAGTCCGACCGCGGGTCTGTTTTCTTGATGTGCAGGCTCTCGTTTGAGGACTCGAGTTTCGCGAAGTATCCGCGGCTTCCCGTGCGTTCGTGCAAGGGTTATCGCCCTGAGCAGGCTGAGCCGCCGGTCGCAAATGGGTAGCCGGTCGTCGTCACGAGCGTCGCCACGACGGTCGCCATGATCGTTGCCGCTTTGCCAGCGTTGAGGATCGACCCTATAATTGAGATTCGGCGCTGGCCACACGAACGAGTCCACGAAACCGGCCCTGCATCTGACTCGTGATTTTCAATCGCTGCGCATAATTGAGCCGAGTACCCAAGGAGAACTTCATGTCCGCACCCAGTCGTCGTCCCGAGATTCGCCGGCGCCGCACCCGCGCCGAGAAAATCGCCAAGCTTCGCAAACGCCTCGCAACAGCCGCCACATCGACGGACAAAGACCGTCTCACAGCCAAATTGCATCGCGTCGGGCTGGTGTCTCCCGGCATACCGCTGATCAAGAGTGTGTAGTGATTTCGGCTAAAACTCCACCGTCACTAGTCTCACCGGCGTCTTGCCGACGTTCGTGAGCGTATGGGTGAAGCCACCGGGCAACCACTTGATTTCGCCCGCGCTGAATTTCGCGGGCTGCGGACCAGATCCCTCCATATCGCTGCGTAGATCAGCGCTAGTAATGGCAACCGCGAGATGCGGGCCGTCGTGATGGTGGCTCGGAAGCGCCGCGCCGGGTTCGAGATCAACTTCGGACACGCGCACCGCGTCCTTTACGAAAAGGATCTTGCTGCGTCCGCCGGGAAAAGTCTGCTCGCCACTTTCCTCCGGCCAATGCGAAGGTGTCTGACGCAATTTCTCATCCTGCACCAATTCAATCGTGATATTGCGAAAAGGCTGCTCCGACAGATCGGTGACGATGTGGGCAAAGTTGCCGGGCACAAACCGGGTATCTCCATCCCCAAGCTTGACGTCGACCGAGGGCTTGCCTTTGACTGCGTTCGAGATGTGAGCATCGCCAATCGTCACGTAAACATAGTCTCGCCGATGCTCGTGCATCAGAGTTGCCGCGTGTGGAGCGACCTCGACTCTGAAGACGCGGACATTTTCGTTTTCGAGGATGAGATGGTGCGACGGTTCGGCAGTGATCTCGACGTCAGCCGCGGGCTGTGCCGCCAGGAACGGAATCAGCAAGGAAAAGAGGACGATTCGTTTCATGGCCGGGGATTGTAGCATCGGCCGGCGGGACAGGGCAGCTATTTACGGGATGATGCGCCAGTTGTGTTTGCGTCCTGTGTGGTAGACCGAGAAATCCCGCCGATCAAGCGTGAAGATCACCTCAAACCCGTCCCGCTCAGCCAGGTAAACCAGAGCAGCGTCGGCCAGTTGAGGGCGCATAGTTTTGTATTTTTCCATGACCTTGCCGATCCCGGCAGCTTCTGTGCTTTGAAGCGGCAGGAGTTCGAGAAAGCCAGCTGAAATGCTATTGAGTAATTGTGGGACAGCTCCGGCATGAAGGCGCAATAACCAAGCGGCTTCAGTGATCACGGGCCAACACGAGAACAAGGGACCAGGCAGATCTTCTAAGGTCTCGACACAGGCTTCATGGTGCTCGTCGGTGCGAGACATGATCGCCACCAACGGGCCCGTATCCACGAGTACGCGTTTCACCGGCTCTTACCAAAGCCTTCGAGATGTTTCCGATTCGTGCTCAAGTCCGATGGGCCGCGCACGCATCCGATTAAACCTGCGTCCTGCGCCAGATTGCGGGCTGAGCTGGAGGCCGGCTCTTTGAGATATTTCTCAAGTGCTTCGCGAACTAAGGCTGACTCGGAACGCCGCTTCATCCCGGCCTGCTTCTTCAGGCGCTTCACTAAAGATTCGGAGATGCGGATGGTAATGCGCTGGGAAGACATGTCAGACATTTTATCACAAATGTCTGACACTTAGAATTACGCCGAATACACAACCCGACCGCTGACAATCGTTGCGACCACCTTGCCCGTCAGTTGCTGTCCATCGAAGGGCGTGTTCTTCGATTTCGAACGGGATTCCGTCACATCGAACGTCCACTTTTTCTTTGGATCGAAAATTGTGACGTCGGCAATCGAGCCGCGCCCGAGCGATCCACGGCCACGCAGATCGAAAACCCGCGCTGGACCGGCAGTAAAGAGTTCCACGATGCGGGCGAGGGAGATGTGCTGTACACGATGCAACTTGGTTACCGCCAACGCCAGAGCGGTCTCCAATCCTGTGATCCCGAAGGCGGCACGTTCAAACTCCATCTGCTTTTCGTGAGCAGCGTGCGGAGCGTGATCCGTCGCAATCGCATCGACCGTTCCGTCGGCGAGCGCGGCCAGAATCGCTTCGAGGTCCGCTGTCGAGCGCAGCGGCGGGTTCATCTTGTAGTTGCTGTCGTAGTCCAGCATGTCCTCATCGGTGAGCACGAAGTGGTGTGGCGTAACTTCACAGGTGACGCGGGCCTTCGCGCGCTTTCCGCGGCGAACGCTTCGCAGCGAGTCGGCCACAGAGAGATGCGCCACATGCAAACGCGCGTCCGGAATTTGCATCGCGAGTTGCACGTCGCGCTCCACGATCGAGGACTCGGCAGCGGCGCTCATGCCGCGCAGACCGAGACGAAACGAGCGCGCACCGGCATGCATAGAGCAGTTCTGGGTCATGCGGGTGTCTTCCGCGTGTTGCACGACGGGAAAATTGAGCTGTCCTCCAAGAACCAGCGCCTCGCGCATCACGGCGTCATCGAGGATAGGCTTGCCATCATCGGTGACCGCAATCGCACCGGCCGCTTGCAGCGCGCGAAAATCCGTTAGTTCGGCGCCCTTGCTCGCCCGCGTTGCGGCCGCAATGCCGAAGACGTTGACCACTGCGCCGCGTTCGGGCTGACGCAGCCACTCGATCCACTCGACCGAGTCGACAACTGGAATCGTGTTGGGCATCGTACACACCGACGTGAATCCGCCAGCCGCGGCCGCAGCGGTACCCGTCGCGATTGTCTCTTTGTGCATCTGGCCAGGCTCGCGCAGGTGCACGTGCAGATCGATGAAACCGGGAGCCACGATGAGTCCGCGAGCGTCAAACTTCTCGTCGGCGGAACCTTTGATTTTGTTGGGAAGAGCGATTTCGGCGACGCGTCCATCTTTCAGCAGGACGTCCATGGGTGCGTCGATGCGCGCGGCCGGATCGATCAGGTGTCCGCCCTTAATCAACAGACTGCCCGGAGCCTTCTGACCGGTCATCGGATCTTCCTCATCGCATCTTCCCCAGAGCCCGCGCCAGAACCGCCATACGCGTGGGTACGCCGTTGTGGACTTCTTCGAGAATGCGCGCCTGTGGGCCGTCGGCGACTTCGCTGGTCAGTTCGAGGCCGCGAATGATGGGACCGGGATGCATGACGATGGCGTCTTTCTTCGCCAGCTTTAATCTGGCAGAATTCATCTGGTAGCGCGCGATGTATTCGGGAAGGTCGATCCGCAATCCGGCGAGGCGCTCCTTTTGCACGCGCAACAACATGATCACATCCGCGCCGCGCAACGCGTCCTCCATGTGGCGAGTCCCGCGTATTCCTGGCGCGAGCGTAATCGCGATGTCAGGCACAAGTTCGGGTGGACCACAGAGAGTAATCTTAGCTCCGAACTTGCTGAGCAGGTGACAGGCGGATCGCGCCACGCGGCTGTGAAAGATGTCGCCGACGATCGTGACTTGTAGCCCCTTCAAGCTTTTCAGGTTCCGTAAAATCGTGTAGGCGTCGAGCAAGGCCTGCGAAGGATGTTCGTGCAATCCATCGCCGGCGTTAATCACAGGTACGTCAATATGCTGCGCCATCACATGGGGCGCTCCGGCATTGGGATGGCGAATCACGATCACATCCGCGCCTACGGCGCGCACCGTGTATCCGGTATCGAGCAGTGATTCGCCTTTTTCAATGCTTGATCCCACGGATTGAATCAATATGGTGTGGGCACCTAACGACTTTGCAGCGATTTCAAACGAGCTGCGGGTGCGCGTCGAAGCTTCGTAGAAAAGAAGCAGTACGCGCTTTCCCTTGAGCAAGGGCCGCGGCTTGTCGGGATTCATGCGCCGGGCGAACTGCAAAAGTTTTAGGATCTCGGCTGCTTCCAAGTGCTCGATGCCGAGCAGGGAACCGCGGGCTGGATTCATAGTTGCCAAGCTGCTGGTCTAGTCTACTGCTTCTCCGTTACTGCTTCTCCATCAGCAGGACTTTTTCCGCGTTGTCGACTTCGCGGAGTTTGACTTCGATCATCTGATTTTCGGTCGTCTGGACGTTTCTTCCAACGAATGCGGCTTCGATCGGCAACTCGCGATGCCCACGATCGATCAGGACGCACAACTGCAGGCGTTTCGGGCGCCCTGAACGAAACAGCGCGTCCATGGCGGCACGCGTGGTGCGCCCGGTGTAGAGCACATCGTCGACGAGCACTACCGACTTGCCTTCGACGGGGATTTCAATTTCGGACTTCTGCACCACGGGCTTCGAATCGCGGCTGCGCTCGTCTAAAGACAGGTCGTCACGGTAGAGCGTGATATCGAGCGTGCCGAGGAGGACCGGCTTCTTTTCGATGCGCTGAATAATCTTCGACAGCCGCTCCGCCAGGGGAACTCCGCGACGGCGTATTCCCACCAGGGCCAGATCTTCCACGCCGTTGTTTTTTTCGAGAATTTCGTGCGCGAGCCGAATCAGTGTACGCTCAACCTCAGACGCCGACATCAACTGCGCTTTCTCGTGGATCTCGGCGGGCTGCTTATGCGCGCGTGAATTCATAAACGCTGCATCATACGCGGGTGGAAAGACGAGAGCAAGGGCGCGGGCGAAAACCGCGTCGTTCTCGGCTAAAGGTTCTGTGCTCAAGAAGCTACGGGCGTGGATTGCGGGGCCCCAGAAATACCGAGGCAACGGCCCCGCCGATCGATGCGAACACGACGGTGACCAGAAACGACATCAACTGCCCCGACGGAGTAAACACATCGCGAAGGCTGGCTTGAACTCTGGGATCGGCCGTGTCGGCTCCAAATTTCTGGAGGGTCGCAACCATGGCATCGACACATTGCTGCTGGGCGTGCAGAGCGATTATGGCGACCGCGAATAAAGCCCCGATGGCAAATACGACGACGCCGGCAGCTCCACCCAGTCGCGCACCAAGAGAAGCTGGAACACTCAGTCCGCGCTTCCGGCGATAGAAAAAAACTGCCAGGCCACCCGTCAGCAATATTCCGACAATTGGGATCGCCCCGATGAAAACTCCAAGCAGTCCCGCCTGAAGAGCCGCACGAACGGCGATTCTGCTGTCTTTGGTTTCGGCGAAGGTTTCTGCGGAGGTTCTTGCGGAGAGAGTCGCCCGAGCAGAATGCGCGGACTGCAAAGACTGCATCGACTCGATCGTCGATCCTTCCATAACGGAAACGGGCTCCGTGACGGTGGGCTCAGCGACCTTCACACTGATTTGAGGAGCACGGCATTGCGGACAGAACGGCCGCCCGTCCTCGACGGTGGTTCCACACTGTTGGCACGAGTGATCCACGTTCTTTGAAGCTAGCGCACAACGGAGCGAAGAGCAAGGTAGAGCAGTTTGCAACGGCTCGACGGCTCCGACGCTTTCTAGATCGTAGTATCCGACCCCGTGTGCATTCGCACGTAGACGAGCGCGAAGCGGCTTCCGACGCTATTGGACTTTACAGACACTACGTGCTGATTCCCTTCCGTTCCAACCTTCAACTCCACAGAATCACCGCTTCCCTCACTGTCACATGAAACGGGTTTATTGGCGTCCTTATCATCGTGAGTGGATTTATTGATATGCGCACCGCCAGTCCACGAGCCATGGCATTGGATCGGCTTGCCATATTTCTGAAGTTCTTTGTCGTAATAGGCGATGATTTTCGCGGGAGCGTCGTCGGAGGTAAACTCCGCGGCCACCACTTTTAACGAGAACCCCGGCAGCGACAGATTCACATTGGCACTCTTTTTGTCATCGCTGTCGTCCTTCGGAGCGGGCTTAGCGCCGGGATAGAGCGACAACCCGGCATCGTGGAGATCGGCCTGTTCGCTGACGTGGAGATCGCCGATCGGCGATTTGATATCGACGTGCGTCTCGCCATCTTTGCTGTTGTGCTTGTCGTTGGCGCTGATCGAGCAAGCTGGAAGAACTGCGAGCGCCGCAAGCAACGCGCCCACTGATAGTTTCGCGAAAAAAGTGGTGGACAGCATACCGAGACTCGTTGCCTTACGGCTTGGCATTTTCCGGAAGAGCATTTTCTGGCTGAACATTTTCTGGCTGAACACCGGGAGTACCTCCTAAGATTGGTTGTGCAGGACGCATAAGACCGTCGCCCCTAGACGCAACGCCGGGAATCGTAACCGGTAAATGGCCCGTGATCGGAATCTCGCCGAAGATCGCCTTGACGGCTGCCGTTTCCGACACGGTCGCGTTCGAAAACGCGCACAGATAATTTTCAATCGCAGGGAAATCCTGCACAACATAAGGATTGCCCATGGCGAGCACAACCGTTCTGTCGGCGGCGTTTTCGAGGATCGTGCTGAGCAATGAGCCTGTGGCACCGTCCATGGCAACCGTGTTGGTCAAACCGCCTCCCGCACCGCGCATCGCTTTGCCGGCCACCGGAACCACATAGACGGCGGCGACCACGTGTTCCGCCGTTTGCAATGCTTCGACAACCGACGGCTTCATCCCAAGCGCCGATCGTGCATCAACGTAGATCACACGCGCGTCAGGCACACGAGCGAGAACGTCGCGCTCGAACATGCGACCCGAATCGGTGCGCAAATCGTCCGAGAAAATCACCACCACCAGACGGTTGCTGACCTCTGTCAATGACTGATACGGAAGTACTGGCTCCATAGTTCCAAAGGTTCCAGCGGAAGCGGCGGCGGACTGGAGCGGCATCACTTTGCCGTTATCTCGTACCAGCGTAATGGCTTCGTCGGCCATGCGCTGGCCGGCGGCGACATTCTCGGGCTTGGCAATTTCGGTTGGCAATTGGCTGAGGTCCGCGAGACGCGCCTTGTTCAATCCAACGGAGGCCTTTAGTTCCAGAATCTTAAGCACAGACTGATCAAGCCGGTCGCGGCTGATTTCGCCGCTATGCACCGCTTGCAGCATCGAGCGATAACTGGCCTCGAGATTCGCCGGAATAATCAGCATGTCATTGCCCGCTTTGAAGGATTCCACGGCGGCCCGCCCGATGTCCTTGGCGTAAATCCGGGTTAACCCAGCCATGTCGAGCGCATCGGTCACCACAATTCCTTTGAATCCCAGCTCTTCTTTGAGCAGCCCGTCCACAATCGACTTCGAAGTTGTGGCGACGTGGTTCGCCCCGGAATCGAGCGCTGGAACCGTGACATGGGCCACCATTACGGCGTCGACTCCGGCTTCAATCGCGTGCTTGAAGGGTGGCAGTTCGACCGATTCCAGCCGCTGACGATCACCGGTGACTTGTGCGACTCCGAGATGAGAATCGGTCGCGGTATCGCCATGGCCGGGAAAATGTTTGGCCGTGACCAGCATTCCGCCTGCGTGAGCGCCCTTGATATAGGCGGCCACAAAATCGCCAACCTGCGTCGGGTCGCCTCCGAACGATCGGGTGTTGATGATGGGATTGGCCGGATTGGAATTCACATCCGCGTCGGGAAAGAAATTCCAGTGGACTCCGATGGCCCGGGCTTCGAGCGCGGTGATGCGTCCAAAAGCTTCGGCGTCTTCCGTTTTGCCAGTTGCCCCAAAGGCCATCGCGTGCGGGAAAACCGTGGTGCCGTTCAAACGCATGGCGACACCGCGTTCGAAATCCGCTGAAACGATAAGGGGCAGCTTGGACGACTTCTGCAACCGATTCAGCAATTCGGCGGCAACATAGGGCGAACTCTTGAGCAGGACTGGCCCATCTACGGGAACGCTCATGACCAGCGATCCGACGCGATATTTGTGGATGTTCTCGCGCAGTTGCACGTAGATCGGATCGGCGTCGTTAAAAAACTGCACTCGCACCCATATGGCAAAAAGCTGCCCAACCTTATCTTCGGTGGACATCTTGCGCAGGGTCTTCTCGGCCCATTTCTTGCCGTTGCGATCGAGGTGGATGGGACCGGGTTGGAGAAAGCGGTCTTTGGTCTTATCGCTGTCTTTGTCTTTATCCTTCGCAAGACAGAGCGGCGCGGCGATCAGCAGCGCAATGAACAGAAGATGTCGGAGCATGCTTCATGACGATAACAAATTAGGACCCTGCCGGGGGAAAACAGAGCGCATTTCGTCCACGAGAGTAATCGCGCCGGCTCAGATCTCTTGCTCGACCACCGCCAGTGCTTCGGCTTGGATCGCCGGATCATCCCCGACGCCGGGCAGCCAACGGACATATCGTTCCGAGCGAAACCACGTGATCTGGCGTTTGGCATAGTTACGATGGGCTTGCTGCGCCGCCGCAACAGTCGACTCCCGGTCCATTTCACCGCGCAAGAACTGCATCGCCTGCTTGTATCCGAGGGAGGAGAGCGGGCGCGACTTCTCGCCATATTTCGCAAACAGCTTTTCGGTCTCGGCGACCAATCCGTCATCGAACATCTTCGCGGCTCGCTGGTTGATGCGCGCGTACAAGATTTCTCGCGCCGGGCTGAGTCCGAGGCGCAAGATGCGAAAACCGCGCAACGGTTCGCGCCCTTCTTCCCAAAGCTCGGTCATCGGACGCTGCGATGCCAGGCACACTTCAATCGCACGGATCACCTTGGGAACATCGTTGGCATGAATTCGATCGGCCGCCGCGGAATCGATCCGGCGCAGAATGCGGTGTAGATATTCGTTGCCACGTCTGGTGGCCCGGTCACGCAGTTTTTCGCGTAACTGTTCAGAGCGCTGTGGTCCGGGAAAAAGCCCGTCGAGGAGCGCGCGTAAATAGAGTCCGGTGCCGCCGCTAACGATTGGCAATCGTCTCGGATGAACACTTTCTCGCGAGACAATCTCGCGCAGGACTCTTCTCGCTTGCCGCGCGTATTCTCCCGCGCTAACGTCAGCCAGCGGGTCGACACAATCAAGAAGGTGATGGGGGATCTCCGAACGTTCGGCTGCGCTCGGCTTGGCGGTTCCGATCTCAAATTCGCGATACATCGCAACCGAATCGCAGTTGACGATCTCTCCGCGGAATCGCCGCGCGATTGCCATGGCCAGGGACGTCTTGCCGCTCGCTGTCGGGCCCAAAACTACGACCAACAGCGGCTCGCGATCCGGCTGCGCCATGCTCAGCGCGCGCTCCAGGGAATGTACTGCCAATAACGGATGATAATTATGACGAGCAGCAGCACCGCCATCACAAGCAGTCCCGTTGCTTCCGCGGCGTAGGCGGCATGACGATGGTGATGTTCATGTTTGTCATCCGCTGACGGCTTCGAAGGAACTGGGGAGTTCACGCCGTTATTGTAGCGGGTTCGGAAGTTGGTCGTTAGTCGATGATCGTTGGCGAGCGACTGATGACCAATGACCGATTCTCTAACGACGAACGCCCGCGCCACGATACACTACGGGCGCGCGTCATGCCTTCCTCTAACCGCAACGTTGGGCTTCTGCGCTTTGGCGTTTTCGAAGTTGATCTTGCGGCCGGAGAGCTGCGCAAGAACGGCGTCCGCATCCGGCTCCAGGAGCAGCCGTTCCAAGTTCTCGCGGCACTGTTAGAGAATGCCGGTGAAATCGTCACCCGGGACGCGTTACGCGAAAAAATCTGGCCCGCCGACACCTTTGTAGATTTCGATCACAGCCTCAATACGGCAGTGAACAAAATCCGCGAATCACTTGGCGATTCGGCATCGAGTCCCAGATTCGTTGAAACCGTCGCGCGTCGCGGCTATCGCTTTGTTGCACCGGTCACTCGCGCTAGCATCAACATCGCGACCGTTGGCATCGCGGACGGCGCTACGGCTGCGGATTCCGGCGCACTCACTCTCACGGTGTCGGAACCGTTGCTCCACCCCGATCTGCACGTACCGATTCCGAGGCGCAGCGTGGTGCGCACATTGTTCGGCCTCGTCCAGGTGATGTATCTCGTCTTCTACGTCAGCGGGCTCGCTCATTTGCGGGATGCAGAGCGGGTGGCAAATAATTTCGTTCCGGGATGGACCGCGCTGTTCATCGTGGGCGCGGTGCTGGTAACGGGAGCGGTCGGAATTCCGCTGCGGCTTTACCTAATATCGGCAGTCGCGTTCGATTTCAAAGGACTGGGCGTCAACTTCGCGCGTTTATTCCCATTCGTGCTGGCGCTCGATCAGCTCTGGGCCATTGCGCCCTTTCTATTGTTGCCGGAGATTGGCATCGGGCTGGCATTCGCCGCTACCGCTGCTTTGCTCTATGTCCCGTTTGCGGAGAGAACTCTCGTGCGTCTGGCATATGCTTCTTATCTGCCCGGTCCGCCGGATGCGTTCACCCGATAATCGACGACACTTCCGCGCCTCTCGCTCAGGGTATAGCCGATGTGAAAAGTAAGTTGTTTTCGGCCCTGCCAATCGAGATCGCTTCACGGAGTCGTCGTGAGGAATACGATCGGGGCATGGCAGTCGATGCCCGTCATACGGAAGAAGTATGCGACAGCGACGAGACAACGCGAAATTCGATCTGCCCCGTCTATGGTTGCCAGCATTTCGAAACGATCTGATGCGATCTCTGCTCTGGTCCCGCTCCATGGTTGCGAACCTGCCCGGCCCTCAGGAAAAAGCGCGACAAGTCGATCGAGAGGGCACCTCTCATATGCCTGCGCCTTAGTCCCGCGAGGAGTCTGCGGATCAGCCTTGTGACAATCCGCAGCATCATTCGGGAAATCGACGTACAGGGTCAATCCTAAGAACTTGGCGGTATCGCGGAAGGCCTCCCGCGAGTGCACGCTGCACCTGTCCTTAGGATCGTCGAATTGAGCGGGCTCGATGGCAAAACGAATCGTGGGAGATTCCAATTGGAGAAGTAGGGGGTTGAAGTTGCCGGCGTCAGGAGTACCTGCCAACGAAAATCCGTTCAGACTGCTCACAGTGTAGACAAGCGACACCTCGGTTGCGTAGTTCTGTTCCGTCGAAGCATCGGGAGGGTAGCTGGCACCGACGCGGCTGCGCACTCTCCTAGCGGCCCTGTACTGCTCGGGCTTGGGCAGTCGAATGACATAGCGCCCCGATTTGTCGTCGAGCGCGTGTTGCAGACTCTTGGCGTCGATCTTTGCCTGCGCGAAGCTCGGGTCGAGTGGGGCCGAAGTTGCCGGACCATGGGCCGGGACGGAAAGATCGTACGTTCCGGCGGCAAGCACCGACTCATTCGAGGCCGACACATCGAGATCGCGATGCGATTTCGTTTTGGGCGCAAGGGCCAGAACGCTGTTGGCATCTTTGGGGTCCGCCACCAGGGCCCAAGGGCCTTCGAAAACTACGAATACCTTTTCGGCGACGGCGGGTGCGGGCTGGGCGCTTGAGGGGGTCGAGGGTTGCTGGGATTGTTGACAGGCGAACAGAAAAAGAATGGCTAGAGCTGCACCAGCCGTCGCAATTAGCGAACTGGCGAAAGGGCGCGTGGGTGGCATATCGTCTCCTAAGGGTAGGGATTAGGGCCGTCCGTACGCTGCAAATGCCGACCAGTAATAGGGATGGGATGTGCGCGGATCGGCCAGCATTTTCCTTGACGCCGAGCGAATGGCTTCGGAGACGTTCTGGCCAGAGAGCGCGTTGCGATAAAAATCAGCGATGAATGTTTCTGTAGAGTCCACTGCCCACCGTGTCGCGACCACGTGCGGGACACCGCTACGGACAAAGGCATCCGTCACACTGTCGAATCCGCTGGAACCGCGGCCGCTGGACGCGGTATTGCAGGCCGAGAGCACGGCCAACTGCAAGCTTTGGAGTGAAAGCTGCCGCACGGCAGTTGCGTCCAGCAGAGTGACGGTGGCTGATCGTCCGTCTCTCGCGCCTTCACCTTCCACCAGCAATCCAGTTCTTTGGGGACCGGCCAGCGCGTGGCCAGCAAAGTGGAAAATCGCGGTGCCGGACAGGTCACTCCGGATCGCGCCGAGGGTCGCTTCTCGACCTTGGACAACCCGGACGGAATGAAAGCCGGCGGCAACCGTGCTCGCTTCGTCGGCAATGTCAGAAAGAGGAACGAGTCCATCTTGCTTCGAGGAAGCGGTGCTGCCCACGACCAACGCCGGCAGGTCGGAGGAAATGCCGGTGTTGTTCGTGTCGCGGCTGCGCAACAGTTCTTGCGAATCCTGGCCCAAAGAATGCACGATCGACGCACGTTCGATCAGGTAGTGATTGTTGGAATCAAGGAGAGCTTCGAACGGTATGCGGGCCAACCAGCCGTCGGCCTCAATCACCAGCGTGCGCCCGGGAGCCAGGTATTGTTCGGCGGGAGCGATGAGCGCATCGTACAGGCTACGCGAGTCGCGGCGAAGAGCGACCGGCTCGGATGTCGGATCGGCAGTCAGGTC
Organism: Terriglobales bacterium; assembly: GCA_035308395.1. Lineage (GTDB taxonomy): Bacteria > Acidobacteriota > Terriglobia > Terriglobales > Acidobacteriaceae > Acidiflorens. The sequence continues at coordinate 152,067 of DATGGT010000029.1, forward strand.
ATGAAATCGATCGGCCAATTCTTGCAAGCTATCGATGGATTGTGGAATCCAACGGTGGTTTATGCCGCGATTGTCGTAGACCCAAATGGCCAGACCCCCAGGTAGCGCGGCATAGGCGAGCACGGTCTCCCGGGTGAGAAGCGGGAGACGGGACGCCAGGGCGTCTGGCATTGACGGCAGCGATAGAAGCGGATGGAGGTCGGCGCCAGTCGCGGCTCGCTGCGGCGCTCCCAGGTACGACTCGTAGGTCGCCAGCGCTTCTTGCGAACGGCCCTGGGCCAATTCGGCTTCGCTGAGCGCCAAGTATGCCGGAGCGGCATTCTTACTCCAAGTGGTGCGCTCCGCCTCGGAACTTAGGGAGGCCAAGCCTTGTTCCGCCAATGCCACTGCAGGCTGCAGGGCCTGTTCGGCCTCAGCGTCGCGGTGTCTGCGGAGTTGCATTTCCCCCATAGTGGAATAAAACATCTGCGACAGAAACTTCTCAGATAGCCGGTGCACTCGATCCTGAACCCCTGTCATGCGCGCGATCCCGTCGTCGAGTCGATCCATGCGCGCTTCTAATCGAGCACTCATGATTTCGACCTCGATCGCGTCTACTTCGCTTCTTCGATTTCGCGGTGCAGCGGCAAAAAAACGGCTAGCCGCCGCGTATTCCCGCTCAGCAGTCTGACGCAAGCCGGCTCCAATAGCCGCACTGGCGAACTCATTGTGCGCCATGGCGCGTTGCAACAAATCTGGATCGCCATCCAGCATCGGCACTCCTTCGCGCCAAACTGCCGCTTGCAAGCAGGGCCGACTGGCGGCTGCGGCGGCATCGGCCAGCCCCACATAAAAACCGTATCCCCGAAGGGCGGGAAAATTCCCCGACCAATAGCGTTCGAGACCAACGTACAACAGCGCGGTCGCACCGGGTCGATCACCAGCGGCAAGCTTGTTATCGGCCGCAAAATAAGCGGCGCGCAGATAGATGGCTCCGTAGCCGCTAGCGCGCGCGCGATCCAGCGCGAGTCTGCTTTCCCTTTCATCTTGGCCTATATCTATGCCTCCGAAGGAACAGACCGCCTTCTCGAGTCCGAGCTGAGTCTGCAGCCACGGATACGAATATCTTTCGGACTGTGCCAGCGCAGTTGTCGCCTTTCGTCGACATTCTTCGCTCCGCGCGGTAAGTTGGCCGACAAATGCCCGTTCGAACCGGGCGCGCAGCGCCCCCGCCGTGTTGTCGGACGCCTCAAAGATTCGTTGGGCGAGATCCGCCTGCTCGCTTGCGACATCAAAGTCGCCCGCGTTGTTGGCTTTGATGGCTCGGGCGAGTGCACCCACAGCTCGCGGAAAATGAGGCGCAGAGGAACTACTCAGCAAATCAGACAGCCATCGGTCGCCGTGCTGTCGATTGGTTAGGTCTGCCAAAAAAAAAAGTGCTTTCGAAATTTCAGGATCGACTCCCGGCCCTGCGGCTTTGATCCGTTTGACGGAAGACGCTGGTTCGGGAAAAGCCTGAGGCAACCAGGAGACGATTGCTTCATTCAGATACTCCTCGACGCGTTGATCGATCCTGGACGCGATCTTAGTATCTGTGGCCGCAGCCGCCACTTGTTCGGGAGATAAAAGCGGCCCGGCATAGCTTTCGTGCTCTTTCAATTTCTGCCGTAACGCGTCCGCCCTTTTACGTGCTTCGTCCGCCCACTGGGAACGTGGATCGACGATGAGGTAGTGATCCCAGTCATCGAGAGCCTGGTGGAAAAGGAACTGGTGTTCCGCGACGATCGCGCGATTGAAGAGAGCGACCGGATCCTCAGGATGCAATTTCAGAGCCTTGCTCAAGGACTCATACGCTGCGCCCAGATCGTCCTTGCGTTCGTCCGATTCGGCGCGTTGGAAATAGGCGGAAGCAAGATCAATCAGATATGCCGATGAATGGGGCTCCAATTCGAGCGCCCTGCGCAAGGCGTCGATAGCTGCATCATCCCTGCCCTCGAGCAGGTCTGCCTGCCCCTGGGCCTGGAGCCAAGAGGGATCGGAGGGATGCGAGGCTATTTGGGCAGCGATCAACGCCTCCGCCTTCAGAAGCGATGGCGGGCGGGTCGTAAAAGAAGATTCCGGCCCGCGCGCAATCCGTACTGGAGCATACTCTGCGCCCGCAATTCGCAAGTCGAGCGGACGCTTCTCGGTGTAGGCACGTGCGATCAGTTTCGCAGCGGTCGCGGGCTGATTTCGATTGGCTTCAAATCGCCATCCAACCCCAATCATCGCGACTAATACAAGACAGGCGCTGGCGATCGCTACGCGCTGGCCGACTGAATCGATGTTCAGCAGATGGGGAATGTGCCGACCCTGCCACCACCTCGCCGGTCGCCTCAGCTGAGCAGGCGGTCCCGCAAGCTGCCGGGCTAGGGTCCGCTGCCAGTCGGCGTTTGCACTCTCCAGGGCAGCAATTTGCTTCCGCTCCTCGTCTGTGATCGCGCCGTTTAATGAGGCAACGTCCGCGACTGCCTGACGCAGTAACGGTCCGCAATGATCGCACCAACTCGCGTGCTCGACCCGAGTCAGTGCCTCGTCAGAAGGCGTCAATCCGCCCGCAATCTCACGCCAGACGCTCGCAGAAGGACAGTCGCCTGAACGAGGCTGGGGATCGGACGCCTTCGCTGCCAACTGTCGGGTGAATTGACGATCGGAGAGCACCAACTCCTCAAACTTCTGACGGCAGCCCGTGCAGACCGCGAAATGCGGATGCACATCCGCCGGGTCAGACGTAGCTTCATTCGTTCTGGACATCTCGAGAAGCCGCGCCAGTTCCCGCTGATCGACGTGCTGGCTGAAGGATCGACCCAAACTAACTCCCTATCCTTTAGAACGATTTCTTCGATTAAAGCCCTTCACTTGGCGATGGGGAGTTGAGGTCGTCACGTGACCGCGGATCACCACCGCGAGCCTCAGGAGCACACTCTCCACACCCTCTGTGGTCAGCCCGATCTCCGGAATCGCGGCGATCTCGCTGGCGGTAAGTCCCTGGCGGTGTCGCAGCCAGAAGATGGTGCGCTTCCTGCTCTGATCCTTTCCAGCGGTAACCTGGGTCAGTACTTTGTCGAGATATTCGAGCTGAAGACGGTGACTAACCGCGTCAAAGCTGTCGATGGCCACGATCTTCGCATTGATCTGGGCCGGATCGACCATCGCTTCGGTTTGGCCAGAACCACGTTTTGCAGCTAGAGCTGACTTGAAATGATCGTGGACGACATTGGAGGCGATTACTTTCAAGAATCCATAAATGGATTCTTCATTCCGCGACTGAAACGAGCGCAGCAGCCGGCAATCGTTTTTGCAGAGCTTCAAGTAGGTATCCTGGACCAGATCGTCAGTTTGCGAGCGTGACGGTTCGGCCCAATGACGAGTTGTGCGCAAGACGGCCGAAGCGATAACCGACTGGAATCGTGCGATGAACTCATTCCAGACTTCTTCATCGTTCGAGCCGGCGCATGCCCTTATTAAGTTCGACGAAGAGAGCTTGGCAAAGCGGCGCAAGGTTCACCCTAAGTAGGGCGGATTTTACAACAAACTGGTTGCTTTATTGTGAAAAGATTGAGTTTATCTGCAAAGCATAGATTTAGATCAGGCCAACAGCTTGGCAGCATGTTTGGCATAGTAGGTCAGAATCATGCTGGCTCCCGCTCGTCGAATGGAGAGTAACGCCTCCATCATCACACGGTCACGGTCGATCCAACCGTTCTGCGCGGCGGCCTCGATCATGGCATACTCCCCCGAGACCTGGTAGGCCGCCAGGGGCAGATCGAAACGGTCACGGGCAGCCGCAATCACATCGAGATACGGGAGGGCGGGTTTTACCATGATCATGTCCGCGCCTTCCTCGATATCCAATTCGATCTCTCGCATCGCCTCACGTACGTTCGCCGGATCCATCTGGTAGGAACGCCGGTCACCGAACTGCGGCGTGGAATCCGCCGCTTCGCGGAAGGGCCCATAAAATCCAGAGGCAAACTTCGCTGCGTAGGAAAGGATCGGAGTATTTTCAAAGCCGGAAAGATCAAGTGCCGTGCGAATCGCCCCGACCCGCCCATCCATCATGTCGGACGGGGCAATGATATCCACGCCTGCACGGGCCAGCGAAACCGAGGTTCGCGCCAGCAACTCAAGGCTGGCATCATTCACAATCTCGTACTCTGAAACCGCCGGCGGCGCCGCGGCTGCTGCACCGAGAGATTGCGGCGACGCTTTCACCACCCCGCAGTGGCCGTGAGACATATATTCGCAAAGGCAAACGTCGCCTATTACCAGCACATCCGGCGTCTCGCTTTTGATGGCACGCGCTGCTCGCTGAACAATCCCGTCGTCAGCCCATGCGCCTGTGGCCACCTCGTCCTTGTTCTCCGGCAGCCCGAACAGAATCACGGAGAGCACTCCGAGCGCTCGCGTCTGCCGTACTTCTTTCACCGCTTCGTCGACCGAAAGGTTATAAACCCCTGGCATCGAGCGTACTTCTTTCCGGATCCCACTTCCTGGGCAAATGAACAAAGGATAAACGAAGCTTTCGGGGGTAAGACGGGTTTCGCGGACCAGCGTCCGTAGTGTTTCTGAGCGCCGCAAACGGCGCAGCCGGTTGGCGGGGAATGCCATGGCAGAATTCTAGCAGGGCGATCGATGGAAGTCGCCAGCGTTACGTTAGTAACCGGTGGTAACCATCCCGTGATCTAAACATCTGGGCGTGAACATCATATGATGCAGAGTGGTGTCCCGTCCTCGAATCTCGGCGTTCACATTCGGAATTGTGCTGCTAGTGGGGTTCGCTCTGGCTCCACTGGTGTTTCCGAACCCTTCTTTCCGAGTGGCCATGGGAGATTTTGTCCCGCTGCTGGTGATCGGCGCCGCCGCCGTGGTCTCCATCAGAAACGCTATCGACAGCCGTGGGCATGCCCGTTTGTTCTGGGGCCTGATGTCCGCGGGTATGACAATGTGGACTTTCAATCAGGCTTGCTGGGCATGGCTTGAAGTCATCGCCCGTAAGCCACTGCCCGATCCTTTCCCAGGGGACATCGTGCTTTTTCTGCATGTCGTCCCCATCATGGCCGCGGTCGCGATTCGTCCTCAACACGCCGATGAGCGCGAGGGCATACTACCCAGCACCTTGAATGTGATCATCCTGTTGGTGTGGTGGGTCGTGGTTTACGCATTCTTTGTGTTTCCTGACGAATATATTGTCACCGACATTGCAATCTACAATCCGCGTTGGGACCTCCTCTATTTCGTAGAAGGAATGATACTGATTGCGGTTTCGGCGTCGGCGTTTGTCGGCAGTTCGGGTCCGTGGCGCAAGGTTTATCGCGACATTTTTTTTGCTTCGGCCCTCTACACGTTCTCGTCCGAGGCCATGAACGCCGCGATCGCGCGCGGCCAATATAGAACAGGCAGCATTTACGACCTCCCATTCGTGGCCGCAGCTTTGTGCTTTCTGTGGGTGGCGATCACCGGACGCCGCTGCCTGCGGGATATCCAAGGCATGCCTTCGATTGCTGGCCTTAGCCGTCCCGTCGCTCCGCAAATGGCGGCACTCGCGCTGCTTTCCCTGCCGGTCATGGGCTATTGGGCTCTGTTCCAGAGCCATGACCAGCCGTATCTGCGCCAGGTTCGTTTCACGGCAGCGATGGCCGGGGTTGCGCTGATGGCCTTTTTCGTTTTTCTGAAACAGCACTTGCTCGACCGCCGGCTCGTGCACTTGTTGGAGCATTCGCGCCAGAGCTTTGACAATCTGCATCGCCTGCACGGAAGAGTCATCCAGCAGGCCAAGCTGGCCTCGCTCGGAGAACTGGTGGCTCTAGCGGCCGGTGAGCTCGAGTATCCGTTGTCGGCCATCCTGAACAGTTCCGAGCAGATGGCTGCCAGCATCAATCTCAGCCGCGAACAACTTGCTAACGCTCAGAAGATCGGGCAGCAAGCTCGCCGCACTAGCGAACTGGTCAACGATTTGCTGAGCTTCGCGCAGCAAACTCCGGGAGAGAAAAATCCGCTGGAACTCAAACCTCTACTGCAGCGTGCGGTGCAGATGGAAGGATTCAAGCTCGAAAACAAAAAGATCACACTCACCGTAGAGAGCACCGGCACACTGCCGCGCGTTCTCGGGAACCAGAACCAACTGCTGCAGGCTTTTCTCCAGATCGTGGAGAACGCAGTGGACGCCTTGCAAGAAGTCGGCGGAGGTCAACTCCAGGTCGCACTTTGGCGGGAAGAGAACGAGGTCGTGGTGCAATTCGCCGATTCGGGTCCAGGCCTGCGCAATCCCGAGCGCGTATTCGATCCTTTTTACACCACCAAACCCGTCGGCAAAGGCACTGGTCTTGGACTCAGCGCAACCTACGGCGTGATCCAGGATCACAAGGGACAAATTACCTGCTACAACCGCCCCGAAGGCGGAGCGGCGTTCGAAATTCGCCTTCCCGCTCTCAGAGTATCAACGCCGATAGCGGAAGCGGCGCGCGCGTAGGACGAAGTTCACGGTGCGGAGATTTTCGGCGCAGTCATTCCGCAGTGTCATTCCCCAAGTCATTCCCGCAGCAACGGCCGCGTCAGACAAGTCGGTCCTCCTGCCCCGTTGATGCAAATCTCCGACCCGGGAAAGGTGCGCACATCGAAACCCGCATCGCGCATCCGTTGATTCGTCTTGAAATTTTCTTCAATCGCAATCACGCGTTTCGAGCCGAGCGACAGCACGTTGCACGCCAGCGTGTCGCGCTCGGCATAATCGATTTCGAGCAACTGAAAACCGCGCCTTTTCAGGAGTTCCACCGTCTCGACGGCTAGCCATGGCAGATCGACCAAAATCGTCCGCTCGTCGAGCATGCTCATCAACGACATCAGATGCAAACAAGCGGATGGCCCCTGCCCGTAAGGCAGAGGAGCCGACAAAACTTCGATCGTCTTCGCATTGCTGTCACTCTTTGCTCGGCCCTTCGCTCGACTCTGCGCCAGGCTGGATGAAAACAGCGACCGCATCTGCTCAATCCCGGCCTTATTCGTCCGATAGCCATCCCCGATCAACAATGTCTCGGAATCAAGCCAAACGATGTCACCCGCTTCCGACGTGCCGGGTAGCCGAATCTCACCCAACACTGGAATTCCCAACCGTTCAAAAATATCAGCATGCGCGCGCGACTCCGCAACGCGATTCTTCTTCCCCGGATTCATCAGCACCATGCCAACGTCGGTGCAGAGCGAAGCATCGTGCGCGTAAACAGCATCAAGGGTAAGGATGTCGCTCGGAGGCAGGACCACAACCTCCGCTCCGCACTCGCGTAGCAGTCTGCACAAAATTTCGTGCTGTCTCACGGCGGTCGCAAAATCTGGAGCGTGTTGAAATCCGAGTTCGCGCCAGGCCGCGGCCTTTTTGCGGTTGCCCCACCCCGCATTTTCGGGAGGGCACACCAGCACGCGGCGCAGTGTGTGAGTCATGGACTGACAGATCATGGACTGACGAATCATCGAGTGACGAATCTAAAGAAACGCCGCCGCGAAAGCAATGCGGGACGCAATGCGAGATCCAGACAAACACACTTGCTGATGTCGAGTGCTGCACGCGGTAACCCAGCTTATTGCTTGCCTAAACACCCCCCCGTGATGTACATATCAGCGGTATCCCACTAGCAAGGCCGTGCTGGACGTTCAACGAGCAAGTCATCAACCGCGCATCACGAGTCCGGCTTTCGCAACCTCGAAGTTGCGGAAGATTCCAGGAGCCCTATGAAAGCGTCCTCGTTTGTTTTAGGAACCCGTCTTTTCTGTTCCGTCGCTATTTTCCTGTTCATCTCTCAAATTGCTTTCGCCCAGGCGTCCGCTACCGGTGACCTCCACGTCAGCGTGAAGGATCCAAAGGGCAACGCCGTCGCCGATGCCACGGTCACGGTGCGAGACGTAGCTAAGGGACTTGAACGAGCGGGGAGTAGCGATGGCCAAGGGGGCTACAGCGTGCGTCAATTGGCTCCTGGGACGTATTCGGTGACCGTCGAACTCGCGGGTTTCGCGAAAACTGAAGCCACCGGCATCGCCATCACCGTCGGAGGAGTGGCCGAGTTGCCTGTAACGCTGGCGGTTGCGGGAGGCAAAGAAATCGTCGAAGTCACTTCACAGGCCGACCTTATCGAAACCTCGCGCAGTTCGACCACCGACACCATCGGTCAGAACCGCATCGACAATCTCCCGATCAACGGGCGCAGCTACATTAACTTCACACTGACCGATTCGCAGGTCGTCCGCGACAACGCTCCGAATACTGGAGCGGCACCCACTTCCGGCCTCAACATCAGCGGCCAGCGGGCCCGCTCGAACCTGGTCAACGTCGATGGCGCCGACGCCACCGATAACTCGATCAACGGCGTGCGTTCCACTGTGTCCCAAGAAGCGGTGCAGGAATTCCAGATCATCACCAACAGCTACGCCGCAGAATATGGACGCGCTTCCGGTGGGGTAGTCAACATCATCACGCGCTCCGGAGCAAACGACTTCCACGGCGACGTCTTCGGGTATCTGCGCAACCGCGACTTCCAGGCAGTAAACCCTTTCAGCACGGTCTCGAACCCCGCCTATACGCGCGTGCAAGCAGGAATTGCTTTCGGAGGCCCGATCAAGAAAGACAAGACGTATTATTACTTTGCCTACGAAACCAATCACCGCCACGAGACCGGATTTTCCAGCATTGGTCAGGGAAACTTCGGGCTGCAAGGCGTGGACGTGTCACCAATTTTTGGCGCACCCGCGGGGTTCTTCCCCAACATTCAGGCCACCCCTGAGCAAGCGGCCTTCCTGTCTGCTAACGAGGCGCCTGACCCCACGATTCAGACTTACGCCTTTATGGTCGGCGCTTCTTCGGGTATAGCCGTGAACGGTACCTATCCGTCCTGGTTCGCGGCGTTGCCAGCGGCCTTTGTTCCGGCGGGACTTCAACAGTTTCCATCTTCTTGCAATCCCGCGTTCGCTTCGGTCGCAAGCTTTGCGCCGTATTGCACAGGACTGCCAGCGTCGTTCGAAACGCTGCAGTCGCAGACCGGGAACTTTCCCGTATTTGAAGTGACCAGCGTCTACTCACTTCGCCTCGACCACAACGTGAGCGCGAACAACCGCATCACTCTCCGCGGCAATGTCAGCCCCAGCACCCTGAACGGCATCGAGGTCAGCGGCCAGGACCAGCCCTTCGGGCAGAACGCGTACTCACGAACTTCGCAACAAACCTTCCGCGATCTCGCGGTTGTCGCGCAGGACACTTGGACTCTCGGCAACAACAAAGTGAACGAACTGCGCTTTCAGTTCGCGCGCCGCGGTCTTGCGTATTTCTACAACACCGAGACTCCGGGCGGAAGCTTCCCGGCGGTCAATATTCCCGGCGTCGGCTATTTTGGACGCGAACCGTACTCCTTCATTCAGCGCGTCGAAAAACGCTATCAGTTCACCGATAATTTTTCCTGGAGCTTTGGAACGCACGACACCAAGTTTGGCGCCGACTTCAACTACATCCCGTTGCAAGCCACGTTCACAGTGAATTACGGCGGCGTCTACGACTTTGGCACTCAGAGTCTGTTCCCGGCTCCGTTCCCGCAGTTCAATGCGTTGCAGGCGTACGGACTGGGTATGCCCGCCGACTTCGTGCAGGGCATCGGCAATCCGAAGGACTCGTTCACGAACAAAGCGCTCGGCCTGTTCTGGCAAGACTCGTGGCGCGTCCGTCACAACCTGACCTTGAACTATGGCTTGCGCTATGACATCGAATTTCCACCCCAGTTGAAACCCGTGTCGGCGCTCGCGCAAGCCGGATACAACATACTGGGACTGCAGAAGGGCATCCAGACCGACACCAACAACATTCAACCTCGCATCGGCATGGCGTTTGATCCCAAGGGAGATGGCAAGACGGTGGTTCGTGCGTCGTTTGGGATGTTCTATGACCATCCCCTGCTCGGCCTCTACTTCCTTGGCGACGCCTCGGATGGTTCCAGCAGCGGACAGTTGGCTTTCGGTGGCACCGGTTTCTGCGGGACGGCCGGAAATCCTGCCAACCTCAACGCCATCCCGATCTTTCAGGGCAATCTCACCTCCGCCGCGCAGTGCGCGCCTGGGCCCGCAGGACTGGTCGGCCTTCTGGGGTATCAGGCAACATCCAGCAACGGTGCGGCCAACCCCCAGCGATTTGATCCGTCGCTGTCAAACTCGCTGTTTCTCAATCAAAACTACCTGACAGCAGGGTTCCCGCTCGGCTTCCAGCCCTTCGGCTATCCGCAAGGCAAGAACTTCGTTTACGCCTACTCGCAGCAAGCGAATTTGACCGTGGAGCGCGACTTGGGTGATGGCTACTCGTTAAGCCTGGCCTACAACTTCAACGGTGGCCGCCACATCAACCGTCCCATTAACGCCAACGCGGTTCGTGGCGATCTGATGCTTACGAACTTCGGGACCGCATTAGCGGAGGGGCAGACCTTCAGCAGTCCATTTGCGATGAGCGGCTGCTCGGCACCCGGCTTTCCGGTCTGGGTCGATTCGGCACTGGTTAATTTCTTCCGTCCGTCAGGTTTAAACGCGTCGATCGCGAATGCGTATCTTTCCCAGGGACCGGCGGGCGCGTATTGCGTCGGTCTCGCGCAGCAGGTGCTACAGGGACTGAGCGGCCAAGGATTCAATACGACATGCAATCCAACAACTCTTGCAGGATGCGTTCCGTTCAGCGATATGGATGCCAATTTCTCGAACGGCAGCTCGGTGTACCACGGACTCACCGCAAATCTGCGCCGTCGTTTCCGCGCTCACTACGAGTTGCTCGCCTCCTACACCTGGTCGCACGCGATTGACGATTCCACGGACTTGCAAGCGACGCTCACTCCCCAGGACAGCTATTATCCCGGCCTCGATCGGGCGAACTCCACATTCGATCAGCGCCATCGCTTCGTCTTCAGCGGCGTCTATGAGTCGGGTCGGCTTTCAGGCGACACCTTTGCCAGCAAGCTCTTCAGTAATTGGACCATCGCTCCGCTTATCGAATTCAGCTCGGGACGGCCTTTCAACATCATTACAGGCAGTGACGACAACCTTCAGCTCTCGGCACTGACCGGCCGGCCCAACACCTTCGTAAACCCGGCTTGTGGAGCCGGGGTGTCCTCTAAATACTCGCCGACAGGGGTTTTTCAGGAGCCGTGTCCGCAAGGTTTCAATGGCACTCTGCTTTCGCTCGATGGCAATCTTAGCCGCAACGCCGGCGTCACTCCGTGGACCGTCTTCAACGACATGCGCATTGCTAAGAAAATCTATTTTGGAGAACGCTTCAATATGGATTTGATCGCGGATACCTTCAACATGGTCAATCGGTATAACGTTTCTTCGGTCAATCCGCTCTGTTGTTCCGCAAACCCCTTGAACCCTGCCCAATCAACTACCGGACAGGCCACAGCCGCCTATGACCCGCGCCAGTTCCAGTTCGCGCTGAAGTTGAACTGGTAAAATCAAACGGTGCGAGTGCAGCGGGGCTGGGGAGAATCATGGGGCAATTGCTCCGAGCGAAGTTCGCGATCTAGAGGTTGCTGGAACTCGCGGCGACTTAGCAGGCTAGCAGCGATATTTCTGCTGGCACCGTCGCTTACGGCTTACTCGGTCGCCGATTCGGGCGCCGACATCTACAAAGCGAAATGCGCCGCCTGCCACGCCGCGAACGGGCAGGGCGACACGATGCTTGGCAAGAACTTGAAAGTCCGTCCCCTCACGTCTCCCGAAACCCAGCAGCAATCTGACGAAGAACTCTTCGCGATTATCGCGAAGGGCAAGAACCGGATGCCTCCCTTCGAGCACAAACTCTCCCGGGAACAGATTCACGAGGTACTGAGGTTCGTACGCTCGCTCTCGCCACCTAAGTAGGAATAACTTCAACGACAAAAAAGAAAAGCCGCAGTTAGTCTGCGGCTGTCCTTCCCTATCTCATACCCTAGTCAGCTTTATCGCTGTCGCGGCGGTTTACTTCTGTTTGTCTTTCGCGATGCTCTTGCTGATCCGGTTCTGCTGACGATTGATGCCTCTCTGTTCGGCCTTGGTCAGGTGGCCGTTGTGCGCCGCCATATCGGCCTTCTCGCGGTTCTGTACGGAGGTCTCGCGATTTTCGAGGTTGGCAGTCTGCTGCGAGTTCAACTTCCCGCTGGCGACGCCATTGGCGATGCGCTGCTGCTGGTTTTCTTCGCGACCGTTGACTTCATTCACGCGCGGATGGCCAGGATCGACAACGCCAGGTCCCGCTCCGGAGGTGGTGGATGTTTGAGCAGAGGCGGAACCGACAATCATAAGTCCGCTGACTGCCAAGGCTGCAAGCGACTTGCTAAATGTGTTGTTCATGTGGATAGAAACCCCCATCCGAGAGATTAGTTGCGATGGGCACGGATGGCGAGGTTACCCAAGTCATAGTCCATTAGTACAGTCCGTTAGTACTGTGTTGATAGGGAGTTAGCACACCTTATCAGTCAAAGGTGATCGTTTCGAAGCCCAGCCCTTGCAGCAGGCTGGTAAGGGTCGAAGTCGCATTCTGCTGCGCGGTGCGTAAAATGCCGTCCGCCAGAGCGGCTTCCTGGAGTTGCCGTTCCGCCTCCTGCCGAACTTGCGTTTCCAGGTTCGGGTCGGTTGGCACGAGCAGGCCGGTTTGCCGCGAATAGACCCTTGTTTTAGCGCTATCGAGGCGCGTGCTGAATACCTGCGCGGCGGGAAGATGCAGATGAACTTGTTTGCCGTCAATCTTGACATCAGGCGGTTTGAGATCCGAGAAATCGATGCCGGCCACGACTTCGCCGTGGACAAGCATCAACAGGCGATCCCCGGTCAAAAAGTCTGGAAGCAGGGGATTTTCTTTCGCACCGGTTACTAACTTGTCCATGGTGTAGACGACAGTCTCCAATCGCTGTAGCCGCTGGATGCGATCGACGACGGTTGGCTGACTCACGTCGATGGTGAGCGTTCTACCGGTCGCTGCCGAAAAGACGCGGCTCAACCATGAGCGGCCCGAACTTCGCGAGAGCATCACTGATCCCGCGACGCCGACGAACACTATTCCGAGCAAAATCCCAGCGAACAGCGCGCAACCGGCAGCCGACCTGGCAGATGGCGATTCGTGCGACATTTTGCAAGAGTACCACTATCACGGCGGCGGTTCGTGCGCGAGAGAATTGGTGCCGCACGTATTTGACCTCCTGGGACCGCGCGACGACGCCGACTGCCCTTTCGCGTGGAATCGGAATCCAGGCTGGTGCATCCAAAACTGGAATGGAGGTCACTATGTACGTTGTTTTAGGAGCAAGCGGCAACACCGGAGGCGTGGTAGCAAGAAGTCTTTTAGCCCGGAAACACAGGGTGCGTGTCGTGGGGCGAGATGCTGCGCATCTGAAATCCCTGGCGTCGGAAGGCGCTGAAGTATTCGTCAGCGATATCACGAACGCAGCCTCTCTATCGCAGGCTTTCAATAAAGCAGATGCAGCCTATGTCATGGTCCCGCCAAATCCGACCAGCGACGACTTTCGCGGATATCAGAATCGCGTGACCGATGCGATCGCTACCGCTGCGACAAATGCGGGCCTCAAGAACATTGTTTCGCTCAGCAGTTTTGGAGCCGATAAGGGGAGCGGAACCGGTCCGGTGGCTGGTCTTCACGAGCTGGAACAAAAACTCAATCAGGTCGACGGTGCAAACGTCCTCCACCTGCGAGCGGGATACTTCATGGAAAACACGCTGCCGCAAGTGGGCGCCATACGCATGGCGGGGTCCACGGTCGGGCCGCTTCGTCCCGACCTCAAACTTCCGTTTATCGCGACCTCCGATATCGGAGCGGCTGCGGCCGATGCGTTGCTGGGGCTTGCCTTCAAGGGAAAGCAGACGCACGAGCTTCAGGGACAGCGCGATCTCGATTACACAGAAATCGCTGCCATTATTGGCAAGGCGATCGGCAAACCCGATCTTGGATATATTCAGGCTCCCGATGAGCAGATTCGAGCGGCATTTCTGCAGATGGGAATGTCCGAAAATTTCGTTGGGCTGATGCTTGAAATGTGCGTGGCCCTGAACAATGGACATATGCGCACTCTGGAGCCTCGCACTTCGAAGAACACAACACCGACTAAGTATGAAACTTTTGTGGCGGAGAAATTTGTCCCGGCTTTTGAGCAGAAGGCGGCGGCGTAAGCATATGCTCTTCGCGGGCAACGGGGAGATCCCACTCAAGCCGAAAGGGAAGCTTGAGTGGGGCGCCCCGCCACGCGATTTCTAAGCGTGGCTTTTCTTGAACTGCGAAACCGCTTGATCGCTCAGCAATGGCGTAGAGCATGATGAGGTACGTCCGGTTTGTCCCAAAGGCGGAAAGTTTACTACTTGGCACGATTATATACTTGACAAAAGTGCTAAAGGGGGCAGAAAGTGATTAAGCGCCCCCCCTGTGTCGAGGAGAAAAATCGTGACCATCGCCGCTGGATTCATTTGCAAAGATGGCATTCTGATCTGTGCGGACCGGGAAGAATCATCCGGAACTTCCAAGAAAGCCGTCGAAAAGATTGTTACGCTTCATGCCGATCCTTGGAACATGACGGTCGCAACAGTCGGGAGCGGGCCAGCGGGTGACTTGGCGGTTAAGAGACTGCGGCAAGCATTCGTTCGCGCATTCATTCCAACGCAAAAGACAGCCGATCTACTGGCTAAGCACGAGCAGATCATCATTGACGTTCTCACGAAAGTTCACGAAGACCATATCTGGAAAAATCCTGCCACGGATCATGCAATCAAATTGATTATCGGGATAAGTTTCCAGGACTTAAGAAGGCAATTCCTCTATCTGACTGACGGCAATATTCCACAGTTAGTAGAGACCTACTGTTGCGCAGGGTATGGGGAAGACCTCTGTACGTATTTCGCAGAACGGCTTTACCGTGAGGGTTTGACAAAGGATGAGATGATTCTGCTGGCATCTTTCATCTTTCGAGAGGTTAATGCGTCTGTGCAGTTTTGTGGTAAAGGGGTGGATATGGCGCTCTTGCGCAATGGCGAACTCGGGCTGCACATTTATCCAGTGGGCGTGGAATCAATTCAAAATGGCATTCCGGAGTTCGCCAAGGTTGTAGCCGGATTCTGGGACAACCTTAAGGGATTACCCGACTGGGTTACTTCTATCGATAAAGCCCTTGGTGCTGGAGAGTCCGATACTAAGCCGTAAGTTTCTCGAAAGTCAGAGTCGGAGCAGTAACCATATGACGCAGGGTATCCAGAAACAAGTTGGAGTTCTTTCGGCGATTGAACCTGAACTCCATCTCTGCGAGATACGCGGGGAGATGCTTGGCACTGACTTTGTGCCACGATCCCATGATGCCGCGCTTCAAGAGCGAGAATGCAGACTCGACCGTGTTAGTCGAGATGCACGCCCCGTTCTCATATCGGGCATACTCTTTGGCGTTGTGGTTGACCGTTTCATGCCTGTGTTCACCAACGGCAGTTTTGTAGCCGGGGAGTTCATCGGTGATGATGACTTCCACGTCGGCGCTGATATTTTCCTTGATGTATTTCGCCAGTGTTCCCTTGCGGGCGTCTTCGGCATGAAAAAAACGAACATCGCCGCCGCGCTGACGAATGCCAATCACGACTTCTTTGGGGTGGCGTTCGCCGCGCCACCCGGAACCATAGCCCCGCGCCTTTCCGCCGACATAGGTTTCATCCATTTCGACAACGCCATCCAACATCGGGCGATCCGCTTCTTTCATCGCAGCGCGAATGCGATGGCAAAGGTACCAAGCGGTCTTGTAGCTGACTCCCAGCGTGCGTTTGATCTGGTTTGCGGACATGCCTTTCTTGGCTTCGCAGAGCAGCAGGGTAGCGAGAAACCACTTTTGCAAAGGAAGATGCGAGTCATTGAAAATCGTGCTGGCAGTCACGCTAAATTGATAGTCGCAACCCTTGCAGTAGAACAGTTGTTTTACGGTCGCCAGTTCGACAGCAGGCATCTTGCAGCGTGGGCACTCGACGCCACCGGGCCAGCGGAGCCGGACAAGAATTTCGCGGCATTTTTCGTCGGTATCGAACAGGTTTATAACGTCAACTAGAGTCACAGGGATGCCTCCATGATGGACGCAAAGCAGAAGCGCGAAGAACTCAAGAAAGTACCAACTAGGAAGCTACTGGCGAGCATCAAGCGAGACTTGCGGAAGGCGATGCACGCCTCTCGCTCTCCCGCTAAACCAAAGAAAGGATGACAATTAGCTCCCATGTAAGACAGTATCCCCTACATGCTAACTTTTGTCAAGTATATAATCGTGCTACTTGGCACCCCCACCCCCTCCCCCCTGGTCTAATGAAATCATAGGCTTGGCGGGAAGTTTTGGCTTTGGTCTTTGATTCTAAGGGACTTATATCAAAGTATTCTGGAATAAGGACTTAGGTTGTCAAGGAGCGCTGAAAATGGTTTTGGGGCAGCTTCGAGAGGCGTCTTGGTTACTGACGCACCTCGAAACTACCCCAAACTTATTCACAATTGTTGCGCTGGGCGGGGTGTTAAGTCAATACATTTCAGCGCGCTGGGTGCGCCTTTTTCGGTTTCCGGGAATTCCGAAACCACTTCGATCGGCCCGACGATGCTGTCGTTCAACTTCTCCAGATCGGCTGCGGGAACCCGGCCACCAAGATGAACGGAATCATTGATCGAAGAGAATAGACCTATGTAAGCTCACGAGACTTCCGATTCATCGCCGCATTTTCGAGATACACCACGCCATTGGCTGAGCTACTAACGAATTCAGCGGCAAAAGCGCGCCCGATATCATCCTGCTCAATCGCCCCAAACGGTCCCGGAATGAGACGCCCCAACCAAGCAACATAGCCCGGCGTGTGAGCATTGCCGGCGATAATTCCCGGGCGGAAAATCGCCAGCCTCTTGAAGCCGATACCTTGAACCGTTTCTTCTTTTAACCCCATAACTCGCGCATAGCGAATCCGGCTTTTCGCGGAGCTTCCCACTGCCGAGAGCAGCGCAAACCGACCAATGCCTCCTGCATGGCAACCACGGGCAAAACCGCCGACAACCCCAATTTCGAGGGCCTTCAATTCCTCCTCGCTCCACTTCATGCTGCCTTTACCGACACCAACACAGGAGGCCCCATAGACAGGGTCGCCTAGCGCCGTTGTGCTGAGTGCAAGCTTAGTCACTTCTTCGGAAAACTGCGCAGCTGCCGTATCCAGGACCACCTGCCGCAAGCGATGGTTCGCGGTCAGAGGAATCGCCTTGCGATTGACCATCACCACTTCGGCGCAGGACGGCTCGGCAACCAGCGCCCGCACCACCGCGGCTCCGACCTGGCCGGTGCCACCGATGATCAAGACGCGAAATGGCATTTTAGACCTCTTTGCCACGATCGTTTACGCACGATTCTGTTGCGGGCGGGTGGACCATCCTCTCCGCGCGTCAGTATAACTCGGTTGTTGTTAGTGGACACAAAGACCAACGGGGTGCGCCACTTCTCGAGGTTTCGAGAAGGGGGCATTACGACGCCGCGCACCTTGGGATTTGGTTTATACGCCAGCCTCCGACCAAACTCTGTGATAGCCACTTCTCGAAAAAGCGCGAGAAGCCGCGCACCCGTAGTGATTTGGTGTCAGAGTTTCAAGAGACGTGGCCCGCCCACCATCGATTCCCGCGAAGTAGCCTTACCCCACGGGTCACCTCCAGAGCAAAGCCAGAACCACAAGGAAGCAAAGCATCAAGCCTAGGCCCGCAATTTCTAAGAGCGTCGGCCGTGCTATGTCGAATTTTCCAAGATTTCGAAAGTTGAACCGGATCACAAAATTGATCCTCCGCGCTCCACCCTATGATCTATCGAGCCCCGCGGTCAAGGAATACGATACGAATAAAATAAGTGTTTTCAGTGGGTTACAGGTTAATACTATGCCGAGGATAGTATGCCTTAGGCATTCCTTGCAAGAACGGAGAAGCTCACCTAGTCTGACCTCAGGAGTTAGCGATGAAAGAGTTATCAAGTGAGCAGTTAGAATATGCGGTCAGCCGCTTTGTCAGCATCTGCCAGTCTCGCGAGATCACCCAGACGGAATTGGAGCGATTGTCGCAAGTTAATCAATCCACTATCTCAAAAATTATGCGCCCGCAGGATGGCGACAAGTACACGCCCAGTAAAGAGGTTCTGCAGAAGCTGTTTATGGCACTCGGCTTCCGACTCGAAAATATTTTGACCGAATCCGAACATCTCGCCGATGAGATCGTGGGCTATCTTGCGACGCCACTGACAGGGCTAAGCCGTCAGGAAGACGTGGAGTTAAGGAGAGTTGTGGAGTCGGTACGAGCAATTACTCGCGACGACCAGTTTACGAATCCAAGTTTCGATGTTTATTGGCCTGGCGATCACACCCACCCGGAAGAGCACGCCGGCATCACCGCTCAACAGGTCTATGTCACTGATCGGTCGCGAGCATCGACAAATGATTTCATCATCTTGTTTTGCGGATCGCCGAGTTACGGCGTTGGACAAGAGAACGAGATCGCAACGCAGGCCGGGGTTCCGGCGATTCGACTAGTCCCGCCCGAGGGGCTCTCACGCATGATGCTTGGCTCGTTCATTCGCGCAACGGACATCCCGTACTCTGGAAACCTTAAATCGCGGGTCGAGTTCGATGAAACCAAATTACGAGAGGCTCTCAAGACCGTCCGGCAGAGTCACTTTCGGAATGCTGCACTCTTCCGAGGCATGAACGGCGACGGTTTCGGCAAGCGACTGCGGACACTGATCGACGACCGATGCAACGCCGACTACGTTCAGTTTGCGGCCGACATCGGTGTAAGCCTGCTGTATCTGCACAAAATGATGGACGAACCATTCCTCGTGCCAAATCCGAGTGCGCGACTCTTGAAGCGAATGGCGCACAGGCTGGGCGAGAGAGTTGCGTTCCTCCTTGGCGAAGCGGAGGAAAACGATCCGATTTGGACAGAGAGCAATGCGTCCTGGCGCTCCTGGGTCGAAAAGAACGAGGGTTTGGGCCTCGATGCAGCTATAACCCTACGGATGCGAGACGATTGGCGTCATTCTTACGCGATGGACAAACGCGAACAGCAGAGTTCAGCCTCTTTCCGAAA
This sequence comes from Terriglobales bacterium, assembly GCA_035308395.1. Taxonomy (GTDB): domain Bacteria; phylum Acidobacteriota; class Terriglobia; order Terriglobales; family Acidobacteriaceae; genus Acidiflorens. Next base: position 171,193 of record DATGGT010000029.1, read on the forward strand.
ATCGACTGGTCGTATGCGAGAAGCTGATTGGGATAAGCAATACACCCAGCGAAAGAAGGGGACTGGCGATGCAAAACAGCCAAGATTGCTCTGAAAGACAATCGAACATCGTTCGGCTTTTCCTGGAACGATCTGGGTTAACCTCGCCGCACGGTTCGGCGGAACAGGTCATGACCGAGTTGGTCGAAAGAGCGGCACGCGGAAAGCGCGCGTCGAGCCAAGGTCAGCGTGTCCAACGTTTCTTGGCGGCTCGAAATATTGTCTCAGTGGAGTTCGTGCATGATGCGGGTTACGACGGAATGATCGAGCCGATCAGGTCGACATTCAGCGGCGGTTTCAGAATGCTCCTGAATGCTAACGCGTCTGAAGTTCGCGCGCGGTTCACCGCAGCACACGAGGCTTGCCACACTTTCTTTTACGAACTCGCTCCTGAGATCAAGTTTCACCCCCACGAGAAGGACGATTATGAGGAAAGTCTTTGTAATTTTGGCGCTGCAGTCCTTCTAATCCCAGCCGCACCGCTACGTGTTCGTACTAAGAAGCTTCCGATCTGTCTCGACTCTCTTCAGCAACTCGCAGAAGAATATGCCGTTAGTCTTCCCACGATGTTATTGAGACTGAGGTCGCTTGGCTTGTGGAAATGCCAGCTGTCTTTATGGCACCGGAGTGTCAACGGAGAATTTGTTTTGGACCGTTTTTACGGAGGGCGAAGGATCGAGTGCAAATGGCACGATGCCTCAGTGTTGGAGCGTGTTTGGAAATCAAACGAATCGGCTTTCGAGACCGGATTTGTTTATGCTGAAAGTCGCGGCGCTAAAGCATACAAGCCGATCGCGTATCACGTTCAACGTTCTAACCAGGGCGTAACCGTCCTCTGGGGCAGCGGCATCAGGCCAACAGTATCGACCTACCCATTACTTGAAGTCGTTCACGCTGCGTAGAGCGATCATCGAGTCAACAAGCGGGAAAGGCCAAAAAATCCGTCGTGAACATCAACGAAAGAAAAAATCGTCACATTTTGAGTGGGCGTTGGTCACCGACGGGTCTGATTGTTTCTGGCACCATCGCGTTAAGACGGCAAAAGCAAGATCAAAAGCAAGGGCAGCGGGCGGGGGCGCCCGCTCTACACGAGCAGGCTAAAAAGGAAAAGGCCAATCTGACTTCTCAGACTGGCCTTTATTTATGCCGGCAAGTACCTACTCTCCCACGCACTTTCGCGTGCAGTACCATCGGCCCAGCGGGGTTTAGCCTGAGCGCTTAGAAGGCGTGAGGGCGTGTTTGCCCGCGGGAGCCGCTTGTGATCACGAGTACTTGGTACCTTCGTAATCCTCGCCTCGCGAATTCGCTTAGGGTACGAGCGTTGGCCACCCAATACTTCTAGTATGGGGAACTTTTCGATTGTCGCCACGTTGCTGTTCTGCGCCTTGGCCGTGAACTCGCGTGCGCAGAATCCAGTTATATGGACAGCTGCCAACAGCGAGACGATTCCTTTGGAGCCTGCCGGCCTGCACGCTGGCCGCGTCTACAGTCCCGCTCTTGGGGGCGGCGACATGCATGTGCAAATCAACTCCAGATACCCGGTCACTGTGGCGATGGCTTGGGCCGACGAATGGAACGCCGCCATGCGCCCGGGAGCCCCTGCAAATTTCAGCTTCATCTGCGTGAAGGAGCATGTCACCAGCGCGATCTATGAATGTCATCTGCCCTCCGAACGGCCGATGATCGTCACCTTTCGCGATGAGCGCAGGCCGGAGAAGCCCGTCCTCACCACCATTGGCGCCATCCTTGGACCGGGAGCACGGCAATTCCTTTCGCCCAACGAACTCCACATCCAGTACTACAATTGCCTTCAGCCTGAATTCCACTGGCGCCGCATCCTCGACGAAAAATACCAGATCACGGCGGCGCCCAAGGTCTACAGTCTGCTGACTCCGGACCACGACGGCCAGGAACTCAGCGTGAAGATCAAGTCGCCCATCCCGCTGACGGTCGCTCTGCTGCCATCGCATCTTGCCGACCAGGTGTACGACAAGACCGTGACCCTCGCGGACGCACTCGACCAAACCGGCTGCAAAGAACGTGGTGTCCAGTCAATGAACTTCAACTGTACTTTTAACGTTGCCAATGGGACACAAACGTTGCTGATCCTCCCTGACATTGATTTTTCAGGCCACAAGAAAGCCACTGTCGAGGCCAACACGGTAAAGTGCGTCGAGCATTGTGAGTTATTGAGTCCCGCTCCGACTCCGTAGGGCGAAAAATCATGGCACTAAACGGAAAAGGCCAATCTGATTTCTCAGACTGGCCTTTATTTATGCCGGCAACGACCTACAGTTGTGTGGCGCGGGCGCCCTCTCCCGCGAAAAGGCCACGCAGTGAAAACGTCCGTCGTGGACATCCACGAAGAAAAAATCGTCACATTTTGAGTGGTCATTGGTCACCGACGCGTCTGATTGTTTCTGGCATCATCGCGTTAAGACGGCAAAGGCAAGATCAAAAGCAAGGGCAGCGGGCGGGGGCGCCCGCTCTACACACTTATGAGTCAGGCATTGTTGAAGGGGAAATTCGCCTATAGGCGGCGGCTTCCGCATTGTCAGAAGGATAATCGGGCGGTGTTCGTTACGTTTTGCTGTAGCTTCGCTCCTCTGCCGGAACCGGTCCGGGAGATGGTGCTGCGGCATTGTCTGCATGATCAGGGAACTAGGGCCGGGATTCATGCGGTCGTGGTTATGCCGGATCATGTGCATCTTCTGCTCACTCCGCTGCGGGATGCGGATGGCAATCTCTGTAGCCTGGTTGAGATTTTGCAAGGGATTAAGTCGGCTTCCTCGCACAGCTTGAATCGGGCGTTGAGACGGGCGGGGCCGGTGTGGCAGGAAGAGTCGTTTGATCACGTGTTGCGGTCGGAAGAGAGTTTTGCGGAGAAACTGGAATACATTCGGCAGAATCCGGTGCGGCGAGGGTTGGTGGCTCGGCCGGAGGACTATCGGTGGTTGTGGGTGGAATAGAACAGGAGCAAAAGCAACACCAACGGCAGCGGGCGGGGGCGCCCGCTCCACACGAGCAGAATAAAAAGGAAAAGGCCAATCTGATTTCTCAGACTGGCCTTTATTTTATGCCGGCAACTACCTACTCTCCCACACACTTTCGCGTGCAGTACCATCGGCCCAGCGGGGCTTAACTTCCGTGTTCGGGATGGGAACGGGTGGAACCCCCGCGGTAAGATCACCGACAAGTCGGAGCCGTCAGCTATCAGCCGTCAGCTTTCAGTAACTCGTACTGTGCTGACTCTTGTGGTTGATGCCCGGCAAACTTGATGGTCTCAGGCCAACTGCAGATCCCTCGCTTCGCTCGGGATGACAAACAGTTGAAATGAGAGCTATTTCTCAAAGAGCGTGAGGACGAAGCCTCACAACTGAATAGATTGGGTACTGCTTAAGATACTTGGCATATCGTTTTCGTCGGCGCGCAGTTATCAGTGATGCTTCTCAGTCATACAGGTTCTTACGACTTACTAACAACGTTGCTAATTCCAGTTCAGGTTCTAACTTAGAACTGGCAACTGAGAACTGACAACTGCTTTTCTGCACCGAGTAAATTTTATGGTCAAGCCGAACGGGCGATTAGTACAGGTAAGCTACACGCATTACTGCGCTTCAACATCCTGCCTATCAACCAGGTAGTCTACCTGGGCCCTTCATTACCCTTAAGGGTTGGGAGATCTCATCTTGAGGAGTGCTTCCCGCTTATATGCATTCAGCGGTTATCACAACCGAACTTCGCTACCCAGCGATGCCATTGGCATGACAGCTGGATCACAAGAGGTTCGTCCATCCCGGTCCTCTCGTACTAAGGACAGGCCCTCTCAAATCTCCTGCGCCCACAACAGATAGGGACCGAACTGTCTCGCGACGTTCTGAACCCAGCTCACGTACCGCTTTAATAGGCGAACAGCCTAACCCTTGGAACCTTCTACAGCTCCAGGATGCGATGAGCCGACAT
>DATGGT010000030.1:0-1518 GCA_035308395.1 Terriglobales bacterium
CTCCGCCGCACGAAAACGCACCGAAACAGGCGCCGCCTCCAGAAACCAACAAGTCGAACCCGCCACAGAAAGAGACGAAGCCGTCCAAAGATCAAAAGGACAAGGAAAAGGAACCTAAGAGCTAGGAACCTGGCGGGCTACGGTCGGTCGGCTGAGCGAAGGCACGCGGCCATGGGCACAGCGTGTGCCATGACCGAAGTCGACCTGCCGCAGCACGATAACGGATTTTCAAACAACCGACGCAATCGTGAGAGGCATCTTTTTCTATCCTCGTGTCGGCGTGTGATACCTTAGCGTCCATTCAAGCTGGGAAATGGGCGAAGCGGCTCAGCACGTCGAGAATGTACAACCCCGCCTGCGCAACGACGCGGGTGTCAACCGCTCCGCCCGCGTGAAACCCGCCAATCTGATTTATTCGGTAGACGAAGTTCCTCCCATTCCGCTGGCGATCGTGCTCGGCTTGCAGCATGTGTTCGTGATGTCGGTGGGTTGGATTTTTGTGGTCGTAGTGGCGACGAGCATCGGCGCTTCCGCGCTCGAGACGCAAACCCTGATTCGCATGTCCATGATCGCTTCAGGGCTGGCGACAATTCTGCAAGCCCAAACCAAGGGACCCATCGGGTCAGGCTACCTGTGTCCTTTTTCCTGCGGGCCCGCTTACGTTTCGGCTTCTATTCTTGCGGGACAGGTTGGCGGACTCCCGTTGCTTTGGGGCATGACCACGTTTTCAGGAATTTTCGAATCGCTGCTCTCGAGAGTGATGAAGCGTTTGCAGAGACTCTTCCCGCCCGAAGTGACGGGCTTGGTTGTGGCGCTTGTGGGGATCGAGTTGATCGGAATTGGTGCTCCACGATTTCTGGGCTATGACGCGGCTCTTGGGCATCTCGACATGCGAGCCGGCGCTGTCGCCCTGATTACGCTGGCCGCGATGCTTGCCCCTACGCTCTGGAGCAAGAGCAAGCTGCGCCTTTATCCTGTGCTTATTGGACTCTTTGTCGGGTACGTGGCGTCGGTTCTGATGCGAACCATTACGCTAGTTCACGTGCGGCAGGTGTTGGACGTGCCATTGCTTGGTTTTCCTCGCTTGCCGTCAAGTCTCCATTTCAGGCTTGGAATGGTGCTTCCATTCGTCATTGCCAGTGTTTGTTCGATGCTCAAGACTGTGGGCGACCTGACGCTCTGCGAAAAAATCAACGATTCCGAATGGAAGCGAACTGAGATGAAGGAGGTGAGCGGAGGAATTCTTGCCGGGGGCATTTGTTCCGCGTTGGCTGGAGTGCTGGGCGGTGTTGGCCAATCTACGTTCTCGAGCAATGTGGGGCTTTCGATGGCTACCGGCGCGACGAGCCGGGTGATTGCCTGGCCGGCTGGATTAATCTGCATCGCGCTTGCGTTCTTCCCGCGGCTGGCGGCGATCTTCTCGATCATGCCGGACCCGGTGATGGGCGCGGTGGTGGTTTATGTGGCGTGCTTCATGATTCTCGGCGGGCTCCAGGTGATGATGTCGCGGATGCTGGA
>DATGGT010000031.1:0-3205 GCA_035308395.1 Terriglobales bacterium
AGAATGGTTTCAGTAGTACCTGGTCGTCCTTTTCCAGTCCGACCGGATATTCCAGCAAGGGGTCCCTCCCGAACGCCCCCGCCAGAGCAGAAAGGACTCGTGGGGCACCTGCATAGCGGCTGGCCGGCATGGAGCGCATTCGAAAGCCAGCCGCTTTGAACCAACCGTACTCGTGTCGGGCAAAATTCGGGAAGCCCCCTAATCCAAGCGCTTCCGTCATCAGCGCAAGGTTCTGCAGAACCATTCCGTGTTCAGTGGCCATGGATTCCAGCAGTGCCGTCTCCATAACTTGAATGGTCGCTGTCCGGAGATCACGAGGGTTGTCGTTCAGGTGGCCACCCTTGCTACGTGCAAAACGGCCAATCCCCGCAGGACGGAACCATGCACGCTCATCCCGCAAGAAAATCGCCATATCTTCGCCAAACAATTCGAGAATTGCATTGATCGTGAGCGTCGTGGTTTCAATGATCGGCAGGAAATAAGTTGTTCCCGGAGCATAGAGCGACCATCGATTGATCGAGAAATTGTGGCCGGGGTCCAACGGAGGCGCGGTGCGGCGATCGGACAATGGTATTCGTCCGCGCTTGTATAGGTCGGTTAGGGCGCCCTTTCTAGCCAGACTGACGAGTTCCGGAAATTCGGCGGCGGCAAAATCTTGTGGACGTTTCAACAACCAAGTCCCTCGATCATTCGTGACGAGGACCGCTACGGCATTCACCGCATCAGGACTCGCGACCGTGCGGCCCAGCCGTCCGACCAACATGCTGCCGCCTTCGTTGGGCCCATAAGATAAATCGGCAAGCGCGTAGCCTGTGGCGCCGCAAGCAGCGAACGCCAGCGCGGCCTCTTCATCGTCGGTCAGAGGAACAGATTTGAACGGGCTTGTATATTTAAACGGCCCAGCAGGGATAGTCATGCCCAACCCTACTCGGCGCGAACGGCGATTGAGCAGGACTTCGAACAAGGTCGCTTTGAGGGGATCGCGGAACATTTTAGGCAGACTGCGTTTCGGGCGTCTCGCTCCTGCCCTTTTTCAAAAGTAGAGCCAAGTCGGGCCGCACTGCGCTCAATGCATCGGCAGCTTCGCGGTCGATAACCAACAGCCGCACTCTTGTTCGGGATCGAATACAACAGTCTGGGCTTAGTTCGGTCACATGGCCGAAATAGTCGCCGGTCTTAAAGGAACCGACCACGGCCTCGCCGTTCCGATCGTTCGAGACAATATCCACATCTCCTGATTCCACCAGATAGTGATAGCTACTGGTCTCGCCCGCCGCAACGATAATTTGTCCCGGCTCGTAGAGGACATGCCAAATAGCCCCATGCTTGTCCACTCTGGGATTCAAGACATCGCGGCCAAGAATTAGAGTCAACCACCAGTCGAACAGCAGCCGTATGCGCCGGGTCCGTGTGGGAACGAACATGGTAAGAACAATAAGACGCCAGCCGAGCCATGCGGGAAACCCACTTGCCGGAACACCCTTCATATGCGCAATGGCGCAATGATGTCCGAGCGTACAAGCTTCGCCAAGTCCATTGAAGGAATACGATTTGAGCGGCTTATTCGCGGAGGCACGAAGGATATTCACGCCAATGTTGGAGCCGGCCTTCTGGGCATAGTGAGCCAGAGGAGGGCAAGCTCCTCCATCCGGATGAGGGACAGCAGCGCAGTCGCCTCCGGCCCAGATGTTGCTTGAGCCCGGTACTCGACAAAACTGGTCGGTGATCAGCCGCCCTCGTGCGTCGCGCTCAAAGGGAAATTGGTCGAGCAATGGAGACGACTTCATGCCGGTGCAAGTAATGAGTGTATGAGTCGGAATGGTTTCGCCTGAGCTGAGAACGGCTCCTTCCGCAGTGGCCGCCCGCAAACCTGTATTGAGGTGTATCTCCAAGCCGAGTTGCAGCGCACGTTTTTCGGCGTAACGCACCAGGTACGGAAGCCGTTTCCCGAGTTCCGGCAGAATGCGCGGCCCAGCTTCCACCAGCACTACGCGAAACTCCTTAAACGCGGTGGATTCGACAGGTCGATGCAACACCATCTGATGTAAATCTGTGCTGTAAAGGTGGTGTTGTCATGAGATCAGGAATGCGTTTTGGGCTTTCTGCGATCGAGAAGCGTGACGTTTGGAGTCGCTGGAAGGCGGGACAGACGTTACATGAGATTGGGCGCGCTTTTGACAAGCCGCATAGCTGCATTCGCGCTGTGTTGCTGCCTCGCGGTGGCATTCCTCCTCTGGCTCGTCGCCGCTCGCGGCTAGCACTCGGTCTCGCCGAGCGAGAAGACATCTCGCGAGGGATCGCTTCCGACTCGTCGATTCGTGAGATCGCTAGTCGCCTGGAGCGAGCTGTCTCCACAATAAGTCGGGAAGTCAGTCGCCACGGTGGCCGTCCTGCCTATCGTGCCCATGATGCCGATCGCCAAGCTTGGGTTTCGGCTTTGCGTCCGAAGAGATGTCTGCTTGCGGTGAACCGTAAGTTGCGTGACATCGTAGCGAGTAGACTGATCCTAGACTGGTCGCCCGAGCAGATTTCCGGGTGGCTGAAGATCCACGATCCCAACAACGAGAGCATGCGCGTGTCCCACGAGACCATCTACCGCAGCCTGTTCATTCAAGCGCGCGGCGTGCTGAAGAAAGAGTTGTTGGACCATCTGCGGTCGAAGCGGCGCATGCGCCGCTCGCGTCATGCGAGCGAGCATGGACAGTCGCGAGGGCAGATTGTCGATGCCATCTCAATCCGCGAACGACCTGCGGAGGCGGAAGATCGAGCGATTCCTGGCCACTGGGAAGGCGATTTGTTGAGCGGCGCCAAGAACAGCTTCATCGCCACGCTAGTGGAGCGTCATTCGCGCTTTGCCATGCTGATCAAGGTGCCGAGCAAAGAAACGGAAGCGGTGGTCGCGGCCTTGAGTCTGCATGTTCGTAAACTTCCAGTGACGCTGCGACGCTCACTGACGTGGGATCGCGGACTGGAGATGGCGAAGCACAAAGACTTCACGGTAGCGACCGACGTGAAAGTCTACTTCTGTGATCCGCAAAGTCCCTGGCAGCGTGGCACCAACGAAAATACGAATTTGCTGTTGCGACAATACTTCCCGCGGGGCACCGATCTGTCTGGCTACTCTCAAGAGCAGCTCGACCAGGTCTCGCTGCTCTTGAACCAACGCCCGAGAAAAACTCTAGGCTTCGAAACTCCGGCGAGTAAA
>DATGGT010000032.1:0-1816 GCA_035308395.1 Terriglobales bacterium
GAAGCCTGGAACGAAGCCAACAAAGAGACCGGTTTCAGGATCGCGCTCGATTACGGCAGAGTATGTTTTCACGAGTTGTCTCAGATGGGGCGAATACGAGATTATCCGACGCGCCCGCCGTAGGCACAAACGATAGGCCTAGGGAAGCTCTGATTTAGTGGCAATTTCGCCGGCGAGAACGTCCATGGATCGTTGTGGGCAACGGAATCGATTAAGAGAAGTGAATTGAGTCGTTTTGACCGCGCAATTCGGTGGTCTTGTTGCTGTTCGTGGCCGCTTTCCGAATTCGGGACGGACTGATCCTACGAAGGCATTAGCCTCATTCGCACTTGATACAGATTCGACAACGCAAACAGCAGGTGCAACTGCGCGCTGTTCTTGGCCAAACCGCGATAACGCACCATTGCGTGTCCCCACTGCCGCTTAACCACGCGGAAGGGAAACTCAACGATTGCCCGCAGCGAGGCGATGACTTTGTTCTCCAGCCCCTGCTGGAAGGTAAGGTCCTTGCCGCGCGTGGTCCGATGCGCCGTTCGCAGCGCGATCCCTGCCTCCTGCGCCAACGCTCGGTCGGCCTGGCTGCCATAACCGCGATCGCCCAAGACCTCCTCTTCCGCTCCATGCAGCAGCTGTGGCAGCACGTTCTGATCCGATTCGCGTCCCGTCGTCGTCACCAGGGTGTGCACGAACCCGCTGTCCAGATCGACGCCGATATGCGCCTTCATGCCGAAGTGCCACGTGTTTCTCTTCTTGACCTGGCTCATGTCGGGATCGCGCGCGCGGTCGCGATTCTTGGTGGATGGCGGAGCGCTGATGATGGTCGCATCGACGATCGTCCCCTTGTGCAGCATCAGTCCGCGCTCGGTCAGCAGCATGCCAACGTCGCGAAACAGCTTCTCGGTCAGGCCGTTGGCTTCCAGCAGGTGCCGAAACTTCAAGATCGTCGTCTCATCGGGCACCGGATCGTCCATCAGGTTGATGCCGGCAAAGCGCCGCATCGACTGCGAATCGATGAGCATCTCCTCCATGGCGGGATCGGACAGGTTGAACCATTGCTGCAGCAGGTGAATGCGCAGCATCCGCTCCAGTGGCATCGGGCGCCGGCCCAGTCCAGCCTTCGGATAGTGCGGCTCGATCAAGGTCGTCCAACGCGCCCACGGTATTACGCGATCCATCTCGTCGAGAAACTGCTCGCGCCGCGTCCGCTTCTTCGCGTCGTATTCGAGATCGGCAAACGTGCGCTGCTTCATTGTTCGTTCCCAAAATTCGGTGGCGCTACTATGCCATCGAATTGCGGAACTTAATCAGAGTTTCCCTAACGTTGAAGGTAACCGGCGCGCCGACAGGCTGGTGACCGAAGATCAAGCCGTGTACCGGCGCGTCCGGTTGACCGTAAGGTTAGGGCCCGGAAAGCTGCCACCGAGAAGCAAGGCCGCGCAAATGAGCACGATGAGAATGAAAAGACCATACGGCGGAAGCGCTGGAATCGTAGCGACAGCACTGCCAACGAGAACGCCTTTTGCGACTGAGATCGTCTGCGAGATAGTAAGCCCGCATTCGCCGAAGTCTCCGCATAGGAACGACCAAAAGACGGTGTAGGAACCGTCCGGCACTGGGTCGAGGTCGACCGAGGCCGAGTATGGGGCGAGGTCGGAAGGAAGCGGGCAAAAAAATGGGTTCTTCGCTGATTTGCGTGGAGTGAAGGCGACCAGCCGGTCGCCACTGCTATCTTGGAGTTGCGAGACAACAAGAGGCAGGAGGGCGATCGGTGGCCGCACACGACATTATTGCCCGGCTTGGCGGCTGGGCCGGTTAT
>DATGGT010000033.1:0-4125 GCA_035308395.1 Terriglobales bacterium
AAAAACTGTTGGCTTCGACAACCTTCGCGAAAATCATCAGTGAATTCAGGTCGGTCATCGATATCCGTCCGCAATATCCTTCGGCCCTTCGATAAGGACTAGACGCAAGTGCCAGTTAGCATGCCATTCATTTCTTCCAAAGATTATCCCAAATGTGGAAAAATCATTTGCAGTTTAGCCCACTATTCGAACCGGCCCCTGTGAGCCTATTTTCGTTTACGAAGGCAGCACCAAACGCAGAAGGAACAAAATTATGAATGCAAACGAACAGGCAGTAGCCGCTGTACTTGCGAAATACGAAGACGCATTGAATCGCTCCGATACCAAGGCAGTGATGGACCTCTACGCCTCCGACGGCGTATTCATGCCGCAGCATTTCCCGTCGAGTGTCGGAGCCGATGCTGTGCGCAAGGCGTATGACGGTGTGTTCAAAGCCATCCAGCTGTCCGTTAAGTTCAACCTCGCCGAGGTTGTTGAGATCTCACCCAACTGGGCGTTTGCGCGTACGAATTCAGCCGGCAAAGTAAAAGTTCATGCAACCGGCCAAAGCAATCCCGAGTCCAACCAGGAGTTGTTTGTCTTCCAGAAGGTAGCCGGCGACTGGAAGATTGCACGCTACTGTTTTTCCACCACGAATCCACCGCGCACGTGATGACGCCGTGCCTCGACATCGTTGAGATATTCCGAGGTCCTAAATGAATGCAGCATGGTACGAAAAGCAAGGGCGGCCCCGCGAAGTGCTTGTGGTTGGCGAGATGCCGGATCCAATTCCAACGGCCGGCGAAGTTCGCATTCGTATTGCTGCCTCCGGCATCAATCCGGGTGATACCAAGAAGCGCGGCGACTCCTTTGGCATCGGGATGGCGTATCCTCGCGTGGTTCCGCACGGCGACGGTGCTGGCCACGTGGATCAGCTTGGGACTGGCGTTCCCTCTGAATGGATGGGCCGTTCTGTATGGTGTTACGGAGCCCAGTCGTATCGTCCGTTTGGTACGGCCGCGGAGTTTACGGTGGTGCCCGTGGATCACATTGCTCGTCTCCTGGAAAGAGTGCCGATGGAGCAAGGCGCCTGTCTTGGCATACCCGGCATCACGGCTCATCGCGCCGTTCATGTCGCAGGTCCTGTGAATGGACGCACTCTGCTGGTGCAAGGGGCGGCAGGTTCCGTGGGTATTTGCGCTGTTCAGTTGGCGCGTCGCGCGGGAGCGCGAGTGATGGGAACGGTGAGGGATCCCGCGGACGAAGCCACTGCAAAAAGCGCCGGCGCCGACGAAGTGCTTGTCAGCGACAAGGAACTCGCTTCGCGCATCCGAGCCCTGGCTCCCGACGGTATCGATCACATCGTCGAGGTGGCGTTCGGAGCTAACATCGAAGCCGACGTCGAACTGCTGAAACAGGGCGGTTCGATCGCGAGCTATGCCACCGATAACGCCACTCCCAAGATTCCTTTCTGGCAAATGGTGTTCAAAAACATCCGTGTGTTTTTTCTGGGAAGCGACGACTTTCCGAAAGAAACAGAATTGCAAGCAGCGCGGGATTTAAATGCTGCGCTTGAGGCGGGATGGCCAGGGTTCGAGATTGGCGAGCGAATCCCGCTCGCAGATATTGCTCGCGCGCACGAGCTTGCGGAACACCCGGTCCGGCGCGGGCGGGTTGTCGTTGTACTCTGAGTATCTGAAGACTTCCAGGGTATCTGGTCAGGTGACAAATGTCTGCTTCTGGTGACTTAGTGCCTCCTGAAGCGAATGAGCCGCCGGCTTTTGGACTTGGTCCTGACCCACTCTCTGACGCGGTTGCTTATCCGCACCTCGATGCGACTGAACTCGCTGAAGTTGCCCCTTTCGGCGAACACTGCTCCTTCGAGCAAGATCAAGCGCTGTTTTCTGCCGGGGATTATCCGTTCAATAGCCACGTAGTTTTGTCGGGAAGGGTGCGCGTCGTGGACGTCTCAACCGGTGAACGGGTGGTGTTCGTCCGCTACGGCGCGGGATACTTTACCGGCGACATCGATCTGCTGACTCGCCGGCCCTCTGTAGTGTCGTGCGAGGCGGAAACGGATGTGGAAGCGATTCGACTCACGCCGTCACAGCTCCGAAATATGTTTACCCGCAGGCCGCAGCTCGGCGAAAAGTTCTGGAAATCGTTTCAACGTCGTCGTGAGCTGCTGCTCGTCTCGAAATTTCGAGGATTAAGTATCTACGGAAGAGGCGATGACAAGGCCACACTCGATGCAGTTCAACTCTTATTCCGCAACAGTGTCCCACACGAATGGTTCGATACTTCTATTGAGGAGAACTGGCTCAAACTCCAACAGATTCGCGAAGACGTTCAATCGTATCCGGTGGTCGCCCACGGAAGCCACGTGCTTTTCGAAGCCCCTACGCGAGAACAACTCGCCGACCATCTCCATCTGCGACGTAAGTTGCCAAGCTCTACTTATGACGTTTTGATATTGGGCGCGGGGCCGGCGGGTCTCGGAGCCGCGGTTTACGCCGCATCGGAGGGCTTGTCCTCGCTCGTGCTCGACGGGTTGGGTCCTGGCGGTCAGGCGGGATCGACATCCCGGATTGAAAACTATGCCGGTTTTCCCGATGGCATCAGCGGCCGGGATCTAGCGCACCTGACCTACCTTCAGGCTTTGAAGTTTGGAGCAGACTTCCACGTTCCGAGTACGGTTTCCGATCTCGACCGTCGAAGCAACGGACTCTTTCGGTTGAGAACCATCGAGGGCGATTACGTTCTGGGCCGGACGGTGATCATCGCCACGGGCGTCTCCTACGGGCTGTTGGATGTCGATGGTCTGAAATCCTTGCAGGGTGCAGGCATCTATTACAGCGCGACCAACGTGGAAGCCCGGCTCTGCCGAAGTTCGGCGGCTCACGTCGTCGGCGGTGGCAATTCAGCGGGGCAAGCCGCCATGTTTCTTTCGCAAACCGCCAGCGAGGTTTCGCTGCTCGTGCGTGGTTCGAGCCTGCGGAAAATGTCTTCCTACCTCGCAGATCGGCTTCTGGCGAACAAGAAGGTTCGCGTCCGCTATGGCACCGAAGTCGTCGGAGTGGAGGGTATCGAACACATTTGCGGCCTACTCATTCGCGAACCGAATGGCGAAATAAGGGAAGAGTTCACCGCTGGTCTGTTCGTGTTCATTGGAGCAAAACCGAGGACGGATTTCCTGCCACAGGCAATCGCAAGGGACGAAAAGGGTTTTCTTTTGGCCGGCCCTCAAGTTGCGCTGCTCGCGGCCTGGAAAGAACCTCGGCCGCCATGTACTGTCGAGACCAGCCTGCCCGGAGTATTCGCCGCTGGCGACTGCCGCCACGGCACCGCCAAACGAGTTGCATTCGCGATTGGAGACGGTGCGTCGGCGGTAACATCAGTGCACAATTTCCTTGGGCGTCCGCCTCTCAAACAATCGGGTGGTGAGAGGAGGGCCTGATAGGTGTTGATAAATCCGCTTATCACTAGCAATCTCAGACTGAGATACGTAGTGATAATCCCTGCTCGCAACACCTATCGGAACTCCATGTTCGGTTACGGCGTCAATCCCGACTCCAATACACAGAGTCGCTTATCAATGTTGTCACTGACACGGTGACGAAACCGAGTTCATGAAGCGCATAGTATTCGGCATCTGCCTCGGTAGCCGCGATTACGAGCGCTGTTGCGCGTCCCGTGAGTTTCTGCCCCATAACAGAGAAGAGACTGTGTTCGCATCTGCGAGGCCGCACCGGGCCCTTCTGCTCTACCAAAGCGTTTCTCCTGACCAGTCTCGTGGGGGCAACCGGGGGGTTAGAGGCACATTGTGAGCGTTCGATCCTTCGATGGACATTGTCAGAAGTGACAGGCGCCGTTTCCTGACGAGCTCGGTCCGGCGTCCATCAGGAGTTGGGTTGGTTAGGCAGGGACACCGACATCCTCTTCACCAATCTCAGCTCGACATAGGTGGTGCGAATCCCTGATGGCATAACGAAGTGGCCTCCGAACGTTCGAGTAAACTTTGCGGTGTTGACCCGGCAAAGCTCGGAACCGAGGAGATGTCATGAAAAGGGGCGACCTCCGGCTGGTTATCCCCGGTGATATACATCGGTGGTGAACAACATACGGACCTGCAGGCAAGCAGACCAA
>DATGGT010000034.1:0-109496 GCA_035308395.1 Terriglobales bacterium
CCTGCTCAAAATTTATAGCCGCCTCCTTGTTTTTAACGCCTGGCGGCAGCAGGAGATCTACGCATGTCCGAAAGCCCACGTGCGGACGAGGGAATCCCCGCGTCCGAACACCAGCGCTATCGCCTTCTGCTCCAGATCACCGACCTGGTGGCGCGGACAGAACATCTACCCGACGTTTTCAAAGAGCTCGCGCCCCCTGTTCTCGAGTTGACCGGAGCCGACCTGCTTTACCTTTCCCTCCAAGACCCTCTTCAGAATCGCATGCTGACGCGCTATTGGAAGAAAAACCGTGACAGTGGAGAGTTCGACCCCTTGCCCGTGGACCATGCGGTCACCGCCTGGGCATGGGCACATCAGCAGCCCGTTGTCATCCCCGATATCGAGCATGACCAGCGTTTCCCCGCAGCCGCAACGCTCCTCAATCGTGGAGTCCGTTCTTATGCGGTCTTCCCATTGAGCACCACCACCGGTCGTTTGGGAGCACTGGGCATCGGCAACGGTCTCCCCGTTGCTTTGCCCAGGGAAGATGTCGAATTCCTCTTGCGGATCGCGCTCATGGCGACTCTCGCGCTTGAAAAAGACGCAGCCCGCCGCTCCGCTGAGGAGCAGGAAAGCCTCCTTGCCATCACGCGTTTGCTCACTTCCAACCTCCAACTCGACAAACTTCTGCCCTTAATTCTTGCCAGCGTTCGCGGCATCGCTCGCTATCGACAAGCGACCCTGTCCCTGCTGGCGGAGGACGGCAAGTCCGTGCGCCGCTATTGGGAAAACGTTAAAGGAGCCGACGGAATCGAAGATTCGGTTCCGCTTGAGCAATCCATGTTGGCGCGCGCCATCCAGACGCGGATCGCCGTTCTCTTCTCCGCGTCAGATTTGCGCGAAATGAATCTACGGGGCATAAACCTGCCACCGACGAATGTGACGAACTCAAAGTCCGCGATTTTAACTGGATCCCCCGACTCCCTTGCCCCGGCCCCCCAAGGCGGTGAAGTTCTCTCCATGTTGAGTGTGCCCCTGATTGCCGGCAACCGCGTGTGGGGAACGCTCCATTCGAGCAGCGCCGAAGAGCACACTTTTGGCCCCAGGGAGACCGGATATCTCGAACAAGTCGGCAACCACATCGCCGCGGCCTTACAAAACTCGCATATCAATCGCGAGACCGCGAAAGAGAAAGACCGGCTTGCGCACGAGAAACGTTACCTTGAACTCGAACTCCGCGGCGCACTTGAGAGTGGCGACATCGTCGGATCTACTCCCGCTCTCAAGCGCGTGCTCGACGACGCCACCATCGTCGCCAACACCGATGCCACTGTGCTCATCACTGGTGAAACCGGCACCGGCAAAGAGCGAATCGCACGCTTGATTCACGCCATGAGCCGGCGCAGAGACCGCAGCTTTATCAAGCTCAATTGCGCTGCGATCCCCACGGGCCTGCTTGAAAGTGAACTCTTCGGGCATGAGAAAGGAGCATTCACCGGCGCAGTGAGCCAAAAGATCGGACGCCTCGAACTCGCCGACAAGGGAACCCTCTTGCTCGACGAGGTTGGAGAGATCCCGCTCGAGCTCCAGCCCAAGCTGCTGCGCGTTTTGCAGGATCAGGAGTTCGAGCGTCTCGGTGGAACCAAGACAATCCGGGTCGATGTCCGCTTGATCGCCGCAACCAATCGCGATCTGGCCCGTGCCGTCGAAGAGAAGCAATTTCGCGGTGATTTGTTTTATCGCTTGCACGTGTTTCCGCTGCACCTGCCCGCCTTGCGCGATCGGCGCGAGGACATTCCGGCGCTGATCCGTCACTTTGTCGAAAAGTGCTCGGCACGGATGCGCAAACGAATCGACATTATTCCCGACGACGCGGTCCAGGCGATGGTGCGCTGGTCGTGGCCGGGCAACATCCGCGAGCTGGAGAATTTTATCGAGCGCTCAGTGATTCTGTCGGATGGCAACCGGCTGCGTGCGCCGCTCGGCGAGTTGCGCGAGGAGCTGGGGCGACCGGAATCGGGCCGCCAGGCTTCCGAACCCATCAGTACGCTGGCCGACCGGGAGCGCGACCACATCATCGAAATTCTGCGCCAGACCCGCGGTGCACTGTCAGGTCCGCAGGGAGCGGCGGCGCGGCTCGGAGTGAAGCGCACGACCTTGCAGTACAAAATGCAACGCCTGGGAATTTCACGGACGGACTATTTGTCGTAAAGCACCGTCGCCCGATCCCTGAGCCACTGCATTTTCCGGCCTTTGCTAGAATCAATGCTCAGCAATGACGCCCGCAAGAATCGCCGAAATCCTCTACCAGATGATCGCTTTCCTCTTTGCGATCAGCGTGCACGAGTCCGCCCACGCCTGGACCGCGTCGCGCTGTGGCGATCCGACGGCGCGGATGTTGGGGCGGGTCTCATTGAATCCGATTCGCCACATCGATCTGTTTGGAACCATCATTATGCCGTTGGTAGCTGCCTTCACCGGAATCCCGCTCCTCGGTTGGGCTAAACCCACGCCGGTTGATCCGCGCAATTTTCGCAATCCAGTGCTGGACGACATTCTTACTTCCGTGGCCGGGCCTGTGAGCAACTTCATCGTCGCCACTGCTTCGCTCCTGTTGCTTGGGGGGATCTCGATCTCGTCTGCCTCAGGGCATGCCGCGATCACCGATTTGTTGGTTGGCGGCAATATCGGTGGTTCGAATTCCGCGCTAGCATTTGCGGCTACGCTCTTGTTTGAACTGATGTTCATCAACATCGTCCTGGCGGTCTTCAATTTGATCCCTGTCCCGCCGCTGGATGGCAGCCACGTGGTGCGCCATTTCTTGTCCGAGCCTGTCCGCAATCTGTACGACCGCATCGGCATCTTTGGGCTGCTGGCGCTGGTCTACCTCGGCGGAGGACTGCTGAGCAACTTGATCCGCCCGTTTGTTCGCTTCTACTACGGGATACTGGCTAAATTCTGAAATGACAACTACTGCAACCAAGAAACGCGTACTGAGCGGCATGCGCTCGACCGGCAAACTCCACTTGGGCAATTACGTCGGCGCGCTCGAAAACTGGGTGCGGATGCAGAACGAATACGACTGCTTCTTCTTCATCGCCGACTGGCACGCGCTCACCACCGACTACGCCGATACTTCACGGTTGAAAGAAAATTCCGTCGATGTGCTGCTCGATTGGCTAGCCGCCGGCCTCGATCCCGAAAAATGCGTCATGTTCATCCAGTCGCATGTGCCCGCGCACGCCGAGTTGCACTTGCTCCTGTCGATGATCACGCCGCTCGGCTGGCTCGAGCGCGTCCCGACCTATAAAGAGCAGAAAGAAAATATCAAAGAGAAAGACCTCGGCACCTACGGCTTTCTCGGATATCCGGTCCTCCAATCCGCCGACATTTTGATTTACAAGGCAGATGTTGTGCCCGTCGGCGAAGATCAGGTGGCACACGTCGAACTGACACGCGAGATCGCGCGACGGTTTAATGGCTTCTACGCCGGGAAACGCGAATATGTTTTCCCCGAGCCCGCCGCATTGCTCACCCCCGCCGCCCGCCTCCCCGGCACCGACGGCCGCAAGATGTCGAAGTCTTACGGCAATGCCGTCATGCTCACCGATCCCGAGCCCGTCGTGCGCCAGAAATTGAAGACCATGGTCACCGATCCCGCCCGCGTCCGCCGCAGCGATCCCGGCAATCCGGATGTCTGCCCCGTCGGCGATCTGCACAAAATATTCAGCAGCAAAGAAACCATGGCCAAGGTGTACGAGGGTTGCCGTTCTGCCGGCATCGGCTGTATTGAGTGCAAAAGTTGGGCCGCCGACGCGCTCGTCAAAATCCTGAACCCCATGCAGGAGCGCCGCAAGAAATATGAGGACAATCCACGCCTCGCGTGGGATATTCTGGATGCAGGCTCGGCTCGCGCCCGCGAAGTGGCAGGCGCGACCATGGACGATGTTCGCAGCTCCATGGGCCTGAACTACGAGCGCTCGGACTATGAACCCGTGAAGGAACCCTCGAAGTGACCGATTTGTCCCATCCGGTATCCGAACAGGCTCGAACCGAAACCACCGTCCGTGGTGTCGTCGTGCCTATCTCGGCGGGAAAATCCAACGCGGGCAAGTCCAACACGAAGAATAATAATAATAAAGACGACGCCAGCGATTTTCCGTTCGCCATCGAGCTCGGCGAAATTTACGAAGGTCCCCTCGACCTGCTGCTCGACCTCATTCGCAAGCAGGACATCAATATTTACGACATCCCCATCGCCCGCATCACCGCGCAATATCTCACCTATGTTGAGCGCATCAAAGAACTCGATGTAAACATCGCCTCCGAGTTCATCTACATGGCGGCGGTGCTGATTCATATCAAGTCCAAGATGCTGCTGCCGCGCGATCCGCTGGCGCCCGCCGACGCAGTAGAAGATCCCCGCAACGAATTAGTCAACCGTCTGCTCGAGCATGAGAAATTCAAGTCAGCAGCGCAAATGCTCCTCCAGAAGCAGCAGATCGAAGACGCAGTGCTCAGCAACCCGGCGATCCGCGAATTCATGGATGCCGAGGGCACCGAGCCCGAACTCGCCGCCGATGTCATCGACTTGGTCAAGACTTTTCAACAAATCTTAGATCGCGCCCGCACTCGTCCCATGCTGCAAGTGGATGAAGAAACGGTGACAGTCGGACAGATGATCCAGTATTTGCACCGCAGGCTGGCGCTCGAAGATCGTCCGATCCGCCTGAAGCAGATTCTCCGCAACGTGCCATCGCGGCAGGCGCTGGTCTGCATGTTTCTCGCGATGCTCGAACTGGTCCGGTTGCAGGCAATTCAAGTCCGCCAGGACCACGTTTTCGGCGAAGTGCTAGTGCGCAAGCACTCCCACTTCGAAGAAGTAATGACCGAACAAACCGCAGTGCGCGACGATTGGAAGTAAAGAAAGTTCTCAGTTCCCAGTTCTCAGTTCCCAGTAAAAGCCGAATGGGCTTTTCCGAAAGACTGAGAACTGGGAACTGAGAACTGGGAACTGATTTATGAGCCTTAAACCTCAACTCGAAGCCATTATCTATGCGGCAGAAACGCCGATTTCTCTCGACCAGATTCTCGGCCTGGTCAAGGAATCGCTGCTCGCCGAATCCCCCGAGATCGACGTGGCCGAAATGAAGTCGCGCATCCGCGCTACGCTCGAAGAACTGATCGCGGATTACGCCGGCGCGGCTCACGGAATCGAAATCCGCCAGGTCGCCGGCGGATACCGCATGTCCACCAAGCCCGACCAGCATGACGTGGTCCGCGCGTTTGCCAAGAGCCTCAAGCCGCCGTTTCGCCTGTCGCTTCCGGCGCTCGAAACCCTGGCCGTCATCGCCTACAAACAGCCCGTCACCGTGCCCGAGATCAGCGAAATTCGCGGCGTCGATTCTGGCGGAGTCATCGCCACGCTCCTCGATCGCAAGCTGATCACGACGGCAGGCAGAAAAGCTGTAATCGGACGTCCCATTCTCTACAAGACCAGCAAAGAATTCCTCCTCCGCTTCGGATTGAAAGACGTGAACGAACTCCCGAGCATGGAAGAATTCGAAAAATTGCTGGCTGAATCGTTTCAGAGCGATTTGCCTCTGGCCGAGAGCACTTCGGCCGCCCAAAGCGGCGAGAGCACCGAGCCCGGCTGCGACCACGAAGCCGCAGCGCACGAAGCCGAAGTGCAAGAAGAAGCCCACGAAGAAGAACGCGAACCATCAGCCAGCCGTCAATCGGAGTAACCTCCATGCCAGCCGAACGCCTCCAGAAAATTATCGCGGCCGCGGGAATCGCCTCCCGCCGCAAAGCCGAAGACCTGATCACGTCCGGCCGCGTCCTGGTCAATGGACAAGTCGTCACCGAGCTTGGCAGCAAGGCAGACTCCGAGACCGACCACATCCGCGTCGATGGCAAACTGCTCCAGGGCCCCGAGCGTTTCACTTACGTCATGCTCAACAAGCCCAAGGGATACGTGACCACGGTGAGCGATGACAAAAAACGCCCCACCGTCATGGACCTGCTGCAAAACGCTAAAGGGCAGAAAGTGAAAGGCCGTGTCTATCCCGTTGGCCGTTTGGATTGGGCCAGCGAAGGCCTCATACTTATGACCAACGACGGCGCCCTCGCCAACGGGCTGATGAAAGCCGCTTCCAACGTAGCCAAAGTTTACGTCGTGAAAGTCGCCGGCCAACCCGATGAGACCAAGCTCGACAAACTGCGCCGCGGAGTTTCGATTGCCGAAAAAGGCGGACGCCGCGTGCGCACAGCTCCGGCGAAAATTCGCCTGATTCGTGAGGGCGACAATCCGTGGTTGGAAGTGACCATCATTGAAGGCCGCAACCGCCAGGTCCGCAAAATGTTTGAAGAAGTAGGGCACCACGTCGAGAAAATCCGCCGCGTGCAGTACGGGCCGCTCGCGCTCGATGTTCCGCCGGGAGATTTTCGCAATCTGACGCTGCTCGAAGTGGCCAAATTAAAAACGGCCGCCTCGGGATCGTGGGTGGCAAGTCCGCCCAGCCCACCGATTCAACTACGTCCGCCGAAACCAGTCATTAAGTTTAAGGTGAAGCCGCAACGCAGGCCTGAGTCGCGAAGTTCGCAACAAAGTTCGCCACGAAGTTCATCGAGCACACCGAGGATCTTGCAGAGGAGCGCGGCGAGTGGCGCGAAGACGACCGCGCCGAGCTTTTCCAAAACGCGGACGTCGCCTCGGCCGGGCGCGTCCACGGCGCGTGGTGAAAAGCCTGCCTTCGGTGCCCGCCCGTCACGCCCGTCGTCAGCGTCAAGGCCCGCCTCGAGGCCGTCCCGCGTTTCTAAGCGCCCAACTCGCGCCCCGTTCCGCGGACCACGACGCAAACCCGATTAACGCTGCTTCTTCTCAATCATCGGCAGCCGCGCCGCGCCGTATAATCCAGCGTCGCTCCCTAACAGCGCCCGCGTGATGATGGTCTTACGCCCAGTGCCGGATTCCACTCGTGCCGCCGCACCGTGATTGCTGGCTGTGGGGTCGTGCGGCGCCGTTGCCGCGTATACCATGGACCGCGCTCGCAACTCCTCGAAGATAGCCGGTGCAAACGCTTCCCACGCGCTCGACGCTCCCCCGCCGATCACATAGATGGGCAGGTTCAGCGCATTCACCATGTTCGAAAGCACCATGCCGATGCAGCGCCCAACGTAGCGAAAAATCCGCCGCGCGTCTTCGTCGCCTTGAATGGCCAGGTTGTAAATCGACTTGGCGCTGAACTCCGGATCGGAATTTGCCGCGTCCGCCAGCGCAGACGAACCGTTCTTGGTGATCGCTTCCTTCGCCTGTCGCACAATCGCCGTCGCGGAGGCATATGCCTCCAGGCATCCGCGATTTCCGCACCCACATTGATATCCGTCCGGCTCAACCGTGGTGTGGCCAAACTCGCCAGCCATGCCGTTCGCGCCGCGCCAAATTGAGCCGCCAAGAACTAGTCCGCCGCCGACGCCCGTTCCCAGCGTTAGCATCGCCATGTCGCTAAAATCCTTGGCCGCGCCCAGCCACTTTTCTCCGAGCGCGGCGACGTTGGCATCGTTTTCAAGGATCACGACCGCCTTCAATCGTTCCTCGATCACGGCGCGCGCTGGATAGTCGACCCAGTCCGGCAGATTGGGCGATTCGCGCACCAGGCCCGTCTGCATGTCGATGATGCCAGGGACGCCAATCCCGATGCCGAGCAGCGGAGCCGTGTCTTTGAATTTGTCGGCCATGCGCTGGATGGCGTCGCACATGTCGGCGATCACGTGGTCGCGGCCCCGCGAAACACGGGTTCCGAGTGTGACCTTCTCGACGAGTTTGCCTTGCTCATCCACGGCTGCGATGCGCAGGTTCGTGCCGCCGAGGTCGACTCCGATTGAGAACTTGTCCATAGATTGGTTTGTTGGGACGGGTTGCATGCCGGGTTTTGCGCCGGGTTGCAGTTGTCGGTCAGCCCTGACCTTTTTTACAGTGCTGCTGCCCGTCCGTCAATATTAAATCGTTCTATTAGGGCTATTTCTGGCATTTTTGACAGTAGTGGCTGCTGCGGCCAGCTAGCACCACTCGCCGGATCGCCGTTCCGCACACCAGGCAGGGCTCGTTTTCCCGTCCATAAACACGGTGCTGCAGCTGAAAGAATCCCTCTTCTCCATCGGCGTCGACGTAATCGGAAATCGAAGAGCCGCCAAGTGCAATCGCTTCACATAGCACTTCCTGAACGGCCCGGTGAAGCCTGCGCAGTTCCTCGCGGCTAAGCGATGCCGCCCGCCGCCGCGGCCGGATACCCGCGCGAAATAAAGATTCGTCGGCGTAGATATTTCCCACCCCTCGCAACAATTTCTGATTCAGCAGCGCGCTCTTGATGAGAGTCTTGCGCCCGCGAAAAAGCTCGACGAACTGCTCCTCCGTCGCCTCCAGCGGTTCAATGCCACCAGGATCGAATCCACCAGAGTCAGATGGGAGATGCACGCTGAGCTTGCCAAACATGCGCGGATCGATAAACCGCAGCTCGCGCCCCGAGGCCAGCTTCGCAATCAGGTGGGTGTGCTTGATGACTTCAGCGCCAGCCTCGCTCACCACCATGCGCCCCGTCATTCCGAGATGGACGATCCACTGCGCGGTTTCGGGATCGGTACGTTTATTCTTCTTCGAGGGTGTTTCCTTTTCCAGATCGAACACGATGTGCTTCCCCGCACGATGGACGCGCAAGATGCGTTTCCCCTCGAGCGTGGACGCGATTCGGTTTGCCGGCGATTTAAGCGGCTGCTTCTTAGAACCGATCCACACAGAATCGATGGCATCTCCCGCGACGCGCGAATGAAGTCCGCGCGTAATAGTCTCGACCTCAGGAAGTTCCGGCACGCAGTCAGCATACAAGATCATCGGAAATCGAAGGGTCAGCGTTTGCACTGAAAGCTGACGGCTGATAGCTGATAGCTGCATCCCTTGCTCCTCCACCGCTCGATTCGGTATGCTAGAGCGTACACGCCAAGCACCGCCGATCTTCCCAGCTTTCCAGTCTATTCAGCAGCAACGGCGCGGCCAGTGTGTGCGACCCTGGGGTGGCCTGTCGGGCCGCGCAATCTTCCAAACGGAGTGGGCATTTTGAGCAGAAGTAGGAGCAGCAGTACGGGTCGAGGCAGGACTGCGGTCATTGTCGGCGCGCAGTGGGGTGATGAAGGCAAGGGCAAAATCGTCGACGTGCTCACCCAGACGTTTGAAGTCGTGGCGCGCTATGCCGGCGGACATAACGCCGGGCACACCGTCATCATCAACGGAAAAAAATTCGTCCTGCAACTGGTTCCCGGCGGAGTTCTGCGGCCCGAATGCACCAGCGTCGTTGGCAATGGCGTGGTCATCGATCCTCTCGCGTTCCTCAAGGAAGTCGCTTCGCTGCGCGCCGCCGATGTGAAAGTGGATGGCAATCTCTTTGTCTCCAATCGCGCCCAGGTCATTCTTCCTTACCATCGCATGATGGAGCTTGGTTCTGAGAACGCTCCCGGCCGCGTGAAAATCGGAACCACCTCCCGCGGCATCGGTCCCGCATACGAAGACAAGATGGGACGCCGCGGATTGCGCGTGGCCGACCTTCTCGATACCCAATTGCTGCGCACTCACATCGAGAACGCCTGTCGCGAAAAGAACATGATCGCGCACGCGCTTTTCAACTCCGACCCGCTCGATGCCGACAAAATGTTTCGTGAATACGCCGATGCGGCCGAGCAACTCCGCCCCTTCGTCTGCGACACGGCTTTGCTGCTCAATCGCGCATTAGAGAACGGCAAGTCGATCGTCTTCGAAGGCGCGCAAGGCACCATGCTCGACATCGATCACGGCACCTATCCCTTCGTCACCTCATCGAGCGCAACCTCGGGCGGCGCGGCTACCGGAACCGGCGTGCCCCCGACCGCGATTGACACGGTGATTGGCATCACCAAAGCCTACTGCACACGCGTTGGCAGTGGCCCGTTCCCGACCGAACTGCTCGACGCCCAAGGCGACGAACTGCGCAAACGCGGCAACGAATTTGGCGCCGTCACCGGACGCCCCCGCCGTACCGGATGGCTCGATTTGCCTCTCCTGCGCTACGCTGGCATGATTAACGGGATATCCTGGCTCGTGGTCACGAAGCTGGATGTGCTCGACCACTTGACCGAGATTCCAGTTTGCGTGGGCTACAAAGTGAACGGAAAAACCACCGACGAAATTCCCGCGCAAGCTAGCGGCTACGAAAAAATCGAATGCGTCTACCGCAATATGCCCGGGTGGGCGACTCCGACGCAATCGATTCGTACAGTGGAAGGATTGCCCAAGGCAGCGCGTGAGTATATGGATTTCATCGAGAATGAAACCGAAGCGCGTGTGGGTATGATTTCCACGGGCCCCGATCGCGAACAAACAATTTTGATCCCCGATTTTATGAGTGCGCTGGGCCTAAAGACAAAGACGTAAAGAGCCTGGCTACTCAAAACTAACTTGGCGAGCCTGACCTAACCCAGAGAGAGAAGAGAACGGAGCGAAGGATGGTGGTGTTGGCCGTAACCTGGATGGCAAAAGTTGGACGCGAGTCCGAAGTCGTCGCAATCTTCGAAAAACTAACTGCCGAATCGCGCAAGGAACCGGGCTGCGTGATGTATCAGGTGCACAAGCATAAGACCGACCCGCGACGGTTCTTCATCTACGAACAATATAAGGATGACGCCGCGCTCGAAGCGCACCGCGCCTCCGCGCACTTCCTGCAGTTCGCCAAAAAGGATCTCCCTAAACTCGGCGACCGTACGGAAGGGCACCTGTTTGAACCGCTGGGATAGTTGCTACTGAGAATCTTCCTTTAGGCTCTCCAGCAAGCTACGAGCTGTTTTGTAGTCAGGATTAATTTCGAGAGCCCGATGAAGGTTCTCGACTGCCTTGGCTCTATCTCCGCATGTCTCGAAGGCGCGGGCTAAGAGGTATAAGGCTCGGAACGGCCTACTCCCTTTTTGCACGGAGTGAGTCAGAACTGTGACCGCTTGTGACGATCGCCCCACGTCTAAGAGGCATTCTCCCAGAAGTTCCAAGGTTTTGAAATGAGGCTCGAGTTCTGCTGACTGTTGCAGAAGCTTGATGGCTGACGTCAGATCCCTTCGGTCGATGGCCCGTCGCCCCTCGTAGTAGAGGGCTGAAGCTCGGTCTGGGTTTGTATGATCGACCATTACGCAAAGCGCAACCACCCTGTCACTTACGTCTTGTCCGCCATCAACACGCCGCCAGAAGCGTAGCTCTCTCGTGACACTTCGACAAAAGTGACGACGACCGCTTCGCGGCGCGCACCAGCCTCTTCCACCATGGCGTCGGTAACGCGCTGCGCAATCCTCCGCTTCTGATCGACAGTCCGTCCCTGCAGCATCGTGATTTCGACAAGAGGCATAGATTTCTCAATTCCCGTTTCTCAATAAGTTTTCAGCTCTCAGCACCCCGTCCGCAGTTGACCCTACTGAGAACTGAGAACTGGCAACTGAGAACTGGTCTACTTCGCCAATTCGTATCCCGCAAAAAAGAAGCTCAACTCGAAACGCGCCGTCTCGTCCGCGTCTGAGCCGTGGATCGCATTGTGTTCGATATTGCTTGCCCACTTCTTGCGGATCGTGCCTTCTTCAGCACTCGCCGGGTTTGTCGCGCCCATCAGTTTGCGCAAATCGGCGATAGCATTCTCTTTTTCGAGTGCCAAGGCCACGATCGGTCCGCTCGACATGAAGGCGGTCAGCGAGTGGTAAAACGGCCGGCTGGCGTGGACCGCGTAGAACTGCTCCGCTTGATGCTGCGAGATTTCCAGCATCTTCATGGCCAGAATACGGAAGCCGTTCTTTTCAAATTGTTCGATGATGTCTCCGACCGCATTCTTCTTTACCGCGTCGGGTTTAACGATCGTCAGTGTGCGTTCCAGTGTTTTCATAGATGAGTTCCGGTTCCTAATTCTCGGTCAAATGCTCTCAGTGGAATGTCCTCAGTCAAATCGAAATGCTTCCAGTTTGTAAGCACTCGCGCCTAAACTTTTGCTCCGAGAGCCGCCGCCAGCGTCTCTCCAATGTCCGCAGGAGACTTCGCAACTTTAATGCCCGCTCTTTCCATCGCGGCGATCTTCTCGGCCGCCGTGCCCTTGCCTCCGGAAATGATTGCGCCGGCATGGCCCATGCGGCGTCCGGGAGGTGCCGTCTGTCCAGCAATGAAGCCAACCACCGGTTTCTTCATGTGCGTCTTGATGAAATCCGCCGCTGTCTCTTCTGCGTTGCCCCCGATTTCGCCGATCATGATCACCGCTTCGGTCTGCGGATCGCGATTGAAGAGATCGAGCGCGTCAACAAAATTTGTGCCGATGATCGGATCTCCGCCAATGCCGATCGCTGTCGACTGACCAATGCCGCGCTGCGTCAGTTGATGGACCGCTTCATAGGTCAGCGTTCCCGACCGCGAGACGATTCCCACATTTCCTTCTTTGTGAATCGACGCCGGCATAATTCCAACTTTGCATTTGCCGGGAGAGATGATGCCGGGGCAATTCGGTCCAATCAGTCGCGAGCGCCGGTTCTGCAGAAATTCCCACGCGCGCACCATGTCCAGCGTCGGAATGCCCTCGGTGATGCAAACGATGAGTTCAATCTCGGCGTCCGCTGCTTCCATGATCGCGTCAGCCGCGAACGGAGGCGGCACGAAAATCACAGTCGCATTGGCGCCCGTTTTATCGGCCGCTTCCTGCACCGTATTGAAGACCGGCCACCCCTCGTGGGTCGTGCCGCCTTTGCCGGGAGTCACGCCGCCGACCACTTGCGTTCCATAAGCGGCGCAGGCTTTCGCGTGAAAAGTGCCTTCGCGGCCGGTCAGTCCCTGCACGATCAATCGCGTTTTCTTATCGACTAGGATTGCCATAATGACTCACTCTCAAAACGACTCGCTCTCAAAATTTCCACTCGACACTAAATTTCCACTCGATACTCTCTACCGCGCCGCGGCCACAACTTTATCCGCCGCATCTTTCATCGTCTCCGCGACGATGAAGTTCAGGCCTGACTCCATCAATATCTTCTTGCCTTCCTGAACGTTCGTGCCTTCCAGCCGCAGCACGACCGGGAGTTGCAGGTTCGTTTTCTTCGCCGCTTCGACCACCCCGGCAGCCAGAGTATCCACCCGCAGGATGCCGCCAAAAATATTGATCAGCACGGCGCGTACGCTCTTGTCGCTCAGCAGGATTTCGAACGCGTGCGCCACCTGCTCGGCATTGGCTCCGCCGCCGACGTCCAGAAAATTTGCCGGCATGCCGCCCGCATACTTGATGATGTCCATCGTCGCCATCGCCAGGCCTGCACCGTTCACCATGCACCCGACGCTTCCGTCGAGCTTGATGTAGTTGAGGCTGTATTTCGAGGCCTCGACTTCGAGCGGATCCTCTTCGCTGTAATCGCGCAGTTCGCGCAGATCCGGATGCCGGAACAGCGCGTTATCGTCAAACGTCACCTTGGCATCGAGTGCAAACAGGCGCCCGTCCGTGCACGTGATAAAAGGATTGATCTCGATCAGTGAGCCGTCGGTCTCTAGGAACGCGCGATAAAGGCCCGTCAAAAATTGAACCGCGGGATTGATCTGAGCCGGCTTCAGTCCCAACATGAACGCAATCTTTCGCGCCTGAAACGGCTCCAGCCCCATGCCCGGATCAATGTACTGCTTCATGATCGCGTCCGGCGTCTCGGCCGCCACTTGCTCAATGTCCATGCCGCCTGCCGCCGACGCCATAAAAACCGGCTTGCCCTCGCCGCGATCCACCAGAATGCCGAGATAGAGTTCTTTTTCGATCGGCAGAGTCTCTTCGACCAGCAACCGCCGGACGACGCGCCCCTCGGGCCCCGTCTGATGCGTGATCAGCGTCATGCCCAGCATCTTGCCCGCGATTTCGCCGGCCTCAGCCACGGATTTCGCGATCTTCACGCCGCCGCCCTTGCCGCGTCCGCCCGCGTGAATTTGCGCTTTGACAACGACGCCGCTCGCCCCCGAACTCAGCAACTCCTTCGCCGCCGTCTCGGCTTCTTCGCGCGTCGCCGCCATCGACCCTCGCGGCACCGCCACGCCATACTTCTTCAGGATTGCCTTCGCCTGATACTCATGAATTTTCATAATGATTCCAAAACCGCGTCCTGACTTGATTTCGATCTGCTCGATTTCGATCGGCTTGATTTCGATCGGCTTGATTTCGACCAGGAAGAACCCTGCTTGCGGCTTGCAGTGCAGTCCAGCAAACTCCTGATTCTATAAGACGGCAGCGCAATCGGCAAAGCAGCCGACAACTTGGCTGTGTTTCAGTTTCCAATTTAGGACGAATCCACGAGACGCTGAGAATTACCCCTGCGATGGCTGCCGCCTTAACCGAGCCCATTAGGTCGCTCGAAGAAATCGTTCTTCTGGCAAACTAATTCCAATGATCTCGCCTCGAACGTTTAACGTCATCGTCCTAGCATGGATGTTTGGCTGGGGGTTTTTATTGTTGAAATTTCCACGCCAGTGCTTCCGTGTGCTTGCTTGGGGCAGACAGCCCACCCAGCGTAATCTTAAAATAGCTAAGATCGTCGGCTACATGGGTTTGGGATTCGGAACGCTATTCCTGATCGAGATCGTCTTCGACCTCTTAACTTCAAACTGAGACACTACCGACATCTTCAGGTGCAACTTTAAGCTGCATCGTTTCAAAGTCCGTCATCGTCAGATACACAGATGAAGCTCGTTTCCGTTAACGTCGGCCTGCCCCGCCTCATCACCTGGCAAGGCGAAACATTCGAAACCGGCATTTTCAAAGACCCGGTCGTTGGACGAGAACGAGTCTTGCTCCGCGCCACGAACCTCGACGGCGACCGTCAGGCCGACCTCACCGTACACGGCGGACCGAACAAAGCCGTCTACGCTTATCCTTCCGAACACTACGCTCCGTGGAAGGCTGAGTTGCATAAACCCGATCTCACCTGGGGAGCCTTCGGCGAAAACTTCACCACCACCGGTCTCCTGGAAACGTCCGTGTCGATTGGCGACCACTATCGACTAGGCTCCGCCGTGATCGCGGTGACCACTCCGCGCCTTCCTTGTTTCAAACTCGCCGCCAAATTCAAGAGTGAGAGAATCATCGCGCAGTTCCTCCGTAGCGGCCGCTCCGGTTTTTATTTCTCGGTTGTCAAAGAGGGAGAAGTTGGCGCTGGCGACGATTTCCAGCTCCTGGAACGTGAAGATCCGACCCTGACCATCGCCGAAGTCAACGGAATCTACTCCGATAAATCTCCCGACCGCGAAACGTTGCAACGCTCACTCCTCGTCAAGAGTCTCCCCTTAAGCTGGCGCTATCGCTTTCAGGAACGGCTGAAGGACTTGGACAACGAAGTTGACCATCAACATCGGTGACCCAGTGAAATCAGTTTGAAACCTCTCTCCTTTGTACTGTAGCTTGTGTACTGTAACTTGGATTCTGTGATTCTCGACGCCCTCCATCGTGTTGCGAACCATCGCCAGTCGCTCTCGCGCGACGAGGCGCGCGCCGTGATGACGGAGGTCCTCACCGGCGAGTGCACAGACGCGCAGATTGCCGGTCTGCTTGTTGCCCTGCACATGAAGGGCGAGACCGTCGAAGAAATTGTCGGATTTGCCGAAGCCATCCGCGCCGCCGCCGTTCCTCTCCCACTTCACACCGGCTCCGTCCTCGACGCCAGCGGCACCGGACGCGATGCCCTGGTCGATACCTGCGGCACCGGCGGTGACGCTAGTGGAACATTCAACATTTCGACTGCGACCGCCTTTGTCGCCGCCGGCGCTGGAGTGCGCGTCGCCAAGCACGGCAACCGCAGCGTCACGTCGAAATGCGGCTCCGCCGATGTCATGGAGGCCCTGGGCGTCAACATCGAACTGCCCGCCGCCGAGGTCGCTGCCTGTCTCGATCAGGTTGGGATCGCGTTTCTCTTCGCTCCCGCCATGCACTCGGCGATGAAGCACGTCCAGACCGCCCGCCGCGAACTGCGTCTGCGCACGATTTTCAATTTGCTCGGCCCGCTGACGAATCCCGCGCGAGCCACTTGCCAGGTGGTCGGCGTTTACTCGGCCGATCTCGTGGAAAAACTTGCCGAAGCCCTCAGCATGTTGGGACTGAGACGCGCCCTTGTCGTCCACGGCAGCGACGGTCTCGACGAAATCACAATCAGCGGCCCCACGCGCGTCGCCGAAGTGCGCGATGGACAAGTCCACACCTACGAAGTAACGCCCGAAGAATTCGGACTGAAGCGAGCGACCTTAGAAGACATCTCCGGCGGAGATGCGGAATTCAACGCGAAGTTGATCCGAGCAGTGTTGTCCGGAGAAAAGTCCGGAGGGAAGTCCGAAGAAAAGCGTGGAGAGAAGTCGGCCCGCCGCGATGTCGTCGTGCTCAACGCCGCTGCAGCTCTAGTCGCCGCGGGACGAGCCGATCACCTGCGAGATGCCGTGCCTCTCGCTGCTGCATCAATCGATTCCGGCTCGGCGCTCGCGAAGTTGGAGAAGTTGATCACCTTCACCGCGGCGAACGCCGGCAAAAATTAGGGGCAAGAATTTGGGTAAGAATTAAGGCCCGGCTGCCGTTTCCGAAATCTCAAACACATTATTCGCCAGATCGCTCTCCGGAACGCTCCCATCATTCACGCGAACCTGGCTCGGGATCCCCGGCACCTGCACCCGCGTAGTCGCCGTAGCCTTTGCTCGCACTTCGATCCGTTGCCGAATCTCTCCACCGTCAAATGTCACGATGAGCGGAACCTCAGCTCCCGCGTCGCCAAGATTCTCCAGCGTAATCGTCAGGAACTGTTCACCCTTTTCTGTTTTCCACGGATGCACCGACTGCACACGAAAATCCGGCAGGCCGCGATCAAAGTAGACCCAGTCATCGAAAAACCACCCCAGGTCGCGTTTCGAAGTGGCTTCGATCAACTGCTCAACATACTTCGGATCTTTGTCGTCGGCCGCGCGGTACTTCGCAATCGCCTGTTGCATTGCCTCGTCGCCGACCGTGTCGCGCAGCATCCACCACACATACGCCGCTTTGCTGCGGTAGTAGGTTTCGTCGAACGTCGTGGCCAACGGTTGGCCCAGCTGCCTCTCGCCCGGAATTTTCTCTCCCGCATTTTTTCCCAACCTGGCCGACACTTCTTTTTCCGAATCCAGAAACGCTGCGCGATGCAGCCCGAGAAAATCCAGCGCCGCCTGCCGCCCTCCTTGTTGCTGGCGATACATGGCCTCCGCGAAATGGGCAAGGCCTTCGTAGACCCAGGGCCTTGACGATTGCAACGCCGAATGAACCAGTTCGTGGACGAGGTTGATGCCTGCCAGTTTCGAGTCTCCCGCATCGAGCGACGCCATCAGCAGCGTGCCGCTTTCAAAGGGAGCGGAATTCGGATCGCCCAGATCCGCGACCGCGATCGGAGCAGTCGGCGGCCCAAACCAGCCAGTGACAAATTTCATCGCTGGTTCCAGCGCATACGAATAAGTTGCCGCGCCCGACTCGTGTCCCGCGAAAGCGTAGAGACTCAGCGGCGGCTTTGACAGAGTCACATAGCGTCCCGCGACAAACGTCGGAGCAACTGTGCCGAGCCGCTCTTCGTGGCACGTTGCCGGCACATACTTGATCTCCCCCTTGAACTCCACGCCCTGCATCCCGGCTCGCACGCCAGCGCCGCAGAGAACGGTCTGCGATTCTTCGCTTCCGGAGATTTCAAACTTCGCTCGGAATTCACTCCCTGCTTCGCGCGCCTTCCATCGGTCGGCGACTTCAAACAAACTGTTTCCCTCTGAGAAGTCCGCCGACTCGGTCGCGATCGGATACCAGGCCACATATCCCGCTCCCCGCACCGCCGTGTACGACGGACCGATCTGGTCCCAGCTTGAATGCTTGGCAACTCCCTCAGGCACCCCGACGCGAGCCAGCCGCGTCGCATCGAGTGGCACGACTCCTTCGTAGCCCACTTCCAGTTCAACGGAATCTTTGGGTTTGATTTCGGCCGGCAGGGTAACGACGGCCTCGGAAACTGCGCCCGTATGGTCGATGTCGGTGGCGTAAGGCTGTGAGACGAACTGAACCGCTTTGGCCTCTACGCGAATGGACCGCCAATTCAGAGAAGACGAAATTTGCAGTGCGACGATTTTTTGCGGCTGCGCGGAATCGTTGCGCAACGTGATCTTGCCGCGCGCACCGAGTCGCTTCTGCTCCGGCTCCAGGCGCACTTCGAGATCGTATTTCGTAACGGTGAAAGCCTCACGGTCCAGGGCGGCCGCAGAAAAACTCAAGCCGCATAGGAGACCGAGGCCACAGAGCAATCGCATGATTTGGAGACTCACGCTTACTTCGATGCGCCCAACCGCCTCTGGCGCACAACTTCATAAAGCACAACGCCCGCTGCTACCGACACATTCAACGATGGCACCTCGCCCAGCATCGGAATCGATACCAGAAAATCGCAGTGCCGTCGTACCAGTTCATGCACACCCTTGCCTTCGGCCCCGAGCACGATGGCGCAATGCATCTTGTAATCAATCGCGTCATAGGTTTGCTCGCCGCGTTCGTCGAGGCCCACAACCCAAATATCTTTCTCTTTCAACTCTTCAAGCGTCCGCGAAATGTTCGTGACTTTGGCAATCGGGAGGTGTTCGCTCGCTCCCGCCGAAACTTTTGCCACCGCCGCAGTCACCGCCGCCGATCGCCGTTCAGGAATGACGACGCCATCGGCGCCGGCCGCGTCCGCAGTGCGCAGAATCGCTCCGAGATTATGCGGATCCTCGATTCCGTCGAGCACGACAACCAGCGAGTGCTGTCCTCGACGCGAAGCCACCAGATCGTCGAGATCGCTGTATTGTTTTGCCGAAGTTGCGGCCACGAGCCCTTGATGCGCCGCATTGCCTGCCAGTTCGTCCAACTCCTGGCGCGATAAAACCCGCACCGGAACTCCAATCTTGCGGCACTCATCGATCACGCGCTTCAAGCGAATGTCCTTACGCTCCTTGGCGACACCAACCCACTCGAAGTTGCGTCCGCGCGCCTTAAGCGCTTCCGTAACGGTATTGACTCCATAGAGAATATTCACGAAGTGTAGTGTAACCCGTCGGTGCTCTGAGCCGGGGAGGGTGATAACTGATAGCTGACAGCTGAGAGCTACCCCGTTTTTCTGCGTCGATTTGTCGAATGCTAGACTCAAATGCTGTGGTGAATAACGCCAGGTGAATAACGTCTACATTCTTTCCGCCGTCCGCACGCCCATTGGGAAATTTGGCGGCTCGCTCGCGTCGCTCTCCGCAGCCGATATGGGCGTGGTCGCCGCCAAAGCCGCACTCGAACGCGCCGCAGTCGATCCGCGACAGATCGAAGAAACCATCTTCGGCAACGCCCGCCAAGCTGGAGGTGGTCCGAATCCCGCGCGCCAAATCTCCATTCGTAGCGGCGTTCCGCAGGAAGTTTCGGCATACACAGTGAATAAGGCCTGTGCATCGGGCATCCAGTCGATTGCGCTGGCTTTTCAGGAAATTGCCACCGGCAATTTGGACTGCGTCCTCGCCGGCGGCACCGAGTCCATGTCCCGCCTTCCTTATTATCTTGAAGGCGCGCGCTGGGGATATCGTCTCGGCAATCAGGAACTCGTGGACGGAATGTATCGCGACGGATTTTTCTGTCCCATGGCTAAGATGCTGATGGGCGAGACCGCCGAAGTTCTTGCCGAGCAATACAACATCTCGCGCGATGAGCAGGATCTGTTCGCGCTAGTCTCCCAGCAACGCGCAGCCGCGGCGCAATCCAGCGGACGCTTCGACGCCGAGATTGTTCCAGTCACGATCGAGGGCCAGAAGGGCACGACCGTCTTCTCACGCGATGAACACCTCTTCCCTGACGCGAACATGGAGAAACTGGCTAAGCTGGCTCCAGTTTTTTCCAAGTCTGGAACGACAACAGGCACAATCTCCGCCGGAAATTCCTCCGGAATTACCGACGGCGCGGCGGCAATGGTGTTAGCGAGTGAGAGCTTCGTCAAGCAAAACCACCTTCAGCCGCTGGCCCAAATTCTCGCCGCAACCTCTGCCGGAGTCGATCCGCGCGTCATGGGCATCGGCCCAGTGCCTGCGATTCGCAAGCTCGAACAAAAACACGGTTTCAAACTCAACGACTTCGATCTCGTCGAACTCAACGAAGCATTCGCAGCCCAGGTATTAGCCTGCGATCGCGAGCTTCACTTTGATCGCGAAAAACTCAACATCAACGGCGGCGCCATCGCGCTCGGTCATCCCATCGGCTGCACCGGGACGCGCATCACCGTAACCTTGCTCCACGAAATGCTCAGGCGAAAAGCGCGCCGCGGCTTGGCTACACTCTGCGTCAGCGGCGGAATGGGCATGACGCTGGCCATCGAAAATGCCTCCTGATTCCGAACCAGATTTTCGCCTCGCGACGCCAGCCGATGCCGACGTTCTGCTCGACTTCATGCGCGATTACTACGCCTTCGACGGCCATCACTATGATCGCGAGCCAGCGCGGGCCGCACTTCTCGGACTGCTGCATAACCCCGCTTTCGGCTCCGCCTGGCTCATCTTCGACCCTGCCCCCGGCGTCCCATCCCCGGTGGGCTACGTCGTCCTCTGCCACGGCTACAGCCTCGAATTCTTAGGCCGCGATGCCTTCATCGACGAACTCTATCTCATCGAGTCCTTTCGCGGTCGCGGCTGGGGGAAACGGACGATGCAGTTCGTTCAACAAGAAGCTCAGCGCCAGGGCATTCGCGCCATCCATCTCGAAGTCGTCCGCCGCAATACCAATGCATTCGAGTTCTATCGCAAGTTAGGTTTCAAGGATCACGATCACCACTTGATGACGCTGCGTTTGCCCAATCCTCCGGAATCCTCACAGCACTGATCCTCACAGTACTGATCATCAAGGGAGTGATTATCAGTCACGAGTCACAGCCACCTGGGGTCCCATCGCCACTTTCCAGGGGCCTAGTCCGGCCTATGTCGGACCTGTGTCGGACCATGCTATACTCCCGCGCACTAGTAGGTTCGGCTCGAGCCTTGATAAGCAGTCCAGGTAAGCCATGGTAAAAGACCAGGGGAATTCGTTCGAATCACTGCGGTACGCATTGCGCGCCCTGCGACGCGAATTCCTGCAATTCCGCTTCAGCTATCCGCTCGATATCGACGCCGACGCGGGACCAAAAAGCTCCCTTCACTACTATCTCTACAGCGAGAAATTGTCGTGGAGCGTGATGAGCATGGATCCAAATGGCGTCCCAAGGGCCCGTAACCGGCTTACTGGCATCGTCTATAAACCGGCGTACATTGCCTGGTGGGGACTGGTTAATTTAGGGCACTTCCTGCGCCATCGCGACGAACCCAGCCGCGAAGCATTTCTGAAGCAAGTGGACTGGTTAGAGTCCCACGCCGTCGTTCGTGCTGACGGCTCCGTCGTCTGGATGAACGACTATGACTGTCTCCAGGGGAAAACATTCTTCCGCGCTCCCTGGGTTTCAGCCTACGACCAGGGTTTGGCGATTAGCGCGTTAGTACGCGGCTATCGCATGACAGGAAGGCCACGCCTACTCGAACTGCTTCGCGGCGCCAGTCAGATTTTTGCTTTGAGCGTGCAAGAGGGCGGGGTGCGAGACTCCCTGGCCTCGGGCTGCCTTTACAGCGAACTCCCGGGGCAATCGATCCCTGGCATTCAAGACGGTTTCATGAGTTCGCTGTTGGGACTGTATGACTTGTTCGTAGAAACAGCAGATCCAGCCGTCAAGAAGCTTTTCGACGATGGCATCGCTGGGCTAAAAGCGACGTTGCCGGCGTGGGATTATCGCGCACGCTGGAGTTGGTACGGTTCTCGTGCCTATCTTTGCCCACCGTCCTACCACTGCTTGAACCGATTGCTGCTTGAGGTTCTTGGGCGCCTCACCGGAGAACCCATCCTGGCCGAGTACGCGAAAGCGTGGGACCCGGATCGTCTGTCTGTATTTTCACGGGCTGAAATTTTCACCTTGTTTCTTCTCACCAAGAATAGTTGCAGAGTGCGGAACAGAACGTGGCGGTACAGTCTGGCGAAAGTGCGAGCGCGCTCATCCGGGGATTCGAAAGCGGCGGATTTAAGAACCTCGATTCGAGAGGAATCCATCGTTATTCAAAACGCCGGTTATCCGTAAACGCGCAAGTCTTGCAGCACGTTCGTTTTTGAAATCAGGTGTCTGGTCCGAGTCCGCGAAATCCACCAGCGACATTGCTCTAGCCTGCTCTCCATCGCTATACTCACAACTGACCGGCTTTTTCGCTGCGCTTCCAGATTCCCAGTTCTTATGCTCCTCTCCGCAGTCATCGTCGACGATGAACAGCTCGCGCGCGACGAACTCGCCTATCTTCTCAAAAACCTGAACGACATCAACGTGGTCGCGCAGGGCAAGAACGGCCTCGAAGCCGTCAGCTTGATCAAGGAACACAATCCGGACCTGGTCTTTCTCGATGTTCAAATGCCCGGGCTCGACGGCTTCGGCGTGATCAAGAAACTGCTTGACCGCAAGGTGCCCCTGCCCAAGATCGTCTTTGCCACCGCTTTCGATCAATACGCGGTCAAGGCTTTTGAAGTGAATGCGGTCGATTACATCCTGAAGCCCTTTGACAAGAAGCGGGTCGCGCTCTCGATCGAGAAGGCGCGGACAAAGATCGATGCCGGCGGCAAGCCCGACGAAAAACTTGAGACGTTAGTCCGGATGCTGGAATCGCAGAAACCACAGACACAGACCGCCAAGATATTGATCAAGGCCGCCGGACGTCTATTCCTGACCGATCCGAAAGATATCTGCTACGCGACCATTGAAGACGGCGTCATCACGGTTGCGACCACAGGCCACGCGGGCATGGAAGGTCAATCCAATTGCCGCACTCTTGAAGAGTTGTTCGAAAATCTCGATCCCAATCTGTTCTGGCGCGCGCACCGTTCATTTCTCGTGAACATCAATCACATCCGCGAAGTCGTGCCCTGGTTCAAAAGCTCTTACCAGTTGCGCATGGATGACAAGAAGCAAACCGAGATTCCGGTTTCCCGCGCCCAGACCCGCCGCCTGCGCGAACTCTTCAATATGTAAGCGCAACATCTAAGAAAAAGGGGCGGACGTGGAGACCTCTTCGTCCGCCCGGGGAGGGAATCTCATGCCGCAATCGCTTGTAGCGCGATTCGGTTCGGGATCACCAGCGTGGTGCCCTCAACGCGAATCAAGTCCTTCCGCTTCATTTCGCTCATCAGGCGAGTCACCGTCTCGCGCGACGACCCAATCATCTGTGCGATTTCTTCGTGGGTGAATTCTGTAAATACTCGCAGCTCCCGATTGCGAGGCTCGCCCGCGACCCATGAGAGCAACAGCCGCGCCAGCTTCTCCGTCGAACTGCGCGCCAGCAACAACTCGTGAACATCCTCGAACGAACTCTGGACCTCCTCGGCGAGCATTTTGGCGCAAGCAATCGCCGCATGGCCGCTTTTTTCAATCAGCTCCAGAAAGGCGTCGCGCTCCACGAATTTAATCTGGCAAAGCTCGATGGTAGTGACCGTCACCGGAGAAGGTTGTCCCAACAGAACTGCGCTGAGCCCGAGCACATGACGGTTGCCTGCAATTTTAAGGATGATGGTTTTGCCGTCGCGGGCCGCGATCGCGAGTTTGGCCCGGCCCGAGCAAGTGATAAAAACGCCGCGGGGCATCTGACCCTCCGTCAACAGCGTTGCATTCGACGGATACAGCGTCACATGCCCAGTCGCGTTGAACGCCGCCATTAAAGGATGAGGCAAGTTGCAAAAGTCACTACTTTGCCTCAACGTGCAGGTCAGGCAGTCGTTCGGGATCGCGAATCGACGCGGCACACCCATTGGAGACCCACACCTTCCGTGACACCTCTGGCGGTTCTTCGCGGGGGAGACGAATCACGCCGTACAAATCTTGACAATGCACACGAGTCGCCATTGCATTTCCGCCCGTAAAGCGCTTTATTGCGGGTGCTTGAGAGTGGAATGACGATGGAAGGACCAAAACGGAATGCCGAAGCTCTGGCTGGGTGCCGAAATTTCGGCCTATTCTGAAGTGCGTTCGGAACTACACGATGAACTGAGCAATGAAGTGGCCGACTTAGTTCCCAGCGCGCGCCGGAGAGACGATCAGCGGGCCCGCTCCACGCTTCTTGCTATCGGCCCCTTTGTCATGCTGATAGAGCAGCGAAAGAGCGCCGTCGGCCGTCGTCGTGGCGCTGGCCAACTCCGCGGCTAACCCCTGATACGAGCGGCCAATTTCGTGGTTTCCCTGCGCTGCCACCGGACTCCCTTTATCAATCGCCGGTCCAATGACCTGGAAGTTGTTGGGCACTTTCCAGAGCACCTTGCAGTTGGTGGCTTTCTCTACGTCTTCGTCGGTAAAGCCAGGAATTTTCTTGTAACGGTTGAGCACGATCCGTAGGCGATCGCGACCCGCCCCTTCTTGCAAGAACCCCTGGATCCGCCCCGCGCTCCACAGCGACACGACGTCGGTCTGCGCCACCATCAGCACCGCGTTCGAGAGGTCGCAGATCATTTGGACTGTACTATCCATCCTGCCCGAGCAATCCAGCACCACGAAGTGATACTGGTTCACCAGCAAGTCGAAAAGTCGCGCCAATTCTGACGCCGTCGGCACCGAACTGTGTGGCTGCTGCGCCCCCGCCAGCAAATGAAGGCCATTGCGATACGGAGTCATCAACCCATCAAGCAGCGAACCATCCATGCGATGCAGATTCTGCAGCGCATCGATGATGGTGAATTGCGGCCGCAGGTTGAGTTGCAGAGCAGTGTGTCCAATCGGCGCGAAATCCACCAGCACCACGCGCCCGTGCGCTTCCTGCAAAGCGACCGCTGTGTTGACAGCCGTGGTCGTCGCTCCAGCGCCGCCCTTGGCATTTAGAAACGTTAGAACGCGCGCTTTGCTCGCGCTGCGTTGAGCGCGGCTCAATGTCGCGGAGAAACGTGTGAAAGCTTCAACCAGTGCTTCGCGGCTGGCGCCATGATCCAGAAATTCGCGCGCCCCGGCCCGCATCGCCGAAACGATATTCGCGGGCTGACTCATTTCGCCCACCGCAAAAATCGTGATTTCCGGAATGCTCGAATGAATGAGTTCGATCGCGCGAATCGCTCGCGCTGGATTCTGCGGATCGATGCTCACCAGCACCACTTCAGCGCGCTGGTCCTGCAATTGGCGAAGGATCGCGTCGCTCGGACCGAGCGGAAACCCCACATGGCTCAACACGGTTCGAGCCAGGTTCGTGCTCTCGACACGGCTGTTCAATACGACAGATTGTTCGCGATCTTCGGACAGGAGGGCGACAGAGATCCCGGGCATGACTCGATTCTCAGTGTTCATTGCCATGCTACGAACTTCCGGCTTTGGGGCCAAATGACCTTCGTAATCGAAGGGACAACAGACGAGGCGGCGGGTGCCGGCGGTCGCAAGCGATGATCTGCCAAAACTCCCGCCAAGCTGCTGGTTGAAACGATTGTAAGGCAAAGGACGACAGTTGAAAAGACGGCAGTAGGAAAGATGCTACCGGCTCAGCGCGACGCCGGCCCCGCCGTAGTCGTTGCTGGGGTGGCAACCGTTACCCGCGCAAATTGGGAGACAGAGCGATCCTGCGGCAGGAACTCGTAAGAATCGAGCTGAACGGCAATCCCTCGGTGCTCGCCGCTCTGCGGATCCGACGCCCGTAAAACGCGTCCCCGGCAGCGCACCGGCATACTTTCCGCCAGCGTAATTTCCGAGGGCATGGTAAATGTCAGGTGGATGACCGCACCTTCGGGCAAAGCCGTTTCAGCGTAAAAAAATATTCCACGCCCGCTCAGATCCTGTACGAACCCCGCCACACTCCGCCCCTCGAACTCAACCGACACAGGCGTGTGCACCGCGAAACGTTGCGCACCACGACGCTCCAGACGATTCAGTTCTGCGTTCATCGTTTTATCCTTCCTGAACCGGAGGTCTTTAGAAGCTTGCAGGACGTTCGAACCTAACTCTATCTCGAATCGCACCGCTGGGGAAGTTCTAAGTCAGTCCCGGGCAGTCGCCCTGTGGAAATCTGGCTTCTTCTCCTAAGCTGCAGTCATCCCCGAGTTGCCGCCATCTCGAAGATGTGAAAAAGTTCTAACAGAGTGCCCGACCCTTCAAATTCTCCGGCGACTCCGCCGACTCCAGCAGTGACTCCGACGACTGAAGCAACAAACACAAAGAATTCGCCTACCCCGAAATGGGCCACCACGCTCCGTGCCTTGCGCCACCGTAATTTTCAACTCTTCTTCGGCGGACAGATCATTTCTCTAACCGGCACCTGGATGCAAAGCGTCGCGCAAGCCTGGCTCGTCTACAAACTGACGAAATCCGCGTTACTACTCGGCTCCGTCGGCTTTGCCAGCCAGTTCCCAGTTTTCCTGGTCGCGCCCCTCGGAGGAATTACCGCCGACCGCCACAATCGCCAGCGCCTCGTCATCGCGACACAAACCTGCTCCATGATTCTCGCCGGCATACTCGC
Organism: Terriglobales bacterium; assembly: GCA_035308395.1. Taxonomy (GTDB): domain Bacteria; phylum Acidobacteriota; class Terriglobia; order Terriglobales; family Acidobacteriaceae; genus Acidiflorens. The sequence goes on from DATGGT010000034.1 coordinate 26,567, forward strand.
CTGGCTCACCCTGAGTGGACGCGTCGAGGTCTGGCATATTTTCGTTCTCGCCGCACTTCTCGGAGTGGTGAATGCCTTCGACATTCCCGGCCGCCAATCGTTTCTCATCGACATGGTCGGCAAAGAAGATTTGATGAACGCGATCGCCCTCAATTCCTCCATGTTCAATGGCGCCCGCGTCATCGGTCCCGCCGTCGCCGGAATTCTCGTCGCCAGAATCGGCGAAGGCTGGTGCTTTGCCGCCAATGCCATCAGCTACATTGCCGTCATCATCGGATTGTTGTTGATGAACGTCCATTGCGCTCCCCGCATCTCGAGCCACTCTCCGATCGAAGACATCGTCGAAGGCTTTCGGTGGGTCAACCAGACGCGGATCATAAAATCGCTGCTTTTGTTAGTTGGCCTGGTAAGCCTGGTCGGCATGCCCTACACGGTCCTCATGCCCGTCTTCGCCGACCAGATTTTGCATGGCGGCGCGCGCGGCCTAGGCATCCTGATGGGTGCAACCGGCGTAGGCGCGCTGTTCGGAGCTCTAACCCTAGCCGCCAAAACCGGAGGAGTAAAAGGCCTCGGCCGCTGGGTCACCATCACCTGTGCCGGCCTGGGCGTGAGTCTGTTTCTTTTTTCCTTTTCCACCTCATTCTGGCTGTCCTGCGCGCTGCTCTTGCCCGCGGGATATTCGATGATGCTGCAAATGGCCTGTTCGAACACCCTGATTCAGACCATGGTCCCCGATCAACTCCGCGGCCGCGTCATGTCCCTCTATTCCATGATGTTCATGGGCATGGCTCCCTTCGGAGCTTTCTTCGGAGGAGCCCTAGCTCACCGCATCGGCGCGCCGATCACCGTCGCCGCCGGAGGCGTAGCCTGCGTCATAGGAGCAATCTGGTTCTGGCGCGCCCTCCCCGCCCTCCGCATCGAAGCCCGCCGTCTAATCATCGCCCAAGGATTGGTAGCCGGCGAACCCGAGCAGGAACTAAACGCCCAGCCAGTGGAAGAGTAGCCCTGCTCGTGTACCAACGCCCTCCCAACTCTGTCATCCTGAGCGGAGCGAAGGACCTCCTTCTCTCCAATTCTGTCCTTCTCTCCAACTCTGTCATCCTCTCCAACTCTGTCATCCTCTCCAACTCTGTCATCTTCTCCAACTCTGTCATCTTCTCCAACTCTGTCATCCCGAGCGGAGCGACGTGAGCGAAGCGAAGCAGCGCGAAGTCGAAGGGACCCCGCGTTCCCCTCCCAATGCACCGCCGCCGCAAGGCATTCTCCCGATGAACCGGTCTGGCCTCGGCATGACCACAGCCTCCCCGTGGATTTCAAACCGCACCACTACCTCATCGTAAAGCCGCTTGAAATTCTCTAGCTACTTGCTAAAATCCACGTAAATCCCTTCCCGAGGGTGCTGTATGAATTCCCCAGTCGTTCTAATCTGCCCCATTTGCAAGCAACCCATCCGCCTCGAAACCGCAAAGGCTGACGAGAACGGTCGCCCCGTTCACGAGGATTGCTACATTCAACGCCTGTTTGCATCGCGCTATGACCCGCCAGCCCCACACCATGCCGAATAAATAATTCCTCAATTTCTCTGCCGTCCTCGGCGGAGCGCCTGTGAGCGAAGCGAAGCAACGCGCAGCCGATAGGTGCCACTCAGAGCCAATAAAGAAATGGGCTCCGGCCTTGAGGGCCACGGGCAGATACCCCGGAAAGTCACCGAAAAGAATTGTCATCCCGAACGGAGTGAGGGATCTGAAGTTCGCCGGTCGAGGAGAACCATGCGTCGTCCGGCACGCTGCGAAACAACTAGGTCTCGCACTTGCTTTGGCAAAACCCGCATCGGAAGCGCGAAGTGCCCCCGCCCGCCACCTGTTTTGGCGTGTATACTTGGGGGCCTCTTGTTTCCATCCCACTTCCCGCCAAAGGACCCCTAATAGATGAACAGCCGCCTTCGTACCTCAGGTCTCGTGTGCCTGTGCCTTGCACTTTGCTTGTCAGCGAGTGCGTCCACCGCTACCTTCCAAATCGTCGAGGATCCTATTACCGACACGTGGTCAAGTCTTGCCCTCTCCGGCAACGGGGATGTCATGGCCGCAAACTACGGCGGCGAAATCTATCGCTGGACGGCAATCTCCGGCTTTCAGGATCTCGGCCCCGGCGATCCATTTTCATCTTCAATCGGAATCTCGCGCGACGGTTCTGCCATCATCAGCGGATATATTGGAAGCGACGGTTACAGCCGCCCCGCCATCTGGAGATCAACCGGACTTACCGACCTCGGCCATCCCTTGAATGGAAGCCCTGCCGTTGGCAACAGCTGGGGAAGTGGTTATAGCTTGAATGCAAATGGAACCGTGGCCGTCGGAATCGCGTGGACTCACCAGGACGCCGAGGGCTTTGCGTGGACCGAATCTACCGGCAACGTTTCGCTCGGGCATCCGGCGGGCGCTCATAGCAGCCGGGCCACAGCCATCTCTGCCAACTCTGCGACCATTGTCGGTTTTTGGGAGGATGTAACCGGACCTCGCCGCCCCGTGCGATGGGTGGATGGAAAACACGACCTGTTTCTAGGTTCGAAAACTCTCGGCGAAGCCGCCGCTGTAACCAGCAATGGCAAAAAAATAGTTGGGCAATATTACGACCCACAAAATAATGGGATCGCGTTTCTTTACTCAGACAGCCGCGGCTTGACCTCGCTCGGAACTCTCCGGCAGGGGCGTTATGAGCAAAGCATGGCGAACGCCATCGCCGATAATGGAACTGTCGTTGGCTGGAGCGGCGATCCATTCGGCCACGGTATTGATGCTTTTGTCTGGACACCGGCAGGTGGCATGGTGGGCGTGGCCAGGATGTTGCGGCAATCCGGTGCAAAGATTCCCGCCGGCACCACTCTTTACACCGCCGACAGCATCTCAGCCGACGGAACCACCCTCGCAGGCCAGTACTTCGACGCCCAGGGCCATTTCGGCAATTGGCTCGCGCACATCAATAAATAAACGCCGGCGTTATAACTGCGCTCTTCAATTGTTTTTAACCAGGCCCACTTCTCGCACTTGAGAAGTGGGCTTTTCCATCGGGCGGTGAACCGGCCTCGCGACGGCTGTTTGTTTCTGTTCCCAAATTGAAAATAGGCGCCCCATCCTTGCGCGTTCTTTGCGCGAGGATGGGATTCCACGACTCTTCGCCTTTTAGCCACCAGAAAAGAATCGTCATCCCGAACGGAGTGAGGGACTTGCATTTCGCCGTAGTTCTTGGATCGAGCTAGTCGAGCTGTCCCGCGAATCCTTTTCTCACGTAGTGGAAAAATATTGAAGTGGATGTAGTCCCCTGCGCAAGGGGTTTGCGGTAGTGAGGAATCTGCCGTCCGCGGAAGAACAGGGCGTCTCCGATCCTCTGGAAGACGGTGATTGTGCCGTCGGGGGTATCGAGATGCAGAGGCCATGGCGTTTGCCCGACTGGTTCGGGCGCGAAATCCAGACACAAACTGACGGTGAACTCGCACTGTAGCCGGTCGGTGTGCTTCGGCAGTTCCGCTCCTTTCAGATAGGAGGCCATGTAAGTGTAAGAAGGTTTCAGCATCTCTCCGGCAATATCGCTCAGAGCAGACGTGAGTTGCTGATGGAAAAACTTCAGAACCGGATCGTTGTACTCGATGTAGCGAAGCGGGCTCTGGCCATCGCCCAGATGGACTTGCCGATTTCGAATCCGGCGACGTACGTATCGGCGCAGCTCAGCAATATGATACGGATGGATCAGGCCCGCGACCGGAGCAAAGCCTCTCGGGAAAAATGATCGCGCCCGCTGAACGATCTCAGCCCAGAGCTTACGGCGGTGAGCGACATAATCGGCAACAACCAGGATGCCCGCATTCGCGAGCACAGAACGTACGTCTGAAGGAAGATTCCTGGGCGCTGGTTCGGCGGGTTGAAAATAATCGAGCCATTTTCGGAGCCTCGGGCCTATCCAAAATGGCTGCCAGGATTCGTTCGCGGGATCTTGCACCCAGACCACTGGTCCCTGCAAATCGAATCGACTTACTAACTCGTCGCGATCCTGCTGCTGAGGCGGAAGTTTGCCATCCCGGCACAAGCAGGCTGTCGGATTCCAGAGGAGCGAAGAACAGAGCGGCTCGTTCTGACGAGAGAAGAGGTACGTCGGAACCAGGTGAGAAGGCTGTTCGTCGAGCAGGCAGTGAAACGACGCAGGGTCGAACACAGGCGAGGCTGTCGGCGGAGCCTCGCCCATCATTCGCGCTACGAATTCAAGCCAGGGTGCGTCTTTTACCGTTACCGTCGAAACCATCCATTCACCGTAAAGCGGCTGTCTGCAAAAGCTCGCGAAGGAATTTCTATCGGAGTGATTTCGTGAACCAGACAGCTCGGGAAAAATACAATCTGGTTTTGTGCGGGTTGGATGCTGCGATAGTTTTCGCCGGCCTGATAATAACCGTCCTTCCAGACCGAATCGTAGATCCGAAGTTCGCCTCCCGAGAACGCCACGGGCTCGCGATGGAAGAAGTAAACAAAAGTGAGTTGGCGGGTTTTGACTTTGTCTGAGCCATCATCGGTGTGCTGGTGAAAGAAGTCGCCGTCGCCGCTGGCGGTCATCTGCGCCTCCACACGCGAAATCTCGAAGGGATCGAGATTAAGTTTGTCGAGGATTCTGGCGAGCGACGCCTTAATGCGATCGACGATGACGCCCTCATGTTCCCCGATATCAACCAGCACCCGCGAGCGACGATGGTCAAAATCGACCTCGCCCTTTTGCCCCGGAGTGACCACCTCACTGAATTTGAATTCGCTTTCCTTAGCGAGCGCGTATCCCATCAGCGCCTCAACTTCGGCAGGCACCAGGAACTCATCTAGCACGAGATACTGCGCGGCGCGAAACGCAGGTCGCGCAGCCTCAAGGACAGCGACCGACGTCCGTGCTGGATCGCTCTCCAGTTCCCCGAACCCAGGTGGGTCCGGTTCTTTTGGAGGATGAGTCACCGGCGAAACTCGGACACTGCGCTCGTCGAAACTGGGAGGGTCGGGCTCTGGATTGGGCGGACGCCGATGGGCGATCGCAACCCTAACATCCGGTTCTTCGAAACCGGGTGGCTCCGGCTGTGGACTAGGCGGTCGCCGATGGGCTATTGCAACCCTAACTTCCGGCTCTTCGAAACCGGGTGGCTCCGGCTGTGGACTAGGCGGACGAGTCCCCGGCGAAACTGCCCGTGCCCCCCCAAATCCTGCGTCACGCACGTCTGGCACGGTAAGTGCGGACAAAGAAGAAGTGCCGGTTGCACCTGCGTCATGAATCAACCTGTCCACGATGCTATGTCCGAGCAGCCCATACGCTCGTTGGGCCACTGTTTCACCCACCGCGCGTTCAATCGCCTGCAGCATGGCGCTTCTGGTCTCCGCCGAGGATCCGGCGTCATGGTTGGCGTGTCGCAGCAGCGCAGACACGATCTCGCGCTCGCGCTCGCTGAACAATCGCTCATCGTTGATAAGATCGTTCGGGAAATCTGTAAGCGGGGCCCTGGTGGACATAGTTTCAACCTCCATGGCAAGGGGATAAGGCCGCGAACTTTATCAAACTGGCGCAGATGACACAAGAGCAAGTTTTCCACAGCCACTTGAAAAGAATTGTCGTCCCGAACGAAGTGAGGGATCTGCAGTTCGCGGTCGAGGAAAACCACGCGTCGCCAGGTACGCTGCGAAAACAACTCGGCCTCGCACTTGATTTTGGGTGGCGCAGCGGTTTACCGCTGCGATAGGCAATGGCCCGAATACGGCTTCAGCCGCTGAGGGACAGTGTGTCCCGTGGGTAGGCCCGACTTCCCAACTCTGTCATCCTGAGCGGAGCGCCGTGAGCGAAGCGAAGCAGCGCGCAGTCGAGGGACCCCGCGTTCCCCTCCCAATGCACCGCCGCCGCAAGGCATTCTGCCGATGAACTGAGGAAGGCACCTGAAAAGAATTGTCGTCCCGAACGAAGTGAGGGATCCGCAGTGCGCCGGACGAGGAGAACCATTCGTCGCCAGGTACGCTGCGAACCAACTCGGCCTCGCACTTGATTTTGGGTGGCGCAGCGGTTTACCGCTGCGATAAGCATTTGCCTGAATACGGCTTCAGCCGCTGAGGGACTGTGTCGCCCGTTGCTCGTGCCTAAAACTCCGCCTATCATCATGATCCCAAGTCCCCGAGCGAGCGGAGCGCGAATGGCAACAACAAGGCGTCAAAGGCTTGGCATCGCCGTTACTGCCCTGGTGGTGGTCGCCCTCGGCTATTACTACCTCCGAGAATCAATGATGCTCGGATATGTCGATTCCGCAATTGGCCGAGTAAGGTCGATTTCCAATGCGGAGACTCAGTTCGCGAGGGAGCACCCCAATTTTGGGTACACCTGCACGCTTTCTGAGTTGCCGCGTAACGGGGAGATTGCGAGAGTGGTGGCCCAAGGGCACATCGACAACGGATATGCTTTCGAGATCGTAGGGTGCGAAAAAACCGAACTCGGAAAACCGAATTCGACCTATCACATCACCGCCCGACCATTGCATTCGGGGCAACCATCCTTCTGTGCTGATCCGTCTGGGGTGCTCAAGTCTGATGAAAGCGGATCGGTCGAGAGATGCATTGCTAGAGGTGTTCCATTGGGTAGTTGACCTAGCATCGCCATAGCTTCAAACACGAAGTTAAAAACCTCACTTGGTGCTAACGCCTGTTAACCACAATCCACTGTCATGCGCCATAATGTGGGCATATGCGGAAGCGGCTCATAATCGTTCTCCTGTCGCTTGTTGTTGTTTTGACAACCGGCAATCGCGCGGAAAGCACCGAAGCGCCTAAAGGTGAATTAAGGAATCCCGAATACGATGTTCTTTCAATATGGATTGCTAGCAAATTCGCCGACCGACAACATAAAGAACCGTTAGAGCCGGTCGGCAATGGCCTAGCCAAAATCGTAATTTCTGATACGACACAGTCAGGCGACGATGAGGGCTTGCCCGACGATAACGGGCGCCCCATTCCTTGGGAGAAAACGGCTGAGTCTGTACGCAAGAAAGCCCCCACTCTTCAACAAACGACCATCGACTCCTTTCGAGAAGTGAATGCGAAGCAAGCATCGCTTCGTCGTTCATTTCACCCTCTGATTGATTACGAACTCGTGGATTCAACAAAACTCGATTCCATTTTTGCCAACAAGAGAGACCCGTGGGGCGCTTACTACAAGCAATTTCCGGGCTCCCAGGGAATTCTGACATTCTCGCGGGTGGGTTTCAGCACCGATGGCAGGCAGGCATTCTTTTATGTGAGCAACAGATGTGGTGAATTGTGTGGGGGCGGACGGTATGTAGTTATGGAGAACAGCAATGGTCGTTGGATGATAGGAAAGGAAATTGAGAAATGGGTTTCGTGACGCCAAAACATAGCTGGCGTAACATCGCGATTTCGCCAACAATTGCGAGGCATTGGCAGTCCCCTGGACTTAAGTCACATGTAGGTTTAAGTTTAGGACGTGAAACGTTCCGCTGCCCTGATGGCCTTGCTCATGGTCCTGCTCGTCAATTGTCATTCTGCGCAGGCTAAATGCTTGTCAGTTCTGGTTCGAGTCGACGGCGACATCGTGGCGGCGGCCCACGAGGGAGACGTGGTGCTCCTAAAGTTCACATGCTCACCGAAACGGGTTGAGACTTCCTCTCCGCAACCTCCCAATGGCCAAACTTTCATTCTGGTAGGTGCATATTCGAGTTTCAAGAGGAGAGATGTGTTCAAGGCTGACGTGTGCGGAGCAGCCCCTCGCCAAACCGATCTTGTGCTGGCGGACAAAAATGGTAAGACGCTAGATACCGTGGGCTTGACGACCCCTGATGAACGAGCTGTCGATGCGCAAGTGAGCTATGGGAAAAAACAGATCGTCGTGGTTCATCGAACGCCTTCTTTTCCCTGATAACTGTCGTGATATCGCGATTTCACTAATTAATATCCACCTTATTCCTGCGGCGTCCAACGACCCTTGCCAAGCGAGAACAGCAGATAATCAGTAGCTGCATCTGCCAAGGTGGAGAACTCCTGAACGCAAAGGTACGTCGCATTCCTTGTGAACCAACCCACCCTGAATCGATTGCCTTTCTCCTCAAAGAACGTCGAGGGGGTATATCGCTTGTCATAGGATTCGCCCAGCAATGCCCCGGCAATGTCGGGATGCTCACGAAAGTAGTGCGAGATGTCGCCAGCAGGTAGCTCGGAAACCGCAATCGCCGAGCTTATACCGATGCGCTGAACACTGAACCCCTCCGGGAACCCTTCGGGAATTGGCTTCTTTCGTCTCCAAGGCCACATGTCTTGGAATCGTAACATCCTGCTAAGGCATTCAAAGTGAACTGGATTGTCAGTCAGCTGGTGTAACATCGCCATCTCACTAACAATCTGCGTCCGGTCGCCGGGCAGCCTTTGGTGAATTCCTGGTAAGTGAAATCGCTGTTAACAACAAGTGAGCTCTGAGCGTCGCAGCAACAATCTGCGATCGCGGTACAATTCGCACGGAACAGGTTCTGAGAAGAAGACTTGAGAACAAAGACAAATCCGAAGCGCACCGCTAATCTAGGGTGGAGTTGGTCAAGTGTTGCTGCTTTTGGGCTTATGTCGCTAGTTGTAGTTTCTGTGATCGGTGAACCGTATTTGGTAGAGAGGCAGCGCAGAATCCAAGCGAGTTGGCCTCAAGTTCGCGGCAAGGGTACCGAGATGCGAATGCTTAGGCACCGCCTCTCCGGAACGCATTTCCCCTTCACGCTATATTTTGGCGAATGTGAGGTGCAATACAACGTGGCGGGGAAGAATTACGATGTCTGGACACCCTTTGGTTCATCGTTGGCCGATCCCGATCCGCACTTTGTCTCCGACCTAAGGCAGTCGTGCCTTGAGTCTAGTTTCGCCGTGCGCTACAAGCCGCAGGACGCATCAGAGGCTGTGGCACACCGAGTCGACTGAATCAGTAATCCCTATTCAATAAACAGCAGGTCAATAGGGCTTGCTTGCCGGAAATCGATCCGGAAAACGAAAAAGACACCGGCGAGCGAAGCGTTCTTTTCAGATGTTCCCACTGGGATTCGCGAGCACATTCCGGTCGCGGATACTTGGGATAAATCGCCACTTCACCCACAACCCAGTTCTGCGAACTGAGATCTGACCTGGATTCATCACCATCCGCCCGTACCGCCGTCACAGACACAACCACCACCATCAGTGCGACACTCCAAATGAATTGTGTCCGCCTCCAGAGACGGACATCGCAACCGCCTTCTTTGACAACGCAAAATTGCAAACATCGGACCCGAAAAATCCGTCAAAATCCCGCCAAAATCGATGATCCACTCCTTTAAGTCCTTTATTTTGTGGGTCGTGTGAGTAACTATCTTTGTAATGAACAAGTTACATGAAAAATTGGGGGGGGAGTACAAAACCAGTGCACCACTTGCTCACCGACAAAATGCTCGATCCAAAAACTTAGTTGATCAATCTGCGCTGCTTCAGAAATTCCCGCACAACTTCCGTCGGATCGCGATGCTGTCCATCGACCGCATAATTCATCCTCCGCATATCATCATCGGAGATCGCTCCCGCCAGCCCATCCAGTGCCACTCCAACCTCTGGATGTTGTTTCAACATTTCGCCGCGCTCCACCGCCACCGCTTCATACGGAGGGAAATAGTGGTGATCATCCTCCAGCACAAAAAAGTCCAGCGCTCGGATCAGTCCATCGGTGTTGTTCCCGGCGATCAGGTCGACCTGATGGTCTCTGAGCGCCCGCGTGATCAGTCCCAGGTCCATGATGCGCGGTGCTCCGGCGAAGCGCAGTCCATAACTGGCGACCAGCCCCTTGTAGCCGTCGGGACGCTCCATGAATTCGTATCCGAACCCGGCGCGCCACTGCGGTGTGTATGCCGCCGCCTCCGACATGGTCTTGAGATGAAAGCGCCGCGCATCCTCTCCGCGGATCACCATGGCGAACGTGTCATCGAAGCCGAGCGGCCGCCCGATGGTGAGGCCAAATTTGTTTTCGTAGCCCTGCTTCACGCGTTGAAACACATCTTGCTTGTCGCCGCTCGGTTGCTGTTTCAACACCGCAGTCAGCGCGGTTCCGGTGTATTCAGGGTAGAGGTCGATTCGTCCCGCCAGGATCGCTTGCTGGCAGATGAAAGTACCCGCGAGATAGAAACGCCGTTCCACCGGCAAGTGAGTTCGAGCCTCGATCAGCTGCGCGAACATTTCTCCGAGGATAAGCTGCTCGGTAAAGTTCTTCGAGCCGACAACGATGCGATCCGCGTGCCGCTCGCAGCCCGCGATTGGCAGCAGAAGCAGCAGAAGCAGAAGAGCCAGCAAGACGCATGCGCAGCGAAATTCTGGGGATGATTTCATCGTCACTTCATTCATCACTCTGCGCTCACGATCTCTGACGCAAAGTCGACAAGCGCTGTTCCAATCTTCCCAACAGGAAGTCTGTAACGAGCGCCAGCAACGCGGCGGGAATGGCTCCGGCCAGAATCACTTGATTGTTGACCATGGCCAAGCCGCGGAAGATGAATTCACCGAGTCCGCCAGCGCCGATTGCGGCCGCGATCGTGGCGAGGCCGATGGAGAGAACGGCCGCAATTCGAACTCCGGCCACGATGATTCCCGATGCCAGCGGCAATTCGACCTGGTAGAGAAGTTGCCAGTTGGTCAGGCCCATCGCTCGCCCGGCTTCGACCACAGCAGGATCGACGCCGCGAATGCCGGCATAGGTGTTGCGAATCAGCGGCAGCAGTCCATAGAGCGCTAGCGCGAGAATCGCCAGGCGCCCTCCGCGCTCCCCAATCCAGCGGACAGGGAGCAAAAAACCGAACAAGGCAAGGCTCGGAATCGTCTGGATAATATTTGCGCCGCCGATCACCGGCTTGCTGAGTTGCGGAACGCGTGTGATCAGAATGCCAAGCGGAATTCCGACCAGCGCCGCGAGCAATGTTGCCACGCCTGCGAGAGTGATGTGCTCGAGTGTAAGGTCGAGCACCTGTTGCCGGTTTGTCATCATGAAGTGCAGAAAATCCATGCCGATCACCTGTTCACTCTGTGCCGCTTACTTCGCATCTGGCACTGCGGAAAATGCTTCCATGTAGGCTCGCACCATTGGATCTTGCGAGTGACGAAACTCGTTCACCGGAAGATTGACGATCAGCCGTCCATCTTCGAGCAGAGCGATGCGATCCGCCAGCAGCAGAGCTTCCCGCAGATCGTGAGTGACAAAGACGACCGTCTTTTGCAACCGCCGCTGCAAGGCGCGAAACTCCTTCTGCATCTCCGATCGCGTGATCGGGTCCAAAGCGCTGAATGCCTCGTCAAGGATCAGAATTGGCGGATCGGCCGCAAGTGCTCGCGCCACTCCAACGCGCTGCCGCTGACCGCCGGAAAGTTGGCTCGGATAGCGATCGCCCAATTCCTCGTTGAGCCCGACCGCAGCAAGAAGTTCACGCACGCGAGCCGTGACGCGCGCCTTCGGCCAGTTCTCAATCGTTGGTACCAGCGCAATGTTGCGCGCAACGGTGAAGTGAGGAAACAGCCCTCCATCTTGAATGACGTATCCGATGCCGCGCCGCAAGCGGATCGGATCCCAGTCGGTAGTTGCGCGCCCGTTCACACGGACTTCGCCGGAAGTTGGCAGCAGCAGGCGATTGATCAGTTTCAGTGTCGTCGTTTTGCCCGACCCGCTTCGCCCGAGCAGAACCATAGTCTCGCCATGTGTTACGGAGAGAACCAGATCTTGCAGCAGCGGTCGTCCGTCAAGCCGGAACGAAGCGCCGTCGAATTCGATGGCGAACTCAATGGCAGACTCGATAGTTGTGGCGTCGCTCGAAGGGACGGTCATGTTTCATGGCGCGCCAGAATCGTTTTGTACGCAGCGTCTGGCAATCCCGTGATGCGGATTCCGCCATGGCCTTTGTGCTTGATGTTGAGGCCGATCAAGAGAGCGGTGATTTGCTCGACGATCCGCGCATTCTCCAGTTTGCCGCCATCGATCGCCCGAACGTTCTTGATCTTCGTCGCGAGGTCCATCGCGATCTCGGTTGCGTTCGGATCGTCACTACAGACGACGACATCGCAATCCACATCTTCATCACTGTTCATCACATCGGCGGAAACGTTCTGGAATGCAGCCACAACCGAAACGCCTTTGGGAACCAACTCCGCCGTTTGTTGTGCCGCCGACCCTTGCCACACGCCGATCGTGCGGCTGGCTCGTCCGCCGACGCTCGCTGCCAACGGAACCGTCGCATCAATCACGATGCTGCCTGGCTTGATCGCGGGCTTCAACTGCTTCAGCAGCGCGGCTTGTCGTTCAAAGGGAACGGTCAACACCAAGAGATCTGTAGCTGCGCAGGCTGCCGAATTCTCCAGTCCAGAGATTTTGGCGGCTGCTCCGACTCGCTTTCGGATCGCCTCGGCCGCTTGCTGCGCACGGTCAGCGTCGCGCGAGCCGATGATGACGGTTTGTCCGGCGCGTGCCCATCGGAGCGCGAGGCCCAAGCCAGCTGGCCCGGTTCCGCCGATGACTGCGATCGTTCGGCTCACGCATACTCCGGAGACAGCGCGTCTTCAACCTCGGAAGACAATGATTCGGCGGGTAGCTTAATCTGCATTCGCGAATATTTGGTGTTGCGCTCAGCCGGGACGCGGCCGATTTCCAGAATGAGTGCCTGAAAATCCTCCGGGCTCGTGTATTGTCCCGCAGTGGCTCCGGCCTCGCGCGAGATGTTTTCCTCCATCAGCGTGCCACCGTAGTCATTGGCCCCGGCGTGGAGACAAAGCTGTGAAAGTTTTCGATTGAGTTTCACCCACGAGACTTGGATGTTATTGATCGATCCGGCGAGCAGAATTCTCGAAAGTGCGTGGACTTTGAGATGTTCGGCGAGCGTCGGCCCGGTGCGCGCCAATCCTTGTTGAAACAAGAGCGTGTTCTGGTGGACGAAGCCGAGAGGCACAAACTCAGTGAAGCCTCCGGTCTCGTCCTGTATGTCGCGGAACAGCGAAAGTTGGCGGACCCAATGCCCGGGCGTTTCCATGTGGCCATACATCAGAGTGGATGTGGTCGGGATTCCGCATGTGTGCGCGGTGCGGATCACTTCCTGCCATTGCGCCGACGAAAGTTTGTTGCGCGATAGAACGTGCCGCACTTCATCGTCGAGAATTTCAGCTGCCGTGCCAGGCAATGTGTCCAGTCCGTTATCGCGCAGCATCGTCAGATAGTCGCGCAGCGTCATCCCGGTCAGTTCCACGCCATAGACAATCTCCATCGGAGAAAACGCATGGATATGCATTCCGGGAACGGGGTCCTTGATAGCGCGCAGAATGTCGCGATAGTAAAACGGCGGCAGCCCATGCGGCAGGCCGCCCTGGATGCAGACTTCGGTCGCGCCCAGTTCCCAGGCCTCTTTACTTTTGCGCGCCATGTCTTCGAGCGAATGAAAATAGGCGTCGGCTTCACGCGGTCCGCGGCTGAACGCGCAGAATTTGCAGCCCACGAAACAGATATTCGTGAAGTTGATGTTGCGGTTCACCACATAGCTGACAATGTTGCCGACAAGGTCGCGGCGCAGTGTGTCGGCAGCGACCAGCAACGCGAGCAAGTCCGTTCCATCGCTGTTCGCCAGAGCATAGCGCTCATCGTAGGTCAGGCACGCTCCGTCTTGCGTTTCAAGTACTCTCTCCAGTGCAGTGCGGATTAGCGTCGAAGCTTGCGGAGCGATCTGGTCCCAGGTCAAATCGGGGAACTGCTCGAGTTGTGAAGCGGTCGCTGGCATATCTTCCTTATATAGCGCTTATCGAAAAAGGTCGTTCTTCGCCGGCCTGATTAATTCCTGCGCAGATCCCTTTCCATGTTGGTAAGCATAGCCACGAATGATACACGCGGGAGTGTTCGCCAGTTTGCCACAGACAAGGCCGGCGGCGCACGCAAGTTCGTCGGCTACGGCGTCGATGGTTGCGTGCAGCGAGTAGCCGTGGGGATCGCGACGTCCGCGATAGTCGATGAGAGGTCGCATCCCGGCCACGCCAATCGCAACTTCGGTCAGACCTTCTCGCCACGGACGTCCGAAACTGTCGCTGACGATGACGGCCACGTCGATCTTGAGATGCTGCTTGATCTCTTGCCGGAGTCGCGCCGCCGATCGGTCAGGATTCTTCGGCAACAGTACTGCGTGCCGGCCTCCATCGACGTTCGACACATCGATGCCGCTGTTGGCGCAGATAAATCCGTGTTTGGTTTCGCTGATCATCACGCCGTGCTTTCGCCGAACGACGCGTCTGCTCTCGCGCACCGCCAACTCACTGACCCGCGCGTCGAGGCCGTAGCGTTTTGCCCAAACTCTCGATGCTTTTGACGGTTCGATATCGTCGAGGGCTACCACCGCGCCTTCTGCTTTCGACACGACTTTGTGCTTCACGACCAGGATGTCACCTTCCTGGAATCGCAAGCTCGACTTCTGCGTCGCGGCCAGGGTCATCGAACTCAAAATCGTCGAACTTAAAGAATCTCCGGCTCGGATTTCTCCCTGGACCGTGATTGGGAGAATACGAATCTCACCAACTGTTGGCCGGCCGGTCTTGGACTTCATGCCCCGGCCTCTCCGCGCGGCTAGAGCCGCACCCTCGCGTTGGCCCTCTGTGATGTGCCCGTCGGCACTACCTGATACGAATCGCCTGAATCGCCCGCTGTAAGATTCCAGTTGCGCACGAGCTTCTGCGATCTGCGTTCCCCGTGGGCCGCGGCCAGTTCGTGGAGATCCTCGGGACGGTCGACATCGCGGGCAATCCCCGGAAGTTCGAGAACAACGCATGGCAGGCCAGTTGCCTTGGCCGACGCCAGGTGCGGCAGGAAGCTGTCGTTGCCGAAGCGGAGCGGGAATAAATCTGCTGGCGACCTCCAGGCCGCGTTGGTGCCGCGTCCGGCCGCATCCGGCACCAGAACCGCGCCACCCTCACCTCCCGATGCAGCAGCGTCAGCGATCTGCTGTAGTTCCGAGCAGTCGATCAGCGGAATATCCGCGGGAATCACTAGAGTCGTGTCTGCTCCGCGTGCTTTGCAGGCTGCTGTCGCCATTTCGATGGCACTGGTTTCTCCGCTGTTGTCGTCGACGATCACTTCGAAATTGAACAGCATCGCCATGTCTCGCGCGAACGGGTCGTTTGTTACGACGGCAACGGGTGGGCAGTTTCGCCAGTGTGCCAGAGTTTGCAACACGTCCTCGCACATGGCTTGTGCCAGCTCGAAACGCTGCTCCGGGCTCAGGATTGTCGAGAGCCGCTGCTTGGCGCTGGTCAAATTTTTTATTGGGACCAGGATCATACTTGCTCCATCATGCTCGCTCCACCTCGACCTGCGTCGACGGAGGTTGCATCGCTGCTTCGAGCACGCTCTGCGCGAGCGCAACCCTGTCTTCACTCTTGCGCATGATGGTTGAAGTGCAGTGCACGCGCATTCCGGTCTTGCGCAATTCTTCGACATTCGGCGCGTCTTCGGAATCGACAACCAGCAGGTCGAGGAAATCGTGGTAGCAGTCAGCAACGCCCGCAATCGATACCGCGTAGCCTTCCGCTGCCATGAGTATGCCAGCGGGTCCGTTGACAGCTTTGCCCGCGATAATCGGACTGACGGCAGCAATGCGGGCACGGCTTTCGCGCAGAGCTTCGCGAATTCCCGGCACGGCGAGAATCGGCCCAATGCTTGTGATGGGATTACTCGGCGCGAGCAACACAAGATCCGCGCCCCGGATCGCTTCGATCACTCCGGGCGCTGGCTCGGCGTCGGTCGCGCCGGCGAAGCGGACCGATTCCACCGGATCCTGATACCACCGTTGGACGAAATATTCCTCAAAACTGATATCTCCGATCGGTGTCAACACTCGAGTCTCGACGCGCGAATTGCTCATGGGGAGAACTCGCGTCTTGATTCCGAGCGCGGTCGCGATCTCCACCGTGGCTTCGCTCAGCGCCTTGCCCTCGGCGAGCAATTTCGAACGCAGGATGTGGGTGGCCAAATCGCGATCACCGGCGTGAAACCAGATCGGCTGCCCCAGTTGCCCCATGGTGCTCAGGCAGAAAAAAGTGTCGCCTTTAACCCCCCAGCCGCGCTCCTGGCTGAGTTTGCCGGCGAGCATGTAGACGATAGAATCGACGTCGGGCGAAACGTAGAGCCCCCACCACATCAGGTCGTCGCCGGTGTTGACGATGATCGTCAGGTCTTCCGGATGAACGATCTGGCGCAGTCCGTCCACGAACTTGGCGCCCCCCGTGCCGCCAGTCAGAACGGTGATCATGCCGCCCTCATTTTCTGAGCGTAGCCGTCGGCGTCTGCCGCCGAGTTGAGCCGCCGCGACAGCAGTTCGCTGTGGGCTGCTGCTTGTTCCGTAAATTCGGGATACACCGGCAATCTCTGTCGCAACTCGAATCCTTTCGACTCAGTTCGCTGATGTAATTGTTCCAGATGCGGCCAGGGCTTCTCTGGATTGATGAAATCTGGCGTCAAGGGTGATACTCCGCCCCAGTCGTTGATGCCGCCGTCGAGCAGATCGGCGTAGTGAGGATCGGAAAGATTTGGTGGTGCCTGGATATTCATCGCAGGCATCAGAAGCCGTGCCACAGCCAAAGTTCGGAGCATATCCTCGCGGCTGGGTTCGGACCAATGTGCCATCGGAGTTCCGGCCTTGGCGCGGAAATTTTGCACGATCACTTCCTGAATGTGTCCATACTTTTCGTGCAGGTCGCGGATGGCGATGAGAGAATCGACACGCTCTTCCAGGGTCTCGCCGATTCCGATGAGGATGCCCGTAGTAAATGGAATTTTCTGTTTGCCCGCGTCTTCGATGACGCGCAACCGTTTCGTCGGTTCCTTGTCAGGAGCATTATCGTGAGCGGCGTTCTTTGTCAGCAGCCGGTTGCTCGTGGTTTCGAGCATGAGCCCCATGCTGGGAGCGACGCCCGACAGACGATGCAGCCATTCCGCGCTCATCAATCCCGGATTCGGATGCGGCAGCAGGCTCGATTCGCGCAACACTTTATCGCACATGGCTTCCAGATAATGCAGCGTCGACCGGTAGCCGAGGTAGTGCAGTGTGTCGCGCATCGCGGGGAAAAGCTGTTCAGGCTTGTCTCCGAGACTGAATAAGGCCTCGGTGCATCCAATGTTTTCGCCGTCGCGGACGACTTGCATGACTTCGTCGGGCGTCATCGTATGCGCGCCTGGTTCGCCCGGATCGCGGCGGAAGGTGCAGTATCCGCAATAATCGCGGCAAAGATTCGTCAGAGGCAGGAACACTTTCCGAGAATAGGTGATGACGTTCGGCTTGAATTTCGCGCGGGTACGCTGTGCTGCCAACAGCAGCGAGGGTGGCGTGCCTTCGTCTGCCCGGAGGAGCTGACACGCCGTTTCACGAGAGACCGGCGTCTCTGCCGTCGCCTGATCGGCTGCCGTCGTCAGCGCGTCTGAACATGTCGTCATATGCTTCTGCTTCGAACTCGTCAGATCCGGCCACCGGAAAATCTGTGCCCAGATATATCAAATATTTACAGCAAACATAATACTGTCCGATCCCAGGGAAAGATCATAGTAGAAGCGCTGATTCTGCGTAACCCGTTCTGCGTAACCCATAACGATTTGGGCGTGGTAGCGTTATGGCATGGGGGTTGCGGCCAGCGATTTCCGGCAGGCGATGGGTTGCTTTGCAACCGGGGTCACGGTAATCACCGTCGACCAGGACGGCGAGGTTCACGGGATGACGGCGAACGCCTTTACCGCGGTTTCGCTCGATCCAGTGCTGGTTCTGGTCTGTGTTGACCATCGCGCGCGAACCCACGCTCATCTACACGCTCGCAAGCGGTTTGGCGTTAACGTCCTGCGCAGGGACCAACACTCGATCTCGGAATACTACGCCCGCGCTACCGAAACCCATCAGCATCCGGAAACCTCGGGCGCGCGTTTTGACCGCACCGCGCAGGGCACGCCTGTGTTGCAGGGAGCTCTGGCCTATCTTGAATGCCGCTTACACTCAACCCAACTCGCCGGCGACCACACCATCTTCATCGCCGAGGTAGAAGAAGTCGTCGTCCGGGATGGGGAGCCGCTGTTGTATTTCCGCAGCCAGTACCGCGACATTGATCCGCTGGACAAGTGAGCTGATGGAAAAGTGTCACGATGACCGGGCCTGACGAAGCGATTAAGTTTTCCGGCGAGTTCGATGTCAAGGCTAATCCCGAAAACGTTTTCGACTTTCTCACCGATCCAGGCAGGTTCGCGGTCCTGCTCAAAGATCCGCGGGATCTGACTGTGCGGGACGCCCATCATTTCACCGTCAAGTTGAGGTTGGGCATTCTTTTCATTAAGGGCACAGCCGATGTGGAGATGGAACTGGCGGAGGCTGAGCGTCCGAAGCGCGCGATTTATAAGGGAAACGGCGTCATGGCTAGACAAGCAGTCACTATGGTCGGAGGTTTTGAGTTAACTCCCAACGCGGACGGAGACGCGGTGCGAACGAGAGTCAAGTGGCGAGCGGAAATCCAGTTCGCAGGCACGGCCTCGATCGCTGGTGATCTACTCGATCCATTGGGCAAGAATCTGATTCCAAAATGGATCGAGAGCCTGCAAAGGGCAATCGAGCGCCAGGGCTAACCCTCGACGCTTACTTCGACATCAACAGCTTTGCGATCGTCGCCAGCTGCATGTTCGAGGTGCCTTCATAGATCTTGCCGATCTTCGCGTCGCGCCAGTATTTTTCCACCGGATAGTCTTTCGTGAAGCCGTAGCCTCCATAGACTTCGATGCAGAGTGAAGTGACGCGCTCGGCCACTTGCGAGGTGAAGAGTTTGGTCATGGCCGCTTCTTTGACGAAATTTATGCCGGCATCTTTCATGCGGGCGGCGTTATAGACCATGAGGCGGGCGGCTTCGATCTCGGTCGCCATCTGTGCGATCTGGAACTGGATTCCCTGAAATTCTGAAATCGGCTTTCCAAACTGTGTGCGCTCTTGCGCATATTTCGCCGCGTATTCCCACGCACCGCGCGCTACGCCCAGCATCTGGGCACCGATTCCGATCCGGCCTTCGTTCAGCGTTTCGATCGCGATTTTGTACCCTTTGCCGACCTCGCCGAGCACGTTTTGCTTCGGCACGCGGCAATCCTCAAGAATCAGCTCGCAGGTTGAGGACGCGCGGATTCCAAGTTTGTCTTCTTTCTTGCCCACGGTGAATCCGGGAAAATCCTTCTCGATGAGGAACGCTGTGATGCCCTTATATCCCTTCGCCGGATCGACCGTCGCAAACAGAATAAAAAGGCCAGCCTCTTTTCCATTTGTGATCCAAAGCTTGCGCCCGTTCAGAACAAAATCGTTGCCTCTGAGTTCCGCCTTGGTTTGGAGTGCAAAGGCGTCCGATCCCGATCCGGCTTCGCTCAACGCATAGGCTCCGAGCGTGTCAGCCGCCATCTTCGGCAGGTAGCGTTTCTTTTGATCTTCGTTCGCCCAGCGCAGGATCGCATTGGCCACGAGCGTGTTCTGCACATCTACGATTACTCCGGCGGAAGCGTCGGCGCGTGAAAATTCCTCTACCGCTAGAATCGCTTCAAAAAACTTGCCGCCTACGCCGCCGTATTCTTCCGGGATCTCGATTCCCATCAGGCCCAATTCGAAAAACTGGTCGAGCAGGCCGTGATCGAAAACCGCTTTTTCGTCCATTTCCTTCGCCAGAGGACGGATCTTCTCATCCGCAAACCGCCGGACGTTGTCGCGAAACAACACTTCGTCTTCCGAAAGTGTGGTGAGCGGCGCGGGATTTGAAAGCTGCAGAGTTTCCGGCATGGAAGTACCTCTTGATTGGGACGAACTGATAGCGAATTGATAAGGACGAACACAAAATTGTAGCAGCTGAATCTGGCCGACATATGGTTGACGATCGACCGCTTGGTCGGTGCGCCGTGCCCTAGTGGGTTAGGGGATAAATCGGGTCGGGCAACCCCGGGTGGGTCAGCTATAATCTCTTCACAGAGTAGCCGTCCGGGCTAGCCAGCGTCATGGCCCCGGATCCCGCCTTTTGGGGGCACCATCGGAACTTGGGTTTGGCTAGAACGCAACTTGGAGCGAGATGGAATCCCAGGATCACAAGACAAGCCTTTTGAAGCTTTTGGTGGAACATGACCCAGCCAGTCCGGAATTCCGGAACGGGGTTCGGGCGGCATTGCGTACCGAGAAATCTGCCGTCGAGACCGACGTCGAGGCCAAGGACGACGTGAACCGCGGCAACGCCGACTTCAACCTCTGGCGCGATGTTTTTGTCGAGCGACCGCTGCCTTGGCGGCGATTCCTGCAATCTGCGGCGTTGCATCTGGGTGCGGTTGCGCTGATCTGGACAATTTCTCTCTCCTGGATCCGGCAGCAGAAGATTCTTGATCGCGCTGCCTTTGACCGATCGTCGCTCGTGACGTATACGCCGCAAGAGTATCTGCCGCCGCTTGACACGGGTCGTCCCAAAACGCAAAAAGCCCAAAAGGGAGACCCGGTTTACGCGAAACAGCCGATCCTTTCGGTCCCGCAAGAGGCGGATAACCGTGCGCAAACCATCGTCGTGCCGCCCGATATCAAGCTCAACCACGATGTGCCGATGCCGAATATCGTGGCCTCGGGAGCGATTCTTCCTCAGGTGCCACTGGATGCGACGCGGCCCTCGAAGAGCCGTCTTGTCGCGCCTGAAACCCAAGTCGTTGCTCCTGCGCCGGAGGTACAGTTTTCTCAGGATCGCGTCGTTCGAACCGCGATGAAGACTGATGTCGTCGCGCCGCCTCCGGACCTGACACAGCGGCAATCCAGAGGGCTGGCCGCCCCAGACACGGCGGTAGTTGCTCCTCCGCCGGAACTTAAGTCGACGCACGGTCATGTCGGAATGATGAACATCGGCCCGAGCCAGGTGGTGGCGCCCGCTCCTCAGCTCACACTTGACGAACAACACACGCGGACGGCCCGAGGCAGCGGACGTCTGCCTGGTGGTGGCGTGCAGCCGGTAGCTCCGCCGCCGAGCATCGCTGCTGGTGGCAACGCGGGAGGACGAATGGTCGCTCTGGGCATTCATCCTGTGGCCGCGGCCGGGCCGGTGGCCGTTCCGGCGGGTAATCGCCGAGGATCATTCTCCGCCTCGCCGCAGGGAAAGGCCGGTGCCGCAGGCACGCCTGATCTAGCGGAGTCGAAATCCAACGAGAAGGGTACGGCGGGCCGCAACGGCAGCTCTCTGCCATCTGGTTTGCACGTGGGCGCAGGGAAGACTGGAGCAGGGAACACTGGTGACGACACGCGCGAGATAGCTAGCGTCTCGCCTCCAGGAAATGCTGCGCGTTCCAAAGGCCGCGTGGCGTCTCCGGTCTCGGACGACAAAATTACCGATGTGGATCGCCAAGTGTTTGGCGGCAAGCGCCCTTACTCGATGTCGCTGAACCTGCCGAATCTGAACTCCTCCTCCGGTAGCTGGGAGATACGTTTCGCCGAGCTTTCCGGGGGGCGCAAAGACGGAGAGCTGCTGGCTCCGCTGGCCACCGAGCAATCCGATCCAGGCTATCCGCTGGAGTTGATCAAGGCCAATGTCCACGGCACCGTTACCCTTTATGCCGTCATTCAAGCGGACGGCAGGGTCGGCGAGATCCGAGTCCTGAATAGCCCGGACGAACGTCTCGATGGCTACGCCGCCAAGGCTCTGGCGCGATGGAAATTCATGCCTGCGGAGCGGGCCGGCAAACCGGTGGCACTGGAAGCGGTCGTGAAGATTCCGTTCCGAGTGCGTCGTAATTTCTAAGCAATGAGCGAAACTACGCTAGCGGGATGCCGACGCCGACTTATCTCCCGGCAGCGCGGCGTAGATAGCGGGATTGGCGCAGACTTCGTAGTAGTAGCGGTCGGTCCACTGCAAGATCGAGAGATCGCGGACATCGACCTGGGCGATTCGGCTCTTGCGGATGGCAATCTTGCGGAAAATTCCGTTGGCGATCGGAACGGTTCCTAGAAAGAACTCGCACTCTCCATCAACCCACGGTCCATTGAATCCGCGTGCGTCTGAATTTGCCGTCCATGGCGTCAGCGAGATTTCCTGCTGCAATTTGAGGAACGCTTCTTCCGTCATACAAATTCCGCCAACGTTGTAATTGACCCGCATTTCGTCCGCGTTTGCGCCTTCGCCGGTGCCGCCAATCAGAACGGAGTACACCTGGAAGACCCCAGCGTCGGGTGCGAGCTTCTTGCGGATGCCCTTGTGGCACGAAGAGAGCCGGTCGCTGACGTTGATCGCATCGGAAATCATGATGCGATGTTCGCCATCCATTAGATAAAGAGGTGCCGAGTCCTGGTAGGCGATGCCCAACCCCACTTCCATCGGTGGCAACCCAGACCGCTCCAGAAGTTCGTTGTACTCGCGCAGCAGGCTGACGATTTCCCATGCCAGAACGCAGGTGCGGCCAACCCCAAGCATCGCCTCGCCCTCGCGCTCTAACAGCGCAACGATAATGGCGTCGCCTTCCAGAAAGACTTTGGTCGCGCCATACTTCGCCAGCAGCTTATTGACGGGATCGTAAAAATTAAGGCTGAAGTACGAGGCGGCGTTCATTCCTTTTTCCATCAGCGAGCGTGTGAGGCGCGAGGAGTCGCGCACGTCCGCTTTTAAGATGACGTGGTGCACCACCCGGTCCTCCGCTGGTTTCTGGTCTTCCGGAGGCAGGAACTCGTAGAGCATGCCGTTGAGCGTGGAGAGTTCGCGGACTTTGTCGTCTGTCACGAGGTTGATGCTGTCAAAGCCGGCGCTCAGAGCTTCCAGCCCGCGCAGGTCGCGGTGATAACAAAATAGGTCGTGCAGAAGACGGGCAGCGAAGCGATTGCGCTCGGAACCGCGGCAGGACGCAACCCGTCCGATGGCGGCAAACAGGCGGTCAGAATGCAGCCGGCTCTCGGCAATTATTTTCTCGACGCGCGCCGCTTCTTCGCGGAACATCAGCGCGTTCTTGAGTTGCTGCGGATTCACCCGCGGCGCATATTCGGAAAGCAACGGGACGGCTTCATACGATGCCACTGCATTGGCAAGAACGCCCTCGCGCTGGAGTAAGCGAGTCCAGACGTCAAGACGGTCCTTTCGGTTGCGGTCTTCCGCAGTCGAATCCTCGCCGTTGCCGGTGCCGACCAGGGTGGCGGCGTTTTCGGGAACGTTGAGCGCTTGCTCCAGATGCTCGTCGTCCACCGCTTCTCCGTATCCTAGTTCGCGCAGAAAGTTCAAAGCAAACTGGCGCAGACTCGGGAAACGGTCTGGATCTTTGTCGAAGTTGCCGAACATGTAGTAGTGCTCGGCACAGAGATAATCGTCGCGTCCGTCATCGGTCAGAATCAATGGATTGAGGAACAGACGGTAACTGTCGGCCGGCAATTCGCCGAGCAAGGAACGACGTGTACGCGTCAGCGTCTCTTTTTCAATCTCGCGCAGCAACCGGAACATCTCCTGCCCCGCGCGCCGGAGAATGATCTTCTTCTTTACCTGAAACGATGAGACCAATTCCTGCGTCTGCATCATTTTTATCTGCCGCACATTCTCGAGCGACTTCGACTTCATGCGGCATTGTTCGAGGATGCGCGAGAACTGCGCTTGCAGTTCAACGCGTATGAACTTGAGTACGGCAAGACGGCCTAGCAGGTCGATCGACGGATTCCCCTCGGCCTTGGCACGGTTCAGGATCGCCAGATGAATCGAAACCAGCAGAGATTTCAGATCGGTCGGCCCAGGCTTTTTCAGTTGAGTGTTGGCATCGGCGGCGCGAATGAATTTGGTCTGGGTTGCGGAGGGAACGTCCATCTCCAGCAACGACTCGACCTCGCCAAAACGACAGATGTAACGGGCGATATGAAAACTTAGGTCTGTACTGATTCGCGGGCTGAGAAAAACATCGTAGCGAAGATTGTCGACGCCCAATTTCAAGTCGCTGAACGCCAGCGTGATCCCGTAGTACTGCAGATCGGGACGGCTGGGCGGTTCAGAGTTACGCAAGCGAAAAATCGGGAGCTTGGGCATGGCGCGACGACTCGTGTACTATTGCCGGTATTTGCTTGCAACTTGCTGAAACGGCAATAGTAAGCAGCAGGTTACCATGCTCGCGCCGGGCTCGAAAGTTACGCTGGTTTCGTTAGAAGTAAGCCGAGCCTTTACTATTAACGACTATTGGCTCGCCAGGCGCGCTTTTTCGAATTCGTCGCCCTTTTTCCAGCCCACAGGATGCGCCTGATCCGCCGCCTCCCAGCCCAAGGCGAAACCGAAGCGTGCCATGGCTGCATCGGAGGTGTAATCCATGCCAGGTTTGTACTCGTCGCTTGGCTGGTGATAGTGGTTCTTCGTGTAGTCCTCATCCTGCGCGAGGCCCCAGGCTTCGTCGTGGCCCTTGTACTTGATTCCTTCGTTAATCGAGAAGGATGGTATGCCGACGCGTGCCAGACTGAAGTGATCCGAGCGGTAGTAATGTCCGGCTTCGGGGTGGGCGTCGGGACGAATCTTGAAGTGGAAATCCTGCGCCGTCGCCAGCACCGAGGGATAGAAGTTGGTTCGTTCCGCTCCCGAAACCTCAACTTCTTCGGCGGCGCCTAGCGGCCTGACATCGTCATAGTTAAGGTTGAGCGAAATTCTGCCCGCCGGAATCGGTGGATGCTTGCCCAGATATTCTGACCCGAGCAGACCTTGTTCTTCAGCAGTGACCGACACGAAGTAGATAGAACGATACGGCTTTTGTATTGCGCCGGCAAAAACGCGCGCGATTTCCATCAGGATTCCGCAGCCCGTGGCGTTGTCCATCGCGCCGTTGTAGATGTTGTCGCCGGGCATATCGGGACGGATGCCGAGGTGATCGTAGTGTGCCGTATAGAGCACCGCTTCGTCTTTTAAGGATCCGTTCGATCCCGGCAGCACGGCGATCACATTGTTCGACGCGAAGGGGCGGATCTTGCTCGTCATGTGAGCCGAGAGACGGGCATGCAGCGGCACTGGCTTGAAGTCGCGTGAGTTCGCGGCGGCCATCATTTTATCGAGATCGAAACCTGAGGCCGCGAAGAGGTTTCGCGCGACACCCAGTTGGATCCACGCAGCCGACTTCAATACCGGGGCGCTTTCTAGTTTCAGATATGACTTCTCACCGGAGTTGGAATTACGTACAACTTCCCAGCCATAACTCGCCATCTCGGTTTTGTGGATCAAGATTGCGCCGACGGCGCCTTTGCGCGCCGCCTCCTCGTACTTGTACATCCAGCGGCCGTAATAGGTGAGTGCCTTGCCGGTGAAAAACTTCGGATCGTCCGAAGGTGGCTCATTGACCAGCATCAGCAGCACCTTGCCTTTTAAGTCCACTCCTTTGTAGTCGTCCCAGTTGTACTCGGGAGCCTCGATGCCATAGCCGACGTAAACGATCTCCGCATCCACGTCAGATTCAGGCTGCTGCGTCTGATCGTAGGCGACGTATTCGTCGAGCGGCTTCAGGTCGATTTTCTGGCCCTTGGCAGGAACGAGCGTGAAGCGCGTATCGGAACCGGGTGTAATTCCT
The DNA here is from genome assembly GCA_035308395.1 of Terriglobales bacterium. GTDB lineage: Bacteria > Acidobacteriota > Terriglobia > Terriglobales > Acidobacteriaceae > Acidiflorens. The sequence goes on from DATGGT010000034.1 coordinate 52,166, forward strand.
ACCAGCGGCACCTTCTGCAGATACGATCCGTTGTCTCCGGCGGGTTTGAGTCCGTAGAGGGCAAATTGGGCAGCGATATATTGGGCCGCAATGTCGCCTCCGCGCTGTCCGGTGCCGCGGCCTTCGAGCAGATCATCGGAGAGGAATCGGACGTGCGTTTCGATGCTGTCAGGACGAATGCTCTGCAGGGCGGCAATCGCAGCCGGAGGAAGATGCGAGCCAAAGCGCGCTTCGGCTCGCGCTTTCGGGGGTTTCTGTTGCGCCGGTGCAACGGCTATCGAGAAGATGACAGCGGCGAGCACGGCAATCCGGCGAATGTTCACGCGAGGCCTCTAAACTGAGTTATTTAGGGATACACCGGAATTGTAAACGCAAACACGAAGCCCGACCGCACTCATACGAACATCGTACTGGGGTAACTAAGGCTGTCGCTGGCTTCTGCCGAGGCCATTTCCCGAATGCTTGTTCCCGCGACCGCGGGATCAGTTTTTCGAGCCTCAACCAGCCTTGAAGGGGCGGACATCTTCTCCGGGCTTGAAAATTTCCGGAAGCGGGGCTTGCTGAGCGTCGGCTAGTTTGCGATTGATCTCTTCTATTTCCGGTTTCACCCATCCCACGCTGGTGACTTCGATTTGGCCGTGCTGCCCGATCAGGAACAGGCTCGGGACGTTGGTCAGTCCGTAGGCATTCGAAACGGCGTAGCCATTTGGATCGTCGAGCAAAACCGGGAAACTGACACCGTATTCTTTGACGAACGCCGCGGTGTCGCGCTGATTATTCTGCGAAATACCAACGACCGTAATTTTCTTGTCGCCATGGGCCTGATGCAGACGTTCCAGATAGGGGAACGTGTATTGACAGGTCGGACAAGATACTTTGAAGAATGCAGCGAGCACCGGGCCTTTTTTCAACTCTGAGCCCAATGAAAATTTGCCTGCATCGTTTGAGACGGGCGCCGCAACGGGCAAGGTGAAGTCGGGAGCTTTGGTCCCGGCCGGCAATGCAACCATGTTTCTGGTTCCTCCGAACAGTCGATCAAGCAATTTCATAAAGATCGATCTCCATATTATTTTAGATGATGCTGTCGGCCTTCAGGATTTTCCGCGTCAGTCCCGTTAATGGGAGAAGCGGAATACGATCGATTGCGATCCACTTGCCTTTCATTGGAGACGAACCGCCGGGCAGTCGCGTATTTCGCAACACATGCACCGTGTATTCGGTGACCGTGATCGAATGCCGAAACGTGCGCCAGCGCGCCGAATCCGGCAATTGCCGCGGCGGTTCCGACGACTGCGGCAATTCCCACATGCCGGCCATGAGCGACAAGTGTTTCGGGCGTTGTACGAGGCGGATCTTGCCAGCTTTCGCTCCGCGATTGTCGTCGCTGCTCCGATCCACGGAACACCACACTTGTGCCTTCTTCAGCCTGGGAGGTTTTTGAGCGCGGGGATGTTCTCCTCGCGTCGCGCACCATTTTCGGACGGGGCACACCGGGCAGTGCGGCTCGCGCGGCACGCACACCGTTGCCCCCAGTTCCATCAGCGCCTGATTAGAGTCGCCAGCGCGCGATGGGGTTAGAAGAGATTGCGCTTGCTGCCAGTTCTGAGCCGCACTGAGCGCGATGCCCGTCAACCTTTGCAAGACGCGTTCGACGTTGCCATCAACTACGGCCATCGGCTGATTGAAAGCGATGCTCGCGATGGCTGCGGCGGTGTAACGCCCGATGCCGGGAAGAGCCTGCAGCTCTTTGGCGCTTTGCGGGAATCTGCTCGGTTGAGCAGACGCGATTTCTTTCGCGCACTGGTGCAACATACGAGCGCGCCGGTAGTACCCGAGGCCGCTCCAGGCGGCGAGCACGGAGTCTTCCGAGGCTGCGGCCAAGGTTGCGATATCCGGAAACCGCTCCAGGAAAATCCGATAATGGTCGAGCACGGCGGCGACGCGCGTTTGTTGCAGCATGACTTCGCTCAACCAGATGCGGTACGGATCGCGGGTTTTACGCCACGGGAGATCGCGGCGATGCTCGTCATACCAACCGAGCAATGCGCGGCGGAGCGTTGGCAAACTCCTGCCAGCCAGCGGACTCGGAGCAGCGGCTGACCGCGTCTCCACTGAAGTTTTCACCTGAGTTCTCACCCGGTCCGGCTTCGTTGTCATTCCGGCTTCGTCGTCACTAAGGAGAGACGCTATGCGCGATGACGACCCATCCCATTTTCTGCTGTTGCCAGACGGTCATCATATGTTGCGGCGCGGTCGGGAGTGGTTGCCCGCCCACCGTCCCATTGAGCGTGATGGTAAACGTTACGACGATGGTCGAACCGTTCAACTCGGTTTTCAAATCCCCGATCGAAAAGTCTTTTAACTGCCAGCCGCGATATTGATCGATCGTCGCAGAGCGGTCGAGCGTGCCACCGGGCGTTTCGCCCTCGTAATTCGAGGCGATCGCGCGTTCCACTTCGACCCAATTTCCTGTCTGGATATTTTTCCAGAACACCCGCTCCAATCCCTCGCCGCCCGTGGCTTCGGCCATCGAGCGCGCGGGATGCTCACCAAAAAAAGTACACGCCGAAGTGACAGCGAGCAGGAATACGAACGCGAGCATCGACGCGAACATCCGGAGAGATAAAGATGAAGGTGTTTTCACGGCAATCCGCAATTGCATGGCGTGATTGTACCGTGACCGAGCCAGTCTGCGGCACGGCTTCAGAGCGAATAAAAGAGCCCGCCCCGCGCCTCGAGATGGTGCTGGCGCGGGGCGGGGTGTAGCGGGAAGAACGACGAATGGAGTTCCTCAGCGACTGGGCACAATGTTCAAAGTCACCTGCTCTCCGACCGGTCCTGTATTCATTTTCGTTGAGGCTGCCACTAAGGCCGCTCTCGCGGTTTCCGCCTCAACGGGCGACTTGAGCAGTTGCTGTCCGATGTCGTTTCCCGTCTCCCAGATCTGAGACAGGAAATACGACTCGTCATAGCGGTTGAAGATCAACTTGGTGGTGCTCGGGGGTTGTCGGGCTTGTACGGAATCGGTTTCGATGTTGATCAGGCCCCGGCCTCTTTCGTTTTCGAGGAGGGTAGTGTGTTGCAGCAACGGTTTGAGGGTGTATTCGCCGGCCGAGAACTTCTGCGCTCCTATGCTGAAGTTGAACGGAATGTTGACTCTCACGTTTTGAGCATGGCTCGTGCTGACCGCGAACACGACCACTATGCCCAGCATCATGGTGCAGAGAATGCGACCCGTTTTCATTGTTGCGACCTCATTCGGGAGTATTTCTTCACCCCCGAATCCTTAGCCTGATCGGCACCTCCGTGCAGAACTTTAGGAGATAATTTTTGCCACTTTGGAATTGCTCCAGGCCCGTGCAAACAAGGCTCTTCCGGCGCCGACAGCCTTGCTCGAGACATCCATCTGCAATTGACCGTCCGAACCCAGCCCACGATAATGGGAGAGCCTGGTAACCGCGATACGCGCGTGACAACGGACACGAAACCGGCAGGATGTGTATGACCGAATTCGAACGCAAAGCCGAAGAAGCTTCCGCGCGGTTCAATCGCTCGGTGGCCAATATTGCCAACTCCCTGGAAAAAGAAACAGCGGATATCGTGAACTACCTGAACGACGAGGTGGTGCCGGCGGTGCGGTCGCACTCCTCGAAGGCCCTGCGGACCGCGGCCGGGAAGTTGCACGAGTTCGCGGACTTTCTCGAAACACAGCGCAAGAGTTCTTGAATCGACCTACTTCCATGGGTGCAGCGAAGCGCATGGGCGCAATGATAATGAAGCGTGCCGTGCCGCAACCGCAGGCTGCGCTGCGGAACTGCTGCGTTCTCCTGCTATCGATGCTGACGGTCGCCCTGAGCGGCTGCGGACACAAGCCGACGCAAGCACAGGTTCCTCAGGCGCCATCGCTACCCTCGCCGCAGCAGAAGCCGGCCACCGCGCCGGCAGCGGCAGAAACCACCAGTCGGGCCGAGAAGATCGAGGTCCCCGCAGGCGCGAAGCCGATCTATGAAGAAACCGGGATGGCGAGCTGGTATGGCGCTCCCTACCACAACCGGCGCGGATCGAACGGCGAAGTTTACGACATGAATGCGATGACAGCGGCACATCTCACACTGCCGCTCGGTTCGATCGCGCGCATCACCAATGTAAAAACGGGGCATTCGGCGGTGGTGCGGATTACGGATCGTGGACCGTTCGTCGAAGGACGCATCATAGATTTATCGCTCGCCGCCGCGAAGGCGCTGGATGTGTACTTGCCGGGCGTGGCAAAAGTTCGTCTCGAAGTGTTACAGGCTCCGGTGCCCCTCGATACCGGCGGACGCTGGGCTGTGCAGATAGGCTCCATCGCCGATAAGAAGACGGCAGCCGACTTAGCGGAGCACTTACAGAGACGTTACCAGACTGCCAAAGTCATCAAGTTTGAGAGTCCCGCCGGAGGCTGGTGGGTACGTGCACGAGTGTTGGATGACGACCGCCAGCGCGCCAATGACATGGCTCATGAGACCGAGACAGCGGAGGGTGCGGTGTTCGTGGTTCGCCTCGACTGACAAAATCAATAGAATGTGGCCGCGTCTAGTGGTATTGTCTTTCCGAAGCTATCCAACAACTTAGGACGAGTTACTCGCCGGGTGATGGTAAAGTCCAGGCGAGAAGGAGGTTCTCTTTATGGCGGATTGTTTATTCTGCCGGATTATTCGCGGCGAAGTGCCATCCAAGAAAGTCTTTGAAGACGAACACACGTTTGCTTTTGAAGATCTGAATCCGCAAGGCCCGACGCACGTGTTGGTCATCCCGAAAAAACACATTACCGGCCTCAAAGAGGCCTCTGCCGAAGACGCGGAGCTGGTCGGGCGCTGCCACCTGGCGGCGGCAAAGATTGCGCGCGACCGTTCGATCGAGGACGGCTATCGCACCGTGCTCAACGTGGGACCACGCGCAGGACAATCGGTTTTTCATCTGCACGTACACCTGATCGGCGGACGCTCATTGACGTGGCCCCCAGGGTAGGCCCAGTCGGCCCTCGCCCTCGATTTCTGGCTTACAATCTCCCCATGGCGAACCTGACATTAGTCTATGGTCTGCGCCTGCTGCCTTCCGATGAGCTGGAGGCGGTGAGCGAGGCCACAATCAAACTCAAGAACGGGCGGGATGCGCACGTCACCATGCACACCCTCGAAGGCTCGAAAGAGGACATCGAGAAGCAGCTCCAGACGAGCCTTGAGGCGTTTTTCGATTTCTATCCTGAAATATAAAACGCGTGCGCCGCGTCCTATAATCGAGCGCCGAATCGAATAGCGAGATGCGATTGGTCTCTCTGGAACTCGAGAGCAAGCTGCGCGACCGGGGGTGGTGGCCGCAGAGCTGGACTGCGTGGGGCGCGATTTATGTAGTCGCGCTTGACGTGATCCTATTCGTCGCGCAGTGGCTGACGCGGCGGGCCAGTCCGGCAATCTCCTCGAACCTTGGGGGCTGGGTAGCTTTTCTCACCGTCGTCGCGCTCGTGTTGTGTGCTCTCGCCGGATATCGCTGGCTGCGGGCCCAGCTGTTGTGGCGCCTCCGCAACCGCTTGATTGTCACCTACGTTTTTATCGGTGTGATCCCGGTTTTTCTGCTGGTCGTGATCTCGTTCATCACGCTGTATCTTTTTGCCGGCCAGTTTGCCAGCTTTGTGGTTACGTCTGACATCTCCGCCCACCTTCGCAGCATGGAGGCCGCGAATCGAGCGATCTGCCGTCATCTCGAGAGTCACCTCGTAGTGGGTGACAAGCTCGACGATGAACTCGTCAGCAAGGCGAGACCGCGCCGCGCGGAATGGTCGCGGCGGCAGGTTTGTGCCTGGTATCGGAACGACCCTCAGCCATCCTGTTCAGGTCCGAAAGGCGCCCCTGGCTTCGATTCTCCATCGTTTATCAAAGGAGATTTTCGCGACGTCGTGAGCGATCACGGCAAGCTCTACCTGAGGGCGGCTACCGTGGTTGCCGTGAACCCCGAGTCGTCGCCGTCATCCTCCTCTTCGTCTTCGTCCTCGCTACGTGTGATCGTGAGCGAGCCGCTCGACACTGAGTTTGTCGAGCAGATCGCCGGCGACCTCGGGCGGATCGGCGTCTACGGAAACTCCGTTCAACCGGCCTCCTCCACCACTTCTGCGGCCGGCACTAGCTCGAACAATAGTTCGAAGGCGGGCAATGGTTCGAACACTATTCCCATCTTTCAAAATCCGCAGGAGCTGCGCCAGCAGGATTTCTCTTCCGGCAAGGTTCCGCCAGCGCTCAACTCTTTCGATCACCAGATCACTTTCCCGATCCCGCTGCCGGTGGTCGACTGGGCGACCGGGGAACGCAGTCGCGCCGGAGCCCTGGCCGAAGTCGAGACCCGGCCGTCAGTGCTCTATGCGCGGCTTTTTGAGGCGCTTGGCGATTATGCCAAAGGAATCGAACTGATCCTTTGGTCGATCGCGGTTGTGTTCCTGATCATCGAATTTCTGGCCCTCTTCGTAGGGATCAAGCTGACACGCACGATCACGGCGGCTGTCGGTCAGCTCTACGACGCGACCAAGCACATCAATCGCGCCGATTTCAGTCATCGCATCGCGGTGCGGTCGAGCGACCAGCTGGCGACGTTGTCGAACTCCTTTAATTCGATGACTACGTCGATCGAAAGACTGGTGCTTGAGCAGAAAGAAAAGCAGCGTCTCGAAGGCGAGCTGGCGATTGCCCAAGAAGTGCAGGCGCAGCTCTATCCGAAGTTGATCACGCAACTTGATACGCTCGAAGTGCACGGCTTTTGCCGTCCTGCGCGAACGGTCAGCGGAGACTACTACGATTTTCTGGCTCTCAATTCCGACAAGATGATCTTGGCGGTCGGCGACATCAGTGGCAAAGGAATCTCGGCGGCGCTGCTGATGGCGACGATTCACTCGGCCGTCCGAGCTTACAGCTTCGAGGACGCACCCTCATTGCGCGAGCCCGTTGCCATTACCGCCGGCGGCTCAGCACTGATGTTGGCGTCAGAGGCGGAGTCACGGAGAGATGTGTCTCCGGCGGCGCTGCTGACTCTGCTGAACCATCAGCTTTATGAAAGCACTCCAGACGCGAAATACGCGACGTTGCTCGTGGCCATGTACGACGGAGCCACACGCGGGTTTACGTATGCGAATGGCGGTCATTTGCCGCCGATCCTGATTTCAGCCGATGGATCGTCGCATCTGCTCGATTGCGGCGGGACGGTAGTTGGGCTTTTCGACAATCTGAGTTTCCCGGAAGCGACCGTGCACCTTCGCCCAGGCGATTTGCTGATTGCCTATAGCGATGGAGTGACCGAGCCGGAAAATGACTATGGCGAATTTGGCGAAGAGCGGCTGATCCAATTAGTGCGGGCGAACCGGCATTTGCCGCTGGAACGCATTACCGAAATTGTTGCCGGCGCCGTGAACGACTGGATTGGAGAAGAAGAGCAGCCGGACGACATCACGCTCGTGCTAGCGCGTGCGAGATAACCGGCTCGCCCGTCTTCAAATGATTTACTGCCAGTGCGCCGGTTTCACTACCGTCACTTTCGGCGTAACCTGCTGACCTTTTTCCATCCCTCCAACCATGATCAGTCCGTGCCGTGAAACCAGCAGCCCGCGGTGGTCCATGGTCGGCTCCGGCGTGTTTTCAGTGATCGTTTCCCAGGTCCTGGCACGGGCATTGAAAGCGAACGTGACCGGTGAAGGTTCGGCGGGCTGCCCGTTGTAGCCGATGCCGTTGAAGTTGTAGGGATTGTCAGAGCCCCCGGAGAAATAGATTCTCTCTGATTTCTTGTCCAATGGTCCGGCGCCGGCGGCGATGCGGTAGCGCGCCTTCCCGGGATGCGCGGTTAGTTGCGTCCAGCGAATTTTGGTGATGTCGGCCTTCTTTGCATTTGGAATCTTGCCCATCCAGCATTCGTCGGATGCGACATATTTCGGATTCGGGCCAGCTGGATTTTTGTAGGCTCCGTCAACATACACGATGGTATCGCCGACGATCCCGCCGGCATGGCCGAAGACAGGAGTGCCGGGGATAGGTGTGCCTTCCATCCAGACGTCTCGGTCGGTGTCGTAGATTTGGACGTTGCTGACGGCGTCGCCGGTGATCGTGGACCACCCGCCGATCAGGAAAATATAGCGGTCGCGAAAAACGCCAACCACGGCGTCATCGACGGGTACAGGAATATCTTTGCCGCGATAGTAACGGTTTTCCACGGGAACAAAAACGTTCAAGTCAGAGACTGTGTGCTCGCCGCCGTCCGCGTCGACGACATAGCCTCCGAAGATGAAGACCTGGTCGTGAAGGGCGATCGCCGACGCTGCCAGGCGTCCGGCCACTCCGGGGACGGGCCGCCTTTCCTCCCATTTCCCGATGCTCGGATCCATCTCATAGGTTGCGGTAGTGATCGAGTCCCAGGTTTTCTTCGGGCCGATGCCCATGAAAGAGAAGATGCGCGGTCCGCCTTCGTCATGCGAAATGGCAACGGCGTTGTTCGACACCGCGGCGGGCAGTGGATTGAGTTTCGGCTCCTCGGCGGCGTTCAGGCTGGACCCTGGCAAAAGACTCAAGAGTAAGAGGAAGAAGAGTACGACGAGAATTTTTGTCGGCGCTGCTTTCATCGCTGAAATGATAGCAGCCACATGCCCCATCGAGTCACGCGACCCTGACCTTAAGAACCCGATCTTCAGAACCACGTGCGTTTGCGATATTCACGATAGGCATCGCCGAAAGTCGCTTCCAGGACAGTTGCCTCGCGGCGGGCCCGAATGATCTGCAGCGGAATTATGATCACCAGGATCGCGAGGAACGCGGGACGCCTCATCATGAGGATAGCTCCGCCAATAACAAACATTCCGGAAACATAGATTGGATTGCGAATTCGCGAGTAGATTCCGGTTGTGACTAAGGCCGTCGCTTTGGCAGCGACCGAGAATGACCGGCCGAGCGTATAGCGGGAGACAATCACTCCAGCTAAGCCGAAAAGTGCTACCGCTAAGCCGGCGATGGGCATCCAGCCGCGTGGTTCTGGGACGGATCGAAATATGGCGCCGATGGCGAACACACCAAAGGCCAGCGGCAGCCAGACTCGCAAGATGGATCCACGGTCCATAGTTAGCACCACGGTTAGTAATTAACATGACGCATAGCAGGCCCACGCGCCTCAATCTTCTTCACTGAAGACTTGAAGGAGCCTCAGCCCTATAAACGTTTGTCATCCCGAACGAAGTGAGGAATCTGCATTTTGCCCGTCTACTCCACCAGACCCTGACGTATGGCGTGGATGAAGTCAGTCGGCGCCGGAGTCAATCCGGCGGCTCTCATCTGCAATGCGATTTGTCCGCGATGGTAAGCCGAGTGGAACAGGACGTGGGTCAAGATGTCTTCAACACGATTGGACCACGCTTCGCCCCGGGTGTTTCGGTATTCGACTTCCGCGTCGAGCCCCGAGGGCGTAGTCGTCGAATCGGCCAGATACTTCCGCCACGCCGGGAACATCTCTTCCGACAGCTCCGCGCAATCGTCGATGCTCAAAGTCGGCCAGACAGCCAAGCTTTGAGGATGGCCGAGAATGCGTTCTAGCCAGAGCTTCTGCGCGGAGAGAATGTGGGCCATGCGACCGATGCTGTCGGCAGAAACTGAACTGGCGGCGCGCATCGCCCCGATGCATTCCCCATTCGCCCAGTGATCGTAACTGAACATACGAAGAAATTCAGAGGCGTCCATGATGATTCCCGTGAAGGCTCCAGTCTGCGAGAAGCTCGGCCGTCTGCTGCATTGCGGCTGGCTGAGCAAAGAAGATACGATTGCTCCAGACGATGCTAAACGATGCCGTGGTTGGAATAAAAGCGGTGGGAAGAAAGGCGCGACCTCGGCCGCTAGAATCCGAGTCGTCGCAATGGAGTCAACGCGGCATTAAAGGAATGCGGAGCCCGGAAATAAGCAGCCCGAAACCAAATTCACGGTTCTTGCAGCGATGTACCGCCATCGCGGTTATCGCCGTTGCACTCTGTCTGATCTGCTCGCCAATGCTCGCGCAGGAGCGACCCCTCACCGCGGCCCAGACTCGGAACAAACTGCTCAACCAGTTGCAATCCGGACAATTGCGGGATGCGGTTTTGCTCGGCCAGCAGGCGGTGTCGCGCTGGCCGCGAGATGCGGAATTACGACACTACCTCGGCATTGCCTATTTCAAAAGCGGAGACGCGAAGCAAGCGAAGGAGCAACTCTCGAGGGCGCGGGAGTTAGATCCGAAAGATTCGTCGACGCATTTCGACCTGGCGCTGGTCTCGCTGAGCACAGAGAATTACGCGGGTGCGGCCGACGAACTCGAAGCGGCGATCAAGCTCGATCCTTCGAACGCGCAGGCGCATATCTTGCTCGGGCGAGCGTATCTGAACTCGAATCGCAGCCTGCAGGCGATCGACGAATTTAAGACCAGCTTGAAGCTCGATCCTTCGATCAAGCTTGGCCACTATCACTTGGGCTTTGCGTATTTCAGCCTGGGACGCAACGACGAAGCCATCGCCGAATACAAAGAAGAGTTACGGCGATCCGGCGAGAGCCCCGCTACCGTTTATGAGTTGGGACGCGCCCTGCTCGGTGGTGGCAAATACGACGCCGCTGTGACTTATCTCGAGCGTGGGGCGCAGTTGGACGCGGCGAATCCAGATGTCTGGTATAACCTCGGCAAGGCGCAGGCGTTGGCGGGTCAGGCAGCGCCGGCGGAGTCTTCATTGCGCAAGGCAATCGATCTGAATCCGAAGGATCCGAGCCCTCACTATCAACTAGCCCGCGTTCTCGAGAAACTTGGAAAGACAGAAGACGCCAGGCACGAACGCGAAACCTTCGCCGAGTTGAAAAAAGCTCAGCCGGCTGCTGCCGGCATGGCGACCGGGCGCGACCAGTGATGTCCATCGACACAATAAAAATATATAGGCTGCTGCTCGGGACCACAGCCTTGATTCTGTCGATCATTCTGTTGACAGTTCTGGGCAGTTCCCAGACTACAGTTCCAGCGAGTCAAGGCTCGCCACAAAAAACTGACACCAAGTCTCCTGCAAAAGCTTCCGCCTATCCGCCACTATTTGCAGATGTAACTCGGGCAGCGGGGATTGACTTCCACCTCACCTGCGGCAGTCTCGAGAAGCTCTACATCCTGGAGACGCAGTGTGGTGGCGCGGCCGCATTCGACTACGACAACGACGGCTGGATGGACATTCTTCTCGTCGATGGTTCGACGATTGCCGATTACCGCGCCGGCAAATGCCATCCGCCGCGCCTTTATCACAATAATCACGACGGAACGTTTACCGACGTCTCGGCAAAGTCAGGGATGAAATTCTGCGGCTGGGGCTATGGCATAGCCATCGGCGATTTCGACAACGACGGCTGGGAAGACGTGTACATCACGGGCTTCCACGGTTCAGCGCTCTACCACAATAATCACGACGGAACCTTTACGGATGTCACTGCCAAGGCAGGCGTTGCCAACGCCGATCGCTGGGGCACGAGCGCAGCTTTCGGAGACTACAACAACGACGGCAACCTCGATCTCTATGTTGCCAACTATGTCGACGTCGATATCAACAATCTGCCGAAATTTGGCAGTGGGGTCTTCTGCCAGTATCGCGGCATCCCCGTGAACTGCGGCCCGCGCGGACTCAAAGGCGCTCGCGACCGCCTCTATCACAACAACGGCGACGGTACTTTTACCGACGTCACCGAGAAACTCGGAATCGATCCCGATAGCTACTACGGTCTCGGCATACTCTGGCTTGATTACGACAAGGATGGCTGCCTCGATCTCTACGTGGCCAACGATTCTTCTCCGAGCCTGCTTTATCACAACAATTGCAAAGGCGGCTTCACCGAAGTTGGGGCCGAGGCGGGACTGGCTTATAGTTCCGACGGACACGAGCAGGCCGGGATGGGCATCGACGCCGACGACTACGATCGCGACGGCTGGCCCGATATCCTCAAGACCAATTTTTCGGACGACGACAACAACCTCTATCAGAACGATCACAACGGGGAGTTCACCGACCTCGCGGGAGCGGCCGGGATTGGCGCCATCAGCAATCCCTATCTGGGGTTCGGCGCGAAGTTTCTCGACTACGACAACGATGGCTGGCCGGACATCTTCATCGCGAACGGCCACGTCGATCCGCAGGTTGAGGGGCAGTCGTTCGGAGTGGGTTATGCTGAGCGCCCGTTTCTGTTTCACAACCTGAAAAACGGAAGGTTTGAAGAAGTGGGCGAGAAGGCGGGCGGTGCCTTGGCTAAAAAATATGTCGGCCGTGCCGCGTTGACCGCCGACTTCTGGAATCGCGGCCGTCAGGACCTGCTGATGACCAACCTGGACGGCTCTCCAGTACTGCTCCGGAACGAAGTGCCGTCGGTCGGTCATTGGCTGCGAATCAAGACCATCGGCAGCAAGTCAAATCGCGACGGTTTCGGCGCGAAGGTCGAGATCGCTGTCCAGATCAACGGGGAAGGCGTGACTCGCTATGCTGAAGTCCGCGCCGGCAGCAGTTTCGAGAGTTCGAGCGACCCGCGGGTTCACTTTGGCCTGGGTGCGGCGACCAGAGTCGAGTCAATCGTCGTCCGCTGGCCTAGCGGACTGGTCGACAAGCTGGGGCCAGAACCGGCGGATCAGGAGGTTGTGATTGGCGAGGGCCGCGGGGTCGTGGCCAGGAACTCCGCCGCGAGATGACTCCCGTTTCGGCGTCAAGAGCGTCGATTCCACTCCCCAACCCATGACATTCAGTTTGAGACTCCAGACACATACCAAATTCTGTATTCTTCCCAATTTTAATCTACTGTTATTCATAATTGACGCGCCAATTACTATCGTAAGTCATTGAAACATTGGCAGCTATGGTTTGGCTCCCCAAGTGCCTCTCTACCCCGAAAGCACTAGTTTGATGGCGGGTGTCGGTCTGCTGTTGGGGCGCCCCGGCAACGTTTCGCAGTAAGGTCCCGTGCATAACAAATAACTACGTTCCAAGTTCTGAGGGGGTAGGTCAATGAAAAGATTGCAGTTCTGCCTTGTAGTCCTAGCCGTGCTGGCTCTCGCGTTCAGCGCATTCGCCCAAGTTCAATATGGACAATTTGCCGGTACCGTGACCGATCCGACCGGCGCTGCGATTGCCAACGCCAAAATCACGGTCCTGAATTCTGCGACCGATCTGAGCGTTTTCGCCACGACCAACTCCAGTGGCAACTACAGCGTGAAGGAACTCCCGCCCGGCACTTATAAGATTTCGGTCGAGGCTGCTGGCTTTAAGGGCTTCACCGACAATGGCGTGACGATCAATGCAGGTACGATTTCGCACGTCGACGTCAAACTCCAGATCGGTAAGGCCTCGGAAGTTATCGAGGTCACGGGCGCGGCATCGAACGTCAATACCGAAGATTCCAAACTCTCTACGACTGTCAGTTCCACGCAGATCAATAACCTGCCCCTGAACGGTCGCAACGTGTTCGACTTGATGCAGTTGAGCACTGGCGCCGTGAACGTGATGGGCGTTGACTTCGAGAACGGCCACGACACGGTCGTTAACGGCCTCCGCGAGGACTTCAACGGGTTCCTCGTCAACGGAGTATCGAACAAAGGATTGAGCGGCGGCGTGGTCAATACGCCAATCGAAGACTCGGTCGAAGAATTCCAGCAACTTGGACTGAACCTGTCGGCCCAATACGGCAGCAGCGCCGGTGGCACGGTCAATCTGGTAACCAAGTCGGGTACGAATGCCTGGCACGGCAGCGGGTGGGAATACATCCGCAACAATGCTCTCGATGCCAACTATTTCTTCAACAATGATTTTGGCGCGGCCAGGGCGCCCTTACACTTCAATCAGTTCGGCCTCACTTTCGGCGGCCCGATCATTAAGGACAAGATGTTCTTCTTTTTGTCCTTGCAGGATGACAGGTTCTCTTCTGACGCAGTGCCGACGACTATTACGCAGGAGTCGGCTGCATGGCGCACTGCGGTTATCGATGCCAACAATAATTCGGGGCTGAACTCGACGGCGGCGTTGCTGTATAGCAATTTTGCTCCGCAAAATCCGGGTCAGTCGACTGGCCTAACCGCGGACGCCTACTTCACGAACCCCACAACCAATGTCATCGATTATTCGAACGCTCTCTGTCTAGACAATGGTTTCGGCGGTTATACCACTCTGCAACACCAGAAGCTGATCTCCATCTTCGGTGTGACGGCCACGGATGTGACTAATCTGGGGGCCACCACTTGCGTGAATAAACCTGTCGCGCAGAATGGAACGCTGCTGGCGGGCCGAGGCACGACTTCGATCCAAGAGACCAGCGTGTCGACATTCGGCACGCAAACGCAGAGTTTGGGCAATCTGTTCAACGGCAAAGAAGGTTCCATCCGGTTGGACTACAACTGGAACGCCAACAACCGCGCGTACGTCAATTTTAACTATCTGCGCGAGACCGACTCGTTTGGCGCTTGCCCGACTTCATCATGCGCTCGGGGCTTTGCCCAACCGACCAGGAATCTGTTTCCGACCGGTTCGTTGAGCTGGGTACACACCTTCAGCCCGACCATCCTGAATGAACTGCGGGTCGGCTACACGCAAAACAACACGATCGACACCGTCAAGGATCCCGGCGTGCCGGCCATCGGCTTCGCGGATGGTACGGCTTTCTTCGGTTCCTATAACGGTTATCCGCAGGCGTTCAAGGAGAACATATACACCTATTCGGATATGGTTTCGATCAGCCACGGAAACCACAACATGAAGGCAGGCGTGGACTTCCGGCGCAACATCGAAAACAGCGAGTTCAACATCGCTCGCCCGTCGTACTACTTCTACGATCAGGTCCATTTCGCCGCCGATTCACCATATCTGCAAGTCAACGGCGTCGACCCCGGGATCTGCAAAGCACCATGCCCGGTGTCTTCCTACAACCCGAATCCATCTGCTCAACTGTCGGATAATTTTCGCCACTGGCGCAATCTGGAATTCGGCGCCTACTTCCAGGATGACTGGAAAGTCACCAAGCGTCTGACCCTGAACCTCGGCCTGCGCTATGACCTCTATCAGCGCCACCAGGAAGAAGGCAATTACGCCACCACCTTCATCGTCGGTCCGGGATCAAATCTGGTTGATCAGATCAGGAATTCCAACGTGCCTCAAGGAACGATCGGTACGATTAACGGCGTGACCTACGATTGCACCACGGTCAATCCGTCGTTGGTTCCTCTCGTCGGATCCGGTTGCGGTCCGGGCGGTTTCGCCCCGTCCCCCAACTTGGGACAAGGCGACCACAATAACTTCGGGCCTCGCGTCGGCTTTGCCTGGGACGTTTTTGGTGACGGCAAGACTTCGATTCGCGGTGGCTTCGGTGTGGCCTACGAAGGCACACTCTACAACCCGCTTTCAAACTCGCGCTGGAATCTCCCCTACTATTCGTTCGACGAGATCCTCGGCGGCGGCGTAGGGCAACAAGGAAACGACGTAGTTTACGGGCCTTCCACCTGCACCGGTGGACCTCCGACAGGTGTTTGCAATCAGAACCCGGCGGTAGCTCCGACGTTCACCGGACCGCCAACCAATCCCAATCAGGGTCCTGCCGGGCAGCCGCAGGCTATTGGCAACATCACCGGCTGGGATCCAAGCAATCCCAACAAGGCCAACCTGACCGGAGTCATCTTCCCGTCGGGTGTGCGCGATCCGTACGTGTACAACTTCTATTTCGGTATTCAACGTGAAATCCTGCCCAAGACCGTAGTAGACGTGAAGTATGTGGGGACCGCCGGCCACAAGCTGTTTCGAGCGGAAGATGTGAACCGCGAACCCGGAACGGAGTTGCCAGATGGCGCTCAGGTCACCGACAACCTCGGCATCCTGCGGACGGGCACGGGTGGCCGATTGAACCCGAACTATCTCAAGCTGCGTGTTTGGGAGAATGCGGTCAACTCCAACTACAACTCGCTCCAGGGATCGATCAAGCGCCAGATGTCCCACGGGTTGCTCTTCAACCTCGACTACACTTATAGCCACTCGATCGATAACGGCTCGACTTGGCACAGCGGCGCCACGACCGCCAACGGTACGGCTGCCGGTGAAGGGTACACCACGACGAACACGGATCCGGGGCTGGATCGCGGCGACTCGATCTACGACATCCGGCACCGGCTGGTTCTCAACTACGTCTACCAGTTGCCCGGGCAGAACCTGAAGGGCGCGGCTGGCGTGATTCTGGGCGGCTGGTCCTACAACGGCATCTGGGCATTCCAGTCTGGAGCGCATTGGGAGCCCACGATCTCGTCGGGGTCAAATCTCATCGAACCCGGTTCACAAAATCTCGCGAATGGTCCGTTCCCCTGTACCGCGGCTGATGTTCCCAATAACTGCGTAAACATCGGTGGTGACTTCAACCTGGATGGTGGCCAAAACGACCGACCCAATTCGACCTCCTCGCGGATCGGCGGCGTCTCGCATGATTCGTGGGCTAATGGATGGGGAAGGACAAAAATCTCGAACCCAGACGGCACCACAAGTTACCAGTACGCTTCACCGGGAGTAACGTTCTCCGCTCCCTGTCTGGCCTGCGTGGGTAACTTGGGGCGCAACTCGTTTGTGGGCCCCGGAGCCTGGTACGCGGATATGACGTTGTCGAAGACCTTCAATATCACTGAAAGAGTCCACATGAAGTTCGACGCCAACGGCTTCAACGTATTCAACCGTGCCAACTTCCTGCTCGCTGCTGTAGGCGGAGGAGCAAACAACAATTACACTCGCGTCCAGTTCGGTCAGGCAAAAGCCACACTGAATCCGCGCGAGCTACAGTTCGGCGTGAAGTTCAGCTTCTAACCGAAACTGGCTGTTTTGAGGGCTTGTTCCTGCGGTTCGGGGGCAAGCCCTTTTTGCTTTTCCGGTGGTATTCTTTTGCGGGGTGAGGCCATGGAGAGGAACGCCCGCTTTCTGCTTTGCCTGGCGCTATTTGCGTCCTTCGTCATTTCCCAGCGACTCTCCGCCCAGATCAACCAATACGGAAAAATTATTGGGAACATCCGGGTATTGCGGGGAGACTTTCCTACCCACCCCGTGCTGGTTTCGCTGGAGATGCGGGGATCTCCCGTGGGCAGCGCCTACTGCGATGACCAGGGGCGTTTCGGCTTCTACCAATTGATCGCCAATTCGTACCGAGTTTCGGTCAACGACGAAGCCTACGAACCTGTCAGCGAGACCACGGATCTGAACCCCGATACGTCAACCATGAACATCGTGAATCTGACTCTCGTTCCCCGCGCCAGCACCAAGAAAGATCCTCTGCCGGGACGCGTTGGGGGCAGCAATCCATACCTGATCGATCCGGTTGACTACAACCGGCAGTTCCCGAAAAAGACCCTGAAGGAATTCGACAAAGGCGTCGAAGCCGACCATCAGGGCAAGATCGACGACGCCATCGAGCACTACCAGAAGGCACTGACCTATTCTCCCAATTACTATCCCGCGCACAACAATCTCGGCTCGGCCTACCTTTCACGCCAGCAGTTTGCCGATGCTGAAACCCAATTTGAAGCTGCCCTCAAGACGAATCAGAATGATTTCGAAGCCTACTTCAATCTCGCCAACGTGCTTCTGCTCACTCAGCGCTATCCTGAGGCCGAACACCAGATCAGCGAAGGCTTGCAGCGCCAGCCCGACTCCGCCTTCGGCCATTTCCTCGCGGGATCTCTCTACTCTCGCACCAATCGCCCGGAACTGGCAGAAAAAAGTCTGCTGGGCGCGCTGCAAATCGATCCCAAAATGTCGCAAGCCTATCTGCAACTGGTCAATCTCTATCTTCAGCAGAAGCGCACTCCCGAAGCCATCAGCCAGCTCGAGTCCTATCTCAAAGCCTTCCCAGATTCTCCCTATTCTCAAAAGGCGCGCGAAACCTTAAAGCGGCTGCAAGACAGTTCCGTCGC
The DNA here is from genome assembly GCA_035308395.1 of Terriglobales bacterium. Lineage (GTDB taxonomy): Bacteria > Acidobacteriota > Terriglobia > Terriglobales > Acidobacteriaceae > Acidiflorens. Next base: position 70,121 of record DATGGT010000034.1, read on the forward strand.
TGCGCCTCACTGAGACTGTCCCCGTGCCCGTCGCACCCGCCTTCGGCCAAACCTGTGGATGATAAACTTTTGCTACTCTATGCTTTTCCTGCGCCGTCGGCTGTGCCTCGTCCTCTTGGTCGCCTGCACTATCGCCACCACGGTTGCGGAGTCCCAAACCAAATCTCCGCCACAAAAGACAGCATCCCCCAACGTCATCCTAATCACGCTCGACACCACCCGCGCTGACCGCATGGGTTTTCTCGGTTCCAAGCGCGGCTTGACCCCCAACCTAGACGCGCTAGCCCGTCAGTCGGTGATTTTCACTCGCGCCTACTCGCAGGTTCCGCTCACCACGGCCTCGCATGCGACTATTCTTACCGGAACCTATCCTCAGTTTCATCAGGTCAACGATTTTGGCGTCCCGCTCGCACCCGGCCTACCCTACGGTCCTGACATTTTTCACAGCCGTGGATATCACACGGCGGCCTTCGTCGGTTCTCTGGTCCTTGATCCGGAAACGCGATCCGCCCCCGGCTTTGAGCGCGGATTCGATACCTACGACGCTGGCTTCCATCGCCGTCGGCCCGATGAAGACCGCTATCAGGCCATCGAACGCCGTGGTGGCGAAGTCATCGGCCACTCCCTGGCTTGGCTCACCGAGCATCACGACGGCCCCTTTTTTGTCTGGATTCATCTCTACGACGCGCACGATCCTTACGATCCTCCGGAGCCGTATAAAACGCGGTACGCTTCGACCCCCTACGACGGAGAAATTGCGTACGACGATGCAGCGCTCGGCCAGTTCTTCAAATGGCTCCGCCTCCGCGGACTGTTCGACGACTCCTTGATCGCCCTAATGGCCGATCATGGCGAAGGCCTTGGAGACCATGGCGAAACGACGCATGGAATTTTTCTCTACGATGAGACCATTCATGTACCGCTGCTTTTCAAGTTGCCGCGCGGGCGCTCGGCCGGGTCACGCGTCGACGAACGCGCCGGGTTGGTCGATGTCTTGCCGACGATCCTTGACGCTGCCGGAATTGAAGTGCCGAGGCAGGTGCAGGGTGAGTCCCTGCTCACGCTGATCCGGCCGGTGCCGTCTAAGACCAAGCCAGGCGCAACGAAGTCAGATGCAAATCCAGTGGCAGCTGCGCCGTCTCATTCTAATGATCGTCCTGCTAATGATCGTCCAGCATATGCCGAGAGCGATTATCCGCATCGCACGTTCGGGTGGAGTTCGCTGCGATCGCTGCGGACGGGAAAGTATCTTTTTGTCGATGCTCCGCGGAAGGAACTCTACGACCAGAGCAATGACCCAAATGCCACTCACAATCTGTCGGGTTCTTCCGCCGCAGTAACCAACACGCTCGCCAGCCAACTCGACGCCTTCCGCGAGAAGACCAGTACGACGAAAGAAGCCCCCAAAGTGGCCGCCGATCCCGGGTTACAGGAGAGACTCAATGCCCTGGGATATGTGGCCACCGATTCCACTTCTGCGGCGATGCCTGGAATCAAAGACACAGGCGCCGATCCCAAGGATAAAGTCGAGGTCGTGAACCTGTTGCACCGCGCCGAAATGGCCAAAGAAGAAACGCATTTTCAGGAAGCTGTTCCGCTGCTGGAGAAGGTGATCGAACTGGAGCCTTCGCTGCCGATCACCTACCTGCAACTTGGCACGGCTTTGACGTCGATGCATGAGTACGAGAGAGCGCTGCCCATCCTGCGCAAGGCGGTTGAGATGCGGCCGGATCTCACCGTTCCGCGATATCAGTTGGGGTCGGCGCTGTTCGAGACGGGAGATTTTGCCGGAGCGGCTGTGCAGTTTGAAACCACAGTGGCGCGCTCTCCGAATTGGCCCGAAGCGCATCTGTCTCTGGCGACAGCCTACGCACGATTGGATCGTCTTACGGATGCCATTCCGGAATACGAGAAAGTGATTGCAATCCGGCCCAAGCACTATAGCGCGCACTTACTGCTGGGGCGGGCGCTGGCTTTATCGGGGAATCCGGCTGCAGCGGTCCCGAATCTTTTGGCGGCCGCCGAGTTGCAGCCCAAATCGCCTGAGCCGCACCGTTTCCTGGCAGATGCCTACGTGCAACTGGGGCAACAGGCCGATGCCGACCGGGAGCAAGCCACGGCGCAGCGCCTCCTCGGGAGCCGCGGGCAGTAACTCAGTTTGCAGGAACATATTTGCAGAATGAACCGTCGAGCTTGCAGGCTGTTGTGTATTCGTCGCTCGCGGTTTTCGATTGGTGAAGCAGTTGGTAGGCGAAGGCGAGGTTGAGGTGAGCCTCCGCTAGTTTGGGATCCAGTTCAATTGCGCGGCGAAATTCGCGAACCGCTTTCGGCGTTCGATTCGTGTGGTTGTAGCAAATACCGAGGTAATTGTGCAGCCGCGCGTCTTCGAGCCCGAGGGTGATCGTCTTCTCCAGGTGAAGCGCCGCGGCTGAGTAGTTCTTTTGTTGAAACAGAAGCATCCCCAGTTCGCGTTGGCCGGCTGAGAAGTTTGGCTGAATGGCGATCGTCTTCTCATACGCAGCCTGGGCCGCGGCTGGATTGTCGGTAGCGTCCAGCAAGCCAGTCTGATACCACGCACGGTAATTCTGTGGGTTACTTTGCAGCGCCTTCTTAAGCCAGCCTCTTGCTTCATCCGCGCGGCCGAGTTTTGCCAGTGCGCGTGCCAGTCCCGTCATGGCGTTGTCAAAATTAGGATTAAGTTCCAGGCAGCGATTTAATTCGTCCGTTGCTTTGGTCCAGTCCTGCCGTCGCAGAGCAGATTCGCCCAGCAGAAAAGGGATCACGTAGATCTGCGGATCTTTTTGCTGGATATCGGTCAAAAGCGCTTCCGCTCTGTCGTCTTCGCCGCGCTGAAAAGAGTCCTCTGCTTTCAGAATGGTATTGAACTCCCACAGCTTATCCTTGGGATCAGCAAGACCTTGTTTGAGCGACTCGGGCGAGACGGCAGCGCGAAATCCGAAGTAGCCGAGAGCGCGGAGTTTGTCTTGCGCGTCCGGGCTCAAATTCCCAGATGTTGCGTCCTGGTGAGCAAATGGGTTCTGTGCTAAGAGAGACTGCATTTTTTCTTGTAGCACAGCAACGGTGGCGGGCTGGTCGGAGATTATGTTTTTCGTTTCTCCGGGATCGGCGTCGAGGTCATAAAGTTCGGGCTTGGGCGCCTGGATATAGTGAAAGCGCTCGCTTTCAAGCGCATGCAGCGGACTCCAGCCGAAGGAACTGAAGGGGTAAAAGGTCTCGCTGTAGGCTGGCTCGGATTTGTTTTGTAATGGCCCCTCTGATTTGGCATCCGCCTTCGCGCGCAACAGTGTCTGCGATTGAAACTGTTTCTCAATCGGATCCCTCACTCCTGCCAGATGCAAGAGCGTCGGGCCCACCGCCGTCGTTTCGACCGGCTCGCGACGGCGTCCTGCCGCAATGCCGCTTGCAGCAGGCGGTTTGACGATAAGCGGCACGTGCGCGGTCGAGTTGTAAATGAAGAATCCGTGCTCGTCTTCGCCGTGTTCGCCAAGCGACTCACCGTGATCACTGAGCGCGACAATCAGCGATGAGTCATACAGGTGATTTTGTTTAAGCCAGACCATCAAGCGGTCCAGTTCATGATCGGCGTAGGCGATTTCGCCGTCGTAAAGGCGGCTGGCGTATTCCGTGCGGTATGGTTCCGGAGGATCGTACGGGCTGTGCGGATCGTAGAGATGCAGCCAGAGAAAAAACGGACGACGCGGATTCTTTTTCAGCCAATCGATCGCACGAGAGACGCTCTCGCCGGCGCGGCGGTCCACGAGTCCGGCATCTTTTTTCTCGAAGGTCTCCGCCGAAAACGCATCGTCATAGAAGTCGAAGCCCCGCGCCAATCCCCAGCTGCGGTCGAGGACGAAGGCGCTCACGATGGCTCCGGTGCTGTAGCCGGCTTTCTGAAAAGCCTGCGCGACCGAGCGGAACTGGGGCCCAAGCGGCTCGCCGGTGAAATCCCGCACGCCGTTCTGAAAAGGATAAGTTCCAGTGAGGATCACAGCGTGCGAAGGCCACGTCAGCGGAACTTGAGAGAGCGCTCGTTCAAAAACAACGCCGTTGTGCGCGAGCGCATCCAGCGTCGGAGTCCTCACCGTTTTTGCACCATAGCAACCGACGTGATCGGCGCGCAGCGTGTCGATCGTGATTAATATGACGCTGGGCCGTGCCGCAGTCTGCCGACCAGCGCTCGATTGCGGCACCGCCCTCGCCACTGGTTTGGCGGCCAATTTGCCAGATGTTTCGGCGGTGACCGCTGTTGCAGAGATCAGGAAAGTGACCACGCCGAGAACCAGACCGGCCCGCCAATTTGAGTGCGTGACCATGCGGCTATTGCGGAGCCAGTTGTTGCGCGCGCCGCGTTTCCTCATCCGCCTCTGCTCCCAGACCTTTGGCCCTCAACGCCTTGGCCAAAGACTCGTGTATGGCCGGCTCTTGCGGCGCCAATTCCACGGCGCGGCGCAACTCCGCCACGGCCGCGTCTACTTTGTTCATGTAGAGCAGAGTCTCGCCGAGAGCGTGATGTCCGCGCGCCAGGTCGGGATAAATCGTGACCGATTGACGGAAGGCATCGGCGGCGAGATCGAATTGTTGTTTCTTCAGGAAGGCCACTCCCAGATTGAATGCGGCCTCGAAGTTGGTGGAATCAAGTTGCAGAGCGTGTTGCAGGGTTGCGATGGCGGCGTCGATCTGGCCCGCATGCGCCTGCGCCATGCCGAGATTAAAAACTGCGAGCGCATAGTCAGGGCTAAGCTGCACAGTTTTTTGCAGTTCGTCGATTGCTTCCGGAAACATCTGGAGACGATAAAAATCCAGGCCTTGCAGATAATGCGCAGGGACCAAGTTGGGTTCGGTCTTGGATGCGACCTTCAGTTTGTCGATCGCCTCCCGATAGCGGCCGTGCTGGCTGTCGGCGATGGCGTCGGAGATCAGTTCGTAGGTTGCGATCCGATCCTTTGGGTCGGGGAGATCCCGGCTGCTGATGGTCGGATCGCCTCCACCGGAAAATGCGGCGTAGCCCAGGGCTTTCAATCGCTCCATGAGCGCGGGATCCAGGCCGGTGTTTTCCGCCATTTCTTTGCCGGCACTGTAATCGCGGATCAGATCTACCAACTTGGCGCGCATCGCTTCGGCGACTGCTTTCTTGTCGGTCACGATGTTGTGCGTTTCGCCTGGATCATTCGCCAGGTCGTACAGCTCGGGCTTCGGAGCATCGATAAAATGATACTTCGCGTTCTCCGATCCACGCAGCTCACTCCAGTTGAAGTGGATTCGCGGCAGGTAGGTTTCTCCGTAGAGAGCGCGATCGCGCGCGGCCGTGACAGCGACAGAAACAGATTGATCGTGATTGTCGCTCTCCGTCGCCTGGCCCCGAAGCTCAGTGAGCAAGCTGTGTCCTTGCACTTGTGCCGGCACCTCAAGGCCGGCCGCCAACAAAACCGTTGGCATCAGATCGACGAGCGAAACCGGATCTGCGACTACACGCGGCGACGTGCTTTCGGGTAGCCGAATGATCAGTGGGACATGCATCGTGGCGTTGTAGATGAAGAAGCCGTGCGTCTTTTCGCCGTGCTCACCGAGACTTTCGCCGTGGTCTCCGCAGAGGACGATCACGGTGTTCTTGTAAATCTCCTTTTCTTTCAGGAATCGCAAAAGACGGCCAACTTGTTCATCCGCGAAAGCGATCTCGCCGTCGTAGGGCCGCGCCGCATACTCCGTCTTGTACGGCTCCGGCGGATTGTAGGGAAAATGCGGGTCGTAGAGATGCATCCACAGGAAAAACTTCTTGTCTGAATTCTTTGCTAGCCAGTCCAGTGCCACATCGGCGACGGCGTTTCCCGGACGTTCCATTTCGTCGAGATTCGCTTCGTCAAGACGGCTGAAATCGAAGTGATCGTAATAGAAATCGAATCCCTGATTCAGGCCGAAACGTGAATCGAGGACTGCGGCTGCAATCACCGCGCCCGTCCGGTAGCCAGCTTGTTTTAGAACCGATGCCATCGTGGGCTGTAGAGGACTGAGCTTATTGGCGCTGAAGTCGTGCATGCCGCTCAACATCGGATAAGTCCCGGTCAGCATCGAGCTGTGCGATGGAAGAGTTACGGGAACAACCGCGAAAGCTCGCTCAAAGCGAGCGCCTTCCGCCGCCAGGCCGTCAATGTTCGGAGTCTTGATCTGTTTGTACCCGTACGCGCCGACGTGGTCTGCGCGCAGAGTATCGATAGTGACGAGGACCACGTTTGGCTGCGGCCTGAGAGGGGTTTGGGCCACCGCTTCGAGCGAGCCGGCAAGGAAACACAGCACCACCCAGCAGCGGAAAGAGAGGAACATTGGTGAGATCAGTTTATCTCAGCGGTTGCACTCAGGGCCAACAAGCATGCGGTTTCTGTTGTCGGAGGAAAGAAAAATCCTGCTGAATGGCTGTGATAGGCTGACATTTATGCGACAGCGGCCGATGCTCGTGGGAGTGATCATCTTCTTCGTCCAGATACTGGCAGGGATCTCCACATTTCAAAACGCCGCCGAGGGCCAGGCTACAAAAAGCACTCCTCCGGACGTTTACCTCATCACGATCGACACGTTGCGCGCCGATCACGTCGGCTGCTACGGATACAAACAGGTCGAAACCCCCGCGCTCGATGCCTTGGCTGGCGACGGTGTTCGCTTTTCGCAGGCTTTCACGCACAGCCCGATCACCAACACCTCGCATATCACGATTCTCACCGGCCTTCTGCCGAGTGTGCATGGCGTGACTGATTTTGCGGTCCCACTTTCCCCCCAGCACGTCACGGCCGCTGAATTGTTAAAAAAACATGGCTACCACACCGCGGCTTTTATTGGAGCCGTAATTCTCGACAGCAACACCCTCGCTCCCGGCCTCGATCGCGGTTTCGATTTTTACGACAACTTTCCTAAAGGCGATGGCAAGGATGCTGACGGAAAAAACAAGGAGCGTTGGGGCCGCGTCGAACGCCGCGGCATGGAAGTCGTCAATCACGCCGAGGCTTGGTTTGAGAAACACCCCACGGGACCCCACTTCGTGTGGGTGCATCTCTATGATCCTCACGATCCCTACGAACCGCCCGCGCCTTTTTCCGAAAAATACAAAGACCATCTTTACGACGGGGAGATCGCATACGCCGATTCTGCCGTGGCCCACTGGATTGCCTTCCTGAAAAAATCTGGCGTCTATGACAATGCGATCATCATCGTCACCGGCGATCACGGCGAAGGCCTTGGTGAGCACGGAGAAGACACCCACGGCCTTTTTCTTTACGATTCGACTCTGCACATTCCAATGACCCTGAAGACCGCTGGCGGCGCGCATCGCGGCACCGTGATCGATGCGCAAGTGCGCACCACCGATATTCTACCGACGATCCTTTCGGCGACCGGCATAGCGGCGCCAGCGGAATTGAACGGCGAATCGCTCCTTCCGCTCCTTGATCAGTCAGCGGCTCCAGGTCGCGAACTTTTCGGCGAGACCGACTATCCGCTGCGCTGGGGATGGGCTCCCCTGCGGGCATTGCGCACCGAAAACACAAAATGGATCGAGGCTCCGCGACCGGAACTCTACGACCTGCATACCGATCCCAAAGAACTGAAGAATCTCTACACGGCTGATGGCGCTTTAGTGAAATCGATGCAGGACAAAATGGCAAAGTGGAAAGCCAAATTGCCAGAGCAGGCGAACAAGCTCCCGGGAAACTTATCCGATCCCAAGGATAAAGTCGCCATCCAGAACGAGCTACACAACGCCATGCTGGCTGCCGACGATAATCGGACGAGCGATGCCCGGCAGTTTTTGGAAAAGGCGCTGGAACTCGATCCGAATTCGCCGACCGCTCTTCGACAGTTGGGCGAGTTGGAATTCACGGCTGGCGAGTACGCGAAAGCCGCCGCGCATTTGAAACGGGCATGCGAGTTGCGGCCTGACGATTCCACAGCCGCGTTCGAATTGGGCGAAGCCATGCAGAAGTCGGGCGATTGGGCTGGCGCGCGCGATGCACTTGAATCGAGCTTGAAGCTTGCTCCCAGCCAGATGCCGGCCCGGCTCATGCTCGGCCATGTTTACCTGCAACTAAAGGACGCGAAAAATGCTGCCGACCAGTTCGAGGCAGCACTGCTGGTCGACTCAAACAACAGCGATGGTCGACTTGGACTCGCCCAGGCCCAGATTGAGCAGTCGGATTTTGCCGGCGCGTTGCCCGATCTCGAAGCGCTCACCAAGTCTGAACCTCGAAACGCCGAAGCTTGGCGATTGCTGGCGCGAGCCTATCGTGGGTTGGGCAAGGAAGCCGACGCGAAACGAGCGGAAGCACAGGTCGTGGTCTTGGAAAAAAAGTGAGCGACGGACTCTCCGATGGAACCGGCAGCGGAGAGTGGAAAGAGCAGAATAGTCTATGAAAATTCTCTGGGTAATTCTCGCGCTCGCCGCCATCGTTTTCGGGGTTTTTGAATTTAAGGCTTATCGCCGTTTTTCGCCTCTCTATCATGAGGGACTAAACTCAAAGTAGCCAGCTAGTAGCTCGCTGCGGTCGATCATTTACATTCCTTTCACATTTGCGATCTATGCTAATTTGCTAGCAGGTGCTGATTTGGCAGGCGGTGCCGAGCTTGACCCGCGGTTTTCCCATGACCTCAAAGCCCTCCAAGAAATCCCCCCCACCGCGAGCAAAGCGCCGCCGGACACCGGCGCGGTCCCGAAACGCGCCCACGGCTCCGCGCTCAATTGCCGCGAGCGCTGGCAGCGAAGATTTCGCCGGAGATGAACTCACCGCTCTGGTGGTGCACGGGTGCTTGATCGCGCGCGACGCGGTTTTCAATGTCAAAGACTTTCTGTCCGATGGATCTCGCCTTGCCTTCCTGGCCATCAAGGATTGCGAAAAGGAACTCGATCAGATCGAGCGCAAGATCGATGAGCAGCTTCCCGAGGCCATCACGCGGGTCGGCGAAGCCAAGGCTCGTGAGTTGCTCGCCTGCCTGAAATTTATTACCGACCTCGAGCGCATTGGAGATCTGGCCTACAGCGCGGTCATGCAGCTACAAGCGCGCCGCGAACAATTGCCGGCGGCCGATTCACGCCAGTTGGTCGAGATGGCTTCGCTGCTTTGTGAAATGCTAGAGCAGGTGCATCAGGGATTTGTGAAGCGGGATGTATCGCACGCCCAGACCGTCCTCCAGTCCGATCCAAATGTCGACCGGCTGTGCCATTCCTTGTTTCACCGGCATCTGGCCGAACCTAACAGTCCAAGCGGGCAAAAGAATTTCGATATCCTTCTCGCCGCGCAGGCGCTGGAACGAATTGGCGATCACGCCAAGAATCTTGCCGAAGAGCTCTATGGATTGTCCGAAGGACGATCGCTGCGTCACAATGCCAGGAAGCTTTCGGCGGCCGACGCGTAACGAGTGCCGACTGACGAGTGCTGCGTATCAAGATTCTGCCCAAGCAGCTTTAATGAAAATCGTGCGACGTTGTTTCAGCCCGCGTAATGTGCAGCGGAGAAACTTTCTCCGCGCGGACGTGAATCACGTTGTCCTGATTCTGCAGGATTCCTTCGATCATTAGAAAGCGCTCGGAAATCAGCAACACGCGATTCTTCTGTAGCATATCGGGCGCGAAGATTGCATTCGCGATTCCGGTTTCATCTTCCAGGCTCATGAACATCATTCCCTTGGCTGTGCCCGGGCGTTGACGCGCGATGACACATCCGCCAATTCGTAATCGCCGGCCGTCTGGAAGATGCGCCAGATCGGCAGCACGATAAATTCCCATGCGCCTCATTTCTTCCCGGCGATACTGCATCGGATGGGGGCCGACGGTCAGTCCGGTCGCACGGTAATCCGCCACCAGGCGTTCTTCTTGAGTCATGGCGGCAAGTGGAGATTCTCCATCCTCCTCCGGCAACTCATCCAGCAACGGTCCCGACCAGCGCACCGATCGTTCCACTTGCCAAAGCGCATCGCGGCGATGAAGTCGGCGATTTTCGCTGGCCACTGAATTCAGCGCTCCAATTTCCGCGAGCGTCGTCAATTCATCTTTGCGCAACTCGGGCACGCGTCGTGCCAGGTCTTGAATGGAAGTAAACGGAGTCAGGCTGCGTTCACGAACTAATGCCTGCGCTGCCGGCTCGCGCAATCCGCGCGCATAATTCAGTCCCAGGCGCACTGACGGTGCAGAGCTGGTTGCTGCATGCTGCGTGCTGATGGCTGCCGGTTCCAGCGTGCATTTCCAATCCGATCGCGTCACATCCATGGGAAGCATTTTTAATCCATGGCGCTGCGCGTCTTTTACCAGCGTCGATGGATGATAAAAACCCATCGGCTGATTATTGAGCAGAGCAGCCGTGAATGCAGCAAGGTAATGGCATTTCAGGTAGGCACTGGCGTAAGCAATCAGCGCGAAACTCGCGGCATGGGACTCTGGAAATCCGTAAAGAGCGAACGAAGTAATCGACTGGATGATCTGCTCCTGTGTTTCTCCCAGGATTCCATTGCGCGTCATGCCGGAGCGCAGTTTTTCTTCGATCACTTTCATTCTGGCCTCGGAACGCTTGAAACCCATGGCGCGGCGTAATTCTTCGGCTTCGCCTCCGGTAAAGTTCGCGGTGATCATGGCCATGCGCAGCAGTTGCTCCTGAAACAGCGGCACGCCAAGCGTCCGGCCGAGCACGGTTTCTAGCGACGGATGCGGATAGCTGACTTTCTCGCGGCCCTGTCTGCGCTTGAGAAATGGATTGACCATGTTGCCCACGATTGGTCCCGGGCGGATAATCGCGACCTGCACGACGATGTCATAAAACTTCTTTGGCTTCAGGCGCGGCAGGCAAGACATCTGCGCCCGGCTTTCGACCTGGAACATTCCCACTGTGTCGGCTTTTTGCAGCGCGGAATATACCGCGGGATCGTCGGCCGGCAGATGCGCCAGGTCGACTTCTTCGCGGTAATGATCGTGGATCAGTTCTAAAGAATCTTTCAGCGCCGCCATCATCCCCAAGCCCAGCAGATCCACTTTGATAATGCGCATGTCGGCACAGTCTTCTTTATCCCACTGCACGACGACGCGGCCGGGCATGGATGCGGGTTCGAGCGGGACCACCGAATCGAGTCGCCCTTCGCAAATCACCATGCCCCCTGAGTGCTGACCCAAATGCCGCGGTAGGTCTTGCACGGCCATGCACAGCTCGAAGTATTTCCGTATGCGCGGATGTCTCAGATCGAGGCCCGCATCGCACAGTCGCCGGTCGAGCGCATCGTTCTCATCTTTGAATTCCCAGGTCGCTACGGCCGCCGATATTCGTTTCAGCGTGTCCCCGTCGAATCCCAGAGCCTTGCCCATTTCGCGCGCCGCCATGCGGTTTCGATAAGTGATCACGTTGGCCGTCATGGCCGCGCCCCGTTGTCCGTAGCGTCCGTAAACATATTGGATAACCCGTTCGCGCTCGTCGCCGCTCGGCAGATCGAGATCGATGTCGGGCCACTCGCCACGCTCTTCAGAGAGAAAGCGCTCGAAGAGTAATTCCATGCCAATCGGGTCGACGGCGGTGATGCCGAGCGAGTAGCAGACCGCACTATTAGCAGCCGATCCGCGGCCCTGTGCCAGGATATTTTGTTCGCGGCAGTAGCGGACAAGGTCCCAGACAATCAGAAAATATCCGGCAAGCTTCTGATGTTCGATGAGAGCCAGTTCGCGTTCGATTTGCCGCTTTGCCCGTTTCTTCAACTCTGCGTCTGTGCCGCCATAGCGTTGCTGCATGCCTTCGCGCGTGCGCTCCCGCAGAAACGACATCATGGTTTCACCTTCTGGCACGGGGAATCGTGGAAATTCGTATCCCAGATCGTTCAGTGTGAATTCCAGCCGCGACGAAAGCTCGATTGTGTTGGCGATGGCCTGAGGATGGTCCGCAAAAAGTGCTCGCATCGCTGCGGGAGATTTCAGATACCGCTCGGCATTGCGGGCCAGTAAACGTCCGGCGGTAGCGAGTGTGCGGTGATGCTGCAACGCGGTGAAAGCGTCTGCCAATTCGCGCTCGCGAGCCGCGGCATAGTTCACACCATTGGTCGCGAGCAGGGGCAAGTGCAGAGATTCCGCGATTTCGATGGCGACCCGGTTACGATATTCTTCGTCGCGATGGAAATGCCGTTGCACTTCGACGTAAACGTTGCGCTCACCGAAAATCTCCGTCAGGCGCTTTACCGATTCGAGAGCCGCTTGTGGGCCTTCTTGCACGAGCGCCTCTGCCAGCGGGCCTTCGGCTCCGCCGGTCAGGCAAATCAGTCCGACGGAATGTTCGATTAGATCCGCCTCCGTCGCTACGGCTCTTTCTTTGTCTTTGCGCCCCACGCGTAACTTCATCGTGGTAATCAAGCGGCAGAGATTTTGATATCCAGCCCGCGAGGCGATCAGGAGCGGGAGGCGAAACTTACCACGGAGACATTCCGATGTTTTCTCCGTGCCTGATTGAGCTTCCTTGATTTTCTTCGTGTCTCCGTGTCTCCACGGTGAAAACGGAGCACAGGTCACTTCCGCGCCGATGTGCGCTTGAAGCTTTTCTTTTTCCGCAGCGAGATGGAAGCGCGGCGAGCCATAAACTCCATCGCGATCGAGCAACGCCATGGCCGGCATTCCGAGGTTGGCGCATACGGCGAGTAGTTCTTCGGGAGTGGAAGCTCCTTCGAGGAAGCTGAAAGCGGAGCGGGCGTGGAGTTCGACATACATAATTCTCAGTTCCCAGTTCCAGACAAAGCAATACGGTTTTACTGACAACTGAGAACCGGGGACTGAGAACTGCCTCTAGTCATAGGTTCCCTCCAGAAACCAGCTCCCGGTGAGTTTGTCCTGCACCAGGCGATAGAGCGCCAGGCCCGATTCTACGGACACTGCGATGTCCCATTCTTCGCGCGACCAGCCGTCGTCTTCGGACCAGTCGCCAGAAGAGCGCCAGGGGCCGGCAGTCCAGACGATAGCGCCGGCGATAGTTCCATCGATTGTTCCATTTATCGACTGTGGACATTGCATTCGCACCGGCTTCGCTTCTCGAACCGTTACGACTACCCCGAGTGGCGGACGAAACAGGCGCAGGGCGATTACGGCGGTCATTTTCTGTTGTGCATCGTCTTCTACTTTGTCTTGTGCATCGTCTGTGGGTGTGAAGTGGTGCACTGCAAATGCCCCCTCGCGATGCGAATCCAATAATTCCACCGAACCCGCTCTCCCTTCGCCGACGACCGCGGCAATCCGGGCCAGCGTCAACTCCAGCTTTTCGGCTTCGGGAAAAAGCGGTTGAAATAATCCGCTCTGCAAAGCGCGCGGGCGCGCCGGCAGCGCAGCCAAGTGGATCTTGACGATCGGTGCTCCCGGCGGATGAGCCTGCAAATCGAGCTGCAGCAGTTTAAGAAACACTTTCGCGTCGAGCATGGGTAGAGGCAACTGCACGCTACGGATGAATTTCCGGGTGTCTGGATTCTCTCTGCGAATGAAAGCAGCGTCACCACACTCATCCGGCGTGGCGGCGAGTTCCAGTTGCAGCTTCAGCTCCTGCGCCGCGAGCGCATGCGCGCTTAAGCGTGCACAAATTTGCTCCAACATGCGATGCAGCACAAAAGCCAGCGGTTCGAGCAACACGATGGGAAATTCCAGTTCCACGTTCTCCACAAAAATCGCGGGCGGCTCTAATACCCGCAACTTGCGACACGCCTCGCCTCGTGCCAGTTTTTGCAGACGGATCCCAGCGTGGCCCAGGCGCTCACTGACTGGAACTTCCGGAAGCGCGGCCAGCGACCGCAGCTTTCGAATACCCCAGCGGTCGAACGTTTCCACCCAACGCGCTGCCTCTTCTAGATAGGAAGAGAAAGTTTCCAGCAACACGTCCACTGCCAGATCTCCCAGGCGCTCCTCCTCGTGGCCCTCGGGGATCAAAGTGATGCTGGGAAAGCCGTGTGCCGCCAGTAGCGCAGCATCCGGATTTGCGGCCACAGCGATGTTTGCTTCAAGCCCCAACTGAGCAACGCGGCGTGCCAAATCGCCAGCAATCTTTGGCAGCGCGCCCAGCAACGGCTTCAGTCCGGTGAGATCTACAAGCACGATCCCCGGAGCTGTGTCCTCGATCTCCGGAGAAAACGATTGCGCACAATCGAGCAACGCCGCGTGGGCGTTTTGTTCGTGTACTTCCGAGCGAGCGCGCAGCGTCAGGTTTCCCCATGCTTCCAGTTGCGACTTGGTCGCCCCAATTTCAACCCCTGCCTGACGCGCATTTTCGTTCAAGGACATCACTTTCTCCAAAGGAGAACGTCCGCTCAGAACGGCGACGGCGTCGCCGCGCAACACCGGCTCAAGGCGAAGGATCGCCTGCGTGGAGAAGTCGGGGATGAAGATGGCGGCAAACATGGAAATTCAGCTTTCAGTTCTTAGCCGTCAATTTTCAGTTTTGTCATCCCGAGCGAAGCGAGGGATCTGCAGCTGCCCGCAAAATGCAGATCCCTCGCTTCGCTCGGAATGACAACTCATAAGATGACAACTCTAAAATCTGACGGCTCCTACTACGCCCAGACGGCTCGGCTCTTGAAACTTGCACTTGCTGATTGCACCGGCTTTCGATCCCATGCCTGTTCCAAACGCGATCGCAATAACTCGGCAGTGATTTCGAATTGATCCAACAATTCCGAGTGCGGCAACTCGGAGTGCGACAGATGCACTGGAGGGTTGGCTGACGGCTGATAGCTGACGGCTGACAGCCCTTTCCCAGAACGCTGCGCCTTGACGCCTGAGATTTTTAGCAGCACCGATGAACAACTCCCTGCGATCGGCTGTTGCTCCAAAACCAGCATCGCCGTCGACGTATGTTCGATGGCGCGACGGAAACGGAACCATGAGGCCAACGGAATTCGCCGCGCGCTTTCGACGGGGATATCACCGAGATCGACAGCGATCATTCCGAAACCACTGCTGTGCAGGAGCAGGTCAGTGACTTTCAGCATTTGCGCGAGTCGCAACTTCCAGTGGCGAAAGCTCGACCCATTCCCACCGACTTGCGCGATGCCTGAAGGCATACCCTGAAGCGAAGGGTTTTTCCCGCAGCGTACCCAGAGCAAGCGACTCATCTCCATGCCCGCCGCGGCCGCCGATGCCGGATCGAAGGCATCGCACGGATCGACTAACGCGCAAACTTCTCCGCGCTGCGTGGCACGGGCCAGGGCGAAAAGCAGCACGCTCGTTCGCCCGGACGAAGCCAGCCCGCATATTTCCGTGAGACAGCCGCGCGGAATGCCGCCCGTAAGCGCATCCAGTTGCGCAATTCCGCTAGGAGTCATTTCTGGCGCCGCCCGGACCTCGAGTCGCGACGCGGGAACGACGGCCGCCAGTTTTGCGCTCGCGCCAAGGTGGGCCATGATTTCCGCAGTCTTGTTGCTCTTCACTCCTGGCTTTATCGGCGCGAAAGATGGCAAAGATGACGGCAAAGAGCACGGCGAAGATGCCGGAGCATTGCGCAGCGAGGGTAAAGAAAAAATAAAAGGGCGGCTCGCGGCCGCCGATGAAAAAATCGGAGAGGCAGACATACGTTCTCGCAGTTTTTCAGGGAACTAAGTGGGCGGATCGCCCGGGCGAATGTAGCGATATTCGTTTTTTGTTCGCCTACGAGAGTATCCCTTGACAGCCACGTGTTGTCAAGGTGACCGCAGGCGATCGGGCGATGATGCGGCCAGGAATGCAACTTGCAGACTCACGATGCCTTGTAAGCGGTGCCTCCCGAGCGGCTTTCGTTCGTTTAGGGTTTGTGAAATCTGCAAGAAATCCGGCGACGGATTTGAGCAGCCGAGATTTTGTTATAATCAAAATCCGTTGTCATCCACCCGAGGGGCGCTATCGTCTAGGGGTTAGGACGGAAGATTCTCAATCTTCAAACCCGGGTTCGATTCCCGGTAGCGCTACCAATAAGTCTGCGGTGCAGAGAAAACCGCCCGGATAGCTCTGGAAATTGCAGAAAACGGGGGAATTTCGCGATTCGTGCTCTCAAACCGGCCCGGAGAAAGTGTCCTACAAATTGCTAAGGGCCAGCTTAGCCACCTTTTCTCCAGAGGGCATCCGAGCACTCCGGTTTCAGACTCCAGGTGGCGAATGCAATACGATCAAAACTCGATGATCTGGCGAAAGCAGGCTTGACTTTTCTCTTCCGTCAGGCGTTGATCACCGTCAACCTCCGCAACTTCCCAGAAGCCTGGACAAAGTTGTCTGAGCCCGCCTGAAAACGTGAAAACATAATTCCGGTTTGACCGTCACTCGGGAACGAGGACCCAGCGCCTTTATTACAAGGTCCCCCGGTTTCGCCTCATCGTGAGCTCAGTATCCATTTTCTAGCAACTCACAAATACCCCAATAACTTAAACAAGTCTTGCGCGCACAGAGAACCTCTTCGAAATGCTTGAAACGTTGGCGATATTTGGCAACATACAGCCACACTTCCGCAGCCGATTCGTGATTCGTTGCTGCGCCGTATCGAAAGGCTTCTTCGCTGACGACATTTTGGCCTCAACGGTTTTTGAACTCGTGCTACCACCCGGTGGAATACGGCATCTCCCGCAACCTCTGGTCCGTGCCGGAGATGTAGCTCCGAGGAAGTGCAACTTGATTCAGTGGCCAGGCCGCGCTGCTGATTATTCAGTGTCTACGGCCGTTTCTATTTTCCGCCTTCTCTTGCGATCCACTCTTTGATGTAGGCCGGACAGTTGCGGAGCTTTGTTCCGCGCGCCTGACAATCCGCTAGAAAGCTGACGGCCTCCTGACCCACGAGTTTCATTTCTTCCAAATCGAGGACAAAGTTGTTCGCGTCATATTCCTCTGCAAGAATCCTCTTCACTTCGTCCAACTGTTCACTCGTTATTCTTCCACTGAGCCGCAGAACGATTGAATCTCCTTCTGAATCTTTTCTTAGCCGCCACATCATACTTTTTTCCTCTCATCCCCTATTCGGCCCGCATTAGACCTGAAGTCTCTTACCGTGGTATGCAAGGCAGGGACCAACCCCCAATCCTTTGGATTCGTGGATTTGCGAGGACACGTACTGCGAGGATTTCGGGAAATTCCCGAGTTGTCGGGAACATGGGACTGTCCGTGGCCCCCAATTCTGATGATCCAATGCAGGGGTGTTGTTGCGCGTGCGGACGCGTGGAAGTGCCTGCGGTCGTTGCGTCGTACGAAGTGGAAGTCGCGGGCGCGATCGGAGATTAGCCGGCGAGATGTCGAAAGCGGGCGCTCTATTTTCTTCACCGTGCGCCGCTACTAACACAACCAGCTAGCGAACTCCTGGCCTCCGGCGCTTACGTAGATAATCTTGCAAGCCGCCGCCATCATGGCCGGAATGAAGTTCTTTCCGCTCGCGCTCTGACTCGTCTCTTGTCCTCGAAGGATCAATTAGGCATCTGCACAGATGATTTCCTGGCGACCATTGCATGGACACAAGCAAACGGCGGGCCCGCTCTCGGGCTGATGGCCTGAGCTCGAAGGTCGGCACCTTGAAAAGTGCTATCATCCCGCATTGGCGATCAAAGCGTAGCCGCCCCGAAATGACCGTTTCTAATTTCCAATTATCGGCTTTGATAAGTTGCAGCAATCGGCGACTCCGAATCGACAAGAGCGGCGTGAACGATGAACCGTCGCGGAGCAGGGCCAATGTAATAAAACGGATAGCAGGTCACGAGAGTCAGTTCCGGCCGGTCGCGCGAACGCAAGACTGTCACATTCCTCGGATCCGCGATCTCCAACTGATCAACAACATAAGTTTCGACCTTGCCCGGCTCTTCCACCTCGATACGATCTCCGACCTTGATGTCCTTCAATCCGCGGAAGAAGCCGTCCCGATGGCCGGCGATCCCGACGTTTCCGATCTTCCCGAAGAGCGCCGTGCCGGCGATGTGGCCGAGCCCACGGTTCAGAGTTAAGTCGTCTGTTCCTTCCAGCACCGGTGCCTCCACGTGAATTCTTGCGATCCGGAGTATCGCCAACGGAGCTGCGAGATTCGAACCCAGGCTTTCCTCATAGTGTTTAATGCGTTGCTCCGACCACGAGACAAAGTCGGGCGCAGAGGCGACTGGTTGCACTCCGTGGGTCTCTTTGCGGCGCTCATTCAGCTTTGCTTCTCTGGTAGTCTCGAAGCTTTTCATCGCCGATCGAGACAGGATGACCTCATGCAGTTTGGCCGCGCCATAAAAGGTCAATAACAAAATCCCCGCTAGTAGCAAAAGTCGCTGGAGATGTTTCTTCAGTTTCACCGCAATCGTTCCCTTCAAGATAGGCCTTACGCCACTGCTAATGCACACCTGTGACCAAAGTTGTCTTTAGTGAAACTCTCGCCGTGAGGTCGCTCTCGTCTCTTGAGCTTTCCGTCTGTGTTGTCGTTGCTTTTCACGGCGTTGCGACGCAGATCAAATCGCGAAATGCCTCTGGATTAAGAGCCTCCACCTCGATCGGCACGCTCATTGTGGCCGCAGATTTCTATGCCTCAATGCCTGTGCCCTCTTGAAGTTTCGTGAATTCACGAGAGCCATGCGAACTCAGACGCAGTACTAACACACGTGTTTTCAATCCGTTCGTGTTTGGCGCGTGCATTGCATTAGTCAAGTGTGTGAAGTTGATTCAAGAAGCTCATAAGGTTTCCAAAATTAAAAACTAAATAAGGAGAAAGAAAATGAAATCGAAACAATTGCAAATCGCCACGTTCTGCCTGGTCGCACTCGCCACACTCTGTTTGTCGAGGACCGCTAAAGCTGACACGTGGAATAAATCCACCAAACTAACCTTCAGCCAGCCCGTAGAAGTGTCGGGAATTGTCCTGCAGTCGGGTACGTATTGGTTCCAGCTCATGGACAGTCCCGCGGATCGAAACATCGTCCAGATTTGGAATGCGGATCACACTAAGCTGATCAGGACGATCCTCGCCATTCCCAGCTACCGGATGAATCCGACCGGAGAGACCGTGGTCCGGTTTGATGAGAGACCGACCGGTACTCCGGAGGCTATCAAGACCTGGTACTATCCGGGGACCAATTTCGGACAGGAGTTTGTTTATCGCAAGGCTCGCCCGACACAGCTCGCAGAAAACGCAAGTGAGCCTATACTTTCGGTGCGTGACGAAGCAGTCGCGACGCCAGCTTCTGTACTGAAACAAACACCGGCCGCGCCCAGCGATGACGTCGAGGTCGCCGAAATAGTCGACACCGTTGCCATCGCCGAAGCGTTGCCGGAAACAGCTACCACGCTGCCCCTGTTGGGACTGATTGGTCTGCTTGCGGTTGCTGCCGGGCTCTCATTACGCTTCCTCACCATCAACGAAGCAGTTTAATCGCAGTAAGCAAATCGAAGCGCCTGTTTCTCCCTCGGGGCGATCAGGCGCTTCAACGCGGCTGAAATGTTGTCAAATTGCAGTTATCGTGAGTCTTGAGGATTGCCATGCGCTATATCTATTTGTTACTCACTCTTCTTTCTTTTTCTGTTAGACTTGGCGGCCCAAGCGACAACTCCGCCAGCTAACATCACGGCCTCGGCCATATGGAAGTAGCCAGCCCAGTTCACGACGGCAGCACATGCTGCGTATGACCAATCATCCGTTCGGCATTATGACCGGATTTCATGACGAGGGTCCCGTAGCCTTCGCATGGCTCACATATTCTCTACGGGCTAATACCAATTATGGGATCATCGCGCACACCGAGATATTTGTTCCCTTTGTTGTTCGGTGGTTCGGCAAAGTTCAAACTCGCTGACTTCGTTATTTGTGCAAGTCCCTGGGCAGTATGCGTGGCTTGATCGAAGAAAGGCTGGCTGCGGAACAAAAACGGATCCCAAATGTCATTTGGATGGTACATCTTTCCATCTCGGTTCTGACCTCTTTTGTTGTGGGTTACAGTATGCGGGGTAGGCTATCGCTGGCGGTGATCGCGCTGCCCTTGACTGTCGCCATCGTGCTCTCACTGGTTTCCGAATTAGATAACCCACGAACCGGATTAGTCCGCAAGCGACAACATAGCGTTCAGCGGCTTTTATCAAGACAGGCAAGCACAACCGACGCCGGATGTGGCAGGAAGCAGGCCACACTGCAAAGTCGCATACCTTAGGGCCGCGCAAGCGTAGCCTTATTTTTTCTTCCCTGGAAAGTCCTCCCCTCGGCAAGATCAATTTGGCTCCGCTGCGATCGGAAGAGATGCTGATCTCTACTGCGGCTCACGAAATCTCGAAAATTCCTGAAGGATTCGTGACCTCCAATTCATCGCAAAGGCTGTGAGTTCAATGATCTGCGATTTGGCATCGCGACTGCATTTCTCCGTTGCGAGGTCAGTCACATCGAGTGACGAATAAGAAAGGAAGCTTTATGAAATCGCAAATCATGAGCAAAATCGGCTCCGCAGTAGTTATCGCGACGGCTTTTGTGTCCGTCGTTCCCGCAAACGCACACGACACGTCGTCGACCACCACGCCCGTAACAGTGACCGTTACGGCTGGCGTCCCCAGCGACAAACGCATGCCTCAAATCAACCAGCAAGATATTGTTGTTACGCAGGGAAAGGAACGTCTGAACGTAGCAGGCTGGACTCCGGCTCAGGGAGACCATACCGGTCTTGAACTGTTCGTCCTGATCGACGACGGGGCTGACTCGAGCCTGGGATCGCATCTAGACGAACTCAAGGCATTCATCAACGCGCAGCCTTCCACGACGTCCGTGGGAGTGGGATACCTGCGCAATGCCACTGTGCAGATCGCGCAGAATCTCACGACCGATCATTCCGCCGCGGCCAACGCTTTGCGGTTGCCAATCGGACAACAAGGCACAAATGGGAGCGCGTATCTATCCGTGATCGATTTGATGAAGCGTTGGCCGGAGAGCCAGAACCGGCACGAGGTGTTGATGCTGACGGATGGAACCGATCGCATTCGGCGCGGTCCGGTTGTTCGCAGGTTGCACATCCAGCCAGATGTCGATTCGGCGAGCAAGGTGGCCCTTAAGACCGGCACGATCATTCACACCATCTACGCGCCAGGAGTCGGCCGCTCGCGTCATAACTACTGGAAGGCTGTGAACGGACAGATGGGGATGGCCAAGTTGTCGGATGCAACTGGCGGCGAATCGTCTTTCCTCGGACTGCAGTCGGCTGTGAGTTTTACACCTTATCTCGATCAACTGCAGACGACTCTCGACAACCAGTACTTGCTGACTGTCTCAGTAAAGGCCGGGAAGAAAGCGGAACTGAAGAACATAACGATTAACACCGAAGTGGCAGGCGTAAAACTCGCGGCCGGTGACGCGGTGCTGGTCCCCGCGGCGAAGTAAATGGCCGATATCCGGGGAGGGATGCCGTTTGCGCAGGATCTCTCCCCCAACGAGCGGCAGCTCAAATCCAAGAAGGGGATTCGTCACTAAAGTGATTAAGTCAGTTGGCCTATGGAACAGCGTCGTAATCCTGCTGACGATTGGATTGTTCGGACTGTCGCTAGCTGTCGAAGGGATCACGCACGAACTGTTTCTTGAAGCAGGTGTCCTTCTCGTCTCGGTGAAGTTGATTCTGATAACCGCAAAGAACGCAGGATCCGAGGAATAGCTGGAGCGAGACTTGCGGCACAACAAGAAGCAATTGGCAACACGGCAATTCAATCAATCAAGTAGACAACGGTGGAACAGTGCCAGAGATGGTACCTGCCGATTTCATCAAGGAGAAAAATTATGAAACGCGTTTATTTTGCAATTGTGCTACTGACTTCAACGGCATTACCGGCCTTCGCACAAGAGAAGGAACAGGCCCGTGTGTCAAATGCGGGGCAGGTAATGCAGGAAATCCTGAACATTCCTGACGACATTCCACAGAGCGTGATCGACAAGGCCGATTGCGTTGTCGTGATGCCTTCTGTGCTGAAGCTTGCTTTTGGATTTGGAGGAAGTTACGGCAGGGGCGTGATGACTTGCCGTAGCGGAAAAAACTTCAGCGGCCCGTGGGGCGCTCCAAGCATGATGGCGCTCGAAGGGGGAAGCTTCGGATTACAACTGGGTGGCCAGGCGACTGATTTTGTGCTGCTGCTCATGACTCCTCGCTCAGCCCACAGCATTCTTGAAAGCAAAGTCAAACTAGGCGGAGACATTTCCGCCGCAGCGGGGCCTGTAGGACGCAACATATCGGCTGAAACCGACGTGACGTTGCGGGCAGAGATTCTTTCGTATTCTCGGGCTCGCGGACTGTTTGCAGGAATTTCACTTTCTGGTTCAACCCTTCGCCCGGACAACAGCGCGAACAAGAAGTTATATGGAAGAGAAATCAGTCCGCACGATGTCATCTTTAACGGCGAAGTTGCGCCTCCGGCTTCGGCGAAGGTTCTACTTGCCGAACTAAACAAGAAATCGCCGGTGAACAAGTCCGAAAACAAAGGAGGTATGTAGAGTCATGCGAAGAAAACCAGGTTTCATGCTCATCGCGTTGTTGATCGCGCTACTGGCTGATGGGGGAAGGGATCACGGTGTGGTTGAGGAGCAAATGGAGGTAATGCGGTAACCAGTAGAAAAGAAAGTGAGGCTACTTATGGAACCCAATCCAATCCTATTTCGCGATTTGACCTACATATTCATCGCTGCCGTGGTCGGTGGCCTGGTGGCATGGCGGCTCCGTCTGCCCCTAATTCTGGGCTTTGTGCTTGGCGGAATCGCTATCAGCCCGTTCACCCCGGGTCCTCACCTCTCCGACGTGCATACGTTCCAGGTGTTTGCGGAAGTCGGGGTCGTATTGCTGATGTTCTCGATCGGAGTCGAATTTTCGATTCCAGAGTTGCTCCGGGTGAAGTCCGTTGCTCTGATCGGTGGTCCGGTTGGGATTTTGGTTATGGTGCTTTTATCAGTGGCCGTCGGACGGCTTACTGGCTGGACTCCAACCGAAAGCCTCGTCATCGGCGCCGCGGTTTCCGTCGCAAGCACTATGGTGTTGGCCCGTTTGCTGACCGATTCCGGACGACTTGCCACCACGCCCGGACGCATTATGATCGGCATTACGCTCGTTGAAGATCTCGCCGTCATTTGTATGACCGTCGTTGTTCCTGTACTTGGAAATTCCAAAAACGGCGGCTGGCTGATGGCGATTTGGGTTCTTGGTAAGGCCCTCCTCCTCCTGGTTCCACTGATTTTCCTGGCGATCAAAGTGATTCCGCCCCTCCTTCGGCGAGTCAAGCGCACATGCAGTTCGGAGCTGCAGTTGCTGGTCGCAATCGCCATTTGCCTCGGAACTGCAGCTCTCGCGCAGGCCGTAGGATTCTCCGTTGCTCTCGGCGCATTTCTGGCTGGAGTTTCCATCAGCAGCTTGCCTGAACTTCATGACGCTCATACACAGGTCGTTCCATTGCGAGACGCTTTCGTCGCTCTCTTCTTCGTCACTTTGGGAACGCTGATTGATCCCAAGGTGTTATCTCAGCATCTGGCGCTTTTCGGTGTGATGCTCGTGCTCATTGTCGTGGGTAAATTCCTGGTTTGGGCGGCCGTCGTGTGGATCTTCCGCTATCCGTTCCGCGCTGCTATAGCCGTAGCCGCTGGCCTGACGCAGATCGGCGAACTGTCTTTCGTTGTCGTGCAAGTGGCCCGGTCCTCGGGGTTAGTCGATGAAAGCGTATTCAGCACGCTGATTGCAGCGTCGTTGATTTCCATTTTGTTGAATGTATTTCTGGTGCGCGGCGTATTTCACTGGATCGACAAGACAGTACCTAAGCGTCCTGTCCTTGCCCCCGCACTGGCCAAGTGCCGAAAACGCCGGAAAGGTTTGCCAGGCTTCAAACGTGCTCGGTTCGCTAGGAACCAATGCGATTCTGCCGGTTCAAAAAGTGCCGCCGTCCATGATGGGTAGTGTCCGAGGACGATCGCGTAATCGCAACCATCGACTGCGTATTTTCGCGTTCATGCGACTATCCCTATTCTCCCGCCTCCCGAGTCTCCGTATTTCGTGAATTCACGAAACGTGGTGAGTTCATCGGCTCCCTAACTGATGCCTTATCAGCGGCTTACCTTTGGCGGACGGTTTGCATTAGCCAGGGCGAAGGTTTGAACAGAAAGGGAGGCCTGGTGATGCGAAAAACTTCGAAAAAGCCCTGGACCGTGGCAGCGCTGAGCGGCGTGATTCTGACGTTTGTTGTTCTTAATGTTTCCTCTTATGCACAAAGTACGACCAACTCCGCGTGGCCGATCCTGGAGGCGGGACTGCAACAGAAAAAAGCCGCACAGAGGGTAGCCGCGGTTCGGGTGTTAGGATTCATTCCCGGCGATCCCCATGCCGTTGAGCTTGCCGAGAACGCCTTGCAGGATAAGAACAGCGGCGTCCGGGCGGCGGCGGCAACAGCATTGGGACTAATGCACGCATCGGCAGCGGATACCGAATTAAAGCAGGCGCTCAAAGACAAAGACCTGGCGGTGGTGATGGCCGCCGCCCACGCATTGAGCTTGTTCAATGATCCGGCATGTTATGACGCCTACTACTCGGTCTATACCGGCGCGCGCAAGAATGATCAAGGCATGATCGCGCAGGAGATGAAGACTCTCCACGATCCGAAACAACTGGTTGAGATGGGAGTCGGCGAAGGAATTGGTTTTGTGCCGTTTGCTGGCGATGGCTGGGAAGCATATCAAATGATCATGAAGGATAAAAAAGACGGTGTGACCGCGAAGGCTGCTTTGGTTACCGCTCTTGCGAAAGATCCCGAACCCCGCACCGGCAAATTATTGCTGACTGTAAGCAACAATCGGAATGGGGTTTTGCGCCTGGCCGCGTTGCAAGCCATCGCCGAGCGTGGAGATCCAGTTCTTCTGTCGGGACTTGAACCACGGCTGTCTGACTCTAAACGTGAAGTGAGATACGCCGCGGCCGCCGCAATCATCCATTTGGAGGATGTTGGCAAAGCAGCGGCATTGGAAGCGGCAAAAATCGCCCAATCTGAACTGCCGACGAAAGCAAATAGCATGCAGGCGACGGCTATGCCGACCCCTGAGACGAAGTGATCACCACTGTTCGGATTTGCCGATCGCCACAATCCACTAAATGATCTTTACAACGACCAAACATGGGCTCAATGCGGACTTCCCCAGCTCAAGCCTGATTTCCACATTGCTAGGGGCACCGAACCCAGACGGGACCGGAGGGCTCGACTTCGTGCCAGACCTGTTATTCTCGGCCAATTCGGCCATCGGGTCACGGTATGCAATCAACACATTTGGTCCAGGAGCAGCCGTGCCGAACCAAAACTGTGGTTGCGTTCTCGGGTCGAATGAGACCTTTAGCCCCTGCAGTCCCAACTTCTGACGAACGGCTTGCCGGTGTTTGACGGCATTAGTCCGCTCTGAGCAGGTTCTGCCATCGACAGGACCTGCCAGGGTGGACACGATCTAGCAGCCATCATTTGTTCCCGGAATCTGATTTCGAGCTCAGTGAGGAAAAAGCAAATGTACGATCAAGCGATTGCAGAATTGCGAAGGGCGGGCGAGCTTTCTGGAGGAATCCCGATATCCATAGCTAATCTTGCTCGCGCCTATATCGCATCCGGCAAGAAAAGCGAAGCGGTAAAGCTTCTCGGGGATTTGAAGAAACGCTCAAACCCCGGTTATTCGAATGCTTCGGAGATTGCCATGATCTATGCTTCTCTCGGAGATACGGATCAAGCCATGAATTGGCTCGAACAAGCCTACGAAGAGCGATTCAACCCAGGCGTCCTGCTGCGGCCGGGCTTGGATCCACTCCGCTCCGATTCGCGTTTCCAAAACCTCGTGCACCGCGTTGGTCTGTCGCGCGAACGATAAGGTAATACCGATCCAAGCTCCCGGCGGTGAGCATCCGTCTCACCTCGACGCGACTGGATGTGGGAGGCTCCAGGTTCTCAGACTCCCACATCCCTCTTCTGCGATCCAACATTACTCCGTCGGAGTTGCGACGAACCCGGAGTTGATTGGCGGTGTGCCGTAGAAGCCAACCAGCAGACTGTTGTCGTTGATCCCGTTCACGATGGTCGTGCCGATCCCGTCCGGATCGTCGACCGACGTGAATGTGCCACTGGATACGGTGTAGACGAAGCCGTGGCTGTTACCGGAGGTGTCGGTCCATGAACCAACCACCAGGCCTTTGTTGTTCAGCCCAAGCGCTTGTGTTCCGCTCGATCCCGGAAAGTCAAGGACGGTGAAATGTCCTTGAACCTGGAGCCAGCCGTGGTTCACACCGTTAGCGTCGATGTAGAACCCACAAACGCTGCTCGAGTTGTTGATGCCGGTGGCCTGGGCGCCCCCGACGGCAGCGGCGATATTGTAGACTTCGAAAACGCCGCCGAACTCGTCATAGACGTACGGGACATCCGGGTCGGTGCCACTTGCATTGCTGCTGTAGTAACCGGCAGCCTGACCGAAGTCGTTCTGGCTGAGGAGCTGGTTGAACGGCTTCTTCGGAAAGGCCACGCTGGTGAAAGTGCCCTGGTAATCGGTGAATCCGATGGTCTTTCCGTGCAAAATGTAAAACCCGGAGGTCTTGAAAGGGTTGTTGTTGATGCCAATCACCTGAGTCTGCTGCGCGCCCGGGTAGTTCTCACTGGTGAACTTGTTTGTCTTCAACACGTAGGTGAATCCCATATTTACGGACGCACCATGGTAGCCGGCAATCTCGTTCGAGTTATTGATACCGAGTAACTGGGTGAACGTGTCACCCGGATAATTGATGGTCTGGAAGCTATAGGTTTGGGCAAAGGCAGTTGACACACAAAGCAAGACCGCCGCGCCAAGGGAGAGAGCCACACTCTTGAGTTTCATAATAATTCCTTCCTGATTTGAGCTTTTTTTACCGCTCACCCTTAAGAGCGACGCTCATCGAGAGATTCCCTCATCACACCCACAAAATAGTTTTTGCTTGCCATCCGCGCTGCTGGACGCTCCGCTGAATCACCACCACCCCGGTGGCTGCATTTTCATATCTTCTTTTATTGGATAGAGCATTTCGTTCGGCGCGATTCACTTCTTCGCAATGTAAACACAAGAAAAAATCAGCCCTGACGCCGATCCGTGAGGGAATCGCTTACAAAACGTCGCTCTTAGTGGTGGGCAATAAATATAGAAAGACCAAATTCAAAAACAACACTCAGGAGAATCGCCATGAAATCTGCCAATACCTTCGCTCGTATCGCTTCCACCTTGCTGTGCCTTTGTGCTTTCGCATCGGCCAGCTTTGCCGCCACCAAGCCACTGAGCTACCCGCGCGGGCTCGCTGTAGACGCGAAGGGCAACCTGTACGTCGCCAATTCAGGCGGAAACGACATCCTGGTGTACAACATCAACTACGTACAAACACCTTCCAAAACGATTACGCAGGGCATAAGCAATCCGAGCGGTGTTGCTTTTGACGCACAGGGCAACCTCTGGGTTTCGAACTACGGCACGAGCAATGGCGGCGCCAACGGCAGCATCTCCGAATACATCGACGGCAAACAGAATACAGCCGCGTCGATCACCAACGGTATTCTGGGCCCGGGGGCGTTGGCGGTTGACGGATTGGGAGACGTTTGGGTTCAGAACGACAATGTCAACGTTACCGTGTATTCGCAATTCGGTGAGGTCGTAAAGACGATCGCACCTCCCGGCGGCCCCTTTGTATTTGGCCTTACGATCAGTAAGGGCTGGGCATCGATGGGCGGCAACAACGCGACATCTTTCTTCCACACATCGCCTTTTCTGGCGGGTGAAGAGGGTCCTTACTATACGGCCGGGGGCGACAACAACGGCATTGCACTCGCGTCCGATGCCAATAGCAACGTCTATGCAGGGAACAGCGATGGAACAATCAACATCATATACTTAAACCAGGACGGCATAGGTCCGTTCCTCAATCTTGGCTTCGAAACCACCGGACTCGCCGTGGATAGTGTTCATGGACGCGTATATGTTGCTAACTACAACGCCAACCAGATCCTGGTGTATAGCACTTCCGGCACTTTGCTGCACACGATCGAGTAAATCTGTAGTCTCTAATCTTGAGCTGTAGAAATCGCGGACAGGCGGTGCCTGTCCGCTTTTACTTTTTAGAGAATTAGGGACGATTGCCAACATTGCTCAACTTCGCCGCGAGCAGACGCGGTTGGCGAAAAGCGGGATGAGGATCTTTCCGTAAATCCGTCTGACTCGTCTTCAATAGTTGCTCACCTTCAGGTGCGCGATTAAGCGCAACCAGACAAGCACCCAGCGCACTTTGTGCTTCAGCAATTTGCCAGGGCAGCAACGGAAACGGCGCAGATCGGGCAGAAGCGAGGGCATCACGCAAAACCGGCTCGGCCTCAGCGGCTTTTCCCTCCGCTGTCAGCACCTCGCCCAAACGTACCTCAGTGGCGATGACATTGGGGTGTCCAGGAGAAAACTCTTTCTCCCGAATCGCCAGCGCCTGGCGGAGGAGCGGTTCGGCGCTCGCCGGATCACCTTGGAAGGCGCGATCTTCTGCAATATCAATAAGCAGCGCAGCCGCTTGCGGATTTTCCTCGCCTCCAAGTTTGTGCACTATCTCAAAGGCTCGTCGCGCGTATGCTTCCGCGCCAGCATAGTCGCCACGATCGAATTGCAATAGGCCAAGGTTCTCAGTCACTTTTGCCGTGGACCAGCCCGCAGCTCCGTTGGCTTGCGTAATAATTTCAAGGGCCTGGTTAAAAATTCTCCCGGCCTGATCATAATCTCCCTTTTGCTGCAGCATCCGGGCCCAGTTGTTGAGAGCGGCCGCATATCTTGCGCTTTTTTCGCCTAACGCTTTACTTACGATCTCTCGGTTTTCGCGCAGCACCGGCTCAGCCTCTTCCCATTTTCCCTCTTCCAATAACAGGAAGCCAAGATTGTTGAGCGGATAGGCCAGATCGGGATGATCTTCACCAAGTAACTTCCGTTGTAACGCGAGAGATTGGCGTTCCGTAGCTTCAGCTCCTGCGAGATCGCCTGCATCAATCAAAGCGCCGGCCAGGTTATGCAGGCTAAGGGCAAAAGTTGGGCTGTCTGCTCCGTTGATTCGCCGCTGGTAGTCGACCGATTCGCGCAATAATCGCAGCGCCTCCGGATATTCCCCCTTCCGCTCTAGCAGGAGCGCGAGATAGCCTCTCGACGTATCGCTGTTCAGCTCACGATCGAGAGCAACCGACCTGCGGAGTACAGGTTCAGCTTCGGCGTCTCGATTTTCCAGATAGAGACATTCGCCGAGGGCGCCCAGGCTCTCGAGGACGGCCGGACTGTTTTTCGGCAGTATTTTTTCGCGAATACTTAGCGCTTGCCGAAAAAGCGGCTCCGCTTTGGTGTACTGAGTCTGGAGCCGGATAGAGTCCGCCAGTTGAAAAAGAGTGTCAGCGACATCTGCGTTCTCCTCACCAAGTGATTTCTTACGCAAAGCGTATGCGCGTTCCAACAGCGGCGTGGCCTGATCGTACAATCCTAATGCGATGTAAGCACGGCCGATGTTGTTCAACATCGTGCCCTGCAAGCCAGGATCGCCTGCCAGCTCCCGATCAACGCGTTTCGCGCCCTGATCCAACAGCTCTCGAGCCGTGATTTGTCGGCCGCGAGCCTGGTCAGGCGTAGCCGCTTCAAAGATGCCTGCCAGAAATTGTGACTCTCGCTGAGCGGTGAGCCGTTCCCGCGTGGCGCGCTTTGCCAGTAGCCCCATACCAACACTGAAGCCAATGAGTGCAAGGGCGACAATGGCTGCCGCTGCTGCTGCTGCTTTATGCCGGCGAACAAACTTGGCGGACCGGTACTTCCAGGTCGCGGTGCGCGCATGGATTGGATACCCAGCGAGATACGCTTTCACGTCGTCCGCGAGCGCAGCGACTGAGACATATCGGCGAGCTGGCTCTTTGCGCATCGCCATCAACACAATGTTGTCCAGATCGCCGCTCAGCGTTCGGGCAGCATCGGGAGGTGCCAATTCCGAATTCGCTGTGCTGACGACGCTCGGCAGTTCCGGTTCTTGCTCGCAGATGATCCTTGCCATCTCGAAAGGACTGGTCGTAGCCAGCTGGAAAGGGCGCCTGCCGGCCAGCAACTCGTAGAGCAGGACTCCGAGCGCGTAAACATCAGTCGAGGTGGTCACCTGATCACCACGCACCTGCTCGGGGCTGGCGTACTCCGGCGTCATCATGCGCTCAGAGGTCAGCGTCTTAGCGAGGTCGCCAGACTCAGGATTGAGAAGCTTCGCGATGCCAAAATCCAATAGCTTGGGAACGCCTTCCGCAGTCACCAGAATGTTCGCCGGCTTGATGTCGCGATGAACCACCAGATTTTTATGCGCGTAATCCACTGCCGCGCATACCGTGCAGAAAAGTTGTAACCGTTGCTCGGTTGCAAGCTTGTTTACCCTGCAATAATCATCGAGCCGAACGCCATTGACGTACTCCATCACCAGATAGGGCAGACCGTCCTCGGTGATGCCGCCATCCAAAAGGCGTGCGATGTTGGGATGATCCAGGTTCGCCAGAATCTGCCGCTCGCTGCGAAAGCGCAGCAACATCGCCCGGTTTTGTCCGAGGCCGCCCTGCACCGTCTTGATCGCCACTTCTTTTTGATAAAGGTCGTCGGCGCGAGCTGCCAGATAGACTTTTCCCATTCCACCCTCGCCGATCACCCGTAACAGTTGGTAAGCGCCAATACGTTTTGCTGAGAGGCCATCCTCGGCTGTGATCTGTTGCGCCGCCTGCAGCACAGGCTGGCGGAGGAATCCCATGGTCTGTCCCGAAGAATGCAGCAGGGATTCCACTTCCTTACGTAACTCGGCATCGCCGCCGCAGGCTTCGTCGAGAAACGCAGTTCGTCCCTCCTCCAATTCAAGAGCCGCATAGAAAAGGTATTCGATGCGTAGCCAACGATTGGATTTGGGGAGAGATGCCATGCGGCGGACTTCCTAGGCGGAGGCTGAGTCTTGCGTGAGTTCGCGGTGCAGCCAGGCTTTAGCCATTTTCAACTCCCGGTGCACTGTGGCCGGAGAGATTTTGAGCGCGGCAGCGGCCTCGTCATAAGTAAGTCCGCCGAAGCAAAGCAGTTCAATGATCTCGCTCTTGCGTTGATCGAGCGCGGCCAGGCGCTGGAGAGCAGCGTCCAGTTCCACAATCCCGCCGGTGGTTTGAGGTCCGACCAGAATGGCTTCGTCTAGCGAAATCGTCTCCGCACCGCCACCGCGTTTCTGTCGTTTATTTGCCTTCGCATGGTCGACGAGAATGCGACGTAAGAGGCGGGCAGAGACGGCAAAGAAGTGAACTCGATCCTGCCAAGCTACATCGACATCCACCAAGCGGATGTAGGCCTCATGAACCAATGCAGTGGCTCGCAGGGTGTGGTCGGGACGCTCCGACCGCAAGCAAATCGATGCCAGCTTGCGAAGCTGTTGGTAGACAACGGGCATCAACTGGTCAAGCGCGTCTTTATTCCCATTGCCCCACTCTTTCAGAAGACGCGTGACCAACTGCCGCTCTGGAGGGATGTCTGTCATTTGCGTCCGAAGTCGAACCCATCCCCCCGTCGATTCGGAGGACGATGAAATTTTCTGTACCCACGAATGACGTCGATGCGAGGAAGGCAGACCAACATTCCATCCGTGAAACGAGCGGAAGACGGTCCATCAGGCCCATGGTACCGACCACGGATTATAGCTCAGAT
Organism: Terriglobales bacterium; assembly: GCA_035308395.1. GTDB lineage: Bacteria > Acidobacteriota > Terriglobia > Terriglobales > Acidobacteriaceae > Acidiflorens. The sequence continues at coordinate 101,782 of DATGGT010000034.1, forward strand.
TCTCGGACGAAAGTGCGACTCGTTCTCGTGCCTTCATCAGTGTTCCTTTTATGAAATGTTCCTCCCGTGACCAAGAAATCGAGCTGTCTTAACGACCGTAAAGCCAAAACGAACGTACATCCCCCGTGCGATCGGCGCCTGCCGAACGAAACCGGCGGAATGTTGTTAGGTGCTTTCGATCTTGATCGGATGCGATTCGGTTTCTTGGCCGTGCCCTCCTCCTGTTCCCTGTAACCAATGTCAACAGGGATCTAAATTCCCTGATACCTTCCTGTTAACTCCCTGTCCGTTTTAGCCAGTAAAGAGTGGTTTCTCAACAGATTGTGGTGCTTAGAGACACCTGGATCGGATTCTGGGGCCAGAATTTCGCAAATTCCCTGTATTTTTCCCTGTTAGCAGGGAATTCACGGGAGAAGAGTTAGCGCGGGACTGCTTCCTCTACCAACAACTCTGTAGGGCAGAGAAATCTGCCTGGGTTGCTCCGAAAATTGCAGGAAATGGGGGGGATTTGGCAGTTTTTGCAGTCAAAGCGGACCAGAGAAAATCTTGCTTTCACTTCTCATGCCATCTTTCGAGGCTTTTTCTCTGGAGGGCAGACACGCGGTCCGGTTTCAACAACTCCATCCGGCGAATGCAATGCGATCACAAACCCCTTGACTTCTATCCGCCTCAGGAAACGCCCTCGTTTATCACGAGCGCATTAGTCGGCACGAATCCCGAAAACACAGCAAACTTCTTTCCCGTCGCTCGGAGGAATCTCTGCGCCGGCCACGCAGGCTCAAGTTCAGAGATCTGGCTGGATTTCTCGATTATAGGCCCTTTACGAGGTCAACGATCCTCACTCGCAGAGCCGAAGGGTCTGAATCGTCACATTCGACTCGCCGCGTTCAATTTCGCCCACATGAGCTCGGTGCAAGCCGGAACGCTCGCGAATACGTCTTGCGTGAACTTCCTTTTTAACCGCCACGCTCGAACGTTCGCCCCAACCCGCTTCTGAACATCTTGCACAACAAGCAGCGTCGAGGTATGCTGCGTGAAACCATACTGGTTATATCCAGAGTTTATCTGTATCAGGAAACAGCATGGATCGATTGCCCTGAAGACTGGCTTGGATGAGAGGTACGTCAGTCAGATTCTGGAGTGCGCTTTCCTTGCCCCTGACATCGTGGATGCCATCCTCGATGGACGTCAACCAGAAGGTCTAACCTGGAAAAAAACTGACGCGCCATGTGCCAAAATGAACTGGGTTGAGCAACGCACGCGATTCGGGTTTTCCGCCCTCTCGCGTGGATGTCGATTGACGGCGCGATTCTCGCTCTCGAACTACGATGTGCCGGGCTTCCAATTAGAGGATAAAAACAGGGAGCAGATCGTGCTCCCTTTGTCACGAGCCGCAACATTTAATTGTTGTTCCTATCTTGAGGCACTACCCATCGTCGCCGGTTCCGATTCTTCCAGGCTGAGCGCAGTTCTCTTTCCGGCAAATTCAAGCTCAGAAACCACTGCCTTGCCATTAGCTCGGTTCACGACCGAGGAGTCGACTGACGGCGCTTTCTTGAGCTGCACTGCTTTTGCGGTTGTCTTCGCAACCTCCTTATTGTTCATCAGGAAGCGGATTTCAACGCTGGGTCCATCTCCTTCCCAACGAACCTGGTACTCGCCGACCGGAAGCTGCTGACCGTTGACTTCAACAGCTTCGTGAGCTTGGAACGTTCCTTTGTTGGCTGCAGATGCGCCCTTCGCGACGAATATTGCCAGCCCGAGCACCATTACCTTTGCCAAATTGTTAAATTTCATACGCTCCTTCTTCTGCCCGGCTCTGGCCGGACAACATGGGCGGCTAGCCGGCGCTGCAGGCTTGCCTTTTTCTGACAATGTCCTACAAATGCGCCTGTCGGGGCGATGCGGAAAAACGGGAGTCCCAAGATTCGCCGTCTCCCTCGCCGGGCTCGCTTCACCAGGGCCGCCAAACCATGCGTGAATTGAGCCCGTCACCTGCAAATCCCATTCGCGGAGATACAGTTGTTTTTGCCACCCCATTTCAGTTCGCATCGGGATACGAACTCCGTACTCAAGAAGTTCTCGAATTGTTCGCGCGCTTTTGTTATCTCCTGGACGGGCGGAACCTCTATTTGTTAGCGTGTATCCTTTCATGCTATATCGACACATGGCGAAATGACGATTAATACTGTACTACACCTTCAGTAATTATTGCAATTCGTGTGTTTGACCGGCATGAGGCGCTAAATACGGTTTCGTTTAGCAGGAGCTATTGCTGCAGCAATTTTCCTTGCCGGGGCGAACTCCGTGCTCCTGGTATGGGCAACCTAAAATCGAAGGTAAGCATTTTCTCGCTTCGGCCCACGCCGACTGAGAGGGTCTAAATCGCATATCCCTCTTTGCGCGTGCGGTCTGCCGCGACACGGTTCCCAGGTAGTCGCGTTTAATGCTTTACAAGCCGCCGGATTTGTGTCACTGTACACTTCGTTACTTGGCGAACTGACGTGAAAAATATAATTCGCCAGTTGTGCTATGGTCAAATATATTGTGCTCCGTATCTGATATGACGGGCGAGTGAGTCGCTCAAGTCACAATGCGGCCGGTGCCCGCGCGATCCGACTCCAAGGAGATGACAGTGTCCGTATACGACCAGCTCGACGCTCTCAATATCACCCTTCCCCAACCGACGACTCCGGTGGCAGCTTTCATGCCCTTCCTTCGTACCGGCAATTTGCTTTTTCTCTCCGGTCATATCGCTAAGAACGATGGCAAGCCTTGGATCGGCCAGTTGGGTGCGAACCTTACGACCGAGCAAGGAAAAAATGCCGCTCGTGCTGTGGCTATCGATATGATGGGCACACTCCATGCGGCGGTGGGCGATCTAAGTCAGATCAAGCGCATCGTTAAGCTGATGGTGCTTGTGAACAGCTCTCCCACGTTTTCCGAGCAGCATCTAGTTGCCAATGGTGCTTCTGAGCTCTTCGTGGAAGTGTTTGGAGATATGGGGAGGCATGTCCGCAGCTCCTTTGGTGTCGTTCAGCTTCCGTTTGGATCGTGTGTGGAAATAGAACTAGTTGTGGAAGTGAGAGTCGTTGACGCGTGCGAACCTTGACGGGTTCCCGCTTCGTTGGCGAACAGGAACACGAATGAGTAATCGGCGTTTCGCGAGAGTTCGAAATTCTCAATGATAAGGAAACCGAGACAGGCTTCGGACTATCCTGAACACGAATTAGACGCAGGTTGTAGTTGTCCCCGGCCTTGTTCTTCGGGACGTCTCCCAGCGTTTCACAGAATGTTCCAAGATCCGGTCAGGGCAGCATGCGAGGTGAAACGGACATGAGGGACGGAAATCGGGAGTTGGTGGAGCAAATCTTCCAGGATGCAAGATTCGTCGGCTCACTCGGCATCGAATTGCAGTCATTTGGCCGCGGCTGGTGTGAGACGACCGTCAAGGTATCACCTGCCCTCCATCAACAGCATGGATACGTTCATGCTGGTGTCTTGATGACTATCGCAGATCACACCTGCGGCGGAGCCGCGGCTTCCGCCGTCATGGAGGGCAGAGATGTCATCACGGTAGAGAACAAGACTTCATTCTTGCGCCCAGCCATAGCCTCCGTGCTGTCGTGTCGAGCAGAGGTTTTGCGCTCTGGGAAGAATCTCGTATTCGTTGAAGCTGCCGTGACTGCCGAAAACAAAGAAGGCCGCCTGTTGATCGCTAAGGCTTCCAGCACACTGGCAGTAATCCCAAGACGCCTCCGTAACGTTGCGAAAGCCGAAAACGAGAACGACGGGCTGCCGAGGGAAGGGCATGATGATTTGAGAATCCACAAGAACTAGCCGCCCTAACAATGCTCACCTTTTGGCCTCAGCTCCTGATGCACACCGGCGAGTCATGGAGCCGGACACACAGGGCAAAATTGTCCTCATCCCCTGATGGAGCCAATGCATTCGCATCTTGGAGAGTCGTCGTCAGTTGCACAAGTAGCCAAAGCTCAGGTCGGGCAAAGGAGGTTTGTGCGAAATGTCGTTTGTACCAGCAAGGCTCCCGGTGTGGGGCCTTATTCACAAGCTGTCAGGGGCGGTGGTTTCATTTTCGTCAGCGGACAGCTTGCTCTTGATCCCGTTACCCGGCAGATCATCGAGGGTGATGTACGCCAGCAGACCGAACGTGCCCTTCAGAATATCGCCACTATTCTCAAAGCAGCTGGATTGGACCTGAACAAAGTCGTTCGGTGCGGAGTGTTTCTGAAAAACATAGGTGACTTCGAAGCGATGAATGACGTCTACGGAAAGATCTTTGGCCCGCACCCCCCGGCGCGCACAACCGTCGAGGCGGCGCGTCTGCCGAAAGACAGCCTGGTGGAAATCGACGCTATCGCCCTCGATTAGGGCTAAACAGATCGAATTGTCACAAAGCGCTGTTAATGCAATCTAGCGGGAGGACCAATGGCAGAGACGTTCGAAGCATACCGAACTCGAGTCCTGAGCTATCTTGGCGATGAGGATCCCATCGGTGTCCAACGAGCCACTCCGTCGCAACTCGATCGGCGTCTGCGCGATGTCGCGCCCGAGGAGTTGGTTCGGCGTCCGGTACCTGAAAAGTGGTCAATCGCCGAGATCGTAGCGCACTTGGCGGACGCGGAGCTGGCGATGGGGTGGCGATTGCGAAACATGCTGGCGAATCCGGGTGTCGGCCTTACGTGGTGGGATCAGGCCGAATGGGCGGAGCGCTTGGGTTACGCGAAGCAAGATACGAGCCTTTCGGCAGCGGTCTTTCGGGCGCTGCGCGAGAGCAACCTGCGACTGTTGGAGTCCGTCCCGCGCGCCCGATGGTTGGAGTGCTATGGGGTCCACGAGGTACGCGGACGGCAAACCGTCGAGGAGTTCGTCCGCATGGAAGCGGCACACGACTTGAACCATCTTCGGCAGATCGACCGGATCTTGGGTGGCCGTATGTAGTGGTAGCCGGCTGCCACTACCGCGGCGAGCGTACTCAGTCGGTTGTTTTCCTGCCGTGGTCCTATACTTTCGCTAGAATGGCCTTCTTGATTTGCCTGATTTTGGCCTCGTCGCGCTTATAGAAGGTCCACTTCTTGATTCTCTTGGGACGGGTCAGTCCGGCTTGGCACAGGATTTTCATGTGCTCACTCGTGGTTGGTTGACTTACACGAAGCTTGCGTGCGATCAGGCAGCCGCAAACCCCGTCCTTCACCAAATCGCCGTCGACTTGCGGGGGGAAATGTTTTGTTGGGTTCTTAAGCCACTCGAGAATTTGCAGTCTGCGCTCGTTCGCGAGGGCCCGGATTGCGACAGTCGATATCATTACGTTTAGTACACTCCCTAATTATCATAACACGCTTCCCAGAGATTCGCGGTTGTTTGAAGCATGAGGAACGCCCAATTGTCTTTATCTACTTGGCTTTGGAGCGACGTCGCTTAACGGCTTCTTAGTCGGAACTCACATTCCTGAATAGCGGCTGGCAAGATCACATTGGTTATTGGCCCGCTTGCAGGATTGGTTCCAGCAGCGACGGGTGCGGAACCAATTGTCCGCGCGTGATCGCATGGACGGTCTCCACGATCGCGGCGTTTACGGGAGTGTGAACGCCGAATTGCTGAGCGATGCTTACGACGTATCCGTTGATGAAGTCGATCTCGGTAATGCGCCCGCGCTCGATATCCTGCAACATTGAGGGTCTGACATCACCGTAGCCTTTGAGTATCTGATTAAGCCAGGCATCGTACTCTTCGCTCGGGACGCCGCGCCCAGACCGGGCCGGCGGAATCGGCTCGACGATCATCCTTTCCGGTCGTGCGCCGCTTGCCAGGGCTACCGACAGGGCCTCCTCATAGGCTTGTTCGAAAACCTCGCGACCCTCTGACGAAGCGATGTACTCGCGCATCGTCTCTCCCGCGACTGCCCCGAGCGTGGTAACCGAGCAGTTCAGCAGGAGCTTCGACCAGACAGCCCCGCGAAAATTTGGCGTGACCCTTAGCTCCACCGCGCGGCCAAGCCGTTGGCGAACTCGCTCGGCCCGCTCGCTTTCGCCACCAGCAAGTTCACCGATCAGTAGATGACCTGCGTTGCGCTGCTCGTAAATACCCGGTTCAGCCATGGTCGCCCCAAGATTTGACAGACCTCCCAGCACGCATTCCCCGAGTTGGTCCCCGAGCATCTGCGGCACACCGCCGTTCTGGATCGGCAGCAGCGTGCCATCTGGTTCGAGCAGCCCAGACAACTTTGACGCCACCTCGATGGCGTCGTGAGCCTTGGTAGCCAGAACGATCAGGTCAAACTTGCTGCCGCCAAGATACTCGTCTAAGGGGGCGACCTCCACGGTCTCGACCGACACCGCGCCTCCCACACCAGTCACCCGTAGCCCGGATGCCTTCAGCCTCGCTGCCGATTCGGCGTTCCGGGTCGCCAGCCAAACGGGCGATCCGACTGCCCGCAGTCGGGTAGCAATTAGTCCGCCCAGTGCTCCAATACCGACGATTAGGGTTCTCATGCGCCCTCCAACATTGCTCATTCGCGGGGTACAACCTCAACCCGCATCGAGGCGAGAGTCCGCTACCACCGGCGGCATCACATTCGGAAGCACGATTCCAAGTTGTTGCAGAAACAGATCAGTGTGCTACACGCGTCCATCCCTCAGTTGTATCGGCTACCACGCTCAGAAAACGGTCGATATCCTCCTCTGAGTTCATCAGGTGCGGCGCGATGCGAATGCGCCCCTCACGCAAGGCTACGACCACGTTTGCCTTTCGCAAGGCCTGATATAGGGCTTCGGTGTCGTTACGATCGGCAGCTTCTATACACCCGCACGCTCCCCGGCGTGATGGCTCAAGCGGGCTCGCGACTCTGCACGCGGGAGGGAGCCGTTCAAACAGTCGGTCAATCAGACTCTGACAATGGTCGTGAACCAGCCCGGCACCGGTTCGCAATACAAACTTCAGTGATGCCTCCATCACTGTGAGATTGAAATTGCACAGCGAAGACCATTCAGTCACATCCCAACGGCTCATGGTTGGCGATTGCGGCGGGTCAACAAGATTTATCTGGGAGAATATATCAGTCCCCTGAGAAAGCCAGTTATAGGGCCCTGCGCGCAACCGGTCACGATGCTGCCTGTTCGTCCACAAGAAGCCCGTGCCCCACGGACCGAGCAGGTACTTGTATCCCGCGCAAACGAGGAAGTCGGCGCCCAAATCACCAACCGTGAATGGACATGAGCCACAGGACTGACTCACATCGAGCAGCAGGAGAGTCCCATTCTTTCTGCACGCTTCGGCCAATCGCGGTACATCGAGCATCGCTCCATTGTCGAAGCGTACATGACTCACCGACACCAAACGAGTTCTGGGAGTGAGTGCTTCGACAAAATCATCCGCGGTAATGAACCGATCTCGTGGTGTCACTATAGACAGCTTGATATTTTCGCGCTCTTCCATCGGTTTCCACGTTGCATAATGCATCGGGAACTCTCCGCGCCCCATAAGAACTTCATCGCCGGGAGACCACCGTAGTGCGTACGCAACCATCGCGGCTCCCGACCCAGCACCAGTCGTCGGAGAAATGTCATCCGGATCCGCTCCAAGGAGTGTGGCGAGTGAGCCGCGCACACTGGCGGCCGGCCCAAAAAATTCCGCATCGCCGACTAGGTGCGGCGATTGCTTGGCGCGAATCGACAACTGCGCGGCGTCGAGCGCAA
>DATGGT010000035.1:0-81438 GCA_035308395.1 Terriglobales bacterium
CAACGTCGGCGCCACCTGCGCCCATCTGTGCTTCCTGCGCGGCCTGGGCGATATCGTCCTGTTCGACATTATCGACGGACTGCCGCAGGGCAAGGCGCTCGACATGCTGGAGTCGGCTCCGGTGATGGGCGTCGACGTCAAAGTCACCGGCACGCTCGATTACAGCGAAATCGAGGGCGCCGACTGCTGCGTGGTCACCTCGGGCTCGCCGCGCAAGCCCGGCATGCGCCGCGACGATCTGCTCAAGATCAACGCCGGCGTGATGAACCAGGTCGGCGAGGCGATCAAAAACTACGCGCCCGACGCCTTCGTGATCGTGGTTACCAATCCGCTCGACGCGATGGTCACCCAGATGAAGCGCGTCACCGGCTTTCCCAAGCGCCAGGTGGTGGGTCAGGCGGGCGTGCTGGATTCGGCGCGCTATCGCACCTTTATCGCGCAGGAACTGAAGGTGAGCGTCGAGAACGTGACCGCGTTCGTCTTGGGCGGACACGGCGACACTATGGTCCCGCTTCCCCGCTACTCGACGGTTGCCGGCATTCCGATCACGGAATTGATGGACAAGGCAACGCTCGATGGCATCGTCCAGCGCACCCGCGATGGAGGAGCCGAGATTGTGAAGCATCTCAAGACTGGTTCTGCATACTACGCTCCGTCGGCCGCCGCGACCGAAATGGTTGAAGCCATCCTTAAGGACAAAAAGAAGATTCTTCCGTGTGCCGCTTATCTGAATGGGGAGTACGGTATCCACGGGCTTTTTGTGGGAGTCCCTGTGAAACTTGGCGCAAAGGGGATCGAGCAGATCATCGAAATCAAACTGACGCCCGACGAGAAAGCGGCACTTGAGAAGAGCGTGGCGGCGGTGAAGGAACTGGTCGCGGTCATCAATGTCTAGGCCGTAACTTCATGGCCTGCCCGCCCGGTACGGCACAAGCAAGTTGACCATGGTCTCTGACCATAGTATACTCTCCGCATGAAGGAAGTTGCCATTTCCGAGTTCAAGGCCAAGTGCCTCGGCCTCCTGGAAGAGGTCCGCAAGACGCGCAAGCCCATTCGCGTGACCCGCTTCGGTGAACCCGTCGCTGAAGTGATTCCTCCCGCGCCGCAACCGCACCCCAAGCACTGGCTTGGATGTATGGAGGGCACGATCGAAATCGTGGGCGACATCGTCGGTCCCACGGGAAGCCTCGACGATTGGGAAGCGGGTCGCGATTGAAACTTCTTCTCGACACCCATATCTGGATTTGGACCGTGGCGAAGTCGAACCGGCTTTCCCCCCGCGTCGCCAAGGCCCTCACTGATCCGGCCAACGAACTCTGGCTCTCTCCGATCAGTATTTGGGAGTTTTTCCTTCTGCACCGCAAGGGCCGCGTCAACATCCCCGAGGGATTCACCACCTGGGTAAGCCGAGCCCTGACGGCTACGCCGCTCAAAGAAGCGCCGTTGACTTTTGAAGTTGCGCAGGCTCTCGCCGGCATCGACCTGCCTCACGGAGATCCCGCTGACCGATTCCTGGCCGCGTCGGCCAAAGTGTTTGGACTCACACTGGTAACAGCGGACGACAAGCTACTCGCCGCGCCCGGCCTTAAGGTCCTGGCAAACCGCTGATTGAATCCTCCCACCACCCCCGTTATAGTGTGAAGGTCCAAAAAGCCCATGGATTTCGATCAACTGGAAATCTTCCTGGAAGTGGCGCGTCTGTCCAGCTTTTCGCGGGCGGCGGAGAAGCGTTTCCGCACCCAGCCCGCCATCTCCTCGCAGATTCGCGCGCTCGAGGAAGAAGTTGGCGCTCGCCTGCTTGACCGCTCGGGAGGCCGCGTCTCGGTCACCGCGTCGGGTAAGATTTTTTTCAAGTACGCGGAAGATACGCTGGAGCGCCGCAAGACCATCCTCACAGAAATCGCCGAAACCGAGCGCGTTCCTCGCGGCGAGATTGTCGTCGGAGCGAACGAAGGGACGTGCCTACACATATTGCCCGAGGTGTTCGCACAGTTTAAGCGTGACTATCCGAATGTTGCGGTGAGCATCAAGCGCTCGGACTACGCGAAGATTCTGGAATCGATCCTGGAGAATGTGGTCGACTTCGGGGTCGTCTCTTTGCCGGTAACGGACAACCGCCTCGCGGCGCAGATGATCCATCGCGACGAACTGGTCGTGATCACGGCTCCGCAGCACGCGCTTGCGGCAAAGAAAACGGTGAGCGTCGCGGAGGTCTCGACCTATCCTCTTGTCGTCCCCAAACTCGGTCATACCCGTGACGCTCTCGACGCGCTCTTCTACGATCATCACTTGAAGCCGAACTTCGCCATGGAGCTCGATTCGAGCGAATTGCTGAAACGTTTCGTCGCTGCTGACGTCGGCGTCGGATTCATCGCCCGGTCGAATATTGAAGAAGATATTCGCGCCAAGGCACTCGTCGCGATCACACTTGCAGATGCGCAAATCCGGCGCGATCTTGCGATCGTCTTCCGCAAAGACAAATCGCTAAGCCGTGCGGCCAAGGCGTTCATGGACATTGCCGTAAGGCAGAAGAACTTCGCTACGGCCGGAGCCGGAAAGGGCTCCAAATGAAGGCAGATCAATTCCTCATAATCTTGGCACTCATGGTCTCCGCCGCTGTCGCGCAAAAACAATCCGTCCCCCACACGCCTCTCGTTGGTACCGACAGACTTATCTCACTCAAGGTGACCGGAACCAAGCGTTATACCGACAAGGAAGTTCTTGCCGCATGTGGCCTGCAAATTGGGCAGTCAGCAGCCGACGGCGATTTCAAGGAAGCTGTGCAGCGCATCGGGAGTTCAGGCTTCTTTAGCGATGTTTCCTACTCCTACTCGTCGTCGGGAACAGGAGTAAGGCTCGAATTGCGCCTTGCCGATGTAGATAGCGCAAACCTGGTTCCTGCACAATTCGAGAATTTTGTGTGGTTCACCGACGCCGAACTGCAATCGGCATTACGCGCCCGAGTCCCGTTATTCAAGCAATTGTTGCCGCTCACGGGCAGTCTGTCGGACCAGGTCACCGAGGCGCTGCAAAGCATCCTCAGTGAGAAACACCTCCCGGGCCATGTGGATGTGACGCCACATCAAGACGTTCCTGGAGGCCTGCTGTCATCATTCGTCTACCGGGTCGAGGAACTCACCATCCGCATACATGCCATCGAATTCCCGGGAGCGTCTGCCGAACACGCGGCGCTGCTCGCGACGGCTGCGCGCCGCCTGGTGGGCGCTGAATATGGACGCACAGCCCTCGTCGAGACCGCGAAATATGACCTGTTGCCGGTTTACCAGCAGCGTGGGTATTTGAAGGCCGCCTTCGGAATACCCGAAGCCCGCGTGATCGCCCAACCAGCCGCCGAGCCAGATGCCAGCAACCTGGCGGACATTCAAGTCGACGCTGTCATCCCCGTGACGCCCGGCAAGGTTTACGTTTCTTCGGGCGTCGATTGGAAAGGCACATCGGCAATACACACCGACGAGGTCTCTGCCCGCCTTCACTTGGCGCCCGGTCAGCCTGCCGATGCTGTGCGCCTGGTTCGCGACATCGAAGATGTAACCAAGCTCTACCGTAGCCGCGGTTACATGATGGTTAAGGTCAAGACCGATGCCCAATTCGACGACGTGAAGAGCGCCGTGCACTACGATATTGATGTTGTCGAAGGCGACCAATACAAGATGGGGGAACTGGACATCCTCGGACTCGACACGCAGGCGCAAGCTCGGCTACAGGCGGCATGGACTCTCGCCGCAGGCCAACCTTATAACGCTGACTATCCCAAGAAGTTTTTGGCGCAAACCCATGAGCTTGTACCTCGGGGGGTGCAATGGTCCGTCAATGTTCGTGAAACGCCTGACGCGAGGGATAAGACCGTGGACGTCGAAATACGCTTTCGACAACAGTAGGTGCGGCGGCGCTGGTCGCGAACAGATAGAATATTTCCAAGGAGATTCGCAGGATGAAAGCAAATCGAATTACGACCACGGTTCTTATGATGGCGATGATGCTCGGCCTGGCAGTCATTCCCGCGCTCGCTGCCGGCAAGAGCCAGACCCTAACTGGTGAAGTCAGCGACGCCATGTGCGGAGCGAAACATGAAATGCCCGGCAAAGCCGCCGATTGCACGCGCGGATGCGTGAAGCACGGATCTGCCTACGCACTCGTCGTGGGAGACACCGTTTATACCCTTGCCACTTCTGACAAAGCCACGCTCGAGAAACTGGATAGCCTCGCGGGAGCGAAAGCAAAGGTCTCTGGAGAGGTCGAGGGCACGACGATCACGGTGAAAGCAGTCTCAGCGGGGTCGTAGGCCTGTCGTGGTCTATTGAATCGAGGTCGAAAGTCGATCGAGTTGCGGCAAAACAAAACCGGCGGGCTCTGAAGCCCGCCGGTTTCTTATTGTTCCCAGACTTGGTTAGTTCTGACTTGGGCTATCGTCGCGCCGCTTGAGGGTTGGACGATCGTCGTCGCTGCTAGTCTTGTCCGACCCGCCTTTGTCGCTGCCAGTCGAAGCGCGGCGCAAGCTGGGCTTGGTTCCATCCTTCTCCTCGATCACCTTGTGCCGGTTCTGAATCGTCGCCAGGCGCGATTTCACATCGTCAAATTCTGAGGTCGAAACGATGTATTGCGCTTTCGCCGGAAGAATCGTCGCAATCTCCTTCTGCGATTCTTCAATGCGGTCCGGGGTCTGCGGATGCGAGGCGAAGGCCTTGGCCAAAGTGCCGGGTTTCTTCTTCTCTTTCGCCTGAATCTTTTCGAAGAAGGCGATAAACGCCTGGGGATCGTACCCCGTCTTGTACATGTATTGCAGACCGAGGTAATCGGCTTCCGCTTCAAAATTACGCTGGAACTTCATGAATGTGAGTGGCAGACCCAAGCCAGCCGCTTCGTAGATCCCATATCCGATGCCGCCCCCAACAAAAATGAGGGGGAGGGTCGCGATCTGCGCAATGTTCGCCCGCGTCATCTGCCGCATTCCGTGACGGGCTGCGACATGAGCAATTTCGTGCGCCATCACCCCGGCAAGTTCGGCCTCTTCATCGGCCGCCAGGATCAAACCCGAGTTTACGTAGAAAAATCCTCCGGGCAAGGCGAAGGCGTTGACTTCGTCAGAATCGACTACCTTGATCGTGAACGGAACCTGCGCGTCGGAATTCCGCACCAGATTCTGCCCGATGCGATTGACGTACTCGTTTACAACCGGGTCTTGCACCATTTTCAAGCCCTGCTCGACCTGCATCGAGTATTGCTTGCCCATTCGAATTTCGCTTTCGAGCGAATACCAATCACCCACTCCGCGCCCGCCAACCTTGCGGTTGCCGATCGCGTCGACATCAGCCCTGCTGCCGTCATGCTTCACTTTGCTATCGTCGGGCTCTTGTATCGGAGGCGCCCCGGTCGAAGTGTCGGCAGACGTGGCTGTCGTCGATGCGTCTTTGGTATCCGCCGGAGGAGCGCTCGGTTGTCCGGTCGGGTCTGTTGGTGTTGACCCGGGGGATGTCGATGGGGGCGTTGATGCTGGAGCCTGCGCCGACGGCTGCGTACTGGCAGGTTGTGAAGTCTGATCTTGTGCCAGAGCTGGCAGCATGGTCAACGCAAGGAAACTCAATACAACGAAACTCAGGGAGAGAAGCGATTTGCGGAACGGCATTTGGACACCCCGTGGGGAAACCCGGTCGGTTAAGTCGATTATACCCCTGTACGCAAGCCCAAGCGGGCGGAACTCCCCGCTAGATTGGACGCAATCCGAACCGCGAGAGTTACCCGGTATTTTCGAGGGCAGCGCCTTTGTTTACATATTGGTTTCCATATTTCTTAAATAACCGGGGCGCTCTTGGCAGTAGTGGACGCGGCTAGCCGAGGAAGGACGCGCCCCCGATGGCCGGCGCTGTGCCCGCCACGGGTAGCCGGTCGGTAGCTAGCGCGGCTTCTCGTTTCTTCTGCCACGGTGTACCATGGCGCGACTTTCGAAAAGTCGGGAGCGCTTATATGAGGTATTCCGCATGTTGAGCCGCCGCAGCTTCTTATCGTCCTCATTCGCCTCCGCCTCGTCCGTGGCAATGGCATCTACGGCTTGGCGGGGCCAACTCTGGGCTCAATTGGAATCGCTACCAAAGAACCTTCCGGCGCGCTCGCTTTTCGAGCAGGACGAAGAGGCCTACTGGCGGGAACTGCGCAAGCAGTTCCTTATCCCTAGCGACGAAATCTACTTGAATAACGGCACCGTGGGGTCGAGCCCAGGCCCGGTTTTGCGTGCCGTCTTTGAGGGCTACGAGGCGTGCGAAAAACTCAACGAGACCGATCCCGAAGACTACCCCATCTGGGGATACGCAGCATGGAATCAGTTTCGCGATCCGCTAGCCGCTTTCGTGGGTTGCGACCGCGATGAAATTGCGCTTTTGCGTAACGCCACCGAAGCCAACAGTTACATCGCCAATGGCCTTGACCTCAAGCCGGGAGACGAAGTTCTAATCACCGACCAAGAGCATCCGGGAGGCGAACATCCCTTCGACCTGAAGGCCAAGCGCTACGGAATCGTCGTTAAAAAAGTTACTCTGCCCCGGCCGGTAGAAAGTCCGGCGCAGGTCTTGACCCTTTTCAGCGACGCCATTACAGCGCGCACGCGAGTCTTGTTCTTCAGCCACATTACGACCTTCTCTGGGGTGGTCCTGCCCGTGAAAGAGCTGTGCGCTCTGGCCCGAAGCAAAGGCATCATCAGCGCCGTAGACGGAGCTCACGTCCCCGGCATGATGCGCCTCAATCTGCACGAACTGGGGTGCGATATGTATTCGGCCAGCCCCCACAAATGGCTGCAGGCACCGAAAGGCTCGGGATTCCTCTACGTCAGAGACGAGATGATCGATCGCCTCTGGAACACAATTGCCACAGAAGGCTGGGACGATACGAAACTCCGAGCCGAGCGCTTCCAGCGCATCGGAAGCTCAAACGTACCGGCGCTTTGGGGGCTCCGCGCGTCCATCCAACTCGCGAACGATATCGGCATTGACCGAATCGAGCGGCGCCATCGCCAACTCTGCGACTACATTCTGGCTGGGATGATGAAGCGAGGAGCAACGTCGTGGACGTCTCCCGACGCCTCGATGAGGTGCGCAATCGCGACGGTTAACGTGCCGCCTCTCGTCCGGATGGATCTTGAGCACTGGCTGTGGACGGTAAAGAGAATTCGAGTCCGCGGGGCCGAGCCGAGTAAGCTGCGATTGTCTACCCCTTATTACTTGTCGAAGCAGGAGATTGACTCGTTCCTGGACGCGTTTGATGAGTACAAGAAGAATCCGCGATCGCATGGGTGAAATGACTCGCCAGCGGGTTTCGGCATGCGAGCCTGAGGCCCTCGTGGCCGCGTCCGGTGCTGCCTTGAACGCCCTGCCCCTAGCGGCTATCGCCTGACACAAACAGTTGACGCTAACAGAATCCCGGCGTATGTTCTTTTATTAAATGGTTTTAATAGATCTCCCCGCCCGGAGTTAGCCATGGTTCCTCTCACTTCCTGCCTTTGGCAATCCCTGCGAATTTCTTTGATTCTTCTTTTTTCTTGTGCACAAGCTTCGATGGCCCAAACCACATTTATTCGGGTTAATCAGGCCGGATACGAAGCAGGCTCGGCGCCTTTCCGCGCCTATTTCATGTCCACGACAGCGTCGTCTGGCGAGACTTTCAGCGTGATCAACACGAAAGGTGAGATCGTCCACTCCGGCACCGTCGGCGCGTTCCTCGGAATATGGGGTCACAGCAATCGCGTCTCCTACAACGTGTACGCGATTGATTTCGACGTTCCTGCGGGGGACGTTTATACGATCAAAGTGTCAGGCTCAGCGAAGGCCGTGTCGCCGGTCTTCGCGGTGGACACGGCCGACAATCTCTACGCGGGATTGCTGTTGAACACTTTGTTCTTTTACCAGACGCAACGGGATGGGAAACAGTTCGTTCCAAATGCGTTACGAACCGCGCCGGGCCATCTCAAAGACTCGAACGCGAAGGTCTACCTGACGCCGCCGCTCGACAGCAACGACTTTATCGATACCGCTCCGCCGACAACTCCGCTCGTCTTGGCTGGCTTGCCGAACATCGATGCCAGCGGCGGCTGGTGGGACGCCGGCGACTATGAAAAGTATGTCGAGACCGTTAGCTACACCGCTGCGCTGATGCAGATCGGAGTCCGTGACTTCCCTGCCCAGATGGGGGCCGGCGCCCCACTCAATCCGCCGGCTCCGGCGGGATCGACCTCCTATGCCGGCACCAGCGGAGCCGGGGCGCCCGCGTCCTCTGACTTCACGGCGGAAGCCCAGTTCGGCGTCGACTGGCTCCTCAAGATGTGGGACGACAAAACCAAGACACTCTACTATCAGGTCGACAACACCCAAGATTGGGACTACTTCGGCGAAGGCGATCCCGGGTCGACAGCTTGCGGTGGCTCGTTTTCAAGTCCGTTCTGCCTGATCACCGAATACGACATTTGGACGCTGCCGCAAGCGGCGGATCACTTCCAGCAGCCTGGCGACCCGAGAGCGTGCGATGCGCTGACTACTTATTACATCTGCAATCGGCCGGTGTACCTAGCTGGGCCGCCGGGATCGCCGATCAGCCCTAATCTTGCGGGGCGATTGGCGGCCGACTTCGCGCTGTGTTACCAGCTCAATCGAAATTCTCGTCCGTGGTTCGCAAACCAATGTCTGCGCAATGCCGAGGACGTCTTCGCGCTCGCGGATCTCACTTACCCTGATCCCGCGCCTGCGGAATACGGAGGCACATGCGGAAGTTGCCTGCTGACGATCAGTCCATTTGACGGCTATCCGGAGAACGTTTGGGACGACGACATGGAGCTGGGCGCGACGGAACTGTATTTTGCTTTGCAAGCCTCCGGGGGCCAGAATCTTCCGGCCGGATTGCCCCACACCGACCCGACGGACTATCTGTCGCAAGCAGCCAGGTTTGGACATGATTACATCGTGCGGATTTACAACCGAGGCTACGCCGACACGCTCAACTTGTACGATGTGAGCGGACTGGCGCACTTCGAGTTATATCGCGCGCTCGAAATGGCGGGGGATCCGACCGGACTGCCGGTGTCTGCATCACGAGTGCGATCACAGTTGTTGCGGCAAGTCGGGGACGCGATCAAGCAGGCGGGCACCGATGCCTGGGGCTTCGGCACTGGATGGAGTTGTTGCGACACAACCTCTCACGGCGCGGGCATCTCGGTAATGGCCAGCGAGGCGGCCTATCTTACAAATGACAAGTTCTACGACACATACTCTCAGCGCTGGCTTGGCAACATTCTGGGAGCAAACGCCTGGGGATCGTCTTTTATCGTCGGCGACGGCAGCACATTTCCAAACTGCATTCAGCATCAGGTCGCCAATCTGGCGGGCGCTCAGGACGGGACCTCCGGAGGCACTCCGGTGCTTTGGGGCGCGGCGGTCGAAGGGCCTAGCGGGGGTACGACGTCCGGCGTCGTCGATGAGATGATTCTCTGTCCGGCTGACGGCGTCGACACTTTCAAGAAATTTAACGGCAACGACGGAGCGTTTGATCCTTCGCAGTTGGCGGTCTATCAGGACAACATGCAGTCTTACACAACGACCGAACCTGGCATCGACCTCACAGCGACTTCGTTTCTGATGTGGTCGTGGAGAATGGCGGGGAAACCGGCGTTCTGATTGGCACCTGCTGGGTTAGGTCCAGCGAAACCAACGCAGGGCCAGCACAAACGAGACCGCCGCCCATACCGCCAGCACTAGCAATCTCCCGGATTGGGATGCGAGTGATGCGCCTTCGATGATGGTGGCGCGAAGGGTATCGATGAGCGCGGTCAGCGGTAACAGTTTGATGAAGGCCTGCGCGATCGCCGGAAATTTCTGGTAAGAAAAGAAGACGCCAGAGAAGATCCACATCGGCATCATCACCAAATTGAGCAGTCCCGAGACGCTTTCGATCTTCTGCGCGCGGCAAGCGGTGAGCAAGCCGAGGCCGCCGAAAGTTACCGCCCCGGCAGCCCCCAAGAGAACCACGGACAGGACCGAACCCTGAACGCGCATGTGAAAGACGATTACGCCGAACCCTAAGAGCAACCCAACCTCGATCACCATCAGAACCAGCCGGCTACTCACCAGCGCGAGCAGGAAATCGCTGCGCCGCATGGGAGTGGCCACGAAGCGCTTCAGCAGTTTGCGTTGGCGCATTTCAACAAGGGCAAATCCAATTCCCCACATGCCGGAGTTCATCAGGTTCATTCCGAGGAGTCCGGGAATCAGGAAGTCGATATAGCGCGACCCTGGCTCGCTGGAAGATTGCGCGGTGGTCGTCACGACATCTTTGCGTCCGGCGGCGGCTTGGAGCGCATCGTCGACTTCGGCGCGCGCCAGGACGCTTTCCGGGCGCGCCGGATCGTAATAGAAGGTATAGGTGCTGTCGGGATTGGACTCAATCGCGAGATCAAATTTACCGAAGTGAAAACCCTTTAACGCCGCGTCGCGATCAAGTACGCTGGCACGAATCGTGGCTTGTGCGCTCGCATGCGCGGGTGAAGTCGAAGTCGGAGTCGAAGACGGACTCTGCAGCATGGCTTGCGTTTTCTGCGCGCCGGCGCCGGCGATCACGACGACCGAGGCGACATCCGCGGGTTTATCGCGAAACGCAAAGCCCAATCCCGCCGCTAACAACAACGGAAAAACGAACACCCAGAAGATGACTTCCGGCTCGCGCTTGAGCTCCAAGAGGCGCGCCCAGAGCAGATGCCGATATCCGGACAAGCGCCCGTTGCGCAGCGGCGGCCGCTCGTTCTTGCCGGTCTGCGCCAGCACTGGTTCCACCGTCGTTTTCGTCGTCGTCGTTGTCGCCATTCAGTCTTCTCGCAGGTGACGCCCTGTTAGCTGGACGAAAACATCTTCAAGGCTCGCTTGGCGCGTACTCAAGTGTTCGAGGTGATGACCGTCTTTCGCGACCGCATCGAGCAGCGCGGGAATCGTGAGGTGCGGCTCGCGGACGCTAAGACAAATCGTTGCATCCTCGCGCCGGACGGATTCGACGCTCGGTAACGAGCGCCAACGATCTGAATTGTCGCCACGGTTGTCGCCATGACCGTTGCCGCTCGCATCACTGTTGATTTGAAACTCCACAACGTGATGTCCGCCAAGCCGCTCAATCAAATCCGCAGGAGTACCGTCGGCGATGATCTGGCCGTGATCGACAATCGCAAGCCGGTCGCACAACCGCTCGGCCTCGTCCATGTAGTGCGTGGTGAGCAGGACGGTGCCTCCTTTTTTCTGAAATCCGCGGATAATTTCCCAGAGCTGCCGGCGACTTTGAGGATCGAGTCCAGTGGTCGGCTCGTCGAGAAAAAGAATGCGTGGGTTGCCGACGAGAGCCGTGGCGACGGCAAGTCGCTGCTTCTGTCCGCCAGATAGTTTGCCGACCCAGGCGTCGGCTTTTTCGCCGAGTTCGAGTTCCGCAATCACTTCATCGGCGGGTCGGGGCTCGCTGTAAAAGCTGGCGAAGAGTTCCACGGTCTCGCGAACGTTCAATTTCTCAGAGAGCCGTGTTTCCTGCAGCGAAATCCCGATCCATTCGCGCAATTGGCGCGGGTTTTCGTTCCAGGTGTGGCCGAAGATTCGGACTTCGCCTGAGGTGGGCGGGAGCAGCCCTTCGAGAATTTCGATGGTTGTTGTTTTCCCCGCTCCATTCGGACCAAGCAATCCGAAACATTGGCCCGTCTCGATCTGCAGGCTGACTCCGCGAACGGCTTCGACCTTGCCGTCGTAAGTCTTACGCAGATCGCTGCACTGGATGGGAGACGCCACCAAAACATTCTAAATGAGGGTTACGGCTCCGAATGTGAACCGCCTGTGACGGGCAACGGCGCATCGCCCTTGGCATCGCGCCACAGGATGGCGTTCAACGTCTTGGCGTCGGCCGCATCGGGTTTTGAGAAATCCATGAGCGAAGATTCTTTCGCGCCGGGCGCGTTCTTTTCGTTCACCTTGTAGATTAGGCCGTTCTGGAGATTCTTATCGTCCGCACGATAGGGCGGCTCGGTTCCCGGACCGGCGAACAACGGAGCCATCAGTGGCGCGTACGCGTCAAACAGATTCATCGGCTTCAGCCCGAGCAGCGATTCCATGGTGTGAATCATGCTGACGGTCGTGTAGAAATTGTGGTCGACAAACGGCTGCTGCGGGCTCTTCTCGACCAGCGGCGAATATTTGCTGATGACGAGCGCCGTCGAGCGATGGGCGTCGACGTGATCGGCTCCATCCTGCGCGTCGTCTTCGATGACGAAGATGGCGGTGTCGTCCCAATAAGGGCTGTGTGAGACCGCGTCGACAATCCGTCCGAGCGCGAGATCGTTGTCGGCAACCGACGCTTGTGGAGTAGGATGGCCGGGGCGCGTGCCTCCGGTGTGATCGTCAGGCAGATAGATCAGCGAGAACTGGGGCAGTTCTTTCGCTGGTCCTCCTGGCGCGCCTTTGGCTTTCACAAACTCGTCAAACTCGCGGAGGAATTCGTCGGCGCGAAGCTGGTCGGGATAATCGGTTTCAAAATCGGGGTAGAGCGGATCGAAGTGATCGCGCAGCGCCGCCTTCGTCGGACGCATGCGTTTCACCTGCGGTATCGCCCACGGCCACGGACTGGGGCCACCTCGCGGGTTGCCCAGGTTCGCGGGTAGCGGATCACCCTTCTTGATTTCGGTTACAGGGCATGGAGCCGAGGTTGCTGACGGCGTTCCCATTTTTGGCGACTCTACTTTTTGGCTCTTACACCAGATCGGGTTGATGAACTCTCCGTAGATGCGATAGGTCAGACCTTTTCTTGCAAGGTTGTCCCACAGGAAGCCGGTCGCAGGATCGTCGATGTCGGGGATTCCTTGCTCTAACGGCAGCTCGTCGGCTACGGTGCCATCGGCATCATAGGTGCGCTCTTTGCTGCGATAGCTGATAGGCCAGTTTTTCTCGTTGTAATCCGTGGTGGTCGAAGCGGTCGACCATATGTGGCCGTCGCCGGAAACTTCTCCGCTGTCGTAAAAGTTGTCGAGTACTCCGAATTGCAGGGCAAGTTTGTGTTGATTCGGAGTGATATCCGCTCCGTACATGGTGAGCGATTTGTCGCCGTCGCCGACGGGTAGGTCTCCGAAAATCTGATCGTAGGTGCGATTTTCTTTCAAAACGTAGATTACGTGTCGGATGGGATTTGTGCCGCCGGCAAATTCCATCTTGCCGCCTTTCGGAACGAGTAGATTGTTTTCTTCGACCTGGTGCATCCAGGTGGCGAAATTCTTGTCGATGTCGGCGAGGCTGATGCGCGCGACTGATCCGCCAATCAAAGTTGGAATGTAGGGATGCTCTTTTCTCTTGCGTTCACCTTTCAGCTTGCCGAGCATGTTGTTGGGGCCGCTGCCTTGGCCTTTGGCGGTGGCGATCAGCAAATCATTACCTGCGATGGCTAGAGCGCTCGGGTACCACTCGCTAGGGATGAAACCAAGGGAACGGCTGTCTCCTCCTTTAACGCCGTGGCCAGCACCGCCGGTTCCAAAGACGGCAACGGCGTCGAGTGCGCCAGTAGCAACGAAGAGACGCTCGTCATCTTTCGAGAGGGCTATGGCTTGTGGAACGGTCCCAAGCATCTTCGTGTCATACACCTGACTTACTTTACCCTCGTCCAGATTAACTCCGACCACCGAGTCGGCATTGCTCAAGGCGACGTACAGCATGTTTTCATGAGAGTTCAGAACCATCGCAGTCGGATGAGGGCCGGGGGCGATGGGATCGGCGGGCTTACCCACATCGATCAATCGTGCGACTTTTCCTGTCTCAAGATTTAATTCCGCGACCGCGGCCGCATTCCACAGACTCACCCACGCCTTCGTCCCCGCTTTGTTGGCGATCACGGTGTATGGATATGCTGCCGGGATGTTCCGATTCCGGCTGAGATCGAACGACTGCAAGACCTTGCCATTGCTGGTATCAAGCACGATGGCGTTGTCCGAAAGATTGTTAGCGATGACCAGACGGTCGCCATTAGGCCCCCACAAAACCGCAAAACCCGCAGGATACGGAGTCGCAGTTCCAGCTGGAGTCTTGCGATGGCCGAAGGCGACGACCTTACCTTCCGATAGTTTTTGCGGCGCAATCTTGATGAAGCGGTCGGGACTCACCTCGCCATCTGCGAACTTGTAAACGGCAATGCCGTTGCCCGTGCTCTTTGGCTTCTCGCCCGTCGGGTCAGTAATCGATCCCATCGAGGCATAGATATGCTTACCGTCGGTCGAGAACGCCAGGCCAATGAAATAGCTTTGGCGGGTGGAATAGTCGTCGCTGAGGCGGTCGTCGGGAAAATCACGCAGCTGATTGTTGCTGAGATCGAGAATCGCGATTGACTGACGGGCCTGCGCTTCTTGCGTGCCATAGCCCTGATTCAACAAGGCAGCATAGCGGCCGTCGGGGCTGACCGCGATGGTTGCGGGAAAACTGTTGGTGCGGCCGAGGTATCCGGGAACTGGCACAGTCAGCTTCTTGCCGGTGGGAAGATTGATTTGCCGCGACGTATCAGCGCCACGAACGCCCACGAACGGAGCGCCGAGGAGAACACCGAGGATTAGAACGAGAAGTATCTTTTTCACGAGCGGAGACCTCGGAAGGGTTGTACCATCCGGCCCGCGAGAGAGGCAAACCGCGGGTTTTCGCTATTGCTTTTTCTTGGCTTTTGCAGCTTTGTCCTTGGCTTGGGCCTCCGCAAACTGAGCGGCGAATGCGTCTGAAGTGGGGCCAAGTTTCTCGGGATGGCGTATGATGTCTACAAACAGGACGCGGATGTCAACGGGTATGCCGACAAACTCACGCTGATCTGCCGGGAGAGGTGGACCTCCTGGAGTTCCGGCAGCCGGAACTGGCGATGGCAGGCGAAAAGCATACATCCCTCCCGCCGCCAGAGTCTCGCTTGGATATTGCAGCAACCAGCCGCAGTTGTGGGAATCGAGAATCATGTTCGCGGAAACGACGACCCACTGTCCGTCGTCGGCAGCGGTGGGGCGCTGGCAGTTCCAAACGTCCGATTGTGGCACGATGGCAGCGGGGTCGCTGAATCCGTAACTGTCGATCTCTAGTTTTGCGATATTGTGCCGGTCAGCGAACTGCTTTACTTCGAGTAGCGCCTGATTCCAGTCAACGTTCGAGTCGCTCGCCAGCCAGTACGCTGGACGGCCCATACCGATGGCGTTGAAGTACGGAAAATAATGCGGGTAGGTACGAACCGCCGTGACGACGCTGCTGGCGGCGAACACTACCGTAAGAGCGATAGCGATGCGCGCGGCAAGTGGAGCCGATTGGCGCAGTCTGCCTAATAGATTCGGCAAAGGGGCGAGCATCAGAATCGCGAGCACAAGCGGAATCGTGAAGTGGCGGAAGCTGACATCGAAGTGTCCCAGGATCGAAGCCGCCGTAAAAACGGACAGGGTTACCCAGAGCACACGCCACTGCACTGCGGTCTCGGGGGCAAGCGCCGATGTTTGACCGTCAGCGCTGCGACCGCGAGCAAAATACACAACAATAGCCGTTACGATCAAACCGAGAAATCCCAGAGTCGACTTGAGCACAAAAAGGACCGGGAAGTAAAACCAGACGCCGCGAGGATACCTTGTCCCAAGAATGAAAGTGGGCCGCACAAAGTTGAAGAAAAGAACCAGAAGTCCCCTTAAATAAAGCCACGGCGGCATCAACAGTCGCCTGACTGGCGCCCAAGCTGGTCCGTGCCCGATAAGGTAGAGCACATCGGAAGTCTGGTTCCAGGAAAAGATGAAGTAGACAACGTAGACTGCCACCGCGGCATAGACGACTCCGCGCAGCGTCGCTCGCCAGCGCAGTCGACGCCACGCGCGAACATCGAGCTTCGCGAGCGGCTGGCCCGGAATCGAACGCCAGCGCGTGCTAAGTCCGAAGAAGCCAAACGAAAAGAACAGAAGTCCGGCAGAGAACTTCGAAAGCAGCGCACCGGCCAGGAACGCCGCAAATACTGTCACTTTCCTGGGCGTAGGTTCCTGCCAGATTTCAGCGAACGACCATAGTGTCAGTAATGAAAAAAAAGTAACAGCGACATCGGTCAAGACCAACGGCCCAAAGGTCAGAAAAAGCGGTGCGCTGACGTAAGCGCTGAGGCAAAGAAGTCCGGCCCATCGACCACCGATGCGGCAGCCGAATAGATAGACGACCCAACCGAGGGCGAGCGTGAGTAGCAACATCGGCAGGCGGACCCAGGCCAGCGTCGTCGCGGTATCGTTCCAGTGATCGAGCACCCATTCGCCGAATACCCATTGTCCGAGATAGGCGTGTGGCAGAAATTTGCGGCTCTCGGTCCATGATGGACTTGAATAATCGGCGTGCGTCCCGCGCAAAACCAGCGGAATTGCCGCCAGCATTTTGGCGATTGGCGGGTGCTCTTCGTTCAGCCGGAGATCGAACTTCTGTAGATAGCTGAGTCCAGCGCCAATATGGGCGACTTCGTCGATAGCGACCGACTCATGCAGCGCGGCGCCGCCCGACAGGACGGCGAACAGCAACAGCATCATGACGGCAGTGATATCAGAGAGAGTCGAGCGGCTCGGGGTGACGTTCATTGTGACTTAATAGAGTGACTTAATAGAGTGACTTAATAGAGTGCCTTAATATATACGATTTTTATTTTCCGATTCGTGCGAAGCCCGCCATCCTCAAAGCGGCAGCGCGCTCGGAAAGCGCGCCTGAAAATCGAGGAGACCGACCCATTCGGGAGTAATCGTGATCCGCACCATGTCTTGATCTTTTATCAGTGAGGCCATTTGTTTCACCCAGGCTCCTCCCTGCTCAGGCCCGAAATAACGGTCGGCAGCCATTGCATACTCGGGCACCACGCCCTTCATCGGTTCGAGCCGCGCGGAACCGCGCACCAGCAGCACTTTATTGGGGAAAGTGTTGTCGTCAATCGTCAACGCAACTTTAGGGTTTTTCGCCAGCGCCTTCAGTTTGGGAGCTTTGGTTGGGGTCGCAAGCACGATGTTGCAGTCTTTCTCATTCCAATGAAACCAAATGGGGACCACGCGTGGCGTACCGTCCATCCAGACATAGGCCAAACGGGCCGGGATTTTCGATCGCAACAATTCCTGCGACGCTGGATGCTGCAGAAGCTCCAGTGCTCCTTGTTTAACTGGCATGTCCACGCTCCGAATACACGAGTGAAGGTCGTCGGAGGCTTCAGCGCCCCGACTTGAAAATAGCGAACACAGCGCCTTGCGGGTCCGCGATCACCGACATTCGACCGACTCCTTCTACGGTCATTGGGGGCATAAAAAGACTCGCGCCCTTTTCCTTCGCGATGCTGGCAGTGGTATCGACGTCGTCAACCTGGAAGTAGGCCATCCAGTGCGGGGGCGTTCCGGGCTGGCGATAGATGGAGGGTGGCACGCCTCCGATGAAGTGCTCGCCGTTCTTGATGTGCAGGTAGCCGGACTTGTCTTTTGGATCGGCGGCGATCTGCCAGCCGAAAAGGGCGGAGTAGAAATCAGAAGCGCGTTTCGTATCAGGCGTGCTCAGATCAGCCCAGCAAAGCGTGCCGTGTTCTCCGGCGATCCCGATTCCTGTGCTTCCCTTTGCCTTCCACAGACAGAAGACCGCCCCAGTCGGATCCTGGATGACCGCCATGCGGCCCGCATCCATAACGTCGAAGGCTGGTGCGATAATTGTGCCTCCCAATCCCTGCGCTTTGGTCACGGACGCATCGACGTCATCGACGGAGATGTAAATCATCCAGTGGGGAGGAACTCCATGGGCGCTCTCCTCGGGTCGCAGCGTGCATCCGGCAGCGGCGTCGCGGCCCTGCAGTCGCCAGATGGTATAGAAGTCATTCGGCCCCATCGGCATGTCGTTTGGCTCCCAACCGAAGAGAGCGGCGTAGAAATTCTTGGCGGCGGGTTGGTCGCTGGTGTGGAGTTCGATCCAGCAGAAGGAACCGGCGGAATGCTTGTCGATGTTGGTCATGGCGGGAGAGTTTACACCATCTCCGGCTTCCTGATTGTCAACGTGAGATGAAGGCTGCTTGCTTTTTGGGAAAACAGCCAAAACTTCGCTACAGATTCCTTTCCGTCCATGCACCGATCTGGTCGAGAGCTTTGTTCAGATTTTCTAGAGAGTTGGCTACGCTGAAGCGGATATAGCCTTCTCCATATTCGCCGAAGGAGGTACCGGAGAGGCAGGCTACTCCGGCTTGTTCGAGGAGCGCGTCGGCTAGTTTCTTTGACGTCCAGCCGGTTTTCGTGATGTTGGGGAAGGCGTAGAACGCGCCTTTCGGCACGCGGCAGGAGAAGCCCTTGATTCGATTGAGTCCAGCCACAAAGACGTCACGGCGGTGTTTGAATTCGGCGCTCATTTTGTCGACCGACGACTGATCACCGCGCAGTGCTTCGATTCCAGCGATTTGCGTGAAGCTGGCGGTACAAGATGTCGAATTGGTTACCAGACGCGCGATCGGGGTAGCCAAATCGGGGCGCATTACGCCGTATCCAAGACGCCATCCGGTCATCGCATAGGTCTTCGAGAAACCGTCGAGCAAGATCGTTCGGTCTTTGAACCCGGGGACGCTCATGATCGAGAAATGGTCTCCGTCGTAAATCAGTCGGCTGTAGATTTCGTCCGACAGAATCATGATGTTGCGGTCGCCGATCGCTTCGGCGATCTCGAAAATGTCTTTTTTCGTGAGCACTCCGCCGGTCGGATTGTGCGGCGAGTTTAAGATAATCAGCTTCGTGCGGTCGTTGATGAGCGAGGCCAGCTCTTTTGTGTCGATGGAGAAATCACGGTCCTCGCGCAGCGGAATCGGGATCACCTTGCCCACAGAATAATTGACCATCGACTCATAGATAGGAAATCCTGGATTCGGGTAGATAACCTCATCTCCAGCTTCAATGAGTGCCAAAATAATGAAGAAAATAATCGGCTTGCCGCCCGGGACTACAACCACCTCTTCGCTCGATACGGGAACGTTTCGAGTGCGGCTTACATACTCGGCAATCGCCTCCCGCAGTTCGGGCAGGCCGGCGGCGGGTCCGTAGTGAGTCCATCCTTTGCGGAGGGCATCGATTCCGGCCTCCACAACGTTAGCGGGAGTGTCGAAGTCGGGCTCGCCGATTTCGAGATGGATGATCTGTTTGCCCTGTCTCTCAAGGGCGCGGGCGCGATTTAGGACTTCAAAGGCAGTCTCGGTGCCGAGGCGCGACATCCGTCCGGCCAGACGTAACTCGAACTGGGTTGTAACTGACATGGCGGAAGAAATTATAGTCCTCGATAGTCATCGGAGGAGACGCCACTACTTATTCTTGTTCATCCAGACGCCCCAGGAGATTGGTCCGGCTTGGTCGTCGCTGATTGGGTAGCCTGCGAGCTTCAAGGCCAGCTTGATCTGGCCATGATGGTATCCCTCGTGCCAGATCATGTGCTGGAGCAGGAGTATTGGGTGATCGTAGTGAAGATCCATTCCGCGTCCTGACGCTACCCTGCTCCGAACCGCGTCGCCCACCACCTTCGCGCTGTCGTTCAGCATTTGCGCCATCAGCTTGCGGTCGTGCTCTACGGACCACTCTTTTTCGGGAAGGCTTTTCGCGAACTCGGGGGCGTCCTCCTCGACGAACACCAGTCTTACATAGTGGATGTGGGAAAATAGCTCCGCAACGGACGGGCTGCCCTCCATTGGCCGGATGTTCGACGCATTCTCCGGAAGGACATGCAGCAGGTTGACCAGGATGGTGTTGTTCCGGTCCCAGGAATCGAGGAGTGCGTTGAGTAGCGCTTGGTCGTTTGGGTTGGACATGATGTGTCTTAATTACTGGACAATTTTGACAAATTCTACCTAAATTCGGTTGATCCCGTAACTCGATAGGTTGGCGAGGAGGAGCGTGAAGCAGTCAAACAGATCGATTCCGAATGCCACAGTCATTCCCTTCCTGTCGTATCCCGATGTGGATCAGGCTGCAGCCTGGCTTTGCGACGCTTTCGGATTCAGCGTGCGGCTGCGTATTGGCGGCCATCGCGTGCAGATGAATGTGGGAGATGGAGCGGTGATCGTGGGAGAAATGCGTCCCCACGAGGTCAGCGGTCAGTTGGGCCTTGGACACTCTGTGCTGGTTCGAGTCGACGACGCCGACGCACACTGTCAACGGGCGCGAACGCGCGGTGCGAAGATCCTGCGAGAGCCGGCGACTCATCCGTATGGGGAGCGGCAGTACAACGCGGAGGACCTGGCCGGACATTTATGGACGTTCTCGCAGTCGGTGGTGGATGCCGATCCGCGGGAATGGGGTGGAACTCCAGAGGAAATGTAGTGCGGGCGGATCTTCCTGGCCTTCCGGCGTGCTCGCCCGGGGTAGCGATTATTCCGAGATGGTGCTCTCTTCGCTTTGTGCACGAAGGACGCGATCAACCGAGTAAGGGGCTCGCTGTGCCGGTTCATGATAGTGCCGGACTTGCATTTCCCCTAGTAGGCCTACGGCCAACATATTCAATCCGGCTAGCAACAGGACGGCGGAGAACATCATCAGGGGGCCGTGCTGGTACATGACGTCGGTCTGATGCAGGAGTTTTTGCAGGATCAGCCAGCCGGAGATTCCGCAACCGGCCATGATGCTAAACATTCCTACGGTGCCAAAGAAATGCAACGGACGCGACAGATACTTTAGCAAAAAACGGATCGTAATCAGATCGAAGAAGACACGGAAGGTACGCGAGATGCCGTAGTGGGAGATGCCGCGCTCACGGTTGATGTTTTTGATCGGGACTTCGATGATCGATGCACCGTGCCATGAAGCCAGGGCGGGGATGAAGCGGTGAAGCTCTCCGTAGAGCGGGACTTGTCCCAGTATTTCGCGGCGATAGGCTTTGAAGGTCGTGCCGAAATCATGGATGTCTACTCCGCTGAGCTTGGCCATGAGCCAATTGGCGCAGCGCGACGGGATGCGGCGCAGCCAGAAATTATCAACGCGGTTCTTGCGCCATCCGCTGACGATGTCGTAACCTTCCGCAATTTTTTCCAAAAATAGCGGGATGTCGGCGGGGTCGTGTTGCAGGTCCCCGTCCATGGCAATGATGTATTCGCCGCGGGCGTGGTCGAATCCAGCGGCTAGACCGGCGGTCTGCCCGAAATTGCGGCGCAGCTTGACGATCGTCACGCGGCTGTCGACGGCTGCGATTTCACGGAGCAATGCAAACGTGCCATCGATGGAGCCGTCATCGACGAGGACCATCTCGAAAGTCTCGCCGCTCGCTTCCATTACGGATTTGAGGCGGGCGTAGAGATCGGTGACGTTCTCCTGCTCGTTGTGGAGAGGGACTACGATGGAGTATTTGAGCACAGTGCACTGATTATACGGCAACGGAGTGGTCGATTTTAAGTAACTTAGGTGAGGCGCGGCAAAGCTTTTCCCTGCGGCTAATCCTCGACAATTTCGACAAATCGTTTGCGCAAATCCGTCCGCTGCGCGACCGATTGTGTGGTCGAAACGGATTCGTTCGTCGTTACCGGTGTTGTCATCCGTTCACCGCCGCGGCTGCGCCGCTTTCCAGTGTGTCGTGTCCAGTACAGGCCTGGAGCCACAGGCCAAGGAATGTTAAGAGTTCGTCTGGGGGCTTCAGCCAAGCTTGGGCTGCCGTCTGCCGCCGATGAGGGCGCACGAGGACGCCTAAGCCGCGGTTTTCCATAACCCGGAACGCGGATTCGTCGGTATTGTCATCGCCGAGATAGGCAACCGGCGCATCAGGACCAATTTCAGAAAGTAAAATACGAACGGCGCCACCTTTATCTGCTCCGGATGCGCGAATCTCGATTCCGCCGTCGAATTCCAGCAAGTCCAGGCCGCTCTGTTCCGCAATGAGACGCCAACCAAGCACGGTACGCGATCGGAGATCCTCGGCTTCGGTGTCGCTTAGACCTCGCCAATGAACGGCGATGCTGCCATCCTTGAACTCTGCCGTATGCTGCAGCTGCTGGTAGCCGAGCCAGCGGCCGGCATCCGCAAGCCCGTCGAGCGTACGCTCGTCGAGACGAGGCATTTCGGTGGTTCCATCGCGTCTCAGGCGCTGCAGCCCGTGAATGCCCCAAACTTCGGGAACGGGATGAACGTTGAGCAAGGGCAGGACATCGGAGGCGTCACGTCCCGAGACGATGACCACGCGGGTCCGGCCGCTGCTCATGATTTCTTGCAACAGGGGCGCGACGCCGGGATACGGGTATGCATGCCTGCGATTGGAACGAAACGGAGCGAGCGTTCCATCATAATCGAGCAGCAGCGCCGATAGCCGCGCCTGGGCGATCTTACGGAGAAATGGCGTGAGCTGCGCCAGCAGTTCGAGCCTCAAACGGATTGGTCCTTTCGTCTTCTTAAAATCATCCCTAAAGCGATACTCTGATGCGAAGCACCTTTCACTACAGGCCGCCGATACGGAGATCCGGTCAAGCAACGGTGACAGCGGCCCGAAGTTTCTCACGGTCCTCCTCGGGGAGATCCAGCCGAATCTCACAGAGTTCCGCGACTAGGATGCCGGCCCAGCGGTAAATGTTGTGCTCTTTGATCACTCTTCGCATACGGCGCATACGAAGCTCTTTGTCTTCCGGCTCCATCTCGAGCGCGGCCCGGATAGCTTCTGCGGTCTGATCGATGTCATAGGGATTGACCAGCAGCGCATCGCGCAGTTCGCGGGCGGCGCCGGTGAATTGGCTCAGGATGAGGACGCCACGTTCGTCACTACGCGCGGCGAGAAATTCCTTGGCCACAAGATTCATGCCATCGTGCAGCGAGGTCACCAGACAAAGGTCGGCGGCGCGGTAATAGGGTTCGATCTCCTGATGGCTATGCTGGCGTTTGAGGAAGACGATGGGCTTCCACTTGCCACCCTGGAAGCGCCAATTAATGCGTTCAGCTTCCGCCTCCACTTCGGCGAGCAGATCGTGATAACGCTTAATGTGGGTGCGGCTGGGCGCCCCGATCTGCACAAACGTGAACTTACCCTGGTAGGCCGGATATTTTTCCAGGAACCGCTCGATCGCCAGAAAGCGTTCAAGAATGCCCTTGGTGTAGTCGACGCGATCGACGCCGACACCCATAAAGACCGCTTCGACGCCGAGGCTCCGCAACAACGCACCGCGTTCGAGGTAATTGAGGCCGTGGTTGTTTTCGGCGCCATCGTCGCCGGTAAAGGCGACGCTGATAGGAAATGGCCGCACCAGAGTCCGGTGATCCTGACGAAGGACAGAAAAATGTTCCCAGTCGACACGAGATTCGACCACGCGGTCGACGGTCTCCAGAAAATTGTTGCAGTGCGACTGCACATGAAAGCCAATCAAGTCGGCGCCAAGCAGACCGTCCACTAACTGGCGCTGCCACGGGCAGATGCCGAAGGCCTCCGGATTGGGCCAGGGAATGTGCCAGAAGATCGCCACGCGCGCGTCGGGACGCTTCTCTTTGATCATGCGAGGGAGGAGCGCGAAGTGATAGTCCTGGACGAGGACCACGGGCTTGGCTACGTTTTTGATCTCTTCCAATACGGCGTCGGTGAACTTACGGTTGACATCCTGATAGTGTTGCCAGTCGGCGGCGCGAAACAACGGACGCGTGTGGGCGATGTGGCAGAGGGGCCAGAGGCCCTCGTTGGCGAAGCCGTAGTAGTAACCTTCTTCCTCCTCCTTGGTCAGCCAGACGCGGCGTAGGTTGTAACGAGGGTCGTCGGGAGGAACGCGGACGCGGTCGCCGGCATCAACGACTTCGGCGTCTGCGTTGCCGCTGCCGTGGGCGATCCACGTGCCATCGCATGCGTTAAGGACGGGTTCGAGCGCCGTCACCAAACCACTCGGCGGAACGACCACTTCGAGCGTTTTTCCGTTGCGCTGATGCATGTAAGGTTCGCGATTGGAGACCACAAAAAGGTGGCTATCGTCGAGGCGCGTGCGAAGTTGTACGGACAAGCGCTCTGCGGTCCACAGGGATTCTCCAGCTTCGCGCAAGCGCGCCTCGTTCTCGGCGGCGTTGCGGGCATGGTTTAGACTTTCGGCCATCGTAGCGACTTCGCGCGCCAACGGGCGAAACATCGCGAGGTCCGGCATGTCGACTCTATTGCGGGAAGAGATTTTTCCAGTCCGCAGAGCGCGCATCCATTGCGCGGCCCTTGCGATGGGGCCAGTTATGCTCCAGCGGACGATCACTAGCGTTATGAAAACGATGATGATGACCTGGGCCAGTACGCGGAAAAATGCTTGGCGCCACACAAGAAGACTTTGGGTTCGGATGTACCCCGCGTCATGCACGACCGCAAGTCCGCCGAGGATTTCATCCTGCCGGCGAACCGGCAGGGCGAGAATGTGGAGCGGAACCGATCCGAGCCTGACAAATGTGCTCTCCCCGTGGCTGATTGCCATGGCGTGCGTTGTGGTCTGTGTCAGGACGGGTGAATCCGCGGGGATGGTCTTGGCTAACTCTGGAGTGATGGCGACCTTAGCTCCGCTGCGGTCGTAAACTACGACTCCCAGCAGATGCTCTCGATTGCCGAATTTTTGGACCCAGCGCTCGAGTTCCCTTTCCGAACTCTTATCGATTGATTTGTCTGCCCCGGATTTGTCTGCTCCAACCGTGAGGGAGCGCTCGACGTTGCCGACCAGGCTTTCGCCGAGGACTTCGGCGCGCCGCTCCAGGTCACTGCGCAGCGCGCGCTTTTCAACTAGTACTTCGTAGTAAGAAAAACCAGAAGAGACCAACGTGATGCCTAGAATAAGAGAAACAATCAGGCGAACACTCAACAATCGCATGCATACTCCTCCTTTCGAGGACCTGGCAGTGAAGCCCTATCGAGACGAAGTGACGGCTTCATTTGATGAATGTTGGCGAAGAACGAAACGCGAATCTTTATGACTTGACTGCAAATCTCGTAATAATCGAGTACGGCGGATCACTGTGGGAAAAAGGAGGCGGCTATGCACCGCCTCCCTCCCCGCGGACGCCTTGCTCAAGGGCGCCCTGTAGTCGTTCGCTGTGGGGGATCAGGCGGGGTCGATCGCGCTGACGCGAATTGTTCCCGTGGATGCATCGAGGACTCCGGTGACCTTCACGCTTTTGTTGAGGAAGTCCTGAGCCTTCTGCTGGTCGTCAAGCTGGTACGTGGTGCCGTTGGCTTTCAGGACTAATTTGTCTCCGGATTTCACAACCTTGCCGCTAAAAATCTTTTCGGGCGCTGCTTGAGTGTCGGGCGGCATCGGCTGTTGCGACGACGCGTCAGGCGAAGAACCCGATTGACTCTGTGCGAGCACGGGATGGCTAGCGAGGCACAAGACAACCGTAAGTGCCATGGCTGGCAACAATGTGGACAAAGCGAATTGTATTTTCTTCATCGCAGTCTCCTTTGAGGGGAGGGTTTTGGGTATTTGCGAAAATAATTGCACGTGCGCTGCCATCGCCGTCTTCGACCTAAGTATTGATATACAAGCGTCTTCGCGCGGGTCGAGGATGTGCACAGTGCAAGGATGACGGGTCAGGAGAAAAAAGTGGATACCGTGAACACGGTACGTCCACGCGTCGGAAATGGTACGGGTGATTCCAATCGTTGAGTCAGCGATCGGCGGTGGCGAGCGAGGCTGGTAGCCCCGGCAGGAATCGAACCTGCATAGTCAGTTTAGGAAACTGAAGTCCTATCCGTTGAACGACGGGGCCACGTGAAATCAGGGTAGCAGGTTGAGAAACGGGTTGCCAGAGTTGCCGCCGCCGACAAAGTGGACGATTTCGAGGCGATCGCCGTCGCGCAACGAGGTCACGGACCATTGGTCGCGAGGGACGATTTCGCGGTTGAGTTCGACGGCGACGCGGTCGGGTTTCATGCCGAGTTCGGCGACGAGCGCACTCAGAGATTCCGCGGAACAGGACTCGGGTTTACCGTTGATGGTCAGGTTCATCGCGGAATCAGAACGCTATACCGTCGAGCGTAGTTGGAATTTGCGCGTGGCAGTCCTTCCGGCAAAGCTCGCCTGCACCACTACGGACGAGTCGGTAAGCGACTTTTCATCCACCTGAAAACTCATTTCGGCATTGCCTTTCGCGTCGGTGAGGACCTGCGCATAATAAGGAGCGGCGTCGGGCCGGGCCAGACGCAGCGTCAGACGAGCTCCTTCGACAGTGACGCCGCCGTCGGTGACGCGGATCTGCATCATCAAAGAACCCCCTGCGTGCACAGACGCGGCATTGGTCCATTCGAGTTCGAGTTCCTTGACTGCGGCCAACGTTTCGGGCGTGTCGCGTTTGTCAAAGATGGAATCAACTTTGCCATCGCGAATTGCGTCGAGCATTTCGCGATGCAGTTCGCGGAGATGTTTCTCTTTATCCTGATCGTTACCCTGCGAGCCATCCGTGCCGGTGCCATACGGTACAGCCCTTTTCCCAATGCAACGGCCCTTGACGAAGACCTGCGTCTGGAGCAAATGTTCGGCTTCGCGCGCTTCGCTTTGCACGTGGTAGACCGTGTCTTCGTGCCGAATGTCCGTGTTGAAGCCAAATATCATGAAGGTCCGGGTCTCCACCGTACTCAGCCGCGTGTGATCGGGTAGTCGGGTAGTCGAGATTCAAAAGCGTTTCAGTGGCCGATGATGCAATGTCAGATGAACCAATCCCTTGACACATCTGCCAGCCAAAATTAGTCTAGAGCGTTCCACAATTGTGCTTGGCGCAAATTATATATAGCTCCCCCTATGCCGGACAATTATTTCGCTCGCTACCTCCCCCTCCTGATGCATTTCGGCATCGCGACGGCGCTTGCGAGCGTAATTGTCATCCTCTCTCAGCTGGTCGGCCAGCATAAGCCCGGTAAGGCGAAAATGTCGCCCTACGAATGCGGCGTACAGCCGCTTGGCGACGCCCGCGGCCGATTTTCCGTGAAGTTCTACCTCGTGGCGATGCTCTTTATCTTGTTCGACGTGGAAGCTGTCTTCCTTTATCCGTGGGCGGTCATCCTGCGCGAACTGAAGATGTTCGGATTCTGGGAAATGATGGTCTATATCGGGATCGTCCTGGTCGGCCTCTTCTACGTATGGAAAAAGGGTGTGCTTGACTGGGGATTGACAGCCGTCAGGAAGGGAGACTTCTAGTGGGGCTCGCGCCTGCGATCACCGACATCGAACAACTGAAGTCTCATCCTGCGCTGGCGTGTCTTTTTGCGTGGAACGCGGCGATGGTGCCCGAGGTCAAGTTCGATCGCGATGAGTTGACGATCTGGATCGAAAAGGAAGGCATTCGCGAGGCCTGTGCGATTCTGCGCGACTTCAGCGATTGTCCCTTCAACTATCTTGCTGACCTGACTTGCGTCGATTGGTATCCATCGGAGCCGCGGTTTGAGGTTGTTTACCATCTTCTATCGATTTCTACAAAAGAGCGCGTGCGTCTGAAGGCCCGCCTCGATGGCTCAAGCGCAGCGATCGAATCAGTAACGTCGGTCTGGCCCGCAGCCAACCACTACGAACGTGAAGTATTCGATCTTTTTGGCGTTCGCTTCACGGGACACCCCAACCTGAAACGCATCATGATGCCCGACGACTGGGAAGGTCACCCCCTCCGGAAGGATTACCCGGTGGAGGGCTACCGGTAGATCGGGTTTGATTCGATCGAGACCATGACGGAATTCCCCATAGCTACAGCCGAACCCGATCAGGATTCAACCTTAGTCCTGAACATGGGTCCACAGCATCCCTCGACCCATGGGGTGTTACGGCTCGTGCTTGAAATTGATGGCGAGACGATTGTTAGGGTGAAGCCAGAGATCGGCTACCTGCATACGGGGATTGAAAAGACCTGCGAAGCGAAGTTCTACCAGCAAGTGGTGCCGCTAACCGACCGCATCGACTATCTCTGCCCGATGACCAACAATCTGACCTACTGCCTGGCGGTAGAGAAGTTGTTGGGGTTGGAGATTCCTCCGAAGGCGCAGTGGATGCGGGTTTTGATGAACGAACTGACCCGCATCAATTCGCACCTGGTATGGCTCGGGACACACGCCATGGATCTCGGGGCGATGACGGTCTTCCTTTATTGTTTCCGCGAGCGGGAAGATGTGCTGCGTTTTTTTGAGATGGTGAGTGGGCAGCGCATGATGACGTCGTATTTCCGCATCGGCGGGATTGCGCTGGAACCGCCGCTCGGTTTCTTTGAGAAGGTGAAGAAATTCGCCGATCGCTTCCTCGGAAATGTCGATGAGTATGAAGGCCTGCTCACGGGAAATCCGATCTTCTTGATGCGGACGAAGGGTATCGCCCGCCTGAGCGCCGAAGATGCGATTGCCTTAGGGGCGTGCGGGCCGACATTGCGTGGCAGTGGAGTTGATATTGATTTGCGACGCGACGCTCCTTATACGGGGTACGAAAATTTCAAATTCAAGGTGCCGGTGCGGACCGAGGGTGATGTGCTGGCGCGGTATCTCTGTCGCGTCGAGGAGTTGCGGGAATCGATCGGCATCGTGCAACAGGCTTTGGCGGGGATGCCCGAAGGACCGGTAAAGGCCGATGCGCCGAAGGTCGTGCTCCCCGACCGCGAGAAGATGAAAACGCAGATGGAAGCGCTCATCTACCACTTCAAGATCATCACCGAGGGATTTACGGTTCCAGCGGGCGAGGTTTATCAAGCGGTCGAGTCTCCGCGGGGCGAGATGGGATACTACATCGTCAGCGATGGAACGGCGAAGCCGTATCGCGTGCACATGCGGGGCCCGTCGTACGCAAACCTGCAGGTGCTGGCAAAGATGTGTGAAGGACAGCTGATTGCCGATGTAGTGGCTGCGATCGGCAGCATTGATGTGGTGCTGGGAGATATCGACAGATAATTTGTAATTTTTGATTGGTAATTTGTAATTTGAGGCGTGTATGACGCCTGATGAGTTGCGAGCGCGGACGAAATCGTTTGCGTTGCGTATTGTTCGGCTTTATCGTTCCTTGCCGCGGGCTGCCGATGCGCAGGTAATGGGCAAACAGCTTTTGCGATGCGGAACTTCAGTGGCCGCGAATTACCGAGCCAGTTGTCGTGCCAGATCTAGAGCCGAGTTTGCCGCACGAATCGGAATCGTTGTGGAGGAAGCGGATGAGAGCGGCTTCTGGTTGGAGATGCTGGCGGAAGCGGAAATCGTTCGTATGACACTCTTGAAGGAGTTGTTGCAAGAGTCTAAAGAGCTCACTGCCATTTTTACGGCGACACAGTATTCAACCAGGAAGAGAAGTTGAGCAGGGTACAATTGCAAATCACAAATCGCAAATTACAAATGTCATGAAGTTCTCTGATCAATTCGAGACGCGCTTTGCCGAGATGCTGACGCATTACCCGACGAAGCGGTCCGCCCTCGTGCCTACGCTGCTATATGCGCAGGACGAAGTGGGGAGCCTGACTGACGAAGTCATCGCCGAACTCGCAGAGCGTCTGGATCTGACCGACCTCGAAGTCCGCAACGTGATCAGCTACTACTCGATGCTGACGACGAAACCTCGGGGGAAATACAACGTGCAGGTGTGCACGAACATTGCCTGCATGCTGGTAGGCGGCGAAGAACTCCTCGAGCACTGCGAAAAGAAATTAGGCATCGGCCATAAAGGAACGACTCCAGACGGATTGTTCTCGCTCGAGGAAGTAGAGTGTATCGGTGGTTGCAGCTGGGCTCCGGCGGTGCAGGTGAATTACGAATTTCACGAGAACCTGACCAATGCAAAGATGGATCAGGTGCTGGACGAGTATCGGAAGAAAGCGTAGTGGATTGGCAATTGTAATTTGTAATTGAAAACCAACACCCTTAACGTTTGGTTTTCGATTACAAATTACAAATCACAAACTAAAAAATGGCTTTCCTGGTTTCCCATCCCGATGAAGTAAAGGTCATCTCGAAGCGCTTTGGTATGGGCGCGACGGACATCGACCGCTATCTCCAACTGGACGGCTACAAGGCCGTGCAGAAGGCGCTCGCCATGCAACCGGACGCCATTATTAATGAGGTGAAGAATTCCGGACTTCGCGGGCGAGGCGGGGCGGGATTCAGTACTGGGATGAAGTGGTCGTTCGTGCCCAAGCAGTCGGCCAAGCCGAAATATGTGCTCTGCAACGGAGACGAGAGCGAGCCTGGCACTTGCAAGGACCGGCTGATTTTCGAACATGATCCCCACTCGATCATCGAAGGCGTGATGATCGCAGCGATTGCGGTTGGCGCACACACTGGATACATCTACGTCCGCGGCGAGTATCGCTATCTACTCGTCATCATGCAGAAGGCAATCAAAGACGCTTACGCCAAGGGTTTTCTTGGCAAGAACATTTTTGGCAGCGGATACGATCTCGATATTCATTGGCACGGTGGAGCGGGCGCATACGAAGTGGGCGAAGAATCGGCGCTGATGGAATCGCTTGAGGGCAAGCGTGGAATTCCGCGCATTCGACCTCCCTTCCCGGCCGTGGTCGGATTATGGGGTGGGCCGACAGTGATTAATAACGCGGAGACGCTGGCCGCAGTGCCTCATATTATGTTGGGGGGCGCGGACTGGTACGCGAAGCTCGGTACGGCCAAGAATGGCGGCACGCGGCTGTTTTGTCTCGCGGGGAATCTTAACAAGCCGGGTGTCTACGAACTGCCGATGGGCTACAACCTTAAGAAGATGATCTATGACGTCGGCGGCGGAATTCCGAACGGGCGCGAATTGAAGGCGGTGGTCCCTGGAGGTTCGTCTACCCCGGTCCTTCTTCCGGAAGAGATCGATGTGGCCATGGATTTTGATTCCGTGGCGAAGACAGGATCGATGCTCGGTTCGGGCGGCGTGGTCGTGCTCGACGATACGGCTTGCATTGTGAAGTTCGCCCTCCGCACGATGAAGTTCTACCGCCATGAGAGCTGTGGATGGTGTATCCCCTGCCGTGAAGGAACGGACTGGCTGGAGAAAACTTTAATTCGATTCCATTCCGGCGGCGGGGTGAAGAAAGACATCGACAACATGTATTACCTGTCGGAAAACATGTTGGGTAAAACGTTTTGTCCGCTTGGAGATGCGGCGGCCATGCCGACGATGGCGTTTGTGAAGAAGTTCAGAAAAGAATTTGAAGATCACCTGGACGGCAAGCCCTGCCCGTTTGAGAAGACGGGCGCGGCGGAGCCGGCGTTCGTTTAGACGATCTGGAATTTGTGATTTGTAATTTGTAATTGCGGGCGGTTCTCGATTGCCAATTACAAATTATCAATTACAAATTCAATATGCCCGATGTAAGTCTCACAGTCGACGGAAAGAAGCTCACGGCCTCCGCGGGGTCGCTGCTGATTGATGCCTGCAAGAATGTGGGCATTGAAGTCCCCTCATTCTGCTACTATCCCGGCCTCTCGTTGCAGGGCGCTTGTCGCATGTGCGTTGTCAAAGTCGAGAAGATGCCTAAGCTTCAGACCGCCTGTACGACGGTCGTGACCGAGGGCATGATCGTCGTAACCGACAGCGACGAAGTGCGCCAGGCTCGCAAGGCGATGGTCGAGTTGCTCCTGGGCAATCATCCCCTGGATTGCCCGGTGTGCGACGCGGGCGGCGAATGCGAATTGCAGGACATGACTTTTTCGTACGGCGCTGCCGAGTCGAAGTTCATGGAGGCCAAGAACCACAAAGAAGAACAGCAGTGGTCTCCGGTGGTGTATTTCGATCGGCCGCGGTGCATCCTTTGTTATCGTTGCGTCCGTGTTTGCGGCGAGGGGATGGACGTTTGGGCGCTCGGAGTCCAGAACCGCGGCGTTGGCTCGATCATTGCGCCGAATGAAGCCGATCACCTCGACTGCGAAGAATGCGGAATGTGCATCGACATTTGCCCCGTCGGGGCGCTGACTTCTGGCGCGTATCGCTACAAGACACGTCCGTGGGAGATGAACCACGTCAGCACGGTCTGCACGCACTGCGGCGACGGCTGCAAGACGACGCTCGGGGTGCGCCGCTGCGACACCGGTGCGGAGATCGTCCGTGGAGATAACCGCGATAAGGGCGGGATCAACGGCGACTTCCTCTGCGTGAAGGGGCGCTACGCTTTTGACTTTGCGCATCACGAGGAACGGCTCACACAGCCGCTCGTTCGGAAGAATGGCAAGCTGACTCCGGCGACATGGGAAGAGGCGTTTGAAACGATTGGGAAGAAATTCCGTGAGGTTCGGGATCAGAATGGCGGCGCTGCAATCGGCGTCATTGGATCGAATCGTACGACCAACGAAGAAAATTATCTGCTCTCGAAGTTTGCACGCGCGGTATTGAAGACAAACAACATCGATCATCACAGGACGGCCGATTACCCTGCGCTTGCCGCCGCCTTGCACGGCAAGCCCGGAAAGACTGCTTCGATGCGCGACGTTTTGAGCGCGCCGGCAATTCTGCTAATTGGTAATGATCCTACGAATCAGCATCCGCTGCTGGCTTGGCAAATCCGGACGAACGTACGGTTGCGGCGCGCCAAGCTCTACGTGATTAATTCTGAGCCGATTAAGCTGGAGCGACAGGCCGCTGCGGTTGGCATGGGTGCTGCCGGCGCCGAGGCGAAGGCGGTCGCGTTCCTTGCGGGCGACGATTCCCTCCTGGATTCGCTTGTCGGCTCGGGTACGACGTCGCGCGAAGCCTGGCTCGGGCTACGCGACAAAGTTCGCGCAGAACAGAACATGGTTATCGCCTTCGGCTCTGAGCTGCGTGGGCGCGACGTCGAGAAGCTGGTGAGTTTTGCTTCGTCCCTGGCGGGTGCGAAGTTGATTTGTCTCGGTGATTACGCGAACTCACGCGGGGCGAGCGAGATGGGGCTTTATCCTGACCTGCTTCCTGGGTATGAACCGCTGGCCGACAACGGGCGATTCCAGCAGGAATGGGGAAATCTGCCGGGGGAAAAAGGACTAGCGCTGACCGAGATGATGGACGCAGCTGCGGCCGGGAAACTGAAGGCGCTCTACGTTATCGGATCGAATCCCGTCGGGCGGTTGGGTGTCGATCCCGCTTCTCTCTCGAAAACTTTCATTGTCGCGCAAGATATGTTCCTGACCGAAACCGCCAGCATCGCCGATGTGGTGTTGCCAGCGGCGAATGCGTACGAAAAAACGGGCACATACACGAACACATGCGGCGATCTACAGCTCGTCAAAAAGGCCGGTGAAGTCACGAACACGAAGCCCGACTTTGAGATGATCGTGCGCATAGCGGACGCGATGGGGTTCGATGTGCGCCATCTGGTGCCCTTCGGAAGCGGGACGCACTCCGACATGGGACAAACTCGCGGCGCCCAGTCAGGCGAGGCAGACCGTCATGCCGTGTGGCTCGAGGCGCATAACCTCGAACCGAAGATGACCCCGTTTGATCCGATGGCGATTCTCGACGAAGTGCAGCGCGTGGTTGCGGGTTACGATGTTTCGCGAGCGAATTTGCTCGCGGGCAACGATCAGCATCTTGAGATTGCGGAAAGCGGCCCGAGTTTGATGCAAGCGCCAGAACTCATTGTGCCAGCAAATAATGATCTGTTCAGTTCAGGGACGCTCGGACGATATTCCAAAACGCTGAATTCAGTTTTCGAAAACAAGTCTGCCGACGCAGGCGTGGCGGCGGACTAGGTTCTGGTAATAGCACTAGATTTACGCGGAATAGCAACGGCAACACCAAGATCAAGGGCAGCGGGCGAGGGCGCCCGCTCTACACGTGAATTCATAGGAAGATTTTGAACATAACTACTTTCATCATTATTTCGCTGATCAAGTCAGCGGCCGTCGTCGGAGTCTTGCTGACGGCGGTAGCCTACAGCGTTTGGCTGGAGCGCAAGGTTTCGGCGCACATCCAGAACCGTTGGGGACCCACGCGGGTCGGCCCATTCGGACTGCTGCAACCGCTGGCCGACGGCGTGAAATTCATTTTCAAAGAAGACTTGACGCAGCCGCATGTTTATAAGCCGCTGTATATTGCGGCTCCGATTATTGCGGTAGTCTTTGCGATTTCGTCGATCGCTGTAATCCCGTTCGGAACGTGGATCCAGGTTGGCCCGCTCCCGGTCGTCGGGTCGCTTGGCACGTATTCCCAGATCACCGATGTCAATATTGGATTGCTGTTGGTGCTTGGAATTACGTCGATGGGCGTCTATGGCATCGCTCTGGCGGGTTGGTCTTCGAACAACAAATACGCATTGCTCGGCGGACTGCGCGCCAGCGCCCAGATGATCGGCTACGAAGTTTCGCTCGGGCTGTCGCTCGTGGGAGTCGTGATCATGGCGGGTAGCCTCAGCCTGCGCGAGATCGTGGATGCGCAGGGTGGTGTGTTCTGGGGTTTTATTCCGCGTTGGAATGTATTTCACGGACAGACGCTGGCGTTTTTTGTCTTCATGATTGCCGCGTATGCGGAGACGAACCGCATGCCCTTCGATCTGCCGGAAGCCGAGTCGGAACTGATTGCCGGGTATCACACCGAATACAGCGCGATGAAATTCGCCATGTTTTTCATGGCCGAGTACGCCAACATGATCACGGCGTCTTGCATGGCCACGATGCTGTTTCTGGGTGGATGGCATGGACCGATCTTTGGTCCGTATTTTCTGCGCGTGCTGCTGCCGGTCGCGTGGTTTTGTCTGAAAGTTTTCGTTTTCATGTTTGTGTACGTCTGGGTGCGCTGGACGTTGCCGCGGTTTCGCTATGACCAGCTCATGGCGTTTGGATGGAAGGTGCTTTTGCCCCTGGCGGTCGCCAATATCGTGGTGACGGCGCTGATTGTGGCTTGGAGGGCATAAAGGCAGTTCTCAGTTCCCGGTTCTCAGTTCCCAATTACGACCTTGGGTTTTCTGAGCACTGAGAACTGAGAACTGGGAACTGAGAACAATGTTTCACCTGATTCTATTTCTATTTTTCGGAGCGATTTGCGTGGCGGGGGCGGTCAACTTGCTGATGCAGAGTCATCCCATTAACAGCGCCTTGTCGCTGGTGGTGGTGATGGGGTCGCTGGCGGTCGAGTATCTGCTGCTGGGCGCCGAGTTCGTGGCAGCGGTGCAGGTTATTGTTTATGCCGGCGCGATCATGGTGATGTTTTTGATCACCATTATGCTGCTCAATGCAGGCAAAGAAGAACGTAGCCACGGCAGCCGCGTGGCCATGCTTCTCGGCGTCCCAGGAGTCGTGATTGGCGGCGCACTGATCGCCTGGACAATTCTTGCCCGGTCAACCACGGATTCGGTTTCTATCGGAGCGCTCCAGGGTGATCCTAGAGGAATAGCGAAGCTGCTGTTCCATGCTTTCCTGCTGCCCTTTGAAGTCACTTCGGTACTGATTCTGATCGCGATCATGGGCGCAGTAGTGCTCGTCAGCAGGCCGGAAGCGGTGGTTCGATCGGCTGACAGCAGCCCGGTGCGACAGCCAGAGCCAATGATTAAAGACCGTGAACTGGTTGCGGCGGGGAAGGATCACTGATGGCTGCTGTTCCTCTTTCCTATTATCTCGTGCTAAGTGGAATCCTTTTTTTCTGCGGAGTGCTTGGGTTCCTGATCAAGCGGAACATCATCACGATTTTCATGTCGATCGAGTTGATGCTCAATGGCGTGAACCTGTCGTTCGTGGCTTTCGCAGCCCAGTGGCACTCGTTGAATGGGCAGGTCTTCGTATTTTTCGTGATGGTGGTTGCAGCGGCCGAGGCGGCTGTGGGACTCGCGATCATCATCGCTGTGTATCGCACCCGTGAAACTTTGAATGTGGACCAGGTAAACCTGCTCAAGCTATGACGCTGACCTCCTATCTCTGGCTGGTCCCGCTGTTCCCGCTCGCTGGCGCGGCGATCAATGGCTTCTTCGGACGAAGGTTGCCGAAGCAAGCCATCTCCGCCATCGCGCTCTTATTCTGTGGGCTTGCGTTTGGCATGGCGTTGTTGCTCGCGGCTGGGTTCTCGTCTGCGTCGGCTCCGTACTCCTGCGACCTCGCCCACTGGATCCGATCCGGAACCTTCCAGGTCGATTTCAGTTTTTATCTCGACCAGTTGTCGCTGGTGATGCTGCTGGTGGTTACGGGCGTTGGGTTCCTGATCCACATTTACTCGATCGGATACATGTGGGACGACGAAAGCTATTACCGTTTCATGGCCTATCTGAACCTGTTTATGTTCTTCATGCTGACGCTGGTGTTGGCGAAGAACTACCTGGTCATGTTTATTGGCTGGGAAGGTGTGGGCCTGGCTTCGTACCTGCTGATTGGATTCTGGTTTACGAAAGACTCGGCTGCATCAGCGGGCAAGAAGGCATTCATCGTCAACCGGATTGGCGACTTCGGATTTTTGATCGCGCTGTTTCTGATCATCCAGCATTTTGGTTCGCTGGACTTTACAACGGTGTTCAACGCGGTTACGCCTCTGGCCAAAGAAACCAGCGGTGCCGGGTTCCTCACCGCAATCGGACTCTTGCTGATGGTGGGCGCGGCGGGCAAGTCGGCGCAGATTCCGCTTTATGTCTGGCTGCCTGACGCCATGGAAGGTCCGACGCCGGTGTCGGCGTTGATCCACGCGGCGACCATGGTCACAGCGGGCGTTTATATGGTGGCGCGGTCGCACGTGATTTTTGAACGCGCGCCCGAGGCGTTGACGGTCGTTGCGGTGATTGGAACGCTCACGGCCTTCTTCGCAGCGACGATCGGCATCGCTCAGACCGATATTAAAAAGGTGTTGGCCTACTCGACTGTGTCGCAGTTGGGCTACATGTTCATGGCCTGTGGCGTGGGAGCGTTTT
Organism: Terriglobales bacterium; assembly: GCA_035308395.1. Classification (GTDB taxonomy): domain Bacteria; phylum Acidobacteriota; class Terriglobia; order Terriglobales; family Acidobacteriaceae; genus Acidiflorens. The sequence goes on from DATGGT010000035.1 coordinate 36,752, forward strand.
CAGCGGGCATCTTTCACTTGATGACGCATGCGTTTTTCAAAGGCCTGCTCTTCCTCGCGGCTGGTTCAGTGATTCACGGCGTCGGCGGCGAGCAGGACATGCGGAAAATGGGGGGCCTGCGAGTCTATATGCCGTGGACCTGCGCGACGATGGGCATTGCGACGCTGGCAATTGCTGGTATTCCGCCGCTTGCGGGTTTCTGGTCCAAGGACGAAATTCTTTGGCAAGCATTCAACGTCAGTTGGGTGTACTGGATCATTGGTGTGATCACCGCGTTTATCACATCCTTCTATATGTTCCGGCTGATGTATATGACCTTTGGCGGTGACGTCTATCGTGGCGCAACGAGCCCATCAGGGCATGGTATCGACGACCACGGCCACAGCACAGGCCACGGAGATGGCCACGGACATGATCCACATGAGAGCCCGTGGGTAATGCTGGGACCGCTCGTGATTCTGGCCGTGCTCTCGATCGTGGGAGGGCTTGTCGGGATCGGCAATCACTTCGAACATTTCCTGGCGCCGGTATTCCAAGGCCCCGCTGTCGAAGCGGCAACGGAAGGTGCGAGCGAAGCTGGGAAAAGCGGGCTTGAGTATCTGCTGATGGCCGTTTCGGTTAGCGTGGCTGGCCTTGGATGGTTCCTGGCCTACTTATTGTATAGCCGCAGCCCCCAGCTTCCGGCACGCATCGCGACCAGCCTTGGCGGACTCTATCGCGCGGTCGTCCACAAGTACTACATCGACGAGATCTACGCGGCCTTGTTCGTCAAGCCGCTGATCGAAGGTTCGACCGCAATTTTGTGGCATGGTGTTGACCAGGGGGTGATCGATGCCTCAGTCAATGAATCGGCGCACGCGGCGCGTGAATTGTCGGACAACGTTCGCCACATGCAATCGGGCAACTTGCGTTCGTATGCCGGATGGGTCGCTGCCGGCGGCGCGGTTGTGATTGCTTACATGGTTTGGATGGGAGTGACGCACTAACGAATATGGAAAGCCTCAGCCCCATCATTCTGACCCTGGTGACTTTCATCCCCGCTCTGGGCGGAGTCTTGATTCTGTTCATACCGCGGCGCGACCGCGACATCAAGCTCTTTGCGCTGGTCGTTTCTTTGTTGGCGTTTGTGGCTTCGCTGCATTTGCCGGTCCACCTGCATCGCGAACCTCTTCCTTTTGGGTTTGAAATCAATAAGGTTTGGATCACGTCGCCCGCCATCCACTACCACATGGGCATCGACGGAATTTCCGTGTGGCTGGTGGTATTGACTACTTTCCTAACGCCGCTGTGTGTGTTGATTTCCTGGACGTCGATTCACGAGCGGGTGAAGGAATTTTTCATCCTGTTGCTGATTCTTGAGACGGCGCTGATCGGCGTCTTCACATCGCTCGACTTGTTCCTGTTCTATTTCTTCTGGGAAGCGACGCTGATTCCGATGGCGCTCCTAATCGGGATGTACGGCCACGGGAGGAAAGTCTATGCCGCGGTGAAATATTTTCTTTTCACCATGATCGGCTCGATGTTTATGCTGGCGGCGATTTTGTGGCTGTATGCGAAGACGGGCAGCTTCCAATTTGCCGAAATCCAGGATGCGATTCGCGGCGGCCATGTCCCGGGATTCGAAACCGCATCGCTCTGGCTCTTCCTTGGCTTCTTTATTGCGTTTGCCGTGAAGGTGCCGCTCTTCCCTCTTCATACATGGTTGCCCGATGCTCACGTCGAAGCCCCTACGGCAGGGTCGGTATTGCTAGCCGGCGTCCTCCTGAAGATGGGAACCTACGGGTTGTTACGGTTTAACGTTGGGCTCTTCCCTGACCAAGCACGCCGCAATGCCCCCTGGATTATCGTGCTCGCGATCATCGGCATTATTTACGGCGCGCTGGTTGCGCTGGTGCAGCCGAACATGAAGAAGCTGATCGCGTACTCCTCGGTCAGCCATCTTGGATTTGTCGTGCTCGGAATTTTCAGTTTCACCACGGCGGGCGTGAACGGCGCGGTCTTTGTCATGCTGGCACACGGAGTGGCAACGGGCGGCCTTTTCATGCTGGCCGGAATACTCTACGAGCGGCGGCATACCTACGAGATGTCCGAATTCGGCGGGCTCGCCACGCCTATGCCGAAGTACGCAACGTTCTTTCTCGTCACGGTTCTTGCATCGGTCGGGCTACCGTTAATGAACGGTTTCATCGGCGAGTTCCTGGTGCTGACTGGAGCTTTTCAGTCGCGGCCGATCTACGGCATTCTCGCCGCGACTGGCGTGATCTGGAGCGCAGGATACCTGCTCTGGATGTATCAGCGTGTTTTCTACGGCACGGTGACCCACGACATTAATAAGACTCTACCCGACCTCAATTTGCGCGAAAGGGTTGCTCTGGCCCCGATTGCCATCATGGCGCTCGTCATGGGCGTGGCGCCTCTGATTTGGCTTAACGCCATCGATCCTTCGGTGCAGGCAGCGCTGGCGAACGTTCCGCAAATGCTCAACAAGGTGGTGAGCCAGTGACGATCGCGCTGCTTCATTCGTTGCCGGGCCTGTTGGCACAAGCGGAAATGGCCATCTCGCAGTCTGTTCCTCCGCCAAGCGCCGATTACATCCGTATCCTGCCGGAATTGGTGCTGACGGTTTTCGGTATGTTGGTGATGGTGATCGATCCCCTGCTCGACGAGAAAAACAGTCATCAGGCGCTCGGCACAATCTCGTTCGTCGGCACTCTTGTCGCATTGGCTTCCACGTTTTGGATCGCGCACTCCCCGGACTATCACGGAACCGCGTTCTGGAATATGGTTCGCGTGGACGACTTCAGCATTTTCTTCCACATCGTTCTTATTGCGATCGCCGCCATTGCCATCCTGAGTTCGTTTGAGTATTTGCAAGTGCAACGCATACGCGCCGGTGAATATTACGGGCTGATTCTGTTCGGCACGGTGGGCATGTGCCTGATGTCGTCGGCAATCGAGCTGGTGCTGATTTTCATCGCACTGGAAATTTCGTCGATCGCGACTTACGTGCTGGCCGGGTTCCGGCGACGTGACGCAGCCAGCAGCGAATCATCACTGAAATACTTCCTGCTGGGATCGTTTGCCACCGCGTTCTTTCTCTACGGCGTCGCGATGATCTTTGGTGCCACTGGATCCACCAACGTGGATGCGATAAGCGCGGCCTTACGTTCCGGGAACGTTCCTGTGCTGGCATATGTCGCCACTGCATTGATGTTTGTTGGGTTGGGCTTCAAGGTCGCGTCCGCACCGTTTCACATCTGGACGCCCGACGTTTACGAAGGTGCACCGGCGCCGGTGGTCGGATTGATGTCCACAGGGCCGAAAGCGGCCGCCTTCGCCGTGCTGCTGCGAATCATGTTTGAAGCGAACGTACCCGGACGCTTCTGGCTGATTTGGGTTTCAGCGGTGCTCACCATGACCCTTGGGAACATCGGGGCACTCGTGCAAGGCAACGTTAAGCGACTGCTCGCGTATTCCTCAATCGCGCACGCGGGGTATCTGCTCGCCGCGTTTGCGGCGCATCCGGAGCTAGGCACTTCGGCAGCCATGTTTTATAGCGCTGCATACGCGGCGATGAATGTCGGTGCGTTTGTGATTGTCGGCCATTTTGCAAACGCTGGAGAGAAGTACGTAGCCCTCGACGACTATGCGGGCCTCGGTCGCAGATCCCCTGTTCTGGCGGCAACGTTGACGTTTTTCCTGATGTCTCTGATCGGTATTCCCATTACAGGTGGCTTCTTCGCCAAGTTTTACGTATTAACTGCAACGCTGAAATCGGACCTGGTTGGTTTGTCCATCATTCTCGTTCTCAATAGCGCGATCGGTGCGTATTACTATCTCCGCATCATCGTCGTGATGTATATGCGGGAGCCGCGAGGCGACGTTCCCGTGACTCGCCTGCCGGTCGCCGCGGCGCTAGCCATTGCGGTGTGCGTGCTGCTTACGCTCTACCTCGGAGTGTTCCCCGGACGCGTTCTTGACTATGCCACCGAGTCCGCCCGCGCCCTCGTGCAAGATAACGCGATTCGCGCAGCGTCTTCGCCTTCGGTCGAGCCAACTGCACAGTAGGTTTTGTACGGAAGCGTACGCAGAGTTTGCGGCGCTTTGTATGGCTTGCCAGTGGCTCGATTTGCTGGTTTCTGGCCAGGCTTCGGAATGCACAACAATCGTGCCTGCCGTCATTGACAATCGACGCCCGAGTGGGTATTTTTACGTACACTAGTTTTCCCAGAAATATATTTTCTGGGGCCGGAGGAATCACATGATGGAGTTCATTCAAACGCTTTGGAAAGACGAACAGGGACAAGATATCGCCGAATACGCAGTCATGCTCGCCGTCATCCTGGTATTGGTGATTGGCACCGTACGTCTCATCGGAGGCAACGCCAATAACGTATTCTCGGGTGTCGCCAGTAATATGCAGTAAGGTATCTTCTGCCTTTAGCGAAGATACAGCTGTTCTTGTGGATCAATCTCTATGACGCGATTTAGCAACTTCCGTTTATTTAGCCGCTATTGGTTTAGAGGCGCGGCGGAGGTGCAGAATCGGAGCCGGTCAGCAGAGAAATAAGATCAGCTCAGAGATTCCACCGAAGCCGCGAATAAATCGCGGCTGTTTTTTTTGGGCCAAATTTATCGAGAAACACGGAAGGTCATCCACATGATTGTCAACATGTCCGACAACGCCACCGAACAGCAGATCGAACACATCATTCAACGTATCCGCGAAGCCGGATTTCAGCCACACGTTACTCGCGGCACCGAGCGCACCATCGTTGCCGCCGTTGGCAGTGGGGGGCGCCGTCATGAGATCGAGGCGCTGTCGGTCGCGCCGGGAGTGGACAACGTGGTGGCCATCGCCCAACCCTTCAAGCTGGTCAGCCGCCAGACGCGGCCGCACCCGTCAGTAGTGGATGTCGCGGGAGTGAAGATTGGCGGTCCTGACGTAGTGGTGATGGCGGGCCCGTGCTCGGTCGAGTCACGCGATCAGTTGCTGGAGACGGCGCGAGGAGTCAAACGGGCTGGCGCGAACATGCTGCGCGGCGGCGCCTACAAGCCGCGGACGTCTCCTTATGAGTTCCAGGGACTGGGAATCGAGGCGCTCAAGATTTTGCGCGAAGCGCGCGAACTGACGGGGCTGCCGGTGGTGACCGAGGTGATGAGCACCGAAGATGTGGATCTGATTTGCGAGTACGCCGATATGCTGCAGGTTGGCGCCCGGAACATGCAGAATTTCGCCCTGCTGCGGCGACTCGCGACGGTCAAGAAACCGATTCTTCTTAAGCGCGGCCCCTCGGCGTCTGTGAAAGAGTGGTTGCTGGCGGCGGAATATCTGCTTTCGGGCGGGAACGAGCAGGTCGCGCTTTGTGAGCGAGGAATCAAGACGTTTGAAACCGGCATGCGCAACACATTCGATCTGGCGGCGGTTGCGCTGGCCAAGGAGCTATCCCATCTGCCCGTGGTGGCCGACCCGTCGCACGGCACAGGGAAGCAAAGCTTGATCGGAGCGGTTTCGCGGGCAGCGATCGCGGTGGGAGCAGATGCGATTATCGTCGAGGTACATCCCTGCCCCGAACGGGCGCTTTCGGACGGGCCGCAGTCCCTGGATCTGGCACAGTTTGAAAGTGTAATGAAGGGATTGAGCGCGCCTTTGCGACCTGTGCTGGGCTCAGTTCCCGCGCACGCTTAGCTGCGCATTCAGGATAAAGCTGCCACGCTATGTGCCCTTGCCCGACATCGGCAGTTGCTGCGGTGCGCTGGCATCGTTATCGCTGATGATGAGCGTGCCAGTCGTTGTTCCGGCTTCATCGGGCGCGAACTCGATTTGAACGGTACAGCTCTTCCCCACTCCGAGTGTCGCTGGACAGTCGTTGGTCGCGATAACGAAGTCGTCAGTTGCGGTGATGGTGCCCATCGCAATCGCGACTGGGTTCTGGTTCGTGATCGTGAGTGTCGTTGGAGCACTTGTGGTGCCGACCGGTACCGAACCAAACGCCAGATTCGCCGGGCTCAGAACCATCCCGAGACCCTTGCCTACGAGATCTACGCGCTCTGGACTGGCCGGATCGCTCGTGACAACGCTCAGCGCACCAGGGCGCTGACTGGAAGCAGACGGCGCGAAAGTGACAGAGATCGTGCAGCTGCCACCGGCCGCAACGGATGACCCGCAGTTGTTGGTTGCCGTGTAGTCAGTATTAGCATGAATCGACGTTACACTAACCGCCGTGACGCCGGCGTTGGTGAGTGTGAGCGGCAGCACCGCTGTCGATCCGAGCGCGACACCGCTGAAATCCAGTTCTGTGGGCGACAACTCAACGGAAGTACCGAGGCCAGACAACGCGGTTGTCTGCGGACTGCTGCTGTCGCTGTCTTTGACGGTTATTTTGCCCGTTCTCGAGCCGGTGCCATTCGGAGCAAACGTGACACAGATGCTGCAAGCGGCGGTGCAACTCCCGTCGGAGCTCTGTGGGTTCAGGACGGTGCCGGCGGTGCAATAGGTCGTGTTCCCGGTGGAGCAGTCTGTAACTGGTGTGCAACTTTGTCCGGAGACCGCAAACTGGGGGTTGCTGCTAGTAATCGAGTCGAGCGTGAGCGCCTTAAGCCTGGAGTTGTAGACGTCGAGACGGCGCGTGACCGCAGTGCTGGCGACGCCTTTGACCGCAGTGCCCATGCGCAATGTGGTTGCCGATACCAAGGGGCACTGCCGCGGCGTGAGAACAAACGGCGGTAGAGGAGTCTGGTTGAAATTAAAGCTGTCGCTCATGTCGTTCGCGTTCGCGTCGCGTGTGCTGAGAGCGGGAAGGCCGAAGCGCTCTTCGATAAATTTCAAAACGGAAGAGAATTCATACTGCGTCGTCGAGATGTGCCCCTTTCTGGCATAGGGAGAGATAATCACGAGCGGAACGCGCGGCCCCAGGCCGAAGTCGTCTGTCTGCACGGGCGCGACGTGATCGTAGTCCCCGCCAAAGTCGTCCCACACCAAAAAGACCGCCGTCGAGGCCCACAGCGACGGGTTATTCATAAGAGCATTCAATTCCGTGACGGTGGCGTTCTCACCCTCGCAGGTGCTGGCGTCGGGATGCTCGCTTTGCCAGAACGGCGTGATGATCCAGCTCACGGAGGGCAGCTGATTCGATTGCACGTCGGAGATGAAGTTCGAAGTATCGACGACTTTGCTCCAATCAGGACCATTCCGGACGTTGCTGATCGCATTGAATGTCGACCAGATGTAGCCGGGATCGGTGCTGGGCGGAGCGTAGTATTTCCAGCTTACCGCGGCGTTGTCGAGGGTCTCGGCCATGGTTGTGACGCCGGTAAAGCAGGGGAACTGAGCCGTGATGATGCCATTGGGCTGCATGACGTGCACGAGTTCCTGGTCTTCCTCGGTGTTGGGCCCGTCGCAGCCCCAGCTATGCGTCTGAAGAAGGTGAAACGGGTTGTCGATTACGCCAAAGGAGTCTGCGGCGATCGTGTAAAGGTGATTTGGAAAGCTCGGGCCGTGCAGCGAGGAAAACATCCGCGCACCAAGCGCGAAGTTGTGGGCGTAGGCAAAATAATTTGGAATATCCGCCGAAGTGAACTGCCGGCAGGCAAGAAGATCGCCGGTGTCATCGCCGCTCGCGCCGCTACCAAGGCCTACGAGATCGAATTGATCCATCTTGCCATTGTTCATCCCTAAGAGCGCACCTGCCCAACCATGGTCAATGTCGTGGGGATAGCGATCAGGCGCGCGTCCCTCTGGTACCACTTGACCGGTAGAGAGGGTGCAGGTCTTCGTCCCATATTTTGTGTTGAAGGCACCGAAGATATTGTCGTAAGTCCGGTTCTCCTTAATAAGGAAGACAATGTGGTTGATTTTCTGGATCCCCGCGGGAGGAGCTGCTGGCTGCGCGCTGGCAAACAAGGAGAAGATCTGGGCAAAGGCAAGACCTACAAAAAGGGATGAACGACCATGGCGGGGGAGCAGCATTTGGAGGCCTCCTAGGGCGAACTTGGCACAAATCGGGACCTGCGCAATAGTGGCTGCGATGCGGGTACGAGTCAAATGGAACTGCACTTTTGCGTTTGCAACCCTGAAAATTGAGGATTCCAGGATGGGGACAAGCATGGGACGGGGCCACTTTGTCCCAAAACCAAACCTCTGACCGACCGGAGGTTTGTTTCCAGTGAGTTACGGACTGATGGAGCACTATCATTGCTCGCGGTTGGGACAAATTGTCCCGTTTCTCGACGACTCTCCCGGCGTGCAATCCATTGACAACAATGGGCTTAGTCGCGTCGTATTTGGCCCAGTGATTGCCAACTAAGGGCTAGGCGCGATAGGCATGCTCCACGTCTATCGATTGCCGCGGTGAACAACTACCTATGAATATCAACGGTAATTCGCAGATCAAACCCGGACGCGAGGGTCGTCCGTCTAGCCCCCCGATGCTCGGTGCGGGTTGGGGCCGGGCGCTGGGACTCGCGCTCCTTCTGGTATCGGCCGTTCCGTCATTTGCGGGACCACGGCAGGTTACAGAAGACGGCGGCAACATCGTAAAGGGGAAGTTCTCCGGAGACCTCAATCGGCAAGCAGCGGGTGGGATGGTCACAGTGATCGTCCAACATCGCCAGATGCCCACGATCGCTCATCTGAAGGGCATGCAGACCCGTGGTGCGGCAATCAGGGGGCAGTTCCACACGATCCGTGCGGTGACAATGCGGGTGCCCGTGAGCATGTTGGCGGAACTGGAGAGCGATCCCAACGTGTCCTATATCACGCCAGATCGCGCTCTAAACTTGACCTCCACTCCGCAAACTGAAGAATTTGCGACAGCCGTTCAGGCAGACATCGCGGCATCACAGTATGCGTTGGATGGCACTGGCATCGGCGTGGCGATCATCGACAGCGGTATCGCCGCTCATCCGGACCTCAACAATAGCAATGGCAACAGCCGCGTCGTCTATAGCCAGAGCTTTGTTGCTGGTGACGGGACGACCTCAGACAAGTACGGACATGGAACGCACGTAGCCGGACTGGTTGGCAGCTCCGGTGCTAGTTCCGGCACTTCCAACGGCTATGCGGCGACATATGCCGGCATGGCTCCGAACGTCAATCTGATCAACCTGCGGGTATTGGACCAGAATGGCTCAGGCACAGACAGCCAGGTGATCGCTGCGATAGAGCAGGCGATCGCTCTTAAGAGCACCTATAACATTCGCGTTATCAGCATGTCGCTGGGACGCCCCGTTTTTGAAAGCTATACGCTCGACCCAGTCGATCAGGCCGTGGAAGCAGCCTGGAAGGCCGGCATCGTGGTGGTCGCAGCAGCCGGTAACAGCGGCCGCTTCGGACCCACGAACGGATTCGCCACCATCGGCGTTCCGGCAAACGATCCCGCCGTGATCACGGTGGGCGCGAGCATGACCTTGCAAACGGCAACGCGGGTTGACGACAAGATCGCCAGCTACAGCTCGAAGGGTCCATCCCTGCTCGATCACATCGTGAAACCCGATCTCGTTGCTCCCGGAAACAGGATGGTTTCGTTGCGAGTCGCAGGAAGCACACTCGACTCCAGCTATCCTCAATATCAGGTGGGCCCGAGCAGCGGTACGCCCATGTACTACGTTCTGAGCGGGACCAGCATGGCGACACCGATCGTCAGCGGTGCCGTAGCCCTGATGTTGCAGCAGAACCCGTCCTTAACACCGGATCAAGTGAAAGCACGCTTGATGAAGACTGCATGGAAGGGGCTGGGAACGTACTCTTCATCGTGGGACAACTGGGGAAATTCCTACAACAACGAGTACGACATCTTCACTTATGGAGCGGGGTATCTGGACATTGACGCCGCGCTCGGCAGTACGGATCTCGCAACGGGCGTTGCTCTGTCCCCGACCGCGATCCTTAACTCGAATGGCACTGTCACCATCGCCACTACCACTCCGGACGCACTGTTCTCAGGAACAAGCGTTGTCTGGGGTGGAAGTTCAGCGATATTCGGCCAATCGGTAGTGTGGGGTTCTGGCAAGGTTTCCAGCACCTCGGTAGTGTGGGGCGCGCAAAGTGTGGTTTGGGGCGCGCAATCCGTTTCCGGCACCAGTGTGGTCTGGGGCATAACTTCAGGCGCCGCGGCTGCGACATCAGCTCTCAGCAATGGCGATCCGGGGGACAACTAGACAACCGACTGAGACCATATTCGGAGACTGCCATGACAAAAACATTACCAATCAAAGCGAAAGTCATGATCGGGATGGTGGCCGTTGCGAGTCTGTGCGCCCTGTCTTTCGGCGTAGTCAGATGGCAAACGCAAGCCTGGCCACAGTTGACGCTCCTGATGGCGGCAGCCGCGCTGAGTTCTCGTCTCAAGGTGAAGCTACCTGGGATGACGAGCTCGATGTCGGGAAATTTGCCGGTCATAATGTTGGGAGTGACACAACTGGGGTTGTTCGCGAGCCTGCTGGTAGCGGTAACGGCGGCGATCGCGCAATCTTACGGTTCCGGCACGAACAAGACTAAACCGGTGCAATTCGTATTCAACGCGTGCACGCTTATGAACGCAGCTGGACTCGCCTACCTGGTGTATCACAGCCAGATTTTCGCGACCTTCTCTGCGGCACACACGATGTCTCTGGTACTGGCCGCGGGGACCTATTTCCTGGCGAACACGGCGCCGGTAGCGAGCATCATCGGATTAACCGAAGGCGGCAATCCTTTTGCCCTGTGGCATAAGGTGTTCCTGTGGTCATTCCCGAACTATCTGATCGGTGCGGGATTGACGGCTATCGTGTCTGCCTTCACCACCGTTAGCGGACTGGCGACGGTAGCAACTCTGTTGGCTGTGCTGTACGGGGTCTACCAGAGCTACAAGGTCTACGTGGGCCGAGCGGAACAGACGCAGCCGCAAGTGATGGCCATGGCTGCCGGTCGATGAGGTAACCTTTTCAAGTATCCTTTCTGCGCGCAGCCTAACCGCTGCGCGCTTTTCTTTGTGCCGAATCCTGCATACCAATCCAAATTGATGCCGAGAGCGTACCTAATCCGAAGACGAAATTTCACATTGAAAGGATTTTCGGATATGAAGCAGAAGATGCTAGTCGTAGTGGCGTTAACGTTGATGGTCGCAGCTGTTTCGGCCGGGGCATGGATGGACAATCCGGTGGTTGGTGGGAAAGAAATGTATCCCACAAAGAACATCATCGAGAACGCGGTCAATTCGGCGGATCATACGACGCTGGTAGCGGCAGTAAAGGCGGCCGGCCTGGTGGAAACGCTTGAGGGCGCGGGCCCGTTCACGGTATTCGCTCCAACCAACGAAGCATTCAACAAATTGCCGCCAGGTACGGTCGACTCGCTCCTGAAACCCGAGAACAAAGCAACCTTAACGAAGGTACTGACCTATCACGTCGTGGCTGGACGGCTGTCTTCGCAAGATCTGATGAAGAGGATCAAAGAAGGCAAAGGGACTGCGGAACTAACGACCGTAGAGGGCGGCAAGTTGTCGGTCATGTTGCACGATGGCAAGCACATCGAATTGAAAGATGAAAAAGGCGGCATGGCGCTGGTTACAATCGCGAACGTGTTTCAGTCGAATGGGGTCATCCACGTAATAGACACAGTTGTGATGCCGAACTGAGGTTCCTGCCAGCTCTCGCTCTTGGCAAAGGCCTTAACTTCGCTCTCGCGGGGTTTTTTTCTTGTCATTTGACATCGCCGCAGGCAGGACCGAGATACTTCGAATTGATTGTGAAATCCATGGTCATGTTATGGCCGCTCGAGTTGGTGATCGAATGCATCGTGCCCTTTACGCTATCGGATCCGAGTGCTTCTACTACCAGATTTCCGTCGGACGACGTTTGCTTGTCTTCACAATGAAACTTCACTTCCAGCCTGCTTCCCGTTGAGGTGACAACGGTGCGGGTACACTCGCCACGGTTGTTGCTGAAGGCTGAGTGGTTATCCAACTTGTCTTTGGTGACGCATTCTTTGCGTACGTCGGTCGTAGGTGTGCCCTTCATCATCGCTTCCATACGGGCTCGCTGCTCGGGAGGCATCTTGGCCAGCATGTCAGGAGAAATGTTGGGCATGGCGGGCATTCCGGTCATGGAGTGGGTCACGGTGACTTCCCAAAGCCCTTCCTTCACGTTTAGGCGCGTGATCGCGTCGCCGGCCCAAAGGGCGAGCGAAACAAAGACGATCAGAACTAGAAGAACTTTACTCCGCATCAGCACTCCCCCTTCTGTCTTCTGTGAGTGCACTTCTGTCAGTGCACATGCGTTCAACAGCATTACACACGGTAAGTAGTGGATCAAATCATTTGTGTGGCGAGAGTTGTTTACAGTGGTGCTGGCAATATGCTGATACGCGCTTAGATGCATGCTGAACGGCTGTACAATTCGGCAGGATTGCTATACAAATAGCGAACATCTTGAACCCTAACGGGACAAGAACCTCAGCCTGGGGAATCAAGCGTTGTCCAACGCACCATATCCATACGCCAGACCCAGAACGCTCGACGAAGCCGTAACTCTGCTAGCCTCCGGTGATGTCCGGATTCTGTCGGGTGGAACGGACTTCTATCCTTCGCTTGGCGATCGCGTCGTGCGGGACCCGGTCGTCGACATCTCGGGTCTGGGCGAATTGCGCGGCGTCTCGCGCGAATCCGGCCACTTCCGCATTGGCGGCCTCACAAACTGGACCGACATAATTCGGACTTCTCTTCCCCGGTGTTTCGACGCCCTGAAGAGCGCTGCTCGCGAGGTGGGATCGGTACAGATACAGAATCGTGGCACGGTCGCTGGAAATTTGTGCAATGCGTCGCCAGCCGCCGACGGTGTGCCCCCACTGCTGGCGCTCGACGCCGAAGTAGAACTGGCATCGCAAAAGGGGCGGCGGACAATTCCCCTGGCTGATTTCCTGGTGGGCAACCGGAAAACGCAACGCGCCGCGGATGAGTTGCTGACGGCAGTGCTCGTCCCACGAGAATTGGAAGACGCGAGGTCGGCGTTCGTAAAATTGGGGGCACGGCGTTATCTGGTGATTTCGATTTCCATGGTTGCGGTGGTGATAAAAAGCGACGACCACGGCAAAGTGCTCGACGCGCGCGTCGCTGTGGGTTCCTGTTCGGCCGTGGCGCGCCGGCTGCGTACGCTGGAGAACGACTTGGTCGGCGCGTCGACACGTGAAGGACTGGCGAAGTTGACAAGACGCGAGCATCTCGCTCCTTTATCGCCAATCGACGACGTGCGCGCGACCGCGGAATACCGCATGGACGCTTCGCTGCACTTAGTGCAAAGAGCGTTGGACGCGTGCACGGGGAACCAGTAATGGCCGCGACGACCGAGCCCCGTGTAGTAGCTACCGAACGCGCCCTCGAGTTCACACTGAATGGCCAGCCAGTTTCCAGTTCGAGCGCACCAATCAAACGGCTGTCTCGAGTGTTGCGCGAGGAATTTGGACTCACTGGAACCAAGGTAGGTTGCGACGCTGGAGATTGCGGGGCCTGCACGGTCTTGTTGGACGAAGAGCCAGTTTGTTCGTGTCTCGTTGCCGTCGGCCAGGCGGGGGGGTGTCAAGTGACGACCATCGAAGGGCTGGCGGGTCGCGGGTCGTCGGTTGGTTCTTCATCCAGCATTGGCGAAAGACTGAAAGAGTCTTTTCTTCTGCACGGCGCGGCGCAGTGCGGGGCCTGCACTCCTGGGATGTTAATGGCCGCCGCTGCCTTATTGGAGAGGAACTCGACTCCGACCTTAGACGCCGTTACGGACGCGATCGGTGGCGTGCTGTGCCGATGCACTGGCTACCGAAAGATTATCGCCGCCATTATGGACGCGGGCGCGACGACACCGGGCCTTCAGCCGGACACTCCGCTCGCCGCGGGTGCCGCTATTGGACGTGGAGCTGTCGGACGTGGTGCTGTTGGACAACGACTGGTTCGGATCGACGGAAAACGCAAGGTCGATGGCAGCGAGATTTTCGGTGCTGACGAGATTCCCGCAGGAACGCTCGCAGTACGTGCGATCCGCAGCCCGTATCACCGGGCACGATTCCGCTTCGCCGACCTCGCAAAGTTCATCCGCGATCACCCAGGGATTGAAGCGGTCCTTACTGCGAAAGACGTTCCTGGTCGAAATTGCTATGGTGTAATCCCTGCTTACGCCGATCAGCCCGTGTTTGCCGAAACCGAAACGCGACACCGGGGAGAAGCGGTCGCAGCCGTGGTTGGCGATTCGGATGTTGTGGAAGCACTCGAGCTATCGGATCTCCCTGTGACATGGGAAGAGCTGCCGCCGCTCCGTGAGATCGACGAGGCCCTTGCGGCCGAAGCGAACCGGATTCACGAGCATCGGGCCGACAATGTCCTGGTGCGAGGACGCGTGGTGCGCGGCGACGTTGACAAAGGATTGGCAGCCGCCGATATCGTGGCGGATTGTGAATACGAAACCGGTTTCATAGAGCACGCATACATCGAGCCTGAGGCAGGATTCGCCCGGCGTGTCGGCGATGGCGTCGAGATTCAGGCCTGCACGCAGTCTCCCTACATGGATCGGAACGATGTTGCTGCGATTCTCGGAATAGCGCCGGAAAAGGTACGAATTATTCCGACCGCAGTGGGCGGGGGGTTCGGCTCGAAGCTCGATCTCTCCGTGCAGCCATTCCTGGCTGTGGCGGCCTGGCATCTATCAAAACCCGTGCGGATGGTTTACTCACGGACGGAGTCGATCATCTCAACCACGAAGCGACATCCGGCGCGCATGCGATTGCGGGGAGGCTGCTCTAAAGATGGCAAGCTTGTCGCGCTCGACTTCGCGGCGGACTTCAATACTGGGGCCTATTCCTCGTGGGGACCGACGGTATCTGCTCGGGTGCCGGTGCACGGGTCAGGTCCGTATTACGTCCCGCATTATCGGGCGCTCACGCGCGCGATACACACGAACCTGGTGCCTGCGGGTGCATTTCGCGGTTTTGGAGTTCCACAAGCGGCAATTGCCCAAGAGCAACTCTACGACGAACTGGCCGATCGCGTTGGGATGGACCGGTTGGAATTCCGAATCCTGAATGCACTCGACGGTCAGACGCCGACCGTGACCGCACAGGTTCTTGGCGAGGGAGTCGGTATTCGGGCATGCCTGGAGGCACTCCGTCCGCGATGGAAAGCTGCGCGAAGCGAGTTTCAGGAGTTTAACGCGAGTACCTCTGGTCGGTTGCGTCGCGGTGTTGGTGTTGCAGGAATGTGGTACGGCTGCGGAAACACTTCTCTCCCCAATCCATCAACGGTCCGCATCGGTTTAAAGCGTAGCGGACGGATCGCGCTGCACCAGGGCGCGGTGGATATTGGCCAGGGATCCAATACAGTCGTCACGCAGATTTGCGCGGACGCACTGGGCGCGCCGATCGATCATTTCGATCTCGTTTCAGGAGACACTGCGATCACTCCGGATTGCGGCAAGACGTCTGCCTCGCGGCAGACGTTCGTTACAGGCAAGGCGGCACAGATGGCGGGAGCAAAGTTGCGGGGCGAGATTTTGAAAATCGCCGGCGCCTGCGATTGTGCGACTCTGGACTTCTCGGATAGCGGCATCGTCGTGCGCGACGGTGCTCAGGCGAAACAGCTCGCGCTTGGAGATCTGCCGCTCGACAAGTACGGGTACGTGATTACAAGCGAAGAAACGTTCGATCCCCCAACCAGCAAGCTGGACGAAAACGGACAGGGTGTTCCCTACGCGGTCTATGGCTTTGGCGCGCACATGGCCGAAATCGAAGTTGATATCGACCTCGGCACGGTGCGCGTCCTAAAAGTAACGGCCGCGCACGATGTTGGTCGTGCAATCAATCCAACATTGATCGAGGGACAAATTGAAGGCGGCGTCGCACAGGGGCTTGGCATGGCTCTGATGGAGGAGTTCTTCCCGGGGCGCGGCGAGAACCTTCACGATTACTTGATTCCGTCTGCGGGAGATATTCCTCCGGTAGATTCGATTTTGATCGAGGACCCTTCTCCGGTTGGGCCCTTTGGAGCGAAAGGCATTGGCGAGCAGGCCGTGATCCCAACTGCGCCGGCAATTTTGAATGCGCTCCACGACGCGATCGGAATCCGGTTGCGCAAAATCCCCGCAACACCCGACCGAGTACGAGCAGCCATTCTGGCGGCGGAAAGAGGGCAACTTCGTGGATGACGACGCCATCCGTTGCGATGCTTGCCCCGTTTTGTGCTACATCAAGCCGGGGAGAACGGGTTCGTGCGACCGCTATGCGAATCACAGCGGACGACTGGTGCGCCTGGATCCGCACGTGGTGCTCGACCGCGCGATGTCCCGCGGCGAAACGGTTGTGCCCTTCCTCGAAAAGTCTCTCGAGTGGGACGGCTCGCTCGTGAGCGGCGAACACACATTCGTGACCGCGATTGGCGCGGGCACGACTTATCCAGACTATAAGCCTGCACCTTTTATCATTTCGTCGGAAGTCGCCGGCGTGGACATGGTCACGGTGGTGACCGAGGGAATTTTCAGTTACTGCGGTGTCAAACTCAAGATCGACACCGATCGCCACCTGGGAGCCGAATGCAGCACTGTTCGCGCACAGGGTGAGGCCGTCGGACACGTCACGACAAACGAATACGGGTCGCAAATGCTGTCGCTTGGCGGCGTCCGGCATCTGACCGGCGGCAGCCGTCAGGAAGGGACTGCGACCTGCGACGCATTGTTGAACCTCTGTAACGGCAAAGCGGTCGAACTCGCGATTGAGGGTGGCGCGAGCGTCGTAGTGCAAGCCGACAAACCTCCGATTGTCGACGGCGTGCAGGAAGAGCGGATGCGAGTCGGGTGCGGATCGGCAACTATCGGCATGTTTGCCAAACAATGGTTCGGCAAAGTGGATGAGGTCGTCGTCGTTGACGATCACATTACGGGCGTGTTGTCAGAGCATCAGGCGGGAAAACTGCTGGGCGTTCCTGGAACCGGCATCAAAATGAAGGGGCGGCGTTCTACGCCGGGACGATATTTTCGCGTCGCGGATCCGGGAACTTCCTGGGGTGGAACCAATATCGAAGATCCGCTATCTATTCTCGCGCCGTTTGACGGTAAGATCGCAAAGGCCGGACTGCGGCTGCTGATGGTCAGTACAACAGGCGAGCATTCCGCCTATTTTGAATTAGACGACGAGCTTCGCCCGATGGAGAAGGAGTTGCCTTCGGCGTTGCGGCAATCGGTGGAGCGCATCCGCGAGAACTGCGAACCGGCGCTTTGCTCGGTATTGTTCATGGGCGGTGCGGGCGGTTCACTGCGTGCCGGCGTCACCGAGAATCCAGTTAAGCTGACACGTTCGGTGCGCGACACGCTCACGCGCGTGACCTGCGGTGGGGCTCCGGTTTACGTTTGGCCGGGAGGCGGAATCACGATCATGGTGGATGTGAGTCGCATGCCGGAGAACGCCTTCGGATATGTTCCAACTCCCGCACTGGTTGCGCCCATTGAGTTCACGATGCGACTTTCGGATTACGCCACTCTCGGCGGATATATGGATCATGTGCGTCCATTAAGTGCCATGAGCGCGAGTCGAAGTGACAACGAGAGCCCTCGACGAGTCGCGGCACGAACAGACAATCCATGGCCTCTCGGTCCTGGGACAGCAGTCCGGGAGACAACGCTTCGAAAGACAAACGAGAAATGAATCATCGGGCGCAAATTCGCTTCCTCCCCGACGGGAATCGATTGCACATGCAGGATGGCCCGATCGATTTGATCGTGGAGGCCTTTGGCGCGGTGAGTGAGGTCAAGGCTGCGTTTCGTGCGGCGGCAATGCGATTCGTAGAAGTTTTGGATGAGCTGTGCGGCGAGCTTGCGTTTCTGCGACGGTCTGCGAGCAACGGCAGTCGCTTGCCATCGGGCGTCGTCGCGCGGCGAATGTTTGCGGCGGTCCAACCCTATGCCCCTATGACGTTCATTACCCCGATGGCAGCTGTGGCGGGTGCGGTTGCGGAAGAAATCCTTGCTGTGATGACATCAAATGCCAACCTGTCGCGGGCCTATGTGAATGACGGCGGAGACATTGCGTTGCACTTGTCGGCCGGTGAGAGATTCGTGGTAGGGATGGTGGAGCGCCCGGATCGAACTTCATTATCTGGCACGACATTGTTTGGGACGACGACCATAGATTTCTCAGACTCAATCCGCGGCATCGCAACGAGTGGCTGGCGAGGGCGGAGTTTTTCTTTCGGCATTGCCGATGCAGTTACCGTCTTGGCCGACACGGCGGCCATGGCAGACGCCGCGGCGACAGTCATTGCCAACGCGGTGGATTTGCAAGGGCATCCGAACATTCTGCGCACTCCGGCCTGTGAACTGGAGACAGATAGCGATCTTGGCACACGCCTTGTGACCTGTTCTGTCGGCGAACTCACCGCGGACGATGTTAGTCGCGCACTAGGGAACGGAGTCGAGGTTGCTAAATCTCTTCGCGATTTGAAACTCATTCGTGCGGCCGCGCTTGACTTGCAAGGGACGATTCAGGTGGTTGGCGGCGACTGCTTTAGCAGACTCGCTGACAACCCTGTGGCCGACAGGAGCGCGGTACATGCCTGAGGTTCAGATTCGCAAGAAAATTCTTGTGGTCGAAGAAATCTTTCACGAAGGTGGACCTTCCTCGCCTGAGTCACTGCGCCGAGCGGCCGCACTGGTGGTGATCAAAAATCCTTTTGCCGGAGCCTATGTTGAGGAGATCGAAGGCTTCATGAAGGACTTAACTCCTCTTGGACTCGAGATGGCGAGATCGTTGGTGGCCGCTCTGGGTGGCGATCCCAAGGCCGTGGAGAGCTACGGCAAGGGCGCAATCGTCGGATCGGCAGGAGAACTCGAACATGGCGCGCTCTGGCATGTACCTGGAGGCTACGCAATGCGCGAGGTACTCGGCGGCGCGAAAGCGATTGTCGCGTCAACCAAGAAAGTTGGAGGCCCTGGAACGCGGCTCGATGTCCCAATCACTCACATCAACGCTTCTTACGTACGTAGCCATTTTGATGCGATGGAAGTCAGCGTTGCGGATGCGCCACGCGCGGACGAGATCGTCCTCGCGCTAGTCATGACCACCGGGCCGCGTGTTCACGCTCGCGTCGGCGGATTAAAAGCATCGGAGATCAAGGGGGAGAACGGACTGCGATGACCGCATTGAACGCCGGATTGAAGGCAGGATTGAAGGCAAAAATAAGAAAGATCGTGACTTTTGTAGAAGAGACGTCGACGGAGATGGGACAGAAAGTTGATCCGCCGGCGCGGCGAGCAGCAGCTGTCGCCGTTATTGAGAACCCCTTCGCCGGTAAGTATGTGGATGATCTTTCCGAGCTGATGGCGATCGGGGAAGAGCTGGGCGAGTTATTGACCGAGCGGGCGGTAGCGGCTCTAGGGATCGCGGGGCCATCCGCCGAGAGCTATGGCAAGGCCGCAGCGGTTGGCGAGAATGGAGAACTGGAACACGCGGCCGCGGTCTTGCATCCGAAACTGGGAACACCGGTCCGCCGCGTTCTCGGAAAGGGAGCGGCGCTGATTCCATCCTCGAAGAAGCGCGGCGGTCTCGGGGTGGCACTCGATATTCCGCTGGGGCACAAAGATGCTGCGTATGTTCGTAGCCACTTTGACGGCATGGAAGTGCGCATCAGCGACGCCCCAAGAGCCAACGAGATCATGGTCGCGATCGCAATCACGGAGAGCGGGCGTCCGCTTCCGCGTGTCGGCGGGCTAACCAAAGACCAAATCAAAGGCGAGGACGGGCTACGCTAACGCTAGAGCTAAAGCTAAAGACGAGCATGAACTACACAATGCACAGAGTTACACCGAGGACAAACCGGCGTTCGATGGGTCGTAGACGTCTAATCTATTTCTCGTCTGCGATCTGTGTGTTCTTCGCGCTCCCCCTAGATGCGCAACTCACTAAAGAACACGCCGACACGATCATCATTGGCGGTACGGTCGTCAGTATGGATGGCCAGCGCCACATCTACAACGACGGCGCGGTAGCGGTGACTGGGGATACGATCATCGCTGTCGGTCCGCGAGTGGAAATTGAATCGAAATACGACGGCAAGCAGACGATTGACGCCAAGAACTCACTCGTTCTTCCAGGATTCATTAACGGCCATACGCATGTCCCTATGACTTTGTTTCGGGGACTGCACGACGATGTGACGCTTAATGATTGGCTCTACAAATACATTTTCCCCGCCGAAGCAAGGAACGTGACCGAACCGTTCGTGCGCTGGGGGACACGATTGGCAGCGGCCGAACAGATTCGTTCCGGCGTGACCACGTTCGCGGACATGTACTACTTCGAAGACGCGGTCGCGGAAGAAACGAAGGCGGCGGGACTGCGGGGCGTGCTTGGCGAAACGTTTATCGATTTTCCCGCTCCCGACAATAAGAGTAGTGCTGCCATGCTCGACTACACGGAGAAGTTTCTGAAAAAGTGGCACGGAGATCCGCTGATCCATGCCGCCGTGGCTCCGCATTCGATCTATACATGCTCCCAGAAAACGCTGCAGGAGTCTTCTGCGTTGGCACGCAAATATCATGCTCCGATCCTGATTCACGTGTCGGAGATGAAAAAGGAATGGGACGACAGCGAGAAGCAGCACGGCATGTCACCCGTGCAATATCTCGACAAGATCGGAGTGCTCGGGCCTGACGTTGTCGCCGCGCACTGCATTTTTGTGGATGAAGCCGATCGGAAGATTCTGGCGACCAAGAACGTGGGCTGCGTGCACAATCCGTCGAGCAACATGATGATTGCGAGCGGAGTTTCGCCTGTTCCTGAGATGCGCGGCGCGGGCATTGCGGTCGGTCTTGGAACCGACGGACCGGCGGGCAGCAATAACGATCTCGATCTGATGGAAGAAATCGATCTTGCAGCCAAGCTTGCGAAGATCACCAAGATGAGTCCCCTCGCACTCAATGCTCAGGCGGTCGTGGACATGGCAACGATCGATGGCGCACGAGCCTTGCACATGGAAAAGGAAATCGGTTCGATCGAAAAAGGAAAGAAGGCTGACGTGATCCTGATCAATCTCGATGCTCCAAACGCCGTACCGATCTATGACATCTATGCTCAGATCGCGTATTCGTTGAAGGCCAGCGACGTGAAGACAGTTATGGTCGGCGGGAAGACATTGATGCGCGATCACAAACTCCTCACCGTGGATGAGCAGGCTGCTGTAAGCAAGGCCCGCGAGTACGGAAAATCTGTGGCCGCCTCGCTGGGCATGCGGTGATGCGCTGTCGGCATCACGCGCGTCAAATTGAGATGCGCAGCGTCATCAAACTCAGCGTCTACTTCAGTGTTTCACTATTTCTGGAACGGTTGTTGCCGGCGGAGTATTGCGACTTCGCTGCACGCTGACTACACCGTCGGTGATTACCATGCCGATTCCGGGCAGGTCTCCCTTTTGAATACTGTCCAGCAGGTTCTTCCCCGCTGAATGCTGCGCTTTATCCATCAATACGAACGATGCTTCTCGTCCGGCAGCGATCAGACCGCATTCGAGGTTCCGAATCTTCGCTGTATTTCCAGTGGCGAGACAGATCGCGACTTCGGCGGAGATGCCGCCAAGAGACGACAGCATGGATATCATGCGAATAATGCCGAGCGGTTGGACGCCCGACCCCGCGGGCGAATCGGTGCCAAGAATCACACGATAGAGTTGATTCAGTTCCCTCGCCGTACGTAGCGCGAGTAATCCGGCGCGCTCGTTCCCGTTGTGCACGATCTCGAGTGCGCGGATTGAGCGCTCGCACAGCGCTGTGATCTGGTCATCGGGAAGCGCGGTATGGCCGCCATTGACGTGCCCAATGACATCCGCATCGGTCTCGAGCACCATATCTTTGTCGATCAAGCTCGAGCCGGGGATAGACGGCCCTCCTGTGTGAATCGTGCTCTGGATGCCGTATTTGCGGGCCCAGCCCACCATCTGTCGCGCCGTGGTGCCATCTTTGACGCTTCCCAGCCCTACCTCGCCCAAAATCTTTACACCGGCTGCGGCGAGGTCTTTGAAGTCCTCTTCGACCATGCCGTGCTCAATCACGGGAGCTCCGGCGTAGATCTTCACGCCTCCCCGACGGAAATTGTGAAACGCCCGCTGGGCAAAAATCGCCATCGCCTTCAACCCCACGACGTCTTTAGGACGGCCCGGCGTGTGCACTTCGCCGGCTGACACCATCGCGGTCACGCCGCCGTGCAGGTAGCTATCGATCCACCCCAGTTGATTCTGGCGCGGCGTCCAATCGCCGCATACGGGATGGACATGGCTATCGATGAATCCGGGCGCGAGCGCGGTTCCTTTGGCGTCGATTGTCATCGTGGCGTCGGAAGTATCCACGTCTTTCTCTTTCCCCACTCCAACGATACGATCACCCATCGAAACGACCGTATCAGCGTCGAGAATGGGGTTGGCCAAATCCCCGCTGAGCAGGAGGCCGATGTTGCGGATAACCAGCTTTGCTGGTGATGCGGATTTCGAACTCTCGTCGTGCGCCATGGGTCCCTCGAGGGTAAATTTGCGGGAATTCAGTGGCCGCTAGTATACAAATGAAAGAGGAGAATTGAATGCGATCTCGCGACTACATTCTTTGGGAAGTGGATGTGCAGGCGGATTTCATGTTGCCCGGGGGTAAGCTTTATGTCCCGGGAGCCGAGAAGCTGTTGCCTAACATCCGCAAATTGACAGATGCAGCGCGCCGCGATGAGGTGTTTCTGGTCTCGCACGGATGCTTTCATCCGGAAAACGACCCGGAGTTCTCGCAGTTTCCGCCGCACTGCCTGAAAGGCACCGCTGGCGCGGCGTTAGTGCCCGAGGCGCTCGCCGATAAAATGGCGCGGGTCGAAAACGTGCCCGGTGCAAAGTTGCCGACGGATCTTGCGCCCTACCAGCAGATCCTGCTGGAAAAGCAGACGCTCGATATTTTTAAGACACTTCACGCCGATGAGCTTGTCGATCGACTGGGAAATACCGCCGAATTCATTGTGTTTGGAGTAGTAACCGAATATTGCGTCAACTTCGCGGTTAAAGGTCTGTTGGAGCGCAAGCGAAAGGTGACATGCGTGCGTGACGCGATCGAGACACTCGCGCCAGAGGTCGGCAGCCAAACCGTGCTGGAATTTCAGCGTATGGGAGCGAGGCTGGCGACAACCGACGAAGTCCTGCAGCGAGTTGCTGCGGCGCGAACTTGATTCCTAATTGGGAAGTAAAATCCCGGCGATCGAAGCTGACATCAGATTGGCCATCGTCCCCGCCAACATCGCTCGCAGTCCCAGCTTTGCCAACTCTCCGCGTTTGTTGGGAGCGAGCGCTCCAATTCCGCCCATTTGAATCCCGATCGAACTGAAGTTTGCGAAGCCGCAGAGCGCGAACGTGGCAATAGTAAACGAGCGTGGGTCAAGCATGGCTTT
Organism: Terriglobales bacterium; assembly: GCA_035308395.1. Taxonomy (GTDB): domain Bacteria; phylum Acidobacteriota; class Terriglobia; order Terriglobales; family Acidobacteriaceae; genus Acidiflorens. Next base: position 60,159 of record DATGGT010000035.1, read on the forward strand.
TTGCGGTCCGAGCATGGAGAAAGCCACCAGCTCGTTGAGCACCATCCGTGTGCCCAGCAGGTTGCCGATGAGGCCGCAGTCGCGCCATGGGACTCCAATGACCCACGCGATGGGCGCAAACAAGACGCCGAAAATCTGTTGCAGACTAGAAGGTACCCACGAAAAATGCCGGTAGTTGTGAATTCCCCCGAGAATTCCGTTCAGCAAAGCGATCAGTGCGAGAAACGCGATCAACATCGCGGCGATATTTAGCGCCATATGCAAGCCGTCCGTCGTGCCGCGGGCAATCGCTCCGAGAAGGTTCTCCTTCTTCTCCGTTTCTTCTTGTTCAGCACTCATGACCACGCGTCCCGCTGTCCGCGACTGCTCGGTTTCAGGGACCAACATTTTTGCCATTAAAAGCGTTCCCGGGGCGGTCATGATCACTGCGCTCAGCAGGTGCTTGGGCTCAATGCCGAATGCAATATACGCGGCCATGATTCCGCCCGATACGTGCGCCATCCCGCTCGTCATCACCGTCATCAATTCGGAGTGCGTTAAGTCGGCAAGGAACGGGCGGATTGTCTGTGGCGCTTCCGTCTGTCCCATGAAAATGCTGGCCGCGACGTTCAGCGACTCGGCACCGCTCACTCCCATCGTCCGGGTCATGATCCAGGCCGCGATCTTGATGATGACTTGCATGACTCCGAGGTAATAGAGGACTGCGAAAAGAGCGCAGATGAAGATAATCGTGGGCAGAACTTGAAACGCGAAGAAGAATCCCATTGGCGAATGTTGCGCGCCGAGATCGCCGAAAACAAATGTGGATCCCGCGAAGGCGTAACTCAGAAGGCGGTTGACAGCGGCTCCAGCTTTCTGGAAGAGAGCCTGACCGACCGATATCTTCAATACAAACACGGCAAAAACGATCTGCAGGCCCAGGCCCCACGCAACCGTTTTCTTGCTGATCGCGCGGCGGTTGGTGGAGAACGTATAGGCGAGAGCTAGCATTGTAAACAGACCGAGAATGCCTGTGTATCGTCCCATCTAGTGTTCTCCTTTTTTAGAAACTCCGCGAATCACGCGATGAATTAGCGTTGGCACTTGTGGCGGGGGAGCAGCAGCAATCTGATAGCTCTCTTCGAGCATGGACTTCGCGCGCGCAGCCTGCGCGTCGGAGTGGCAATGGATCGTGCACAGCGATTCACCGGCAGAGACTTCGTCTCCAATCTTTTTATGCACCACGATGCCGACCGACGGGTCAACGGAGTCTTCTTTGCGCTCGCGCCCTCCTCCCAGAATGACGCATGCCGTGCCAACCTGTTCGCACATGATGGACGCGACGTAGCCAGTTTGACGACTGGGAACCTCAACTCGGTGCTTTGCCTCTGGCAGCCTGCTTGGATCGTCGATCGAGGTGATGTCGCCACCCTGCAACTCGACCATCTGCCGAAACCGGTCGAACGCTTTGCCGGAAGTAATGATCTGCTCAGAAAGCTCTTTGCCTTGTGCAACGGTATTACAAGCGCCTCCGAGATAAAACATCCATGCTGCCGACTCGATGCACAGGTCGCGCAAATCCTGCGGGCCGCGACCATGGAGTATTTCGATACATTCTTTTACCTCTAACGCGTTGCCCACCATATGGCCAAGTGGCTGATTCATGTCGGTGATGAGCGCAACCATCTCCTTGCCAATACGTTCGCCCGTTTCGACCATCAGTTCGGCGAGGAAGACAGCGTCTTCCTCACGTTTCATGAAAGCCCCGGAGCCGGTCTTCACATCAAGAACGAGCGCGTCGGTGCCTTCGGCGAGTTTCTTGCTCATGATGGACGCGCAGATCAGGTATGGGCTCTCGACAGTGCCGGTCACGTCGCGCAGGGCGTACAACTTTCGATCTGCTGGAGCGATCTTTTCCGTCTGCCCGATCATGCAACAACCGCAGGCTTCCAGTATGCTGCGGAACTCCGGCACAGACAGGCCAACGCGAAAGCCTGGAATCGATTCGAGCTTGTCGAGGGTGCCTCCAGTGTGGCCAAGGCCTCGGCCGCTGATCATCGGAACGTAGAGACCTCCGGCGGCGACGAGGGGAGCCAGTACAAGCGAAGTCTTGTCGCCGACGCCGCCTGTCGAATGCTTATCAACCTTCTTCGCCGGCAGGAAACTGAGGTCGAGCACTTCGCCGGAGTGCAGCATCGCGTTCGTCAGCGAAGCCGTCTCTTCGCGACTTATCCCACGCAGGACAACCGCCATGAGCCAGGCGGCCATCTGGTAATCGGGAATGCTGCCGTCGGTTGAACCCGCGACAAGATATTTGATTTCGGCGGCGGACAGGGTGCCGCCATCGCGCTTTTTACGGATCAGGTCGATTGCTCGGAATTGCGATTGCGCAGAGGTTGGTTGGTTCACTTGAGGCGAAACCCCTCTGGCAAGAGTTCCGTGATCCGGCTTTGCTTTGGGCCTTTCTCACCCTCGTAGAAGATGACGGCCTCGGGTCCGAATTCGTAAATAACCTGACGGCAGGCACCGCAAGGCGAGCACGGGACTCCGTGATCATTCACGACCGCGACGGCGGAAATTTCTAGATCGGGGCCATGCTTGGCGATCGCGGAAAAGATCGCGGTACGCTCGGCGCAGTTCGTCATCCCGTAAGAAGAATTCTCGACGTTGCATCCTACGAACACTTCACCCTTCGAAGTGAGGATGGCTGCGCCCACTCTGAAGTTCGAAAAAGGGGCGTAGGCATTTTTCATGACTTTGCGTGCCGCACGCAGAAGGCGCTCACGCACGGCCGACGAGATTGCTTTGGATCGCATTTTGATTATTGGGTGGTGGACATTGTAACTCGTCGTCGGCCCCGGCAATCGACTATTCTTGACGCTCGTTGATGCTGGTGATAATTTCAGCCACACGTGGGTATCCGGGAGACATCGTTCTGAGTCGTATCGTTCTGAGTAGTTCGGAGGAGATGCGAAACTCGGTCGTCCCGGAAGGTGCCGACCGTGGGCGGCGCGAATTTTTGATTCAGTGTTGCCAGGGAGTTTCGGCTGCATTCCTTCCGGCGCGATTGTATCGTCTCGGTCTTCCTACGCTGTACGCCCCCGATTCCAGCGACGCTGCGTTTGCGCAGCACCAATTTCACTTACATCCGCGTTATCGTCAGCCTCGGCCCCTGGACGCATTATTGCTAAAAGCGCAGGCAGCGAACGACGATTTTGTGGTCGAACGGTTTGCGGAAAACATTGCGGACATTCTCGCGCGATGGAGTGCCGGCCTGATCGAAACGCCACTAGGTGTGCAAGCGATTGAGGAGGTTCTCTCGCCGAATTTCCAGGGCGCGTCTCTCGCCCCGACGGAATCTCGCGTCGTGCGCTCTCACCCAGTCGAAGCGCGCCACAACTCTTTCCAGTCAACCACTACTCTCGGGCGCGACGCCTTTCTACGCGACTTCAAACTGACGCTCACGAGTTTTTCAGCCATTCTGACTGCCGAGTTCCAGGTAACCAGCATCAACGTTCAGCCTACAGCGGCTGCGCCGTCTCTCGCGCAGCTAGGCACTCTCACTCGATATGAAATCGTCGCGACGGGCCAGGGTTTCCACCGCGAACAACGAATCGGATATTGGCAGATCGATTGGGAGCAATCGGCATCTGGCGATTTGAGGATACAACGTTGGCGCACAACCGAAGAGACTCAGAGCCGTTCCACCTCTCCCGTCTATGCCGACATCGCAGCCGCAGCACTCGGAAGCAATTCTTCCTATTCCGCACAACTCGTGCACGGATCCGATTACTGGAGAACCGTATTAGACGGTGCGTGCGGCATCGACATCTATGGACACAATGGGGTCTCCGTCGGCGACATCGATAATGATGGCTTTGACGATCTTTATATCTGTCAGCCCGGTGGCTTGCCCAACCGGCTTTACCGCAATCGAGGTGACGGCACATTTGAAGACATTACGGAAACGTCGGGCGTTGGCGTCATCGAGAATACGGCGTGCGCCTTGTTTGTGGACATCGATAACGACGGGAGGCAGGACTTAATCGTGGTGCGAGCGAACGGTCCGATGCTGTTCCTTAATGTAGGCAACGGTAAATTTCGGCAGAAAGCGAATGCATTTCAGTTTGCCAATCCGCCGCAAGGGACTTTCACCGGCGCTGCGGCCAGCGACTATGACCGCGACGGCTGGCTCGACATATATTTTTGCCTTTACGTCTATTATCAGGGCACCGATCAATACAAATATCCTTCTCCCTATTTCGACGCGGAGAACGGCCCCCCGAATTTCATGATGCGCAACAACCGTGACGGCACTTTTCGTGACGTGACCGCCGAGACTGGGCTCAGCAAGAACAATACTCGCTATAGTTTTTGTTGCGGATGGAACGATTTCAATGGTGATGGATGGCCCGATCTCTACGTGGTGAACGATTTCGGCCGCAAGAATCTTTACCGCAACAACGGAAACGGGACCTTCACCGACGTCGCCGCTGCGCTGGGTGTTGAAGACGTAGGCGCCGGGATGAGTGTGTGCTGGTTCGACTACAACAACGATGGAGTCGAAGACCTCTACGTCGCCGACATGTGGACGGCGGTCGGTGAGCGCATTTCGATGCAGGATGTCTTCAAGACAAATAGTTCGAGAGACACGCGTGCGCTCTACCGCAAGCATGCGATGGGCAATTCTTTGTTTCGCAATAAGGATCGAGGTGGCTCCGCTGTATTCGAAGATGTAACGCGCGCTGCCGGCGTCGGCATCGGGCGTTGGGCTTGGTCGAGCGATGCGTGGGACTTCGATAATGATGGCCGCTTGGACCTTTACGTTGTGAACGGTATGGTGAGCGGCCCATCGAGCAACCCGGCGCGCGACGATTTGAACAGTTTCTTCTGGCGTCAGGTGGTCGATCGCTCGCCGGACCAAGCCCAGCCTTCGCACGATTATGAACAAGGGTGGACGGCGATCAACGAGTTGATACGAGCGGATGGAACGTGGAGCGGATACGAGCGCAACATCTTCTATAGCAACAATGGCGACGGAACATTCTGCGACATCTCGGGGGCCGTTGGATTGGATTTTCTCGAAGATGGGCGCGCCTTTGCGTTGGCGGATTTCGACCACGACGGCCGCCAGGAAGTATTTCTGAAAAATCGCAACGGACCACAATTGCGGCTCTTGCACAATGTGATGGAGACCCTCCCTCCTTCGATCGCATTCCGGCTGCGAGGCACGAAAAGCAATCGCGACGCCGTCGGCGCAGTGATCACGCTGATAACCGAGAAACGGACGCAAGTTCGTTCCTTACAGGCAGGCTCCGGATTTCTTTCACAACACAGCAAGGATGTTTTCTTTGGACTCGGCCAGGCGAACGGCCCGGTAAGAGCGTCCATTCGCTGGCCGAGCGGACTGGTGCAGGAGGTCCCCAATCTGCCGGCCAACCATCGGGTGTGGATCGAAGAAGGGTCGGAGCCTTCTCGAATCGAACAATTCAAAACCCCAACTCCCAGTCATCGCGAGGTCTCATCATCCGGCATTCGCGTTCAGCAAGTCGAACCGTTGCCCGACGTGTCCGAGACGTGGCTTCTGGCCCCTATCGAAGCGCCCGATTTTTCTTTGCCCGATTTAACTGGGCGAACTGGCACATTATCCGCACTGCGCGGAAAACCGGTACTGCTCAATTGCTGGGCGAGTGGCTCGGATCTTCTTGAAAAAGAGTGGGCCGCTTTGAAGGCGAAGCATTCCGAATGGAACGCGCAAGGTCTACAGATACTTTCGTTGAACTTCGATTCTCCTGCCGAAGCCGACAAGGCTGTCGCCCTGGCGAGGAAGCAGAATCTTCCATTTCCCGTTCTACTCGCCTCCGAAGACATAGCCGGCATTTACAACATTCTTTATCGTTACATTTTTGATCGTCATCGCGATCTCTCGCTGCCTACTTCATTTCTTATCGACGCGAAGGGACGGATCGTCAAGGTTTATCAGGGTCCAGTCGATCCTGCACACGTTGAACAGGACTTCCGCAACATTCCACGGTCCCCGGAAGAGCGCGTGACGCGAGCGCTTCCCTTTCCGGGTGTGACTGACACGATCGAGTTTGCGCGTAACTATCTTTCCTACGGTTCGATATTTTTCCAGCGGGGATATATGGATCAGGCAGCCGCTTCGTTCCAGATTGCGTTGCGTGACGATCCCACCAGCGCCGAGGCACTCTACGGCCTCGGCAGCGTTTATCTCGATCAGCAGAGGACTGCTGAAGCTCGGGACAGTTTCGAGCGGGCACTCAAGTTTCGTGCGAGCTATCCGGACACTTTGGCAAATTCCTGGAACAACCTCGGCCTGTTAGCGGCCCGCGAGGGGCACACCGGCGATGCGATCCCATACTTTGAGCGCGCGCTCGAACTCAGTCCCGACCACATGATCGCCCTGGTCAATCTCGGAAGCGCCTATCGCCAGCAAAAACAATGGGACGAGGCGCGCAAAACCTACGAACGAGCGTTGCGAGTTAATCCCAATGACGCCGAGGCAAACTACGGACTTGGGATGGTGTTCGCACAAAATGAGGATACGGCGAGCGCTTTCGATTCTCTCCAGAAAGCTCTCAAGCTGCGGCCGGCGTATCCCGAGGCGCTTAACAATTTGGGGATCCTCTACCTACGAACGCAGCGGCGTGACGACGCTGTTGCGAGCTTTGAGGAATGCATTCGCGTCTCACCGACGTTTGAGCAAGCTTATCTGAACCTCGCACGCGTGTATGCCGTGGAGGGCACGCCGGACAAGTCGCGAACGGTGCTGCTTGAGTTGCTCAAGCAACATCCGGGAAGCGAACAGGCGCGGAAATTGATAGAGCAGTTGGGGCGGTAGCACCCTGTTGTAGCCGTCGAGATGCCCGCTCGGCGTCCTATGGTCGCGGTGTTGGTGCGCTTAGAAGGTCCACGAACATCTTGTAGAACCTTTCCGTATCCAGATCGACTTGCACTTCGACCGGCTGCACTTCACGACCAGGCTTGTCGCGCTCAGACCAGGTCAGCGTGTCCCCATACCCCGCGCCGCGGTCGAGATTTACATCCATGTAGCGAGTCTCTTTTTTCGTAATCAGGCTTGGATCGAGCCACGCCGCGGACGTGAGTTCGTCCCAAAGATAGTTATATGAGCCACGCAACTGCGCATATTTGCCGATGTATTGCGCGGTGGGAGAACTCCCGGCTTTGATCCTCGCGATCAGATCGTTCGACATTCTTGTCTTCAGCGAAATGTCTACCGGTGTGCAGACGATCTTTTTCCATGGAGCTCGCAGAACAATGTGAGCGGCTTCGGGATCGAACCACAGATTGAATTCGTGCCGCGGCATGTTGATAAATTCGGGGTCGTCAGTCTGGGGATTCAGACTCGCCCCCATAAATACCAATTCTTTAGCGAGGCTCGCAAATTCAGGATCGATTGTGATGGCAAGCGCCAGATTCGTCATCGGGCCGCCTTCGTAGATCGTGACTTCGTGCGGATACTTCCGCACCATGCGCACCAGAAAATGCGCGGCATCTTCGTCAGCGGCTTTCGTGGTTGGCAGACCTTCCGGCATCGCCCCCAGTTCGCGCGGCGGATGATAATACTTGGGTGTCCACGCACCCAGCCATTGAATGGTACCGAAGCGCTGCTCCCACCACTCCGTCTCTTGCTTAGTTCTCACGAGCGGATTCTCTGCTCCGCGGAGGACGGGAATATCGGTACGTCCGATGATTTCAAGCGTGCGCAGAGTGTGAGCGACTTCTTCGGTGAGCCACGCGTCGCCGGTCACTACCGTGATTCCCAGGACTTCCGTTTGCGGCGATTGGATGAGCAGCAGGATCGCTTGCTGGTCGGTACCGGCTGGACCTGCGGCGTCTTGATCGATGATGACTTTGCGCCGTGCCTGGCCTTGCGATGCAGCAGACACTGTGAGGACTGAAAGTACAACAGCAATAAAAAGGCAGACTCGACCACGATTCATTTAGCACTCCAGAAATAGAAAGCGTGCCATTGTAGAACCAATGCAACAAGTCTGCCAATTCCTGCGCGAATTGCATGCCCAATAGCCCGCGCCTAGAATAAGCAAGTTGCTCAGCTGCTTTCGAAGATTCAAGGAGCCAACCGCGTGCGTATCGGCCGCCGATTCATACAAGTCAGGCGTTATCTCATTATCTCCGGCCTGGCAATGGCGGCAGCTATGGTTCCGGTCGCTGTCTCTGGGCAGACCAAAGATTCCAAAGTTGATCCGAAGCCGGGCTCCAAGGCTGCTGACGCCGCCGGGAGCGTGGCCGCTCAAGGAAGCGTACCCGCAGCCGGCGTGTCTTCCCCCGACAAGTCCGCTCCTGAGGTTCCCGCCTTTTTTGACGAGCCTCATTTCAGCGTGGCTGGTGTGACCGAGGCGGCGAGTGCGGGAGGACACGGTTCTGACAGCGTACTTAGGACAAGCGAAGCGCTGGCGAAATCCACGTTGTCGCTAAGCGAAGAATCGTCTCGGGCGCCGAGTTTGCCGGCATCGCTCGAATCGAAAGCTAGTTTGCAGGAGGGTTTGGCGCGTGATCCCAAAGATGCGAGGCTCCGCCACTCGCTTGCCGAGGTCGAGGAAAAGCTGGGCGATCCGCTGGCCGCGGTTCGCGACTACCAGCGCGTGGCGGAGCTTGATCCGAGTGAACCAAACCTCTTCGATTGGGGAACCGAGCTGCTCAACCATCGCGCGCTCGAACCGGCTCAGGAAGTATTCGCAGAGGGCAATCGCCTTTTTCCCAAGTCGGTCCGCATGCTGATCGCTCTCGGCGTTACCTCGAACGCTCGTGGAGCCTATGAACAGGCTGAGCGGGACCTCGTAAGTGCATGCGATCTCGCTCCGGATGATCCAACTCCGTATTTGTTCCTGGGAGAGATGCTGGTGGTGGAGAAAACTGTAGCGAATTCTGCCGTGGAAAGACTGGCGCGATTCGCGCAGCGGCAACCGCAGAACGCGCTGGCGAATTACTACTACGCCGTCGCCCTACAGAGGCAGGAGTTGGAATCGCCTTCGGAATCGCCTGAAGGCGAGAATGAACGCTCTCGGCGCGTTGAGTCACTGTTGCACAAGGCGCTCGACCGGGATCCGAAACTGGCAGCTGCCAACCTGCAACTAGGAATCATTTATGCGCAGCGCAAGGATTTTCCGCACGCCATTTCCGCGTATCAGAAAGCGATCGCCGCGAGCACTCAGCCGGATGAAATACTGGCGGAGACGCACTATCGACTTGCACAGGTTTATGTGCAGTTAGGCGACAAGACAAACGCTCAAGAACAACTTGAACTACATTCCGCGATCGCCAAGATACTTAAGGACAATACTGAACGCAGCCGCCGGGACACTCAAGAGTTCGTGATTTCACTACGAAGAGAAAGCACCTCATCCCCACAAGAGCCGTGAGCGCGGCCCGCTCGCACGGCTGCCGGTATGCTGTTACGGCGCATCGACAACACATCGGAATCCGACTGTTCCTGAGCGGTCGTGTCCGGGAGACATAAGAAGATACTTTTCATGTTCATCCAAACGGTAGGTTTGCGGAAAGTACCAAATCGCACCGCTCGGCTGATAGGCGGCGCCTCCGCGAAGAATCGCTGCGCGCGTGTATGGGTCGTGATACTCGTCGGTCCACTGAGACACACTACCGATCAGATCGAGGACGCCAAACGGGCTCGCACCTTGCGGAAAGCTTGCGACGTTTGCGAGAGGATGCATGGCAGGCCCGGAATCGACAGGCGGCAAGGCCTGCTGGTTCCAATCGGTTCCCCACGGGTAAGGACGACCGTCGGTGGATTGCGCTACGTATTGCCATTCCCATTCGCGGGGAAGGCGTTTGTGGCTCCAGGCAGCATATGCGCGAGCGTCTTCGATTGAGACCCAGGTGACTGGTTTGTCGCCCCAGCCTTCGGGATAGTTGCCGTTTTTCCAGTCGCGCAGGAAGTTGTGGTCATCTTTCGGATGATAATGCATCGCGTTCAAGAACTTCGCGAACTCGGCATTCGTGACCGGCGTGCGATCGATATAAAAACTGTGGATGTGCACGCGATGGCGATGGAAACGGCGCGGCGTTTCTTCCCACGGATATTGCACGTCAGCGCCAGGATCGTTGCCTCCCTCGATCTCGATCCCGCTGACCTTGAAATCATAGTCAGCTTCGGGGATGAGGATCATTCTGTCCGGCGGTGACGACGGTTTCGCGGTTGCTGGTATTTCAACCGGGGTTTGAGGCACGGATTTCCATTCGCGCGAGAAGCTGCTCAACGGGCGCTTGGAACGCTCAGCCATATAGGAGAGGAGGCTGGCGAGCGCCCCGTTGCGTTTGCCTTCATCCTGTGTCGCCAGAACGGCGCCAAAGCCGAGGCCTTCGAGATCGAAGCTGAGAGTGGCTTTGCCGTTCGCGACTGTGGACGTCAACTCCGTTCCATGCCACAAATCGTAGTAGTGCATACCAGACGGGCTGGCGATCTCGATCTGGCGGCCGGAGACGTCATACTCGTTACGATTGACGATTGTCCAGAGTGTGCCTTTCGCGAGGACGAATCGGCTAGCGAATACGCCAGCTTGGAGCATGGCAGAGTGCGGCTCCCAATCCAGACTCACCAGGTAATCCGACATCGCGCGCTCGATGCGAGTGAAGCGCAGCAAGGCTTCGGCATCGCGCGCGTCATTTTCGTACCAGAAGCCCCACAGATTCTCTAACGTGGCATAGCCTTGGCCGTTGAAGAAAGCGTGCTGCAGGCTGTCGGTTTTGTCGCGGGTAAAGCGGTCAGTGATGTTGACGGTATGGCGCGGTTCCATCCATTTATTCTTGCTAACCATTGGAATGAATGGGTACTGCTTCCCTTCCCACGTGACCCAGTCGTTCCAGCTCAGGTTGGTCCATGAGATGGAAGCATCGCGTGGCTGGAATTGCGGCTCGAGAGCCAGAGGATGGCCGATCGCATCAGAGGCCTCGCGAAAACCGGGAGGAACGCTCTCCAGCGTATCGAAGTTGATGCCGTCAGCGTCGACATCTTTTAGAAGTTGTGCCATTGCTGTCGCCGCAGGAGCGCCTTCGTCGCGTGTTCCTGCATCCCACGCCAGAAGTGGGAAGAAGACCTTCACGCCGCGGCGGTGGAATTGTTCGACCATGCCGCGCACGCCTGGAATTCCTCCGGGAAGATCGCGCAACATATCGAATTGATTGCGATCGTCGATGCCGAGGTTTGGATACACATGCCAGATGAGAACGGCGTCGATCGGGCCGATATGGCTCTCGGTATCAGACAGGAAGCGGTCAACTGTGTATTCGCCTTTCTCGGGATCGTAGAGTCGGCGATCCCAAATCAATAGCTGAACCTGAGAGAAGATGCGCTGTGTCCATTGCAGTTCGGGACGCTCGTATTGCGACGGGTTGAAACGAAGCAGAGTTCGGCGGTCTTTACTCCATGTCTTCAGGCCATCAAGCCACTGAGGCTGATCAGACGCGGAAGCGGGACCAGAAAAGAATACTTCACTCGGCGGAGGAGGCTCAGTCAGGTTCATGACTCCAGTGTGCGACACCAAGTCGTGCCGCGGCTTCCACTCGTCGGCAGAAGCTGGGATCGACACCAGAATAATCGATAGCAACATTACGAGCGCTGCAAGCCAGCGGAAGAGGAGGAGGATTGAACTAGCGAACGGACGCACCGGGTAAGGTTGGGACGAGAACTCGATGTTCATAGGGCCCGAGAATTGTGAGAAATGCGTATCCACAGTAGAACGACGACGAGCCAAATGTCTACCTGGAGCATAGTCGCGGCAGTCCAGAGCGATTCTGGAGCTGGTGAAAACCTAGGTCTTTTAGTAATAAGTCCGAAAAGGAAAAGCCGAGAGCGACCTCATTTGAGGATCGCCTCGGCTTGATTGTTTTAATCGCCTCGCTCGTGCAAGCTCTAGAATTCGAAACGCAAAGCAAACTGCACCACGCGCGGATTGTTGACGGTTTCGTTAACCTTTCCGAAGTCAGTGCTGTTGATGTCCTGCATGAAGACGCCGTTCCCTATCAACCCCAGCTGAGCATGGTTGAACAGGTTGAAGATTTCTGAGCGGAACTGGATGTTGTAGCGTTCGCCGAATCGGAAGTTCTTGAGTGCCGAAAAATCCGTGTTGACGAAGCCGGGGCCCGATACAGGAGCGCGAGACGCATCTCCGAGTTCTCCTGCCGGCGCCGGTGAAAAACAAGCGGTGTTAAACCACTCCCCCTTCGTGTGATGGCTGAGGGTCGGGTTGCAGGTCTGGTTCGGCCGGTTCAAAGGCGTCCCGTTCCACTCGAAATTGACGCCTGATGTGTTGTTACTGTTAACGACGAAGAGCGGGAACCCAGAGCTGATTTTCTGAATCACGTTCACTTGCCAGCCGCCCAGGACGCCGTTCTCGACGGCGTTCCAGTCAGCGCCGTAGCGCTTACCCTTGCCGAAGGGCAAATCGTATAGAACGCTGGCGGTGAACTGATCGTTGAGGTTAAGTTGCGAAAGTCCCCAATCCAGCTTCTGCGAACCCGGCAATGGCCAGTATTGAGCGCCGGGCGTGGTTCCGTCTCCATCCGCCATGCCGGAGTCAAAGGTGCGGGACCAAGTGTAGCTGATGAGCGCATAGAGACCGTGGCGGGCGCTCTTGGTTTCAGCCCTGATCAGCAATCCATCATAACGCGCTCGCGCACCGTCGGTGATGTTCGATATGTTGACGAACTGGTTGCCCAGGTATGGAGCATTAAACCATTGCCCTCCCGGTCCGCAACCGAGCGTGTAACCCGCGACCGGAGCAGGGCCTCCGGCGCAGGCCGATGGCGCATTCACGTTCATGTTCAACCCGTAGAACAGAATATGCGTAGAGCGAGTTCCCGCATAGCCGGCCGTGAGAACGATGTTGCCGGGAAGCTGGCGCTCGATATTTAGGTTGAATTGCTGCACCATTCCCTGCTTGAAATTCAAATCTTGAGAGAGAGATGTTCCCGTGAAGGTGTCCGGATTCGGGGGCGCGAGGAACGGCTGCAGTGTTGTGGCTCCCGGTGTCCCGACCTGTTGCAAGAATCCGTACTTCAGTCCGCAGTTAACGGCGTTCGGACTGCTTGTAGGCTGCTGCCAGTTACCAAATGGACAGGTCGAGGAAATAAACCCGCCCGGACCGTAGCCGAACTGATCCGCTTCAGCATAGTAAGGTGGATTCTGCCACAATCCTTGCGCACCCTGACTCCAGCCGGAGTCGTGGTAGATCGCATAGCCGGCGCGAACCACCGTGTTCTGCAAACCGAAGGGCTTCCAGGACAACCCAATGCGTGGCTCAAAAGCGGTTTTGTCCATCTTAATCCCGACGTTTCCGTCGGTTCGGACGCAGTTCGTACAGCCGGTAAAGGGAACACTTCCCGCAATCAGATATTGCTGCGTGTTCCAGTCAAAATTCGCCTGGCGATTCTGCGCCTCTGTGATCGGGGTAACCAATGCCCAGGCCAGCCCCAGATTTACAGTCAGGTTGTTCGAAATTCGCCAGTCATCCTGAACGAAGGGGCGATACATCTTCCAGCGCCGCCCCGTGGTGGCACCGTCAAATGTTTGGTCGTGAATTGCACCGAAAGGCTGCCCGATGAGCAAGTCCGCAGCGTTGTCATGCGTGGCAGCGCCATCAAAGAGAAAATAGCCGTCCTGGAAGCCGTTGGTCATGACATTCATTTGATTGAAGCGCATTCCGATGCCAACACGGATGTTGTGGTGGCCACGAATCATGTCGAAGGTATCGCTGAACGAAAAAATGTTGGTTCCGCCGACGAAAGGAGCGAACCCGCGATCACCCAAAGACCAATAGGTGCTGAGCTGCGTCGAACTCAGACCGCAACTGAGGCAAGCCTTGTTGTACTGGGTAAGTCCCGGAGGCGCGTTCGGACACTTGCTGTTGAGGTCTGCGCCCACAATGCCGAGCATGTCCGCTTCGCACAGCGAACCTCCAAACTCCCCAAACGAGGTGATGGTGTTGAAGATCCTGTTGTAGCCGAAGTATGCCTGGTTAATGTTGGTCGGAGAGAAGATGTGAGTTTCCGAAATCACGGCGTTGCGCCCGTGATTTGAGATCAGCTGGTTACTGCCAAACGGGTTCTGCTCCGCCCATGTCGGCGAACCGCCCGGCACATATGAATTTGCTTGATCGTAGCTGAACCGGGCAAAGGCAGAATCTTTGCTCGAGAAGTTATGGTCTAGCTTAATGGTGGCGGTACCTTCATCCAGTCTTCTGACCGGAACGTTCGCGTAATTCGTCCCCGCTTGTATGTTCGGCGTCGTGCTGGCGGGATAGAGAGAAATCAATTGCAAGCCGATCGGGTCCGCCAGACCGAGGGTGGTGGGGCCGCCCGTTATAGGAATCATGTTGCAGTTGGTACCTGCGACTTGACTTCCTCCAGCTAGGGTTAAAGTGGGCTGTCCGGCGGCGCACTGGAATGGTGTACCGGTGTAGGGATTGACAAGGTCGACGAAGCCATCCGAGTTCGGCGTACCGTCAAAAGTCATTGGACGGGGGACGCCCAGAGGATCGTTGGTGAAATCCCCGCCCATCATCGCAGACGTTGGCACCAACCCCGTGTAGGGAATGCCATGCCGCTGCCGCTTCGCCTCATAATTGGCGAAGAAGAATGTCTTGTCTTTCTGGATTGGACCGCCAACCGCTCCGCCGAACTGGTTGAGATTGAACTGCTCCTTGAAGGCAGCGAAATAGCTCTTGGCGTTGAGATCAGTGTTGCGGAAATATTCGTAAAGCGCACCGTGGTATGCATTCGTACCCGACTTGGTCGTGATCAGTACTGTAGGGCCCGCACGCGTTCCATATTCGGCAGAGTAGTTGTAAGTGAGTACCTTGAATTCCTCAATGGAATCGATCGTCGGGAAAACCGCGAGGCCGCCGGAAGTAAGCTCAGCGTTGGTGTTGTTGTCGATCAGCCAGTCGGTGCTCTGCTCGCGCGAGCCGCCTACCGAGAGCGAGAACGTGCCGCGCGCCGCGACTTCGCTACTCGCCGCCTGAGTAAAGAAACTGTTCGGGCTGGTTTGGGCGGTTGTTCCTGGAGTCAGAGTAGCCAGCTGCACAAAATTGCGGCCGTTCAACGGAAGGTCTGCGACCTCCTGGGCCGTGATGACCTGGCCGAGAGTTGGGTTGGTGGTCTCGACGGCAACTTCGGTCGCCGTGACTTCAACCGTCGAGCTCACTGATGCGGGGTTCAGGGTGAAATCGATTTCGCGCTGTTCGTCGACTTGGAGACGGATGTCTTTCTGCTCGGTGGTCTGGAAGCCTTGGGATTCCACGCGGATGGTGTAAACGGATACCGGCAACAGCGGGACGAGGTAGTGTCCTGTGTCGTCAGTTTTCGCTTCACGCGTCGAACCGGTGGCCTGCGAGGTGACTCGAACGGTCGCTCCAGAGATGACCGAGCCGGTTTTGTCGACAACGTTCCCGGTGAAAACGCCGTTGGTCTGGCTATAGACAAGTGAAGAGAGGGAAAACACGGAGCAGATAACCGCTACGAGCAGCGCTTTTCTTTTCGACATTAGTTTTTCACCTGTGGTGTCCAATCCAGTTTCCTCTTTGCGCGAATCCAAAAGGGAGTGGCGATTTGGGGTCGACTCTCGCGGCTCGAACATGGAGCATCCCTTTTTTCAGCGATGGATCATATAAATAGAGTGCAAAAGCAAAGTCAAGGGTTTTGTGACGCTGCGGTGAATGCGCGATCACTGGAATGGGAATTCAATTTTTCATAACGACTATGCTTTCCCGGATTCGCACAATTGTGATTGCCATTGACATGTTCGAGGTGTTGTAGGAAATCGCTTGGCCGACGCTTATCGATTGCTCCCGGCTTCCTGGCTCTGCCTGGTGACCTTTGCGCCGAAGGCGTCGCGGTGGAATTTTAAGCCTTCCAATTTCAATAGAATCCAATTGTCGTGATCACCGAACTTTTTCTTGCCGCGATCACGCTAGCCGTTGGCTCGGGCCACGAGCAGAATTCCGAGGCAGTAGAAGACGAACATCAGAGCGAGGTACATGTTGGCCTTGCGAGGAGCGCCGGCGAATTCTTTCCAGGCGAGAATCCCCCAGAGAGCGGCGACCATGGGCGCGGATTGACCGATGGCGTAGGAAATGGCCTGACCGGTCAGCTTTCCGGCGGCGAGGTTGAAAACGGTGCCGATGCCCCAGATGAATCCGCCGAAGAGGCCGAGTAGATGGCCGGAGAGGGGGCCGCTAAAGTATCCGCGAAAGCTAACCGGCTCACCAACCAGCGGATGCTTCATGAAGTAGAGATTCCAGATGAAGCAAGAGAGCAGAGCGCCGAGCGTCAGGAATATGGCGGCGCTGTAGGGTCCGAGGGAGTTGCCGCGAGTCATCGAGTAGGTCATGAAGGGGCTCCACAGGCCCATCAGGACTCCCGACACTACGCATACGATGAGACTTTTTTTCGAAATGGAGCGTCCCGCCCTGGCCAGACTGCCGTAGGCTTTGCCGTCGAGGATTACAGCTGCGAGAGCGCAGGCAACGCCAAGAGCCAGAAACACGGCGTTGCCCTTGGGTTGGATGGCGTAGTTCAGCAATACTCCGACGACCAGCGCGATGCCGATTGAGATTGGAAAGGCGACGGCCAGGCCTGCCATGTCAATCGCGGCTACGAGCAAGAGGTTGGCTAGATTGAAGAGTGCTCCGCCGAGGAGCGCAGACACGACGTTGCTGACGTCCGCGGCGTGAATGTTGTTGACGAGGCTGGTGGGACCATGGTCGGTCGTGCCCATAGTGTGGCCGAGGATGAGCGAGATGAGAAAAATGCCGAGGGCGTAGTCCCAGTAGAAAAGTTCGAAGCGGTAGTTCTTGACGCCCTTGTAGGTATTAGCCCAGGAGCCCCAGCAGATGGCGCTCGTGATCATCATGAAGAGTGCTATGCCCAGTGTGTGGGGTGTGTACATCGAGGCTCCTTAGAAAAAGACTTCGGAAAACCACTTCGGAAGACTACTTCCGAAATTACTTGCCGCGAATTCTGGAAACAAACATCTGGAGGAAACGGTCGGAGTCTACCTCAACGCAGACTTTGGCGTTGGGCTCGACTTTGTCGACTCCCTCAATAATGTAGCGGTCACCGTGGAGTACATTGCGTTCGACCGAGCCGTGACGGTTGGCGACGGTCTCGCCTCTGGTGAATTCGCCTCGGGTCTCGACATCCACATGCATCGCCGGCGCTTTGACAAGAGTCGCGTCGATGGCGACGCCGACAGCCAACGGATCATACATCGGCGTTCCGTCGGATCCGAATTGCGCTGACAGGTCGATCAGGTAACTTGCGACCTGAAAGATGAAATCATTTACGGGGCCGTGGGACTGGCGCAGCGGTTCGATATAGTTTTTCGTAAGTAAGGTCTTGTCGCCGACATCCAGGCCTACCATGGTGAGCGGCCATCCAGCTTGAAAAACGATTTGAGCGGCCTCGGGATCGTTGTAGATGTTGGCTTCGGCCGCGGCATTCACGTTGCCTCCGGTGATCGATCCGCCCATGATGATGACTTCTTTGACCAGGGGAACGATCGACGGGTCTTTTTCAACGGCTAGCGCGATGTTGGTCAGCGGCCCGACCGGAACGAGCGTGATCTCATGCGGAGCGGCGTGCACCATCTCGATGATGAGGTCTGGTCCGTAGCGGGTATCGACCTTGCATTTGCTCGGCGGCAACTCGATGTTGGCGAGGCCGTTTTTTCCGTGCCAGAACTCGGCTGTAATCAATTTCTGAAAGAGCGGATGTTGCGCGCCCGCTGCGATGGGGATATCACAACGATTGGCGAGCGACATCATGCGCAGGGCGCTTTCCAGTCCCTGCCTGGCCGTGACGTTGCCGGGGACAACGGTGATGGCACGGATATCGAGTTCCGGCGAGTTGAGCGCCAACATCAGGGCCATGGCGTCGTCGGTGCCAGGATCGGTGTCGAAGATAATTTTCTTGGGGGAGCTGGAGGCTGGAATGGCCAGCGCGATTACGAGGAAGAGGACGATGGGCAGCTTTTGACAGATTTCCTTTTGACAGACGTGAAAACGATGTCCCGCAGTGCTCAGAACTGACCTCCGGAATCGACCTTGCTCGATCTTTGCTCGACCTTCGAATCGCGCCGTAGCGTAGCTGTGCAGCATCTAAGAGTCAAGGCGAAAGCGAATCATCTTTCGTCACAACTTTCACGACAACTCCGGATCAGTCTGCCGTACAATTACTCGGCAACGCAAAAGAACGAGCCGTTTCTGCGGCTTCTTCTCCGAGAATTTTCGATGTCAATCGAGCCCAACGAACTCCGAAGTATAGCGGCACGCGCGGCGCATGGGGACAGTGCCATTGCGACTCTGTCGGGGCGTTCACTTCTGAGCAACACCGGCATTCCGCTCCATCTCGATTGGGTGCGCGAGGTGCGGGTTAATACAAGCGCGGTTGAGCGACGCATGCAATCGCATGTAGCACGACGCACGGTGAAAAAAGATTGGCAGGCGGCGTGGCTGCTGCGGGCGATTACCTGCATGGACTTGACCACGCTCTCGGGCGATGACACGGATGAACGCGTCCGCCGGTTGTGCGCGAAGGGGATGCATCCGATCCAGACGGAATTGGAAAAAAAGTTGGGCATCGAAGAGTTGCAGATCAAAGTTGCCGCGATTTGCGTTTACCACACGTTTGTCGAGACGGCGGCGCGCGCGCTCGAAGGGAGCGGGATTCATGTTGCGGCAGTCTCCACCGGATTCCCTGCGGGTCTATCGCCCCTTGCTGAGCGGGTCGCAGAGATTCGCCGATCGGTCGAGGCGGGAGCCCACGAGATCGATGTCGTGATCACACGCGCGCATGTTTTTGGCGGCCGGTGGCAAGCGCTTTACGACGAAGTCGCGGCGTTCAAACAGGCCTGTGGATCGGCACACATGAAGGTGATCCTCGGGACCGGCGACTTGCTGACGCTTCGCAACGTGGCTCGCGCCAGCGTGGTGGCGATGATGGCGGGTGCCGACTTCATCAAAACCTCGACGGGGAAAGAGCCTACGAATGCGACGTTGCCGGTAGGGTTGGTAATGACGCGCGCGATTCGCGAGTATGCGCAACAGACGGGAATGGCGGTGGGCTTCAAACCAGCGGGCGGAATTCGTACCGCCAAGCAGTCGATCGAATGGCTGGCGATGATTAAAGAGGAACTGGGCCCGTCGTGGCTGCGAGCGGAGATGTTCCGCTTTGGCGCCAGCGGGTTGCTGGGTGACATCGAGCGGCAACTGGAGCACCACGTGACGGGACGATATTCGGCGGAGTACCGGCATCCGATCGCGTGAGCGGGAAGCGGCGCGCAAAAGAGCATTTCGAGATAGGAGATATGAATGGCTCGACTGGTCGTAATCTACAAGACTCCAAAAGACCCTGCCGTTTTTGATAAACATTACTTCGGCACGCACGTTCCAATCGCAAAGAAAATTCCCGGCCTTAGGAAGTACGAGGTGAGCCAAGGTCCCGTTGTGACCCCGGCCGGGCCTTCCGACTTTCATCTAGTCGCGACCCTGCACTTCGACGACACGGCCGCAATCCAAAGGGCCTTTGCGAGTGCGGAGGGACAAGCCGCGGCGGCAGATGTGCAAACCTTCACAACTGATCCTCCGCACTTGCTCTTGTTCGACAGCCGCGAAGTTTGACGTTGGATAACACAGCTGTGGTTTTCCACTGATTTATAAAGAGGAGTCGAGCAAACGCCAAATCGAGCTAAGCCAATGAGCATTGCCGAAAAATTCGTTAGCATGGAATACGGACCGGCTCCCGAAGATTCGAAAGACGCCGTCGCTTGGCTGGAGCGTCACGACCGCCGCTTCCAACATTTCATAGGCGGCGTGTGGCAGCCGCCCGCAGCGGGAGAATACTTCGACACCGTCGATCCTTCGAACGGAGAGAAACTAGCATCGGTCGCGCAAGGCTCGACGGCTGATGTTGACGCTGCCGTTAAAGCGGCGCGGGCTGCGTCTCCCGGATGGCGCGCACTCACTCCTCATGCTCGCGCCCGCTACTTGTACGCTCTGGCGCGGCTGGTTCAGAAGCATTCGCGGCTGCTGGCTGTTCTTGAAACGATGGACAATGGCAAACCCATCCGCGAGAGCCGCGACATTGATATTCCGCTGGTCGCGCGGCATTTTTATTATCACGCTGGCTGGGCCCAGCTTCTCGAACAGGAATTCCCCGAGCACGTCCCTTGCGGAGTTGTCGGGCAGATCATTCCGTGGAATTTTCCGCTTCTGATGCTGGCGTGGAAAATTGCTCCAGCGCTGGCAACCGGAAATACCGTAGTGCTGAAGCCGGCGGAATTCACGTCGCTGACCGCGCTGGTGTTTGCCGAACTCTGCCAGGAAGCTGGGCTGCCGGCGGGCGTCGTCAACATCGTTACGGGCGATGGATCGACCGGCGAAGCGTTGGTGAAACATCCGGATGTGGACAAGATCGCATTCACCGGGTCAACCGAGGTGGGACGCGCGATCCGCGCGGCGACTGCCACAAGTCATAAGAAACTGTCGCTTGAACTCGGGGGAAAATCTCCATTCATTGTCTTCGAGGACGCCGACCTCGACAGCACGGTCGAAGGGTTGGTCGACGGAATCTGGTTCAATCAGGGTCAGGTGTGTTGCGCGGGTTCGCGTCTGCTCATGCAGGAGAGCATCGCCGAAGTTCTGATCGCGAAAATTCAAGATCGCATGAGCACGCTGCGGATTGGCCCTCCGCTCGACAAGGCGATCGACATTGGCGCGATCGTGGCCCAGGTGCAACTCGATCGCATCCGCAAGCTGGTAGACCAGGGTGTGGCTGACGGGGCGACTTGCTGGCAGCCGCAGTTCACGGCACCCGCGCGCGGTTTCTATTATCCGCCAACGCTTTTGAGCAATGTGCATCCGACATCGATTGTTGCGCAGCAGGAAATCTTTGGGCCGGTGCTGGCAGCGATGACTTTTCGAACTCCCGCCGAAGCCGTGGAACTGGCGAACAATACCGTCTACGGGCTGGCGGCCTGCGTGTGGAGCGAGAGC
Organism: Terriglobales bacterium; assembly: GCA_035308395.1. Classification (GTDB taxonomy): domain Bacteria; phylum Acidobacteriota; class Terriglobia; order Terriglobales; family Acidobacteriaceae; genus Acidiflorens. The sequence goes on from DATGGT010000035.1 coordinate 81,212, forward strand.
ATCAATGTTGCCCTGGATGTCGCCGCGCAACTGAAGGCTGGAGTGGTTTGGGTAAACTCCACAAATTTGTTTGACGCAGCCTGCGGCTTCGGCGGCTATCGCGAAAGCGGTTTCGGGCGCGAAGGGGGACGCGAAGGCCTCCTCGAATACATGCAGCCAGCATGGTTTAAGAATGCTCCCATGCTTCCGGCGGAAAATGTTTCGCCGGCGCTTCCCTCTCAGACCCA
>DATGGT010000036.1:0-223667 GCA_035308395.1 Terriglobales bacterium
GAGGTGTTGTGGACTTCCACGCCGCGACGCTCACCACGGATCAGCCCCGCCTCTCTCAGTTCCCTAAAGTGCTGAGAGAGAGTGGACTTCGGGATCGTCTTGTCGCTGACTGTCAGAAACGTCGAGCAGTTCTGCGAGCACTCCTGCGACACGATGTCCGCATAAATTGCCACTCGCACCGGGTCGGACAAGGCGTGGAGAATTCCTTCTACCGTAATCTCCTCAATCGATGGGTGGAACAGAGGCCGCATCCTAATAAGAGTAGTCATTCGAGGGAAAGGGTTCAATAGTTCTATTCTTCTGAACTACTGAATCGTTTCAGTGTCCAGTTTCATCTATTCAGTGGAAGCGAGTGCGGGGCGGCCCAGCGCAACAGCCCCGAGACGCCGCTGATAACGATATGGCAGCGTGCTCTCGCATTAATCTATCGCACGCATGAAGGAAGGACAGTCATGGGAAACCTCGAAGGAAAAGTAGCTGTCATTACAGCAGCGACGTCCGGCATGGCGCTCGCCACCGCCAAGCTCTTCGTCAAAGAGGGCGCGTACGTCTTCATCACAGGACGCCGCAAGGATAAGCTCGATGAGGCCGTCAAGCTCATCGGCAAAAACGTCACCGGTGTACAGGGCGACGCCAGTAACCTAGCCGACCTCGACCGCCTCTACGATACGGTGAAGCGCGAGAAGGGCAAGATCGATATTCTTTTCGCCAGCGCTGGACAGGGCGAGTTGGCCAAGCTCGAAGAAGTAACCGAAGCACACTTCGACAAAACCTTCGACCTGAACGTGCGCGGCACTCTCTTCACTGTGCAGAAGGCGCTGCCTCTGTTCAACGACAACGGTTCTATCTTCTTGAACGGATCCATCGCCAGCATCAAGGGATTCCCGGGCTTCGGCGTCTACAGCGCCAGCAAGGCTGCGGTGCGCTCCTTTGCTCGTACTTGGCTGGTAGAGCTCAAGGAACGCAGAATTCGAGTCAACATCCTCAGCCCCGGCACCATCGACACGCCAGGCCTAGACCCGCTCGGGCCAGACGCGAAGGAGTTCTTTAAATCTCAGATCCCTCGCGGCGAAATGGGACACCCCGAAGAGATCGCGACCGTAGCGCTCTTCCTCGCCTCAAGCGATTCAAGTTTCGTCAATGGCATCGAACTCTTCGTCGATGGCGGCACGGCGCAGATCTAAGTCATCGTCGCAGGTGAGCAGATACGATCGGTCCGGTGGGAGCGCTTGTGATAGTGGCGGCTGAACTCTCAACCAGACAGACTGTTCAGATCGGCGAGGCACGCACTACGTAGCGCTGCGGGGAGTTGGGACTGTGTCCAAAGGGGTAGCAAGTAATCAGCGTAAGAGCGTCTTCCTGCGTCGGCGCCAGTAACGTTACATCCTGCGGATCGACCACACGAACCATAGTTACACTGTAGTTTCGCGTCCTTAACTGACCGCTTAACCGACCAATGTGTGAGTCGACCCACTCGATCCGAATCGGATCTCCCGGAGCAATTTCCTGCAAAGGCAGGAACCAGCTTGTACGATGGCCTGCCAGCACAAGGTTCCCCGGTTCTCCGAGGTTTGCTCCGCTAAAGAGACGCGCCGGCCCGAATGCCAACGTCCGCGGAGTTGCGCCCTCCAGAACAATCTCGTCATAGTGCAAGCGCGGGATTCGCAGCCGTGCAACCGGATGCGTGTCGGCCCATGGCCAGGGTGAGTGCGCCGTACCCGACTGCACACTCTCGTCCCACGCCCGGTGGATCAAAACGCCGGCGAGCTCTGCCTTCGCATGCAAGTACAGAGCCCGCCCCGTGAGAGATGCTCCCGCAATCAGAATCAGCGCGGATAGAACCCGCAGCGCTTTCACGAGAGTGCCTCCATCCTCCGCAGAATTAGTAAGAACACGAAGCCTGAGATCAGGAGTGTCAGACCGACGGCCTCAACAAAGGCATCGGCGGTACCCGTGGCTGGTGCGCCAAAGACCTTGTCCATCTGCCAACCGGCGGGCAATTCCGTAGGTACGGGAACTGTCTTGGACTCGCCGCCTGCGTTCACCACGATTTCCTCGACCGCGACCAGCGACGTAAAACGCGTCACCAGCCGATAGCGGATCGCGTGGGCAATGATGTTCGCTCGAATCCCGGCCCGCTCGTTTTCGTCCGCCCGGCGCAAATTGTCCATCAGATCTTCCACACGCTGCCTCGCCCAAAGAGTGGTGATACCAGGATGGAAAGTCGCCTGCGACGCATCGAACGCAATACTGGCCTCGTAAGGTTCGTTGCCCGCGCGTGCGGTCAGATGAACTTTCCCCAGATTGCCTTTAGAGATGCGCCCGTAGATCAAGAGAGGCTGCTTCATGAAAAGGTCGGGAAGATGCTCAGGATAGACATCCGACACTTCGACGCCCTCGAACGACAGTTTCACATCGGTCAACACCGGACTCTCAATGCTCTCTAGGAGTCGCGCCATTTGTTCTCGAATTTCGTTGATGTCTGCAATATGGGTGAATGTGCCTCGCCCGAACTGGGCCATCTTGGTCGCGAGAAAGAGATTCGGCGCGCTCCCAACCGCAACCGTATACAAACGCGCGTTCCCCAGATCACTGCGCAATGCAGCGAAGATTTGTTCTTCATTACCCAAATCGCCGTCGGTCATAAGAATGATGTGCCGCTGGTAAGCGGAGTCCTGCGGATTCCGCATCAGGTGGATCAGCGCAGGCAGCATCTCGGTTCCTCCGCCCGCCTCGAGATGCTGCACATATCGGCGAGCCGCCGCCACGTTGTCCGCAGAAGCAGGTAGGGGCCCGGGCGCAAATTCGCGATAGCTATGGTTGAAGGCGAGAATGCCGAAGCGGTCGCTCGGCGTCAGCCTGTCCAAGGCCTGTAGCAAGGCTGCGCGAGCCTGCTCGATGGACGTGCCTGCCATGGAGCCCGACACGTCGATCATGTAGAGCATCTCCACCGGCATGCGCGGACCGGACTGCGCCGTCGGCGGATAAGCGGCCAGCAGGAACTGAGTGTCTCCAGTGTCATTGCCGGGGGAGAGGAACAGGGCGGTCTTCGGCTGCTCACTGTCCGCCTGCTGCACTTCGAGGACAAAATCTTTGTTAGGAAGCGTGGTACTCGTCGCTAGGTCCACGTGCTGGCGGCCATCTTTCAATCGCCGCACGACCAGTTCGTGAGAAATTCCCTTGATCGATGCAGCTTCAAAACTGGAGTCCAGATCTACGCCAACCGAAATGTCGTGCCCCGAACGGCTTTCGGGATTCCGCACGGGAGGCGTGATCCGCGATGCATCGGGCACGGCGTCCGTGTCGAACGCCCAACCGGTTCCGCTGTGACCAGTCGCCTCCGTTCCTGGAATGTAGCGCGGCCCGACGACCATCGGAAAAACGAGGCGAATCTTGCCTGCCTCCCAGCGCAGCGGCTGTACGTATCGCAAGCGGACACTGATTTGATCGCCCGGCATGATGTTCGCCACCGAAGTGGTGAAGATGTTGGGGCGTTCTTCTTCCACCAGCGCCGCGCGCTTGCCTTCGGATTTCGCCGCCTGATAGACGCGTTTCGCCTCTTCACGTTCGTGGATCTGGCTGCGGATTACTCGATTGCCGATGTGCATTTCCAGGTCGTATACAGCAGCGTCATGCGGCAAAGGGAAGACGTAGACCGCCTCGATCGGCTCGGTACTGGAGTTGGTGTATTGCTGCGATACTGTAGCCGCAGCTACCAGGCCGCGCACATCGATCGCGGCGTCTGTATGTTGCAGCGGCACCTGTTCGTAGCGTCCTGAGACAGGCGAGTGGTAGAGCAAGCATCCTTCGCCGACTGGCGGTGTCTGGTTGTCGGTCTGTTTGTCGGTCTGTCCGGATGCCAGCCCAGCGATAACCGCAGTCACAACGAGGAGCGCCAAAATGAAGCGCGGACTCACCTTCTTCTTGAACCAACTCATCATGAACGTTGCCATGTGTTCCTCCCGTGCAGGAATTGCTTGCAACTGGAAGGAGTGCAACGGGCGTGCCAGAAAGAACGAGCGGGACTGGTAGGCGCTCAAGGGTTGAGCCTTCAGCTAGTTAGCATCAGACGCGAGTTTGAACAGGCTCAAACACGCGTGTGTCGGGGCAGACAACCCGTGTGAGCACAACAACGGAGATTGACTTCGAGCCGACTATCCCGCTCGGCATGCGGGGTTGCACAATCAAGCGTCATTCAACACCGGCAGTGCGGATGCCGGTCAGTGTCAAAGCAGGCCGCGGTGGCCAGCGTAGTTTTTGTCGATGTCCAGACCACGCTCCTTGATAACGTCGGCCGCAGCAGCCAGTGCTGTTGCGACGGCAGGATAGCCAACGTAGGGCAGCGCCTGGATGAGAACTTCCTCGATTTCTTTCAACGTGAGGCCGTTGTTGAGCCCAGCCCCCATGTGGATGGCGAATTCATGGGGCTGACGCATGGCAATCATGACGGACATCGCAACCAGACTGCGGGAGCGCCTGTCCAGACCGGGACGAGTCCAGATATCCGCAAAGACCTGATCGACCGCGTAGGCAGCGATCGGTGCACCGAAGGTGTTTGAGTCAGCGGAAGAGCTGAGTTTTGCGGCCGCCTGGTCGCCCATCATTTCGCGGACTACATTGATTCCGGCTTCTCGATTCGTCATGATTGAGTCCTCACAGCGCAATAGTATAAATACAGCGCACAATCGGACAGGCGGAGTGTCACTATGAATGATTCAACAACAAGAGAGGCGGCCAACGATCCCCAGGATTTGGAGCGATTGTTGGTAGCGAGAGAAAACGCGGGAGATGTTGATGGCATGACGGATTTGTTCGAACCAGACGCGGTAGTCGATATTGGCGGTGGAACGTTCCTGCGTGGCAAAGAGGCCATTCACGAGTTTTTTACTAAACTCCAGGTTACGGGGTTTGGACCGGAAAAACGAAAGTTCGAGTTCGGAGAACAGCGACCAGCGCTCATTTGCGGTGATCTGGCCCTCACCTCGACTCGCAGCCGTGATGGTACCGTGACCTCGGAAGTTGCGCGGCGCCAGAAGGATGGAACGTGGCTCTGGGTGATTGACAGGTATTCCGTCTCCTGGTGATCTTCGTTTTCGAACCTTAGTCGTTTCGAACCGCAGCCGTTTCGAACCGCAGCTAGAGAGGCTCGTACATTGGCAAGTGCGTCCCTTGTGTCGAGTAGTCACGGGTTGTCCGGGCCGGCGGTACTGCCTCGCCGGCCCGCCCGCAACCACGCCCGTTCAGCCGACTATGTTCCGCTGCCTGTCAGCGTGATTCCTTGAATGCTACTGAGGGCTGAGTCTTTGATCGATAGCGTCCCGGTGCGCGTCCCCGTCTGCGTGGGCGTAAAGGTCACGTTAACGGTGCAACTCTTGCCGACCGTGAGTTTGGCTGGGCAGTCATTGGTTTCAGAGTAGTCGCCGCTGATGGTGATGCTGGTGACTTTCAAAGGCGTTGCTCCAGGATTGTTTATCGTCACCACCTGCGTGGCGCTCGAGGTTCCAACGTTTTGCGCTGCGAAGGTGAGGCGACCGGGCGTTATGCCAATGACCGGTTCGTTCAGCAATACGGTGACGGAACCTGTGTCGCCAGCGGTCGTTCCGTTGGCTGTCGCCAGGTCCAGTCCGCCATCGCCATTGAAATCCGCGGCTGCGATTCCAGACGGCAATGCGCCGGACGTGAGTGTCACTCCGGCGCCGAAGGTTCCATCGCCGTTTCCAGGAAAAATGGTGACGAACGCGAAGCTGCTGCCGGCGCTCGCGGTGCAGACCGCCATATCCAGGTGGCCGTCATTGTTGAAGTCACCCACGACTACTCCATTTGCGTTGTTCAACGTGTCGTAAGGCACGGCTGCCTGAAAGGTTCCGTCGCCGTTTCCCAACAGGACCACGACTCCGCCAAAGGCACTGTTCGTGACCACCGCCAGGTCGATTTTGCCGTTGCCACGGAAACTGCCGGCCGCGAGCGCCACTGGTGCGCCGCCCCCCGCCGCAGGGTAGTCGACTTTCGGAAGAAACGTGCCCGAACCGTCAGCTTTATTGATCAGAATCGAGACGGTGCCTCCATGCGAGTCGGCTACCGCGATATCGGGCCAGCCGTCGCCATTGAAATCGCCGACGGTGACGCCGTACGGGAAACTTCCAGTCGGATAAGTGGTGAAGGTCGGAAAAGCACCGGTCCCGTTGCCGAGAAGGACAGATATGGTGTTGTTGACGAGATCGGTGGCTACGATATCGAGGTTGCCATCCTTGTTGAAGTCGCCCGCTGCGATGCCGTAGCCGTAGCCGTTGATGGGGTAGGTCGTATAAGTGGGAAAGGTTGCGGTGCCCGAGTTCAGCAACACGGAGATACTGCCGCTGCCCCCGAAATTCACGATCGCGATATCTGCTTTGTGATCGTTATTGAAGTCGCCCGCCACTACGGCGTCTGGACCGGTTGGCAGCGTGTAGCTTACGGGCGCATCGAATGTTCCGTTGCCTTTGTTCTTCAGGATGGAAAACTCGTAGGGAACGTCGGCATAGGTGATCGGAACAATCAGGTCGGCCTTGCCGTTTCCAGTAAGATCCGCCGCAGCAATTCCGTTGTAGGCCCCGGAAAGGCTTTCAGTGGTCACGGGGTAATCGGTTCGCGCTGCGAACAAGTCCCTGCCGTTACTCAGCAGAACTGAGATGGTAGCGATCGTAAATCCGAAAGGGGCGCCGTCGTCAGAAGTTACTAAGTCAAGTTTGCCGTCGCCGTTGAAGTCGGCTGCGGCTATGCCACTTGGACCATAGTTGGTACCGAACACGACTGCGGCTTTCAGTGTTCCTGAGCCAGTGCCGGGCAAGACAGAAACCATGTCGTTGGTTCCCGCATTCGTGACTGCAACGTCGAGTTTGCCGTCGCCGTTGAAGTCGCCGAGCACGACCCGATCCACACCTGCTGGAACCGGATAAGCCTTCGCCGGCTTGAACGTTCCGTTGCCATTCGAGATCAGCACCACGACTTCGCCTTCAGCCTGGCAACCCGCGACAATGTCGAGCCTGCGATTATCGCTGAGGGCGCCCGCCGCGAGACTAATGCAGCTAGCGGCAATCGCTGTGGAGTTGTCCATGTGCGCCTGAAATGTTCCATCGCCATTGCCAAGCAGCACGGAGATCGTTTCGCTCTCTGCGTTGGTCGTCGCCAGGTCTAGCTTCCCGTCGCCATTGAAGTCGGCCGTGATCACCATCCGCGGATCCGCCGCCGTAGCATAACTGACGGGAGCCTTGAACGTTCCGTCGCCGTTTCCAAGCATAACGTCGACGACGCCGCTGCTGTCGGAGACGGCCACGTCGAGTTTGCCATCGCCGTTAAAATCGCCGACCGCAATGCTGCCGTCCTCCACGCCCGCGGTGGTGGGGATGAACGGCTTGAACGTTCCGTCTCCGTTTCCTAGGAGCACGGCGACTTTGGAAAGGTTAAAGCCGTAGACGACGGCGATGTCGAGCTTGCCATCGTTATTAAAGTCGCCCACGGCGATACCACTCGGCGCTGAACCCACGGGATAATCCACGTGAGGAGCGAATGTTCCGTCTCCCTTTCCGAGCAATACAGAGACAGTATTCGCCGTGTCGTCATTTCCGGTGACCACATCCATGTGGCCGTCGCCGTTGAAATCGCCCACGGCCACCACTGCCGGTCCCGTCCCGGTGACGAAATCGGCGCGATTAAACATAAAGGTCTGCGCGGACGTGAGCGGGGTGGCCACCAGGGCCAGCATCGCCAGGATAATGAGCGTCAGGATTAGCCTTGCTCGAAAAACTCTGGTTGCGAATTGATGTTGCGCGAAGTTGCTCATTGTCCTGTCCCTCATTGTCCTGTTGCACATTGTCCTGTCGCTCATTGTCCTGTTCCTCATCGTCATCGTGCCGCTCCTCATTTCGGAGCCTTCTATTTCAAGTCTTTGTTGTGAAGTCCGCGCCCGCGGACCTCCGATTTGACTCTTGCGTTGGGGCCAAAGGTCGCTAGTTCAGCCCCGGAAGAGTCCGCGGGTTCAAATACCAGACGCTGCTTTTGGTTTCGCTGTTTTTAACCAGTTGCGGCCACGCGAGAATCGATAAGTTCGACCCAATCGACACAGCTGGCCCAACGTAAGCATTGGCGTTGGTGAATCCGGGGGCAATATCGATCGTTTGTGGGTCGGCCCACGGGCATCCGTTCTGATCGAAGGTTTCGTATGTGTAGGCCAGTTGGGAGCCATTCCCGGCGAAGTTAACCCAGAACAGCATGGCGTTTCCTCCACCGTTCAAGGTGAAGTTTGCGGCAGCCGGAGGATTGTCATCCCAGGTTTCCGCGGTCCAGCTGTTGCAGCTGATTACCGTCTCAGGGGCCCATCCGCCGAAAATAAAAGCAGAGCCGTAGATGTCGCCATAATAGTCAACCCAATACATGGCTGAGCCGCCGGAAAGACTTACGGTCAAGTCCGGCGTGGAAAATCCCGACGGGGCCGGATTCGCAGTCCAGCTCGAGTTGCTTACGATTTGGGGGACCGACCACCCTGGGTAGGTCCAGTTCGAGTAGTAGATATAGATGTCGGGGCTCGTGTATCCAATCCAGGTTATGGTTATACCGTTGCCGCCTCCGAACGCCGGCGACGCTCCGGATACGAGGTTCTGTGCGGTCCAGCCCGAGCCGCTCACTGCCTGTCGATAACTCCACGCGCCGCCGCTGTAGGTGGAGTAAAACAGATCGCTAGTGGTGGGATCCGTCCATGCCGCCCACACATAGCCAGTGGTGTTATCGACTGTGAGCGCCGGGACGCCCTGAGTCTGCGCTTTCCACGCCCTGTGCTGGTAAGTGCCACCCAATACTTTCGGCGTTGTCCAGGTGGCTCCGTCGGTTGACGTGGAGTATTCGATGTTTTCGCTGCCGTTCACCTTCCACGCTACGTATTCTGTGGTTGCATTTGTGGCCACAGCTACCTGACCTCGGTCGGTGAATGCCTGCCACTTTCCGCCCTGCGCATTGACGCCTTTCACTTGTTGCGGTGTCGACTGAGCCATTGCCTGGCTTGCGAAGTTTGCCAGGAACAAGGCCAAGCCCAGGGTCAGATGTTTCGTCGTTTGCTTCATCGGAATTCTCCTTCTGTCATTTCGTTACTGACTTCTCTTGACTGACGTTTCTTCGGTTGATGGGAAGATCGGAGGCACTACCTTCTAAGTGCGTGGCCGCCGTAGGCTCTGATTGCCACTCTCTATCTCGGCGGCTACTTTTGATTGACCTCCGGCTTCGGCGCTTGCGCGGTCGGATGGGGCAATGGAGCTACCGTGGGCATAACCAGCTTCGGCGGAGCCGGAAGAGTGATCGCCCGCGCCGGCGAGGAGTTGGCTCTATGCAGCGGTAGTTCCGGGCGTTGGTGTGCGATGCGCTCGCTCCCTGGTGGTGGCGCTTCGTAGCCAATGCGCGCGGATGTGGGCAACCCAATGGCTTCGGGATACAGGTAGCGCCCGCGATCTGCGGGAGCCTTTTCGACCTCGACCGGAATCCGGTTGGCGTTCGCGAAGGCATCCTGGCGGATACCGGTCACCTGCCAGGAAACTTCCACATTCGGTTTGTCCGTCTGGATACGGAACTGGTTGTTCGCAACCTTGCTGGCAACGATGGCCTGCGCGAACTGACCGATCACGGTCAATTGATAGCGGAAATCGCGGTTGAGCGACTCGAACCAATCTGGCAGCGCGACCGTGGCCAGACCAGCGCTGTCGGTGGTGATGGTCCCGTCATAAATGTTCTTCATGTCGGGCGATTCGACGAACGAGTGGTAGAGATACTTATTGGCGGGATCGAGCGGGTGATCAATCTTGAACGAGCCGCCGCCTTTGGAGAGCGTGCCGACCACGGTTACTCCGGTGCTTGTTGCTCTCAAGGCGTCGACGTTGTTGACGCGGAGGTGTACGGTTTTACCGGCAACGGCGTTAAGGTACGATTCGCCGTTGCTGCCCCCAGTCAACGTGTAGTTGTCACAGTCCGACATGCCGTTGAGGCTAAGTTGAAGAGCGATAAAGCCAGAACCGCATCCGGGGTCTCCAATGATCGCGGTCGCGCCACTGGCGCCCAGCACAGCCTCGAAAACCTCGCCTCCGGCGGTCGTTGTTAAATTTTCGGCAAAGATCGTGGGGAAGCCGCCACCGGCGCCGCTGTTCGCGAAATAGCCGGCCCAGCTATTATCGGCGGTCCCAATTACCCCGGCCCCAATCACTCCGCCATAGTCGCCCCACACGCCGCCAACGTGGAGAACACTTGACTCCGATCCCGTGTTGCTGACGCCCTCCGAAGCCCCATAAACACCGATAAGGGGACTCGCACCCACGACGCCATAAGGCAGACCTGCCGACGAAATTACCTCCGATTCGATGATGCCTGATACGCCTATGAAGGGACTTATACCCTCAACGCCCATGCCAGTAGTTGACGACGTTAGGCCGACCGCACCAATTGTGGACCCCGTGGTGGCACCCCCGTATCCGTATATACCGACTCCTAAGGTGGACTGCGTCGTGCCGAACACGCCGACAGCACTTCCCGTGGTGGCGAAATTTTGGCCCTCTACGCCATAGCCACCAGGCGCAACCGCCTGTCCGAAAACCCCCACCGATCCAGCCGTGGTGCCGGTCTCGACACCAGCCACGCCGAAGCTGTTAACCGTCTGGCCGACAACGCCAATTCCGGCACCGGTTTGGTTGCCGTAGATCGCGGTAGCGCTTCCGCCTATCGTCGTCGTCTGCGCTGCCGTAAACGTGTTGGCCGCTCCCAATTGCGCGTAGAGGCCGTTGGTCGCCGTGGTGTTCAGGTTCAATGTGACATTGCCGCTCGTGCCGCCGCCGGTCAGATCTGTTCCCGCGGTCACGCCCGTGATCGTGCCGGTGCCTGCGGAAGCGCAGGCCCATGCGCTGCCGCTCCACTGAAGGACCTGTTTCGCCGCGCAGGCATTCGTCAGTGACAAATTCAGCGTGCCGCTGGTTCCTCCGCCGATCAGGCCGCTGCCCGCGGCCGTGGTGATCCCGGTGATTCCGGCGCCGAACACGATGTCCAACTCCGCCGAATGGCTCGTGCTCGTGCTCTCCTTGCTGTCGAAGCTCGCGTTCAGTGGACTGTTGGCCACCAGGGCGATACCGTCATTGGCGGTTCCACTCAGCCACGCCTGCACCGCCGCCGTGACGTCCACCAGGATGTACTGGTTCTTGTCTTTCGTGGTGAGCGGGACGCTCGCGGCAATGGTGGTTCCGAGCGCTGGTGCGTTGCTGGAATCGATCGTGCTCTCGGTCCATGTGCCATTGACGTAGTCCACGTTGAAGCTGCCCGCGGTGGTCACAGCGTTGACATAGAGTTTGAGAGTGGCCTTGGTGATGTCGGCGCTGGTGTAGGTGGAGGGAATCGACGACAGATCGAACTGAATGAAAGTCGTCTGCGAGCTTTCGACATCGAGCAGCGTCTTTGCGCCGTAGTTCGTGGTGGAGGCAGCGGTGTTGGTGTAGGCATCGCCGCTGGGAGTAAGTTGGCCGTATGCCGCGGGACCGGCCAGCAGGATCAGAGATAGAAGTGAAGCCAGGCACAGGTGAAGGGTCGGGTTTTTCATAGTTGTCTCCAAGCGGGTCTTCGTTTGCTTACCTACTGCGATTTCTTGCGAACCTAAATACGACCGGCATCGAAGCCGGCGGCCGCGGCTATTGGCCGTCAAAACAAGCGAAGCCTGACAGGTTCCCTTGGAATCCTTGCCCGTTGTCAACAATGGATCCTGATATGAAGAAGGTGTTCGTGTCGGGATTCGCGAAAACACCCGTTCCGGAACTGGGGCGTTCCATCTCAGTGAATGCCAAATGGGTTGCGTCCAGAACGCCAAGATCATTTGTCACCAGTGTGCCGTCCCTCGTCACGATGGTGAGCTGGCCGGAGTAGGAAAGGTTCGCCGCTGGTTCCACCCCAGACATGCCAGCCGACGGAGCCGCGTCCATGGCGACGAAACTCGTGTTTCCATTAAGCAGGTCCGAACCGGTGATGGTGCCCACAGTGCAGAGCCCGATAGGACTCGTGCAGTTCTGGGTGGTGAACACGCTCTTGATCGTGCCCCATACCGGCAGACAGCGGTTGTGGGCTGAGACCTTGAAGGTTGAGTCGGGCTGTTTCGTGGGTAATACGACTGCGGACAGTCCAAAGCCCAGGATTACCAGCAAGACAAACTTACTGACGTGTTTCATTTGTATTTCTCCTTTTTCTTAAACTTCTGAATTTGGGTCTTCTCCATCTCGAACCTTGAACTCACGAGGAAGTACCATCCGCCGGAAGGTCGTTCTTCGTACTCAAACCTTCTTCAAGGCGAAGCCTTGTCTCCTCCGCCTGACCTGGGGCAAGCTTCTGTCCGCAGAGAGGACAATTCTCGAGGCCTGCAGCCGCCCCACCTATCAGCAGGGCCATCCCTTGCCGCTCGACTGTTACCTCAGTCCGAACGGTGCGAGTGGCGCCCCGGTCGGAAGAACGCGAACCGGAGGAACTCGAACTGAAGATGCTTGCCCGCCGGAACAGCCATTGGTAGAGTCTTTTCGTACGATTCCCCTGCACTGGCCGCGAATGTTGTTGCAGTCGCTCGAAAAATGCCAGTGAAGCGTTCTGATTACTCCTGAAGGCTTCTGAAAAGCTTCTATGTCATTGAGCCCAGCTCGGATATTTCAATTCGGAGAATTCCAGTTGGACATCCGCGCTCGCAGTCTGCGGCGGGACAAGACGATCGTCCCGGTCAACTCCCGCGCATTCGATGTGCTCGTCTATCTGGTCCAGAACTCGGGGAATCTGATCACCCGTGAAGAACTGCTCAAGAATGTGTGGGCGGAATCTTTTGTAGACGAGAACAGCCTGGCGCAAAGTGTCTCCGCGATACGCCGGGCACTCGACGAAAAACCGGGGGACAACAACTTTATCGTCACCGTTCCAGGGCGAGGCTATCAGTTTGTGTCGCCTGTGCGCGTGGTCGTACCCGAGGGTGAAACGATTCTCGCGGAGGCAGCCGCAAAACCCGACGTCGGCACAGGCGGGCTGATTTTCCAGAAACACACGATTCAGACCAGTGTCATAACTACTAATGAAGAGAAGGAACAGCGAAGTTTGACGGGTTCCGGGAATCGATCAGCAAGACTGTTCGCGGTTTTGGTCTTATTCGCAATTTCGGTTGCCGGATTTTACACATGGCGCAAGTTTCACCGAACACCACTCCCCACGAATCAAGCCGCACTGACTACGATCGGGGCCCCAGCTCCGGCGCGCCGATCCGTCGCCGTTCTTGGCTTTCGCAATCTGTCTGGCCGTCCAGAAGAAAGATGGATATCCACAGCGCTGGCGGAAATGTTGAGCACCGAACTCGGAGCCGGAGAGAAGTTGCGCTTGGTTTCCGGGGAAGACGTCGCTCGCGCCAGGCTCGATCTCCCTTGGGCTGACGCTGACAGCCTTTCCCGCACCACCCTGGCACAACTGCACAAGAACCTGGACAGCGACCTCGTCGTGCTCGGCTCCTATGCTGTGGTCGGCGACAAACCGGGCGCTCGCATCCGTCTTGACCTGCGCCTGCAAGATGCAGTCGCTGGGGAGACGATCGCTGACGTAGCTGTGGTGGGAGGCGAGACGGACCTCTTTGACATGGTGTCGCAGGCTGGGTCGCGGCTGCGCGAGAAGCTTGGCGTGGAGGCGGTCTCTCCGGTAGAGGCGGTTAGCATCCGCGCCTCTTTACCTTCCAATCGTGACGCCGCTCGCCTTTATTCAGAGGGACTGGCGCGGCTGCGCGTCTTCGACCCGTTGGAAGCTCGCGATCTTCTGCAACAGGCCATCGCCGCCGACCCAAAGTATTCTCTCGCGCACTCCGCTCTGGCAGAAGCATGGTCCCGGCTAGGCTATGACAAGAAGGCGCAAGAGGAAGCCAAGCAGGCGTTCGATTTGTCGGCCAATCTTTCGCGGGAAGATAGATTTCTGGTGGAAGGTCGTTATCGCGAAATCGATCATCAATACGAGAAAGCGATTGAAGTATATCGAGCGCTATTCGCGTTGTTCCCTGACAACCTCGACTATGGGCTCAAGCTGGTAGAAGTTCAGGTTCGCGCCAGCAAGGGTCATGATGCGCTGGCCACGGTAGAGTCACTGCGCAAGCTTTCGCCTCCAGCCTCGGAAGATCCCCGCATCGATTTAGCCGAGGGAGACGTGTGGGAGGCGTTGATCGATCGTGAGCGCGGATTGCAACGGCTGGCGCCAGCCGTGGAAAAGGCGCGGGCGCGGGGATCCCGGCTGATCCTGGCGCGGATGCGGGGGCTGCAGTGTTGGTGGCTCAAGGACTCCCTGCAATTGCAGGAGGCAGTCGCGGCCTGCCGCGAATCCAGAGACATCTACGCTGCGGCCGGAGACCTGCAAGGCGAAGCCACAACTCTCCGCCATTGGGCCGATGCGCTGGCTGAGACGGATGTGCCCGAATCCATACGTCTATACCAGCAGGCTCAAACCCTTTTCCGCAAGGTTGGATCCGAAGCTGGTGTCGCTGACATCGCCAACAACCTTGGCCTGGTGTATGAAGCGCAGGGCGATCTTGCCGCCGCCGAGAAAATGCATCGCCAGGCGGTGGCCAGTTTTCGGCTGCTCGAGAACAAGACGAACCAGACCGCTGCCACGGGAAATGTTGCCGACGAGCGAATGGAGCAGGGGGACCTGCGCGGCGCGCTTCAACTCTATGAGGAGCAGCAGCGCCTGACAAAAGAGTTGCAATTAGCGGATGCTCCGGACAGCGGAATGTCTGCCCTCACCGGTTACAACATCGCTCTCATTCGCCAATTTCAGGGCGACTTGCCGAGCGCAAAACTAGGGTTCGAACGATCCCTCGCAATCTGGCAGAAGAACGACGCTGGTCGCTCTCCCTCCGGCTACGCCATGTGGAGTTTGGGAACTCTGTTATTTCAGGAAGGCGACTTTACGGCATCCCGCAGGATGTATGAACAGGCGTTGGCTTTGCGGACCTCGGCGGGCGAAAAGCTCACCATCGCCGAAACTCAGGTTGCGCTCGCGGACTTGTCACTGGAAGAGGGACGTTCTCCCGCCGAACAGGAAGCCGTGGTTCGGCAGGCTCTCGAGATTTTCCGGACACAGAAAGTCCGTGACGACGAAACCGGGGCGTGGTGCGTACTCGCCCGCGCGCTCGTCGCTCAAGGAAAAGCGGCGGCAGCGAAAGAGGCGATGCAGCAAGCGCGGTCCCTTGCCGCCAAGAGCCAGAATCCGGAAGTCCGCTGGCGCGCCGCCATCATGGCCGCGCGTGTCGAGACGGCCGGAGAGAACCTTGCCCGCTCCGCGGTCGCCGAAGCAGCACGCCACGAGTTGTCTACCATCATCGCGAAGTCACGAGAACTTGGTTATGTCGGAATCGAACTCGATGCCCGTCTCGCGCTCGCTGAAATTGAAATGAAAGCCGGACAAACGGCTGCCGGACGCGCGCACCTCACCGCCATCGAAGCGGACGCCAAACCCAGAGGATACCTACTCATCGTCCGCAAAGCTGCCATCGCCCGCAGTTGAATTTTGCATGACCGAGAAGAGGTTCTCAGGGTCACAAGCGCGGGCGTGATTTCTCGATGCCGCGCGGTATTCCCCTGCGGCGAAATGTGAAAGGGATTGCGCGTTCGCGATGAGAAATGCGAACGGGTCCCGAGCGACCTTCGCTAAACCCTGTCACTGCAACATCACTGCAACGAAGCGACCGGGCCGAGAACTGGCCACCCGCTTGCAGACTCCAACAATGTCTATTATATTACTAGGCATTCTGTGGAGTCTTCGCCCGTGAGTTCGCCCGTTAGTGACCAGCAGTCCGACGTTTTGATCATTGGTGGCGGGTTCAGCGGGACAATGCTCGCTGTGCACCTGCTCCGTCAGACGGACTTGTCGATTGCCGTCATCGACCGCGGAGCCTTGCCCGGCAGAGGCCTCGCTTACGGCAGCCCGCATCAATTTCATCTCCTGAACGTGCCCGCTGGAGAGATGAGCGCGTGGCCCGATGCACCCGATGATTTTCTACGCTGGGCGAGAACCAATCACGATGCCTCGCTTCAGGCGCGCAGTTTCCCGCCGCGCTCCATATACGGCGCCTATGTGGCTCACTTGCTGGAAGCCACTCTGGACGAGTTTGGCAGGGATCGCTTTCAATGGATTCGGGACGAAGCGCGTTCGCTCCATCGCGGGAAGGGAAGACTCACGGTGCAAACCGACAAGGGCACGGAACTGCTGGCCCGCGTCGTAGTGGTGGCGATGGGAAACTTCCCACCTGCCAATCCTAGACTTCCCGGGCTTACGGCTTCGGCCTCGCGCTATTTTCAGTTCGCGTGGGACAAAAATGTGCTGGAAGACATTCCCACAACCGGCAGCGTTCTGCTGCTCGGTTCCGGGCTCACCAGCGTGGACCTCATCATGGCTCTCAAGTCGAAGGGCTTCCGCGGAGTCATTCGCGTCCTTTCGCACAAGGGACTGTTTCCACACCCGCGCCGCCAACAACGTCCGGACGAACCATGGCCCTTATTTTGGGATGAAACTTCTCCGCGGACTGTGCGTGGCTTGGTTCGACTTATCCGCGATCAGGTCCGAGCCGCCGCTGCCCAGGGGATCAACTGGCGAGCAGTCATCGATAGCCTTCGGCCGGTGACGCAGGAAATCTGGCGCTCTTTGCCGATTGAAGAACAGCGGCGATTCGTGCGCCATCTCCGCGCCTATTGGGATGTCCATCGTCACCGGGTCGCACCGGAAATTTCTGACTTGCTTGACGACATGAGGGGCGACGGCTTAGTGCGGTTGCATGCGGGGACGGTCACTCGATATGCCGAGAGTGAACACGGGGTTGAGGTCCGTTACCGCGACCGCGAAAGTCGAACCGTGGAGACGTTGCAGGTCGACCGCGTGATCAATTGCTCCGGTTCAGAAACAGATTGCCGACGCATCGATGAATCGTTTATTACCAGCCTGGTCGTGCAGGGATTCGCGTGTCCCGACCGCCTCTTTCTTGGCATAGATGTCGACCAACACGGGGCGCTGATCGACTACCGGGGAGTGCCTTCGCAGCAACTGTATGCAATCGGGCCAGTCCGTAAAGGGTGCTTCTGGGAAACCACCGCTGTACCCGAAATTCGTAGTCAGGCCGTCGCTTTGGCGGCACACCTCGCGGAGATGTTGCGGCAGAGCAACGCACGGCAGGGAAGCGTACTCAAGACTGCTTAGTGACTTCCTTGCACGGGCTGATGAGCAGCCTCTGTGGTGTGTCTAACTGGGGCGTCGAGCTGGTGGTTTTCGCCAACCGTCTTGATGACGGCGACCGTACTCCAGTAGGCTAATAGGCTGTGTAGATGTGTCGACGAGGAGGTCACCTCATGCTCTGGAAGACTGATCCAACTTTCTATCCCTCCCCGAAGCTGGCGATACAGGCGCCGGCCGAGAAGCTGGCTTACGTTGCCACATTGAATGCCAACGGCGGCAATCGTCCGGATGCGCTGGTCGTAGTCGATGTTGACCGCGAGTCCGGCCAATACGGTCAGATCGTGGGCCGCGTCGATATGCCGAACGCTGGAGATGAACTGCATCATTTCGGGTGGAACGCGTGCAGTTCCGCGTTGTGCCCGTACGCTCCGCACCCACACGTCGAGCGGCGATATCTGATTGTTCCCGGGCTACGCTCGTCACGGATCCATGTAATCGACACCAAGGAGAATCCGAAGCAGCCGAAGATTATAAAAGTGATTGAGCCGAAAGACCTGGCGGAAAGGACCGGCTACAGCCGCCCTCATACCATTCACTGCGGCCCCGACGGCATCTATATCAGCGCTCTGGGCTCGCCGACCGGCGATGGTCCCGGCGGAATCTTCGCCCGCGATCACTACAACTTCGAACCTCTCGGCCGCTGGGAGGTTGAGCGCGGTCCGCAATATTTCGGCTACGATTTCGCGTGGCACCTGGGATATGACATCGCCGTCACCAGCGAGTGGGGCACGCCAAATATGGTCGAGAACGGCGTGATCCCAGAACTGCTACTTGGCGGCAAATACGGCCACAGCCTGCACATTTGGGATCTCCGCAAACGCCGCCATCTTCAAACTATCGATTTAGGCGCGGAACAGCAGATGGTCCTCGAACTGCGCGCCGCGCACGATCCCACGAAGGCTTACGGTTTTGTCGGCGTGGTTGTATCTCTGAAGGACCTCTCGAGTTCCATCTGGTTGTGGCATCGCCCAAATTCGGGCAACGGATCGGACGGGAAATTTGAGATTAAGAAAGTCATTGAGATTCCCGCTGAACCGGCAGATCCGAGTCAGTTGCCCCCGCTCTTGCAGGGCTTCAAAGCCGTACCACCGCTATTAACCGACATCAACCTCTCCGTGGATGATCGATTTCTCTACGCTTCCTGTTGGGGCACGGGAGAAATGCGCCAATACGATGTCTCCGATCCATTCAATCCCAAACTAGTCGGATCGGTGCACGTTGGAGGCATTGTGCGTCGCGCCTCTCATCCCGCGCGACCTGGCGAGCCGCTGAACGGCGGTCCGCAGATGGTGGAGATAAGCCGCGACGGACGCCGCGTCTATTTCACCAATTCCTTGTACGCGGCGTGGGACAAACAGTTCTATCCCGATGGCATCCGGGGTTGGATGGTGAAGCTCGACGTTGCAGAAGACGGCGGCATTCAACTCGATCCCAAGTTGTTCGTCGAATTCGGCGATCTGCGGCCGCATCAAGTCAAACTTCAAGGTGGCGACGCCTCGTCGGACTTCTACTGTTACCCATGAATCAAAACTGGCCCTGGGTTGCTCTCGCGCTTCTCGGGGCCTACCACGGTCTGAATCCAGCCATGGGCTGGCTGTTTGCGCTGTCCCTTGGCCTGCAGGAAAAACGGCGTTCCGCGGTCGTCCGCGCTCTTCTCCCAATTGCTCTCGGTCACGCCGCCGCGATCACGCTGGCAATTCTCATCCTGCGTTTCGTCCAACATCTTCTCCCTATGAGCATTGTGAAATGGGGCGTCGCTTTAATTCTTTTCACGCTCGGCAGCTATCGACTCTTTCGCGCGAGTCATCCGCGTGGTGCGGGCATGAGAGTCGGGGGCAGGGAACTATTCGTTTGGTCCTTCCTGATGGCGTCCGCCCACGGGGCGGGCTTGATGCTCCTGCCCGTTCTGATGGCGCAACCAATGTCAGGGATGACGATGACGCACAGCATGGGCGGAGGAACAACGGTGATCCCCTCTTCGTTGACCGCATCCGCAATTGCACTCGCGGTGCTCATACATACGGCAAGCATGTTGGCCGTGGCGGGAATCCTGGCGATACTATTTTTTGAAACCTATGAGAAGGTAGGCTTACGGCTACTGCGTCACACGTGGCTCAATTTCGATCTGCTGTGGGCGATCGCGCTGATGGTAGCGGGATGCGTGGTGTTGTTCTTCTGACGCGTTGTCAGGCCGGGTTCGAAGGAGTGCTATGGGGATTTTGCAATAACTAGCCGGTACGCTTATACCATTGACCGCATGATTGAGTTCCTAAATTCCCCGTTAGGATTGTGGATTCGAGTAGTCCCCTACCTTTTTATTTCGCTGTACCTGCTCCGCAGCGGTATCTGGCCGAAGCCTGATGAACCTCGAAAGTGGCGAGACCGAACAATCCGGATTCTCGGCGGTGTCCTCTTCGGCGCAAGCGCCCTTTTTGGCGGGGCTCGGATTATGGGATGGGTTAAGTAAGCCTTTGAAGGCTGAGGGTCGATAAGAATCGATTTCACGAAGTGCGTGAGCCGGCTTGATCAGCTTTCACAAAAGGTGAAAACCGCCTTGATGCCTGCAACGTCGATTACGTCGCCGGTCGCGAGTTGCTTCTGGCCGCCATCGAGCACGACATCATTCACTCGGATCGTGACGTTGTCTCCAGAGGCGGCGATGCAGTAGCCATCGTCGGCTCGATAAATTGAAGCGGCGACAGCGGGAGCGAACCATCGCTTGAGCCGGATCCCAGCCATCTTCGATCTTCCAATCAGTGTCAACTTACTGGTCAGAACGTAGTGCTGTTGGTCGGTTCGTCCGCTGACGATTGCCAGTGCGCCCACGGTCTGATGTACGGCGAACGTGGCCTTCTCTGCCGACGGGATGGAAGGGAAGTTAACTCTCCGGACCGTGACTGATCCGGCGGAAGAGGCTGCGGCTGCTGCTTTGGCGAGCATTTCCTTCGCTTTTGCTGTGTCGAGCGCAACCGTGCGATCAAGTTGTGGCGGCCGGGGACGCTGCCCCTCAACGGCGGCGCCGGTACTTGCATACGGCGCTGCGACCGGACGTACCTCGTCACGAAATTCGATCGTATGTTTGCCGATCGTTAAGTTGTCTCCGTCCTTCAATATGACTTTGCTGACACGTTGACCATTGACGTACGTGCCATTGAAGCTTTCGGAGTCCTCGATCACGTATTGATCGCCTTCCGCATAGACCCGGGCGTGATGTCCGGAGACGGCAGGATTGTCGATGCGAAGGACATTATCGGGCTGACGGCCGATGGTAATCGTGTCTCCCGCGAGCAGAAACTCCTGTAAGACCTTGTCATCGAATTTGAGAAACAGCTCTGCCATTTGCGCGACTCCAAATGCCCTGTATGCAGGCAACACCTTGCTCTAGCGAGACGTTACCACGACCCTCACCATCTATTGTCCGCACAAAAGGAAGCGAGGAAAGAGTACGAAGGTACTCAAAGCACTTCTGCCGCTCACAGCTTCGCATCCACGGACACACCCAGATTGAACTGATCCTGCAAGAATTTAACTGCCTCGCTTCGTTCCGGGGATGCCCCCTGAGGACTCGCATTCAAGTACAAGACGTATAATTCCGCAGCGCCGTCGGTGTCCCCTTTTTGCGCCAGCGTTCGCGCTGCCTTCAGGACCGCCTCGGGCAATTCCGCCGCCTTTTCGCGCGCCGCTTTGACGACGGCATTGCGGAACTCAATTTCCAGGTCGGTCAGAAATTGCGCCCCGTCCGGTTCCACGCCCTGGTTTGTGATTCCTTCCGTGTCCTCCGCCTTTACATCTTCGACGACGACCGTTGTGCTGTGTTTATCCTTATGAATATTGCTTGGTTCACCGATCAGATCACCGGCCTGATCGCGAAACTGGAATTCGATTCGGGCTGACGCCGTTAGATCGATGGTCTTCTTCGTGTAGTGATACGACTCAACTACAGTTTCTACACGGCTTTCTGGCGTCGCATCCAATTTGCGCCGTAACTCATCGACGTTTTTCTGTGCCTGTTCTACGGTGTCATTGGCGTCGGCTACGACTTGCTTCTTTTTGCGTTGCGTCTGGGCATCGGTAAGCGCCTGCTGCGCCGAGGTGAGCTGTTGCGCAGCCGAGTCGTAGTCACTCTTCGCCTTGAGCCACGCCACGGTTTTCGTCTCGTACGTGCCTGCACGGTATTTCGATTCCGGAGCTTCCAGGGTCGGATTCTTGACCACGCGGTGCTCCAGGAGCTGTCCGACTAGCGTGAAATCGGGCGGTTGCGCGCTCTCACCCTCCTGTGGATCGCGCACAACATCGCGCACAACGACAATCGGCAGCCCGCCCGACTCGAGCGCGCGGGCAATCGCGTCCGTGAGTTGATTGTTGAACCCGTGACTGTCGCGGCGTGAAGTCTGATCGCCAAGTTCGATGCCGACCCACAACTGGGAGCGCCGTTGATAAAGCGCTTTGTAACGAGCCATCTGATCTTTCAAACCGCTGCTATCGACGGTCCCGTAGTGTAGCGCCTGGTTCAGGTAAAGCCATCCAACACCAGCTCCCGACCCGGCCGGTTTCTGGAGATATCGGTTGGCTTGATCAACACAGTAAGCGCTGATCTTCGCCGATAGAAAATCGCGCTTCACGGTGATCGAGGGGTCGTCCGCCAGCGCGCTCGCGCGATCCCACAAAACATACGCCTCCAACACCGCATTCTCGTCGGCCGAGTTCCTGATCGGAACGTGCGACTCCTGGAGTTTCTGCGCCCGCTTCACAGCCGCGCCGATATAGTTGTGCGATAACTCCGTGAGCTGCGAAGTGACGAGAGCGCGCTGTTTCTCAGGCAGGTCGGCCAGGACGTTGTAGGCTTCGACAAACTGGCTTTTCTCCGCGTACTCATTGCTCTCCAGCACGGCGGCGTTTGCCGCTTGCTGATTGCGCTGGGCCTCGAGTTGAGTCGTCGCATTGTCAGCGGCCGCCTGGACGTCTTTGCGGTCAGGCCGCACAGCGGACGCTTTGCCAAACTCCGCGATTGCTTTTTCCCACTCCTGATGCGCGGCGAGTCTTTGCCCTTCGTCATAGTGATACTTGAAGGCCGCATTAATTACGTTGTCGACGCGTGGCATTTCTGGCGCGAACGCGATGTAGGGACCGAGAGCGTCGAGGGCTTGATCGTAGCGTCCTTCCGCGATCAACACCTGCGCGCTCACGATCGTCTTGTCGAGTTTTCGCTGCTCGGTCACGATGTCGCTTTGCAGGGTAACCAAAGGAGGATAGCCGGGCCGCACTTCCAACAGTCGTTCTACGTGCCGATTGGCGGCAGACAATTGGCCATAGCCAGCCGTATGTTCTTGCACCGCTTTTCGATAGGCCTGCAAATGCGCCTGGTCGAGTCGCGCCAGATTATCCAGTTCTTGTCCGATGCGGTCGATGAACTGCGTTGCCGGTTTGTAGCTCGGGGACACCTGAATTGCAGCTTCGGCCTCTACGTATGCCTGCCGCAACATCGCGAGATCTTGGTTCTTTCCATTCCTGTACTGTGCAAAGGCAGCTTCGGCTGCCTCCTGGTGAAATCCACAAATGGCATCTTGCGCAGAACCTCGGTGCGCCGATGACGGATATCGAGTGAGAAAATCCTGCCAGTCCGTGATTGTGTTCGCTCTCTGCGCCCGCAGGAAGTCCGCAAGTTCAACGTCTGGCGCAGCGATAAATACCATTTGCACTCTGGGTTTGAAAGGAGGGATCACCACGTCGCCAGCCAACGAGACAGGAGTGCCATGTATGGTGGCTTGGTCCGCGGCCTCTGCTGGCGTCAATTCGACGTTTCGTTCAAATCGCAGATTGCTGGGGACGACACAAACCGCCTTGCCATTTGTAGTTAGCCTGAGTACACCGTCCGCTCCGCGTTGAAGCGAGCTGGCCCCTACAAGCGACAAGCGCGGAAGCCCGTTATAGGTACTCTTGTCGATCTTCGGAACTCCATCACAGCTGCGAACTTCGATCTTTGTGTTCAAAGTCGCTTCTGTGATCTGCACATACGCAGGGCCCTGAGGACCGTCGAACAACACCACCGCAGTTAGCGACGCATCTTTGCCATAACTCGTGATCGCAGTTCCCGTCACGACAACAAATACGAAGACGGCCGAGATGCACCAGCGTTTAAAACGAGATATCTCGTTTTCCTGCGGTGCGCAGAAGGCCAGCGAGATGTGTTTCCACAACTTCATAAGTTCCGGGCACTTATATCTTCTCGCGAGAAGGAACAGCTGAAACCAGATCGATGGCCAGATCAGAAACTAAAGTAAGTGGGACACAGAAACTGGTGGAGCTATGATTATGATGAAGATAAAGAGAGTCCACGGACCAGATAACTCGCGCCTTGGCGCACGTTCGCGACCGTGGTCCATAAGGCCTTCTCATGGAATTGCCAACCAACGACGCCGCCGAACAGCAGCCATCAGCCTTAGGCCGCTATCAGATTCAGGAAGAACTCGGTCGCGGCGCCATGGGAGCGGTTTACAAGGCATTCGACCCGGTCATTGCCCGCACGGTCGCGCTCAAAACGATTTTGATCGACAACCGGGCCCCCGATCGCGCGCAGATGGTCGAAAGGCTCAAGCAGGAAGCCAAAGCCGCCGGTGGACTCGATCATCCCAACATCATCACGATCTACGACGTGGGCGAAGAAAACGACGCCATTTACTTGAGCATGCAGTACGTCCAGGGCACGACCCTGGCCGCGCTCTTGGCCGATGGTGCTATGCCTCCGCTGCCCAAGCTGCTCTCGTGGGCTGACCAGATTTGTGCGGCCGTCGGTTTCGCGCACGCCCGTGGCGTCATTCATCGCGACCTGAAACCCGCCAATCTTATGGTGACCGATCAGGGGACTATCAAAGTCCTCGATTTCGGCATCGCCAAGATCGAGAACACCTCGCTGACTCAAACTGGCCTGGTCATGGGCACGCCGGCTTATATGTCACCCGAGCAGATCGCTGGCAAGAAAGTCGATCATCGCTCGGACATCTTCTCTCTCGGCGCAGTTTTCTACGAGTTGCTGACGCGCGAAAAGGCGTTTGCGGGCGACATCGCGACGATGCTCTACAAGATCGTCAATGAGCATCCTGTCGCCCCGTCCATCGTCAACCCGGCCATTCCCGGCGGTATCGATGCCGTCGTTCGCAGGGCGCTCGCAAAAGATCCCAAGGATCGTTTTCAAAATTGCGAGGAAATGCGGCAGGCCTTCCTCGAGCAATCGGTGCGCGGACCAATCACCTCGCCGGCTAAGGTTTCGTCGAAAGACAGGACGTTGCTCGCCGACCGGACCTTGGCGATAAGCGCTGGGCGCGGCCATCAACGCGAGCCCGAGCCCAACCAAACCCGAATCTGGCCAAGTCTGATGACGGGCTTCGCCATACTTTTCATCGCCGTGGCCGGTTGGGCTTTCTATGTTCGTTCACGCTCAGGTTCTTTTCCTCCAACCATTGCAAAATTCGAAAACCAGATCAAAGCTATTGGTCCCGGAAATGGCGAGGGCAGTGAGTCGACGACACCGGCCGCACGTCCTGCGGATGAGCACCCCGTTGCGCCCGCCGCTTCGCGGAATTCCGAGAGCGCGAATGCCCCGGCAACACCTAAGCCAACGCCCGCAATTTCGGCGGCCTCAAATCCGGCGGGCGTAGCGACTTTGCAGCCCGTTGCGCAATCGTCAGGCGAGCGGTCGGCGGGTGAAAGCGTGCCCGCTTCAGGAACTCCGGCAACGTCTCCCGCGGCAGACATTTCCCAGAAACCAGTTGATCCATCCCAGACTGTTTCCACTCAGACGGCTGCGACAGGTGACAGCAATCAACCAGCACCCGACAAAGCACCGGGCCACGACTCAGCTGCGCCAGCGGTTTCTTCGCGTGAAGACGGGAAGGAAAGTGACGAGAAGCAAAACCCATTCTCGGCTGAGTCCAGGCCCCTGACTCGAAAACGCGCTTTGGAGTCGCCTTCGACGGTCGATGGTTTCAGTAAAAGCGACGTGCCGGATCTTCTGCAGCAGGCCGATGCTTACGCCGCGCGAGGCGAAAATCGCCTGGCGCGTTACGAATACGGACTTGTTCTAAAGCTCGACCGCAACAATGCCCGCGCCCGCGAGGGCCTTCGCCGCCTACTGGCCTCCTGGCAGTCGCGCTGACTTGAATCCGCTCCCAGCGCGTTACTTCGTCAGCTTCGCAATGTAAACGCCGAACGGTGGGAGCGAGACCTCGGTTGTTCCTGTCGGCTCGGGCGTGATCGTCGTCAGCAGGATCGTGGATTTGTTCGTTGCGAATCCCTGGCGGGCGAAATCGAACTTCGCGGTCTGCGGCGTGTTCGACATGTTCAAGGCGACCAGCACCGCTTCATTCTTATAGCGGCGGAGGTAGGAGATTACATTCGGATCGTCCTCGTTGAGCGCGATGTATTCTCCCTCAACGAGAGCCGAATCAGTGTGGCGTAGAGCCAGCAGGCGGCGGTAGAAGTTGAGAACCGAGTTGGGATCTTTATCCTCGGTTGCCGCGTTATGAGTTTTATAGCTGTCCGGCACTGGCAGCCACGGAGTCACAGTGCTGAATCCAGCATTGGCCGTGTCGGCCCACTGCATCGGCGTGCGTTCGCCGTCGCGCCCTTTTTCTTTGGGCCAACCAAGGCGGCCGATCGGATCTTTCACGTCTTCTTTTCTCTTGGGATCATTATTCTCCATTCCCAGTTCTTCGCCGTAATACATGATCGGCGTTCCGCGAAGAGTCAGGTAAAGACCGGCCATGAGTTTGGCAATCGCGTCGTTGTGTTCTCCATCTCCATAACGATTGTAAGAACGCTGAATATCGTGATTGCTCAGAACGTAAACGGGCCACCCGCCGGAGCCATCGACCGCCGCAATCTGTCGGCGAAATTCTGGAGCAGAAAGTTTGTTCACCTGGGTAAAAAGAAAGTCCATCGGCATTTGCAGCTCTTTGCTGTGCCCGCCGTAATACTCTTTTAACTCCTCGATGTTCCTGGTCCAGGTCTCGCCGATCAGCACGGCGTCCGACTCATCCGCAACCTGGCGCAGACGAGTTAAGGCCTCATGCATCTCGGGCAACTTCGTGTTGTATTTGGATTCCGTGTTCGGATCACCGAATTTGTTCAGGCCCGGAAGCGTGGGGTTGTCGGGCAAGTCGACCCGCTCAAACATTGTGTCCACGGCATCGAGCCGGAAGCCGGAGACGCCGCGCTTGTACCACCAGCGCGTCACATCGAACATAGCTTTTTCGACTGCTGGATTCCGCCAGTTCAGATCGGGCTGCTCCGCATAGAAAAAGTGGTAGTAGTACTGGCCGGTTGTGGGATCGAGTTTCCAAGCCGAGCCTCCAAAGATCGAAACCCAGTTATTCGGCGGCTGGTTGGGGCCGCGCCCATCGCGCCAGATGTACCAATCGCGATGCACGGCATCCCGCGAAGACTTGGAATCAAGGAACCACGCGTGCTTGTCGGAGGTGTGGTTGACGACAAAGTCGAGAATGATGCGAATGTTGTGTTCGCGGCCGTCTTTGACCAGACGGTCGAAGTCTTCGAGTGTGCCGTAGGTCGGATCGATATTTTCGTAGTCAGAAACGTCATAGCCGAAATCGACCTGCGGAGACGGGAAGCACGGCGTAATCCAGATTGCGTCCACACCCAGTTGTCTCAGATAGTCGAGCTTCGATGTGATGCCGTTCAGATCGCCCACGCCGTCATTATTACTGTCGGCAAAGCTGCGCGGGTAAATCTCATAGAAGACGGCATGTTGCCACCACGGATGGCCCTCGGGATCCAGTTTCCTTTGCGCCTGCGACTCGGAAGAAGCGAAGGCGACCGCCAGCGCAACCAT
Organism: Terriglobales bacterium; assembly: GCA_035308395.1. Taxonomy (GTDB): domain Bacteria; phylum Acidobacteriota; class Terriglobia; order Terriglobales; family Acidobacteriaceae; genus Acidiflorens. The sequence goes on from DATGGT010000036.1 coordinate 27,125, forward strand.
CAATATCACCGAGCCGTAACTTCCAGGGACCCCGTTTCGGTGCAGCATCGTTATTCCTCTCTGTAGCGCCTCAAATTAGTGCACGCTGAAAACCGCGATGGCTTGGGCTGGCAGCGAGACATGCACTTTGCCGCCTCGTATCTCCGCGGGGATATTTCCGATATTTCCAAAGACCAGTTGCAGTTGATGAGCCTGATCGAGAGGCGTGTCTTCGACGGGTATCTCCAGATCCGCAGGCTGATCGGCGTTGTTATAAAGGATCAACAGTTTTTCTTCCGGCAATTCGCGCAGGAAGGCATAGTACTTGTCGTCCCAGCCGATGTGCCACTGCTTGCCGGTACGAAGTGCAGCGTGATTCTTTCGCAGCGCCAACAGCGATTGCACGTGCGCGAATACATCCTGCTGCTCTGGCGTACGGCCATCGGCGGTGAAGGCGTTGCGCGGGTCGCCGGGGAAACCGCCAGGAAAGTCGCGCCGGTTGTCGGGGTCGTTGCCGCCGGGCAGAGCGATCTCGTCTCCGGAATATATTTGCGGAATGCCGCGCATGGTCAACAGAAGCGAGAACGCCGCTTTGAGCTTTGCCGGACTGCTCCCGGGTTCGCTGACGAATCGGCCATCGTCATGATTGCCGAAGAAGGTGACAAGCGTCTCCGGATGCGGGTAGAGTTCGTCGTGTCGCAGGACGTCTACAATCTTCTGCATTGTGTCGCCCTTGATCACGACGTCGCGCAACGCACTACAGAGTGGAAAGTCGAAGACGGTGGAGAGGCCGGAATCGATGCCGTCGAACTGCTTTCGGCCACCAACGAAGAACGACGTAATCGAGGGATCGCTGTCCGCTACTTCTCCGATGTCGTCGATCCGCTTGTCGTTGCCCCGCGGATAGACCTGGTGTATGCGGTCGTGCCACCCGCTCCAGAATTGGCGAGAAGAATACGGAAAGGTATCCAGCCGGAATCCGTCGAGTTGAGCCATCTCCGTCCACCACATCGCGTTTTGCGCGAGGTAAACTGCGAGTTCAGGATCGTCCGGATTCAAATCGGGCAGCCTCCCCGCAAACCAGCCATCGAGGGTGTTCAGATACTCGCGTGGCGAGGCGTGCGGATCGACCAATCCGTTGAAGGAATACGACGGTTCGCGGTGGTGCTCCGGAGTGCCGTGCAGCCACGTCGGCGTTGGCGGATCAGTCGCCCACGGATGACTCGGGCCGGTGTGATTCACCACATAGTCGATCAGCACTTTGATTCCAAGCTTATGCGCATCGGCCACAAGCGCCTGATATTCCTGCATCGATCCCATGTGATCGTCGAGGGCATAAAAGTCGACGACATGATAGCCGTGGTAGTCGCTGCCGGTGTTCTTCCATACCGGAGTCAACCAGATCGTAGTGACACCTAGATCGTGCAGGTAGTCGAGGTGCTGGCGAATCCCACGAAGATCGCCGCCGTGATAGGAGTGAGCCTGACTGCGGTCGGAAGCCCCGATTCCGTCGCGACCATGCGGACTGTCGTTCGAAGCATCGCCGTCCGCAAAACGGTCGGGCATGATCAGGTAGATGACGTCGTCGCGAGAGAGGCCTTCGAAGCGGCCGCGAGAATCGGCACGAGTTATTACCGGCAATTCGATAGTTGCGGAACCGCCTTCAGTGCCTAGTCGCAACTCCACGTTTCCCGGCTGCAGCTTGGAACTCAAGCGCATGTGAACGAAAAGATAATGCCCGTTCGCTGACTCCTCCGAGCCCGAGACGGTCACGCCATCCGTCGCGCTCTCGACGCGAGTGTTCTCAAGGTTTTCGCCGGTGACGAGGAGGGTCAATTCGGGAGTGTAGTCGGCCCACCAATTCGGGGGCTCGACTTTGCTGACGACGGGAATGCGCGTGGTTGAGCTGACAGCCGGCTGCGCCAGCGACGGCAGCGCGACCAGACGCATCAAGATCAACGAGAGAGCAAGAACGATTTTGTTCTTCATCACAGCAGACCGTCACAGCAATTCGGGCGGTGTGTAGGTTCCCTGAAAGAAACGGTTCCCTTTTGAAAGAACCGGCAGAGCGGGGGAACAAAGATTTCGCTCCCCCCCTCCAATGCCATGAGTCAGAACGTAATGCGCACGGCCAGCTGCAATTGGCGCTCCGATGAAAAGCGAGTGGTCGCAGTGCCAGTCGTGGTAGTGATATTGCCGGAAATCGTTCCATTACTGATCGCGTTCACGAAGCTGCCATTCGCAAACTGCGGATGGTTCAGCAGGTTAAAGACATCGGCGCGAAACTCCACTTTCGCACGCTCCCGGACTTTGAAGTCTTTCGTCATGCCGGTGTCCCAGGAATGGTAGCCGGGTCCGAACAGGGCGTTCCTCCCCAGGTTGCCCGGAGCAAAGTGTCCAGGATCCGAGAAGTCTCCGCTGATCGTGGCCAGGCCGGTCGTATGATTAATGCGCACATAAGCCGGTCCGGTAAGGTCGGCATGGTTGTTAGGCGCGTCGTTTTGGTAGAAGACGTCGATTGGAGTGCCGGTCTGCAACGTGACAATGTTGTTCCACTGCCATCCTCCAATGATGTAGTCCATAGGCGTCGATGCATTACCGGCGAACTGTTTTCCCCTTCCGAAGGGGAGTTCGTACAGCGAGGAAAAGACAAAGTTGTGGCGAATGTCCTGATCCGAGTTCCCCCGGTTGAGGTTGAGCAGAGGATTGCCGTTCGAGTCGACGAAGATTCGCGCGCTGCCGCCATCCGTTGTGCTGAAGGCACCGTTAGAGTCGTCGATCGTGTGAGACCACGTATACGCCGCCGTGAACTGCAGTCCTCTGGCCATGCGCCGCGTCATACTGGTTTGCAATCCGTTGTAGTTCCCGCTACCAATGTAAGCGTACTCGTTGACATTTCCGCTGAGCGTGGGATAGCGCTGCGTGGTCGTGCCGTTTTGTAGCTCACCGAGTTGCACCGCATTGGCGTTAAATGCTGTCGCCAGATTGCTCATCTTGGTGCCAACATACGCAATGTCGATGGCCATGGAGGGACCCACCTGCCGCTCATACTGCACGTTCCATTGCTGAATCTTTGAGTTCTTACTGTTACGCGGATAGTAGATCACGTTAACGTTGTGGGGATCGCTCTCAACCACGGTCGGTGTGGCGGGAGGAAGTGCGCCAGTTGCGTCGAGCCAGTTGTTGTCGCCCTCCGGGCCTTGGCCGCTCAATGTGATGCGGAAGTTGTTTGGACCCGCCTGACTCGAGCAAGTTTTGTCGGAAACCGGGCAGGCCAGGTAGCTCGAGGTTCCGTTGAATTCCGGATTGTTGCTCAATTGGTTGCCGACACCCCCGCGATCGAGGAAGTAAAAGATTCCATAGCCCCCGCGAATTACGCTCTTGCCGTTTCCTGACAGGTCATATGCAAATCCAACGCGCGGCGCCCAGTCGTTCTTGTCGTTGTTGATGAGACTGCGCGGCAGCCCGGCGGCCTCGGGACTCCCGGGTTGGAACAGCGACCCGGTAGGTCCAGCTGGATTGAAATTTGACATGAGGTTGTGCGTTTCGTACGGCCATGTGTAGTAGTCATAGCGCAGGCCCAGATTCAGCGTGAGGCGATTGCTGACGCGCCAGTCGTCCTGAGCAAAGTAGCCGTTCTCCCAGCTTCGGGTGTTGAAGATACCCAGGAATTGCCCAATCTGGTAGTCGGAAAAGCCCGCCAGAATCTCCGAGACTTCATTGCCGGTGAATCGTCCTGTCCCGGGGTACTGGTTCCCGCCCAAGATGAAGTAGCCTTTGGCATCGTTTCCCTGAACAAAGTTCACTTCCCGTTTTCCGATGCTTCCGCCGAACTTGAAAACATGACGACCGTGGACGAGGGACAGCGAGTCCGTAAACTGATAGAGCTTCTGCGGGACATTGTAGGGACCACCGTCGCCCTGGTACTCGATTTTTTCACCGGTTCCCCCGTTACCCCCAATAAGAACCTGGCCGCCCAGCAGCGGAGTAGGGTTAGCCCCAGGAATTCCGATTGCCGCTCCAAGCCGCTGGTTGAGGTTGGGCGGGTTGTAGCCGTAAATCGTGCTGGTATCGCCAAAGCGGAACTCGTTGACGATATTAGGACCAAAAAGACGCGTGTAGCCGAGTGCCCACCCACGCGGGTGATTGACGTTGTCACCGGACCCGAATCCTGAAGGGCAGCAAGGTCCCAGGTTGTTGGTCACCGTGAAATCGTCTTTTCCGTAGCTGTAGCGAAAGAAGAATTGGTCTTTCGCGGTCGCGTTGAAATCCGAGCGGATGTCGAAGTCATCGAAGTTCCGGATGCTCTGCCGCACGGACAGGTAGTTCAGATTCACAACCGTCGGGTTGGCAATATTGGGCTCGGGAAAGGTCTGCAGATACTTCAGGCCAACAGGGTTTGGGTTGGCGATGATGTTGGTTCCGTTCACACCGCTCCCGCTCCAACCAAAAGGAGTGCAGGTTCCGCCCGGACCGTTTGTAGTGGTCGGGTCGAAAATAAATCCCTGGCCCCCAAACGAGGCGTCAGCACAGGCCGGGAGAGTCGCAAGCCCCGTATTCGCCGGCAAGAGCAACTCACTGAAGTCGCCCGTCCGCATCTTGTCGGTGGGCACGGCAAGCACATTGGGGCTGAGCGGTTGATCCTGCCGCCGGCCCTGATAGTCGCCAAAAGCAAACCATTTGTTTTTCCAAATCGCTCCGCCGAGTGTTCCACCGAACTGGGCTTGCCGGAACTCAATCGGCTGGCTCCCGCTGACTCCGGTGGGATCGTATCCGTGAGCGTCGGCGAATCCGCTGCGGCGGAATAAGAACGCTGAGCCATGAAGAGCGTTGGTGCCTGATTTGATGCTCGTCTGCACAATGGCTCCGCCGCCTCGTCCGTATTCAGCGGGGGCGACGCTGGTATTCACGCGAAATTCCTCAATCGCTTCCGCCGGCGGGAAGAAGATGATCGAATTCACCAAGCCTTCGTTGTTGTCGACTCCGTCGAGGATGAAGTTGTTGGCTTGCGGGCGCAGTCCGTTGGCGGATAAGGCCGCACCTCCCGTCTCTGAATTGCGGTAAGTCTCGGCGTTGGTTCCCGATCCGCCGCCAGACGCGATGTCACCGTAAGCGCCGCGTGTGACTCCCGGTGTCAGCAGCGCAAGTTGCGTGAAGTTCCGTCCGTTCAGCGGCAGCTCGGTCACCTGCCGTCCTTGAATCACTTCGCCAGTCGAGGACGTGGCAGTGTCCACCAAGGGGACGTCGGACGTGACGTCAACGGTCGTGCCAACCGCTCCGGCTTCCAACTTGAAGTTGAGTTCTTGCACTTGAGAAACTTCGAGGGTGAAGTCAGCGGTCGCGGTTTTGAAGTTTGTTTGCTTGACCGCGATGTGGTATCTCCCCGGCGGAAGAGCGTTCACCACGTACTCGCCCGCCCCTCCCGTCTGGACAGTCACGACACGACCCGTGCCCGCGCTTGTTACCTCGACCGAAGCGTTTGCGACAACCGCTCCCGTGGTGTCGGTTATGGTTCCAATCAAACGCGCGGTGTCGGTCTGAGCCAGAGTCAGCCCGGTTAAGCACAGCACCAGACCGAGAGCCAGAAAGAATTTACTCGTCATGAGTGTTTCCTCCAATTTTGGGAAGATCGGGAGACGCGAGTCTTGAGCACAGTTTTGAGCACACTGTCTATTCCCAAGCCAAGTCTGCATGTTTTAGTACAAACCTCTGTCAGGGGCACGTTTCACTAGGTTTTTACACGGTTACAGGAGTAAAATCGTGTTGCTGCAAAGGGATACGATCCCCGTTACCTCAGCGTTAAATGGCTGTGACACGCACTTTCGCCGCCGGTCCCGAAGAGTTCTTCCAACAAATTGATAACATTATTAAAAGTCATAGCCTGCGCGGCTCTGAGTCCCTCTGCAAGCTTCTGCAATACCTCGCAAAGCAATCGCTCTATCACCCGGACGCTCCGCTGAAGGAGTACCAGATCGCCACCGAAGTCTACGGACGGCCCGCGGATTTCGATCCGCAATCGGATTCGACCATTCGTGTGCAGGCCGGTCGGCTACGGCTCAAACTGGCCGAATACTACGCCGGCGAGGGAGCAGCGGATCCTATCCTGGTTAAGATTCCCAAGGGCAACTATCACCTCACTTTCGAACCGAGGGTGGTCAATTTCCAGCCGCAAGTTGTTCCTCCGCGCGAGTCTCCACTTCCGGTTACTGTCGAGAGCGTGCACCTGCGCTGGCGGGTCTTACTGATTTTGTTGGCCTCGGCCCTCGTTCTTTCTCTCGTTGCCCTCGGAACCCTGCTTTGGAAGCGGAAGGCGTCCGAATCTGCTCTGGCGGCGCCGAGCAACGCGGTCCAGACCGGGCCATTGGCTTCGTTTTGGCGGCCCTTCACTGCTGGCGTCGAAGAACCGTGGGTGATCTTCAGCAACGCCGCCTTCGTGGGACGCCCCGAGACCGGCATGCGCTACTACAACTCGCTCCAGGATTCGAAGAGCACCGTCTATGACCACTACACCGGAGTGGGCGAAGTGCTAGCCATTCACGCACTCGACGATGCCTTCGGCGCGCTCGGACGCAGAATCCTGGTGAAACGCGGGAGTCTGTTCACGCTCGACGATGTGAAGGATCACAATCTGATCTTTGTCGGCTCCCCCTCGGAAAATCTTTCATTGCTCGACATTGCCGGAACTCGGGAATTCGTTTTTCAACGAGTCGCATCCGGTCCCCGGCAGGGAGATCTGTCGATTGTCAGCAAGCATCCCAAGGACGGAGAGGCCAGCACGTATCTCGCGAGTCCGTCTGGCGCTGCGCTGACGGAAGACTATTCAGTGGTCGGGTTGGTTCCCGGAATCGAATCCGGCCGCTACGTCATGATTCTCGCGGGAACGACCACGTTTGGGACGCAAGGCGCCGTAGAGTTCGTTTGCCGGCAGGATTCGATTGAAAAATTATTGCGCGAGATCCCAGACTCGGGTGCGGGCTCGATCAAACCGTTTGAAGCTTTGGTGCGAGTCAAGATCGCTCGCGGCGTGCCGGTCGATACTGAGCTCGTCGCTGTGCGCACCAGATAGTTGCGCTCACGATTTTGTCGCGGCGGCAGCACCCGGAACTGAACTCGGTTTCCGCAGATCGTATTTCCGCAGATCATCGTCACAGAGGTCCTCCACTCGCTGCGTCAGCACCGCCGCCAGCATGAAAAAGATTCCTCCCGCAACCACCGCGGCCAGCCGGTTGTTGTTCAGCAGGTGGTTCATGACCCAACCAAATCCAAGAGAAGCCGTGATCTCTGGAATCACGATGAAGAAGTTGAAGATTCCCATGTAGACTCCGGTTTTTCCCTGCGGCAACGAGCCGGCAAGAATGGAGTAGGGCATCGACAGAGTGCTCGCCCACGCGATACCTACGCCTGTCATCGCCAGCAACAGCAGATATTTACTGTGAATGACGACCACAGAAAGCAGCCCTAGGCCACCGCAGACCAGGCATAAACTGTGCGTGACTTTGCGTCCGTATCGAAGCGCCAGTCCTGGCAATGCGAACGAGAATCCGAAACACACCAGCGAGTACATTCCAAAACAGAGACCCGCCCATTCCACGCCAGCTGCATACAAAGAAGAATTCGTGTCAGGCGCGCCGAAAACGTTGCGCGCGACTGCCACCGGAAAATACAGCCACATGCAGAACAGCGCCAGCCATGTACATATCTGCACCCAAGCCAGTTGGCGCATCGTGCGCGGCATCTCTCGAATCGACGTGAGGATTTCCCGCGCTCCCGCAGCCAACCCTGAGCGCTCAGCTTTCTGTTTGTGAAATTCCGCCAGATTGTCGGGCGGATACTCCTTCGTCGTGACAATCGTCCAGAGCACAGCGCCGAGAAACGCTCCGGCCCCGATGTAAAAAGAGAGGCGCACAGCGAAAGGAATCGTTCCGGCACCCGACGTCGCCGGCACGTGAAATAAGTTCGTCAGGAGGTATGGTAGAGCCGACGCGATCACCGCGCCCAATCCGATAAAAAGGCTCTGCATGGCAAAACCGCGCGTGCGTTGGAACTCTGGCAGCAGGTCGGCGACAAAGGCGCGAAACGGCTCCATGCTGATGTTGATGCAGGCATCGAGAACCCACAGCAGACCAGCGGCCATCCAGAGAGTCGAACTGCGCGGCATCAGGATCAACGCAGCCGAACTCAGAATCGCACCTGCCAGAAAGTATGGACGGCGACGCCCGAGCGCACCCCATGTTCGGTCGCTGGCGTAGCCAATAATCGGCTGAACGATCAACCCTGTCAGCGGAGCGGCAAGCCAGAGAATCGGAATCTGATCTGCCCTGGCGCCCAAGTATTCGTAGATGGCGCTCATGTTCGCCATCTGCAATCCCCAGCCAAATTGAATACCGAGGAAACCGAAGCTCAGGTTCCAGATTTGCCAGAACGTGCGTGGAGGTTTATCCATGAAGTCTCACCAGCATTCCTGCACTATCGATCGTAGAGCGTGACCAACTCACGAAGCCGGGAGCTCAATTCGGGCTTCAACGCGCCCGGGCGGCATCGCCATTTCCAGTTTTTACCGATCGTGCCGGGTAAATTCATGCGCGCCTCGCTGCCCAGTCCAAGCACGTCTTGCAAAGGAACAATGGCGAGGTTGGCAACCGACGACTGCACCGCGCGGATCATGACCCAGTGGATCTCAGAGTCATGCTCAAAATTGAGATACGATCGCGCAAAATCGTGCTCTTTGCGTACATCTTCAGGCGTGCGCGTGCTGTCACCGGCGCCCGAACTTTTCCACCAGCCAACCGTCGTGTCGTTGTCGTGGCCGCCAGTGTAAGCGGCCAGATCGTGACCGTAGTTGTGCGGACGAAAAGATGGACCCTGCGGATCATTGCCGAATGCGAACTGCAAAATCGCCATGCCCGGCAAACCGAAGCGCTGCCGCAACTTTTCGACCGGAGCCGTGATCACTCCCAGGTTCTCCGCGACAATCGGCAGTTGGCCGCAAGCATCCTCAAGCGCCTTCAGAAATTCCTCTCCCGGCCCCTTGACCCAGCGTCCGTGGATGGCCGTTGTCTGGTCAGCCGGAACCTCCCAGTAAGATTCAAATCCGCGGAAATGATCAAGGCGCACCAGGTCGAAAAGCGCCAGCGACGCCCGGAAGCGCTCAATCCACCATTTGTATCCGGAGGCTGCCAGCACGTCCCAGCGATAAATCGGATTTCCCCAAAGTTGTCCCGTGGCGCTGAAATAATCCGGCGGCACGCCGGAAATAACAGTTGGCCGCCCCAGATCGTCTAGATGATAGAGGTCGGGATGCGCCCACACATCGGCGCTGTCGTGCGCCACATAGATAGGAACGTCACCCATGAATCCCACTGCGCGCTCGCGACAGTACGATTTAAGGCAGTCCCACTGCCGGGCGAATTCGAATTGCCAATACTTGTGAACCGCGATCTCCGCCGCAAGTCTCGCCGACCAATCCATGACCGCGTCCGGACGACGTTGTCGGATCCCCTCATCCCAAACCGTCCACACCGCTCCGCGATGCTCATCTTTGCAGGCCATGAAGAGCGCATAGTCGTCAAGCCACGAACTGGCGCTTTCACAAAAATGGTCGAACGCGGCACGATCCGGGTGAGAATGATCGGCAAGAAAGACCTGCGCCGCTCGCCGGAGCGCCGGCATCTTGAATTCGATCACCGGCCCATAGTCAACCGAGTCTTCCGGAAATGACGACGAATGTGTCAGATCCGAAGCCGCGAGCAGACCCCGATCGTGCAGCCGCTCCAGGCTCAGCAACATTGGATTTCCCGCAAATGCGGAAAAACACTGGTAAGGAGAATCGGCGTAACCGGTGGGATTTAACGGCAATACCTGCCAGAGTTTTTGGCCTGCATCGAAGAGAAAGTCTGCGAATTCATAAGCCGCCGGACCGAGATCGCCGATACCAAACCGGCCAGGCAGAGAAGTTATGTGCTGGAGTATCCCACTACATCGCGGAACCATGACTCCGTAACAATACGCACGTCAAAGACATTAGGGCAAGGTGCTACCCGTTGGAAAAGCATAGTCCTCGGCACGACATCCCGTGCGACGCCAAGACACGATTGCTGTCTATAGAAACTTCATCAGCGCATCTGTGGTTTCTTTTGGATCTTCCTCCAGCACCCAGTGGCCCGTATGTTTCAGGACAATCATAGTGGCGTTTGTCGCTACCACTTTCATCTGATTTCCGAGCACTTCGCCATTGGCTTTCTCACCGCCGATCGCCAGTACCGGCATGGTGAGCTTGGTTCGCGACAGTTCAGCGAAATCTCTGGCCGCTTGCTGAAATGAGACGAAATACTGCCAGCCTGCGCGCATACGTCCCGGGCGCGCATAGGCCGCGGTGAATGCCACGCGATCGCTTTCCGGAATCGAGTGCGTCTTATCGGCTGCGAAGTCATTCCAAAAGAAATCAAAATAAATTCGTTCCCGTCCCTTTACCAGGGCTTCCGGAGTCGGACCGTTGAAGCGGAAATGCCAGATGGCAGGATTGTTGTAGACATCTTCCCATCCCGCGACGCCGGGAAGAAACGCGTCCATCACCACCAGCTTTTCCGTTTCCGCCTGATACTGCGCGGCGTAGGCATACGCAACCATCAACCCGATGTCGTGACCGACGACCCTCGCTTTTTCAATCCCCAGCGACTTCACCAGAGCATGGACGCGAATGGCGGCGTTCTTCATGTCTAACCCATCTTTTGGAATTTCCGAGTCGCCTATTCCCGGCAGATCGGGCGCGATCACCGTGAACTTTTCGGCCAGCAGAGGAATAATCGGCCTCCACATGCGCGACGTCTGGGTGTAGCCGTGGATGAGGATTACGGCCGGACCTTTCCCGGCAGTCAGATAGTGTAGTTTGATTCCTTCTACTTCAGCATCGCGAGAGAGAATCGCGCTCTGCCCGGATGTGCTTTTGGCAGTGCTTTCGGCAGCTGCCGCCGACACACCCAGACAAAGCGCAAGTAGAGTGCCAACAAGACGAATCATTCCGCTCCTCATGTTTGTTCGTTCGCTCATGCCGCTTTCTGCTCAGCCCGCTTAAAAAATGCCAGCAGGTCAGTATTGATCACGTCGGCTTGAGTCTTAGGCATCCCGTGCGGGAATCCCGGGTACACTTTCAGGGTCGCGTTCTTCAGAATCTTGGCCGACCTTAGAGCCGCAGCGGCGATTGGAACAATCTGATCATCGTCGCCGTGCATGACCAGCACCGGGATGTCGATCTTCTTCAGGTCTTCGGTGAAGTCAGTTTCGGAAAATGCCTTGATGCAGTCGTAGTGGGCCTTCATTCCTCCCAGCATTCCCTGCAGCCACCACTGCTCCCGAATTCCCTCCGAAATCGTGGCGCCCGGCCGGTTGTATCCGTAAAAGGGAAGCGTGATATCGCGGTAGAACTGTGGCCGATTCGCCGCGAGCGCGGTCCTGAGCTCGTCAAAAACCGCAATCGGAGCTCCAGGCGGATTCGCTTCGGTCTTCACCATGAGCGGCGGCACCGCACTGATCAGCACTGCCTTCGCCGCACGTTTTGTGCCGTGGCGTCCCAGATAGCGCGCAACTTCTCCGCCGCCGGTCGAGTGGCCTACCATGATCACATTGGTGAGGTCGAGCTTCTCGAACAATTCCGAAAGGTCGTCCGCGTAAGTATCCATGTCGTTACCGTCCCACGTCTGTGTGGAGCGGCCATGCCCTCGCCGGTCGTGCGCGATCACACGATAACCGCGCTGTCCGAAGAACAACATCTGCCCATCCCAATCGTCCGCCGTGAGCGGCCAGCCGTGGGAGAAAACTATGGTCTGTCCTTTTCCCCAGTCTTTGTAGAAAATCTCGACTCCATCTCTCGTAGTGATCGTCTTCATTTTGATTTCTCCTCTGCTGGACTTTGTAAAGGTTGGCTGATTGTTGACGACTGATTGTCGATGTCTGCCTTCGATGAGAGGCTGTCGACGAGCCGACAGTACGACGAAGTTTATGCTCGAAACTGGGTGCCGCGCAACCGGTGTGAAGTTGCGATGAAGTCGTGGGAACAAACGCTCCGTCCGCGATTGTTGCTTGCGATTGGGTGTTGGGTCTTTATTCCTCGAACGGGGCTTGCGCGATCAGGTCGCAAAAGTTGGTGGGACGAAAGTCCGGCACATGACGCTCGCCGACGTCGCGCATGAACGAGCGACCCGCTCCTCGAGGATGCTTGCTGACGACATCGGCGCAAGTCTTGACGAATGCGCTCTTGAATTGCAATCGCGGAAATGCCGCGAGCACCGCCGCTACGTCCGATTTCTTGACTAGCGAGAAGTCCGGGCCCAGCACATCCGCTCCTGCACCTTCGCCTACGAGTGCGATTTCTGGACGTTTGAATTCGCCGATCGCAGAAGCATGCATGGCAATCCCGTCCCAGACTACTTCGATCCGGTCTTTTTCGTAGGATTGGCGTTGAAGAAAGTGCTTGGCGGCCTCCGCTCCCTCAGTCTCGAAGGCGCGATCTCCGCCAAATCGTTCGGTCAATCCCAGATCGTGCAGAATGCAGGCCAAATAGAGCAGCTCTTCGTCAAACGACTGACCCGCCGCGCGTCCAACTAATGCCCCGAGCAAAAATGTTCGGACCGCATGATTGAACAAATAGGCAGGCGAAACGTCGCGGCTCAGTTCGGTGGCCATACGGGCGACCTTTGAGTCCACCAGTCGAATTCCCGCTACAGCAGCCGGCAACGCCGCGGGCGCGGCTTTTGCCGGTTCAGTTGTTGATGATGCTGCCCCTCGCGAGACAAAATGCGCGGATGGCGGACAGCTCCCGCCCCAGCATCGGCAACCGAAAGCCAGCGTTCCAAGGCCCTGCATCCATGTGCGCCGGTTCATGAAGTGAACTCGTGGGAATCCATCTGCCGTCATATTGACCGAACATTTTGACCCAACATTCGCGACGAAAACAGACTCCGGTGACGAGTGCTGGTGGTTCGATTACCAGATCTAGAGATTGATCGACGAACGGAAACGCGGAACCGCTGGCCTCTACAGGCTCCGCTCAAGCAATTCCTGCAATTGCGCACGATATGTGCGCCCGCAGGAAAGTTCCTTACCGCTTCTGAGCACTGCGATGTATTCGCCGTTCTCGCAGGGTTGCAGCTCTTTAATCCTTCGCACATTCACGATGGTCGAACGGTGGATTCGAACGAATAGAGCCGGGTCCAGCCGATTTGACACGTGTCCGATTCCTTCGCGCAGAAGGTACGACTCCTTGCCTGCGATTACCTTCACATAATTGGCAGCCGCCTCAATCCAGTCGATCTCGTCGGGATCCAGAAATACGATTCGGCCTCGCGTCTTCAGCGCGAGATTTCTGTCCGCAGGCCGCGGCTTTGTCTGCGACAAAAGCTCAAGCAGATGATTCGTTAAATTGTGATCGTGAGTCTTGATGAGTCCCGTCCGCACGCGATCCAGCGCCTTGTGCAGGCGCTCCTGGTCAAACGGTTTCATCAAATAGTCGAGTGCGCGCGCTTCGAACGCCTGCACGCCATACTGTCCGTATGCCGTCGTAAAAATTACGACGGGCATTTCTTCGTCGGGAATTTCGCGCAGCACCTGAAAGCCGTCTGCATCCGGCATCTGGATGTCGAGCAACAGCAAATCAGGCTTGAAATCGTGCAATGCCGCTACCGTTTCCTTGGCATCGCGGCACTCGCCCACGACCTCTACACCAACTTCTGAATCCAGAAGAATCCGCAACTTGTCGCGGGCCAGGCGTTCGTCGTCGGCGATCAACGTCCGGATCGTAGGTGTGATCATGCGGTTTCTCCTTTGGCTGTCCTTCTGACGAGTATCCCCTCATCCACCGCACTGTTCGGTTCCACTCGAAAAGGAATGCGAACGCAGACTTCGACACCCCCCGGGCAATCGTGGATATCAAGGCTCTGTTCGGCGCCGTAAAGTGTCGCCAGTCTCTCGCGTGTCGTTCGAAGTCCCAATCCCTTCTTCAACGGATCGCGGGCGGCCTCAACCAGGCTCGGTCCTTCGTTGCGCACCCGCAGGTCGAGTTGCCGGCCGTCGCGGCGCGCGATGATCCAGACCCTGCCTCCCGCGGAGAGGCGAGAGACGCCGTGCCGTATCGCATTTTCCACCAGCGGTTGCATCGTCAAGTGCGGAACTCTGGCATCGAGAATTTCCGGCGGTATTTCCTCCACAACATTCAGGCGCTCCTCGAGCCGGATTTTCTCGATCTCCAGATAGCCCGATACAAATTCCAACTCGCGCCTCAGCGTCGTGATCTGCATCCCATCGCTCTCCAGACTCATCCGCAACAGATCGCTGAGTCGCGTCATCATCTTGTCCGCCGCTTTGACGTCGGTGAGCATCAGCGACGAAATCGAGTGCATGGTATTGAACAGAAAATGCGGTTGGAGATGGCTCTTCAGCGTCTGCAAGTGTGATCTTGCGAGTTCCGTTTCGAGCTTTGCGGAGTGAATTTCGTGGTCCCTCACTCTGCCGTAATACGACAGCGCGTGCGCAACCAGCACAATCGGCAGGTAGGTCCCGGTGACGTCATCCACGACATTTTGAAAAAACATGCGTCGAAAAACTGGCCACACGATATAAAAGGAGTGGGTATGCGAATTCCAAATCGCTGACGCAAATTTCCCAGCCTGAGCGTCCCAGTATCCGTACGGAGTTGCTCCGCGCAGCGTGATGTGAGCGACGGAGAAGGCGAAGCCGAAACCAAGGTGGAGCAGCGATCGACGCAGCCAGTTCTGCCGCTGCACCGGAAATCGCAGTGCCAGAGCAAAAACAACCGGAGTCAAAGGCGCGTAAGTGAGAATCTGCCAGAAGCTGGCGGCCAGTACCGTGCTCCACTTCATCGGGTAGGTGGTTGCCTTCCAGACTTCGTAAGTCGATGCGCTCCCAAGAAGTGCGATGAATCCCCAGACCCCAAAGCTGACCGCCCAGACAATCCACCAGTTCACCCCTCCCGAGGCGCCAGTCTGGTTGTTCGCGTTGATGTTCGCGTTGGTCGCAGGCTCGGCCGTCGGTGCGCGGCGCGGACGCGTAGCCAACTCTCCTCCGCAATTTGGGCAGATTTTCTTGCAGTCGGAAGCGCACCCGGCACAGAACGTGCATTCGTAAGAGCAGATGTAGGCTTCCCCGTCAGGATTTAGCCCGGCGCCACACTTTCCGCACCGGTTTTTCATCTGGAGTTGCATGTGGTGGACTTCGAGTCTTTCCAGTCTGATCTTGAGCGCGTTCGGTTGAGATCTCTACCGCTCCGGACGGACGAAGACGGACGAAGACGTGATCCGCCATTGCATCATACTTAGCTGCTCGCGAACAGGCGCCCGTCCCACATAATCCGCCTGTTCGTCCCTATCCTCCCGCGATTCGTACCATTCGCGAAATGATGAAGTCGGAACTAACGAAAAGGCCGGCCTCACGGCCGGCCCTGGAAGTGACCTCAGCTTTGGTAGGGCTTAGAAATCAAACCGTAGCGCAAGCTGGCTGACGCGGTGACCGCCGGCATTTGTGAAAGTGGCCAGAGATCGACCGAAGTTTGCGTCGAGTACGTTGCCATCCGGAGTTGAGAAGTTTGGATGGTTGAACAGATCGAAGAAATTCGCTTCAAAAGTTAACTTGGACCGCTCGTTGATTTTGAAACCCTTGCCGACTCCGAAATCCACGTTGGCAAAGTGCGGTCCATAAATCGCGCCGCGTCGCAGGTTGCTGTTACACCAGATGCCCTGGTTTACGGTTGGTGAGCATCCCACCCCAGATGCCTGGTCCACAGGAGCAAAATCCGCCGCATTGAGGAACCCATGCGCCGGGCTGACGTTGTTGTTGACCGCGCCCGATAGACTCGTACCGATGAATGCCGGACGTTGGTTTGCAACGCCCGAACCATTCTCATCGCCACCCGAGTTATACAAGTAGATAGGTGCTCCGGTCTGCCAGGAAATGATCGAGTTCACCGACCATCCTCCCAGCCAGCGATTTCCCTTCATGAAAGGCAAGTCGTAGGTTGGGCTAAAGACGATCCGGTGCTTGACGTCAAAGTCGGCCGGGCCGTAGTCCTCTTTCAAGTTCATCGGGTCGGTTGGGCCTGTGGAGACAGCCCCGATGTTGGTGCGGAAGGCATCACTCAATTCGTCAAGCGCCTTGGCATAGGTGTAATTCGCGTTGAATTGTAGTCCGTTTGAGAACCGCTTGCGTAGCGTCACGTTAAATGCATTGTAGTTCGACGTGAATCCCGTGTTACGGAAGTTGTCGGAACCGATGGTTGTGTTCGGTCGCGCGGTCGATAGCCCACCAGGACCGCCCGCCGCAACAAAGCATGGGGTTCCGGCAGCGTACGGCGGAGCAGAGCACGAGACCCGCCCGTCGAACGTGTTGAGGTTGTAGATTCCGATGAGCTTGCGACCGAGCGTGCCGATGTAGTTCGTCTCCAAAACCATGTCTTTCGAGACTTGATATTGGAGGCCGAAACTCTCTTGCATGTAATACGGTGTCGACAAGTCCTGATTGATGTGACGAGGCCGCGCTTTCGGCAGACCGTTGGGGAAAAACGCCGGATCGATCAGAGCCGCCGTGTTGGTGAAGGGAACCGCGAAGACCCCTGGCGTCTCAAGTGCGCCTGCCGGGGATCCGCTCTGCAATATCCCGAATGTGCAATTGCAGTAGAACGGAGGATTGAATCGCATGTTCTCAAAGACGTTGTTGTAGATGCGGTCGTAATACATTCCGTAGCCTGCGCGCAGCACGAGTTTCTGTGTGCCCAGGATGTCCCAGGCGAAGCCTGCGCGCGGGCCGAAGTTCTTCAGGTTCTTATTCCAGATGCTGCTGTTTCTCACCTGGAATGCCCCCGTCGCCTCAGCCGCGTAAGCGGGACTGTTGACAGGAATAAAAGGGTTGTTGCTCGACGTGGCAAACGGAGTCACCGGGTTTCCAAAGTAAAAGTTGGAGTCGATATTCTTTTGGAAATTGTGCGGTGGACCGAAGTACTCCCAGCGCAAGCCGAGGTTGACGGTCAACCGCGAATTCACGCGCCAGTCGTCCTGGCCGTAGATCCCGGTTTCATTGGCACGGTACCCGCGGTAGAAAACCGGTTCCTGCCCATTGGTGGGGTTCACCGCCCCTCCCGCGTAGTACCAACTTCCGACGGCAGGGCCGCCAAAGTAGAGCTGGTCGGCCTGGTCGCTGAAGGTGGAGTCGGTGATAAGATCCTCTCCGCCCCAACCCCAGAAGCTGCCATTCTTGTTGCTTTCGAAACTCGATCCGTTGCGCGTCCGGCGATACTCGGCGCCAAACTTCAACTGATGTTTGCCGTGGGTAATCGAAACATCGTCTTTAAGCTGGAACTGGTTTTCTGTAAAGAACTGCGGAAAGCTGTTCGAAGCGCCGAAGCCTGCCGCCAGGGAGTCTGCCGTAACCATGGACGGAATTCCATCCGTACCCGGCGAGGTGAAATTTGCCAGGTGCCGTACGTACCCGCCCTTGAGTTGGTTGAGGACGGTGGGCGAGAAAGTGTGAGTGAAGGTAATTGCGGCAGTCTGTGCGCGGTTGGGGTTATCGCTCGGAGGACCGAAAGTTGTCTGCCCGCCGGCAAAATTGGTCGTCGCGTCTACGTTTTCCAGAAGGTACACACCGTTCAGTTGGTCTTTGCTGGAAAGCTTGTGATCAATCTTCACGCTGAAGCGGTATTGATTCACCGGCGCCGACAGAGACTCAGTGGCCAAGGCATACTCCGGTACCGGGTATGTTATCGCCTGACCGATGCCGAAGATCGCCTGGCCCGTGTAAACGCCCTGGCCGGTGAAACTGGGTGTTGTGCACGAGACGCTGCAATCCACCAGCGGCATTCCGAGAGGGAATTTTTGCATCAGCGACTGGAAGATAGGGCCCACCGTCGCCGAATTTGAGAATCCACCTGGGCACGTGGCGCTGAAGTTCTTCATACAAAATCCCGCCGGATCGCTCTCCATAAATGTTTCAAAGGCGCCTGTGTTTACAAAATCGTAAAACTGCTGCGTGAACGCGGCTCCCGCGAAAGGCGAACTCACGCGGAGGCGGTGAAACTCGAGCGACGAATAGAAAAACGTCTTGTCTTTAATGATCGGACCGCCGAATGAACCGCCAAACTGGTTGCGCACCAGGTGATCCTGCAGTCCTGCAGCGTTTGAAAACCAGTCATTCGCTGCCAGGGCCTGTATGCGGTTGTATTCGAACGCTGAACCGTGCCACTGATTGGTTCCTCCCTTGAGCACAGTGTCCGTGACAAATCCGCCGCCCTTGCCGTATTCGGCGCTGAAATCGTGCGTGATCACGCGGTATTCTTCGACTGCGTCAGGAGAGATCGAGGTGTTCGACCCACCCTGGCCGCACGACAGACCGCAAATTGCGACTCCACCCTGGCCCTGCTCGTTGTTGTCGACTCCCTCAATCATGAAGTTGCCCGAGCCGGTTCGTGTACCATTCACTGCCGGACCACGGAAGGTCTCGTCAAATTTTTCTGGCACAGCCCCCGCGACCAGGTTCAGGAAGTCGTTCGAGTTACGCGCCTCAAGCGGCATCTGTTCCCATATCCGCCGGTCAATCAACTGCGAAATCGCCGAATCTTCGGTCTGCACAATCTGTTGGCCCGCTTCTACCGTCACGTAGTCGGTGTTTGCGCCAACCTCAAGCTTTACGTCGCGCGTCGTCGTTGTGCCGACGCTGACGATAACGTTCTGAACTTTGCTGATCTTGAATCCCTTCGTCCCGACTTCGAGGGTGTACGTCCCTACGATCGGCAGCACCGGAAAGCTGTAGATCCCCGCTGGCGTCGTCACCGTCGTACGCACTTCGCCAGTGGCGCTATTGGTCAGCTTCACTTCAACTCCCGAGACCACCGCGCCGGTTGTATCCGTCACGAGGCCGGTGAGCTCGCCGGAGCCTTGGGCAAACGCGCCCGTGCAAAGGATGAGAACGAACGACGACAGAAGGAAGCTGGTCCAAATGGAACGAATGGCAGACTTCATCTTTTTCTCCTCAAGGTTTTCTTCTACAACGCTCAACACATTTTGTTATCGATTGGTGTGCAACTATCGAAGAACGGTCACGATTGGCCCAGTTCAACTGCTCTCTGGGGGCAAACCGCAGTCCCAATGATGCGAGCGATACGATATCTGGGACGACTGGTATCCATGCCGTGTCGAACACAAAGAAAAACGGAACGAGAGCTGAGATACAGGGACAAGGCCGGTCATTTGCGCAGGGATTCAGAGGCAAGACTTATCGTGGAACTACGCAATTTAGTAAGTGCGTCGAGATATGGAATGAGATTTCATAGGTCGTGTTAGTGACCCTCGAGATGTCTCAGCGTGAGCAGAGGTAACATGGTCAGGCGATGTCCGGAAAACGATGACTGACAGTTTGTTGATTCGCACCGCAACAGATAGCCCCATCAACGAAGACAAAGAAACAAAAGGCAGACAAATAAAAAAGGCCTGTCGCCGTTGCAGCGACAGGCCAAATGACAACCAGGATTGTTTTAGAACTGCACCTTCAGGCCGACCTGCAAATTGCGCGCGTTGAGCGTTCCGCCCGCTTCGCCAAACAGTGGATCATCCAGGCTGTTGTGCTGGCTGAACGCGCTCCCGTTCGAGAGGATGAAGTTCGCCCGGTTGAAAATGTTGAACGCAGCCGCCTCAAATTTAAGATTGAAGCGCTCCGTCAGTTTGAACACTTTCGCCAGCGTCATGTCCGCACTCCACTGTCCTGGACCGACGAACGTGTTGCGTCCAAGATTCCCGACACACGCCAGACACGGAGCCGAGAGAGTGGGGAATCCAGGAGCCGAGTAATTCGCTGGCGCGTTGCCGCTCAAGAAGCTGAAGCCTCCCGGAGTATTTGCCGGCCAGCCGTGCGCCCACGTGGAACGACTCGGGCTGAAGTTCTGAACACTGCTGTCTGGTCTATCGACGCCCGGGAATTGGCCATCAAGCGACCATTCCCCGCCGGTGTTGATGCAATTGCCGCCGCTAACATCCGCAGCTGAACACGGGTTACCCGTACCAGGCTCAACCAGGGTTGCCCCCGTTAGACGCACATAAGGAGACCAGTGCGGACCGCTCTGGAACGACCAGATTCCGTTCAGACTCCAACCTCCGGCAATTGCGCCCATCACTCCGTGAAGGTTCTGCCCGGGCAATTGATAGACGTAATTCAGCACCAGACGATGACGAATATCGAACACCGAATTGCCGCGATCGAGTCCCGGGTCGTTTGTGTCCGTGCTGTATCCGTCTCCTCCGGCTCCCCCAGCCGCCGACGTAGCCGAGTCGTGCCATGACGACCCGTTGTCGATGGTGTGACTGTATGTGTAGTTGACGTTCGCCGTAAAGCCGTGACTCATCTGCTTACGCAGAGACAACTGGAGAGCGTTGTAGTTTGAATTATTCGCGTTTTGCCATTCACGCAATACGCCATAGTTTGGATTTGGAACGCCCGCAGGATTGATCGGCGCGCCGGTTGAGCCAATGGTATTGTCCACCAGGCTACAAACATTATTGCCAAGATTGTTGGTCACACACGATCCCTCCGGCAGCCCTCCGCCGATCTGGCGGTTGAGTTGTTGCGAACGGAAAAGCCGGTGACCCGCGGTTCCCACGTAGTTCGCTTCCACCACGATCTTCGGCGCGATCTCGCGCTGAATTCCGAAGAAGAAGTTGTAAACATATGGATCCTTCAGGCCTTGTGGCGGCACGAATCCGGTGAGCAGCGCCGCATCAATGTTGCCGGAGAACCAACCGGAAAGATTGCCCACTGCCTGTGCGCCTACGCCTTGCCCGGGATTATTGGCGTTCCCCGCTCCCGTGAAAGTCGGAGCGGCACCTGAAGCCGGGCACACCGGAGTGCCCGGTGTAACGCCCGCACAATTGCTCGGCCCGTAGACGATGGTTCCCGGTATGCCTTCGAGCGATCCGACGGCATTAAACGAATAATAGGGCAAATTCCATCGCGAGTTCGAAAGTGGGTTGTAGAGTGTGCCCTCGTAGGAAATTCCGAATCCGCCACGCACCGACGTCTTGCCGTTTCCGAACACATCCCAGGCAAAACCGACTCGCGGACCGAAATCGTGGAATTGATTTGGCCCAAGACTCGACGACGCCGCAAAACCTCCCGGACCGCAAACTCCGGCGAGAGTCTGCGTGTCAGGGATAATCGTTGCCGGATTGCAACCCGCGCTGCCGAGTGGAGAGTTGGCGCTTGCGACCTGCTGAGCCAGAGTCGATCCCGGCCCAAATTTGAAGGTTGTTGCCAGGTTGTCTTCTTCGGTGTGGCGCTTATAGAAATCCCAACGCAGACCTAGGTTCAGCGTCAAGCGCTTCGTCGCCTTCCAGTCATCCTGAGCAAAAGCGCCAACTTCCCAATTTCTCCAGTGGCGCACGTTGTCACGGAGTTCAGGATTAGGAGACGCGTTCAGAGTTGATGTGGTGCAGGGGACAGCAGTGCACAAGTCGGGATCCACTCCTGCCGCTTGCCCTCCCGGTGTATCGGCGGCGAAAAACAGCGGGTCGCTGAAGTAGTAATTCGGCCGCGCCACATTGAACACGCTGTTCTCGAGATTTCGTCGCAGGTCGGCGCCGACCTTGATGTTGTGATTGCCATGACTGATCGACACCAGGTCACCGTAGGAATACTCGTGATCTTTGAAGGCCTGCGGATATCCACTGTAGGAACCAAATCCGGTTACGTTGTCGGTAAAAGTGATTTGCGGAACGCCCGGCAAGTTAGGCGCGATCTGTGTGTTGTTCTGCGTGTATCCCAGTTTGAATTCGTTCAGCACTGTCGGCGAGAACGTATGCACCCAGCTGAATTGTGCGTTCTGAAAGTAATCATTGTTGGGGTTTTTGAAACCACGCGTGCAATTGTTATTGCAGTTCAAGCCGCCAAAGGAATCGGTATTGTGGTCATAGTTCATCGCCACATACATCCGATTGTTGCTGCTCCAGTTGTAGTCGACGCGGCCCATCCCTTCATTGCCGTTAATCAAGTTTCCCAAAACCTGCGCCTGGGCGCCGAAGACGGCCGTGCTCGTGTTGAGGAAGGAGGATGCGCTGCGGCTGAACGTGACGCCCGGTGCCTGCGGAGTGACGGCCAGCGCGCAATTCCCGAGCGGGTTGTTGGGTTGTGCTGCGTTCGCCACATCTTGCGCCGTAACTCCGATGATCGGGATGAGCTTCGCTGCGATCGCAGAGTTGCAGAGATATCCGGTGTAATCGGGTATTGCGCTATTCAGAGAGCTGCCCGGCACGAACTGATCCAACGTCTGCAATTGCGTTCCAGCGACGGAGGGAGCGAAATTCTTATACAGCAACGCAGCTACAGAGTTCGGGCTGCCGGCTTGCACCGCTTGTTCCCATGCCGGCGATTCCACCGTGATCGTGCCGGGGAGTCCCGTCGTCTTGAATCGGTCGCCCTGATACGCACCGAAGACGAACAGCTTGTCCTTTATGATCGGTGCGCCGAACGTTCCGCCAAACTGGTTGAAGCGCAGCGGCGGCTTCGGCGCTCCCTGTTGATTCACAAAATATTCGTTGGCATCCATCGCGCTGTTGCGCAGATATTCCCAGACGCTGCCGTGGATCTGGTTTGTGCCCGACTTGGTAACCAGATTATTGACGCTGCCTGCGCTGCTTCCATATTGCGCCGACATGTTGAGTTGCAACTGCTGAAACTCTTCGACCGTATCTTGAATCGGAGTGTTGTTCACGCCTCCGCTCAGATCCTTATTCGAAACGCCATTGATCAGGAATCCATTGAAGTCCTCGCGGACGCCGTTGACGACGGTGCCATGCCCGGCCTCTAACATCGTCCCATTCACGTTGACAGCACCCGGAGCTTGTTGCATCAGGTCATACACGTTCCGGCCGTTCAACGGGAGGTTGGCGATCTCCGCGGAACTAACCGTCGTACTCAGCTTGGAGTCCTCAGTGTTTATCTGCGAAGCCGCGCCGGTGACTTCGACGATCTCCGACGCTTTGCCGATTTGCAGCTTGAAGTCGACGTGAGCAATGGTGCCGGCGTTCACCGTGACGCTTGTGCTGGACTCGGTCTTGAATCCCGTGGCTTCAACCGTCAATTTGTAACTGCCGACCGGAAGCTCCTTGGCCGCATAGTTACCGCTGGAATTTGTCGTGGCGGAAACGCTCAAACCTGTCGCGGAGTTGATGGCCGTAACCTTCGCGCTTGCGATGGCCGCGCCGGTTGGGTCGGTCACGATTCCTGCGAACTGACCGTATTGCACCTGCGCTGCCGATGGCAGAACAAACAGCATCCCAAATACGACTCCCAACACCACCAGGTTAACCAGATGTCTTTGCATGTGTTTTCACCTCGACGCTTCGCGCGGCTTATTTTGGTTGAGGTCGCTTTTGCGGCCGACCGGCCGTGGCGTGGTCCACGGCCCGATAACGCAGGTGCATTCACCGGCCCGCAAAACTGTTTCGCGCATCACGTGGGACGAGTCGTACCTGATCTGGTGTCAGCTTGATCGATAATGGAACGAACGATTGACGTCTAAGGATTGGTGCCGCAGTGCGGGAGAGGCGTTCAAAGAATAACTCTACGGGATTACGTATAACGTAGTAGTTGGTGATGATATTACATAAGTGATAGTTGTCATCAGTCCTTCACATCTTGTTATGTCAGACCGCTCACCCTAACTGCCCGACAAAGGGCTCGACGAAGTTGTCGACGCTAAACTCATTAGTCCCCGCGTTCCCGGTTCTTGTCGCCAAGGTCGATGCACTGATCCACGGAAACGCAGCATTGCTGTCTATCGTGAGTGGCATGGGTCTCATAACTGTAGACTGTGGCTCTACTCGATCAAATGCCTGCCTTCACGATGCACACGAGAGAAAAACTTCAGATTCGTCGTGCGCAGCTAGAGGATGCTGCGGTCATTTCGTCTGTTTTATTCAAGGCGTTTGAGGAGTTCCAATCTCTCTACTCCGAACATGGCTTCGCAATCACGACTCCGAAACCTGAACGGGTCATGATTCGCATTTGGGAGGGGCCGGTGTGGGTCGCGGTCAGGGACGGCGCAGTAGTGGGAACGGTGTCGGCGGTGGTGAAGCCTGAAGCAGTCTATGTTCGTGGCATGGCTGTTTTGCCGGACGCTCGTGGATCGGGTGCGGCAACATGCCTGATGCGCGAACTGGAGGACTGGGCTTCCGGCGAACGGCACTCGAGACTGTTTCTGAGTACTACTCCATTTCTCAAATCCGCCATCCGCCTGTATGAAAGACTTGGTTTCCGCCGTACCGTTGAAGGCCCACACGAGTTGTTCGGTACGCCGCTGTTTACGATGGAAAAGAAGCTATCGTCAACCATATAGTGCTTGTAAGTTGTGTTATGTTCCACTGACTTATATCCGCTCGTCACCTTATTGCTGGTATCAGTCCCAAAATCGACAGAACCAGTACCCGTAATACTCCCGTCTTATCGGCTGGCACGTCAAAATAGGCAACATGGCAACGGCCACGCAGAATGTAGTTGATTCATCACCGTCGCAACCCGGGTTTCTCAACACTCCGGTTATCGACAACTCATTTATCGACATTCCGTCGCCGGTCGTCGAAAGCCCAGGTCCGCGAAAAAGCCGTCAGCTCCGATCGCTGATCCGGCTGCAAGAGAAACGTCCGCCACGGACCGCCCTCGAACGTGCCTGCCGCATCGCACTCATGGAGTCGGACGGACCTGCTTCGCCTGAAACCATCTACGACCGCATCGTGAGAAGGGGCTCACTCCCGTTTTTCGGTTATAAGCGCCCCCTTCGTGCGATCGCTTCCGCGATGTCGACTCTGGTCAAACGGGGCGAAGCCTCTCTACATGCGAATGACAAAAGTAGTTGCTGGAAGGCTCAGAGCCGCCGGCGCTTGTGGGACCGAATCGTCTCATAGCTGCCGTCCTAGCGTGCTCGCCCCGGCAATGGTAAGTTGTGGTTGACGGGGTAGGAATCATGATTCGCAAATCTCCCATGCAAGCGAAACTCTCGGACGCGAAATCTTCGGAAATGAAACTCTCGGAAGCCATCAAGAGTCTGGAGCGTACTCCGGGCGTGCTCAATCTGATGCTCCGGGGCCTCCCGGAAAAATCGGTGCATACCAACGAAGGCGACAAGACTTTTAGTTGCTACGATGTTGTTGGACATCTCATTCACGCGGAAAACACGGATTGGATGCCGCGCATTCGCATCATCCTCGAACAGGGCGAGAAGCAGACGTTCACACCTTTCGATCGCTTCGCGATGTTCAACGAACACGCAAAGCAGCCCATCGAGAAGTTGCTGACACGTTTCGAGAAACTTCGCTCGCAAAAT
Source organism: Terriglobales bacterium (assembly GCA_035308395.1). GTDB lineage: Bacteria > Acidobacteriota > Terriglobia > Terriglobales > Acidobacteriaceae > Acidiflorens. The sequence goes on from DATGGT010000036.1 coordinate 52,467, forward strand.
CTCACCGCTCTGCGCGCCCTGCGCCTCAAACCCGACTCGTTAAAATTGACTGGTCGCCACCCTGACTTGGGAATTGTTACCCTCGGGGAGCTTATCTCCTGCTGGGTGGTCCACGACTTCAGCCACATTTCGCAAATCTGCAGGGTGCTGGCGAAACAACGGGACGTTGGGCCTTGGAAGGCCTACATGAGCATCCTCAATAAATGAATCGCCCTTGACTCAACGCCCGTTTTCGATCAACCGCTGGACTCCCGCCCGATAACCACGGCTGCACGACAGTTCTTTTCCGTCCTTGAGAACCACGATGTATTCGCCGCTATTACATGGTTGCAGTTCCCTGACTCTTCGAACGTTGGCAATCGTCGAGCGGTGAATGCGGACGAACTGTTCAGGGTCGAGCCTTTCTACAATGCGCCCAATCCCCTCGCGCAACTGATAGACGTCTTTTCCCACATGCACCTTGACGTAATTCGCGGCCGCTTCCAGCCAGTCGATCTCGTCGATGTCCAGAAACACGACTCGCCCTCCGGCTCGAACAACAAACCTGCGGTCGGGCTGAGTCTTGGTTTGGGCGCGGGCGACCAGGTCGAGAAGGCGTCCGGTGAATTCGCGATCGTGTTTCGTCAACAATTCTGCGCGCGCTCTCGTGACGGCATCGTGAACCCGCACCTCGTCGAAGGGCTTCAGCAGATAATCGAGTGCGTGTGCTTCGAATGCGCGCACGGCGTATTGATCATGGGCAGTGGTGAAGATGACAATCGGCAATTTCTCCGCTGGAAACGCCCGCAACACCTGAAAGCCGTCGGCATCGGGCATCTCGATATCCAGGAGCAAGAGATCAGGACCCTGGCTGCGTAGCGCGGCGATGGTTTCCTGACCATCGCGGCATTCGGCGACGATTTCGACATCGTCTTCCGAGTCCAACAAGAGGCGAAGCTTTTTTCGCGCAAGGGGTTCGTCGTCCGCGATCACCGCGCGCATGTTCCTCGCGCCTGTTGCGCGCCGCGCATACTGGTCCTCGCCCATGAGAGACGATTCCATGTATCGATAGACGCGAGCAGAAGTGAAAAGGTAGCCTGCGCCGAAGCTGAGGGGTGACCATACTGGGACGAAACAGCGCTTGTCAGTGTCTAGTCAACAGCTCCTGCGGATGAGACGGATCTTCGGGAGAGCGATATAAAAATTCATACGCTCAATGTGTGATCGCATAACCTCAATATGCGGTCCCGTCGCGATGACGCGGCTGTCTACCGCCTCGCCTTCGTCCTCGTTTTGGTCTTTTTCATTTGCCCAACTAGGTTTTCGATCTGCAACAGGTGGTTGGTGTCGTGTCCCGCAAACATCCGTGTCAGGTGCGCAATCGTTTCTTTGCCGCGTTCCGCGTGCATACCGTAGTTGTCCCAGGCTTCTCGCGGAAGCGCCTTCAACATCGCGAGATTGTTTTCGCGCAACACGCCAAATACTTCTATCGACCGCTTGGCATCGCGATTGTTGTAATCAAAGACCGTCACCCACGCATCCTGATCGAAGGGCTGGATTGTCGTCCCATTGCTGCCGAGTACAGACCGCATCCGCCAGCTGGCGACGATTTCAACGTCTGCCAGATGCGCGAGGATTTCCGCAATCGACCACTTATCAGGCACTGGCTTCCATTTCAATTGCTTGGGCGTCAGGCCTCGAGTCAGCTTCTTCATTTTGGCCCCTGTGGTCCGCTGCACCCGGAGTGCGTCCTGTCCGTCGACATATCCCAAGATTCGTTGAATGTACTGCGGCGCGGTCTCTGGCATGTGCCTTCCTCCATTAGTCGTGAGTTTGTGCGTGGGCGCCCTCGTCTTTATTTCGAGAGCCTATATCAAGATGATGATGCGAGCCGGAGCGATTCAATTACGGGGATGATCGGCACGAAATTTTGGGATGACAAATCTGGGGTGATGAATCTGGAATGGTGGTTCCAGGAGCTTCTAGGAGTTTGCCCCGGTATCGGATTCCGGTTTGCCCATCCGCCCCTTATCGGCGACGCGGCCCAGAGGAGTATGCGATTTCAGCCACAGTTTGAAGTCGAAATAGAGAGGGTACAGAAAATTCATGAATCGCACCGGCATCGACTCACTCAACTCGGCCGCCGGAGTTTCTAACGCATACCCGGTATCGACGAGCAGGCCGCCGATGCTGGATTCGAGATCGCGAACCTGCGCCGGATTGAACATGCGCTTCCAGCGGCCAATTGTCGCGCCTTCGGTCTCTTTGCCGTCGCCTCGGAAGGAAGAATTCGGATTGTGCACCGACCCCAACGCGACCTGCTGAATGCGGTCATAATCGAGATCATGTTCAATGAATTGTCCTATGCGGATGAGTGTCTCCTGCGGTTTTAACACCAGATCTTCGTAATGCACCTCGATGTAGTCCCCACGCAGAGCCCGGCCGTAGCGCCGTCCTTTACTCACGATCCAGCGCCAGAAAATTGCAGGGACGAGAAACGCGCGGCTGCGGTCCCAGGGCATCGGCCGGATCCAACCGATCCGGTGCAGGGAAGCGGTGACATCGCGGCCGTCGCGGATGATATGAATCACCAGGGCGTCAGGAATTAATTTCTTGATCAGCGGAAGATAGAGCAAATGCAGCGGAGTCGATTCCGCCCAGCGGCCCGCTCCTTGCTTTTCGGCGATGGTCTCCATCACGATGCGTAGGAAGTCGCCCGCATTGTGACAATCATTCATCACTCGTTCATCGATGTCTTTCGGATCGAGTCCGGTGCGCTGGAAGAGTTTGCTGGTGTAGTACTCGTCGAGCAACTGCCGCCGATTGTCGCGGTTTGCTAAATCGCCAAAGCGCAGCCCCAGTAGGTTAAAGGCGTTGCTCTCGGCGTGATAGACGGCGAATCCGCCGGCCGAAAGAAGTGTGTGGTAAAGGAATTTCGTTCCCGAACGGCCGCAGCCCAGCACGAATACAGGAGCCTTTGACCGCGCGCCGCGCGTGTCTGTCCGCGTCGCAGTCGCTGAAGAATCGGTGTCTGCGCTTTCCGCTTCAGTCTTGATTTTGTCGATTACGCGGGAGTTCATGATGATCTTTGATCTTTGCCCGAAATCACAACCGCACGGATTCGGCGACTGGCGCCGGCTCATCTTGCAGTTCGAGAGCCGCCATGCTCGCCATGCGCCCGACCGGTGTGTGTAACTTCATCCACAGCTTGCCTCCGAGAAACGCCGGATAAACTCCGCGCATCGCCGTGTGACGCAGGCTGCTCTGCCGTTCCGCCGGAGGCAGCGACAGTTCGTAGCCATTTTCCTCGAGACAGTTGCCTACGGTAGCCTCAATCGCCGCGACGTCCTGGTGCGCTAGACGCTCTTTCCAGCGGCCGAGCGGATTGAGTTTTTCTTTTGCGCCTTCTTCGCGAAACGACGAATTTGTTTCCGACAGGCGGCCCAGTCCAGCGCTCTGAATCCGATCGTAGTTGAGATCGTGATCGAGAAAGCGCCCGAGTTTCCCCAGCGTTTCGTGCGGGCTCGTGATTAAGTCCTCATAGCGGATCTCGACATAGTCGGCTGGGAATTTGCTCCCATGCGCGCGGCCCTGATGAATCATCCATTCCCAATAGAGCGCAGTTGCCACCAGGCTGTCCGTCTGGCCTCGGTCCCACGGAAGCGGCGAGAAGCCGCCCATTTTCTTGAGGGAAAGCGCGATGTCGCGTCCATCGCGGATGATATGAACGAAAAGTGCATTCGGGATGTCCCGCTTCACACGCTCAACGTGCAGAACATTATCCGGGTCGTAGACCGCCCAGCGCGGCATTTGCTGGCTCTCGGCGACCGAATCCATCACCACGCGGATGAAGTCTCCACCGTTGCGGCATTCGTTCATGATGCGGGCGGACAACTTTTCCGCATCGAGGCCCGTTCGCCGGAACCCTTTGCTGCGCAGCCAGGTCTCTAGAATCTTGGCGCGGTTGCCCGCATTTTCCATCGAGCCGAAGCGTGGAATCAGGATCTTGTATATCGGCAAAAAACCACGGTAGATGGCGAACCCGCCCGACGATAACAGCATGTCATATAGCAGGTTTGTGCCCGAGCGGTGACATCCCATCACGAAGACAGGAGCGCTTTTGCGGTCGCTGGGGCTGGACTTCGACACTCCAAAAAGCTTATCACGCTGGACAAGCGGAGGCGTTTGAAAGCATTGTGAAAGCTAAGGTTACTGAAGTTACCGGCTCAATCGCCCCATTCGAAAGCAGGGATTAAAACCAGACAGCTGCTCTCGGACCACCCGGTTTTTCCCGAGTGCGCCAGCAACGCGCTAATATTGCCTTTTCCTTGTAACAACTCGAACGATCGAGCATCCAAAGTCTCTATGAGGTTGGCAATATGAGGTTGGCAATGTCGAAGCCGATGCGATCCGTGTTACCCGCAATTTTCGTGGGCAGTCTGCTGTTCGTCGGCGCCGCAGTCGCTGGCAGCGAGCGGCCTCAGGATGGCGATCAGTCAGTGACCTCGATCCCGGCCCACCCAGTCCTCGTGGAACTATTCACGTCCGAGGGATGCTCGAGCTGCCCTCCCGCCGACGCGCTTCTTCAAAAGTTGGACTCGGTGCAACCGATTCCGGGTGCGCAGCTGATCGTTCTGAGCGAGCATGTGGATTACTGGGATCACGACGGCTGGAAAGATGCGAACTCATCGTCGTTATTGACTGAACGCCAGGAGGCGTATGTTCACGCCCTCGGACTGAGCACTGCTTATACTCCGCAATTCATCGTCGACGGAAGCAGCGAAGTGAGAGCCAATAATCCGACGCAAGCCAATGACATCTTTAATAGAGCGGCTGCTCAGCTGAAAGCGCCGGTAAGCATCGGAGAGGTTGCCGCGGATCCAGCCAATCCCACCGTACTGCGCGTTCGCATCGTTGCAAACGGAAGCTCCACTGAGCATAGCGCCGACATCTACGTGGCTGTTGCTCTCGATCATGTCGAGTCGCAAGTCCTGCACGGAGAAAATGGCGGGAAACGTTTGACCCATACCGCGGTCGTTCAGCAATTGACGAAAGTTGGAAAACTGCCGAAGAACGGCAGCTTCGACGAAGTCGTGCAGCTCAAGCTCAAGCCCGGCACGGACTTGAAGAATATTCGGCTCATCGCCTTTGTCCAGGAATCCGGTCCCGGCAAAGTCGTCGGATCCGCATTACGAAAGCCGGCAAGCTAGCCCGAACTCCGGCAGCGCTATTCCACCCCTGCGATCGCGGCCGTGATCCCGTCGATGTCAGCGCCCAGGTCCCGCCCGTCCGACCCAGCGCCAGCGCCCGGTGAGACTTTGGAGCAGCCCGGCCCTTTGGCCGTACAGAGTTTCGGATCTTTCGCGATACTGCCTTTCAGATCGCGGATGCCCGCAGCCTCCACCGACCCGACGACGAAGTTTCCTTTGGGGAAAGATTCGTGCCCGCTGATGATCAGGTTCTTTTCAAACTTAAATGGATCGAAGCAGGCTTGCATGATGGCCTCGGCCCCCTGGCCCCGGGTTCTGCCTGCGCAACTCTCGGGACCGCCCCCGGCCGAGGCCACGGCTGGATCGCCTCCGACCGAGAAGACGCTGTTCGTGATGGTGATATTTGCCAGCTTCGCTCCTGGGTTCAAAACCGAAAACAGTTTGCCCGTTACGAACGCGGTGACGTGATCAATCGCTATGTCATGCAGAGGCGGTTGCCACGAAACCAAAATTAGAAACGATCCGCCGCCTTTGTAATCCTTGTCGTGGAGATCGTCAGCAAAGATGTCGTGAATGCTGTAGCGGCCGCCATCGGCCGCAAAGCCGCCGGTTTTCGACGCCGGCGCATTCGCAATCTGCAACACTCCGGCGACATTTCGAATGCGGTTATAGCGAATGGTCACGTCATTGACCCGGCAAATCGGGCATTGGCCACCTTGGCTCTTCGGTGTGAGCAGGATGGAATATCCGGTCTGGCTGAATCCTCCCCAGGTATTTTCCAGCAGATTGGCCTCGACCAGCACCCGGATCGCACTCTTCAGTTCGAGATTGTTTTTCACGATGAAGGACTCTCCCGAAGCGGCGGGCGCATAGCCGGGCTCGCCTTCTTTCCACTGCATTGGGCGGAAGAGATGATTGCGGCGGATTTCAATATCGGTGGGAACCTGGGTCGCGGCGCTGCCGCCAAACAGAATGTTCTCTCCCGCGGATTCGATAAAGTTGTTGTAGATCTTGATCGTTGCGATCTGTTCGTCGCCTTTGCCTCCGCCAATTCCGGTTGCATCGGTACACTTCCCGGTTCGCGCGATGCAGTTCAGGCCGCTGATGTAGGAGTTGATGACGGCGATCATATGCGCACCGTCGGGCATGCCGACCGCGTGCGCCACCTCCTTGCCCTCCGCGGGGTGGAACCAATTCCGGTCGAAGATAATGTGGTCGCTATGTTCAGCAGTGATCATGCGACTGATGTCTTCCTCTGGCGGGGTGGTCCACTCAATTCCGATGAAGCGCACATGATCGCCAGCAGATACGCCCGCGGGACGGCGGAGGACGATCGTGGCCAGTAATTTGGCTGCGCCGCCAGTCGGCTGCGCATATCCTGGCCGGCCGGGAAGGCTCGCGACTCCGGCCCACGCTGGCGATATCCGCGTACCCTCCGGCGGAAGCTTGTCGTCAGGCGTGTCGGTGCGGACGGTGACATAATGCTGGTCGTCACACTTCTTAGCCGGTAAGTCTCGCACGTCGAACGAAGCCCCGGCCGCCAGCAAAAGCGTGTCGCCGCACTTGGCATGATCAAAAGCGCTGGTCAGATCGGACTTGGATGCGACGCGAATTTGTTTCCCCGGGGACGGCGTGCCATCAAGCGCCGTATAGAAGCAGGCCTTCGGAAGCTCAGCAGGACCATCCTTGGCTCCAAATTGAGCGACGTTTCCCTTGCCGCAATAGGCGTTTTCCGTGGTTGGAGGCGCTTCGGCCAACCCTGGCGCAACGCACGCGACCACGAGAGCGATGATCGGAACGACGATAGGAAAGACGCTCAGAAAAAAGTGAAGGGCTCGAAACGCGCCCGCCGTCGCGGTAAACAACTTAGAGGGTGAAACTGGAATCCGTGCCATGTTTTCGCTTTCTCCGACTACACGTCCCGCGCCCAGAAATTCACAAAAATCTATTAGAGACAGTGTACCGGGATACCCGGACGATTTCACGGAATCGGGCTGGTGTTTGGCCAGAAAGGAAAAGGTCCGCGGCGAACCGCGGACCTTGATCGGGGAAGGTTTAGATCTGCCGAAGGCTATCTGTTATTCGACATTCGCTAGGGCTGCGTTCAGGCCAACGACGTCGGCGCCGAGATCCTTGCCGTCGCTGCCCTTGTTCTTGTAAGGGCTGTTCGCCTGCAACTCGTAGTTTCCGCCGTTGCCGTTGTTGTAGTTGATGAAACCGGCGTCACTAATGGTTTGCGGGAACATATTGCCGTTTGGAGAAGGCCAGGTCGATGGCGGAAACGCCGGTGGTGTTTCAACCAGGCCGTTGTTGTTAAACGTGAATGTCGTGAAGCACGCGGTGATGCTCGTCACCGGCACATCGTGGTAGGCGCAGTTATCCTGTCCTCCACCCGTGTTCCACACCGGATGGGCGCTCGTCACCACCATATTGTTGGTGAAGACCAGGCCGTACATGGGAACGGTGCTGTAGATGTTCCCGATGACCATCATGTGCCCGGTCGGATCGGGGAACCCGGTCACGTGATTGATTGTGATCGTGTTCAGTGGATTCTTGGGCCACATGTTCATGATGAGGAAGACGCTGCCTCCGCCCTTGTATTTGGTGCTGAGGTCCTCGAGCACGACATCGTGGATGCTCCAGCGCGTGCCTGACAATGCTGGGGCCCCATCCTTGCCGTCGCCGGAGATCGCCGTTGCCATCTGGATACCGGCGCCGGCATGAGCAATGTGCACGTAGCGGACGGTAACGTCAGTGACCTGACACAGCGGACAAACATCCGAGCCATTCGGTTCGTGTTGGTTCTTAGGAGTCAGCAGCATCGCGCTGCCGTTCTGGCTGAAGCCCGCCCAGTTGTTCTCCATCAGGTTCGCTTCAACCAGCACTCGGACCGCGTTCTTGAGTTCGAGGTGGTTCTTGACGACAAACGGGTTTCCATTCGCGCCGCCAACGAAAGGAGTGTTGCCCGGCATCCACTGCCACGGTTTCCAGAAATGGTTGTTAAGGATCTGGATGTCCGAGGGGCTCAAAGTCGCTGCCCCGCCGCCGAATAAGATGCCTTCGCTCGTTGCCTCGATGAAGTTGTCCTGAATCTTATACGGACCATCCTGTGTATTGCTGCAACCTCCAGAGATGGCGTGAGAGTCAGTGCAGGTCCCACTGGCCGAGATGCAATGGAAATCACTGAAATAGGAGTCGATGACAGCCGCATTGGTCATGCCGTTGAGGCTCACGCCCAGGTGCGTTTCATCCTGCGGCCCCCCGTGCAGCCAGGAACGGTCGACGATGATGTGGTCTGCGGTGCCCAGAGTCGTGATCAGACGTCCCGGACCCGCACTTCCGGCCGGACGAGTCACTTCCAGCCCGACGAAGCGGTAATAGTTGGCACCCGCTGCGATTTGGAACGGGCCGTCTCCCTGTGTGGTGAGCTGCACTCGGGCCATCACGTTCTTTGGGCTCGAGCAACTGTATTGCGGACGCCCTTGCAGAGAAGCGACACCGGCGTAGCAAGGTGTAGCTCGCTGCCCCTCGGCCGGCAGAGCGCTGTCCGAAGAACTGGTGCGAATAACGATCCAGTGACTGTCATCGCAATTCTTCGCCGGCACTTGGAACTTGCCGCTGAAGGTTGCGCCCGCTTGCAGTTGAATCACGTCGCCGCAGTGGGCATTGTTTAACGCCGATTGCAGATCGCCGCCGGAATTAACGTTAATCACGCTTCCAGGGGTCGGCGAGTCTGTCATCGCTGTCGGAACGGTTACGCGAGGCAGTTCGGCAGGACCATCGAAGTTGCTGCCACCGATTACGCCGACGCTGAAATTGCCGGTTGCCGTCGCACCGGCCGCATCGGTCACCTTTACTGTGAAGTTGAAAGTACCGACAGAGTTAGGAATACCGGCCAAGTCGCCGCTCGAACTCATGCTGATTCCCGAAGGCAGCGTCCCTCCAGAAACAGTCCAGGTATAAGGACTCGTTCCACCGGTCGCGGTGAAGGCTTCGTTATAAGAGTCGCCTTGTTGCCCTTGAGGAAGGCCGCTGGTGGTGATCTTAAGCGCCTGGACGTTCACGGGGTTAATCGTGATCGCCGCGCTCGCTGATTTCGTCGGATCGGCAACGCTCGTTGCGGTAATCAGCGCGCTGGTTTGGGCCGTCACGGTGGGCGCGACATAGAGGCCATTGGTGCTTAAAGAACCTGTCGTCGCCGACCATGTCACGGCCGAATCGGATGTTCCGCTGACCGTGGCCGTGAACTGCTGTGTTTGTTTCGAAACCAGGGTCGCACTGGCGGGAGAAACAGTCACCTTAACTGTCCCGCCGCCACCACCGCCACCCGTAGAGAGTACAGAAATCGCGAATTGCTGTGCGCCTTCATCGTGGCGCGGCCAGTCAGTCACACGGACCTGAAACGCATAGGACCCCGCGGCCGACGGCTTCCCTGAAATGGTTCCTGTGAGCTGATTCAAACCCATGCCCGGGGGCAGGGAACCGCTCGTCACCATAAAGAAGTACGGAGAGTTTCCGCCGCCAACGGCGAGAACCGCATTGTAGGACTCGTTGACCGTTGCTCGCGGAAGACTGCCGGAGAGATTCAGACTTCTCGGATCGCCACTACTAATGGGGTTACTTTGCGACGCCGCCGCTTGGGCGATCGTCCCACATGAAGTCGTCATCAGGACCGCCACCAGCAGGACTAGCAAAGCGCTGAGGCGTGGAGCAGGTGCCGCGGAAATTGTGGACTGCCGGTCCCAAAAGCAAACTGCGTTGCGCATTTATGAGCCCTCGACCTTACAGATTTGGGGGACGGTCGATTGTCCTCACGCTGAATGTATCGAGATGGCAGGTGTGTTCCCAGATACCAGAAGTTCATTTGAAACGCATTAGTACACGCGGAGGTAACACTGTACAGATTCGCGCAGGCATAGTGTCCGCTGGGTTATCGAGATGGCAGGTTAAAACAGGCGCTGGGCGCGGTGTTTGACGATATGTGAGATACAGGCGCCGAAGGCGGGTCAAAAAACTAAAGTAACTGACTAACCAGGTTCTCTAAGCAGGATCGCGCGCAGACGATCATAGGCGCGGTTCCCAAGAAGGCGTTGCGCTCCGAGACGGGCTTGATGCTGGAACCGCTTTTTCCACAATCCGCGGCCCCGGCATGTGTCGCGGAACGCTTCTGGGCTGAGCCCTCGCAACATCGCCACGCGCCCAAGTTCGTAACGATTGGTGCGCGAGGAGTTCGAGTGGAACTCGCTGTTGGCTACGGTCGCAAATCCCGACTCCTTTGCCATCCGGAGCGTGCGCTCATCGTAACGACCGCCGGGACACGAGAAGTGTTCGATCGGATGTCCTACGATCCGTTCGATCTCGGTTTTCGCATCCATAATCTCGCGTCTCAGTTCGGGCTCGTCGAGATCGGAAAGATAAGGATGCGTCATCGAATGACACCCAATCTCGAATCCCTGCGCATCGAGTTCGCGCACTTGTTCCGGTTTGAGATAGCCCGGAGTGCCCAGGAATCCCGCAGTAAGGTAGAACGTCGCGTTGAACCCAAATTCGCGCAACACCGGGGCGGCGGCGATCAGATCGGTTTCGCATCCATCGTCGAATGTGATGCAGACGCTGGGGCTACCAGAATATTGAATGGCTTCGCTCACACTTACACCCTGCCATCCAGATTGTTTGAGCCATTCCATCTGTTGCCGGAAACTCTCGACGGGCAGAATGTAGCGCACGTATCCCGCCTCGGACTGGCAGAGGTCGCGCCCGGCCAGCTCCAGTTCGTGATACATCAGGAAAACGATGCGCGAGGTGGACATGCGGTTAGGTGATGATGCCGAATTGTGATTGACCTACATAGATTTGTCGTCCGAGAGAAAGACGACGATCTATTAAGAGACGATCTTACTAGAGCTCTTTTGCAGCGCCGGTAGTCTGCGCGTGCCGTTCGAGCAGTTCCAGCAACGGTGCGCGCAGGAACGGGCTCCCCGCGAGCAGTCCTGAGATCAGCGGATTTTTCTGATTACAGCGCAGCGGAGAATTGTCGAGCTTCAGCACCCAACCTCCCGCGCTTTCAACCAGAGCCGCTCCGGCCGCTACGTCCCACTCATTTTTTGGAACCAAGGTGAACGTAAGATCGGCGCGGCCAGCCGCCACCAGGCCTAGCTTGTAGGCGACCGATCCCATCGGTCGAATATTGAACTCGGCCGATTCGAACTGCCTCCACTCACCGCGTTTTACTTCGCTGCGGCTGGCGAGCACGAGTGCGCCGTGCAGATCCTTGCGCTGGCTCGGTTGCGCCGGCTGCCCGTTGTAAGTAACCCCGGTGTCGCGCGATCCCAGAATAAGCTCGTCAGTCGCAGGATTGCAGATGCCACCCGCGACCGGTATTCCATTTTCCACCATCGCGATCGAAACGCAGAACTCCGGGATACCCTGAACAAATTCTCGCGTGCCATCGAGCGGATCGACCACCCAGACCCGTTGTTTGTCGAGCCGCGTAAAATCGTCAACCGTCTCTTCCGAGAGCCATCCCTCGTCCGCGCGCAGCAGATGCTTTTTCAGGACTTCATCGACCGCTCGGTCGGCTTCGGTCACCGGATCGTGTCCGACCTTGTACTCGGCCTCAATTGCGCCAGGAGTAAAGCGGTTGAGGACACCCCGTGCCGCCTCCAGCGCCGCGTGGATTCGTTCAAGAGTCTCTTTGGATGAATATGAAGTCATAAAGTCTCAGGTATTAGGTCTCAGGTGTTAGGTCTCAGATGTAAGGGTTTGATAGCAGCAGCTTCGCCACTGATCCTGACACCTGAGACCTGACACCTGCCTTTCTAGGCCCACAGCATTCTTGCGCCGGTCATCAGCAGCACAGTGCACAGGATTCTTCGCAGCCACAGCACCGGAACCCGCGTGCTCAGATGCGAGCCGAGCATTCCTCCGGGGATCGAGCCAATCAGCAGGGAACCAACCAGCGTAAAGTCGACGTTGCCAGCCTTCCAGTGCAGCAGGCTGGTGACGCCTGTGAGAATAACCGCGTGGGCAATGTCGGTGCCGACCATGATTTTCGGAGCAAACGAGTAAAACAAAAGGAGCAACATCATAATGATGCTGCCGGAGCCCACGGATGTAATTCCCACCAGGAACCCGCCGATCAATCCGATCACGCTCATGAAGGCAAAATTCTTCATGGTCGGCTCACGTTTGGCGAGATGTTCTTCGATCCTTCCCTGAAACAGAAGCAGAGTAGGGATCAATACCAGGAGCAGCCCCACCGCAGACTTAATAAAGTCGTTGACGTGGACACCATAAACGTTCCGCAGATGCACCAGCAGGGTTACGCCAAGATAAGAGCCGGGAATACTGCCGATCGCCATCGCCACCACAACTTTTTTTCGCACTGTGCCTTTCAGCAAGTGCATGATGCTGGCGGGAATCTTGGTGAAGAAGTTGAAGAGCGCATCGCTGCCGACGGCCGTGATGGCTGGAATATGCAGCCCAAAGATGAGCATGGGCAGCAGCAGTACGCCGCCGCCCAATCCCGTTAATCCGATCAGCAGCCCAACTGTGAAGCCGATCAGTATTTTGAGAACCAATAAGTCCATGCCGTAATCCGATTCCAGGGGCTCCGGAATTGAGTTCACTGGTCGCGGGCCTCGCGAAGTATATTCCCGAGAACCCGCACCCGGAGGCCATTATGCCACATAGCCCACTGAAGCCATCGACATAATTGGAATTACTATCCGTTGCCGTTGGCGCCGACAAAGCCCTCGCGTTCGAGGTGCAAAATAATGGTCTGCGCCGCTTCCTCGGGGCTCAGTTTGGCGGTGTCGATCACTACTTCGGCATTGGTCGGCGCCTCGTACGGATCTGAGATGCCGGTAAACTCCTTTACGATGCCGGCGCGCGCCTTGGCGTATAGCCCCTTTCGGTCGCGCTGTTCGCAAACATCGATTGACGTCGCGGCGTGCACCAGGATGAATCCGCCAAACGGCTCGATCATTTCTCGAACTGCCTTGCGCGTCGCTTCATAAGGAGCGATGGGCGCGCAGACCGCGATCCCGCCGTTCTTCGTTATCTCCGAAGCCACATACCCGATGCGGCGGATGTTGATATCGCGATGCTCCTTCGAGAATCCCAGTTCGCTCGACAGGTTCTTGCGCACCAGATCGCCGTCGAGTAGCGTGACCGGACGCCCGCCCATCTCGAGAAATTTCGTGATCAGAGCGTTGGCGATCGTCGACTTACCCGATCCCGAAAGCCCTGTGAAGAAAATCGTGACCCCCTGCTTGTGCCGTGGCGGGTAGCTCCGGCGCAATTCCTGTACCACTTCCGGATACGTAAACCACGCCGGAATGTCGCGTCCTTCGTTGAGCCGATTGCGCAATTCCGTGCCCGAAATGTCGAGCACCTTGGCGCCTGGCGGCACTTCGTCGGCAGGGACGTAACGGTCTTCGTTCTGCAGATAGACCATCATCTGGAACGGAACCATGGTCACGCCGATTTCCTTCTCGTGCTTCTTGAAAAGCTCCTGCGCGTCATAAGGACCGTAGAAGTTCTTGCCGTCGGTGTCTTTGCCCGGTCCGGCGTGATCGCGGCCCACGATGAAATGCGTGCATCCGTGATTCTTGCGGATCAACCCGTGCCACACCGCTTCGCGCGGTCCACCCATGCGCATTGCCAGCGGCAGCATGGCGAGTTCAACGGTGCCGTGCGGATACTTCGCGAGCAGCAACTGATAGCAGCGAGTACGGACGAAATAATCCACGTCGCCGGGCTTCGTCATACCGACCGACGGATGAATCAGCAGATTCGCCTGAACTTGCTTGGCGGCGCGCATGGTCAATTCGACGTGGGCGCGATGCATGGGATTGCGTGTCTGGAAAGCGACGACGGTGGTCCAGCCCAGGCGTCCGAATTCGGCGCGCAAATCGGCGGGGGTCAATCGCAGCGAGCGGAAATCGTAGTGCGAAGGTTCCTGAACTCCTTCAATCTTGCCACCCACATACCATGGATTGGATTTGTTGATGGCGTAATCGGCACCCGGATGCGCGGCGCTGGTGGTACCGAAAACGGACTGGGCTTCGGCCTTGCGATCTGGCTGCCAGACGTCTTCTATATGCAGAACGGCGAGCATCACGCCTTCGGGATCACGCAGGGCGATCTTGCTCGAACCGGCGGTCAGCTTCTTGGCAAAGTCTTCGGTGACATCGAGAGTGATCGGCATGGGCCACAGAATTCCGCTGGTCAGCCGCATGTCTTTACAGACGCCTTCGTAGTCGGCGCGATTCATGAATCCGCGCAGCGGCGAAAAGCCGCCGCTCATCAGTAGCTCCAAGTCACAAAGCTGGCGGGCAGTCAGGTCCCATGAAGGCCAATCCTTCGATTGCACTTTTAGCTCGGCGGCACGCGCGGCCGGCACTTGCAGTTGAACGAGTTCTCCCCCGTGTGGGGCGATAAGGTGGCTGGTGGTTGCGCTCAAAGCGGTATTCCTCCCGGAATTTTTAACTAAAATTTATGCTGAAATCTAAATCGCTAGGGGGGATGCGAATCTGGTCTCTAGTCTGGATTCGCCCTATTGGTGTCTAAAAATCGACAGTACATAGAATCGACAAGTACTAAATGGGGAGCAATTCGGATTCCGAAGGCTGCTGGATCGTCCCCTTCTAAACCATTAAAAACAATCGCCAACCACGATTTTACTCTAAAAACGCTGGGTTCGCTCCCAGGGTGTGAAGCAGTTTGCAACCTTGCGCCGGGCTCGGAAACAATGTTTTCCGCCTATCCCATTTTCTGTAGCTTGGTGACAACTCCAGTGGCATAGCGTTCCGCACCGGCCCAGCGCGTGAGAATCGAATTGCTTACCTTCCAAACCGTCTCGGTCTGTGAGGGAATCATTCGCGAGACTAGCGGCACGAACGGCAGGCGGAAATAGCGGGTCCCCTCGACTTGGAACGGTTCAACCATCGTGGCCAACTCTTCCCGAGTAAGCGGGTGCTCGTAGTCTGAAATGTCATCTTTCGCCGGCAACAGTCCGCGCAACCAGGCATAGCCCTTGGAAAATCGTGTCGGCTCGCGCAGAACGACGAATCCGCCCTTGCGCAGAATCCGCCACATTTCATCGCGCACAAGTTTTATGTCGAGGTGATGAATCAGTGCCATACAGAAGACC
Organism: Terriglobales bacterium; assembly: GCA_035308395.1. Taxonomy (GTDB): domain Bacteria; phylum Acidobacteriota; class Terriglobia; order Terriglobales; family Acidobacteriaceae; genus Acidiflorens. The sequence continues at coordinate 67,812 of DATGGT010000036.1, forward strand.
ACATCGACTGATTCGCTCGCCAGTTCCGTCTCATAGGCGGATCCCGTCCGTATCGTTGCTTCAAGATTTGCGTCCCCGACGCGTTTCTGCGCGAGCGCAATCAGGTCCGGCGAAATATCGATGCCGGTGACCCGTGCTCCGCGTTCAATCAAGGGGACGAGATTCTCGCCGGTGCCGCATCCGAGGTCGAGCACCGTCTTGCCGCGCACATCCCCGAGCAGGTGAAACGCATACTCGAGACCGTAGATCGTGTCTGCCGGAGGATCGAGATAGCGGTCGATCTGGGTCCGATCGACGGGCCCCAGCACTACCTTGGCTGCTTCGCTCGCGCTGCGTTCGATCTCGGCCTGATCGCGCTCCGATAGTCGAGAATCCGTCATAGCCACCCTTTCCGTCCTCGCCGTGGTTCCCAAAACAGTGCTTCCCAAAATTTTAGCGCCGGCTTCCTGCAGGCTGTCCTGAGGCGTCTCGTGCTTGCGGCGCTTCTCCTACCCGAGCCTTCAAATGCGAGGGCTCCACAGCGTCCGGAGCCAGTACCGATTGCAGCTGTAACTCAAGTTCCCAGACCGTGTGCGGAAAATTTCCTCGCTTCAGAATCTGCCGGTCGTCGGCGTGAAAATTGCCGCCACGGTAGGCCGAGAAAACGTTCTCGTAGTTCGCGCATGCAATTTCCGCCGCCGGAGCCGAAATATTCCGGGGAAGCCCGAACGGGAAAGAAAAGTGTTTCGTGCCTCCGAGCCGCTGCTGAATGTCGTCACCCGATCCGATGATTTCGTGGCGCAGAAACTCCTCGTCCGTCGAACCGCAGTCAGCGTGATTCCGCGTGTGACTGCCAATTTCATAGCCGCTATGCTTCAGAAATTCGATCTGTTCCCATGTGTTTGGGAAAAAGCCACGCTCGTTCGCGAGTTGGTCGTGGGCAAACTCGCGGCCATTGGAAATATGTTCGGTCGCGATGAAATATCCGATGGGCACGCCGGTTTCTTCGCTGACGGCCCGCAAGTTCACAAAATTGTCGGCATAACCATCGTCAAAAGTAATCGCGACCGTAGGCACTTTAACGCCGCCCGTTCGCACCAGTTCCACCGCTTCGCTGAGACTGACCACACGATAGTGGCGCAACAGGTAATTCACCTGCCGCAGGAAATCCACCGTCGAGACTCCGAGACGGTGCGGCCGGTCTGAAACCACAGAGTGACGAAGAATGACTACAGGAAAACCTCCCTGCCACCGCTGCTTCCAGTTCCGAAGTGTGGCTGGTGCCGCATATAGCAGCGACTTGAGTGTCAGCTTCCACGCCGGAACCCTCGCAGGATTGTCCGGACGTTTTCGCTGCGCTGCAAGCCTTCGCTTCATCTGCAACAAGTCTTCATCGGGCGGACGGCGGAAATATTTGCTGGGGCCGACCTGTGGAGTTTCAAGGACCGATGCAGTTGCGAAATCACGAATAGCAGCCACAATAAGGTCCGAACCTACCACGTCGGCTTTCAGTGCCAGACTCTCCAGATCATCGAATGGCTCAATCGGGATCAGCGCCGACCGAACGACGGCGCCTACATCCACCTTCGCCTCAACGCGATGGACTGTGACTCCGATTTCCTTTTGATTGTCTTGCATTTCCCACAGGCCAACTGCTCCTCCGCCACGGTAATCAGGCACTTTTCGCTTGTGGATGTTGATCGAACCTTGCTTTGGAATTTCAAAAAGAAACGGTTTCAAGATTTTCGTGCCATAGACCAGGCCGAGATCGGCGTCGAGACTCCGCACAAACTCGAGGCCTGGTTCGGAATGGATGTCGGCGGCAATAAAAAGTTTGACTCCGTGAGCTTCACAATGTGTTTTCAAATCGTTCGTGGTGTAAGCCGGGTTCCCGTTGGGCCACCTTGGAGCCGCATGAACGAAACGAAGAATGGCATCAAGCATGGCGGAGAGACTGCGCCCGGCCGAGGCCGTGATGCGATGCCAAACATATTGCCAATAGACAAAGCGCTTCATCTTCTTGCGCCAGGTGGCTATCCGCTGCTTCAGCTTCTTAGGCAGGAAGGGCGCGTAGAGCACGCCGACCACCTGTGCCTCTGGGGCCTCCCGGCGAATACGCGTCATAATGCGCGCCACGCGCTGCGGCGGTACCGAAGTGAGGATAACGACTTTGAAGAGATTCTTTTCCATTTTGCTTGCTTAATTCCTGTAGAGGGTGCCATGCGGCACCGCTGTCAATATCTCGGCCGGTTTTGTCTCAGCCTGTCTTTCGCGCACTCACCAGATACTGGCTCAGCGTCCAGCCCAGAAGTGGCGACTTAGAGAAACGTTCCATCATCGAGAAAAGTCGAAATTCCCCAGCGGGCCACAATTGTCCGAGCGGAAACAACAGGAATCCTGAGTACGCGCTCTGCTCTGGGCTGAAACCGTTTGCGCGGAGTAGTACCGGGACCTGTGACGGCAAGCAACGATTCCACCTTCTGCCCAAGGCCTTGGCGGACGCACGCCTGCCCATGAGTCGCTTCGCCCCTCGCCAAAGAGGAACAGCCGTTGAGTGAATCAGGTTAAACGAGAGACGATCAAGGCTGATGCGCGTGGGCAGCGAGATAATGACTAAGCCCCCGGGCCGCAGAACGCGATGTATTTCTTTGAGTGCGCGGTCGTAGGTGGAAAGATATTCAAACACGCCCAGGCACACCACATGGTCAAAACTGGCGTCCGGGAAGGGGAGTGCCTCAGCGTCCGCCCGGCAGAGCTGCACATCTTGCGACCCGCGAAACCGCTGCTCCGCCCGACGAACCATTTCCGGAGCATAATCGAAGCCAACAATTTTAAAGCCGCGGGCAAGTAGCGGCTCGAACTCCGCGCCAGCTGCGCAGCCGATATCGAGGATTTTTCCTTTCTCCGCCGCAATCATCTCCAGCACAATCTTGAGCTGCGCCTGAAACCAGGGAGATTGGCCCCGCTCGTCGGCGTAGTAGGTGGCCATCCGATCAAAGACGCCGCTCACTTCAGTCTTCGCGAATTGCGAGTCTTCGGTTGGTATCACGCGCCCGCTCCGTTGCGAAACAGCAGTGACTGCTCGATGTGCCAGAGGAATTCCGATTCGTCTCGAGGAATATACGTTCTGGGGATTGCCAGGGAACGGGCGTTGGCGCGCACCGCGCTGGGAGTCGTCGTGACAGCAGTTGTGTAACCAAGCTCCTGGGTAAATTTCAACGTGGTCTCATTCCATTGCGGATTGAGAGCCGGATGCGGGTAACAGAAATGCTTCACCGTTGCACGCAGCTCTTTTTCCAGCTTCAGTTTGGAATCGGCCAGTTCGGTACGCGCCTCGGCGGGCGAAATTTGAGCCAGATTCGGATGCGTCATGGTGTGCGAGCCCACGATGTGGCCCGATTTCACCAGTGTCCTGGCATCGTCCCAGGTCATCATCAAATCCCTCTCGCCGGGAAATGGATCCGGTTCAAGGGATTGAGCTACGTTCTGCAGGAGTTCTTCGCGAGCAGCCGCGCTCGATCTCGCGCCAATTTCGGTGGCTACCATAAAGGCTGCTTCCCGCGCGTTCGAGTCCCGCAACTCATGCACGATTCCCGTAGCCGCATCTCTCCACCCCGGCGTGCGCGTGGTCATGAATGCATAACGAAGCTGGCAATACCAAGGCGCTTTCGACTGGTCTACTGCATCGACCAGAAGATAGAAAGTTCCCGGAATGCCAAAACGGTTGAGAATCGGGGCCGCGATGCGAAAGTTATCCTTAAAACCATCGTCAAAAGTAACCGCGACGGCGCGCGGTGGCAGACTTTTCTCGCCTTTCAGGAAAAGCGAGACGTCATCCATGCTGACCGCGTTGAAACGTTTCGCAATCAATTCCATATGCCGACGGAAAATGGAAGTTGCGTGGATTGACGTGCACCCGATGGCGTCGGCGAATTCCTCCGGGCGGTCCTGTATTGAGTGGTAACGCAGAATCACCACAGCGGGAGGGGAGAACTTGTGGACAAGACGAAGCGCTCCACTCGCTACCAGAGCCTTCTTGGCTGTCTTGCGAATGCTCATGGTCTTGCTTGCGCTCATGAGATCCGGTCCAGGTTCAATTCCCGTTCCCGGTCCAACGACGACTGCGCTGCCACCGGCTTTGCGAGGAGGCTTTCCCCTGCTGTGCCTAACTCGGCGTCATGCACGCTGAAGATGACGTCAACGCCGTAGGTTTCCAGGTTGATCTCATCCAGACATTTCTTCCTGGTCAAATCGTAGAGAGCGATATGGCTAGGTTTGTTGCGATTTTCAAATCCGTGTTTGGCCCAGACGAGGTTTTCTTTGAAACGGGTGGTTCGAATGCGGCTGAACCCGACCCAGACCTGATTCTTCTCCATGACCGCGATGCCACGGCACCATCCGAGCACCAGCTTCTGCTCGTTATCGATCGTGTTTAAGTTGATGACCTCGTCCACTTTCAGCGTGTGGCGGTTCGCGACAACCACGTGTCCGTCGACAGTTGAGAAGTAGATCCAGTCGCCAACTACGCAGCCATCGTGAGGTCTTTGGACCGCGATATCAATCCGTCTTCCCGGCCGGGTAAGGCTGATTGCGTCTCTCTGGTCGAAGCGGGTAACCCATACCTCATCGTCCAGCCGAAACACATGATTCGGATGAGATCGATGTGGCTTGGTCTCGGGTATTTTTCGATAGTCGATCTCTCGTGAAAATCGCTTCCACGTATCCTCTTCGATGACGCTCCACTCACGCAGAACTCTTCCCTGAGGCGTCATTTCCAAAACTAAATCCAGCCCCGTATCGACGACTAAAATGTTGCCTTCTGGAGTCAGGCGCACATGGTGGACGTCGTTGAAGCAGGGGAGCGAAACGTAGTGCAAGAGTTTGAAATCGGGTAGCTGATATACAAGCACTTCCGTCGTCGTACAAACGCACAGCTTGTCATCAGTAATCGTTCCTGACTTGAACAATATGGAGGGCGATTCCGCCGGACACGCGTCTTCGGGCGAAACATATTCGACCATAAGCTCAGAGGTTTTGACCTCCGGCTGCACTTTAACAATGAGGGCCTTTTTGTAGGAGTTCCACTCAGCCAGCTGCTTGAACAAGCTGCTGCGCAGAGTTCCACCCACGACGTACAGTTCGCTCATCCCCTCAATCCCCTTGTGCGACGTTTGGCCTGCTTCGGCGCGTCCCCGAAAATCCGCCTCAACCTACCTAACCTATTAAGAGGGAGCAGTTTCGCTTCCGAAAGCCCTCGCTGTACCCCTTGCAAAGCACTAGAAACAAAAGAGCATCCCCATTTTATCTCAAGCCAATTGATCCCGGTTGAAGGGTGTGCAACGGATTGCACCCTTCGCCCCAGAGCGTGGGAATAGAAAATTCCTACGGCCGATTGCCGCCCGGCTACTGCTCGTTCTGATATTCCACAGCAATCACGGCTTGCGGCGGCTGCTCGAGCGCCAGCGGCTTCGACACTCCCGCAATCTCGGCAACATGAAACGCGCGATTGGTACGATACGCCCAGAATAGTCCGACGGCATAGACCGAACTCACCAACGAAGTTTCAATCGTCAATTGGATCAAGTTGCGAGGATAAAAATAACGGTTGGCAAGCCAGAGTGCTCCGACCAGAGGAATGGTCAGAAGAATCGGCAGCGTGTAGGCTTCGCGCAGGAAAGTTCCGACCGGAACGCCGATCTGCCTTTTCATGTGACGCGGCAAGAACACGAGACACGTAAAGCTGAGTGGGATCGCGGTACCGAGCGCATCGCCAACAATCCCGAGCGGACGGACGAGCGCGATGCTGAGGATAAGGTTCGCGACGCCCTCAATTACCGTGACCGAAGCCATGGTCTGATGCTTGCCCAAGCCGAACAGAATGCGCGTCGAAGCCGCCTGCGCCAACATGAGTGCAAATGGAATGATCATCACGACGAGCACGGGATAACTGTGCGGAACATAGCGCGCTCCTACCCAGATCCGGATGATGTGCTTGCCAAACACGATCAGGATCGCGGTGATGGGCAGAATCAAAAACGCGCATGCCCGATTGCCCGCGATATAAATCTTGCGCACCCGGTCAAGATTTCCAGTCGCTTCCGACTGGCTCGACATTGGCACAAAAACCTGCGCCAGGCTTGAAACGAATTCCTGCGCGTAGTCCACGATGCGGGCGCCGATGTTGAACCAAGTGACGGCAGCAGTGGACATCATGGCGCCGAGCACCAGTTCGTCGGTGCGGAAACGCAGGCGCGAGGCCACGAGGACCAAGAACGTCGTGCCGCCGTAGTGGGCCATGTGGCGGAACGATTCGCGATCCACATATTTAAGCCCAAGCGGCATCGGACACAGCCGGAACACGATGACGCCCCGGAGAATCGAGGAGAAAATCGGTAGCCCAACCGTGAGCAGGGCAACGGTCAGCAGCCCGTAGCCGCGGTGCAGGAAATAAACAATCAAGGCGGCCCGCGCCAGCGTGGCGCCAATGCTCGTCCAATTCAGAATGTAGAAGCGCTGCAACCCTTCGAGCATTCCGCCGAAAACTCCGAGAGGAAAGCCGAGACTGACCGACGCGCCGACCATCAACAAAAGCAGTCGCGCCTGCGCGTGCATCTCCGGCGGAATTTTGAAAAAATGCTCGACCCATGTACTCAGCAGCGCGGTCACCACCATGCATACCACCCCGATGCCGGTGTAAGTGAAGAGCGCCGTATTGATGAACTGGGCGAGTTTTTCCCTATCGTCGGTGGCCGTGTACTTGGAAACGTAACGAATGATCGAGGAACGTATGCCGAGATCGAACAGGCCGTAGTATCCGGTGACAGAAAAAATCAGCACCCAGATTCCAAAAGCCGCGTCGCCGAGATGATGCAGGATGAACGGCGAGATAAAAATCCCGACGATCACGTTGATGCCAAGCGCGAACCAGCTCGACCCAACGTTTTTCAGAATCTGTCTTTTTTCGAGCTTGAGCATGAATTCGTGGCTGTTCGACCCCGCGCTTGAACTGCAAACGACCTGCGAAAAATGACCTGCGAAATGACGAATATTTCCGGGGGGCTAGATCGAATCGCGGAAGCACCGAGCGTCCAGTCGATTATAACGTGACGGTGATCTGCTCCCGAATTACCAGTGGTGCTTCATAGCCTCGGCAAATTTCTGCAGCGGCAAGGTATTCAGGACGTCGTCCCGGGTGAGCCAGGCGCGTCGCGCCTGGGTGATGCCGTAGCGCAGTTTTTCCATATGCGAAGTGTGGTGGGAGTCGGTGTTGATCACGATTTTCACGCCATGCTGTTTCGCTATCCGCAAATTGACGTCGCTTAGATCAAGCCGTTCAGGATAGGAATTCAATTCCATTGCAACCCGATGTTTCGCCGCTGCCTTTAAAACGGCGTCGATGTCGAACGGATACGCCTCGCGCCGCAACAACTGCCGTCCCGAGGGATGCCCAAGGATCGACGTATTCGGATTCGCGATGGCCTTCAGGAGCCGTTCCGTCATCGTGGCGCGATCCTGGTTGAACAGCGAATGTACGCTGGCGATGACGATATCCATCTGTTCGAGCACCGGGTCGGAAAGATCGAGCGTGCCATCACCGAGAATATCCACTTCGATCCCTGCGAAAATGCGAATGCCCTTCATCTTCTTTTCGACGGCGCGAATCTTTTGTATGTGCGCGAGCGCCCGCTCATCGGTGAGCCCGTTCGCGAATGCCAGATTCTTCGAATGATCGGTGATGGCCATGTATTCATAGCCGCGCTCACTTGCCGCTTCGGCCATCTCTTCGATCGTGTTCTTTCCGTCAGTCTCGACCGTGTGCATGTGCACGTCGCCGCGGATATCTTTTTGTTCGATCAGCGCCGGCAGCGTGTGGTTTGCCGCCGCTTCAATCTCACCCAGGTTTTCGCGCAGTTCGGGAGGGATAAAATCAAGCCCCAGCTTTTTATAGATCTCTTCTTCGGTTTTGCGCGCCACCGGCGTCTCGCCTTCGAGCGTCGCCAGGCTGTACTCGTTGAGCGTGTAACCCATCTTCAGTGCGCGTTGGCGTAGCGCGACGTTGTGAGCCTTCGATCCGGTGAAATATTGCATCGCAGCTCCAAACGACTCCGGAGCCAACAGGCGCACATCGACCTGCATGCCACTGCGATGCCGAAAGCTGACTTTGTTTTCGCCCTGCGCGATCACGTCCATCAATCCCGGGAAGCGCAGCAGATGTTGAATCAGTTCCTGCCGCGATTCATCTTCAATGCAACCCGTGCCCGTGACGAGGATATCGAGATCGCCGACCGTTTCCCGTCCGCGCCGCAGCGAGCCGGCGGGCGTGACCTTTTCTATTCCCGGAACCGCCAGCAGGTATTCGGTCAGCCTTTCCGCCAGTTCTTCGGCTTTGTCGAGCAGGAAACGCCCGCCGATGCGGCGATAATCTTCAATGGCTTTGAGCAATTTCGCTTCATGCTTCTCACCCATGCGAGGCAGAGTGCGAATCTTTCCTTCCCGCGCCAGTTTTTCCACGCCCTCCAGATCGCTGACCTGATACGCGCTCCAGATAAGCGCAATCGTCTTCGGACCGAGCCCTTGAATCTTGAGCAGCTCAAGCATCGAAGGCCGGTATTTTTTCAGAAGCTCGGTGTGCGCCTCGATCTTGCCATCCTTAAACAGCATCAGCAGGTTGGCCTGCATTCCCTTGCCGATGCCCGGCACTTCGAGAAGCTTTTTCGGTTCATGGATCAGATCGGAAATCTGTTGTGGCAGCGCTTCAATCGCCTCGGCAGCATTGCGATAGGAGCGCACGCGAAACGAGTCCTGCCCGTCGATCTCGAGCAGATCGGCAGTCTCGTGCAGCAGCGTGGCAATGGCTTTGTTGTCCATGCGAAGCAATAAGGTTAAACGACTTCGCACGCGAGAGCCAGAACTTCACCAGTGGGCGGGAAAGTCTAATTCACAACTTGAGTAAGTGTCCCCGAGCTTTTCGCGGACTGCGTATCCCCGTTATAGTTTGCCGTTAGGGTCAGTGTTCCGGCGGCCAGCTTCTTCGTGGTTAGGGTCGCGACGCCGTTGATCAAAGGCGCCGAGTTCATCGTCTTGCTGCCATTCACAAATGTTACCGAGCCCGTCGGTCCCACAGGGGAATTTACGGTCGCCGTCAGCGTCACTTCCTGCCCATCGGTCGAAGGATTGGGAGTCGAAGTCAAAATCGTCGTGGACGCCCACTTATCGATGACTATGGTCTCGCTTCCGGAACTCCCAAGATATTGCCCGTTTCCTTCGTACGTCGCGACGATGACATGCTTTCCCGCGGGCAGTGTACTGATATCGAGCTCGCGTCCGCACCCGTTCAGGTCGACCGTGCCGGTTCCGAGCAGCACTTCTTGGCCGCCTTGGTAATCGTAGAAGTTGACCGTGCCCTCGCAAAAGTCGTAACCAAACTGCCCGTAGCAGTACATCTGCATGTTCAAGGCCGCGTCAAGAGTCTGCGTGTCGCCCACCATCCCGTCTCCATAGACGTTCACCGTGGTCGTCGACGGGCATCGTGGGACATTCTCAGGGTTCGCTCCCGTCCCGCCCATCGGCTGCATCAGGGCCACGTTAGTCAATCGCGGCGCAGAATATCCCGTCCGATCGGGCCTGGCAGTGGACATCTCGGGGTTGGAATGGGTCGCGACCAACAAACCCAGAATCGCGGCGAAAGCGGAAGAGAAAATCGCAAATCGGCCTGCATACTTCATAGTGACTCCAGCGAGAGAGGAAGCTGTTGAAGCCTGTCAACGCCTGAGCGGAGGAAACCGTCGCATCGGCGGAGAAATAATGCTCTTATTCCTGCGGCACGTCAAGAATGGAAGAAGTCGAGAATGTCGTACTTGGCGATACTGTTACAGTTTGAAATCTAAAGGATTTAGCCTTAGCAATCACGCTTGGAGTTTGGGGGCGTTGGTGGGATTATTTGAGTTGCTGAGGCGCAGTCGGAAGATCGGAAGAGCAGGATGAGTAAAAACGTGGACGCGGCAACGGAAGCGCGCAATCGGCGAAAAGTCGCCACCGGTACTTGGCTCTATGATCTGACCGTCCCAATGGAAATAACAGTGTGGGCTAAACCCGCGCGTCTCGCGTGGTCGCGTGTTGATGACGATGAGAACATTGATGAGACCAAACCAATTCCTGAAACTCGAGATGGTTTTCTCTACTATTACAGGCCGGGCGGATCGGGCGAATACATGACCCTCGAAGAGGCGAAAGCCATGGCTGACGCCGAACCTTGGGGTCCCGTCACATGGGACTAGCTGCGAAGCACCAGAAATTTGAAAATGTAACAGTACTGTGAATGCTCTTAAATTCTGGCTTTATAACTTAAGTAGGAGGGACGAACCGAACCGCCGTCCGCCGTAAGGACACAACCACCCCAGGCACTGGGGGCAAAGAGTGAGTCGGCAAGCGTTACTCAGCAAGCCAAGTAAATCACGGTCTCGCTCAGGAGACCTTGGTTACATTGGCCGCTTGCGGCCCTTTCTGTCCTTGGACAATCTCGAACTCCACCTGATCGCCTTCCTGCAGGCTCTTATATCCTTCGGTAGTTATCGAGCTGTAGTGAATAAAAACATCCGGTCCATCTTCACGGCCGAGGAAGCCGTATCCCTTGGCGTTGTTGAACCACTTGACGGTGCCTTTCAAACGTTCCACGTTCGCCCCCTCTTTCCTGCGGATTTCTCCCCAAAAAGGCGCAATTCCCGGGGCCCGCAAAAAATGTGTAGGCATTGTGCTGCTCAAAGGATGTGCTGTCAAGGATTCCGGTCACATTCCGGGTAGGCCGCCTGGCCCGAAAGTGCCCTAAAAGCAGGAGGCCGCGCGATCGATCGTGATCGGGTGGCCGGGGAAACGACGCCTTACCGCGCTGCTCGGCCCGTCTCGCTCAACCACAGGATGCCGGCGATCGTTTTGGCGTCCTGAATCCGCCCGTTCAGTGCCATATTCCTAGCTTCCGATAATGCCACAAAACTAACCGCAATTCGCTCGTCCGGCTCGGGTTGCGCGGTCCCGGCCCTGAGGCCACGAGCCAGGTAGATGGTCATGGTTTCGTCGAGAAATCCCGGGCTGACATAGAAATGCAGGATCCTTTTCCATTGCCGCGCCGTGTATCCCGTCTCCTCAAGCAACTCACGCTTCGCGGCGGTCAGCGCGGTTTCGCCATCGTCGATGCGTCCCGCTGGCAGTTCCCACATCATCGATTGGGCCGCGTGGCGATATTGGCGTTCCAGCAGGACCCGTGGTTCGACTTTGCGGTTGGATTTCCCGGAGTCATCGACCGCCAGCACAACAATCGATCCCGAATGCCGTATGACATCCCGCCGAGCGCGAACTCCGCCCGGTTCCTCCACTTCGTCGGTGGTGACGTTGAAGACCGGCCCCTGGTAGCTGATGCGCGACGAGAGAACCACCGCCGCCTTTGACTTTGATTTTGATCCTGCCGATTTCGCCATGACACCAATATAAGGTACGAGATACGGGATGACCGCTTTGAAAGGGCACGGCTTCAGCCGTGCCGCCAAAGCTCTCTACAGTCGCGGCTTTAGCCGCTGGGAGACGCGCATCCAGAGTTTCCCTAGTGCTGCACCTTGCGCCGCGTGAACAGATGCCCGAGCTTTTCCTGCTTCGTCTTTAGATACTCTTCCGTATGTTCCGTAGCCGCCACTTCGCAAGGCACGCGCTCGGTGACTTGAATCCCCGCGCGCTCGAGCGCCGACACTTTGTCGGGATTATTCGACAGAAGACGCACCCGCCGGATGTCCAACGCCTTCAAAATTTCCACGGGCATGAAAAATTCGCGCTGATCGGCCTTGAATCCCAGGCGTTCGTTGGCCTCGACCGTGTCGAGGCCACTGTCCTGGAGCGCGTACGCCTGCAACTTCGCCATCAGGCCAATCCCGCGTCCTTCCTGCTGCTCGTAAATCAGGACGCCCGCTCCCGCCTGCCCAATCATCGACAGCGACATTTCCAATTGCTGCCGGCAATCGCAACGCAGGGAACCAAACACATCGCCCGTCAGGCACTGCGAGTGGATGCGCACCAGCGGAGAGCCGGAATGCACCTCGCCCATCACCAACGCCACGGCCTCTTCGGTTTTCGCGCCGTCGCCCGAAGCCGACGCGCGCGTCGTAAATCCGTGGATGAGGAAATGTCCCCAACGCGTTGGAAAATCAGCCGATGCTACTTGTTTAACCTTGGAAGAACTCACCCATCAAATTATATAGGTTCGATTTCGACGGAGCAGGACTGGAGAAGACAACTACGAATCGCTCGCGCCCTCGGCTTCGAACTTAACCGCCCGCAAGCGAGCGGAGTGAAGTCGAACAATCACCAAGCCGACCATAACCGCGCTCGCGAGCATGGCGACCCGTATGTAGAGGCCAATGTGAAACGCCTCATCGCCGGCAGCGGTGCGCAGCAGACCCGACGTTGCGCTGACCGTGCAGAGCGCAAAATAAAACTTCTCGATCCAGCCGCGTGAAACCACAAACAGCCACAGCAGTATCGAAGACACAATAGTCAGAATCGCACACAGTATCCAGGTGCCAGTCGACACCCTGGAAGACACCCAAATCCCCGCCGCCGGCCTCGTCGCAATCATTTGTAGAGAGGCAATCAACAGAAACACGACGGAGTGGATCAGTGCGACAAGCGCCCGTTTGCGGTTCGTAAGGATGGAAAATTCGCCCATGATCGCCAGCAAGTCCAGCAAAAGCTATGACTAATCTAGCGAATTGAGCTGCCGCCGGATGTGATCTAGATCACGCGAGTAGGAGAAATCGGCGGACGGCTGTTAAAATTGTTTCGACGTAAACCCTGCCGTTTGGGGGCTGTAGCTCAGCTGGGAGAGCGCATCGTTCGCAACGATGAGGTCGCCGGTTCGATCCCGGCCAGCTCCACCATATTTTTCGGGAAAAGTGGCGTCCCGCTTCAGTTTTTAACCGTAAACGGTATATTGCTCAGCAGCGTGCCGTCGAGGTCTGTAACGGTGACCGTTCCTGTTGTTGCGCCCACCGGTACAGTGGTAAGTATTTCAGAGCTGTAGGCGGTCTTGAATTGCGCCGCGACGCCGTTGAACTTCACTGACTTCACGCCCTTCAGATTTGTGCCAAGAATGCTTACTGGCGCGCCAACTGATCCAACTGCGGGCACGGTTTCCACAAATGGACCGAGACCTATATCGAGACTGAAGACGGTGCCACAGCCATAGGATGGATTATAGGCGCAGTGTACATGGCCGCCGCCACTTGTCACTCCGTACAGCGCTCCATTTGTGTCCTGAATCAACATAATAGGAGAAAGTCCGTCAGTACCATTGAACTTGTGCAGCATCGTCAAATTCCCTGCGGGAGTCAATTGAAAGATCGAACCATTGATCTGGTTGCCTACGCCAACAGTGGTGCCATAGAAATTTCCGTCCGTTGCCTGGATGAGCCCGACTGGGAAGTACCCGTCTGTCCCATCAAAGTTATGCAGCACAGTTAAATTGCCGGATGGTGTGATCTCAAATACAGCTCCGTCATTGTTTGCCCCACCCTGGCCTACTACGCCGTAAAAATTGCCGTTTGCCGCCTGGACAAGCGGTGCGGTCGGAAGCGAGGGATCCTGAGAGAACTCACCAAAACTGTAAACCACGGCAAACCCTCCCTGCGGTGTGAGCTTGTAAAACGTACCGCCTCCATATGCACCACCACCGTAGGTCAGGCCATAAAAATTGCCGTCGTTCCCGAGTACCAGACCGGAATACGGCTGCGAACCATGCGTAAAATCAAACTGATAAAGTGTGGTCAAAGTGCCGGAGGGGGTGACTCTAAAAAGAGTGCCGTTGTAGTTGTTGCTCGAAGAGGAAGAATACGTCGCTCCATAAAAGTTGCCGTCAGGGCCTAGCGCCAAAGTTCCGACCGGTCCGGATCCGCTGCTACCATCTAACGTAAATTCATACAGCACAGTGAGAGCCCCGCCAGGCGTTCGCTTAAACACCGTTCCGGCATTCCCCGATCCCCCAAAAAATGTAACCCCGTAATAGTTGCCATCCGTGCCCAACGTGAGTCCCTGCGGCTCGTTCCCATCGGTGCAACTAAAATTCAAACGCTGGGATAACTCTCCGGCAAGGGTTGTCTCAAACACAGTGCCGCAATCGAATTTGCCTTGGCCAAACGTTGTGACCCAGAGCTTTCCATTCGCCCGCTGACCTATTGCGCTCGGTTCTGCGCCGGTTTCGTCACTCAGACTTACAAGGCTGGTAAACGTCTGTGCACGAGGAATAACGGCGGTGGCCAGGGAAAAGGAGAGGATAGCTAGAGTTCGCAGCTTCATTTGAGATCTCCGAGCAAGGCATTTTGATCGCTGTTAGATCGTCACCGCTGTTATATGGTGCGGGCAAAGCCCCTTACACGACACAAAACAACACAAATGACCGATGCCGTACCAGTGGTAACCGCCTCATTGTCGTTCTGATTCATCCGGCGGTCAATGTGAAACACTTTGCATTGGCGCCGGAACTTCCGTTCTCGGGGACGTCGGCGAACCCTCTCTTTACACTAACGATAACTATCCCGAAACCAGGGCCCGAGAAAGCTAATCACAAGCCACTAACCACTAACCCCCGCTCCTCTCCCGCAAATAAACTCTCTTGTACCCGACGTAATTCTTGGCATAGCGCAGAATGCTTTCCTCATCGTCTTTCTCCAGCGTGCGCCGAAATTTTCCGGGAGACCCCATCCACAGCGAATTCGGCTCGACGATCGTGCCTTCTGGAATCAGAGTGCCCGCAGCAATAATCGACCCTGTTCCAATCACTGCGCCGTTCAGAATGATGCTCCCCATACCGATCAGGCAAAGTGCTTCAATCCTGCATCCATGCAGGACGGCGCTGTGGCCGACGGTGACGTAGTCACCGAGATAGACGCCGAATTGTTCTTTCATCCCGTGCAACACGCAGTTGTCCTGGACGTTCGAATAGTGGCCGACGCGAATCTCGTGGACATCACCGCGCAGAACTGCATTCATCCAGATGCTCGAGTGTTCGCCGAGAATCACATTGCCGATGATTTGCGCGGAGTCGTCAACGTAGCAGGTGTCCGGAAATTGCGGCGTAACGCCTTGGTAGGAGCGGATCATGATCGTGAGAAGTCAAAATAACACGAAAGCGGCGGGCGCAGGGAGGGCCGAGAGCCGAGATTCTCGCGGGCTCGGACTCGTATTCCGCGGTCGAGCCGTCCAGTTATAATGCCGACGCCGAGGTCAACAATGATGAAGACCCTAACAATAATGAAGCCCCGCTATGTTTCGCTGGCCCTGTCCGCCTGTCTGCTGGCCTCTTCCATCTCCACTCTGTCCGTAGCTCAAACCTCGCAACCTTCAGGATCGCCCGAACTGGCAAAATTTTTCGCTGCCTATTTTGAAGGGCGCCTGCGCGACGAACCCGAGTTCGCCACCAATGTCGGCCGTCATGAATACGACGACCGCTGGACCGATCTCTCGAAAGCTGGCCTCGGCCAGCGCCGCGCACATCTCGAACAAGCGCTGGCCAGCGCCGAGAAATTCTCCGGCGGGCAACTTTCCGATCAGGACCAGCTTAGCGTGAAGCTGTTGCGCTACGACCTGCGCTCTCAACTGGACGCCTTCGATCTCCAGACCTACCTGCTGCGCGTTGGCCAGATGACCGGATTCCACAACAGCATTTATCTCGTCATCGACCGCATGCCGTCCTTCACCGTCAAAGACTGCGAAAACATCATCGCCCGCATTCACGCCGTTCCCGCCTATGTCGATCAGAATATCGCCATCCTCAACGAGGCAATCGCACGCGGCATCACTCAGCCCAAGATTGTCTCCGACTTGGTGATCGAACAGTTGACAGCTCAGGTCGCCCAGGATGCTTCGACCACTCCACTGCTCCTCTTTTTGAAGAAAATGCCGTCCAGCATTCCCGACGCCGAGCGTGAGCGCCTGCGCAAGCAGGCCACCGACACGTTCGAAAATGATTTTCGTCCGGCGTGGCGCAAGGCGCTCGCCTACATGCAGACGACGTATGCTCCGAAGGTTCGCAGCGGGATCGGCATTTCGACCATGCCGGGAGGCGCCGATGCTTATCGCATTCTGATTCGCCGCCTGACCACAACCAACGCGACGCCGGAAGAGATTCACAAAATCGGACTGGCCGAAGTCGACCGCATCGAAGCCGAAATGCTCGCCATTGCGCGTCAGACCGGCTTCCAGGGGTCGGTCAGCGAACTCGAGGTGAAACTGGCCAACGATCCCGAGCAGAAATTTCATTCGAAAGACGAGATGCTTGCCTACTGCCGCAATGCGGCCAAGATCATCGAGCCCGAACTTCCCAACCAGTTCAAGCACATTCCAATGCTGCTCTACGGAATTCGCGCAATTCCAGAAGACCGCGAGCAGGCGACAGCCTCAAACGCGCAGGCTCCGATGCCCGATGGCAGCGCTCCCGGCTGGTTCAACCTCCGCGCTTATCAGCCAGAGAAACAAGTCAAATATGACAAGGAATCGCTCGTACTTCACGAAGCCGTTCCCGGCCACATCTTTCAGGGATCGCTCGCACGCTCACAAAAAGGCCTGCCCGACTTCCGAAAGTTTTACGGGAACAGCGCCTACAACGAGGGCTGGGCGCTCTATGCCGAGTCGCTCGGATCGCAACTCGGGTTGTATCGCGACCCCTTTAACCGCTTCGGCCAACTCGCCAGCGAGCGCTTTCGCGCTGCCCGACTGGTGATCGATACCGGCATCCATTCGATGGGATGGTCGCGTGAACAAGCGCAGGACTATCTGAAAGCGCATGCTCCAACCCAGGCGCAAGCTGAGGTCGATCGCTACATCAGTTGGCCGGCCCAGGCGCTTTCCTACAAAATGGGACAGTTGAAAATCGTCGAGCTGCGAAAGCGGGCCGAGCAGAAGCTCGCGACAAAATTTGACGTGCGCGATTTTCATGATGCAGTCTTGCGCGACGGATCCCTGCCGCTGGAATTGCTCGATGAAGAAGTGGGGAAATACATCGCAACCGGTCAGTAGACGGCTGTCAGTTATTTACCAATATGAATGCATCCGATTTCCGCCGTATCGCGCTCAGCCTCGAAGGCGCAGAGGAAGGTTCGCACATGGGCTCCGCTGACTTTCGTGTCGGAGGCCGGATCTTCGCCACACTCGCCTCCGAAAAGCAGGGCTATGGCAACTTGATGCTCACGCCGCCGATGCAGGAAGAATTCGTCCGCGAGTTGCCCGAAGTCTTCCTTCCCATTCCCGGCGGATGGGGAAGAATGGGATCGACTCATATCCGCCTCGCCCAGGCCAGCGAAGATGTGCTCGCCGGTGCACTGAGGGCGGCGTGGAAGCTGCGCATCGAAAGAACGCAGGGACAACAAAGAAGGCCGCAAAGAAAAAGAACAGACCGCGTTCTCGGAAACGCTAGCGCGCTCCTGTACAATTTTGCCGAATGCGAAAGCTCCTCAGCATCGCGGCCGTCCTCGGCATTCTGCTGGGGGTTGTGGCGTCGGTTGCCGCCGAGCCCATCGCTTCTCTGCGCGCCACAAACTACGTTAATGACTTCGCCGGAATCCTCGACGCCGCTACACAGGCGCGGCTTAATGATCTCTGCCACCAGGTCGAACAGAAGGCGCAGGCCCAGATCGCCGTCGTCACCGTGAAGTCTTTGGATGACCAGGATCCTGTCAGCTACGCCGTAGCTCTCTACCAGAAGTTCGGTATTGGCACAAAAGGAAAAGATCGTGGCGTGCTCATCCTGCTCGCAACTGCGGATCGCAAATACCAGATTCAGGTTGGCTACGGACTGGAACCGATTCTCCCCGACGGAAAGGTCGGAGGTTTCGGCCGCGAAGCGGTCCCTCTTTTGCGCGCCGGAGATTATGCGGGCGCGGTCACGCTCATGACGGTTCGCGTTGCATCGGTCATCGCGCAGGACGCAGGCGTAACCCTCGAGAATCAGCCCGCAATGGCTGCGCCCCGGCAACGGCCAGCGCCGAGCGGCGCAGGCGTCGTGGTCCTGATTCTAATTTTGTTTTTTATCGTGATCCCGGTTCTGAGCGCTTTGTTTCGTGGAGGCGGACCACGTGGTGGAGGCGGCGGTGGCCTCGGATTCTTGCTGGGAATGCTACTCGGCGGCGGAGGCGGCGGCTTCGGACGAGGCGGTGGATACGGCGGTGGCGGCTTCGGTGGATTTGGCGGCGGTGGTGGAGGCGGCGGCTTCGGTGGTTTCGGAGGCGGCAGCACCGGAGGCGGTGGAGCGGGCGGAAGTTGGTGATGAGCTTGTTCTCGGCCGTTGCCGTTGCCGTTGAACGAAGAACGAAGAAGGAATGGATAACGAATAGATTCAGAGTGTGAGCAGCAGAGTGCGAGGTACCGTATGGGTCCGGAAAAACTGATCAACGATTTCGTCGAACGAATGCACACCGCGGCCGGAACAAATCTGGTGTCGGCGATTCTTTATGGTTCCGTTGCCGCGGGAGATTATGTCGCTGACTATTCCGACGTGAATCTACTGTTCGTCCTTCGCGACACGTCTTTCGCCTCGGTCAATGCGCTCGCTCCCGTAATTCAATGGTGGAGCAAGCAGAAGCATCGTCCCCCGCTCCTGATGGGGGCGGAAGAGATGCGGCTCTCGTCCGACGTGTTCTCCATAGAGTTTCTCGACATGCGGCGTCACTATCGCGTGCTCTGGGGCGACGACGTTTTGAAGCCGCTCGAAATTCCAATGCGTCTGCATCGTGCCCAGGTCGAATACGAATTGCGCGAGAAAACGATCGTGCTGCGTCAAGGATTGCTTGCGGCCTCCGCGAGCGATGAAGCGAAATGGGAGTTGCTGATTCGTTCACTCCCGGCGTTCGGCACCCTTTTTCGCCACACGCTGATTGCTCTCGGCGATCCCGGTGCTGGAAGCAAGCGCGAAGCCGCCGCCATGTTGACCGACAAGACGGGAATCGACACCAGCGTTTTCGGCCAACTGATCGACATCCGCGAGAACCGGGCCAAGCGTAAATCGGCGCAGGTCGACGCCATCTTCGCCCGTTATCTGAAGTTGGTGGATGAAGTAACGGCGGCGGTTGATAAGATGCTGGATCCGGCGGCGTAATGCGTTGGATTTGCCCTCCGCCGCGAGGCGGGGGATCTGTATTTCAATGGGTTCGTTGTTTGCGTCCCGCGGGGTAACGCGAAGAAAACTTTGTTTCCAGAAGAAGGAGAACAATTATGAGCAAGGGACTGATTGTACTGGTGGTAATAGTGTTGATCGTGCTCGCGCTGTTCGGCCAGTACGTGGGCGTGAAAAACAATCTCGTCGCCAAAGATCAGGCGGTGAAAGCAGCCTGGTCGCAGGTCGACATCGTCTTGCAGCGCCGAGCCGACCTGATTCCGAATCTGGTCGAAACCGTCAAGGGATACGCCCAGCAGGAAGTCACAGTCTTCGGCGATATCGCAAAAGCGCGTTCGGCCCTCCTCTCGGCACAGACGCCCTCCGACAAGATCGCCGCGAACGGGCAGTTGGATGGAGCGATCGGCCGCCTGCTTTTGGTGGTGGAGAATTATCCGCAGTTGAAGTCGAACGAAAATTTCCTGCGACTCCAGGATGAGCTGGCCGGGACCGAAAATCGCATCGCCGTCGAGCGCAAGCGCTATAACGACACGTTGCAGGACTACAACACCTATGTCCTCCAGTTCCCCAATAGCATCTACGCCGGTTTCGCAGGATTTAAGCAGAACCCGGCCTACTTCCAGGCTTCGGAAGCTTCCCGCGCGACACCGAAAGTAGACTTCGGCACCAAGCCCGCAGCTCCAGCCACTGCGCCCACGCACTAAACCACATGAACCCCCATCCTGACGTCGCGTCTTTGCGGCATCAGGATGGGTTTACAGGTTGGAATGGACTTCACTCCTCTCGAAACTGCTCGCCTGACGCTGCGTCCGTACACGCCGGCTGACATTCCAGCGCTGGTGCCGTTGATTGGCGCGCGCGAGGTTGCAGCGACTACGCTGCGCATCCCGCATCCCTATACCCAAGCCTTCGCGGAAGACTTTATCGTTCAAACGCAGGAGGATATGGCGAGCGGCGCTTGCCTGCGGCTGGCCGTTATCGTTCGCGATAGCGGTACGTTCTGCGGTGGAGTCGGGCTGCAGATCAACGCCGACCATCGTCATGCAGAACTCGGCTATTGGATTGGAGTTCCTTACTGGGGAAATGGTTATGCCACCGAAGCCGCCCAGGCCGTGGTGAAGTATGGCTTCGAGACTCTGCGTTTGCAGCGGATTTTCGCCAGCCATTACACGAACAATCCCGCATCGGCGCGCGTCCTGAAAAAGATTGGTATGCGTCCTGAGGGAACCCAGCGTGCCCACATCTTGAAGTGGGGAGAGTTTCTCGATATCGACCTATACGGGATGCTGGCGTCAGACCCGCAACCTTAATGAGCGAGGGCGAGTACCTTCTCACGCCGAGTACAGTTCTGTCAGCAGCTCGTAAGCCCTCCGCATGTGGGGGATGACAATGCTGCCGCCCACCACGAGCGCCACGTTGATTGCTTCTTCCTGTTCGGCGCGCGTCACACCCAGGCGATAAGACTGAATCACGTGATAGTTGACGCACTCGTCGCAACGCAGGCAGGCGGACGCGACCAGACCCATCAATTCCTTGTATTTCGAGGGCACAGCTCCCTCGAGGTAGGTGTTGTGGTCGAGGTTGTAGAAACGCTTCACCAGGTTGTTGTCCGCCCGGTCGACGTTTTCGTTCAGGCGGTTGCGGTTGTCGAGAAAATGGCGGACGATGGCGCTCTTTTCGGCAACCTGCTTCTCCGAAAAAATATAGTTAGGCTCTTTGCGCTCCGTGGTCATGTCAGAAAGATTAGCAGAAGGTAGAAGTCAAAAAGTCGCAGAGCCTTCCACCGAGCCCTCGCCACCATGCGTCAGTCCACTTCCATCTCCGCGAATAAGGGGCTATATTCCTAGGTCGCGTTTTCTATAGGAGATATTTATGACCAGTCATCATCGCCCCGAGCCACGGGCAAAAAATTTCGGGGAAAACATCGAGAGCGACCTGGCGCTTGAATTTCTGCGCGTGGTTGAGAACGCCGCCATTGAATCGGCGCGCACCATGGGCCAGGGTGATCGTCCCCTGAGCGATCAGGTCGCGACCGAGGCCATGCGCAAGACCATGGATACGGTCCCCATGCACGGAACCATTGTGATCGGCGAAGGAGAACGCGACGATGCTCCTATGCTTTACATCGGGGAGCAAGTCGGCGGCACATATTCGGACGGCCGCGAAGTTCCACACGTCGATATCGCCGTCGATCCGCTCGAGGGCACGAATCTTTGCGCCACGGGCTCGCCGGGATCGATCACCGTGCTCGCGGCATCAGAAAAAGGCGGACTGCTCCATGCTCCCGACTGCTACATGGAAAAAATGGTGGTCGGGCCGTCCTGCAAAAATGCGATCGATCTCGACGCTCCCGTAAGCGTCAATCTCAAAAACATCGCCCGCCGGATGCAGCGCGGCGTCGACGATCTGGTGATTGTTGTGCTCGACCGTCCGCGCCATGAAAAGCTGATCGCCGACATTCGGAAGGCGGGCGCGCGCATCAAGTTGATTGGCGACGGCGACCTGTCGGCTGGCATCGCTGCCGCCATCATGGGAACTGGCGTTCACGCAGTCATGGGATCTGGTGGCGCCCCCGAAGGCGTGATCACAGCAGCTGCCATCCGCTGCCTCAACGGATACATGCTCGGACGTTTGGTCGTCGATAAGCCGGAGTTGGAAGAACGCATCGCGAAGATGGGAATCAAAGACAAGAACAAGATTTACGAAGCGGAAGATCTTGCTCCAGGAAAACAGATGATCTTCGCCGCCACCGGCGTCACCGAGGGCGCCTTGCTGAAAGGCGTGCGCTTCTTCGGCGAAGGAACGCGGACGTCCTCCGTAATTCTGACTCTGAGGACCGGGCGCGTCCGCTTTATCGAGAGTATTCATCTGGATAAAGGCCCGGATGTAAAGGTCAGGTTCTAGTCTAGCGCCAGAAATTTGATACAGACCGGCGCGGGTACTTTGAGGGTCTGCCCGGTCGCGGTCAGTTTGCCCGAATTCGGATCGATGCGAAACACCACGATGTTATTCGTGTCTTCGTTCGCGACGAACAGGAATGTGCCGGTGGGATCGATTTCAAAATTACGCGGCGTCTTGCCTTGCGTCGAGAAATGATCGACCAGAGTGAGCGCCCCGCTATGGCTGTCGATCGAGAAAACGACGATGGAGTCGTGCCCTCGATTTGAAGCGAAGAGAAACTTTCCGTTGGGATGCACTTTGATTTCCGCCGTATCGTTGCTTCCGGAGAAGCCTTTCGGCAGCGTCGAGACCGAGCTCAGTTTTTGGAGCACGCCACGATTCGCGTCGTAAGAAAATGTTGTGATCGTGGATTGCAGTTCGTTGACAACGTACGCGTAGTGGCCGCTCTTATCAAACGCCAGATGGCGCGGTCCGGCGCCCGGGTCGAGCTTCCCATAGGGCGGGTCGTTTGCGGTCAGTGTTCCCTTGGTCGCGTCGAAGCGGTCGACCAGTAACTCGTCCAGACCCAAATCCGCTGAAATCGCGAAGCGGTTGTCGGCAGTGGTTTCGATCCAATGCGCGTGCGGACCTTCCTGACGTTCCTTATTCACGCTCGAACCGGCGTGCTGAACGAATCCGGACGCCTCGCCCACCCGACCGTCGCTCCCGACCGGAAAAACGGCGATGTTTCCTCCTGTGTAGTTGGCCACCAGCGCGTATTTCCCGGTCTTATCGAAGCTGATGTAACACGGGTCGGCCCCGCGTGACGAGACTTCGCTCAGCTCAGCCAACTTGCCGGTCTTCCGGTCGATGGCGAAGGCGGTCACCGCCCCCGTATTCGCGTCCTTATACTTTTGGACTTCATTCACCGCGTACAAAAATCGCCCGCTCGGATCGATCTCGAGAAACGACGGATTCTTGGTCTCCGCGGCCACTCCGAGCGCCGTAAATTGATTCGACGCGGTATCGAAATCGAAAGCGTAAATTCCCTTGCTGCCTTTGTCTGTGTACGTGCCAACGAAAACAAGATATCGATGCTTGGCCGGTTCCTTCGCGAAGGTCACCGGAACCAACGCCAGGAGAAGGAGAAGGAAAAGCAGCATGGCTTGCAGGCAACGGAGCCCAGGAATTTTCATGTCGCCTATCAAACCGTATTTGCGCGCTCTGCGCAAGGGGTAGCCCGAGTACAAATGTTGATCGCCATGTCGATCGCGTCGCTCTGTCGTGGAGTGTGATGGTGGAGTGCGCTATGCTTCCGCCATGCAACCACGGCGATTGCCGGCGGCCGACGGCGCCCTGATCCAGATCGTTGATGCCGCCCTTGTCGACGCAACCGAACGTAGCGGCAAGTGGCTTGTGTGTCGTCCAGGATGCACGCAATGTTGTGTTGGGGTATTCGCGATCAATCAATTGGATGAAGCGCGACTGCGGCAGGGACTGGCCGATCTTGAAATAAATGATCCGGCGCGTGCAGATCGCATTCACACACGGGTGCGAGAATCCATTCGGCGCCTATCGCCGAATTTTCCCGGCAATGCGAAGACTGGCGTTCTTGATGAAGGTCCAGAGGCTGAGGAACGCTTCGCCGACTTTGCCAACGATGAGGTTTGTCCCGTGCTCGATCCACAGACCGGGCTATGCGATTTGTATGCCGCTCGCCCCATGACTTGCCGCACGTTTGGTCCTCCAGTGCGATCGGAGGACGGATTAGGCGTTTGCGAACTTTGTTTTCATGGTGCGACCGACGAGCAGATCGCCGCCTGTGAAATGATCCCCGATCCCGACGACTTGGAATCGAAGTTGTTGGCGAAGGCGGAAAAAAGTACGGGGCGCGTGGGGCGCACGATCGTGTCCTTCAGCTTGAGGTGACAAAAGCCAGCGCCGGCTTCCCCGGCAACTGTTACCGGCAATTGTTAAAAGTTTCTTAATTTCGCGTTCGATACCTAAGATACCTTTTGCCCGAACCGAGAAAAGTGCTAGCTTCGTGTGCAGTACAGCGAACCTCTATGCAGGCTCATGAATACGATCTGGTGGTGATCGGCAGCGGTCCGGCGGGGCAGAAGGGCGCGATCTGCGCGGCCAAAATGCGCAAGAAGGTCGCGATCATCGATCGCCGCCTCGCCATGGGCGGAGTCTGCGTTCATACCGGGACGATCCCCAGCAAAGTCATGCGCGAGGCTGTGCTTTATCTGAGCGGCTTGCGCCAGCGCTCGTTCTACGGTCGCGGTTACACCGTCAAGGACCGCATCGCGATGTCCGATTTGGTTTTGCGCGCCCAGGCGGTGATGACTCGCGAAGTGGATGTGATCAAAGCGCAACTGCGGCGGAATTATGTAACCGCGTTCGAAGGCGACGCTCATTTTGCCGATCCGCACACGATCGAGATCGTCAGCGAAGAAGGCGTGCAGCAGCTTCACGCGGAGAAGATCCTGATCTCTTGCGGCACCCGGCCGGCGCACATTGACGGAATTCCAGTGGATGGCAAGCGCATCTTCGATTCCGATCAGGTGCATTGCCTCGAGGAAATTCCACGCGAATTGATCGTGGTGGGGGCCGGAATTATCGGTCTCGAATATGCGTCAATGTTTACCGCGCTCGGAGTCAAGGTGACGCTTCTCGACCAGCGCCCAACGCTGCTCGATTTTGTGGATCGCGAGATCATCGAGAGCCTCTGCTTCCAGTTGCGGCAACTGGGAACCGTTTTCCGCCTCGGCGAGAAGGTCGTAACCGTCGGCTTCGACGAAGAGCGCGACAAGGTTTTTGCCGCGCTCGAAAGCGGAAAGAAAGTTCGCGGACAAGCCCTGCTCTACACCATTGGACGGCAGGCGAACAGCGACAAGTTGAATCTCGACGCCGCGGGCCTCACCGCGGAAGCGCGCGGCAAACTCGTCGTCAATGAACATTTCCAGACCGTCGTGCCGCACATTTACGCCGCGGGAGATGTGATCGGCTTCCCTGCGCTCGCGAGCACTTCGATGGAGCAGGGGCGGCTTGCCGGTTGTCATATGTTCGGAAGGCCCAGCCGCTTGTTGCCGAATCTCATTCCTTATGGCGTCTATACCATCCCCGAGATTTCGATGGTGGGCGCGACCGAAGAAGAATTGACCCGCACCAAGACTCCCTATGAAAGCGGTCTCGCGCGCTATTCCGAACTTGCCAAGGGACAGATGCTCGGCGACGATCAAGGCCTGCTGAAGATCTTGTTTGATCCGGATACGCTGAAATTGTTGGGCGTTCACATCATCGGCGATCGAGCGGCCGAGATCGTGCATATCGGGCAGGTCGTGCTTGCGATGGGCGCAACCATTGAATATTTCCGCGACACAGTGTTCAACTATCCGACGCTGGCGGAAGCCTACAAAGTCGCGGCACTCGACGGCCTCAACAAACTCTAAGAAGTTGTTCGACGCATCGATCCGACCGCTAGAGCCAGCCAAAATTCTTGACGCCTCCGAATCTCCTCCATATTGGGATACAATCGCAGCCACTTTTAAGTCACGCAAGGAGGCGATATGAGTCTGTCGAAACGGGCGATTGCGGAATTCTTCGGGACTTTTTGGCTGGTATTTGGCGGATGCGGAGCGGCGGTACTTGATGCAGCCTTTCCGCAGTTAGGCATTGGATTTCTTGGCGTAGCTCTGGCCTTCGGACTGACCGTGCTCACGATGGCCTTTGCCATCGGGCACATCTCGGGATGCCATCTGAATCCCGCCGTGTCGGTGGGGCTAGTCGTCGGAAAGCGATTTCCGGCGAAGGATTTGTTGGCCTACATAGTCGCGCAAGTACTCGGCGGAATCTGTGGCGCTGGTACGCTCTACCTCATCGCCAGCGGCAAGCTTGGATTTGAACTCGGTGGCTTCGCATCGAACGGATACGCGGCGCACTCTCCGGGCGAGTACTCACTGTTGTCATGTCTGTTAGCGGAAGTTGTACTGACCTTTTTCTTTCTGCTGATCATCATGGGATCGACCGACAAGCGCGCCCCCGCGGGATTTGCGCCGATTGCGATCGGCCTCGGCCTCACTCTAATTCACTTGATCGGAATTCCTGTCACGAATCTCTCGGTAAATCCTGCTCGCAGCACCGGCCCTGCAATCTTCGTCGGCGGATGGGCGATCCAGCAACTGTGGCTGTTCTGGCTGGCGCCGATTGTCGGCGGAGCGTTGGCGGGCGGAGTCTACCGCGCGATTTTTGGGGAGTGATGGGGAGTGATAGAGACGATGACGAATCTTCCGCGCCATCAATGCCGCCACATTGCCACTGAGTAATGGTTGAGTCCACGGAAATTCGCGAGCCGTCGCTGGTTGAAATTGCGCTCGTATTTCTGAAACTCGGCACAATCGCATTCGGCGGACCGGCGGCACATCTGGCGATGATGGAAGAAGAATTCGTCCGCCGCCGCCGTTGGATAACGCAAGCTGAATTTCTGGACCGGCTCGCGACCGCGAACTTGATTCCAGGGCCCAGCTCGACCGAAGTCGCGATTTTTGTCGGGCAACTCAAACGCGGATGGCGCGGACTCATCGTCGCCGGTTCCTGCTTCATCATTCCCGCGGCGCTCATCGTCTCGGTGATCGCATGGGCGTATGTGCGTTTCGGCTCACTGCCCAGGGCGGAGGGTGTTTTTGGGGCGATCAAACCGGCGGTCGTTGCCATCGTTATTCAAGCGCTGGGAAAGATGGGCCAGACTGCCATACGGACGATTCCTCTGGCCGTGATCGCCCTCCTCGCCGCAGCCCTTAGTTTGTGGGGAGTGAGTCCGGTGCTGGTTCTGATGTTCGCGGGATTGTTGTCGGCTGCGACCGCGGCCTCGAAAAATCGGTTGCTGAGTGTGTCGCCGACACTCTCTCAGGTTTTCACGCCGTCGAAAATTTTCGCCTCGGCGGTAGCCCTCGCTGCCACAGCCGCCGCTGTTCCCGTCAGTCTGATGCGATTGTTTCTTTCATTCTTGAAAGTCGGTTCGGTTGTATTTGGTAGCGGCTATGTCCTGCTGGCATTTCTGCGCACAGAGTTTGTCGAGCATCTGCACTGGCTGACAGAAACACAGTTGATCGACGCCGTCGCGGTCGGACAGTTCACTCCCGGTCCTCTGTTTACGACCGCAACATTCGTCGGCTTCCTGGTAGCAGGCTGGATGGGCGCTCTCGTCGCCACCGTCGGCATTTTTCTGCCGGGATTTATCCTGGTCGCCGTGAGCGGTCCGCTGATTCCTAAGTTGCGCCGATCGGCGATTGCATCGGCCGCGCTCGATGGCGTAGTTGCAGGTTCGCTGGCATTGATGGCCGTCGTGGCGTGGCAACTGGGGAAGGCGTCGATTGTCGACCGCACCACGCTCGTCATATTCCTGGTGAGCCTGATCGCCTTGCTCAGATTTCGTGTCAATTCGGCGTGGGTCGTTGCCGCAGCCGCGCTTGCGGGATGGATGATATGGATGCCACGATCATGAGTGAGATAACGATCCGAACGGCCGTGTGCGCCGACTTGGCGCGGATCACCGAGATCTACAACTACTACGTGCTCAATACGCCGGTGACGTTCGATGTGGAGGCCCACACCGTTTCGGGCCGCACAGAGTGGTTTGCTCAATTCCATGCCACCGGACGCCACCGGCTGATTGTCGCCGAAGAGAACGGCATCGTTCTCGGTTACGCGGGAACAACCAGGTTTCGTCCGAAGGCGGCCTACGAGACGACGGTGGAGACGACGATCTATTGCGCGCCCGAGGCGGTCGGGAAGGGCATTGGGAAGCAGTTGTACGTCGCGTTGTTCGGACTGCTGAAGCACGAGGACATTCACCGTTTCGTGGCGGTCTATGCACTTCCCAATGCGGCGAGCGAAGCGCTCCACCGGCGATTCGGATTCAGAGTGGTTGGGGTGCTCAGCGAAAATGGAAGAAAGTTCGGCAAGTATTGGGATGTGTGCTGGGCGGAACGAGCGGCGTAGGGAGCATGGGTCGAGGGAGACGGGGGCATTGTGAAGACGAGTCCGACAAAATTGGAAGCAGTTCTTCTCCGCATAGCGTGCATGGGTTTGGCGATCGCAGCCATGGGCCTGCCGTTATGCGCTCAGATCTCGCTCCAGGCGCTGGTCACGCCTTCCACAATTATCTCCACAAAAGACGGCCAGCCCCTGAAGTTCGCCGTCCATGGGTTCATCGAGTTCAATTCGCTCTCCGAATTATTTCCGTACATCGATTCTCAAACCGAACGCTGGAATGTTTATGGCGGTTTTAACGACGAACAGCGTCAGCAACTGGCGAGCGATCTGCTTCGGCGTGGCATCGAAAGCCGCGTCGTTTCGATGCTCGACGAACGGCCGCTCGAGACTCTGACCACCCACACCAGCGACGAATTGAGGCAGGCGCTGTCGCAGGTCGAGGAGCGTGTGCCTCCGGGCTATGCTGACGCGTTTCTGGCGGTGCAGGAAAAATGGAAGCATTCTCTGAACTGCTGGAGCGCCTCGCCATCGATTCCGGCACGCGTCCTCTCGAACTGGTATCCCATCGAAGAGGGCATCGATCTCTTTGGCGCGACTTACGATTCGACCGAACATTTTTGGCAGGCCATGAAGTATCACCCCGACCTCACCATTGCAGATCTGACGGACTTGCTGGTCACACTCGAACAGAAGAATTGGGGGCCGTGGCTGGCGCGTCTCGATGCGGATCCGAAGATTTACCTTCCCAACGCCTACGCCGTGGAATTCCTGCGGCACAACCTCATCCACGAGCGATTGCAATGGTTTCGCGCTGAACTTGGTAAGCACGGGCTGACCGCCAGCGATCATGCGCGAGCCGCGCAGCAGCGCGGTCGGGTCCCGTTCCGCTTCTCTGCCTACGAAGAGAAAGTCTTGTGGGGCGACCTCGCGGATGTGTTCCACCTGGTCTACGTGTTCTCGCCGCCGGACGATCCCATGCGGAAGGTGCTAGCGGCGCGCCATTTTGACGCCGTCTATCTGGGCGAGCGCCGAATGGGTTTCATCAGTGAAGATTTTCGTTCGCTGATGTTCGAAATCTGGCATGTGAAGTACCTGAAGATGCCGCGCTTTCGCGAAGTGATCAGCTCGATTCCAATCGAGATTCGGCTGTCCCATTTCCTCGACGACGGAGACTCCCCGGATATTCCGATCCCGATCTATGTGGAGTATTCGAACCAGATCCGAGACCTGGCCCGAAAACGATAATCGGGACCCACTCATCCCGCGCCTAACAAGTGCGACCCGACCATCCCCCCAGTTTCTTACTTTGTCTTCTTCCAATAAGCGTCGATGGTGCTGGCCTTTCCTTGCGGATCGACCAACTCGATATGCGTATGAAATTCGTCATCGGCAGTCCGCGTCAGCGTGCTGCGTTTCGGATAGGTGCCATTCGGGTTTTCGAATACGAAGGTCGTCGTTGTATTGCTCGCCAGTTTCAGCGTCAGGCCGTCCCCTGGTTCTTCCTTCAGGTCAGGGGAAAAGAATCTGACTTTTTCTTCGACGCCGTCCGGCGTATCGCGAATCGTATAGAACTCAACCATTTCCGTGCCCTTGTCGCCGAGAAGTTGAAACATGCAAATCATGACGGCTGGATCGGATATCGAACAGGTTTGCTCGATCCGCGCTTTATCGACGTGACCTTCCCAATGTCCGGCGAGAAAGTGCAGGCTGGCAACTTTGGCTGCCGCTGCGGAGGTTGGGGTATCTTTCGCGACGCCAGTGGCGCTCTGCCCGAGCAGTGCGGCGGCAAGCATCAGATAGAGGACGCTGAACTTCATGGTTTTTCTCCTGTTGATTTATGAGATGCGATTTTCTGTGGAGCAAGTTCTTGCAGCTGGTCGAGGTGACGACGCAGTTGTTCGACCGAATTGTCAAACGGGACGATGCTGCGGTGGGCGCGCGCCTGCATCACGCCGCCCTCCATTACTGTGAGGACGAATTGAGCGAATTGGTCAAAATCAGTGCCGTCGGGAAAACGATCCGCCGCATCGCGGAGACATTGCCGCACGGCCGCGGTCCAGCCATCGAAGTTGGCGGCGATCTTCTCGTGAATCTTGCGGCGCGCCGGGTCGATTTCGAGCGCGAGGCGTCCGATCGGGCACGTGAAGGTGAAGTCCGTGATGACGATCTTCTGCCGGTAGCCGTCGAGCAGGGCGAAAATGCGCTCGATCGGATCCGCGCTGGCGGCGTAAGCAGGGCGCACGATAATCGGCTCCAGATTCGCCAGGTACCAGTCGAGGACGGCGTCCAACAGGTGTTCCTTGCTTTCAAAGAAAAAGTAGAAACTGCCGCTGTTGGCCTTCGATTTCCTCAGAATCTGAGCCATGCCCGTGGCTTCGTATCCCTGCGTGTAAAAAAGCTCAACCGCGGCGAGGATGATCCGATCGCGGGTTGTGGAAGCCGGACGCACCATGACTGCGAGGGATTAAAACACTAATTACTTGAACAGTCAAGTAAGTAAAAGAGCCTCAAATTCGCGACTGTTGCCCCCGATCTCAAACCCGTGAGAGCATGGCTGCCATGAAACCGATTCGATTGGGACTTATCTTGGCGGTCATGGGTGCGGCATTCCTCGTCGTCGTCGTTGCGGCTCAGCCACTTTGCGGATTCCAGACTTCGCCCGCCCCGGCCAGTGTGTCAACGGCTACACAGGCAGACGGATCTCACGATTTCGATTTCCTCATCGGCGATTGGAAAGCGCATGTTCGCCGGCTTCCCGAACGCTTGAAGGGTTCGAATGTCTGGGTCGTATACGATGGCATTTCGAATCACAAAAAGCTTCTCGACAGCAACGCTAATTTTGAAGAATTCGACGTTGCCACTTCCGACAAGAAACTCCGTATCAAGGCGCAAACCCTCCGGCTCTATAATCCCGAATCGCACCAGTGGAGCATTTATCTGGTCGATCTCGACAAAGGCACTCTTGAAATTCCCCCGGTGGTCGGCCAGTTCACCGGCAAGCGCGGCGAGTTCTACAACCAGCAGATTTGGGAAGGCCGCGCCGTCCTGGTGCGCTATGTCTGGCTCGACATTTCGCCTAAATCATCGCGAATGGAACAGTCTTTCTCGGCAGATGGTGGAAAGACGTGGGAAGTGAACTGGATCTGTGAACTCTCACGATAAGTGACCGTCCAATCCCGAAGCTGGAGCCTTTGTCTTACCTGCGCTCTTCGTTCGGTATGGGTTCCAATCCTGCCCGTCCGTTATTTTTCGCTGTCATATTGCGGAAAGGTTAAAATAGCCAATTCCGGCCTGCCTCCCCTGTGTGCTCCGTGAGTGCAGCCGGCTCGGACTTTGGAATCTTTACCCCATCTCGCTCATCCCGCTCATGCCGACGACGGGCGCTTGCCCCGGTCGCCCGATTCTGCCGCCGCATCCTCGGCACGGGCGCGTCCCTCCAATCCTGTGTATTGGCGGGTTGAGGGCAGCCTGCTCGAGTTGACGACGGTTCGTCCGATTGCCTTTTTTACCTGGAACAGCCAGACGTTCATCGCCCGCGCGGTGCGGCGCAGTCTGGTGCTGCTGATGGCGGTGCTGCGCCCGTTCTTGTATGCGGCCAATCGGATCGCCGCCACGCGAATCGTCCATGCGGTGCTGCGAGGCATTACACGCGATCGTCTCGACCTACTGGGCGAAGAAGAATTCGAATACAAGCTCAAGCCGCTGCTCAAAGAAGAAGGAGTGCGCCAACTCAAGGCGCTCCAGGCCACGGGCGCGGATGTAGTGCTGGTGAGCCAGGGGTTGGAGCACGTCATGCGTCCGCTGGCGCGGCATCTCGGAGTCCGCTGGATCATCGCCAACCGTCTCGACTTCCGCGATGGAGTCGCGACTGGACGGCTCTTGAGTCCGGTGATCCGCCCGCGCGGAATCTTTGCGCGAATTCGCGAAGCGGGGCCCGATGGGCAACAGATTCCGGCACGGTGGGTGCGTGCCCTTGGCCTGCGCGGCCCGAAGGCGTTGGCTGCCGCGATCGTTCCGGCAGTGCGTGTGGAAGCGCCGCGAGTGCGTCCGATTGTCTACTTCGATGAAACTCGCCACCCGCGGCCGTTTTCGGTGCGCAAAGCATTGACGGGGAAGCGCGTGCTGTTGATTGGGGTCACCGGATTCATCGGCAAAGTGTGGCTGGCGAATACGCTGATGGATTTGCCTGAGATCGGCAAGCTATTCCTGCTGATCCGGCGGCAAAAATCCAGCCCCGCGCAGAAGCGTTTCGAGAAGATGATCGAAGCCTCGCCGGTTTTCGATCCCTTGTTTGAGAAGTATGGCGACAAACTCGGAGCCTTGCTGGCCGACAAAGTCGAAGTGGTCGAGGGCGATGTTTCGCAACCGGGCGTGGGTCTGAATGCCGAGACCGCGGCTCGGCTCGGCAAGGAACTCGATCTCATCATCAACAGTTCTGGACTCACTGATTTCAATCCCGACCTACGCGAAGCCTTGGCGGTCAACGTCGATTCGAGCCATCACCTGATCGAGTTTATTCGCTCCTCAGACCATGCCGCTTTGCTCCATCTTTCAACCTGCTATGTCGCTGGGCAACGCGATGGCCGGGTGAGCGAGCGGGTGCGGATGAACTACACGCCTGCGCACCTGAAGAATTTTGATTCCGAGAAAGAATGGCAGCGCCTTCATCAATTCGTCGAGTCGGCCGAAGCGCGAGCCGAAAGCCCGGAGGTCACCGAAGAACTCCGGCAACAGGCTCTCGGCAAAGAGCACGCAGCCAAGGGCCTCAGCGGGCAGGCGCTCGATAATCAGGTTCGCAAGAACCGAGTTCGGTGGCTGAAAACCCATCTGACGGAAGAAGCCACGCGACGCGCGCAGGAACTGGGCTGGCCCAATACCTATACATTCACCAAGAGCCTGGCGGAGTCTCTGATCGCAAAATACGGAGCGGGCCTGCCGATCGCGATCGTGCGTCCGGCAATTGTCGAGACCTCGGTGTCGAAGCCCTTTCGTGGATGGAACGAAGGCATCAACACGTCCGCATCGCTCTCCTATTTGCTCGGCACCTCGTTCCGCCAGTTGCCGTCGAACGAGCGCAAGCGGCTCGATATTATTCCCGTGGATGCGGTATGCAACGGTATGACATTGAT
This sequence comes from Terriglobales bacterium, assembly GCA_035308395.1. Taxonomy (GTDB): domain Bacteria; phylum Acidobacteriota; class Terriglobia; order Terriglobales; family Acidobacteriaceae; genus Acidiflorens. The sequence goes on from DATGGT010000036.1 coordinate 100,941, forward strand.
CGGCGCAGCGCTTGTCGAGCGCCGGCACGATCCCATGTACCAGCTGGCGACTTCAGTGACCAATCCGTGTGACATGGGGCGCTCGATTGAACTGACTTCACTCGGCCACCGCCGGCACTATCGCGCGCAAGAAGGTCTGGAGTATTGGCTACGCCTGCGACTGGATGCGATCCCCGTTTCGAAGGAGCGTTACCAGCGGATGTCAGCGCCCGCCCAGAAGATGATCATCAAGACAATCCAGCGGGTGATGTCGCCGCTGCCGTCGGCGATGACCAAGCCACTGGCCAAAACCGAACGCAATCTGGAGCGTGTGGAAAAGTTAGTGGGATTGTTCGAACCTTTCATTTTGCATAACGAGCACGACTTTGTCGCGGATAATGTGGAGAAGCTCTCGCAGGCTCTTACGCCGGAGGAGAGAGAAATATTCGGCTATGACACGGCCGGTCTCGACTGGTGGGAATATTGGATCGACATCCATATTCCCGCGTTGCGGCGATGGACGTATCCCCTGATCGAGGGGCGTCCGCTTGAAGCGCGCGCGCCGCGCGAGTTGCACATGTCGCCGGTGACAGAAAATGGCGAGAGCGACAGAATTAAGACGGGAACGAACGGAGCAACGTGGCAATATTCCTGACCGGTGGGACCGGGTACATCGGCGCGCATGTCGCGGCCAATTTGCTCGAACAGCATGATGCGACGTTGAATCTCCTGGTGCGCGGCCGCGACCCGCGCGATGCAGAGTTGCGCTTGTGGAACGCCTTGCAACTGCACATTCCTTTCCCGAAATTCTACGAATACCTCCAGGCTAAGATTCGGATCTTTCGCGGCGATCTTACGACGCCGCAGTTCGGCCTCGAACCGGGCGATTATGATCGCCTCATCCACACCACCGATTCCGTGATCCACTGCGCCGCCTCGCTGAATCGCAAGTCAGAAAAAAGTTGTCTCAACGTGAATCTGCGAGGCACGCTCGAAGTGCTGCAGCTGGCGCGGCGCACACATTACTACCACGGCCTGCGCCGCTTTTCTAACGTCAGCACCGTTGCCGTAGCAGGGAAGCGCAGCCACGAAGTTGTGGTGGAAGATCAGTCGATTGACTGGGAGCGGTCCGATTACGACCCCTACGCGCGCACGAAGAAATTCTGTGAACACATGGTGCGCGAACTGCTCCCCGATGTGCCGCTGACGATTTTTCGTCCGAGTATTGTGCTCGGCGACAGCCGCTATCCGCAGACCACGCAGTTCGACATGGTGCGGTCATTCGTGTTTCTGGCTGGATTGCCGGTGTTGCCGTTTCGTCCTCACGACAAGATCGACATCGTGAATGTGGATTTTGTGGCCGACGCGATTTCGACTCTGCACATGAAAGAAATTCCGGCCCACGACACCTATCATCTTTCCTCGGGGAACGACGCGCAAACATTTCAGGAATTGACCCAGGCCTTGGCAGACGAGCAAGACAAGCGCGCCCCGGTGTTCCTGCCGATTCTCGAAGGGACGTTCGGCAGCGCCGTCAATACGCTCGCCAATCGCAAAGGTCCCGTTGGCCACGGCGCTGCGCTGATGAAGGTTTTTATGCCCTACCTGACCTGGAATACCGTGTTCGACAATACGCGCGCCGTGGTGGAGATGGGGCGCAAGCCAGTGCCGTTTTCGAAATATAGTTTTCCGCTGTTTCGCTTCAGCCGCGAACACAATTTTGAGTATCCCTATCAGCCGTGGCCGGAAAGTACCAAAGCCGGAGGATCAGCCGGGGGTTCAGCTGGAGGATCGGCAGCATGATGGATTTTATGTTGGAAGCCTGGGTCTCGGGCATCATCGAGACCAAGAAAATCCAGTGGATGATGGGTAAGCGTGAACCTTGGCAGCCGGGAGAAAAACTCAAGCTCCTCTTCGCCGGATATAACGGCACGCGCAACACCGGTTCCGACGTGCGCGTGGAAGAGATGCTGCGGCAGATCCGGCGAATTCTCGGGCCTGAGAACGTCGATCTCAGCATGATGACGTTCAACTTCGATCGTTCGCGCGGATACTTCGAAGGCACATCGCAAGTGCGCTTGCCAGATATTTTCCCTCCGTTCCTGGCGAACGAGGTTCCCAAACATCATGGCGTGGTGGCGTGCGAAGGCTCGATGTTTAAATCGAAATTTGCCAACGCGCTTGCGACTATGATGATCGGCTCGCTCGGAATTGCCGCTGCCGAGAACAAACTTTCGGTCGGTTACGGCGCAGAGGCCGGGCACATGGATCCTCTGGTGGCGAAGATGTGCGGCCGCTATTGCAAAAATTCGCTGGTGATCACGCGCAACAATGAGTCCCGCAAGATTCTGCGCGAGCTGGGCGTTCCGACAGAATTAGGTACTGACACCGCGTGGACATTTGAGCCGCTCGGAGCCGAGTATGGCCAAAAAGCTTTGCGCGATGTTGGCTGGGATGGCAAGACGCCGGTGTTGGTGGTGTGTCCCATCAATCCGTTTGAGTGGCCGGTGAAAGCGTCCGTGGCAAAAGCCGCGCTGCACAGCCTGACCGGCGCGTATAAAGAGAGTCATTATCGCGGGCCTTATTTTCACAACGCAGGGCCCGCCGCCGACAAGGCGTATGAACACTACCTGACGTCAATCGCGAAAGCCGTGGCCGCCTTTCGTCAGAAGAAAAACGTATTCGTGATCATGGCGGCAACGGAGCGCATGGATGCGCGTCCGGCGCGGCGCATCTCCGAGCAGCTCGGCGGCGTCCCGGTGCTGACCTCTGACGATTACAACATGTATCAACTGGTAAGCATTTTGCGAGCATGCCGGATGATGGTTTCCTCGCGTTATCACGGCATCGTGACTTCGATGCCGGCACTGGTGCCCTCGGCCGGCATCACGATGGATGAGCGCATTCGGAACCTGATGAACGAACGCGGGCACCAGGAATTGCTGATGAACGTGGACGACGTCGATCTTGAAGCACGGACGCTCGCCGCGCTCGAAATTCTTGAACGCGACGGCGAGCAGATCGCCGACGGCATCGCGCGTACCGTGGTGAAAAATTTGAAGCTGATGGCGCGCATGGGCGTCTACTTTGAAGAAGAAGTGCAGCGGCGTTATCCGGAGTTTCCAACGCGGCGCGGAGAATGGAGTTGGGAAGATTATCTTCCGCCGATGAGCGACGGACTAAAGCAACTGGTGACGGCGTACAGCTAGGGTTTCGTTTTACGAATCCGCGATTTCAACCAGCAACTCCGATGACCTTTCTCGAAGACATTCTCGCGAAGCTTGAGCGCACCGGCGATACGATCGTGCTCCAGGAAATGCGCGATGGTCAGCCGGTTTCGCTCACGGCGGCCGAATTGCTGGAGCAGGTTCGAATCGCGCGATCCTACTTGCGGCGATTGCGATTGAAAAAGGGCGATCGATGCGCGCTGCTGGCGCATAACTCTATGCAATGGGTGGCGATGGATCTGGCCATCATGGCCGAGGGACTGACTGTCGTGCCTCTCTATGCGCGCCAGGCTCCGGCTGAACTCGTCGCCATGATGAAGGACTGCTGGCCGTCGGTGATCGCCTGCAGTGACAAGTTGCTCGCTGATTCGATCGTCGCAGCGTGGCCTGAGGCACCGCCATATTTCTGTTTTGAAAATGTTTTTACCCCAGGGCGAGAACCTGCAGATGACCCTGCTCCCTCGCTCGCGGACGCCGACGTCGCGACGATCATCTACACCTCGGGTACGTCTGGAGAAGCCAAGGGCGTGATGCTGAGCGCGGGCAACGTGGGCTACATGCTCGGATGCACCTCGGGACGTCTTGATCAATTAATGCGAATTCGCCACGCGAACGGTGGCGAATTGCAGGACACGGTCTTCCACTACCTGCCTCTTTGTTTTGCGGGTTCGTGGATCATGATGTTGACCTGTCTCTTGCGCGGCAGCAAACTCGCGCTGAATACCGATCTTGCGAAGATCGCCGCCGAGATGCGGCAGGCAGCGCCGGATTATTTCCTGAACGTTCCAGCCCTTCTCGAACGCATGCGCAAAGCCGTCGACGAGCAACTTTGGAAGACGGGCGGATTGCCCCTGAAGGTCTATACGAAAGCAAAGGGCGCGTGGGTGCGGCGGCAGGAGGGCAAAGCTCGCACCGGAGACGGGGTTTGGCTGAGCCTCGCGAATCGGCTCGTATTCCCAACAATTCGCAAAAAGATGATTGGCGGCAAGTTGCAAGCGCTGATCTGCGGCTCAGCCCCGCTCAGTGTCGAGACGCAATTGTTTTTTATGATGCTCGGCATTCCCGTATTGCAGGTCTACGGACTGACGGAGACGACGGCGGTCTGCACCATGGACGATCCCGATACGCCCGTCATTCCGGGGCGTACTGGCCCCGCGATCACCGGCGTAGAAATGAAGCTGGCGGAGAACGCAGAGATCGTCGTCCGCGGACCAAATATTTTTCCGGGATACTGGAATCGCCCGGAGGAGACGGCAAAAGTGTTGCGCGATGGATGGTTCCACACTGGCGACCAGGGCGAAGTCGATGAAAAAGGGAATTGGAAGATTGTCGGGCGGCTCAAGAATCTGATCATTTTGGGGTCGGGCCATAACATTGCACCCGAGCCCATTGAAGACAAAATTCTCCATGAACTGCCCAACGCGATTCAAGTGGTGCTAGTCGGCAATGGACGCGGATATCTGGCCGCGCTCGTCACCGGTAAAGTGACTGCCGAAAAAACGCAGGAGGCGCTCGACCGCGTGAATCCTGGCCTGCCCCATTACAAGCAGGTGCGCGCGTTCCATTCCATAGAAGAACCTTTCATCATCGAGAGCGGCCTGCTGACGGCCAACGGCAAGCTCAAGCGCGACGTGATCAGTGAACACTTTCGCAGCGAAATCGACGCGATGTATGAGGCCTCGAAGAACGAAGCCTCGAAGAACAAGGGCGCGGCGAACGAAGCCCCGCATGATCAGACAGCGCAGATGGCATGAAGGATTACAAAGGACAGACACTTTCGTGGCAGATCGTCAACGGAGCGATTGAACTCGCGCTTCACCGCGATCCTTGTAACGAGATTGGTTCGCTGACGCTCGATGAACTGGAGAAATTCGCCGCAACTCTGCCCGTGTTGGCGAATGAATCCCACGCTCTGATCGTGTACTCGACGCGGAAGGCGGGGTTTTCGGCGGGCGCCGATTTACGCGAGTTGTTTGAACGCGGACAGAAGATGGAAAAAACCGCGGCTCTGCGCGGAGTGCGCGACTTTCTCGAACGCATCCACGCCGTGATGAACACGCTCGATGCTGCCCCGCTGACGACGATCGCCGCGGTGCATGGAGTCACTTTCGGCGGCGGGTTCGAGCTCGCGCTAGTTTGCGACATCATTATCGCCGACCGTATGGCGCGCTTCTGCTTTCCTGAATTGCGCCTTGGTCTGATTCCTGGCTTCGGCGGAATCCCCCGTCTGAAGCGCGATTTGGGCAACGCCGTCGTTCGTGATTTGCTCCTTACCGGGCGCAGCTTCAATGTCATGAAGGCACAGCAGGTCGGGCTCGTCAGTCAGATTGCGGCGGAAGGCGAAGCACTGCGAGTCGCGCGCGCCACCGCAAGCCAGGTAGGGAAATTTGACCGCCGAACCTCGTCTGCGGCCAAGGCGTTCGTGAAGCCGATTCCCTATGACGAATTGAAGCGCGAGATCGATATTTTCTGCGACCTTTATTCCCGTCCGGCAGTCGAAGAAGGGCTGCGCGCATTTGTCGAGAATGAAAGTGCGCAGCCTTATCTCCCGTGAATCAGTAAGCAGCTTCTAATTTGTAACTTGAAGGACCACAGCTTATGTCAGCGCCGACAATCGATCACACCCTCGACGAAATTCTGAATCTGGCCGCCGCGCATTTCAAAGTACCGCGCGAGAAGCTCACTCCCGACGACGACTTCTTCAAAACCCTCGGCATCGACAGCCTGCAGGCCCTCGATTTGCTCACCCGCCTCGAGCAGCACTTTCACATCGAGTTGCCGGACTACGAACTGCAAGGCGTGTCAGACTTCCGCACCCTGGCGAATCGAATCCAGTCGCGACTGTGAAGAGCAGTGGCTAGTGATTACTGGCCAGTGGCTAGTGACAAGCGATCAGCGAAAACTGGCCGTCCGATGAGCGGTGTCTGCCAACGGCAAGACTAACAACTAATCACTAGTCGCCAACCACTTTTCGTCCATCTGATAGACTCTTGTTTTTCTCCTTTGAATGCTTGATCTTCGTCAATATGCCAGCCTCGGTGCGGCGCTTCAAGATGCGCTCGACCGCTGGCCAAACGAAACCTGCCTGATTGAAGCCGATCGCGACCGCGAAAAGGTCCGGCTCACCTACTCCGATTTCAAGGATTTGGCAGGCCCGCTTTGCCGCGCGCTCGCTGACGCCGATTTTAAGATTGGCGACCGCGCCGCTATCATCATGACGAACCAGTCGAAATGGCTGATTTCGGCATACTCGATTTTCTTCTGCGGAGGCGTGCTCGTCCCGCTCGATTACAAATTGACCGCCGCGGAGCAACTGCAACTCCTGGCGCATTCGAAGGCGCGATTCCTCGTCATCGAATATTACCTGTGGCGCGCAATCACGCAGTCGCCCGAGTTCCCCAAGCTGACGGCCGAGATCGTGTTAGTCACCGAAGCGCCGTTGGGAGCGGACCTGCGCGGCGCCTATCGCTGGGAAGAATTCAAGCGGAAAGGCGAGCCGCAGTTTGTGCCGCGCCAGCGCGAAGACACGGCCTGCATCGTGTATTCGTCAGGCACGGGCGGGCGTCCCAAGGGATGCGTGCTGACGCATGACAGTTATCTCGAGCAGTGCGCCTCGCTGACGGCCTGGTATCCCTTCTGGCCGGGTGTGCGCTACCTGAGTATTCTTCCGACCAATCACGCCATCGATTTCATGGTCGGGTTCATCGGCCCATTCGTCTGCGGAGCGTGTGTGGTTCACCTGCGCACGCTGCGTCCCGAGTTTGTGCGCGATGCCTTTGTGCGTTATCGCATCACCTATGTGAGCCTGGTTCCGATGGTGCTCAAGAATCTGGAACGCGGCCTGCGAGCCAAGTTCGATGAGCTGAAGCCCGCGAAGCGCTGGATGCTTGACCGTTTGATCGGGCTGAATAAATCGTTGACGCGAGGGTGTCCGCGGGTTGCGTTGAGCCGGCGTTTGCTGCCTCAGGTGCACAAAGCCTTTGGCGGTGAATTGCTCGCACTCATTGTAGGCGGTGCGTTTACCGATCCATCGACACTGCAGTTCTTCTACGATCTGGGTATTCCCGTCACTTGCGGATATGGCCTCACGGAAGCTTGCACAGCCGTGACCCTCAACGATCTGAAACCATTTCGCGCCGACACCGTCGGCAAGCCGCTGCCGGGGACTGAAGTGCGCATCCTGAATCCGGATGCGGATGGGATCGGAGAAGTTGCGGTCCAAAGCCGCGCCGTCATGTCTCATTATCTCGACGATCCTGAGCTGACGGCGCAGACCATTGTCGAAGGTTGGCTCTTGACCGGCGATCAGGGCCGATTCGAGCCGCAGGGCCATCTGCAGCTTTTTGGCCGTAAGAAAAATATGATCGTCACCGAGGGCGGGAAAAATATTTATCCCGAAGACATCGAATCGGTGTTTGACGGCCTTCCGGTGAAGGAATATTGCGTGTTCGCCGCGAATTATCTGTGGCCTCAGAAAACGCTCGGCAGCGAAATGCTCGTGCTGGTGCTGCGTCTGGAACAGAATCAGCAGTTCGACGGCCGCTTGCAAGAGGAAATGATGGCGCGCAACCGTCGTTTGGCCGACTTCAAGCGTGTGAGCGGATATCTAATCTGGGAGAAAGATTTCCCGCGAACAGCGTCACTGAAAATCAAACGCGGAGAACTGGCGACGGAGATCTACACTGCGACGACCCGTGCGGCAGTCGTTGAGTTCTGAAGTGCAGCCGTCAGCTGTCAGCCATCAGTTGAGACGTGGCGCTGCCTGCGTATGTGATTTGTGCTTTTACTGAGAGCTGATAGCTGAAAGCTGAGAGCTGCGTGACCGATACTTTTCTTGCGATCATCAATCCGGCGGCTGGTGGGGGGCGCTGCGGCGAGCGTGTGGATGCTGCTCTTGCTCGCTTGCGCTCGACTGGCATCGCGCTCGAAAAGGTGGAGACCGGTGCTCCGGGCGAGGCTACGCGGATTGCGCGCGACGCCTACGCGCGCGGGTATCGCAAGTTTCTGGCGGTTGGTGGAGATGGCACCTCGTATGAAATCGTCAACGGATTGTTCCCAGACAGTACATCGGAGAGTGCGTCTGAGAATGCCGATGAGAATCAGATTCCAACGCTCGGATTTCTCCCTCTGGGTACGGGAAATTCTTTCCTGAAAGACTTCGTCGAAGGTCCGGACGACAAAGACGGACTGGAGCATGCCATGCGCGCGCTCGAAGCACGACGTTCGCGCGCTTGCGATGTCCTGCGATTGCAGCACAAGGGTGGAGCGATCTATTACACAAATCTGCTGAGCGTTGGATTTACGGCCGACGTCGCGGCGCTCCGGCACCGGCGGTTTCAAGGTCTCGGACAGTTCGGATATCTTCTGTCGATTTTTCTTTGCCTGGCGCGGCTCAACCGGCGTCCCTTTCCGGTGCGCTATGACGATCAGCGGGAGTTTGATGCACGACGCTGCCTCTTTCTCACATTCAACAACAGCAAATATACCGGCGGCACCATGATGATCGCTCCCGATGCGTCCACGCACGACGGACTGATCGAATATGTACGCTGGGGGCCGATTGGTCGACTGGGGTTGATCCGGAATTTGGCGACCCTTTACGACGGCTCGCATACCAAGCATCCGCTGGCCGAGCATCACGCAGTCCGCCGAGTTGAATTTCAACTCGATGGCCCAGTTGACGTCATGGTCGATGGCGAAGTGCTCACCCTGGAGTGCCAGACGATCGACGTGCTGCCGTCCGCGTTGCAAGTGGTGGTGTAGACAAACTGGTCCGGAGAAACAGCGCAGTAGTCGTGATATAAAAACTGCATGTCGCAAGAGCGTAGAGAGCGCCAAAAAGAAAAGCTAGGAGTCAGCACTTCGAACCGCGACTGGAAGCGTATTGGTTTTTACGTGGTGCTGATCGCGGTCGCGGCCGGGGTGGCGTTTTACTTCTATCACCGCAGCGAGCATCGGTACGATGCCTTTGCCCGTTGCTTGGGCACGCGCGGGGTCAAGATGTATGGAGCGTGGTGGTGTCCGCATTGCCAGGAGCAGAAAGAGAAATTTGGCGCGTCGTTCGAATACGCTCCCTACGTGGAGTGCGGCATCAAGGGCGACCTGCACGGCCAATCGCAGGTCTGCAAAGACGAAGGCATCAAGCACTATCCCACCTGGCAGTTTCCGCCAACCGGAGAACGCGTCGACCGCATTTTCACTCTCGAAGAACTCAGCGACCGGACCGGATGTCCGCTTCAGTGAGTAATTTGATTACACGCCTGATGACTGCGGTCGCTGTCTTGGCGGTGTGCGGAGTCGTCATCTCTTCCGTGTCGCTCCAGCATCACTTCGCAACTTCAAAGACCGCCTACTGCGAGATCGGAGAGAACTTCAGTTGCGATATTGTCAACCGCAGCGAGTATTCTTCGATCCTTGGAATTCCCGTTGCCTTGATCGGCATGCTGGGATACGCGGCACTTGCTGGATTGGCTACGGTCTATCGGGGACGGCGCGAGACGCCGACCCTGCTCTTCGCCGCAGCCGCTGCGGGTCTGGCGTTCGCTTTGTATCTCACATATATCGAAGGCCACGTCCTCGGCGTCTGGTGCATCCTGTGTCTGAGTTCGTTGGCATTGATTACGTTAACCACGCTCCTCTCGGCGGTGATCTGGTGGAAGGCCAGAGGCCAGTCCGCATCATCCTGACTTTTGATTCCCATCATGCCGCAGCCCACGCCCAGAAAATCCAGAGCCGCGCTCACGCCGGCCGAATCGACGCCCATCGCCGGCGGCGTTTTGTGGTTGCACGAACTTCGCAGCGCCATCTTCGCGAACACACGCTTCCTCAGAGTCTGGCTGCCACCGCAATATGACGGTACCGGCGCCACGCGCTATCCAGTGCTCTATTTGAATGACGGGCAGAATCTGTTTGAACCCGCAACTGCCTTTGCGGGAGTGCATTGGGCAGTCGGTGAGACCGCGTCGCGATTGATCGCCCGAAATAAAATTCCTCCTCTGATCGTCGTCGGCATCGACAACACCAGGCATCGGGCGCGCGAATACGTTCCTTATCGATCGCAAGATCCAAAAGTGTTTCTGGCAAAAGGGAAGTGCTATCCCGATTTTCTACGCCATGAAGTCATGCCGCTCATAAAAAAGAAATATCCGATTCTGACGGGCCCGGAAAATACTGGGCTCGGTGGCTCCTCCCTTGGTGGCTTGGTCACGCTGTTCACGCAACTCGCTGCGCCGGGAGTGTTCGGAAAATTGCTGATCGAGAGCCCGTCATTGTTCGTTGCGAACCATAGAATTCTTGACGAGTGCCGCCAGTCGCGCAATTGGCCGTCCCGGGTCTATCTCGGCGTGGGAACGCACGAGGTGGGGAGCGAGGAAACGGACGAGCGGACGGTCGCTTACGTCCGCGACCTCGAATCGATTCTTCGCCAGGCAGGTCTGGACGAAGAACGACTCCGGGTCCGTATCGATGAGGGCGCAACCCACACCGAATCCGCCTGGGCAGCGAGGTTTCCGGAGGCGCTCGAATTTCTTTTCGGTGAGTGAATTCCCGCTGAGCGAATTCTGGGATAAAACGCAAATGAAGCGGGCCGAGTTACACCTCAACCGGGTCGAGTTGCGTTGACGATGCGTTACTATTATCGGTCGTAATCTACAAGCTTCTCTTCCTGGGGGTTGTCCATGAAGTCTCGCGGTCTAGTGATGTGGTGCGCCCTGTTCGCAGCGCTCGCAATTTCAGCGGCTGCTCAAACCTACAATGAATCCCAATTCGCGGGAATGAAATGGCGCGACATCGGCCCGTTTCGCGGCGGCCGCGTCCTGGCTGTGACGGGAGTGCCCGGCAGTCCCTTCACTTACTACTTCGGTGGCGTTGGCGGAGGCGTGTGGCGCACCACCGATGGCGGCGTGAGCTGGCAGCCGCTCTCCGACAAGGGCATGATCTCCTCGATCGGCGCGATTGCCGTTTCGGAATCGAACCCGAATGTGATTTACGTGGGCACAGGCGAATCATGCCTCCGCGGAAATATTTCCTACGGCGATGGAGTCTACAAGTCCACCGACGGCGGCAAGACCTGGCAGCACATTGGATTGAAAGATACGCAGCACATCGCGCGTGTCTGGATCGATCCTCGAAATTCCGACCATGTCTTGATCGCGGCGCTCGGCCACGCCTATGGCCCGAACTCGGAGCGCGGAGTCTTCCGCACCACCGATGGCGGCAAAACCTGGGATAAGGTTCTTTATAAAGACGACAAGTCCGGAGCGATCGAACTCACGGTTGATCCGCACAACTCAAACGTGATGTTCGCCGCGCTTTATCAGATTCAGCGCACTCCGTGGAGTCTCGAAAGCGGCGGCCCTGGCAGCGGCCTCTATCGTTCGACCGACGGTGGCAGCACATGGAAGCACCTCGAAGGCAAAGGCATTCCCGAGGGCATTCTCGGGCGCATCGGTGTCAGTGTGTCGGGTGCCGACTCGAATCGCGTGTATGCCCTGATCGAATCGAAAGACAGCGGGCTCTATCGCTCCGATGACGGCGGCGAGAACTGGTCGCGTATCAACGACGATCAGCGTCTCACGCAGCGCGCCTGGTATTTCACGCACATCTTCGCCGATCCAAAAAGCGCCGATACGGTCTACATGCTCAACACAGGCATGTTCCGCTCGACCGACGGCGGCAAGACGCTGAATCTTCTCCCCGCGCCTCACGGCGACCATCACGGCTTCTGGATCGATCCCCAGAATACGAATCGCATGATCAACTCCAATGACGGTGGAGCGACCATCTCCGTCGACGGCGGCAAGAGTTGGTCCACGCAATACAACCAGCCGACGGCGCAGTTCTATCATGTCGCCGCCGACAACGATTTTCTCTACAAGGTTTACGGCGCGCAGCAGGACAACACGACCATAGGCATCTCCAGCCGCACCGACGATGGCTATGTCGGCCGCCAACACTGGTTCGACGCCGGAGGCGGAGAGAGCGGCTATCTCGCGCCTGATCCACGTGACTCCAACATCATTTATGCCGGATCTGGCGGCGGTGTCGTCGCTCGTCTCGATCGCCGCAGCAACCAGGAACAAGATGTTTCCGTCTGGCCGATGGACAGTTCAGGCCATGGCGTGGGCGACCTGCACTACCGCCTCGGATGGACGCATCCGATCGTGATTTCGCCGAACGATCCAAACACTGTCTATACCACCGCCGAGCGCGTCTTCAAGACAACCGACGAAGGCAAAACGTGGACGGCGATCAGTCCTGACCTCACCAGAAACGACAAGAGCAAGCAGGGTTCCTCTGGGGGCCCTCTCACCAAAGACAACACTTCCGTCGAGTATTACGACATCGTCTTCACGCTGGCGGAATCGCCCGTGCAAAAGGATTTACTGTGGGCCGGTACTGACGACGGCCTTATTCAAGTTTCCCGCGATGGCGGCAAGAATTGGTCAAACGTTACGCCCAAGGGGATTCCCGAATGGAGTCTGGTCAGTCTTATCGACGCATCGCCTTCCGACGCAGGCACGGCATACGCTGCGGTTGACACGCACAAACTTGATGATGTGAGGCCCTATCTCTACAAGACCACCGATTTCGGCAAGTCGTGGACGAAAATCACCAACGGCATTCCAGACGGCGCTTACACGCACGTTGTGCGTGAAGATCCGGTGCGAAAGAATCTGCTGTATGCCGGCACCGAGACGGGGCTCTACGTTTCGTTCGATGGCGGAGCGAACTGGCAATCTTTGCAATTGAATTTGCCGATCAGCCCCATCCACGACTTGATCGTCAAGAATGACGATCTCGTGGTGGCAACGCACGGGCGCGCTTTCTGGATTCTCGACGACCTGACGCCCTTGCGCGCAACCACTTCGAAAGCCGCGACCGAAGCTGTGCTCTACAAGCCGCGGCTCACGTATCGCTTGCGCTGGCCTGATTTCTTTGAACGGCGCCAACCCGTGGGCGACAATCCGCCATCTGGCGCCATCGTTTACTACTATCTGCCCACTATGCCCAACGGGGTCGTCGCTCTCGAATTTCTCGACGCCTCGGGCAAAGTTGTGCGCCGTTATTCCAACGAAGAAAAGAAGGACGCCGATACGCCCCCAGAGTGGCCCGATCAAACTCCGCCCAATGAAAAGATTCCAACCGAAGTCGGCGTCAACCGCTTTACCTGGGATCTACGCACCCAGGGACCGACGCCGCTGGCGGGCGAACCCGGCGCGGAATTCCGCAATCGAGGTCCTATGGTCGGTCCGGGCACCTATCAGGTACGCCTGACGGCTGACGGAAAGTCGTACACCGCGCCCCTGGAACTGAAGCTCGATCCACGCGTCAAGGCTACGAACGACGATGTTCAGAAGCAGGTTGAGTTGGGCCACAAAATCGTGGCGCAGGTTTCGGAAATCCACGAGGCGATCGGCGCGATCCGTGAAGTGCGAGTGCAAACGCGCGGACTCAGTCGGCGCTTCGGCGATGATGCGCGCTATGCCCCGATCATTACCGCTGCCAAAGATTTCGACAAGAAGAGCTTCGATCTGGAGTCGCAGTTGCTCCAGGTCAACTCGAAGAGCTCAGAGTCGAACCTGAACTATCCGGTGCTGATCGATGAGCGGCTGCACTCGATGCTCTTCAGCGTGGAATCGGCCGACGCTGCGCCGACCCGGCAGCAATATGAAGTCTATTCGGAGCTCGAAAAAGAAGCGCAACCCTTGCTGGCGCAATATCGCGAGCTAATGGCGAAGGATTTGCCCGCGCTGAACGAGATGGTGAGCAAACAAAATGTTCCGGCGATCTACGTGCCCGCGCCGAAATAAGCGCGCGTTCACTCGGGGGCGGCGGACAAAATAGACACAGCCGCTTCTTCTACTTCGTGATTACCCCGCAGGCGATGCGATCGCCCGAGTTGCCTGCGGGATCGGTCTTCTGGTCGTCACCTTTGGCATGCACGACGATCGACGTCCCTCCATTGCTGAATAGCGAATGGCTGTCGGTGCCGAGCGTCACGTCTTTATCCTCGCGCTTGAAATGCGCTTTGCCGTCCGCTCCAACAGTGAAGTTCGGACCGTCTCCAGCATGATGCCCTTCCGGATTATCCAGTCCATGTTTCTTTCCATCGGGATTGAAGTGCCCACCCGCAGACTTGAAGTCCGGCCCTTCGCATTTTGCATTCTGATGAAAATGGATGGCATGTTCTCCAGGCGGCAGACTATCGAAGTTGACTTCCAGGCCAATGCCGTCCGCCCCGGCTTCCCAAAGAATCGCTGATCCAACGACCTTGCCTTGGCCATCCTTGATCCGAACCAGCATCTTGGCCGAACTGGCCGTTGCGAACGCTGCCACCAGCAGTGCGAGGGAGAGAAAGCGAGACCGTTTCATAGGCCGATTATAGCCATGTCGGGTGCTCTGTTCCAACCGCCTGGGCAACATTAACAACAGGTAAATACGTTACCTTCGCTGGGCCGCGATGTGGCGCAGAATGCGGCGCAATGTGACAATAGACGGATGCAAAGATCTCTCACAGCAGCTCTACTATTGGCCGCAGCGACGATGCTCGCCGGAGATGGCTACGCCCAGACTCCAGCAACCAGCACTCCGGCGGCAACGACTCCAGCGGCTCCCGCAGCCACAACTCCGAAGGCCGCCACCACGGCGAAGGCCCCGGTTAAGAAGACGGGCACGGCAGCGGCCGCACCAGCGCTGACCACTCGGAAGCAAAAGTTCAGCTACGCATTGGGAATGAATATCGGCTCGGGGCTTGGACAGAACCTGAAAAAGCAATCGGTCGATATCGACCCCGCCCTGGTGGCCCAGGGATTGAAAGACTCCCTCGCCGGGACCAAGACGCGCCTGACGGAAGACGAAGCCAAGGCCGTACTGACCGAAGTGCAGAACGACGTCCGCAAACAGCAGCAGGAAAAGATGCAACAGGCCGCGACCACAAACAAGACCGAAGGCGAGGCCTTCCTGGCGGCGAATAAATCGAAAGACGGTGTTGTCGTTCTCCCGAGCGGCTTGCAGTACAAAATTTTGACCGCTGGCACCGGCCCAAAGCCCGCCGCCACCGACTCCGTGAAGTGTAACTACAAGGGCACACTCATCAACGGAACGGAATTCGACAGCTCCTCCAAGCATGGCGGCCCAGCGACGTTTGGTGTCAGTCAGGTAATCAAGGGCTGGACGGAAGCTTTGCAACTCATGCCCGTGGGATCGAAGTGGCAACTCTTCATCCCCTCCGACCTGGCCTACGGACAGCAAGGAGCCGGCGGCGGCCAGATTGGTCCCAACGCGACTCTGATTTTTGAAGTCGAGCTGGTTTCGATAGAAGAAAAGAAGGCTGAGAAGAAAGACGACAAGAGTCTTGACGAGAAAAAGCCCGATACCGACGAGAAGAACCCAGACCAGAAATAAATCGTTCTGCGGGTGGAGAGACGGGCGACCCCGCCCGTCTTCTCCTCCGAAATTACATCAGTACTTCCCGCCGCACTACCTTCCCAAATACTCCACATGGACGTAGGTTCCGAGCCTGACGTTGTACGCCAGGTACCAGCCAATGTGGTCGGGATCGTCATAGATGACGATGTCATCCGAATCCCATAACCAGCCGTTGCAGAATCCAACATCGTAAGGAGCGACTGAGAAAAAGAACCCGCCAAACCAGAAGCGTCCCGGACCACCGCCGCCAAGATGCCACACGTGGCTACGCCCGAAGCCACCGGTGAAGTGGCCATGCTCCCACGGATGATCCAAGCGATAGTGAACGTCGGCGCGGCCGGTATCATGGCCGACCCAAGCCTTGCCGCGGTCCACGTGCGGAGCGTCAGGATGCCCTGCATGCTCGTTGAAATGCCGATTTTCTTCAACCGCATGCGGAGTTTCAACTCTTCCCGGACCATGTTTTGGAATATTGTCGTGGCCACCTCCAACCTCCGGTCGGCTGCCGCCGCCATGGCCCTCGTGCTGCGCCACCGCTGAAAGAGAAAATGCGAAACATATGGCGAGCAATCCAATCAGTTTCTTCATTTTTCACCCATTCCTTTCAATTTCAATATCAATACTAATATTGACAACACCACTTTTACCTAGATGTTGCGCTGCATCGCCGGGATTCCTGTCAGTTCTGTGGAAGGGTAACGTTCGTTATTCGTAGCGCAGCGCTTCGATCGGATCGAGTCGCGAGGCGCGAATCGCGGGAATCATGCCGCTGATGAGCCCAACAACGCCTAGAATCAGCACGGCAACGATCAGCGTGACGGGGTTAATGCTGAGCCGAATATCGCCCGCTTCGGCATGTTTCGCCATCGCGCTATAGAGCGTAAGCCTGCCTACTGAGAAAGAAACCAAGTAGGCGAGAATGATGCCGCCAAGCCCCCCCATGCCCGTTATCGTCATGGCCTCGGCCAGAAACTGCAAGAAGATATAGCGCGGACGCGCGCCCAGCGCCTTTTCCACCCCAATTTCCCGCGTGCGCTGCGTGACCGACACCAGCATGATGTTCATTAACCCGACACCGCCGATACCGAGCGTCAGTGTCCCGATAAAGCCGAGCAGAATTTTCAATCCGATCGTGATCACTTCGAACTGATGTACCTGCTCCATGAGATTGAAAACGAACAGAGCACGCCGGTCCGCAGGATTGAACTTGTGCTGCGCAGCCATGATGTAGCGCACAGATTGCTCAATCCGTTCATAGTCGTTGGTCTCGTAGTTAAACCAGATCGAGTCGAGGTAGTGCGTGTCCTTGAGGTCGCTCATAGTCGTAAACGGGACGTACACGACCCGGTTGATATTGTCGTCGCCCGCCTGCATCTTGGGGCCCAGAATCCCGATGACTTCAAAGCTGATCCCGTCGATGCGGATGTATTCCCCGAGAGCGTTGCGTCCCGAGAAGAGTTTCTCTTTGCTCTCGGACCCGATCACCGCAACCCGCGCGCGTTGGAGCTGATCCTCCGAGTTATAAAACCGCCCCTGTCCAAGCGCCAAAGCGCGAATCGCAAACGTGTTGGAATATTCACCATTGACGTTCATGGTGAAAGAGCGCGCGTCGTACTGTATCGTCGAGTCCTTACTGCAACTCGGCGTGATATGGGTGATCTGCGGGATGTTGGTGGTGAGCAGATCGACGTCGTCGAGCGTGATACGAATCGGTGCGCCAGCCTTCTCGCCCCCGGACTGCATCGACGACCGGCCCGGAACCACGATGAAAAGCTTCGTCCCGAAGTTGGCAAAGATATTGGCGCATGCCCGCCCGAAGCCGTCTCCGTAAGCGAGGAGCATGACGACCGTCGCAATGCCCCAGGCCATGCCGAGCATGGTCAACGCCGTACGCCGACGGTTGTGGCGCATCGCGTTGTACGATTCCTGGAGCAGATCGCGCATCAACGGATTGCCCCTTTCGAAGTCGTTTCGAGGGTCCCCAGGAATGTGGAAGCAGTGATTCGATACAAATAGTTGTCTCTGCCCGCTGCGTTAACCCTTGAACCGACGCGAACTCCGCCAATTTTTCCGACCGCTCTCTGCGAGCGCACGTTCTGCGGGCCCACAAGGAAGACGACACTGGACACGAACTTGAAGGCGTGTAGCAGCATGAGTCGTTTCATCTCCCCGTTGTAGACGCCGCCCCAGTGCGACCTCGCCAGGAACGTCCAACCAATTTCGATCTCACCTCGGTCTGGATCGTATCCGCCGAATCGGGATGACCCGATGACCCGGCCGTCTTTCGCGTCAATGGCAATCAATGCGCCGCCCGATTCCAGGCCTTCGCGAAAAAATCCTTTGAAGACCTCTTCTTCGTATCGCTGCCGCATTGGATGTTGTTCCCAAATGAGCGGATCGGAAGCAACCGCGTAGAGTTCGTCGTAGTCCTCGGGCTGGAGCGGTCTGAGCGTGAGAAGGTCGCCCTTCAAAGTCGGCTGAAGATCAAATGGCATTATTCCTGCCTTAGCGCTTCGACTGGCTCCAGTCCGGCGGCTTTGCGGGCAGGGTAGAGTCCGGCGGCTACGCCTGCCACGGCCAGGCTGGCAATGGCAAGAATTGCAGTCCTCGGAACCAGGCGTGGCGGATCGAATCCACCGGCCCCATTGTAATTGCTAAGCAACGCCATCAGTCCACCAGCTAGTCCCATACCGATGAGGCCGCTGGCCAGCGTCAGCAGAATACCTTCGGCGAAAAATTGCAGCATGATGCTGCGGTTCGTCGCGCCCAGAGCCTTGCGCAAGCCGATTTCGCGCGTACGCTCGGTCACCGCGATCAACATGATGTTGACCACGCCGATGGCCCCGAGAGCCAGAGTCACCAGCCCGACGGTGCCCAGAAACTCATTCATCGCATCGAAGATGGTTCCCATCATTTGCGCCTGCTTCACCGTGTCCCAGCCTTCAAACGCGTCTTCGTCGCGATAGTCGAAGTGATGGTTCCGGGCGATCACGCGATGCGCTTCGTCGAGAGCGATCAGGTGTTCGTCGGCGATGCGGGGTTGAAAATTAATAGCCGTAATCGCGTCGAACGCCTCTTCACCCTTAATCGGGAAATTACTGCGCATGACTTGAAAAGGAATATAGGCTCGGGTGTTCGTCGAGTTATCGTCGCCCCGCCCGACGCGCTTTAGGGTGCCGACGACTTCGAAACGAAAGCCGTTCATCAGCACGAACGCACCCACCGCCGGGCGCCCCGGAAAAAGATTCCGCGTCATCTCATCTCCCAGAACGATGACGTTGCGTTTTTGAGTTTCGTCCAGATCGTTAAGCCAGCGCCCCAGCTTCAGCGGCAAAAAGCGAATTCCGTTGTATTGCGGTTCGGCCCCGGTAAGCTGTCCGCTGGCGGTGGCGAACTCGCTTACGGCATGAACGTCGGTGGTTGCCAGAACCGGCGTGATGGCCTTGATGTGCGGACTTTCTTTCTTGATGTCGAGGTAATCCTGGTAGGTGAGCCGGTACTGCCGCGCCGAGTTGATGCTGCCCTGAACCGCCGGTGCGCGCCCCGGAAAGATCATCATGATGTTTTCGCCATACTCGGAGAGTCCGCGCTTGTTGCCGCTGCGGAAGCCTTCCCCGAGCCCGACCAGAAGCAGCAGGGAACCCACTCCCCACGCAATCCCAAACATGGTGAGGAACGAACGCAGTTTGTGCGCCCAAAGGGTGCCAAAAATCTGCGCGAAAACGTCAATCACCATCTGCATAGGCAACAGACTCCACTACAACGAACTCCATTACTAGGATACTAGATACCACCCCCGAAATCGCCCGCAGGGCCCGGCTTGACGGCTTACCAAAGAACAGCTGAATACGCGCATCGGCGTGGTGTGGAAAGCGCCCGAATGTCCGCGTCGCCGTGGAATAGCGGCTCTTCAGGACCGCGTTCCTGTGTGAAAACAGACAGGGCTTTAGCCCCGGCCCACACTCCGCTATGCCCCGCGCATTCGCCGCTCCTTACTAGGCAATTGCGAGCGACCGCGCCGTGGGTAAGATCAAACAAGTGGGATTGCCGCCCCTGGATGACGCAACCATGAATGACACACATGGATGAGGAAAAAGCCAATCTCGTTGAAGTCCGGGATCTCACGGTCACCTACTCGCCGGAGATCGGCGTTCCCATCCGCGCCGTAGACGGCGTCAGCATCGACATTCGCCAGGCCGAAGTCGTCGGCATACTGGGAGAGTCCGGCTCCGGCAAAAGTACGCTGGCCAGCGCGATGCTGCGTTTGCTTCCTCCGCACGCCTCCTGCGAAGCCGGATCGCTGACCGTCAGCGGCCCTGATCTGATGAAACTGGACTTGATGAAATTGTCGGAGAGCCAACTGCGCGCTATCCGCGGACGGATCGTTTCCATGATCCCGCAAGACCCCGCACTCTCTTTGAACCCTGTGATGACCGTCGGTTCCCAAGTCAGCGAGGCTCTGCGCGCTCACCTACCGCTGCCAGCCGAGCAACGCCGCGAGCGTGTCTTGGAGTTGCTTGGCGAGGTCGGCTTCGGCAATGCCAACGCCTGCGAAATCTACACAGCATATCCTCACCAACTGAGCGGAGGTCAGCGTCAGCGTATCGCCATTGCGCAGGCGGTTTCATGCCGTCCCGCACTTCTGATCGCAGACGAACCGACCAGCAAACTCGATGCCCCGTTGCAGACTGAAATCGTCGCACTGCTTTCGCGGATTCGAAAGCAACACGGCATGGCGATCCTCTTCATCAGTCACGACCCTGCCTTGTTTGCTGGCTTTGCCGATCGCATCGCCGTTATGTATGCCGGCCGCATCGTGGAAGTCGGCAGCAGCGCCCAGATTTTCGCGCGCCCCTTCCATCCCTACACCCAGGCGCTGCTCCGCCTCGCAAAAGAGTCGATTCTCGCGCTGGTGTCGTCCCCGGCCCCGGCCGCACGGGCGCGACTTTCGGCCATCGACGGAGAATCGCCGAACCCAGATCAATGGCCTCCTGGTTGTCGCTACGAACCGCGCTGTTCCGAGCGCATGGAAATTTGTTCGCGCCGCTATCCGAGCCAATTTATTCCCGAGCCGTCGCGGCCCGTGAACTGCTTTAAATATGGGGAGTAACTTGCCAACGGACTCGCCGATCAATTCGCCCAATAATTCGGCAAGCGTCCCCGAAGCATTGTTGCGCGTCCAGGGACTCACCAAACGCTACGTCCGAGGTGGCTTGTGGCGAAAGCGTCTGCCGGTAGCCGCCGTGAGCTGTGCTGATTTCTATATTCCGCGCGGCCAGACATTTGCACTTGTCGGCGAGTCGGGATCGGGAAAGTCCACCGTAGCGCGATGCGTCACCAGACTGGAGCGTCCAGATTCAGGCTCTATCCTGATTGGTGGGACCGACATCGCACAGCTCATGTCGCGCGATCTGGCGCCGTTCCGAGCCGACGTTCAAATGGTCTTCCAGGACGCGGTCACTTCGATGAACCCGCGCTTCTCAGCGCTCGATGTGATCGAAGAGCCATTGCTGATCAACTGCAAAGCCCACGATACTCCGGGCGCAAGCGAACGACGGGATCTCGTCCGCGCCTTGATGATCGAAGTAGGACTCTCTGCCGCCTGGATGAATCGATCGATTCTTCACTTCAGCGGTGGGCAACGTCAACGTCTTGCCCTTGCCCGGGCGCTTGCTTTGCGTCCGCAGTTACTGGTTCTCGATGAAGCGCTTTCCGGCTTGGATTTATCGACCCAGGCACAAATTGCGAACCTGTTACTCGACCTACAGGCCGCACACTCGCTGACCTATCTTTTAATCTCTCACGATCTGGCATTAGTCACGCTGTTGGCGGATGTGATTGGAGTAATGTCCGAAGGCGAGACCGTCGAGGTCGGCCCGACGCGGCAGATCATCTCCGAAGCGAACCACTCCACAACCAAGAAGTTAGTGGCCGCAGCGAAAGCCGCAGGATCGAACCTCGCCCAGATCGCAGGAGCCTCCGCGTGAGTTTCATTGTCCGCCGGCTGGCGCGCTCAGCTCTATTGCTGTTCGGAGTTTCCATCCTTTGCTTCCTGTTCACAGAGATGGCTCCGGGAAGCTTCTTTGATGAAATGCGCCTGAACCCGCAGATCTCCCCGGAAACGATCGCAAACCTGCGTACCCACTACGGCCTCGATCAGCCGCTGGTCGTGCGTTACGAGCGCTGGTTGAAATCTGCTCTACGCGGAGATCTCGGAATTTCCATCGCTTATAACAGCCCGGTGACGCCGTTGCTCTGGAGTCGCGCGAAAAATACTCTGCTCCTCACCACCACGGCGCTTCTTCTGACGTGGATAATCTCTGTTCCTCTTGGTGTTTGGGCAGCCAGTCGTCGCGGCGGTTTACTCGACAGGTTAATTACCCTCGCGAGCGCATTTCTCATCTCGGTTCCAGAGTTAGTGCTCGCCGTGGCGCTGCTTGCAGTCGCGGTTCGTTGGGGGATCTTGCGCACTGGCGGCATGATATCTGCCGATTTCGAAAGCTTATCGATGTGGGCGAAGTTACAGGACGTTATAAGTCATCTCGTCCTTCCGGTCTGCATTCTGGTTCTGGCGGAAACCGCCGTAATCGTCAGGCACGTTCGCGCCAGCGTCCTCGAAACGCTCCAATCTCCCTATGTTCAGGCCGCTCGCGGATTTGGGATCAGCCGTACCCGGCTGCTTTTTCGCCACGTCTTGCCGGTCGCCGCGAACCCAGCCATCTCGCTGCTGGGTTTCTCGCTTGCTGGTTTGCTCAGTGGATCGCTCATGGTGGAAGTCGTCTGTGGATGGCCCGGTCTCGGTCCACTCATTCTCGAGGCGACGTTATCCCGCGACTTATATCTCGTGATCGGCGGCATTATGCTATCGGCCTTGTTTATGGTTATGGGGAATCTCGTCGCCGATATGTTGTTGTCAGCATTAGACCCGCGTATACGCGGCAACGAAGATAAAGCTGAAGCCGAACAGGGACTCCATGCCGCGTAAAAGTGCAATCCCGGCCCTCGTGGTGGCACTCGTCGTAGCGCTCGTGGCGCTTCACGCAGTGTTGCTCTTCGCTGGTTTCTTTGCGCCCTACGACCCCGCGGTTCAGGATCGCGACCTCCCCTACGCTCCACCGACACGAGTGCATTTCATCGAC
Source organism: Terriglobales bacterium (assembly GCA_035308395.1). GTDB lineage: Bacteria > Acidobacteriota > Terriglobia > Terriglobales > Acidobacteriaceae > Acidiflorens. The sequence goes on from DATGGT010000036.1 coordinate 123,715, forward strand.
GCATCAGGCTTTCATCTGCGCCCGTTCGTCTACGCCTGGACGAGCGCGGTCCAGGGTGACGACGCCGAAACCTATAAAGAAGATCGAAGCCGCTCCTATCCCATACATTTCTTTGTAAGTGGCCCGAGTTACAGACTCATAGGCCTCTTCGCGACCGACCGTCACTTGTTTGGAGTCGCCCAGCCCGCCAAAATCTTTCTGTTCGGGTCCGACGGTTTTGGGCGCGATGAATTCTCCCGCATTCTGTTTGGTGGCCAGATTTCTGTTGCCGCCGGTCTCGCCGCAACGTTGATCGCGCTTCTCGCCGGCACCGTCCTCGGCATCATCGCGGGATACTGCGGACGTTGGGTCGATGAATCGCTGATGGGCGTGACCGAATTATTTCTCTCCCTGCCATGGCTGTATTTCCTGCTCGGTGTGCGCGCTTTCCTGCCCCTTCATTTGAGCACGCTGCGCACGTTCTTTCTCTTGACCGGAGTGATCGGCCTGATTGGCTGGGCGCGTCCCGCTCGGTTGGTGAGGGGAATCGTTCTCAGCGCGCGCAACCGAAACTATGTCCTGGCAGCCCGCGGATTTGGCGGATCGCACCTCTATCTGCTGCGTCGCCACATTCTGCCCGAAACCTTTGGCCTGCTCCTTACCCAGGCCGCTCTACTGGTTCCTCGCTACATCGCCGCCGAGGTCACGCTGTCGTTCTTCGGCCTCGGAGTCAACGAGCCGACCCCGAGCTGGGGTAACATGCTCAGCACTCTCCAGCAATACAGCGTGTTGGTTTCTTACGGATGGTTGCTGGCTCCCGCAGGCGCTTTGGTTGTTACTTCCGTACTCTACGGTTACCTCGCAGACCTCTTTCATTCCCGGTTAAAATCGTCTTAATCAACACGTTCTGTGGGGTAAGGGGTCTTCATGAAAGTCACTGCTCGCCTAACCCTACACGTGTGCCTGTTCGCAGGCGTATGCTTTGCCGCCGCGCCGTCTCCCGACGCCCCGCAACCCGGCGAAGAATTGATGCGCATCGTCAACCAGGCAGATGTGGTCGCTGGCCACTACGGCGGCCACCTCACTATCGGTCAGCGCGCTGAACCGAAGACGTTCAATCCCGTCACCGAGACCGACGTTGCTTCGCGCGAGGTTATCGGACGCCTCATGGGCGATCTGATCGAAATCAACCGGTCGACGCAACAGACCGAACCAGCGCTCGCAAAATCGTGGAAGATCTCTCCCGACGGCCGCACGTTCACCCTTCAGCTGCGCCGGGGAATTCGCTTTTCAGATGGCCATCCCTTCGACGCCGACGACGTCATCTTCTCCTTCACCGTTTACATGGACGAAGCTGTCGATTCGCCGCAACGCGATCTGCTCATCATCGACGGCAAGCCCATCGTGGTTACCAAGCTCGATCAATACACGGTGCGGTTCGCGCTGCCGCGTCCCTACGCCGCCGCCGAGCGCTTGTTCGACGGGCTCGCCATGCTCCCCAAGCATCTGTTGGAGAAGCCTTATCGCGACGGCCACTTCGCCGAGGCTTGGTCGTTAAACGTACAGGCCTCCGAGGTTGCCGGTTTGGGACCGTTTCGCCTGAAGCAATACGTGCCCGGCCAACGCGTCATCGTTGAGCGCAATCCTTACTACTGGAAGGTTGACCAGAAGAACCAGCGCCTGCCGTATCTCGACGAACTTGTGTTTCTGTTCGTCGGCACTGAAGACGCGCAGGTCATGCGCTTCGAGGCGGGTGAAACCGACATCGTCAGCCGCCTCAGTTCAGAGAACTACAACTTGCTTTCGCGCGAGAAATCGCGCTCGGCTTCGCAGCTCGCCGACATGGGACCCAGCCTCGAATACAACTTTTTGGTCTTTAACCTGAACGATCTCGGCGGAAAAAAGCTCGACGCAGTCGCGACGAGGCAGACTTGGTTTCGCGATTTGAAGTTCCGCCGAGCGATATCGGCGGCCGTTGATCGCCAGTCAATTGTCCGTCTGGTCTATGGCACACGCGGCGCCGCCCTGTGGGGCAATGTGGGGCCGGGCAACAAGCTCTGGATGAATCAGAACCTGCCCCATCCGGCCCAGTCGATCGAAAACGCGCGCCAGACCCTGAAGTCGGCTGGATATTCGTGGAACGCGGCCGGCCAGTTACTGGATTCAGCCTCGCGCCCAGTCGAATTTTCCATCATTACCAGCTCGTCAAACAGCCAGCGGATGAAGATGGCCACGCTGCTACAAGACGATCTCTCGCACCTCGGCATGCAGGTGCATGTTGTCCCGCTCGAATTTCGGGCCACCATCGACCGTGTCTTTCAGAGCTACGATTACGACGCAGCCATCATGGGCTTGGGCGGTGGCGATGCCGATCCGAATCCCGAAATCAATGTCTGGACGGTCAACGGCACCTCGCATTTATGGCACCTGGGCGAAACCCAGCCCGCGACCGATTGGGAGCGCGAACTCGACCAGTTGATGCAACAGCAGATGGTCACGCTCGACTATGCCAAACGTAAGCAGTTATACGATCGCGCTCAGGAATTGATCGCCCAGAATCTCCCGTTCATTTTCCTCGGAACGCCCAACATCCTGTCCAGCGCCGACGCCAAAGTAGGGAACTTTCATCCCGCGGTCATCGACCCCTACACGTTGTGGAATGCCGACGAACTCTTCGTACGTGATCGAGCCCAGGAAAGTGCAAACGCCAATGCGGGAGTGCGATGACCGGAGCCGCAACAGGACGGCAGCAGCAGAAAGAGAAGCCCGACCCGTCTAAGGAGCGGCCGGCGCACGACTACGCCGCTGACGCGAAGTTGATCCGCCGCTGCCTCAAAGGCGATCAGGAAGCCTGGTCAGCCCTCATCGACAAATATAAAAACCTCATCTACTCGATCCCGATCAAGCTTGGCATGCATCAGGACGCGCCCGACATTTTCCAATCTGTTTGCGTCGATCTGCTCACCGAACTCCCACGACTTCGTGAACATCGCGCGCTGCCGAAGTGGATCATGCAGACCTGCTATCACAAATGTCTGCACTACCAGCGTGCCGCCGACAGATTGGTGGAACTTGCTCCCGAGGGCATGGATACCGACACCGCGACCCCTGGCAGCAACGACAAGGATGAAGACCTCCCCGGGCACCTGCTGGAGCAGCTCGAGCAGGAACAGATCTTGCGCGACGCCATCACCGAATTGCCTGAAAAATGTGAACGCATGGTGCGGCTTTTATTTTTTGAAATTCCCGCGCGCCCCTACGCCGATGTCGCCAAAGAATTGGGAATGGCGACCGGATCGATCGGCGCGATTCGAGGCCGTTGCCTCGCCTTTCTGAAAAAGCATTTGGAGAAACGCGGCTTCTAGCTGCCCTGACTAACCAATGAGCGCCCAGTGAGTCAACAATGACCGTCCAAGCGGCCCGAAAGACCGAAGTCGATTCCATCATCGAGCGCCTACTCGCGCTCGCCGATGGCCCGGCCCGTTCCCAATTGGTCAAGCAGAATCCTGCCGTCGCCTGGGCCGAAGTCGTCACCACGCTCACCGAAAAGGTCTGGCAAGAGGTCCGCATCGACACGCATCTCGCCAAGCGGTTGGCAGACGCAGCCCTCGACGTGGCCCAAGCCATCGGCAATCCAAGCCTGTTAGCCAAAAGCTTGCGCGCCAAGGCCAACGCTCTGTACGCTCTTGACGAGCACACCGAGGCAGTCAGCCTTCACGAGCAGGCGATTGCTCTCTTCGAACAAACCGGAGAAGACGCGGAACTCGCCCGAACCCTGAGTGGATCGATTCAGTCGCTGTTGTTGCTCGGCCGTTACGATCAGGCGCTTGCGGCTGGCGAACGAGCCGGGGCCATCTTCAAAAAACAGGGAAACACGCATCGGCTCGCCCGGCTCGAGATCAACCTTGGAAACATCTATCACCGCCAGGATCGCTTTGCCGAGGCGCTTGCTTTCTACGAACGCGCCTACGAACAGATGCTGGCTCACGACGATGCCGAGGGGCTCGCGGCTGTCCTCAGCAACTTGTCGCTGTGCCACATCAGTCTGAACGATTTCCCAAAGGCGCTCGAACTGCACCAGGTCGCCCGCCGTCACTGTCAGCAAAAGGATATGCCAATTCTGGTGGCCTACGCCGACTACAACATCGCCTACTTGTATTTCTTGCGCGGCGAGTATGGGCGCTCGATTCAAATGTTGCGTGACGCATCCGCGAGCGCCAAAAAAGTGAACGACCCCTATCAAGTGGCGCTCTGCAACCTCGATCTCTCGGAAATCTATCTCGAACTGAACCTGAGCGCCGAGGCCGGCGAACTCGGGCGCGCTGCGAATCAGGGTTTCCTCCAACTCGGATTCGGTTACGAAGCCGCGAAAGCCTTGGGCTTCGCCGCTATCGCAGCCAGCCGCCAGGGGCAGGCTTTCGAAGCCGTCAAGCTGTTTGCAAGCGCCAAGGAAATGTTCGTGCGCGACCAAAACCAGGTTTGGCCGTCGCTCATCGACCTCTATGAGGCCCTGGTGCTTTTCACGGAAGGCCGCCTCTTTGAAGCGCGTCGTCTATGCCGCTCCGCCCATGAATTCTTTCGCTCCTCGGCATCGATGGGTGGCAAGGCGGTGCTGGCCGATCTCCTGCTCACACGTATCGCTCTGCGTCTCAGCGATACCAGGCTGGCAAAACAACATTGCGACGCCGCACTCGCTGATCTCGAGAAACTCGATTCTCCGACGTTGCTTTATCAAGCGGAATTCTTGATGGGTGAGGTCGAGCGCGCCTCCGGAAACGAGGATGCCGCCTACGAATCTTATTGCCGTGCTCGTGCTGCCGTCGAACGCCTGCGCAGCAGCCTGCGCGGAGAAGAACTTAAGATCGCGTTTTTCGAAAACAAGCTCGAAGTCTACGAGAGCCTGGTCGATATCTGCCTTCGCCGCCAGAACAGTTTTGAAGAAGCCTTCGCTTGTATCGAGCAGGCGAAATCGCGCACCCTGATGGACGTTCTCAACCAACCCGTCCACGTGCCCACGGCGGCCGATCCTGGGCAAAGTGATTTGGTCCGCTCGATTCGGAACCTGCGCGAGGAACTGAACTGGTACTACAACCTGATCGAGCGCGAACAACTGCGTCCAGAGGAGCGATCTGAGGAACGAGTTGAGCACCTGGAAAAGCAGGCCAGGTCGCGCGAGTCCGACTTATTGCGAGCCGTGAAAGAAGCCACCGTAGCCGAAGCCAACGAAGCCGGCCTCCAGGTTCCTTCCACCGTGTCGCTCGAGCAGATTCGGTCCACGATCCCCGCCGATACCGCGCTGGTCGAGTATTTCTGTACCCACGATCGCATCGCGGTTTGCGTGCTGACTCGCGAGAAGCTTCACATCTCTCCTGTCACAGTGCAGTCGCGCGTTCAAAAGATTCTCCAGTTTTTCCAGTTTCAGATTTCAAAGTTTCATCTCGATCCCAGCTATGTTGCGGCCTTCAGCAAGCCCCTGCTCGAATCAACCCAAGCGCACCTCAAAAATCTGTATCAGGAATTGATCGCGCCCGTCCGTCATCTGCTCGACGTCCGGCGCCTCGTCTTCGTGCAGCACGGACTGTTGCATTACGTTCCATTTCACGCCCTCTATGACGGCGAATCGTACCTCATCGACCAGTTCGCGATCTCATACGCGCCGAGCGCCAGCGTGTATGCCCATTGCCAGACCAAGGCCACCAATGCGACCGGCGATTCCCTCATCTTCGGCGTGCCCGATGAGCGGACGCCCGCCATCCGCGCCGAGGTCGAGGCGTTAGCCAGGATTCTGCCCAATCCCAAATTGTTCCTCGGCGAGGCCGCAACCGAAGAAGTCCTTCGAAGCCAGGGGCCGCGCAGTAAGTCCATCCACATCGCCACCCACGGATATTTTCGCCAGGATAACCCGATGTTTTCCTCGATTCGTCTCGGAACCTCGCATCTCAGCCTCTACGACATGGCCCACCTGCAAATGCCGGTCGACCTGGTCGTTCTGAGCGGATGCGCCACCGGATTGAATGTGGTTACTCCGGGCGACGAATTGATGGGGCTGGTACGTGGCCTGTTACAGGCCGGACCCCAGTCACTCGTACTGAGCCTCTGGGACGTCCACGACGACAGCACCAGGGAATTCATGATCGAGTTCTATACCCAGCTACAGCAAGGCCATTCCAAGGCGGAAGCCATGCAAACCGCATGCATCAGCCTTCGCGATCGCCGCCCCCACCCCTACCATTGGGCTCCTTTCCTATTGATAGGAAAGGGGTAACAAGTTATTGAGTTTTTTTGTCCCTATCTGTATTTTTCGAAGCCCAGCCATCCCTTTTGTAGTAGAGAGAAAGCGCCGCTTGGCGGAGCCGGTATCTCATTACTGACGAAGCTAGCGAGGACGAGCAATGCAGCATTTTTCAGAACATGTCTGGACAGACTTTGTCCGCGGAGCCAGCGGAAGCGAAATCAACGCGGATATCAAGGCCCATCTTGCCGAGGGTTGCTTGCAATGCAAGCCGGAGCATGAGCTCTGGAGCCGCGTGCCCCGCATCGCAGCCGAAGAAGCCCACTATGCGCCTCCGGACAACCTGGTTCGTCTGGTAAAGCTGGGTTTCACCCGCAAGCAGCCTGTTGAGCCGAAAACCTGGACGCTGGCGAACCTTATCTTTGACAGCTCTACACAGCCTCTTCTCGCGGGCGTGCGCGGCGCCCTCAGCACATGGCAGGTCATTTACTCTGCGGAGGGATTGGCCGTGGATATGCATTTCGGTCGCCGCGCGCCGTCCCCAGCCATTCACCTGATCGGCCAGGTGCTGGACCAGAATGAAGTGCAAACCCTGCCAGGAAACGCGACGATCGAATTGTCCACGGAATTGGACCACGTGATCGCGACCACAGTCGCCAGCGATTCCGGAGAGTTTCATATCGAGTTTTATCCGAAGGATCCGCTGTGGCTGTTGGTCAAAGCAAAAGGCCGTAATGCGGTGCGAATTCCGTTAAAGAACCTGAAACAAAGGTAATCATGTATGTCTTACCAAAGAAACCAATACGAGTTACTCGAGAGAGAGTACCGGTGTAAGTGGCAAGCACGAAGGTTCCACTCTACACTTGCCAATAGGTCAATGCTTCAAAAGGGGAAAATGATGTCTAACACAAAAACAAAAACGAGTTTCCAGCGAGCTGGCCTGATGGCCTGCATGCTGATGCTGCTGGCTGTCTTTTGCGCACCCCCGGCGCAGGCCCAAACTCGCCTGATCGTACGCGACCAGCTCGGACTTGGCGGAATCAACCTGACTTGCTTATTGACCGGGTGCAAGGTCGTGGGCGGCCTCGGCGACCCCCAAGGGCAGCTGTTCCTTGTGACGTTCCCCCCAGTTCTTAATCCCGTGCTGGCGTTGCTCAAGCTCAACCTGAACCTTCCGGGCGTTCTCGACGTGGAAGTCGATCAGATCGTCAACGCTCAGCAGCCCACCGCCGAATCCGACCCCGGGTATCTGACGGATGAGGCGCCAACCCAATATTACGGCGCGACGGTCTGGCACGGTTACCTGGCCCAGCCCGCAAACCAGTTAGTGCGTACCGCCCAGACCCAGTCGGCTTTCAAAGTGACGGGTGCAGGAACCACAGTCGCGGTTATCGATACTGGCGTCGATGTTACTAACCCGATTCTCCAGCCGGTTCTCGTCAACGGCTACGACTTTACCCGTAACGTCAGCGGCGGATCGGAAATGAACGACGTCCAGGCCAGTCCCGAATTGAGCCAGGCATCAGTTGCCACTTTGAACCAGCGCACCGTCGCGGTCCTCGATCAGCGTACCGTCGCGGTTCTCGATGGCGGGCCCTACACTGACTTCGGGCATGGAACCATGACCGCTGGCATCGTGCACCTGGTGGCGCCGCAGGCGAAGATCATGCCGTTGAAGGCATTTTCCGCGAACGGCACGGGTTACGACTCCGACATTCTGCGCGCGATTTACTACGCTGTCGGTCACGGCGCGAACGTCATGAACATGAGCTTCGATTTCACCAGTTACTCCACCGAACTTGCCACTGCCGTTAAGTACGCAAATAGCAAGGGAGTGATCTCGGTCGCGTCCGCGGGTAATGATGGCCTGAAGACGACTGTTTATCCAGGCGGACTGCCGGGCGTGATCGACGTTGCCTCCACCTCAAACACCGACGTACAGTCTTCGTTCACCAATTACGGTGCGCCTCCGGTTTGGCTCGCCGCTCCTGGAGAAGGCGTCGTCACCACCTATCCGTGGGGGACCTACGCCGCCGGATGGGGCACATCGTTCAGCACGCCGTTCGTTGCCGGCACTGCCGCTCTGATGCTGGGCAAAAACGGCAACTGCCCGGCTTGGGCTGTACCGACCGGCTTGGCCAACGCCGACTATCTAGGGAATCAGAACCTCGGATACGGGCGGCTGGATACGTATCAGGCACTTCAAGTCTGCCAGCTCTTCTAGAGATAGAGAGCTGGCATCGCAACCAACGGAGAGAGAGAACCACGATGGCGTTAACCCCAAATTCCGATCCGACGGCTCTCGATGCGCCTGCGCTGCTGCTCCGGATCAAAGAATTGGAAGAGCAGCACCTCGCTTTCCGTAACTCTCTGGTTTGCGCCTTTAACCAGATGCTCGACCTGAAGGACATCAGCACCGGCGTTCACAGTACACGGCTCGCAGAATGGGCTCTTCGCGTGGCTCGCAAGATGGACATGCCCGAAGAGTCCCTCTACCAGGTCGAGGTCGCCGCCCTGCTGCACGATGTCGGCAAGATCGGCGTGCCCGACGCCATCCTCAAGAAGACAGGTCCGCTCACACTCGACGAACGTGCCCTGATTAATCGCCATCCCGAATACAGCTGGTCAATCCTGCGCCAGTTTCCCGGTCTTGAAGAGGCGAGCCTCTACGCTCTCCATCATCACGAGAGCATGGACGGGAGTGGCTATCCTGCCGGGTTGCAGGGCAACGAGATTCCATTGGTTTCGCGAATCGTTTGTGTCATCGACGCCTTCGATGCCATGGTGTCGAATCGCTGCTACCGGCAGGGGCTTCCGCATGGAGAAGCGATTGGACGTCTTCTCCGCAGTAGCGGAACCCAGTTTGATACGAATGTAGTCCAGGCCTTTATTCCGATCGCCGAGCAGGAATCCGAAGACGTGTTTGCCGCAGCCGGCACCAGCATGGAAGCAGCTCTGTAACGATAGTCCTCGAAAGATTGACAACCCCATCTCACCTACCCTAAGATTATTTCCATCGTGACTCCGCTGGCCCATCGGCATCACCATCATCATGCGATGAGCGTGTCGGCGGGGGTTCACGGATAACCAAAGCACTTCTAGGAAATCCAGCCCGCTGGCGCACAAGCCCAGCGGGCTTTTTGCATTTGCGGGATTTAAGAGTTCTGTCTGAAAGTTTGACGCGCCGTACTTCGGAGGAATCGGAGGAATCGATGGACATCGACTTTGACAAGATGCAGGGCCTGGCCCCGGCCATCATTCAGGACGCCGCTAGCAGCGAGTTGCTGATGGTGGGCTTCATGAACAGGGAAGCGCTCGACAAGACGTTGCGCACCGGATTCGTGACCTTCTACAGCCGCACCCGGCAGACGCTTTGGACCAAAGGAGAAACCTCCGGCAACCGCCTGCAAGTCGTCGCCGGCTACACCGACTGCGACCGCGACACGGTTTTGTTTCGGGTGCGTGTGTTGGGAGATGGCAAAGTCTGCCACACCGGAACCCGGTCGTGCTTCACGCAAGAGCTTCGCCTCGAGAACTCGCTGGTCGAAAAAGAGGCCGAATAATGAAACTCCGGCTTGGCATCCCCAAGGGAAGTTTGCAGGAAGCCACCCTCAACCTCTTCGCCCGCGCCGGACTGCGTGTCTACACCAGCGCCCGGTCGTATGTCGGAACCACCGATGATCCCGAAGTCGAATGCCTGCTCATCCGCGCTCAGGAGATGGCGCGCTACGTCGAACACGGCGCCCTCGATGCCGGATTAACTGGCCTCGATTGGGTGCTCGAAAGCGGCCTCGACGTAGTCAAAGTCTGCGACTTGATCTACGCCAAGCAGAGCATGGGCCGGGTCAAGTGGGTGCTGGCCGTTCCCGAAAAATCCACTTTTCAGAAACTCGAAGATCTTTCCGGACGCATCATCGCCACCGAGCTCGTCAGCTTTACCCGCCAATATTTTGCCAGCCGCAACGTCGACGCGCGGGTCGAATTTTCCTGGGGAGCCACCGAAGTCAAGCCGCCGCTGCTGGCCGACGCGATTGTCGAGGTGACGGAGACGGGCAGCTCGCTCCGCGCCAATCACCTCCGAATCCTCGAAACCGTTCTCGAATCGAACACCCAGCTCATCGCCAATAAAACCGCCTGGGCCGATCCTGCGCGGAAAGAGAAAATCGAAAACCTCGCGGTAATGCTCAGCGGAGCGATGGCCGCGGTCGGTCGCGTAGGCCTGATGCTCAACGTGCGCAAGGCCGATTTGCCCGGAGTTCTCCGTCTGCTCACAGCACTGAAAAATCCAACCGTTGCGCCACTGGCTGATGGCGAGTGGGTCGCCGTGAATACTGTGATCGAAGAGAACACCGCCTGGTCGCTGATTCCGAAGCTGAAACAAGCCAACGCGCAGGGCATCGTCGAATATCCCCTGAACAAGGTGGTGATGTGATGCGAGGCGGTGTGAAGGGGAATGAAGCCAAGCGGAATGAAACCAGGCGAGGCGAAGCCATCCGCATTTTAGAAGGAGCGAAGTTGGCTCGCTTTGTAGCCGCTGCGGTCGCTCGCGGATCCACCGATCTTGCCGATGTCGAACCTGCCGTCCAGCGGATCGTGCGCGATGTAAGGCGAAACGGCGATCGCGCTGTCAGACGCTACGCCATGCGTTGGGACAGTCTCGGCAAACGCGAACCGCTCCGCGTTCCCGAGGATGTGATTCACCAAGCCTGGGAAAATGCCGATCCCGAGTTACAGCGCGCCATCGAACACGCCGCAGGCAACATTCGCCGTTTCGCGGAGTGGCAAGCCGCCGACGCACTGAAAGACTGGAAGCGCGAGATTGAGCCCGGCGTCACCGTCGGACAGTTTGTGCGCCCTCTCGAATCGGTCGGATGCTACGTCCCCGGAGGCCGCTATCCGCTGCCCTCCACCGTTCTCATGACCGTGATTCCCGCGCAGGTTGCCGGAGTCCGGCAGATTTGCGTCGCGTCTCCGCGCCCGGCGCAAGCAACGCTAGCAGCGGCTGCGTTTCTCGGTGTGCGCGAGTTCTATCGCATTGGTGGTGCGCAGGCCGTCGCCGCGCTGGCATATGGAACCGAAGAGATTCCGCGCGTCGACAAGATCGTCGGCCCCGGCAATCGCTACGTCACCGCCGCCAAGAAGCTCGTGGCATTCGACTGCGCCATCGAATTTCTGGCGGGACCAACTGAAGCTCTCATCATCAGTGAAAATGGCGACCCAGACTGCATCGCATCCGATATGGTGGCGCAAGCCGAGCACGATCTCGACGCACTCTGCATCTTCATGACCCCGTCGCACGTGCTGGCCACGAAGGTTCAAAAAGAAATAACGAAACGCGTGTCCACAAACAAAATTGCCGCCCAATCACTCTCGCGACGAGGTGCGATTCTACTGACGAGTTCACTCGATGAAGCGGTCGAGATATCGAACCGCATCGGCCCCGAGCATCTCACGCTGCCTGCGGCGATCGGGTCTGCGATACAACTTGCTGCGGTGCAACATGCTGGTTCAGTCTTCTTTGATGAGTTCACACCCCAGGCCGCCGGAGACTATGTCTCCGGCCCCAATCACACTCTGCCGACAGGCGGAATGGCCCGCGTACGCGGCGGTCTCAGCGTGCTCGACTATGTACGCATCATCTCGTGCCAGCAGGTATCGCGCGCAGGCATCCGACAAATCGGCCCTCCCGGAATTACCCTGGCCGAGTCGGAAGGTTTAAGCGGACACGCCGACGCGTTTCGCGTGCGCTTGAATCATGCAAGCTTGAATCAGATAAGGTCGAATCAGACAAGGATGTCCAATGCTTGAAGCCCGTTCCGCCGTGAGAAATCTTCACGCCTATCGGCCCCCGCTGGCCGGACGAACCGGATTGCGCCTCGATTTCAACGAGAGCAGCATTGGATGCTCGCCGCGCGTCCTGGCGAAATTGCATGCGCTCGATGCCGACTCACTGGCGAGATATCCCGAACGCGAGCCTGTCGAAGCCGAGGTTGCCCGCTTCCTCGAGCTCGACCCGGCGCAAGTCCTCCTGACCAACGGAGTCGACGAAGCCATCCATTTGCTCTGTTCCACCTATCTCGATCCCGGAGACGAGGCGCTCGTCGTCGTCCCCACTTTCGCCATGTACTCGGTCTTCGCTCAGGCCGAAGGCGCGCGCGTGATCGAAATACCCGCGGGCGAAAACTTCGTCTTCCCGGAAAAAGATCTCCTGGCCAAAATCAGCTCACGCACACGCCTCATCGCCGTGGCCAATCCAAACAATCCAACCGGAACCGCGGTCGCGGGCGATGTTCTCATCAAAATCGCGCAAGCTGCGCCACATGCCGCCGTGCTCGTCGATGAAGCCTATTTCGAATTTCACGGAGAAACGCTGATGCGCCGCGCCGGCCAGATGGAAAATCTTTTCGTGGCTCGCACTTTTTCGAAAGCCTACGGCTTGGCTGGATTGCGAATCGGCATTCTCGCCGGGGACGCGCGGCAAATCGCGATGGTCCGCCGCGTCGCTTCGCCGTATAGCGTAAACACTGCAGCCCTCGCGGTTCTTCCCGAGGCTCTGCAAGATCAGGAATACGTATGCGCCTATGTCGCCCAGGTCCAAAACAACCGCGAGAGATTGCAGCGCGAACTCGCCGCTCTTGGACTGCGCTATTGGCCGAGCCGGGCTAACTTCGTGCTCGTGCGCATCGGCCCGGCCCACGCCGAATTCGTGCAGGCTTTCCGCGACCGCGGAATTCTCGTGCGCGACCGCAGTTCCGATCCCGGCTGCGGCGGTTGTGTTCGTCTGACAGTCGGTTCCGACGAACACACCGAGACCCTCATCAGTACGCTGCGCGAGATCGTTGAAAAAATGGGATTGCGAAGCGACTCTCCCGCCGATCAGCCCAGCGAGGTGCAAGCGTGAGAAAAGCGAAGCTGCACCGCAAAACCGCCGAAACCGAGATCCGAATCGCCCTCACCATCGAAGGCCGTGGCAAGTACGAAGTCTCAACCGGAATCCGTTTTTTCGATCACATGCTCGAGCTTTTCACGCGCCACGGCGGCTTCGATTTAAAACTGACCGCGCAGGGCGACCTCGATGTCGATCAGCATCACACCGTCGAAGACGTCGGCATCGCGCTCGGCGAAGCCTTCGACCGCGCACTCAGCGACCGGCGCGGCATCCTCCGTGCCGGATACTTCCTCATGACCATGGACGAAACTCTGGGTCTGGCCGCAGTCGATTTCGGCGGACGCGCCGTGTCCGTGGTCCAAACCAAAGTTCGCGCGACAAAAGTTGGCGATCTTCAGACGGAACTGGTCGACGATTTCTTCGAAGGCTTCGCACGCGGCGCTCGTGCCAACGTTCACGTCCGTGTGCTTTACGGACGTTCCAGTCATCACAAAATCGAATCGCTCTTCAAGGCGTTCGCCCGCGCTCTGCGTGTGGCCTGTTCGCGCGACCGCCAACTCAGGCGCATGTTGCCGAGCACCAAGGGACTGTTATGAGCAGTTCGAAAACGATCGCGATCGTCGACTACGGCGTCGGCAATCTCAATTCGGTCAAGAAGGCGTTCGACCACCTCGGCGTCGATGTCGTCGTAACCACCGAACCTGAGGCCATCGCCACCGCCGCCAAAATTATTCTTCCCGGAGTAGGCCATTTCTCCGCGCTGAGTGGCCTCGACAACACCGGCTTGCGAGAAGCCGTGCTTCGCGCCGCAAACGCTGGAACGCCCCTCCTCGGAATCTGTCTTGGAATGCAATGGCTATTTGACGGCAGCGACGAAGCTCCCGAATTTGCGGGCGCGGGAATTCTTCCCGGCCGCTGTCGGCCTTTTCCCGCCTCGGTCAAATCCCCACACGTCGGATGGAACTCTCTCGCTGTTCTGAGCAGCACGCGCCTGTTGCGCGGCGTTGCGCCCGATTCTTTCGTTTACTACACGCACTCCTTCCAAGCTCCGGTCGTCGCCGCAACCTCGGCCACAACCGAATACGGACAGCCGTTCTCAGCCGTCGTCGAACAAGAAAACATTTTCGGGGTTCAATTCCACCCCGAGAAATCGTCAGACGTCGGGCTTCGCATTCTCAGAAACTTCTGCGAGTCCGCCCTATGAGGTCTAGTTGCTGACCAAGCGCATCATCGCCTGCCTCGACGTGGATAATGGCCGCGTCGTCAAAGGCGTCCAGTTCGTCAATCTGCGCGACGCCGGCGACCCCGCCGACTGCGCCCTGGCCCACGCTGCCGCTGGAGCTGACGAAATTGTCTTGCTCGACATCACTGCCACCAGCGGCAATCGCAATACGATGCTCGACGTTGTCTCTTGCACCGCTCGCGATTTATTTATTCCGTTCACGGTCGGCGGAGGAATTCGTGAACTTTCCGACGCCGCAGCCGTGTTCGACGCTGGCGCCGACAAAATCGCGATCAACTCCGCCGCCGTCAAAGACCCATCGCTCATCACGAAAATAGCCGCTCGCTTCGGCTCGCAGGCCGTAGTCGTGGCCATCGATGCCCGCCGCCGCGAAAGGGAGTCCGAAAAAAGTTACGACAAAACATTCGAGGTCTACGTCGCCGGGGGCCGCACCGCGACCGGTCGCGACGCACTCGTATGGGCGCGCGAGGCCGCAGAATGCGGCGCGGGAGAAATTCTGCTCACTTCTATGGACCGCGACGGAACCCAAGCTGGCTTCGACTGCGAACTGGTGCGCACCATCGCTGACGCGGTTTCAATCCCCGTGATTGCTTCGGGCGGCGCCGGTTCGCCCCAGCACTTTATCGACGTGTTCGATATCAATAAAGGACGAGCCGACGCAGCCCTGGCCGCTTCCATCTTCCATTTCGGCCTCGAAAACATCGCGCAACTGAAAAGTGAATTGCGCGCGGCCAACGTGCCCGTGAGGTGGCCATGCTGATTCCGTCGATCGATCTTATGGCCGGAAAGATCGTGCAGTTGGTCCAGGGCGAGAAGAAAAAGCTCGAGTTCGACAACTTCGACTACTGGATCGAGCGTTTCTCGAAGTATCCGACCGTGCAGCTCATCGACCTCGACGCCGCCCGCGGCACCGGCGACAACCGTTCGTTGGTCGCGCAAATCGCAGCCAAGCTGCCCTGCCAGGTCGGCGGCGGCATCCGCGACGTCGCAACCGCGCGCGAACTCCTACATCTCGGCGCGCGCAAAGTGATCATCGGCTCCGCTTTGTTAAAAGATGGACGTGTCAATCTCGGCCACGCCCGCGCCTTGGCTGCCGCAGTTCCGACCTCCGCGCTGATGTTCGCTCTCGATTCGAAAGGCGGACGCGTCGCCATCGACGGTTGGCGCACCCAGACGGCGCTCACCGCTCAAGACATGATTCGCGACCTCGAGCCCTACTGCGAATCGTTCCTCTACACTCACATCGACACAGAAGGCCTGATGGGTGGAATTCCCATGGACGCGGTGCACGCCATCAAGCGTGCTACCACCCGCCACCTGGTTGTCGCCGGCGGAATCACCGAACAGCGCGAAATCGACAGCCTCGATGCGCTCGGCATCGATGCCGTCGTCGGCATGGCGTTGTATTCGGGAAAAATCCAGGGCTAAGGCGCTCTTAACCGTTCTTGATCTCGACCATCACGATGCTGATCTCGCGTGGCCCCAGGTTCTCGACCGTATGCGGCGGTAGCGGATGTGCCCACTGAGTCGACAGTGGCTCCGGCGCTTCTCCTGCCTCGCGGCTGTCAAACAAAATCTTGCCCTTCTCATCCCGTCGTATGAAATGGCTAAAGCTGTGGATGTGAGCCACGCCGCCCCAGCGATGCGTGTGTAGCGGAACAATCTCCCCGGGTGCAATGCGCGTATGAACAACCCGCACGCGTTCGTCTTCCAACAAGAGCGTGTGGTGCGCAGGCGCCGCCACCAGCGCGTCCAGCGAATCTGGCCACACCCATGGAGTCTTCACCGCACGCATCCCAGACGACGATATCGACCGTGCCCCAGGTTCGCGCCCGTTCTTTGGGCGCTAACCTGGGCGCAGCTTCCAGCGTGCAGACCCTCGCAAGGAAAATCAACCATCATCATGATAGAAACTGTCTTTAAGGGATCTTACTGGAAGCTGAGAGCTGACAGCTGACAGCCCTTACCCGCCCTGCTTCAACTCCTGCAACACCTGCCGTGCAATCTCTTTCAGAGTCTCGAAAACTCCGACACCCTGGAAGGCCACTGCCTCGACCACCGACTCATTCTTCTTGCGCAGTTCCTTGGACAGGGCGTCCACCGGCAGCACATTCGGCAAGTCGCGCTTATTCAGTTGCAGCACGTACGGAATCTTGTTGAAGTCGTATCCATGCTCTTTCAGGTTCGACATCAGGTTGTCGAGCGCTTCGACGTTTGCGTCCATACGTTCCTGCTGCGAATCGGCGACGAATACGATGCCGTCCACGCCTCGCAAAATCAGCTTTCGGCTGGCGTCATAAAATACCTGCCCGGGCACGGTATAAAGGTGAATTCGCGTTTTAAAGCCGCGCACCGATCCCAGATCCAGCGGCAGAAAGTCGAAGAATAAGGTTCGATCCGTCTCGGTGGCGAGCGAGATCATCTTGCCCTTCTGCTGTTCCGCTGTTTTCTGGAAGATGTACTGCAGATTCGTCGTCTTGCCGCCCAACCCGGCGCCATAATAGACGATCTTGCAGTTGATCTCGCGCGCTGCGAAGTTGATGAAACTCAAAAGGTTTCCTCAGAGACACTTGCGAAACAGCCCTCGCAAACCACCCCCTCAAAGCGCGAGCTTCTCGCTATCCAACCACCTGACTACAGTATCGGTTCCTGCTGGTTTTTATACCACACCGGAAGGCCGTGGCGCAGGTTACCCATGTTACTACCAAGACACTAAAGCGCCGCAGGATCAATCAGTTCCCGGTGGTTTTACTGAGAACTGAGAACTGGGAACTGAAACACTACCGTGCCGTCGGCAAAGGATAATACCCATCCTTGGCATAGACCTTCACATCCGGACGCCGCACTCGCACTTCGATCTGCCGGTATCCGCCAATTCCTGCTTTGGGTGAATACCCCAGCGTGTACTGGTTACGCGCATCGCCGATTGCACGCGCGTAGGCCTGCTCAATGTCAGCCCGGGAGAGCTCGTTATACACCGTTCCCCCGCCGGTAGCAGAAACATACTTCGGCAAAATGTCGCTGTAGCCGAGCAATTTCCCCGTCTTCGGCACGTGGATCCGTTGCAGGCGGTCATAAATTGGAATCGCTGCGCCTTCGACTCCCACCGCGTAGACCGTGATGTTCTGCGTTAACAGCACCTTCAGTGTGTCGGCATAGCTCGCCGCCGATCCCAGTTCCCGTCCGTCGCTGATCACGAAGATAATTTTCCGGTGGTCTCGCGGACGTTTCGATAAGTCGCGAGCCGCCCTCAGGATCGCGTCATTCATCACCCGAGCCACCTTGGGTGGCGTGCTCACGGGCGTCACCGGCGAATCCACCGGACGTCCGTTGATGATCGGACCCTGTGGCCCGAGCGGCCCGCTCGTGATCGGAATCGAATCGGTCGCGCCGCTGAACCCTTTGACCTCGTTAAAAACTGCAGTCAGCTCCTTGCCCACACTGGAAAAGTCGGCCACCTGCCCAACCGTGCTGCTATAGGTGTAGACCGACACCTCGTCGAACTGGCTGAAAGCTCCCTGCAAAGCCGAGAGCGTCTCTTGCACCTTCTTCAGCCCGACGTCGGGCATCCCCGTGTCAAAAACGACAGCTGCCGATAGAGCAAACGGGTCGCTGGTAAAAAACGTCAATTTTTGCGGCTGCCCACCTTCGAGCACCGAAAAATCTTTGGGTTGCAAACCGCCGATGAGCAGCCCGTCCCGGTTCTTCACCATTACCGGAACCAGCACCAGGGTCGGGTTTACGATGATCTTATAGCCCACGTCTTCGCCGGTTTCCAGATCCTTCGGAACGCTTCCGGCTGGCACCGTCCTGACCGGAGGCATGGGTGGCGGGGTGGAGTTGGCGTCCGGGTTGGCGCCCGTTGACTCGGTCGCTGTACGAGGCGCGTCGCCAGGACCGCGCAGCGTGTCTTTACTGGAACTGTCCGGACCGGGACTGTCAATCGGCGGCACATCGGGCAGGGCGTCCTGGTCGGCCCCCGGACGCGAGCTCGGCTGCGCTGGCGGTGGTATGGGCCGGCTCGCCGACGGAGCGTCCGGGATATCGTCAGGCTTCTGTTGCGCCCCCAAAACGCCCGCCACCAGCAGCGTCAAACCCACCATCAGGACCGTGCGAATCTTCGTGGCCATCCCCGCAACCCTCTTTCTAATTTCGACTTCTACTGTCACCTTCGACGCCCGGTTCTCTACCTGCCGCCCGTTTTTCACCGCGGCCGCTTTTTAACCATTCAGATGCCCAACCGAGGCCCTTCGGTGCATCTAACCATTGCAAGCTCTCACAGCCCATTACAGGATAGACTAGCAAAGTCTTGGAATAAACACGCTGATGCCAAAAGTACACTGCAAAACGTTTACGTTCACGGCTTGTCTCGCGCTCGCGGTATTGGCTGTGGCCTTCGGTCTGGTAAGCAGCCGCCCGGCGAGAGCCCAGGGTTTCCCGCTTCCACCTCCGCCGCCACCGCCGGAGACCTCTTCGACCGGTCCCACGTCGAACACCGATTCCCCGCAGACTCCCAGCTCAAATGACAAGACGCAGGATCAGTCCGTTGAGACCTTCAAAGTCGGCGTCGACGTCGTACAGTTATTTTTCAACGTCAAAGACAAACACGGCGCGCTGATCCCGAACCTGAACAAAGACAACTTCGACCTCTTCGAAGACAGCCAGGCCCAGACCATCAAGTACTTCAAAGCCGAAACCGATCTTCCGCTGACTCTCGGCATTCTTCTCGACACCAGTGGGAGCCAGTTGCGAGTCCTCGGCATGGAAAAGGACGTGGGCGGATCGTTTCTCGAGAGCATCATGAGACCGAAAGACGAGGCCTTCATCATCAGCTTTGGCACCGACATCGAACTTCTGCAGGATTTCACCAGCTCCGTGAGCCGGCTGAGGCGATCGCTCAACGACGCGCAGATGAACGCCGGAGGAGTCGGTTGCGCAGGCGGACCCATTGGCCCGCAAGGCCCCATCCCCTGTTCCTCGACCGGGCAGCGCGGCACCGCCCTCTATGACGCCGTCTATCTGGCGTCGCACGACGAGTTCTCGCATGAAGTCGGTCGCAAAGCGATGATCCTGCTCACCGACGGACAAGACGAAGGTAGCCGTCTGAAAATAAAAGACGCAGTCGAAGCCGCGCAGAAGGCCGACGCCATCTGTTACGTGCTGCTCATAGCCGACCGCGGATTCTATGGTGTCGGAGGCGGATTCGGATATAGCGGCGATTCTGATATGAAAAAGCTTACCCAGGAAACTGGCGGCCGCGTCATCGAAGTCGGCAACAAGATTGAAAAACTCCGCCAGGCCTTCGATCAGATTTCCCAGGAACTCCGCAGCCAATACAACATCGGATACACGCCCACAAATGCAAACCGCGACGGCGGTTTTCGAAAAGTAGAAATCAAACCCAAACAGTCCGACTACAAAATCCAAGCCCGTAGCGGCTACTACGCCACTCCGAGACACGAAGACTGAACAACAACCATTGAGTCATTTGTTCATTGAGCCATTGAATGATTGAAGATCAAGAACCATGGGGGTTTGATCTTCAATGATTCACTCGATGATTCAATGCCTCAATAACCCGACTTGACACCGCTCCCGTTCCGCTCCAAACTACTTGCAACACGGACGCCCCCACGTCCGTAGACCCAATCCCCCACATTTAATTTGCTGTCCCGTCATACCCAGGAGGTTCTGTGGCCGTGCTCCGTCGCCTATTCTCGTTTGCCCTATTCCTGTCGTTCGCCTCCACCGCGTTGTGGAGTCAGTCCCAGCGACCCGAAATCCGCACCGGCTTTTGGCGCGGTGCGAAGGTCACTTACCAGTGGTTCCCAGGACCCAATGGCACGGGCAAGGCCGTCTATCAGGGCGACATCCTGCTCGACAACATCCAGAACTCTCCAAACGGCGCTGGCACCGACAGCCAGGGTGTCGGCCCTTCGAGATATTTATGGCAACAAACCGGCGTCTATCAGGTTCCTTACATGATCGACTCACAGTCCGGAGACGTGGCCAACATCCAGACCGCGATCTCGAACTTCAACTCTGCATTTGCAGGAGTGATCCAGTTCGTCCCTTACGTCAGCCAAACCGACTACGTGGATTTCAACCTCTCCATGAGTCAAAACAACGGAGTCTGCGAGTCGTTCGAAGGCCGCGTTGGTGGCGAGCAGTTCGCCACCGGCGCCGGTGGCACCGACAATCCATGTACCGTGGCGACGATCCAGCACGAAATGGGACACATCGTCGGAGTCTGGCACGAGCAAACGCGTCCCGATCGCAACACCTACGTCAACGTGAACTACAACGCGGTCATCAAGGCTTCACTCACCACCGACTTCACGCAGACGTTCGATCCCCTGGGCCAGCAGAATCTGACTCCTTACGACTACGCATCGGTCATGGAGTACCCGGCATTTTCGTTTTCGCGCAATGGCGACCCCGCCATCGAGAGCATCCCCGCGGGCATGCCGCTCTCCAACCCGAACGGCTACAGCGCCGCGGATATCGATGGCATCAAGCGTCTCTACGGAGCCGCACCCACCCAGGTCACCGTGACTAGCAATCCTCCGGGGCTACAGGTGATCGTCGACGGGTCGACCGTCACCACGCCGCAGGTTTATACATGGGCTCTCAATTCGACGCACACACTCAACGTGCCCACCACTCCGCAGACACTCAATGGCGTCAACTACATCTACGGACGCTGGAACGACTCCACCACTGAAAGCCACACCATTACCGTCACGCCCGGCAATAACATGGTGACGCAGCCGGCAACATCTCCAGCCATCACGGTCTATCAGGCGAACTTCATTCAGCTGGTGCCGTATACGAACACGATCACGCCGGTCGGGTCGGGAACCGTTACGCCGTCGCCCGCGCCCGTGACTTATTCCGGATTATCCGGCCAGTACTACACAATCCGGCAGTTGGTCACACTGACCGCCTCACCCAGCAACGGCGAGAATTTTCTCGACTACATCAATTCTCCGTTCTATCTTCCCGGCGGAATCGGCGCGAATCCGAAAACGTTTTATGTGATGGAGGACGGCAGCGCCATCAACCTCACGACTTATTTCACCAACTCTCCCATCTATACCGTGACCACCAATCCCGTGACATCGAACTTTTACTTCTTTGCCGACACCAGCGGCACCTACTGGAATGCGCCCGTCAATTTTGCGCCGCCCTTCTTTAGCGATTGGACCCCGGGCAGCAACCACAGCATCAGCACCTATTCGCCGCAGTATCCCTGGAGCTCCAACACCTTTTTCGATTTCGTCAGTTGGAGCGATGCTGGCGCCATTACCCACAACATCACCTTGCCGACCAGCAGCACAACCTACACCGCCACCCTCCAGCCGAACTACTACGTCGACGAGTACGCGCAGGAGGGTACATGCGCTGCCGCCATCACCGTCACGCCCGGATCGACTGAAAGTGGCTACTACCCGGCAGGCACCCTGCTCAATTTCGACGAAACACCTTCGACTGGCCTCAGCTTCACCGGTTGGCTCTACGATCTCAGCGGCACGGGTTCGTCCCAAAATCTCACCGTCAACGATGAAGTCCTGGTAGCTGCGGATTACAACGTCATCGCCACTCCGCTCGCAATTACCAGCCTCAGTCCCGCGAACGCGACCGCGGGCGGAGCGGGCTTCACGCTGACCATCAACGGAACTGGTTTCACGAACAACACCTTCGTTTACATCAACGGCCTCTTCCGGGCTGTCGCGACGTTCGTCAGTTCCACCAAGGTGACGATCCCGCTCACCGCTGCCGACATCGCCACGGCGGGTGCCTTCCAGGTCGAGGTCGGCAACTTCAACACCGCTGGTTGCGGACCGTACGTCGGCACGACTTTCTACGTCTTGATCGGCTCCGGCGTCGGAACTCCAGTCGTTAGCGTGAGCCCGAAGAGCCTGACGTTTACAAGCACAGCTGCCGGCACAATCAGTGCGTCGAAGTCCGTCACGCTCAGCAATACAGGCACGGGAACGCTCTCCATCGCTTCCATCACCACCAGCGGAGACTTCGCGCAATCGAGCTCGAGCACCTGCGGCAGTTCGCTCGCCGCAGGCGGCCATTGCACCGTCAGCGTCACCTTCAATCCCACGATTGCCGGTTCCATCGGCGGCGCGCTCACTTTCTCTGACAACGCCGCCCCTAGTCCGCAGGTGGTCAAACTGACTGGCACCGCCGTCGCTCCGCTGACCTTCAGCCCCACCAGCTTGACCCTCCCTAGTACCGCGGTCGGATCCACTTCTTCCGCGACCGTCACCGTCACCAACAAGCAGACGTCGGCAATCAGCCTCAGTCCCGCCGCCAGCGCCGATTACTCCGTCACCGGAGGAACCTGTGGCGCATCGCTCGCCGCCGCTTCCTCCTGCACCATCATCATCACCTTCACGCCGCAATACAAAGGCTCCATCAAAGGCGCGCTCGCGATCACAACCAGCGGAGCCTTCAGCCCGCAGATCATTGGAATCACCGGAACCGCCACCGGTGGTCCAACCCTCCCCCTCACCATCAGCCCCACTTCACTCACATTCACTTCAACCGGAGTCGGTGCCACAGCTCCGGCCAAAACGGTGACCATCACTAACAAGAGCACCGGCACCATCACGATTGGTTCCATCACCTCTACAGCCAACTACACCGCCGCAGGAAGCGGCACGACCCCCTGCGGTGGCGACCTCGCCAAATCAGCCAAGTGCACGCTCTCCGTCACCTTCACGCCGACCGATACGGGATCGATCAAAGGCGCCGTCGCCATCGCCACTTCCGGTGCCGGCAGCCCGCAGATCGTTGGGCTTTCTGGTACCGGAGCACTTCCCGTGACCCTCGCGCCCACCAGCCTGACGTTCGCGGCCCAAACCGTCGGCACCACCAGCGCGCCTCAGACCGTCACGCTCACCAACAACTCCGGGGCAACGCTCAACATATCGAGCATCGCGGCCAGTGGAGATTACACCGCTGCGCCATCGGGCGGCACGGCCTGCGGCGCGACCGTAGCCTCGTCTGCAACCTGCACTTTCACTGTGACCTTCACCCCCGGTGTCAAAGGCTCAATTGCCGGAGCAGTCACCGTCATCGAAAACGCGCCGCTCGGCCCGGCCATCATGAAGCTGACCGGCACCGGCCAGTAGCTCCGCAAAATGCAAAAGGCCCGCGCTCAAGGTTAAAGTCAATGAGCGCGGGCCTTCTTAACTCGCTGCGATTCGGTTTAGCGACGATCCCAATACAAGTCGCGCCGGTCGCGATTCACATCGCGATATTCATGCCGCAACTCGGCCCGTTCATGCCGCGCTGCGCGGTAGTTTCCGTTGTAAACATCGCGACGTAGTTCCCGCCGGTCATGCGCAATCCGCGCCTCGTCGCGTCGGATGTCCCGCCGATCCCGCCAGCCATCGTCGGCAAACAACGTTCCCGCACCCAGTCCCATCAGTAAAATAATTCCAGCCACCGTGCGTTTCATATTCCGTTCTCCTTTCGATCGAAAATCAAATCAACGTTCAACCGAATGCCTTTGAACCGTTCCTACTCGATGCAAACCCAAAGTCCGCCGCTTAGTTGCGCGCCGCCTTCGCCGTGTTACCTGTTCTCTACAAAGGCTTTACGCATCTTTACAGGCAATTACCAAAGCTTGACCTCACGCGAACTAGGAAGTGCTAGGATCAGGCCATCGTGAGCTCGAATAACCTCACGGGAGGTATCCGCGATGCGTACCTACCTCACCTCGTTTTTGCTCCCGACACCACTCTCTTTATTACTCTCATTGCTATTCACAGCTCCCTTCGCCGTGGCGCAAGATCCCGGCATGCAGGCCGCGCAGGTAGCGATGCAACAAACGCAGTTGGCCGCACAGGCCGCGCAACAGGCCAGCGATCAGGCCATGCGTGACGCTCAACAAGCCAACCAGCAAGCGATGCAGAACTCGCAGCAGGCGGCACAGGCAGGCGCGCAATGCTATCGGTGTTACGCGGCCAAGCCCAAATTTTCCATCAAGCCCGGAAGTTATTCCGCTCCGCTCACAATAAAAATGAAAGACAGAACCCGCGGCGCGGTCATCTACTACACGACCGATGGCTGGACGCCAACCGAGGACTCGACCCGCTACACCGGGCCGCTCACGATTGACTCGACCACCTCGCTCCAAGCCATTGCCGTTTCGCGCCTCGGAGGCCGCAGCCGCGTTGCTACCGCTGTCTACACACTGAATGGAACATCGCCGGAGCCGCAAGCCTCGGCTGAAGCGACGAACGTCGACTCATCAAACTCCGCATCCGACAAGCGCCTCCTGGCCCGGGGCACGCCCGTTCCTCTCGTATTTGTCGCGGATGTAAGTTCCAAGACCGCGGACGTTGGCGACAAGCTCTCTCTCACCCTTGCCGAGGATCTCAAAGCAGGGAACATAACCCTCATCAAAAAGGGGACGCCTTCGATCGCAACGGTTACCGAAGTCGACAGACCTGGAGTCGGTGGCTTACCCGGAGAAGTCTTTTTTCAAGCGGATTCTCTTCAGGCTAACGGCGTCATCGTTAGACTCCGCGGCTACGCCGCTAAAGAGGGACAAGATAAACAAGGCAAAGCGCTCGGTCTCATGTTCGTGCCGGTGGTTCCGGCTGCATTGTTTGTGCGCGGCACCGAGGCAGAGATCAAGCAGGGAGCGCGCTTCACCGCTTTCGTGGACGCCGATACTCTGCTTCCACCAGCCCATTAAGAATTACTTTGCCCCGAGTCGATTTGCCTTTGCTCGATTTGCCTTAGGACGATTCTTCACCGGAATCACAAATTTCAATCCCGACCAAACCTCGCTAACGGCGCAGACTTTAATATCGACCAGGCCTGAGTCCAGCCCGCTCTGCCGAATAAAATTTTCAGTGAGGTCGGTCGGAACACCAGACGCTTTCTTCGGCCACGAGATCCACAACATACCCGCGGGAGCGAGCGCCTTCGCCGCGGGGAACAACTCAAGTTCGAGTCCAGCGCGAGATTTAGCGAAGAGAAAAATGAAATCAAGCCCGCCATCAGCAAGCTTCACATACGTGCATTTTGCAAGCGAAGCGCGAAGCCCAGTTCTAACGTCGTCCGGCACATGCAACAATGCAACGCGAAACGAATCCTTGATCCCCAGTTTCTTCGGAAGTGGAGTCCCGGAATATCCAGCCATAGGAGTTGGTCCTGAGAACCGTGCGCCCCAAATCAAACTTGTGTAATCGCGACTTTTCGCCAGCTACAAACAGGGAACGTGTGCTGGTTCTGCCTCATTCCAGTACGGGCAAAAGCAAGCGCGATGACGAGAAAACGGTATTGAATGAACTGGTGCCGATGCTAGCGTGTCTGAACTCAAGCGGGGCCGGTCTGTCTTGGTTTTGGTCGTCTGATGTAAGAACCAGACGAAGCTTGTGACCTGCATGGAAGCTTCGGGCGTTGGGTACGAGCGGAATCCGATAAGTCACCTTCTCTCCGATCGGCACCGGTTCGAAGGTTCGGCATGGAATTACGGGGGCACCGGGCTTGCTCGCCGCCTCTTCCACCTGCCGTAAGCCGGCCCTGAGGTAACCTGCCGTCACGTTGATCGCATCGTCGTTTTCATCCAGGTCTCGGAGAACCGCAATGAAAGCTGTGTCCGGCGCAGTGCATGTAACATCCAACTGCAATTCGATGGGACCGATCAAATTCAGATCGTGAGCCAAGGGCACCGTTGTCCATTCGAGGAATGCGGGCGGGTCCGTCTCACTCGCGCGTGGACGATTGAGACCACCGCCAAGATTCATGTAAGTTTTTGAGCCGGATTTCCCTTCATCCTCCTGAAGGCCGCCGTCGACCCGGAGCGAATACGCATGATGAACTGCTTCGCGGATTGGCCACACATCGCTTGTTCGCCAGCCTTCGGCCTCCGGCAACACGTAGCGAAATGTTGGGCCGTCAAGAATGCCGGTGTCTTTCGCTTTCAGCCAATGATCGAACCATGCGATCGCCTCGATGTGAAGACTCTCCCACGGCCAGGCGAGGCCATGCTCTCCCATCATTGCGACCTGAATGTGCTTGCTGTTCGTCAACCGTTCGTAGGCCTTGAAAGTGTGCGGCAGGTGGAGTGGTACGTTCTGCCAATCGCATCCCAGATAGATCGGCACCTCGACGCGATGAAGCAGCGGAAGCAGATTGCGATCCTCCCACCAATCATCACGAAATGGGTGCTCCGCGGCGATGGCGCGCCAGAGATCGTCCCAGGGATGTGGATCGTGGTGTAGCTTCAGCAAAATTTTGAGACCCGCGATGGCGGCTTCTCCATTCGCCATTTCGAACTTCCTGTGGATAGCGGGTGAGAGGAGCAGGGCACGCATTGCATCGATCAATTTGCTGCGCCAGAGCTTGTTGGTGTGCCCAGATGTCATCCCGATCATGTAGAGGAACGGAGTGAGAAAGCCGCTGCTCAGCAGTCCGTGACGCGTAGCCGACTCATAGAGGTCGTATGTGCCGGCGATGGGCATAATGGCCTTGAGATGCGGAGGTTGTTCCACGGCGGCTTCCATTTGCGTTCCGGCGAAATAACTGATCCCAATCATGCCAACGTTGCCATCTGACCAAGGCTGTTGCGCCGCCCACTCTACAAGGTCATACATATCGCGACGCTCTTGCCCATCAAAGAAACCGAACGTTCCGCCAGAGCCACTTGTACCTCTGCAATTGGCGATCACATGGACGTACCCGCGAGGAACAAAAAAATCGCTCGCCCCCGCTTCAATGAAGCCTGCGGGAGCACCCAAGTTTTGAATCTGGCGCGGATAGGGAGAGGCTGCGATCAGCACCGGATAACGTCCGGGCTCACCAGGGCGATGCACATCCGCCAGCAAACTGATTCCGTCGCGCATTGGCACCGCAACGTCGTCGTCCACGACCATGGTATGCGCAGGCTGTGACAAATTGCGATATTCCCGGCCCGTGGTTTGCGGGCCGTTGAGTCGACGTTGGCCGTGTTCTATCCCAGACGATTGAATGTTGGTCATGCTCTGCCTCTTCGGTGATTAATTTGCATGAAACTCTTCGACAACGGGTTGGAATCACGCAAGAGTAACCGAGAACCCGCAGGCAGTCACGCCAACTGTTGCTAAAGGGCGACAACACTCACAACCCTTCGCCGGAGTGAAAACTGAGAACTGAGAGCTGAGAACTGAGAACTGAGAACTGAGAGCTAACAGCTGAGAGCTGACAGCCGCCTCAGGGTTTCGGCGCGTAATACCCCTTACGCGTACGCACCTTCAGTCCTTTATTCTGCGCGAGAATTTCAATCGTCCGGTACCGTCCATCGGCGACAAAATTTGCCGGACGATAGCCAACCGCATACTGGCTGCGCAACTCTTCCTGAATGGAGAGAAATGCATCCGACACATCGCGCATCTGGAAGGGGAAGAACGAACGGCCGCCAGTCGCCTCGGCGATCCGCTCCAGCACTTTGTCGCCCTTGCCCTTCATTCCGCTGATGTTCGTGCTGATGGTGTAAACGATCACTTCCGCACGCGCCGCCATGTCGATGGCTTCTTCGCGCGTCACATGGCTCAGATTGTCTTCACCGTCGCTCAGCAGAATGATCGCGCGGCGCACCGGCCCGGTCTGTTCCTGCTTAAGCAGTTTGTCACGGCAGGCAAAATAGAGCGCATCGTACATCGCCGTGCCACCGCCCGCTCTCAACAAGCGCACCCCATTCGACAGCCCTTCCGTGCTGTCGGTGAAATCCTGCGTTACTTCGGGAGTGGCGTCGAAGCCAACCACAAAAGCCTCGTCAAACTTCGGACGGATGATCGCATTCAGAAACTCGATGGCCGCTTCCTGCTCAAACTTGAAACGGTCGCGCACCGAATTACTAGAATCCACCAGCAATCCCACCTGCAACGGCAAATCCGTCTCGCTGCGGAAGCTTCTCAGCTCAGCCGGTTTTTGATCGTCAATAACTCTGAAGTCTTCACGCTTCAAATCCTTGATGTATCGCCCATGCCGGTCGGTAACCGTGAACACTACGCGAACTTCGTTGACCGTATGGCGGATCGTTATGGAGTCGTCAGAATCCGAGTCCGGGGAAGTCTGTGGCGGCGCCGCAGCCTGCCCCCCAGGCGTCACTGGTGTCGAAGTCGCCGGGGCAGAGGCCGGCGGCGCCGTTTGGCCAATCAGCCAGCCAGACAGTACGACGGAAGCAAGCAAAAGCCAAAAAATACGCGATTTCATTAGCACGATTGACTCGGGACGATTTACTTGGGATCGATTGCTCCCATTATAGCCGCAGCGGCGCGACACAACTGAGTTCCTTGAGTTCCACGAACACTCGAAAGATAACTCGTCCACTACACTTCCGGTCAGGGCCTTCCTACAGAGCCTTCTCCAGGCTATCAAGCAGCGATTCCAGTTCCTTCGGTAATGGACGCTCGAACCGCAGCGCCCTCTTCGTCCTTGGATGCTCCAACTCCAGTGCCGCCGAATGCAGAAAATTCCGGTCCAGCGACAGGATCGCCGGCATCCCCGGCGCACGCCGCTTATTCGACTGCGACTTCAGTTCTCCCGGTGCGCCATACAGCGCATCGCCCACCACCGGATGCCCAAGCGACGACATATGCACGCGAATCTGATGCGTGCGTCCGGTCTCGATCTTAACTTCAACCAGCGCAAACTTGCCATACGGCGAATCGATCTTCTTCTTTACAACGTAATGCGTCACCGCGTCGCGTCCGCCGAACCCTCGCGTCGTCATCCGCGTGCGCTTCTGCGAATGGCGGCTGATCGCGGTTTGAATCGTGCCTTTCTCCTGCTTCGGCCAGCCGTGGACGAGCGCCAGATAAGTCTTGTGCACTTCGCGTCCGCTGAACTGCCTCGCCAGCCGCCGATGCGCCTCGTCGTTCTTAGCCACCACCATCAGCCCGCTCGTCGCCCGGTCCAACCGATGCACAATCCCCGGACGCAACTCTCCGCCCACTGCCGACAGCTTTTGGAAATGATGCAGTAGCGCATTGACCAGCGTGCCCCGGTTCCGCGCATCCTCGGTCGCTCCCGCCCCCGCATGCACCATCATCCCCGCCGGCTTGTTGACGATCGCCAGGTCGTCGTCTTCATAAACAATATCGAGTGCAATTTCTTCCGGGATCGCCCGCAGCGGCGGATCATGCGGCGGCCCGGTGACCACGATCTGCTCATCTCCTCGAAGTCGCAACGAAGCCTTTGCCGTGGCGGAATTCACCAGCACTTCACCCTTGGCGATGAGTTGCTGCACGCGCGCACGGCTGACTTCTGCCTCATTAACTGCGGAAAGCTGCGTGGCAAGATATTGGTCCAGCCGCTGTCCTGCGGCTTCAGGAGACGCACTCAGCGTGATAGGGAAGTCAGGCATTGCAGCAGCACTCAGCATTCAGCACTCAGTCCGCAAGTGCAAGGGGAATCTGGCGGTCGCTCAGTTTGAATGTTGGATTCCGATCAGCGCCAGCACGGAGAACAATGCAAGGAAAGTCCCGAAAAGACGGAATATCCAAGTCATGATTTTCGTATTCCTCTCCCGCCATTCGGGTGTTGGCGGGGGATTTATATGTGGGTTGCGTTCTCGAAACCTTGTCGTCCAGGCGTTGTAACGGAGTGAAAGTTCTCTCGCCCAGTACAGTATTGCTATTCCAAATACCGCCTGCCCGCCCCATCGGAGGCTTAGCAGGGTCTTGTCCATCAAGCTGTCCCCGATTTCTGCGTGCTGAGCGCTGGAATCCGAGAGCTGCTCTTCAGCCACCAAATCAATCCGCCGCCGATCACCAGACAAATCGAAATCAGCTGCGTTCCCGACATCACCCCGCCAAACACTTCGCCGCGTCCCGGATCGTCGCGCAAAAACTCGATGAAGAACCGCTCAATCCCATACAGGATCATGAACGTCGCCCACACCTGCCCGTCAAATTTCTTGCGCTTCAACAACCACATCAGGAACAGGAAATTAAAGAACTCCGCGCCGGCCTCGATCAGTTGCGTCGGCTCAATCCTGACGCCCAGCGGAGTCCCGCTGACGTCATGCGCCAGCCTGTTCGTAAACGTCACGCCCCAGAAATGGCTGGTCGGCTTGCCGTAACAGCATCCCGCCGAGAAACATCCGAATCGCCCCAGCACGTGGCCAAACGCCAGCCCCGGAGCAAATGCGTCGGTTGTTCGCAAAGCAGGCATGTGATGCCGCCGGACGTACCACGCGGCCATAACCAGTCCCGCCACCAGTCCGCCAGAAAATACTCCTCCGGCCTGCAGCGTGTTAAGGCTGAAAATCTCACGCCAGTTGTTCGCGTACGAACTCCAGTCGTTGATGATGTAGAGAACCTTCGCTCCAATAATCCCGGCCAATACCACCAAAATGCCAAGATTCCATGCATCGTCGCCATTGATCCCCTGCTTCTCAGAATTGCGCACGCTGATCCAAAGCCCGATCAGCACGCCTGAAGCAACGAGGACACCATAAGTTGGCAGATAAAAGTTGCCGATGTGAAAAAGTCGAGGAAACACGTTAGTTTGGATGCTCCAAAAGCAGGCTGAGTACTCTAGAGAGAGTCTAGCAGAGCGGAAAGGTGGAGCGATGGAGGTCTTGCCCGTCCACAACTCTTGGTGCGTCGAAGACTGAGAACTGAGAACTGGCAACTGAGAACTGAACTAAAAAAGTCGACCCGCTGCGCCGTGTGGTGGGCCGAGAATGAACCCGTCTCAGACGGTGGGAACCCGCCGCGACCCATTAGGCTTTTCCGCATGACGGAACATAGCACACAGGATCTTTTTGCGAGTCGAGTCCCCGTTCATTCGGCATTGGTTCAAAAATCGGTTACCACCAGCACCAACTCCGCAGGTCGACTTTCACCTTGGATGCTAGGAAATCGCGAACGGATTCGCAAGTGGAAAATGCAAAATAGATGGCAGAAGGTTTGCTAGCAGGCAATCCAAAGTTACGTCCCGATGAACCGCCAATAAACCGCAGGTTGCGATCGATTCGTGCCCTCGCGATTTAGAGACTGCAGAAAGCGCGAAGTGTCGCGGAAACATCCACCGTTACGAATGCACGTACCGTCGTGAAAGCACGCACCGTCACGAATTTATGTACCGCCGTGGAAGAGCGGCCCTTCAGGGCCGCGTCAGTCGAGAAATCATCGGGGGCTTCAGCCCCCGTGTTCGTTTCAGCCCGTGCGCCGCGTGTCCTCCAGAACTTCATCCAACGCGTTCGCCAGTTTGCTGGCCCGCGTCTGCGCCTCAGGAGAGGGAGAACTCTTCTCCACTCGCCGCTTCAACAGATGATATTCATCCGCAATATTCAAGGCGGCGAGCACCGCCAGACGCACCGAATCGACGGTTGCCGTCTGTTCCGAAACCGCGCGCATCTTGCCGTCCACATACTCGGCAAGCTTCAGAATATAATCCGCATCCGATCCGCGAAGGTTATACACCTGGTCGAAAATCTCAACCCGCACACTGCTCGCGCCGTTCGCCGGCGCATCGGTCGCGGGTGCTTTGCTCGCAGTTCCCATCTCGCTCCTTGGCCGGCTCAGCTCGCCTGCTCGTGCGTCAGGCTCTCCATCTGCCCGAGCATTTTTTCGACCCGCGTCCGGATATCCTCGCGGTCCTTGCGCAGCTGCACCAGTTCGCGGCGCATGGCTTCGTTTTCTTCCTCGCGCTCTTCCAGTTGCTCCCGCAGCCGCTTCACATCGCGCTCGGCAGTAGCCCGCGCATCCTTCGCGGCCTTGTACAACTCTATGGTGCGATAAACTTTCTCTTCCAGCGCCTGAAAATCTTCAGCCGGAACCTCGGCAGATACCTCTTCGATATCCTTAGCGGACATGGGCACGACTCGCTTTCACAAGAATGTTTGAGCGTTGTGGCGAAGTATAGCGCAGTTGGCTGTGGAAGACCCGCATCTTTCTCTCACCTTCCGCGCCTCCGAGTGCCTCTCTACCAACTTAGTGCCTCTCTACGAACGCGCCCCGAGTTTCTCTAATCTCCGCGCCGCCTCGTCCAGTGTCTCAGGCTTCTTGCAGAAGGCGAAACGTACCTGTTGGGATCCGTCCTTCGGATGCTTGTAGAAACTCGATCCCGGCACACATGCGATCCCCACTTCCTTCACCAGATGCGCCGCGAATTCCACGTCGTTCGCGAATCCAAAGGCGCTGATGTCGGTCATCACGTAATAAGCGCCCCGCGGACGATAGCAACGAAACCCAGCTTTCTCGAGCGCCGGAATCAAATGATCGCGCCGCGTACGATAACGATCGGCCAGTTCGCGATAGTAGCTGGCAGGCAGGCTCAGTGCCGCGGCACCAGCCTCCTGCAACGGCGCAGGCGCGCCCACCGTCAGAAAGTCATGTACCTTTCGAATCGCGTTCGTGATCGCCGGAGGCGCAACCGCCCACCCCACTCGCCATCCCGTAACGCTGTAGCTTTTAGATAGGCCGTTAATAGTAATCGTGCGTTCGCGCATGCCGTCCAGACTGGCAAGCGAAATGTGTTCCGATCCATCGTAGAGAATGTGTTCGTAGATCTCGTCCGTGATCGCCAACACGTTGTGTTCAACGCACAAATCGCGGATCAGTTCCAGTTCCTTCCGGCTGAAGACCTTGCCGGTAGGGTTGTTCGGCGTATTCACGATGATGGCCTTGGTGCGAGGCGTGGCAGTCTGATGCGGAGCGATCTTAGCCTGAAACGCCTCGCGCAATTCCTGTTCGTCGAACGTCCACTCGCCTCCCGCCACCTGTGGCGGCCGCAAACTGACAAAACGCGGCTTCGCTCCGCTCAGCACCGCGTCCGGCCCATAATTCTCATAGAATGGCTCAAACACCACGACCTCGTCGGCCTGGTTGCAAACCGCGAGCAGCGTAGCGATCATCGCTTCCGTCGATCCGCAGCACACCACCACTTCTTTTTCCGGATCGACCTCGATCCCCTGTGCCTCCCGCATTTGCCGAGCGATCGCATTGCGCAAGCTCTTCGCACCCCAGGTAATCGCGTACTGATTCACGTCCGCCGCAATCGCTTCCTGCGCCGCGCGTTTGATTTCCGCGGGCGCCGAAAAATCCGGAAACCCCTGCGCCAGATTGACCGCGTCATACTGCATCGCCTGCCGCGTCATTTCCCGAATCACAGACTCGGTAAAATGCTCAACCTTGTCGGAAAGAAAGTGCTTGGGATGGATTGAAACCGGAGTCATGGAAAAAAGGCTAGCACACTCCGAATCCCCACAGACGATGTCATCCTGAGCGGAGCAAGAGCTTCACGAGCGAAGCTCGGGCGGAGTCGAAGGCCGTGACGCTGTCCTTTGCGAAAAAAGGCGATTGGTCCTAGACTCTTCGCATGAAACAACGCTTCGTCTCGCTCCTGATGTTGACAGCGGGCGTGTGGTTCTCTATCGCCGGACCTGCTTCGGCCCAGTCTGTGGCATCTTCCGAGCGGCCGCAAACAGGGTTGATCCTGACCAAATTATCGCCTCCCGTTTATCCGGTATTAGCACGTCAAGCGAGGATCCAAGGCGACGTTGAGGTTACGGTTAGAGTTCGGCAAGACGGCAGCGTTGAGTCGGCGGCAATAGAGAGCGGTCACCCAATATTGGCGCCAGCGGCGTTAGAGAGTGCCAAAAAATCGCAGTTCGAATGCCATGAATGCGGCGAGGCCGTTACGTCGTATGCAATGAAATATAAATTCCAGATTGTTTCTCGTGGATACCCGAAAGATTGCGACTATGCCGAGAAACAACCGCTTGCTGAGATTGACACGACCCTCCATGAGATTACGCTTGCTGGATGGGCGATGGAGATTTGCGACCCAGCAGGTACAATCTTTAAAGTCCGCTCAGCGAAGTGTTTGTATTTATGGAAATGTAGTACCCGCTACGGCGCTTAGACCCTACGCCCTCCACACCCCGCCCAACCCTTCGAGCGCCTTCGCAATCTGCCCGGCCCATTGCGCGATTTCGTCGTCGCGCAGCGTGCGCTCGCCCGACTGCAACCTGGCCCGCATCAAAATCGAATATTTCCCCGCGCCCACTTTCTCGCCGCGAAAAATCTCCACCGGAACAAAACTCCGCAGCTCGGCAATCCCCAATCCGCAGACGCTCTGATAAGTTTTCGCGAACTCCACGCCATCATCAAACACAAACGAGAAATCGCGCTCGACCGCGGGGAAGCGCGGCAGCGCTTCATACCGTATCTGCCGCAGATCGTGCTGATAGAGCCGGTCTAGATAAATCTCGGCGATAAAGACATCCTGCTTAAACTTTCGCGCCGCCACTACATCCGGATGAATCTGCCCAAACTGCGCTACGGTCGCGCCATCCATCACGGCCCGCGCCGAACGCCCCGGATGATAATAGGCAGCAGCCTCGGCATCGTAGTAAAGAGTCCAAAAGCCAAATGGAGCCAGCAGGCTCTCGACATCGCCTTTCAAATCAAAAAAAGAGACCGGTCGAGCCGCCGCTCCCGATGCCAGTCCGCGCACCACGTCCGCGCCCACGTTTCCCGTTACGCCCATCGAGAAGCGTTTCATCTCCAACGCGTTCGCGCCCGAAGCCTCGAAAACATTTCCAGATTCGAACAGCCGCACGCTTTCGCTGCCCCGGTTCAGGTTATAGGCCAGCATGTTCAGCATGCTCGGAACCATCGACGTCCGCATTGCCGACGCTTCGTCGCTGAGCGGATTCGCCAGGTCGAGTCCCGGCGAAGTCGAAAAATTCTTCGCATCTTCTTTCGAAATGAAAGTCAGCGAAATCGTTTCGTCATACCCGAGCGCCAGCAGCGACGACCGCAGACGCGTGTCCTTCTGCGCATCCGGCAGTTCCCGCACTTCGCCGCTGTAAGCCGGCAGCGTATTCGGAAACTTGTCATACCCATGCAAACGCGCCAGCTCTTCGATGATGTCGATCTCCCGCTCAATATCGAGACGCCAGCTCGGGATGTGGATCAGATAACTTTCCTCACCTCCGGGAAGCATGGTGAAACCAAGCCGAGTCAGAATGCGACTGACTTCGAGCGCACTGAGTTTTACGCCGAGAATGCGGTGCACTTCCCGCAGGTCAATCTCAACCGGAGCCACATCCACCTTGCGCGCGACCACATCGATCACTTCACCGACAAGCGTGCCGCCCCCAGATGCGAGGATCAATTCGGCAACTCGATTGGTCGATGGAACGCACGATTCGAAATCAGCGCCGCGTTCAAACCGGTGCGAAGCGTCGGTATGCAGTCCGTGCCGCTTCGACATGCGCCGCACCGTGACCGGATCCCACCACGCGCTCTCGATCAGGATGTTCCTGGTCTTCTCCGTGATCATCGTGTCGAAGCCGCCCATCACGCCGGCGAGTCCCACCGGTTTTTTAGCGTCGGCTACAACGAGATCGTCGGTCGAAAGCTTCCGCTCCACACCTTCCAGCGTCTTGAGCACTTCTCCGGCGCGAGCGTGGCGAATGACCAACCGCCGCCCTTCGAGTAGATCGAGATCGAACACGTGCGTCGGCTTGCCCGATTCCCAAAGCACATAGTTCGTGGCATCGACCGCATTGCTGATCGGCCGCTGATCGAGCAATTGCAAACGTCCCGCAATATGAGGAGGCGACGCCTTGACCGTAACCCCGCGAATTTCACGCGCCGAGAATCGCGGACACAGTTCCGGCTCCTGAATCTCAATCGCGACATCGGACTTGCCCTGCGCTGGGGGCAGCTTCGGATCAATCGGGCATAGCGGCAAATCGTAAAGCGCCGAAGCTTCGCGTGCCACGCCGTAATGATTCATCGCGTCGGGCCGGTTGGTCGTAATCTCCATCTCGAAAACGGTGTTGTCGCCGGAGCCGGAGATGCCTTCTACAGCGACACCGGCGAGGGTGAGTTCCTCGGCGAGACGAGGGTAGTCGACCGAGAGGTCAACAAAGTCGCGGAGCCATTGAGGAGAGATTTTCATATACCTGCTGGTCGTTGGTCGTCTGTCGTTAGTCGTTCGGGGAACATTGCCGCTTGATGCAACTCCTCACTTGTCGAATCTTTGACTGGGGTGCAAACAGAATCGATCACCACTGCACTGCGAACGACCAACGACGAGCGACTAACGACCGCCTACCCGAACTGCTCCAAAAACCGCACATCGCCCGAGTAAAACAACTGAATATCATCCACGCCATACTTCAGAATCGCGATCCGCTCCACGCCCATGCCAAACGCAAATCCCGAAACTTTCGCCGCATCGTAATCGACAAAGCCATACACATTCGGATCGACCATGCCGCAGCCGAGCAACTCGATCCATCCACTCGCCTTGCAATTGCGGCACGGTGCGCCATCGCGGACGCCCTTGCCATCGCAAAAAATACAACTGATCTGCACGTCCGCGCTCGGCTCCGTGAAAGGGAAGAACGACGGATAAAACCGCGTCTTTACGCTCGATCCAAACAGCGCTTTCATGGCGTGATCAAGCGTGCCCTTCAAATCGCAGAACGTGATGTTCGTATCGACTGCCAGCCCCTCGACCTGATGAAACACGGGAGAGTGCGTCGCGTCCGCCGCATCGTTACGGTGAACTTTTCCCGGACACACAACGCGCACCGGCGGCTTCATCTTCTGCATCGTGTGAATCTGCACCGGCGAAGTGTGCGTACGTAACAACAGCCGGTCGCGCTGCGGCTTCGATTCCTGTCCGGCGATGAAAAGCGTGTCCTGCGTATCGCGCGCCGGATGATTCGGCGGAAAATTCAGCGCCTCAAAGTTGTAGTAGTCGGTCTCAATCTCCGGACCTTCCTCGACCGAGTACCCAAGATTGCGGAACACGCCGACAATCTCGTTCATTGTCTTGATGACGGGATGCTCCGCGCCAAGAGGCCGCCGAATGCCGGGCAAAGTGATGTCGAGCCGCTCCGCCGCGAGCTTGCCTGGCGATGCTCCGCCCTGAATGCGGGCAAGCGTCGCGTCAACCACTTGCTCGACGTGAGTTTTGATCTCGTTGACGCGTTGTCCCACCTCACG
This sequence comes from Terriglobales bacterium, assembly GCA_035308395.1. Taxonomy (GTDB): domain Bacteria; phylum Acidobacteriota; class Terriglobia; order Terriglobales; family Acidobacteriaceae; genus Acidiflorens. Next base: position 161,049 of record DATGGT010000036.1, read on the forward strand.
TTTGGCGTCCTTGGGTGCAGCCTTCAGCCAAAGATCATTGAGCTGCGTGAGCACGCCGTTCTTGCGAGCCATCCAGCGATCGCGATATTCCTTCCAATCACTGTCCGTTGCGACGGCCCCCGATTCCTGCTCTAACGCAGAGAACAACTCGCGCACTTGCGCATCCAGCGCAGCCGCGGCGAACTCGGTCAGTTTCGGAACTGTGTAAGCCATGTTTGCTCCCAAATCCTAAAGCCCAGGCTCGTCCTACGAGTAGACTGTTGAGCTGGCTGTGAAGAGTCCTTCGATCCCACAGTCGCCGAGCTTCAAATGTCTACGAGAAGCGCGGATTGCTTCCTCGATTGCCATTCGAAAGCTTGCCGGATCGGACAACCTATCAGCCAGTTCGTGCGCTCGAGACTGAAGCTTCTTTTCCCAGTCGTACGTGGCGTTTGATCGTTCCACTGACCTCAACCACTTGCGCGCGGTCTCCATATCGCCGGAGCACCCATAAGCTACGCCAATGTGAAACTCGTCCCAGCCGCTTTTCGGCGAAGCGGATGATAGGGTTCGAGCCACCTGTGAAGCCGACGTGAACTTTCGCCGGTATTCGAGAATCTTCTCTCGCGCACTCGTTGCCAATCTCACCGCTTCGGAAGCGAATTGATCTTCGGAACGGTAATTCACAAACTCCTGAACGCGGTTGCCGTGATCAAACGAAAAATGATCCTTCTCGTACCACAGCCACATGGCGCCCACATTTAGATAGCTGCCCTTCGACCACGATGATGGCTGGAACTCCGTAACAATCAGCCACCAGCCATGGTCATCAAGCCAAGTCCGCGAGCGACCTTTTCGAATCACCCCAAGCGGGGCGAGAATATCCCTCGCCGCTGCAGCTAACAAGCGTGAGTGTTCTCCGGTGCTCTTCACGTCTAGTTTTGGCAGATCGTTCGCCTTGAACTCAAGGACTGAAGACTGAAAAAGCCGACAGCTGAAAGCTAGGCTACCGCCGCCACGTTCGCCGTCTTCGCCTGCTCCACCAGATGGGCAAACCCCGCCGGATCTTTCACAGCCAGGTCCGCGAGAATCTTGCGATCCAGCTCTACCCCGGCCTTCTTCAGTCCGCTGATGAACTGGTTGTAGCTCAATCCATTCAAGCGCGCAGCGGCGCCGATGCGGACGATCCAGATCGACCGGTACTGCCGCTTTTTTTGCTTGCGGCCCGAATAGGCAAACTTCAGCGCGCGATCGACGGCTTCTTTCGCCGAACGGTAGAGTTTTGATTTAGTGAGGAAATATCCACTGGCGCGGTCAAGAATCTTTTTGCGCTTCGCGCGGCGTTTGGTTCCGCGTTTTACACGAGGCATGGTTGTTCTCCTTTTTGTGTTGTCGCTAACTTCTGGCGGCTGGAGGTAAGGAGGCTTCTACCACGCTTCCATCATCGAACGATGAAAGCTGGATTTCCGAAGCCAAGCCTCTTCACGCGCCGCTGCAGTTCGTTTCCGATCCGCAGACTTGTTGTTGCAAACTGTTGTTCCAAGCTCTTGTCGCAAACTCGAACTTGGTACTCGTTAAGGACAGGCCAGCGGCCCGCCGCTCCATCACATGTACGGGATCATCCGTGCCGCTTTTTTGTAATCACCGTCACTCACCAAAGTCGCTTTGCCCAATTGTTTCTTGCGCTTCTTCGCCTTTGACGACAGGATGTGACGCAATCCCGCCTTGTGACGCTTGATCTTTCCCGTACCCGTCTTCTTAAAGCGCTTGGCAGCGCCCTTGTGTGTTTTCAGTTTAGGCATAAGAATCTGCTTTCAGCTCTCAGTTGTCAGCTTTCAGTTATCTCAGCGTTACGAAGCACGAATATCCCACCGCGAGCGATAGCACCAGCAGATTTTACTGATGACTGAAAGCTGACGGCTGAAGGCGCTCTTACGCTGTCTGCGCGCCGCCTCGCGACGCGGGAGGTGGTGCGGGTCTCGGAGGAGCCGGTTTTTCCTTCGCTCCGCCTTCCTTCTTGTTGGGCGCCAGAATCAGATGCAGCGTGTTACCTTCCTGCCGCGGCCTGAACTCAACCAAGCCTCTCTGGTCCACGTCCTTAATCAGACGCTCCAGAATTTGCCGGCCCAGACTCTGCCGCGTCATTTCGCGTCCGCGGAAGAAGATGGTGGCTTTCACCTTGTCCCCTTCATCGAGGAAGCGCAGCACGTGATTCTTTTTCGTTTCGTAGTCGTGATCGTCCACGTTGATACGAAACTTCACTTCTTTGACCGTAATGGTCTTTTGCTTCTTCTTAGCTTCGCGCTCGCGTTTTTCGTTCTGGTACAGGAATTTCCCATAATCCATGATGCGGCAGACCGGAGGTTGCGCGGTCGGGGAAATTTCAACCAGATCCAGGTTTCTTTCGCGGGCCATCTTGAGCGCTTCGAAAGGAGGCATCACGCCAATCTGTTCCCCTTCGTCGCCGATCACGCGAACTTCACGTGCCCGGATGCGCTCGTTCATGCGGATAAAACGCTTGTCGATACTGTCCTCCGTCGGATCTTTCTGACAGGATACTGCCCAGAAAAACTACCTGAAAAGTATAGCATGGGGCTGCCCGCAGGCCCCCTCGCGTGCTCGCTAACTATCGCGCCACCACCTCAAACGGCCGCATCATCTCGTTGTCCTCGTTCTCCAGGATGTGGCAATGCCAGACATGGCGCCCAGCATAGCCCTCGAATTTCACGATGATCCGCGTCACCATGCCCGGATCGGCGCGAACCGTGTCTTTCCAGCCCATCTCGACCGCCTCGGGAGGCACCGCATCCGCGGTGTGATCAACGTGCTCAATGGGACGGGCGACGAAGTTTCGGGTGGGCCGGATGGTTCGCTTGCGATGATCAGCGACGTCGATCCGACGGGCGACGTGTGACACGCGCGTAAGGCAACATGGCTGGATCGTCGATCGGTGATCTGCTCAACTCCGCGGGCGTGAGCTGGGAACCTTCATGGGCGGATTCGATCTGACGATCACGAATCCGAACGGCGCGACGGGTTGCAAACGCAGCTCGACCGGAATAGCAGGAACAACAGCGGACTACGTTGCGCACCATTCGCTTTCCAACTACTGGCCGTCAATCGCTACCCAAGAACATTAGGTGGCAGACATTTCAGTACTATGACTGGAACGTTAACGGAACATGAAAACAGTAGTGTTTAACAGTAGCCTTTGAACACCCTCTGCCTCATTTCGGACCGCCGGGGCTCGGCCGCACAAGTCCTAGCGCTCGTAGTAGTTGCAGTGGCAACCTATTCCATTCCATGCACTCGGATCGCATGACGCTTGATCGCGACCTCAATCGTGGATTGCAATTCCCGGCGATGAAAAGGCTTCAGAATATATGCATCGTAATCTGTGGCCTTCGCTCGATCCAGCGTCGCGCGATCGGAGTAAGCGGTCAAATACACAATCGGCACGTCGACCTGCATCCGGATTTCTTTCGCGGCCTCGATGCCATCCTTGGCGCCCTTCAACCGTATGTCCATCAGCACTAGGTCTGGACGTTCTCGCGCGGCGATTGCAACCGCCTCATCGCAACTGTCGACGGCTGCGATAATCGAAAAACCCAGCCGTGACAATCGGTCTCTGAGTTCTTCGGCGATCAGAACCTCGTCCTCCACAATTAAAGCGCGCTGCTCCCTCGAAACAACTTCATTGTTCATGTTGATCCACCTTGAAACGCAAACAGGCTGATGTTCCTCGATCTCGTTTTGACAATTCAAACGAACCGCGAATCTGCCGCGTCAACGATCGCACCAGCCTCAGTCCCATCGTCTTGCTGGTCTCGACCGTTAGATTCGGCGGAATTCCCACTCCGTCATCCTCCACGCTGAGCGTGCACTGGTTGTGTGCGTCCCGGTGCAGCGTCAGTTTGATCTCGCCTTTCGCTCTGTCATTGAACCCGTGCTTAAACGAGTTCACCATCAGTTCGTTGAGTATCAATCCGCACAACACCGCCAGATCGACCCCCATCATCACTGTTTCCAGTTCAATCCTCATCCGCACCTGGGCGCTCAAGCCACCATGCGATGAAAGAATGTCCTGCGACAATGTGCGCGCGTAGTCGGCAAAGTCGATCCGCTCCAACCCCTCCGAGCGGTACAAACTCTCGTGCACCAGCGCCATCGAATGGACGCGTCTCTCCATGTCGCGAAAGATCCGGATCGCTTCCTCATCCTTGGTATGGGTAGACTGAAGGTAGAAAAGACTGCAGATCACCGTCAGGTTGTTCTTGACCCTGTGATGAACTTCCTGCAGCAGGGCGTCCTTGCGATCCTCGCTGGCGCGCAACTGCTCCGTCATCTGTTGCGTCGTTTTCGCTTGTTGCACGAGCGCGAAAACTTGCGGAACCGTGAAGGGGAGAACCGTCGCCGCAGCGACCGATACCGCCGCGGTAAACAGCTTCACCGCCGCCGACACGAAGTACACGGGAATCCACACCGTAACTACTTCCATGAAATGTGTTGCCGCGCAGGCAACGATAAAAAACCCGAAAATCACAAACATCCACGGGAAAGGAATGTCGTAGCGCCCCTTGTATCCGAGGTAGATCAAAGTGACGGAGATCGCAAGATACGCGATCGCGATCAGCGAATCCGCAGCCACGTTCGTCCACACCAATCCTGAATTTTGCAGATAACAATAGGCGTGAGGCAGGAAGTCGGTCGTCAGCAGCCTATCCGTCAGTCGCGGCCACAACAGCAGAGTAATGACCGCGAATCCAGACACTACCCCAATGACATAAAGCTGCCGCTTCATGAAATGTTGAGGTTGGAAGGACCCGTGGCTTGCAGAAGGCGTTGGCGTCGACATAGGACTCCATTCGAGGAACTTCGTTTCTTCGGGCCCAAGTCTCTCGCCTTCTGAGACCTCAGTACAAAATCCCGACTCCCCGACGGTTACCCGTCTTACGCAACTGCCACTTTACGCAACTGCGACTTTCGAAGATCGCAACCGCCGGTACAACCGCATATAGTCGTCCACCATGCGTCTAGCCGTGAAGCGTTCGCGCGCGCGATTATAAGCGCGCGTCCCATAGAGCCTCGTCAGTTCCCGGTCCTCGTCGAGTTGGCTCAGGACTTCACTCAGACTGTCGGCATTGTTGCGTTCAAAGTACAACGCCGCATCTCCCCACAACTCGCGATACACGTCCGTATCGTTCGCCACCAGCGCGCAGCGCGAGAACGCCGCTTCAATCGAAGCCAGTCCCGTGGGCTCGTAGCGCGAGGTCGCCGCGAAAATCGTCGACTTACTGTAGAGCGAACGCAGTTGCGACTCCGTCTGCGCTCCCTTAACGGAGATCTCGTGCTCTCCAGTCGACACCCGCACATCCGCGCGAATCGGCAAGGCGGGCGCTGGAATCGGACTGTCTGCTCCCACAATGCAGACGGGCAAGCCGTGCGAATGCTGCGTCAGCAGCGCCACTTGTTTTCCTGTATCCCACAAGCGCCCGATCGCGAGCACCGATTCTTCTTTCGTGACAAATGGATTGAAATAAATTGGATTGCGTCCCGGCGGAATCACATGCCCTTCGAAATCATCGCCATAAGCGCCGCGCAGCATGTCTTCCATCCACCGCGAAGTAGTCACGACCGCCTCGGCCCGCTTCATCCCCTCAACGATTGTCTTGCGATACCACGTGAGCCACGCCGAAGGCGCCGGCTCGTGCTCGTGGATGCTCAACCACCACGTAATCAGGTCGCCATGCGCCACCACGATGCGCGGCGTCGCCACCGGCAGAGCGCCAAAACTCAATTGGTTTAAATGTAAAAAATCAGGACGCGTGTCGCGTATGATCGCACACAAATGATCCTGCGCCGCGTGGAAATCCTGCTCGCCTTCCTGCATCCAGTCCAGGCGAAACGCGGTGGGATGATATTCGAGCCCGTGCAGTCCATCCATCCAGGCGGTTTGATGCGGAAGCGGAATTTCTCCGAAACTGACCAGCGTGACTTGCGCTCCGTGCGTTACCAGTCCCGACACCAGTTCGCGCGAATACGTCCACACTCCGCTGAACGTATCAGCCGTCACCAGTACGCGCACAGAACCCCCGGGGAATCGAGGCCTGGGAAAAGCCCTCGCCCTGCTTGCGTCTAGTGTAGGTGCGAAAGTGGCGGCTGAAAAGGGTTTTCTTGTGCCAGAGCATTGAGAGGGCACGGCTTTAGAGCAAGAACCGCTTTGAAAGGGCACGGCTTCAGAGCCTGCCCTGAGCGGAGCCGAAGGGTGCCGCCAAATCCCGCCACAGAAGCGGCTTTAGCCGCTGGGGGACTGTGATCTCGAGCTATGATTTCGACCCTTCCCGCCGCACTCGCTTCTTCCCCCAATTCAACAACGGAAACCCCCACGCGCCCGAGGCCAGCAGCGATCCGAAAAGGAACACGGCGTCAATACTGCTTCGCCCTTCAGGAGACCAATACACATCTTTCAAGTTGAGCCAGAGCGCGAACTCGTCCAACGTAAGCGCAGCCCCCACGCCGTATAACACCGCCATCAGCCGGCCCATAAGCATCGACGAACCGCTGGTCCCGGTGCCAACCTCGCACAGCCATCCGTATCCCACGCCAAGAAGAATGATGATCCCGAAGACCAGGTGGTGAATGTGCCGTCCCTTGACCTCGATGAAATGGAATGGCGGAATCTGGTGCAGGATCCCATACACCACCGCGCGAACTCCGGCGAAAGTCAAAAAGAAGCTCACCGAAGCCACAAACAGCCGCCGCCGGGGACGGTCGGGAATGCGGTCATGGACAATTTGCCCAACAGGCGTTCCGTGAATCACCAACAATATGAGCGCTGTCGTCGCCAGAGCGAGCAGGAGTATGAACCAGCTATAAGCCATGCGACATTAAACCGCACAAATCTCCGTCGGTGCCAGTGGGCAATGATGCCGCGATCAGATGCGTCGATTCCTATTGACACTTAATCCGTATTTCTGCAAATATAGAAATATGTCCGCGCAACCCGCAAAACCCCTCGACCGAGTTGCCAAATACGCCGACAGGCTTTCCGCCATGGGTTCCGAGCCGCGACTCCGCATCATGCAGTTATTGTTGTCAGCCCACCCGGATGGTTTGGTGGTGAACGAGATTCAGGACGAACTCGACATTCCAAATTCCACCCTGTCCCACCATCTCGAAAAGCTCAAGAGCGAGGACCTTGTCGCTGTACAACGCGAAAGCACCTTCCTGCGCTACACGGCCAACACCGAAGCGTTGCAGGAGCTTCTGCAATTCCTCTATGCCGAATGCTGCACCCGAAACAAAGCTGTCAAACCGCAGAACATCGTCCAACTCTGTAGATAGATCTGCAGATAAAGACGTGCAGATAAAGAGAAGTAGATGAGAAAAGAGGACAGCAATGCCCAGCACCGATATCAAAGACGCAATCAAAGACGTAGTCAAAGAAAAATATGGCCAGGCGGCCCTACGCGTAAAAACCGGAGGAAGTAGTTGCTGCGGAGCGACTGCGGCCAGCGTCCTCGGTTGCGATCCGATCACCTCCGATCTCTACGACTCGGCGCAAGCAGGCGAAGTCCCAGAAGAAGCCATGCTGGCGTCCTTAGGCTGCGGCAATCCCACAGCGCTGGCGACCCTCAACCCCGGCGATGTCGTTCTCGATCTGGGTTCAGGCGGAGGCATCGATGTCCTGCTCTCTGCGAAACGGGTCGGTCCCACCGGCAAAGCCTACGGGCTCGACATGACAGACGAAATGCTGGCGCTGGCGCACGAAAACAAACGCAAAGCCGGAGTCGAAAACGTCGAATTCCTGAAAGGCGAAATTGAACACATCCCGCTGCCCAACGATTCGGTTGACGTCATCATCTCCAATTGTGTAATCAATCTCTCGGCCGATAAAGACCGCGTGCTTCGCGAAGCCCTCCGAGTCCTGAAGCCCGGAGGACGCTTTGCCGTGTCCGACGTGGTGACACGCGGCGAGATGTTGCCAGAAATTCGCCAGAGCGTGCTGCTCTGGGTTGGCTGCATTGCAGGCGCTCTCGAAGAAAACGAATATCGCGCCAAACTCGCCTCCGCAGGATTCGAAAAAATCGAGATCGAGCCGACCAGAATCTATCGCATCGAAGACGCCCGCGCGTTCCTCTCCGGCCAAAACATCGACGTCGATGCCATCGCCCCACAGGTTGACGGCAAGTTCATGAGTGCGTTTGTCCGAGCCGTGAAGCCCGCGCCGGTGAAGTCGTCGCAAACAGCCTCCTGCTGCGGCCCCACCTCCTGCCAGTAAAGACCAATATGCAAAATCACCACAACGTCTTGTTCCTCTGCACCGGAAACTCCGCCCGCTCCATCATGGCCGAAGCCATCATGAATTTCATGGGCAAGCCGCATTTCACTGCCTACAGTGCCGGTAGCCATCCGTCCGGAGCGGTTCGCCCCGAAGCTATTGCCGAACTCGAAAGCGCTCGTTTGCCCACCGACGGTCTTCGAAGCAAGAGTTGGCAGGAATTCTCCATGCCGGGCGCACCGAAACTCGATTTCGTATTCACCGTCTGTGACAACGCTGCCAATGAAGTCTGCCCCGTTTGGCCTGGCCAGCCGATCACCGCCCACTGGGGAATTCCCGATCCCGCCGCAGCCCATGGCACGCCAGACGAGATCAAGGATGCCTATCGCGGCGCCTTCGTAACTCTGGAACGCCGCATCGAGTTATTTCTCAGTCTGCCTCTCGCGACCATCGATCGCCTGGCAATCAAGCAAGAGATCGACAAGATCGGCCACCAATGAAATCCAGTCCGCCCGCCCGCCTAACCGCAAGAATGACGGCCGAATTTCTTGGTACCGGATTCCTCGTCGCGGCCGTCGTCGGGTCAGGCATCATGGGCGAGCGACTGGCTGGTGGAAACGTCGCCATTGCTCTGCTCGCGAACACAATTGCTACCGGCGCGGCCTTGCTCGCTCTCATTCTCACGTTCGGCCCGATTTCTGGAGCCCACTTAAATCCAGCCGTTACGCTCGCCGATGCCATCGAGCGCGGCATTCCATGGTCTGAAGCGGCGGCCTATGTGTTCGCACAATGCATCGGAGGAATCGCCGGAGCCATCATCGCCCATCTCATGTTTGGGCTGCGCTGGTATTCGTTATCGTCCCATTCTCGCCATGGATGGCCATTAATGCTCAGCGAATTCGTAGCCACCTTCGGACTCATGTCGGTGATCTGGGGATGTTCACGATCCCATCCACGAGCGGTTCCATTCGCGGTCGCGAGCTACATCACAGCTGCCTACTGGTTTACCGCATCGACCTCGTTTGCCAACCCCGCAGTCACGATTGCGCGCTCGTTGTCTGACACCTTCGCCGGAATTCGACCCTACGATGTCCCTCCGTTTATCGCGGCACAAATAGCGGGAGCGCTGAGTGCGACTCTGCTGTTTCGATGGCTTGCCCCGGCCTCTGCACGCCAACAATAGCAACACTGCTCGCTATAACTGCGCGCTATACTAGACCGCCAGAGACGCCGTAACACAGAGACGCAATAACACATGACGATGATCGGCCAGACCATCTCCCACTACCGCATCATTGAAAAGCTCGGCGGCGGCGGAATGGGTGTCGTCTATAAGGCTGAAGACACGCGCCTCAGCCGCTTCGTCGCGCTCAAGTTCCTCCCCGACGATGTAGCCCATGACCGCCAGGCGCTCGAGCGTTTTCGCCGCGAAGCCAAGGCTGCCTCCGCTCTGAGCCATCCCAACATCTGCACGATTTACGATATTGGCGAGGAAAACGGCCAGGCATTTATCGCCATGGAGTTTCTCGACGGCGTCACCCTGAAGCATCGGATCGCCGGCCGCCCCATCGAGACCGATGTGCTGCTCTCATTGGCAATTGAGATGGCCGACGCTCTCGACGCTGCGCACGCCGAAGGCATCGTCCATCGCGACATCAAGCCTGCCAACGTCTTCGTGACCAAACGCGGACACGCCAAGATCCTCGATTTTGGTTTGGCCAAAGTCACCGACATTCCCGGCTCCGCGAGCCAGGTCGCCAACGGTTTCACCCAGACCGGCTCGCTCAACGAACCGCATCTCACGAGTCCAGGGATGGCTCTCGGCACCGTCGCCTACATGTCCCCTGAGCAGGTGCGGGGCAGGGAATTAGACGCACGAACCGACCTCTTCTCCTTCGGAGTCGTGCTCTACGAAATGGCGACAGGTCTGTTGCCCTTCCGCGGCGATACGTCCGGAATAATTTTCGAAGCAGTCTTGAACCGCGCCCCTCAATCTCCGATACGGCTCAATCCCGATCTTCCGCCGAAGCTCGAAGACATCATCAACCGCGCCCTCGAGAAAGACCGCGACCTGCGCTACCAGCATGCTTCCGACATGCGCGCCGAGTTGCAGCGCCTCAAACGCGACACCGATTCCAGCCGGCAGGTGAAGGCTTTCACTCCCGATTCAGGCACCGAGGCCCCGTCTTCTCCATCATCACCGGCGGCGGCATCCGTGCCCTCGCCGTCCGCGCAGATTTCAGTCGCAACTCCCAGCGGAGCTCCAAGCCGCAGCTCAAGCGCCCTGCCGTCGCTCGACCGTCCACGCCGTGGCCTCGCCGCCGCCGCCGTGCTCGGAGTACTCATGATCGCCGCCGTCGGCGCTTACTGGCTCTTGCATCGTGCTCCGCCCATCCCGTTTCAGAATTTTGCGATCACGCAGGTCACTAACTCCAACCGGGCCATCATCGCCGCCATCTCTCCCGACGGAAAATACGTCCTCACCGTCATGAGCGAGAAGGGATTGAACAGCCTCTGGTTGCGCAACGTCGCCACCGGAAGCGATACCCAGATCATTCCGCCCACCTCGAGCATTGCCAATGTCTCGTTTTCACCCGACGGAAACTACATCTACTTCCGCCAGGCCGAAAACGCCATCGCCAGCGATTTCAACCTCTATCGCGCGCCGGTTCTTGGAGGCACACCCAAGGCCGTCGTCCACGACGTCGATACTGCCTTCACGTTTTCTCCTGACGGCAAACGCATGGCCTACATGCGCGCCAACACTCCGGAGACAGGGAAGTATCGCCTGCTCAACGCCAACCTCGACGGCAGCGATGAAAAAGTCTTCTACAGCGCTGTCTTGAACGGGATGCCGCGCTCCCTGAACTGGTCTCCCGACGGCAAAACCATTGCCATTCCCGCGTACAATCTGACCGATGCGATCGGCGGGGTTCGTCTGTTTGATGTCAACACCGCGAAAATGCAGGACATCCTCTTCGCCGACAAAGTCATCTTCGAACTGATTTGGTCGCCGAGCGGCGACGGCATCTATGTCACCTATCAACAAAAAGGCCCAAATCTCACCCGCCGTCGGATTGGCTATCTCGCCCTTGCCGATCGCCAGGTCCATCCCATCTCTCGCGACACCAACAGTTACACGACCCTGACTCTGTCCGCCGATGCCAAAACTCTCGCCACCGTGCAGCGGAAGCTGGCCAGCAATTTTTATGTCTTACCCGGTGAGGGTAGCGCGTCCGCCGATCCGAGCCCGCTCGCTTCGAGCGGAGAGCCAATCCAGTTTTTCAATTGGAGCGCCGATGGCCGCTTGCTGGTGTCCGACAATGCTCAACTCGTCTCGCTCGACGCCAGCGGAAAAAATCCCAACCAACTGGCAAGCGACCCGGGCGCGGCCATCTTCAGCCCGTGGGCCTGCGGCTCGCAATTCATAGTTTTCCCCTGGGTGCTCCACGACAATACAAGTTCGTTCGGCGTGTGGCGGATCAACGCCGACGGCTCTCATCCCGTAAGGCTCGCGGAGAACACGTTTGACGGCTTTCCAGTCTGTGCAGGCAACCACGATTGGGTCTACTACTTTGCCAGCGTGCGAGAACTTTGGCGCGCGCCCCTAAACGCTTCGACCGGTTCCGGTAAACCGGAGTCGATTCCCGGCAGCCATATCGAAGGCGCGTTCTTGACCGGCCGCGGCATGGGCATTTCACCCGACGGAAAAACAGTCGCCTACGGAATCGAGGTCGTGAACCCGGAAGCCCCCACGGGCACGCCAAAGGTCGCACTGCTCGATACCACATCTCTCACCCGGCCGCGGCTCTTGGACGTTAATCCAAAGATTTCCAAAGGCCCGCAATTCACCCCCGATGGCAAAGCCATCGCCTATCCCGTCGCCGAAAACGGCGTCGATAATATCTGGGTTCAGCCCTTGGATGGCACCCCCGGCCACCAGATCACGCACTTCACTTCCGAGCAGATCTTAGTGTTTCACTGGTCGCCCGACGGCAAGAATCTAGGCATCCTGCGCGGCCACACCGATTCCGACGTCGTCCTGCTCCAGGAAACCAAACCTTAGACCCACCAGACCCACCCTTTCCGTTCTGAATTAGCGTGCCGATGGCGCCCGTGCGGCGCCTGTCCATCAAGTCGAGTCCGCCCACCGCGTCATCTCGCGTTGATCGGCCAGAGATTGCGACGGCATTACCACCTGCGGTCGCACCAGAATCCGCATCGTCCACAGGAGATCATCGAGCACTGTGCCGAAACCGAAGTGTGCATCGACGAATGCCAGTTCTGAGGACGGCAGTTCCGTGCGGCCCGAGATCATCACCACGGGAACATCGGGCACAAGATATTTAATCTCCTGCGCCAACTTTGAGCCCGACATCTTGGGCATTTCATAATCGAGAAGCGCTACATCGAAGTAGGTTCGTCGGCAGAGCGCGAGCGCCTCGATGGGATCATTCTTCGTGATCACGCGGAACCCACATTCTTCAAGAACACAGGTCAGCAACCGGCTGGATTTCGGATTGTCGTCTACATAAAACACTGTAGTTCTGTTCTGCATCGCAACCTCCGTTCCTTTGTTAGAGAACGCAGACGCAGCCCATGCTTGCTGTGAAAGATAAAAAAAATGAGTAGAGATTTGTAATCGTTAGTGCACGCTTCGGCGCTTTGAAAGGGCACAGCTTCAGCTGTGCCGCCAAAGCCCACTACAGACACGGATTTAGCCGCGCTCTTCCAGAAACGTACCCACGAATGTTCGCACTACCGTGGAAGAGCGGCCCTTCAGGGCTGCGTCCGCCGAAATCTGTGCGGCTTTAGCCGCTGGGGGACCCCATCAGAGTTTCTCTAACGCGCCGCAATCGCAGGAATTTCTTCCGGCACCATTTCTTTCGCCGCCGGATCTTCACCCGGCAATGTGAATTTGAAAACTGAACCGTGTCCGGCTTCCGACTCGACCCAGATCTTTCCGCCATGGCGCTCCACAATCTTCTTGCAGATGGCCAGGCCGATTCCGTTGCCCGGATATTCCGTGCGCGCATGCAGCCGTTGGAAGACGACGAAAATATTCTCCGCATACTCGGCAGCGATTCCGATCCCGTTATCGCGCACGCTGAAAAGCCACCGCTCGCCCGATCTCTCAGCCCGCACAGAAATCTGTGGCTTGTGTTCGCCGCGGAACTTGATCGCGTTTCCAATCAGATTTTGAAAGAGCTGCGTCATCTGCGACCGCTCCGCCCACACCCTCGGCAGCGCGTCGTAGGTGACCACCGCCCCGCACTCCTCGATCGCCGGAGCCATGCTCATCATGACCTCCGCCATCGCCGCATCGCAATCCACGCGGCCCACCGTGGAGTCTCTTCGGCCGACGCGAGAAAAGGCCAGCAGGTCTTGAATCAGGGTCTGCATGCGCAACGCGCCTTCGCTTGCGTAGCCGATAAATTTGTCGGCATTCTCGTCGAGTTTGCCGCGATAGCGTTCGCCGAGCAGTTGGGTGTAAGCCGCGACCATCCGCAACGGCTCTTGCAGATCGTGGGAGGCGACATAGGCGAATTGTTCGAGGTCCGCATTCGAACGAGCCAGTTCCTTAGCCTTCCTTGTCAGGTCGTCCTCCGCTTGTTTGCGCAAGCGCAGCGTGCGTTTTTCCTGCAATGCCCGGCGGATCGATTCCGGCAGCCGTGCCAGTCCGTCCTTTAATACGTAGTCGGTCGCCCCGCACTTGATGCACTCGACAGCCGTCACGTCGCCGAGCGCGCCCGACACCAATATCAGCGGAACGTCCAACCCCTCGCGCTGCAACACTTCGAGGGCTTCCATGCCCTGCCATTGCGGCAGGTTGTAGTCCGCGATAACCACATCCGGCTTATGCGATTGCAGTTGACGCTTGAAATCGGCTTCCGTCTGCACCACCACCACCGCAGGCGAGAATCCCCCCTTGCGCATCGCTTGCTCGACCAGTTCCGCGTCCAGTTCGTTATCTTCCACATGCACCACACGGAGTTGCCCCGGCTGCGCCGCGATTTCTTTATCTGCGCTCATGCGCTGCTCCCGCCAGTTTCTTGGCTTCTTCCGCGATCGGCGGCTGATTGATCACCAGCCAGTACAGTCCAGTGGTCTTCACCGTCTCGCGGAACTGGTCGAAGTCCACCGGCTTCTGGATGTAGCTGTTCGCTCCCAGGTTGTAACTGTTCACCAGATCGCGTTCTTCCTTCGACGACGTCATCATCACCACCGGAATGGTCTTCGTGCGCGGATCGCTCTTCACCAGCTTCAGCACTTCCATGCCGTCGATTTTGGGCAGCTTCAGATCGAGCAGCACCAGTTTCGGAGGATGGTCGAACGATCTCTCTGCATACTTCGCTCGGCAGAAGAGAAAATCGAGCGCTTCCTCGCCATCGCGCACTACAAAGATGCGGTTCGCAACCTTGGCGCGCTGCAACGCATGCAGCGCCAGGTCCATGTCATCCTGATTGTCTTCCACCAGCAGTATGTCCAGTTCTCCGAAACTCATGATGGGCCTCCAGCCGTTGCTCCGTTGCTTTTCGTTGCCCCATTGTTCGACTCTGTCGGTTTGCCTACCCCGAGTGTGAAATAGAAAGTAGCCCCTTTGTCCAGTTCTCCCTCCGCCCACACTCGCCCACCATGCTTGTGGACGATCCGCTGCACCGTCGCTAGTCCGATCCCCGTCCCTTCGATATCCGCATCACTATGCAGCCGTTGAAAGACCCCAAATAACTTATCGACATATTTCATGTTGAAGCCAATGCCGTTGTCGCGGATCAAGAAGACAGGTTGCCCGGCACCGACGCTCTCGTCCTCCAAGTAGCTGATTTCAATCACCGCCTGGGCACGGGCGCGGGTAAACTTCAGAGCGTTGGCAAGCAGGTTCTGGAATATCTGCTTGACCAGAACGGGATCGCAATCCACATTGGGAAGGCCCGCGACCACCCAACTCACCTGCCGCCCTTCGATGTCCGGCTCCAAAATGGCAATCGTGTCCGCAATGATCGGATTCAATTCAGCCTTTTGGCGGTTGAGCGCGTGTCGCCCGACTTTGGCCAGGTTCAGCAATTCGTCCACCAGCAAGCCCATTTTCTGGGTCCCGGCGTGAATCCGGTCCAGGTAATGCCGCGCACCGGCGTCGAGTGTGCCACCGTATTCTTCCGTCATCATCTGCGAGAACCCCGCGATGTGGCGCAGCGGAGCCCGCAGATCGTGTGACACCGAGTAACTGAACGATTCCAGTTCTTTATTGGCAACTTGCAATTGCGCGGTCCGTTCGGCCACCCGCTGTTCGAGTTCGCTATTGAGCTTATGGATCTCGCCCTCATCCGCCTTTCTCCGGCTGATGTCGCGAAAGGCAGCTACTGCGCCGTGGGGAATGCCATCCTTGTCTCGTAATGGAGTGGCGTTGACCTCGATCCAGGCACCGTCCGGGAGCGACTGATTGCGCACGAACATCTCGGCCGTATTCGGTTCCCCCTGAGAAGCGAGCACGAGCGGAAGTTGATTGCTCGGGAACGGCGTTTCCGCGTCGGACAGGAACAGTCCGTAGTGGTCGCTCCACTGATCGGTCGGCAGACTCGTCGCGGTCATGCCCAGAATTTTCTCGGCAGCCGTATTCCAGATGACGAATCGTCCCTCTTCATCGGTAGCAGCCAGACCCTCTGCCATGCTGTCGAGCACGGAGCGCAGAATCAGGGTCTGCGCCTCGAGAGCTTCTTTTGACTCGGATAGCTCATGGGCTTGCCGCTCCAACTCGAAGGCCTGGAATCCAAGCTGCTCCTGCGCCAGTTTCCGCGCAGTCACGTCGACATTTGCCTCCAGAATCCCCTTCGGTTTGTTCTCCGCATCCTTGTGCAACGTCCAGAGACTAGAAACATAGATACGGCTGCCGTCACGCTTGCGATGCGCGAGTTCCCCCTCCCAGGTGCCGCTGCGCCGAATCTGCTCGTTAATTTTCTCCAGAGGTTCGGGGAACTCTGTGCGCAACAATTCGTGCGAGAATCGCCCGAGTGCTTCCTCCTTGGTAAAACCGTAGAGTTTCTCGGCGCCAAGATTCCAAAGCACGATGCGATCATCCATGTCGCGCACCAGAACCTGGGCCAGATCAAGGACTTTCGACTGCTCATGCAGCATTTCTTCTGCCGCTTTGCGGGCGGTGATGTCGGCGCGAATGGCGACGTACTGCCGCGGCTTCCGTTCGGCGGTCATGAACGGGACGATGGTCGTATCGACCCAATATTTCGAGCCGTCTTTGGCCCGATTCCTGATTTCGCCGTGCCACACGCCGCCGTTGGCGATGGTGCCGTACATCTCGTGGAAAAACTCTCTCGGATGGTGGCCAGAATTGAGAATGCGATGGTTCTGGCCGATCAGTTCCGCCTCGGAGTACTGGCTGATGGTGCAGAATTTCTCGTTGACATAGGTGATCGTGCCCTGCACGTCGGTGATGGCTACAATCGCATGCTGATCGAGAGCGAACTTCTGGTCCGCCAGATCCCTCAGTAGCTGGTCGCTCGTCCCCAGGCTTCCTCGAAGCATTTCTTCGGCACGTTTGCGCTCCGTGATGTCGCGCGCGATTGTGGAAGCGCCGATGATTTTGCCGCCGCTATTTCTGAGCGGCGAGATCGTCACCGAAACATCGACATACGTACCATCCTGGCGCACGCGGACGGTATCGAAGTGCTCCACACTCTCACCCCGTGCAACGCGAGCCAGAATTCTTGGTTCTTCCTCAGCCCGTTCCGGGGGAATGAGCATCGCCATTGGTTTTCCCACGGCCTCGGCCGAGGTGTAGCCGAATATTTTCTCGGCGCCGTGATTCCATGCGGTGATGATTCCCTCGAGCGTCTTGGTGGCAATGGCATCGTCCGAAGACTCGACCACGGCTGCCAGCCGTTCCGAAACTTCTTGCGCGCGTTTGCGTTCCAGGATCTCCGCTTGCAATGCCGCCGTTCGCCGCTCAACGCGCTGTTCCAACTCGACATTGAGGGCGCTGAGCTGCGATCGGGCCCGCGCAGCGTTGCGAATCTCGCGGTTGACTGCCAGCAGGGCCAACACCCATAAGGCGACCCCGAGGAAAGCGCCGGCAACCGCGATCAACCTTGTCAGCAACTGTCCCGACGCCTCCCTTTGCTGACGCTGGCTCAACAGCCGTGTTTCTGCTTCATACATGTCTTGGGCGGTCGCGCGCACTTCGCCAAGATGCTTTTCGATCTCCAGAGCGTCGCTGCCGCCAGGATAGGCGCTCAGCCGGCGGCGTTTGGCAATAATGCTGTCGGCGAAATCGAGGCCCGCTCGCACACGCGGCTCGAGGACGTCGAGCCGGAGTTGTTGACTGCGATTGTCGGCCGTCAAACGGCGCAACTCGCGCACGTCCAGAATGGTGCTCGCGCGCACCGCCTTGTAATCGAGGACCAATGCCTCTTCTCCGCTCAAGGCAAATGCCCGGGCGCTCGTTTGCGCGACCGTGGCTTGCCGGGTCGTGCGCTGGATCGCCTCCATCACTTCGAAGGTGTGTGCGACCCGGAAGGCATCGTCCGCCGCCCGGCCGGCGCTACGCCATGCCGAATAGCCGAAGGATATTGTCAGCACTAAAGCGAAGACGAAGCCGGCCGTGACCCTTCGCCGGAGCGCAGCGTCACCGGAGTCCTCGAACCGCTTGTGTTCCGCAATTTCCTGCTCCAGCTTCCGGTTCAGACCCTGCAAATACATCCGCTCCGGCAGGGAAATCACTCTCGGCACAAGCGGGATGAGCATCCCCACCGTGATCACGGACACCACCGCCGTGACCGCCTTGACCATGCCGGCAATCAGATAGCTGCCATGCCAGACATTCCAGATTTCCATCAGATGGGTCGTCCCGCAGGCGAGGATGAAGGCGCCGAACATCCAGAAAACTTTGTTAAGCGGGAGATCGCGGTTCTTGCGAATGAAATAAATGAGGATGACGGGAATGCAGTAATACGAGAGGGTGATCAGGCCGTCGGCGATGACATGCAGCCAGAGAATGCGCGCATCCCAAAGGTAGCAGACGCCGTGCGGCATGAAGTCGGAAGAAAATAGCTGCTGGAGAAGTCCCATGATCGCGAACCCGCCTCCCCAGCCTTATCGACCAAAATTGAGATAAAGCCGCAACGGTTCGCATTACCCAGGGACGCATCGCGCAATCGCAAGGTGGGGGCGCTTTGAAAGAGCACGTCGAAGAGGGCGCTTTGGAAGAGCACGGCTTGAAGCCGCGCCCTTCCTACGAAACCTCACTCAGGAATGCTCGTACTACCTCACAAATGTTCGCACTACCGTGGAAGAGCGGCCCTTCAGGGCCGCGTCAGTCTGCAATCTGTGCGGGCTTTAGCCCAGGCGGTCGTTTCCATTCGACCAATGCCGCCTGTTCAGCCGCCCCGCCACGGCCCGCTACAGCCGCGGCTTTAGCCGCTGGGGACGCGCATTGCAGGGCATCCACGAGTCAATCGGGCACCCCCCTAACCTGACACCCCCGAGGCGCCCACCACCTCGGCGTGTTCCTTCGTGCCCCCACCTTCAAGTTGCCGGCGGAGTTCCATCACCAAATGATGAACAGACTGCATCCTCTCTGCCGCCGGCTGCGGCAAGTCCTTGGTTTGGAGCGCCAGTTCGCTCGACAGCAGCAACGCCGTCAACGTGCCATTCAGTTCGCACTGTAGTAGTTCGGTCGCGCCACGGCGCGCCGCCGCTTCCTCGCGATGCCGTCGCTCGACCGCGGCTCGCACTTCGCGCACCAGACGGTCCTTTCCTGTAATGGCGAGATTCACCTGTATGGGAATCGCCGTGCGCATGTGTCCGAGCATCGTTTCCCAACCGTGGGGTTCGGCTTCGAGCAGGTATTGATCGAACACGACCGCTTCATAGGGATCGGCGCGTAAAAGCACCGTCGCCCGCGCCGGGCTCTCCGTGACCACGACTTCCTGGCCCGTCGTCTCGTACAAGGCCGCTGCGCATTCCGAAGCCCGGGCGCTCGGCGTTATCAGGAGGATCATGCTTAATCCCCAAGCAACTTCCGGGCCAATCATTTTTCGTTGCAACAACTCAGGTTGCGCTTCGCCCTCCTGCGCTGGAGTCCCATTCTGGTGCCCGCTCCCGGTCTGACAGCTCAATTTTGGGATTCGTACTCTTTCAGCTTGCGATAGAGTGTCGTCTTTCCGATACCGAGTAACCGCGCCGCCAGCATCTTGTCGCCGTTCACCTGCGCCAGCGCGGAGAGAATCGTTTTCCTCTCCAGTTCCGCCATCGGCACGATCCCGCTGCTCGGTTGGCTCATCCCCATCAGTTCCATCGGCGCGCTGTAGGTCTGCGTCGGAAGGTCGCGCAGCTGAATCTCGCTCGCGCTGCTCAGCGCGCACGCCCGTTCCAGAGAATTTTCTAATTCCCGCACGTTTCCCGGCCAGTCGTAATTGAGCAGCGCCTTGAGTGCCTCGTCAGAGATCGTCTTCTCCGCTCCAGCATCCCGCCCGATGCGCTCCAGAACGTTCGCCACCAGCAGCGGAATGTCCTGCCGCCGTTCGCGCAGCGGCGGAATCCGCAGCGTTAGAACATTCAGCCGAAAGAAAAGATCGCGGCGAAATGTGCCCTCCGCCACCGCCCGTTCCAAATCGCGATTGGTCGCCGCAAGTATCCGCACATTAATCGCGACATGCTTCACGCTCCCCACCGGGCGAATCTCCTTTTCCTGGATCGCCCGCAATAGTTTTGCCTGCAAGTCAACCGGCAGTTCGCCGATCTCGTCGAGGAACACGGTTCCACCCTCTGCAATCGCGAGCAACCCATCCTTCGGACTAGTCGCG
This sequence comes from Terriglobales bacterium, assembly GCA_035308395.1. Taxonomy (GTDB): domain Bacteria; phylum Acidobacteriota; class Terriglobia; order Terriglobales; family Acidobacteriaceae; genus Acidiflorens. The sequence goes on from DATGGT010000036.1 coordinate 181,125, forward strand.
CCCGTGAACGCGCCCCGCACGTGCCCAAACAGCTCGCTCTCGATCAGCGTCGGCACCAGCGACCCGCAATCGACCGGGATAAAGGGCTTGTTTCGGAACATTCCCGCCATGTGAATCGACTTCGCCACCAGTTCCTTGCCCGTCCCGCTCTCACCCAGAATCAACACTGGATGCACACTCTGTCCCGCCTTCGCAATAATGCGGTAGAGCTTTTCCATCTCCGGAGCGCGTCCCACAATGTTGCCAAAGCCGCGCCGCGACTTGATCGTCTCCCGCAGCAGCCGGTTCTCCGTCTTTAACCGCAAATGTCCCGCCACGCGCTCCAGGAGCAGCCGCAACTCTTCCATGCTGAAAGGTTTGGTCACGTAGTCATACGCGCCATCTTTCATCGCCTGCACCGCCGATTGCACCGTGCCGTGCCCGGTTACAACCACCACCAGCGCGTCGGCACGACGCTTCTTGATCGTCTGCAGCGCTTCGAGGCTTCCCGACCCGGGCAGGCGCATGTCGAGCAAGACAGCATCCGCGCTCGAATGATCGAGCAGCCGATAGGCTTGCTCCGCAGACTCCGCCACCTGCGTGTTGAACCCGAGCGATTGCGCCACCTCGCGGCAGGCTTCGCGAATCGTGCGGTCGTCATCCACGATCAGCAGATTAAGAAAGTTGGCCGCCTCGATTTGCGTGGATTGGTTGTGCCCAGCGACGTGCATAGAGCCCCGGCTGGAGCGGTCATTAACGTTAACGCTAACCACCGCAGTGTTGGTTGCAGCAAGCATGGTGAATCTCCTGAGAGCGTATGTAGAAAACTATGTAGAAACCGCAAAGAAGCCTAGGTAGAAACGGGACCAGCCCCGCGTTCGTTCGCGCCCGCCGACGCGGCCAGCCGCGTCTCCGCTGCAACCATGGCGGGGAAAAATATTTCGACGCACGTGCCTCGTCCCGCTTCGCTCTGCACTTCGATCACGCCCCCCGCTTCGCTCACGATGCGCTGCACCGTGGCGAGACCGAGTCCCGTTCCTTTCCCAGGATCTTTCGTCGTAAAGAAAGGTTCGAAGAGCCGCTTGCGAGCCTCTTCGTCCATGCCGCAGCCGTTGTCTTTCACGGCCAGAGAAACCGAAGACGACACCGAAGACGAGACCGAAGCCGAAGCCTTCCTTTTTCTGTGGTCGTTTCTGTGGTCGATGGCAACCGGAAACTCCGCCGCCCGTGTAATGATCCTGATCTTGCCGCCCCGCGGCATCGCATCGCGCGCGTTCAGCGCCAGGTTCAACACCACCTGCTGCATCTGCGATTCATCCGCCAGCACCGCGCCAGCACTCGGATCGAGCGTCAGGATCAGCTCGATCGGTTCGCCCATCAGCTTGCGCAACAGGTTCGCCATCGAGGCCACAATCAAGTTGAGTTGCAACGGCCTCGGGTCTGCCGGTTGCTTGCGTGCCGCGGCCAGCAGTTGCTGGGTCAGCGCCGCCCCTTGCTCGCCCGCCGCGCGAATCTCTTCAATGTGCCGGATCAGGCCCGCCGTATCCGGCCGCTCTCGAGCCAATTCTGCGCGCATCAGATCGCAATACAACAGCACTCCGGTTAATAGGTTGTTGAAGTCGTGCGCCACCCCTCCCGCCAGCCGTCCGATGATTTCCAGTTTCTCGGCTTCGCGCAGTCGTTCTTTCGCGCTTTCGTGTTCGGGTGCGTCGTGCATTGTTGAAAACTGCGTCATGAGGTTCACGCCAGCATCCTCCAATGAAAGGTTTGTACGCCTTGGCCCGTCCCCTTCGACCCGTCCCCGCCGCCGTCACCGTTCCGTCGTATCCATTCCAACCTGGGAAATTCGGTGCTTCGGCCCTTCGTCGCCATTCCTCGAATGAACCAACGTTGTGCCCAATTGGGGAAAGTGTAGAGCGAACGCACATTCCGGCTAAGTGCGGCCCATCACATCAGTTTGTGATGAATCCGGTTGTGATGGTTCCGGCGATCGTTGCGACAGCGTCGGGAACCGAGGGAAGCCCTTGGGGACCTCTGATTAAGTCGAATCACGAACCGCTTTGAAAGGGCACGGCTTCAGCCGTGCCGCCAAGGTCCGCTCCAGACGCGGCTTTAGTCGCTGCGGGACACGTATTCGGGGCATCCAGCCTCGCCCGGCATGACCTAATCGGAGTTTCCGTTGGCCATGATTCCGCCAAGGCCGTGTTGGCGAGTAAAGACTCCCTATGGCAGTTGACGGTACATGTGTACCAATGTACATTAATAACATGATCGCCGAACCTCATCTCCAGATCGAACGCGTCCAGACCGGCGTTCGCATGGAAAAACGCCTGCTCAAAGTTCTCAAAGCCCTGGCTGAATTTCACGACATGTCTCTCGGCGATCTGCTCGAAGGCATTGTCCTCCACGCCTTCGACGGCAAGACGCCGTTCGGAGCCGATTCACTCCGCCGCATTCGCGACCTCAAGGCTTTCTATTCACTCGATCTGGATTCGAGCGCCAGCCACCGCCTCACCGAGGCCGAACCCGGCTCCCCAAGAAAGCGCACACTCGGGAAGAAAACCGGTAAGAAAGCGAAGAAGACAAAATGAGCCACCCTGCCTCGTCAGTCGCGCCCAAGTCGGGTTCGGAACAGAACCAGTTGGGTTCCGACCAAAAAATTACGGGTGAGAATCTGATCGCTCAATTCGAAGCCGGCACGATGCCCGCCGCCACGTTTCATCACGCCGAGCACGTCCGCCTCGCTTTCGAGTACCTATGCCGTTGTTCGGCTCTCGAGGCGCTCGAACGCTTCTCGAACGGTCTGAAGCGCTTCGCCGCTGCTCAGGGAAAAGCCCAGCTCTACCACGAGACCATCACCTGGGCGTACCTGCTGCTGATCCGCGAACGCATGGCGAGAGCAGCCCGCACCCAGGCTTGGCCAGATTTCGCGCAGCAAAATCCAGATCTCCTCCAGTGGAAAGGCGGAATTCTAACCACACTCTATCGCCCGGAGACGCTGGACTCCGACCTAGCCCGCCACACATTCGTCCTCCCCGATCAACTCCAGCGATCAATCGAGTAGTGAGGCAGCAAAAAGCGCTGTCAGCTGATAGCTGATAGCAACCCTCCTTGAACCCTCCCCCTTTCCGCGTTAGTATTCCGCTTCATTCCCATGCTGCTAAATTACGTTCCCGCTTTCATCGTCGTGGTTGTCGTCGGATTGCTCGCACCGGTCATCCTGCGTCTCTCGAAAATCCTGCGCCGGCAAATTTCCGCAAGCGAGGGTGAAGCGAGGAACGACGCCCGTCCGGACCGCTATTTTGCAGTCGTCGCTTCGTTCGTCATGTTCGCTGCGGCGATGGTATTTCTGCTTCCGTGGGCCTTTAGTTTCATGGCGCTCGGTCTCGCCGGCCTCGTCGAAATGCTCGTTTTCCTCGGCATCCTCGCCGCAGGCTATCTGTGGATTTGGAAGAAAGGTGTGCTCGAATGGCTTTAGATCCCGCATCAAATCCAGCCCCGCCCGGTTCGGCCATTGCCGAAGAGACGTTCATCGCCAGCCGCTGGACCAAAGGCAATTTCTGGTTCCCGACTCGCATCGTGGTCAGCCCACTGCGCGTCAGCCTCGTGAAGCGGCGTCTCTTCGGCAGCAATGAAGAGAGCATCTCGATTTCTCAGGTAGCTTCGGTAAAGATTTCAACCGGAGTCGTGTGGTCCGACATTCGGATCGAATCCACCGGAGGAACCGACCCGATCTCTAGCCACGGACATCGCAAAGCCGATGCCATTCGCATCCGTGACTTGGTTGAAACTCTCCAAGCCACCAGACACTGACGCTCCGCCGATGACCCCGCCTATGACTCCAACGATGACCCCATATCTTTTCTACACGCTCGCCGGACTAGCCATCGCCGGCAGCACGCTCGTCGTCACCCGCCGCAAGCCTGTGCATGCCGCCCTGGCTCTGCTCGTAACCCTTCTCGCGATCGCGGGACTTTACCTGATGCTCTATGCCCCATTCGTTGCGGGTGTCCAGATTGCTTTGTACGCGGTTGCCGTGACGGCGTTGTTTTTATTTGTGATCGTTCTTATGAACTTGCTGCTGAACCAGCCGCTGAAGCTGCAACCCCCGTCCCATTCCGTTCTCAGATTTGCCCATCGCGACTACAGCCGTGTCTGGCCCGTGGGATTAGCCGCAGGTTGCGGATTACTTGCCTCGTTTACCTACGCTCTTGTGAAGAGCCGCACGCTCTTCCCAGATCGAATGGTGTCTCCTTCCGGATCAAACACGCAGCAGATTACGACCCTGCTCTACGGAGAAAACGGCAGGCCCGGACAATACATTCTCTCCCTGGAAATCGCATCATTGCTTCTGCTAGTGACCATCATAGGAGCCGCCATACAAGTAGGCTCATCACGTTCGGTAATAGCGCCACTAAAGAAGGAAGAACCAAGACCAAGCGTCGAGGACAGAGACGAACGACGAATCACTAATCACTAGCAACTAGCCACTGACTCTATGCTCCCCATCACCACCGTCCACTACCTAGTCGTTGCCGCCGCCCTCTTTGGTATAGGCGTGAGCGGCGTGCTCACGCGCCGGAGTCCAGTCATCGTGCTGATGTCGATCGAACTAATTCTCAACGCCGTCAATCTCAATCTCGTCGCCTTCTCCCGAATGTGGGGCAATCCCCAGGGCCAGGTGTTCGCGATCTTCGTCACCGTAGCGGCTGCCTCTCAGGCAGTCGTCGCCGTTGGTGTCTTGATTGTGCTTGCCTGCGGCGTAGTAGCGCGCGGTGCAGCCCGCAATCGCGAGCCCAGCCCAAACCACGCATCTCTTCCCAACGGACTCCCCAACGGAGACGCCGAGTGACAGGACTCTCGCCCATCGACTACCGCCTGATGTTGCCAATGGTGGAACTCACCATCTTCGCGCTCGGCCTCCTGCTGATTGATCTTTGGATTCCCCCGGAATGGAAGTGGCTCAACGCGACAGGTGCTTTTATCGGAGTGCTGTTTTCCGCGTTGTGCGTCTGGCAGATCCAGGCAATTCTCCCGCCGAGGGGCCAGATTGGTTTTTATAACTCGCTCCTGGTCGACCGCTTTGCCATCTATTTCTGGTATCTGTTCCTGGCAGCCGCCGCGCTCACCATCCTTGGATCGTCGCGCTATCTCGACATAGAAAACGAACACCGCGGCGAATACTACGCTCTGCTACTAATTTCCGTCGTGGGCATGATGTGCATGGCCGCCGGCATCGATATCGTTCTCATGTTCGTCGGCCTCGAACTGACGCTGATCCCGGCTTACCTGCTCTTCGGTTTTCGGGGTCGCCACGGAAAAGAGAAAGAAAATCACGCGCGAGCCCGCGAAGCCGTGCGGAAGTTCGTCTTCCACGGCTTATTTTCCTCCGCGATTTTCGCCTATGGTCTGTCGTTGTTATACGGATTCTCCGGGAGCACCAATCTCGCGCACATCGTGCGCGCCCTAGGTGCCGTGAATCCACGTGACCCCGTGGTGATCATCGCCTTACTGACGACGATCACAGGATTGCTGTCGAAGATCGCCGCCGTCCCCCTGCACCGGTGGGCGCCCGCCGCCAGCGAAACCGCGCTAACGACCATCAGTGGCTACATCCTCTCGCTCGGGATGGCGGCAGCATGGGTGCTCTTTCTCCGCATCGTCGTGTTTGGGATGCTTCCGCTCCGCGCTGTTTACGCGCCAGTTTTGACGGTCGTGGCCATCGCCACCTTGACGTTGGCGACCGTCGCGGCGCTCATGCAGACGAACACGAAGCGTTTGCTTGCCTATTCCGCCATCGTGCATACCGGATACATCTTGCTCTCGTTTTCTGTAATCGGCTCCGAGCGCATCGCAAGCCCAGCCTTCTTCGACGCTCTCAAGGCCATGCTGATCTACCTCCCGGTCTTGACGCTCATGAATCTCGGCGCGTTCCTCGTGATCGCGGCCCTGCGACAAGGTGCTGTCCTGGGGGACGATCTCGCCGATCTCACCGGGCTCTTCGATCGTTCCCCGTTCGTAGCCGTCACCATGCTGATATTTCTATTTTCCCTGGCTGGCATTCCGCCAGCGGCAGGCTATCTGGGCAAGTACTACATTTTCCGCAGCCTCGTTGAAAGCGGCCATCGATCCCTTGCAGCCGCGGGCGTAGTTTTCTCTCTCCTCGGACTGCTCTATTACTGGAAGATCGCAAAGCCGATCTTCACCCGCCAGCCCCAGCCGAATCCACCCTTGCCGGTGAGCCTCGGAATGCGCTCGACCCTGGCGATTACCGCCCTGGCAACACTCGTGATCGGAGTCTATCCACGGCCTCTGATCACTCTCGTCAGCTGGGTGCTCGGGATAGCGCAAGCCACACATGTCGCGGGGAAGTGAAGTAAAACGGGTCGTGGGCCTGAGCTACAAGCTAGAAGCTACTAGCTAGCAGCTGATTTACAATTCTTGCGCATGGCTGAAATGCCAAATCCTCCTGCGCCAACGCCGCCCAAGAAGAAAAGCACAGTCGTCTCGCTGGCTCGCTATTCCGAAATCGGATTCATCATTCCTTCCGCCGTTCTGTTGGGTTTCTTCCTCGGCAAACTGGCGGACTACTGGCTGCACACAAAATGGCTCTACCTCGTCGGCCTGCTCTTTGGCGCGGTCGTAGGGTTCTGGCAGATGATCCGCATCGCTCTCCGAGCGAACAAAGAATGAACACGCACAAAGAATGAATGACGGCGAGCAGATCGACCATTCCTTACCCGACGACCCCACCCTCTTTGAACGCGTCATCCCGCGCTTACTGCGCAACATGGCTCTGTCCAGCGTCCTGCTGTTGGCGCCTGCATTCTGGCTCTACCGTACCGTGGGCGCGATCGGGTTCGCTTTTGGAGCGTCGGTTTCATACGTCAACTTCTGGTCGCTGACGCGCGGAGTCGAGGGCCTCACCGACCGTATCGTCAACCACAACAGCCGCGAAAAAGGCGGTCTGATCGTCTTTCGCTTCGTGATCCGCTATCTCTTGGTGGCGGCCGTTGCCTATGCTATATTCAGAGGTTCAACGCTGGCTTTTCACGGTTTTCTGTGGGGCCTGTGTGTGCCCGTGGCGGCCCTGATGATGGAGGCCGTTTGGCAGGGTTTTTCGGCCTTCCGCCGAATCCGTTAAAAAGTTCTGGGGTTTGTCGTCCCGTGTTGAGTTTGTCATCCCGAGCGAAGCGAGGGATCTGCAGTTTGCCCACACCTGAGAAGACTCAGCCAGGGATGACAAATACCTAAGCACCGCAGTCCGAAACTCAAACAAAAATGGAACAACTGGCATTTACTGCACTCTTAAATCGTCTGTTCGGCCCGCAGGTACTGGCCTTGCTGCAGGCGCTGCACATTCATCTCAAGCACCCGGCAACTCCAATTTCCAACAGCTTCGCCATGGAACTGCTCGTGTTCCTGCTGCTGACCGCATTTTTCATCGCCGTGCGGGCAAAGCTGTCCGTCGAGCACCCGAGCGGCCTCCAGCACACCATGGAAGCCGTGGTCGGATTTGTCGACAACATGAGCGAAGAAGTGATCGGTCATCACGGTCACAAGTACGTTCCTTATCTGGTCACGCTCGGCATGTTCATCCTGACCTGTAATCTGCTCGGTCTGGTGCCGAGCCTGGAATCGCCAACCGGAGTCCCAGTTGTGCCCCTCGGGTGCGCGCTCGTAACCTGGTTCTACTATCACTACCAAGGCATTCGGACGAACGGCCCTGTCGGATATGTAAAGCACTTCATCGGCCCGCAGGATAAGGAAATGCCGCTCATCATGCGCTTGCTCCTGCCTATTCTCCTGTTTCCCATTGAGATTTTCAGCCATACGGCGCGGATCATGTCTCTCACCATCCGTCTTTACGCAAACATGTTTGCTGGAGAAATGGTCACGCTCGTGTTCTTTTCGCTGATCCCGCTGGGCATTCCCGTCGTCTTCGAGGGACTGCACATCGGTGTGTCGTTTATTCAGACTTATATTTTTGTGCTTCTGACCTGTGTCTATCTAGGCGAGGCCACCGGACAGGAACACTAGAAAAATCAGTACCCAGTAGCCGGCACCCAGCAAAAGCGATCCGGTTTTTCTGGGTACCGGGTACTGGTAACTGGTTACAGCCTTCAGTGTGAGGGCGTCGGCGATAACGCACGGCGTCAACCACCTCCTGACGGCAATTTATACAAGGAGAAACACAATGCGTAAATTTGTTCTGCTGATGTTTGTTCTGATGATTGCGTCGGTGATGGCGGTGCCGGCGTTTGCGCAAGGCTCGGCTGGAGCCGCTGCAGGTACGAACTGGGTGGCATTGACCTCAGGCTTCGCGATCGCACTTGCGGCGGGTCTCGCGGCGCTAGGACAAGGCAAAGTTGCCGGCGCGGCCTGTGATTCTCTAGGACGCAATCCCGCAGCCCGTCCCGGAATTATGGTCGCCTTGATTCTGGGGCTAGCCTTCATCGAGTCCCTGGTGCTGTTCACGCTGGTTATTATTTTCGTGAAGGTCGCCTAGGATAGACGAACGCCAGTTTTCGCGTGATGGAAATAGAAAAGGCCTCTGCGATCAGCAGAGGCTTTTTTTATCGCACCCATAAAAGCCTGAAGCGAGATTGGGGGCGACCCTTTTCGCGATAAGCCTTTCGCAACTGGGAACTGGGAACTGGGAACTGACGGCTGACAGCTGACAGCTGACAGCAGCCCCTAGCTCTTCCGCTCGCCGTCCCAATTATTAGCCTGATTGTCCGGAACCTTCTGCAGCGCCTCGACCAGAATTCTGCGGAGCCGGTAGCGGCTGTCGAGGTCCATGCTGACGAATTCGAAGCCGATTTCGTTGACGCGCGCGCGCCGCAGCAATACTTCGCCTTTGATTTTCTTGACGCCAAGCGAAATTTCCACGTGCGCTTCCGAACCCACACGAAGATTGTCGCTGCGTGTTCCCATGCCGCCGCCCAGGCTCATTTCGCGCATCACGATATTCGATTTGCCCCACGAACTCGATAGCGTCGCCGACAGCGTCCGCGGCAGAATGATGCGCTCATACCGCCGCTGCCGCACCCAGGGACATCCCGGTCCGGAATCCAGTGGAGCGATGGCAATCTCGCCTGCCTCCAGGCCACTCTCGGCCAGCGCCTGCGTCCCGTACCGCGGATCGATCTTGGCCAGCGCCTGAATCGCCGCGATGCGCAATTCGCGGTGCTGGCTATATCCAAACATTTTCTTGTCTTCGACAATCGTGCGCAAAACTGGCACCGCTTCGACTTCGCGCAAACGCCCGAGCGACTCCACCGCTTTCAGCTGTACAAACGGAGGACGGTTCAACGCTTCGCCAGCCGTCGCCAAAGCAATCAGGCTCGAGCTGGCGCTGCGGTCCTGGCTCATTCCGATTTCGTCGATCGCCTCGGGCAAGATCAGCGAGTCGAGCAGCTCCAGTAGTTCGAGCAGCGTGCGTCCACGATCCGGTGCCGCGCCATAAGCGATCTGGCGCACAATCACGTCCTGATAGAAGCGGTTGAACTCGCTCATGCGCGACGGCAACAACTCGAGGAGCGTCTCTACCCCGAGCCGGCTCAACAATCCGACCGTCGATGCCGCCTGACGCGGTTGTCCTGTGCGCAGCATGCTGCGTAGATCGTCGAGTCCCGGCTGTCCCAGTTCGCTGACCAGTTCCACAATGCGGTCGCATTCCACGCGCTTCTGGGCTCGGAAAAACCGTTCCGCCAGGTGTTCAATAGAGTTTCTCGGAAGCTGCTGCAAGACCTCGACTAAATCTTCGGGGACCTGGTCGGCGTTGATCGCTTCCTCGATCATCTCAGGCAGCCGATTTTCGATACCGACACGCGAGCGCAAATCCTGAACCAGAGCCGGCCGCTGTTGTCCCACGCGTTCCAGCGAGTAACAGAGTTCCGCGATCGCTTTGTACTTCTTACGCGAGCAAGCCTCCTGACCAAAGCGGGCGAATGCCGCGCTCAGCAGGCTCTGCACTTCCGGATCGGTTTCCTTGCTCAACTTCTCGCCAATCAAGGCAAGCGTGTTGGGCATCACTTCTTCGGGCGCGGTGGCGTAAAGATCGGCAAGTTGCGAGAGTCCAGTCGCCGTCTTGCGCCGAGGATCGGCATCTTTCGCATCCAGCCCGGTACTGTAGTTGGAAAGAATTTTCGCCGCCAGTTCGTTGTCGTCGCGATCGAACAGAATTTCCACGAACTGCCGCACGTTCCGCGGCGGAACGCACGCCGCTTCGGCCGAGAGCAGCACGCTCTTCTTTCCCGCCTCTGGAATTTCTGCCCAGAACATTCGGTCAAGAATGTCGGCATGCGACTCGACCAGCACTCCAGCCTTCGACAGTTTGTCTTCCTGCACGCGCAGAATCTGGCGCAGCGTGTCCATCTGTCGGCTCATGTGCTCCATCATTTCGTGCACGGCGTTGACCTTGACCTCGCCGCGCGAATAGCGGTCGAGAGCAAACTTGATGGCCATGTTCTCCGCCGCTTTCATCAGCAACGGCGTGTCGGAGTTTTCTCCGTCAGGCTTGTTTGCCGCCGTCTGTGCCGCCAGGCTTTCCAGCAATTGCGCCAGATTGACCTTCGCTCCTTCGGGAGCCTTGCCGAGTTCTACCTGGAGATTAGCCGGAGAGGAATTTGGATCCTGCATCGCCTGTCCGAAATGCGTGAGCAGGCGAATGGTCTGGATTACTTCCTCTTCCTGCAAGGGAACGATGCCCCCCGCCCACTGCCCCGCGGCGCCCGTGCCAGCCGCTGCGCCACCTGTCGCAATTCCAGTCCCACCCGAAAGCGGAATATTCGGCACCGCACCCAGCGGTGCTCCTCCCGCAACGCCTCCCCCACCCCCAGAACTGGCTCCTTGCGCGGCCGCGATCAACTGCAAAAGTTTCTGCGGATCGTTGAGCCACTGCCTCGCTTCCGGACCGAGTGCCTGCGCCGCCAGTTGCGCCGCAACCGAAAGCTCTCCGGTCGCCGGGTCGGCGGCCACGAACTTAACTTCATTGATGCGGATCGACGAGTCTTTGTTATCGCCGAGTGTGTCCTTCAGTTGCTTCGCGAAGTCCTGAGCTTTCGAGCCGCCCATCGCGAAAGCCCGCACCAGACGCGTAAAGTCATCCAGTGTGACCTTGTTTGAGAAGAGGATGCTCGACAACCCGGCCGCGGTTAGCAACTGCGCGAAGCTGCGCTCAGCCTGTCCCGCCTCGAGCGGAATGCCATCGAGAAGAAGCTTGTTGTCAGAGACGCCGAGAAGAAATCCCGTGTCTCCACCCTTGGGCACCGCCAGCTGGAGCTCTTTCCACGTCGTCTGGAACTGTCCCTCCGTCCGCTTGTGGTTCACCCCGTAGAGCCGTGTGTACTTGATCAAAATGTTGAGGCTGTGGAGGAACGATCGCGCGGACGCGCCACGGCTGGCATCGGTTTGGGCGGCGTTAGCGATAGCAGCCTCCTCTCGCAGTAGGGTGCGTGGACAACTTGTGTGGACAACTAAGACTAAGCGGGAAAGTGACCTATTGCACGATTACGTAGGTAATTGACGACAGCCGCTTCAGAAACGGATTCCACACGGAGGGACAGGTACTTGCGAGCCTGCCACTGTACGCTACGCGTTACACTGCGCTATACACTGATGGCGCGTCACACTAATGTGGTCCAATCAGGAACCCGGTGAATGAAGTATCCCGGTGAACTAAGAATGAAGATCGAACTGCTCTTTTTCGGAGTTTTAAAAGAAATCGTTGGCCAGCCCGCCGAAACCATTGAACTGCCCGACGGATCTCGCGTACGAGACGTTATCTTCTATTATGCGCACAAGGCGCCCCGTTTTGAAGCGATGGCATCTTCGCTCGCTGTTTCTGTGAATCAGGAATATTCCGCTCCCGATCGCGCCTTGCGCGATGGCGACGAAGTCGGCCTTTTGCCGCCGGTGAGTGGCGGCACAAATCGTCGCCCCGCTAGCCCCGACAGCGCCGCGGAATTTATGGGCGCGCAATTCACAGGCGAGGTGCGAATTACCCGCGAGCCCATCGATTCCAACGCCATCGCCGCCCGCCTGAAGCAACCCGCGGATGGCGCTGCCGTCATTTTCGATGGTGTCGTGCGTGACAACACCCGTGGCCGCCGTACTCTCTATCTTGTCTATGAATCCTACGAATCGATGGCCATGAAACAAATGCAAGCCCTCGCTGCCGAGGCCCGCGAACGTTTTCAGGTGCGTGGAGCATCCATCGTCCATCGTCTAGGACGGCTCGAAATTGGCGACACCAGCGTTCTCATCGTGGTGGCCTCGGCGCACCGCGCAGCCGCCTTCGAGGCCTGTCGCTGGATCATCGATACCCTCAAGAAAACAGTCCCGATCTGGAAGAAAGAATACTTTGAAGACGGAGCCGTTTGGGCCGATGGCGAACCATTTCCCGAGGAAATTCGCCACCCGGGAGGCACAGCAGGCTCGCTCGGCGCATCCTAATGACTGATCTCTCAATATGACTGCGAAAGCGCTGCGAACTCGGAGGCTTCAGCTGCGAGCGAACACAATCAAGTGGCTCGTAGCTCTACGCTCACCGCTCCGGACTCGTTTCTTCGCAACTTGCTTCTTAACCTGCTCCTTCATTCTCTGCGCCGCGGCAGCGTCCGTTGCGGAGGAGCCGGCGACCACTCTCAAGGTTGACGTCAAACTCGTAAACGTTTTTGTGACCGTCACTGATTCGCACGGCGCGCCAGTGTCAGGCCTCGAGAAAGATAATTTCGTTTTGAAAGAAGACGGCCAGGAACAGAAGATCTCTATCTTCAGCCGCGAGTCGGCCCTGCCGCTCTCGATCGTTCTCGCAGTTGATACCAGTCTCAGCACCCGGAAAGATCTACCGCTCGAACTGAATTCCGCCCGCAAGTTTGTCCACGCCATCGTCCGTCCACAGGACGGACTCTCGTTGTACAAATTCAGCGAAGAGGTGAACGAGCTTGTACCGTTCACTTCCGATTTAAAGAGAATCGATGCCGGCATCGATCGTGTACGCAACGGCGCGGCCACCGCACTCTACGATGCGGTGTATCTCGGTGCCCAGGCGCTCAGCCGGAGGCAGGGAAGGAAAGTGATGGTCGTGATCACCGACGGCGGAGACACCGTCAGCCAGGTGGATTACAAAGAAGCGCTGCGCGCCGCGCAGGAATCGGAAGCCATCATCTACAGCATCATCATCGTGCCCGTCGAAGCCGATGCTGGACGCGACACCGGCGGCGAGCATGCGCTCATGCAGATCTCGTCCGATACCGGTGGCAAATATTATTACGCCACGTCCTCGGCGCAACTCGACGATGCTTTTCAGAAAATCAGCGACGAACTTCGCACCCAATATCTGTTGGCCTACTATCCGACGCAGCGCTACTCGTTTTCCGAATTTCGCCAGCTCCGAGTCGACCTGGCAAACGCTCCCGCCGGAGGTCCCTTCCAGTCTCACTATCGCGCCGGCTACTACACCCGCAAAGGCTCTTTCTAGCGAGCCTCTGATTAGTCGAATCATGAACTGCTTTAAGAGCGGCACGGCTTCAGTTGCGCCGCCAAAACTGAGAGCTGATAGCTGACAGCTGAAAGCTCCCTCACTTCCTAAAAACTCATACATCGCCCCGCACGACTCGGCGCATCTAGTAAACTGTTCTATTCCATTTGACGTAGAGATTTTAAGACCCGATTTTAAGACCCTTACACGCGGAATCGCTTCCGGGTTCTATTGGAGAAGGTTCTACCGGAGAAGGTTCTATCGAGGTTCTGCCCCAGGAGAGTGGCATTTTGTTTGATTGCTCCGGCTTACAGGTTCGTCGTTCTCTGTCTACTAGCTCCATTTTATTAGCGCTCGCCATTCTGGCCGCCCTGCCGCTGTCTCTGCAGGCGCAGGACACTCTTTCGGACAATCCGACCAGCGGCACCATTCAAGGCACCCTGCGCGACGACGTGGGCGCTCCCGTCGAGTCAGCGCGCGTTTTTTACAGCTCGTCGGTCACCGACACCAGGGGCGTGACCCGCTCCGGCAAAGACGGCACCTACGTCACCGAAACCTTACCGCCGGGTGTCTACCGCGTCCGCGTCGAAGGCCGCGACATGCAACCCGTCGAGACCGACGTGACCGTGACCGCAGGCGTGGCCGCGACCGCCGACTTCAAACTCGACTGGATTAATCCCGGCCCCATGACACTCAAGAGCCAGTTCTCGGGCGAAGCTCCCGACCATTTGGCGATCAACGGCCGCAATTCTTTGAGCGCCGGCGCGCTTGAGCCCGGAGTTCAGGCCGTCGATGGTCGCGTACTCGATCCCGGCAAAAGTGGATCGCAAACGCTTTCGATCGACTCTCAGTTGGGACGCACCACTCATTACGACTACGATGAAGTCGAAGTCATGGACGAGACCAAAGGCGCGGCAACCTTCACTTTGCCAGCCGAGGCAGTCCGCGAAGTCGTGGTCTCGCGCGCCACACCAGATGTCTTTCAATCCTTGAACGCAGCGGGCGCAGTCCGCGTGACAACGCGTTCCGGCGGAGACGATTGGCACGGCAATCTGTTCGGATATTTTCGAGATCGGCCCATTGGCATCGCCGGATTCCCCGGCAGCCCCAGTTACAGCCGCCAACAATATGGATTCGGCGCCGGCGGCGCAGTCATCAAAGACAAGGCCTTCTTATTCATCGGCGGCGAACGCACCAAGCAGGATGGTGTCTTGCCCATCAACACTGCCGACATTGTCTTGCCTACGACGCTCGGTTTCAACACCACCGCCCTCCAGAGCGCCTACTTCCGCACGAACAGCGTCAGCGCCCGGTTTGACTACGATTTCAGCGACGACATGAAGGGATTCGTCCGCCTCAGCTACGACAACGCCAACCAGATCGGCCCCTCAGGCAGCATGTCCGATTTTCGCAACCAGATCAACGTTCCCGCTGCCGTCTTTGGCCTCGATTGGAGCCGCGGACGATTTCAAAACAGCGCCCGCTTCGGTTATCAAAAGTTGGTCAACGCCATCAATCCCGCGTTAGGCGATTCCACCATTCTGCCGGGCGCGCCCTTCAACATACAGTTCGGTTCCTTTTCACTCGGGCCGAGCGTCGCCGGTCCGCGCCAAACCGTTCAGCGCGATCTTTTCGGGCGCTACGACAGCAGCACCATTTATAAGGTGAACCACTCCATCCGCTTCGGAGGAGCCATTCATCGCATCTCCCAGGGCGACTACCTTGCGCCCAGCAACTTTGCGTCGGTCACCACTTCCAGTGGCCTCGACACCATTTCAGCCATCAATGGCAATCCGAACCTCTTGCCGCTACTTGCGGGCGATCCCCGCGGCGCAGCCGATAATCCATTGAACTATCCCGTGGGCACGGTCACGATTTTCAACGGCCTCGGAAATTTCAGCGAGCACTCGGCTTTCAATCGCTCCGGCGGCGGACATGCCGACACCCGGCTCGAAGGTTACGTCGGCGACACCTTTAGTCTGTTTCCCAATCTCAACATCAGCTTTGGACTGAACTATGTCCGCGACACCGGACGCACCGACAGCGACTTGTCCGCCACGCCCTGCTCCGACATCAACACTTCGATCGTCCAAACACCGCCCTGCACCACCGGTTTGATTCTCGATCAATTCGGACTCATTCCCAACGCGGTCGCTCCGCAACAGACTCACCTGTCTTTAGGACAACGTATCAGCCAGCCGAATTTTAACTTCGCTCCACAGTTGGGTCTCGCGTGGGATCCAGGCCGCAGTGGCAAAACCGTGCTGCGCGCCAGCGCCGGATTGTTCTACGACAATTTCCTGCTTCAGAATACTTATCAGGATCGTATCAATCGTCTCTCCAACGGCCAATACAACCGCAGCCTCACGCTCTGTCCGACCGGAGCCGTCCTGTTTCCGAATGCCGCGGCGAATCCATCTCAAGGCATTGTGACCCAGAGCGACGGCTTGGACATTGCAACCCAGATCTGTGGTCAGCCCATCGGCGCTACTTTGACCGGAACCCAGGGGCCGGTCGCCGTGGCCCAGGCCATTCAGGATTTGCAGTCCGCTTTCGTACAGGCTCAATCCGGAGTCGCCGGCGGCCCGAACGTATATTCGCTCGCCAACAGCGTCGCGAATTTTGGCGGTCTGCTCGCCCCCGGCTTCAGGACGCCCCGCGTGCTCCACATGGACCTCGGGTTTGAGCATCAAGTCGGTGAGCACTCCACATTCATCGTCGACTATCTGCGTCAGATCGGCACTCAGTTCCCGCTCGGGATTGACACCAATCACGTCGGCGATTCAGGCTTCCTGACCGACGGCTCCAATCCCGACCATACCCAAAATACATATCAGGCGGAGCTCGACGCGATCAACGCGACGCTTGATGCCAATACTGCTTCGGCCGGGTGTGGTCACGCATCGTCCGCTGGCGCGAGTTCTCAAGCTGCTGTCAATTGTTATCTGGCCGCCGTGCCGAACGCCAGCATCACCGACTTCGCGCGTCACGGTTTAGATTCATCCAACGCTTACTGCGGACCGTTCCCCTGCTCTGTTTTGCCGACATTGACAAACGGGCGGCTGCCGCAGGCCTCCTTCGGCGGCATCAATCCCAACGTCGGCTCCAACATCATGTTTTTCCCCGGCGGACGCTCGGAGTATCAGGCGCTCCAGCTGCAGTACAAAACCAGCGTGTCCACTCCGGGCAAACGCGTGGAGCGCACCGACGTCGCGATTTCCTACTCGTGGTCGCGCTATCGCACCAACATCGCCGAACCCGATGGTAGCGGCGGAGATTATTCTCTGATGAACGTTGCCGAGGATTACAACCGCCCGCATCGAGGGAAATGGGGTGATTCCGGTCTCGACCGCACCCATCAGTTCACATTCACTCCCACTTTCCAAATGCCGCACCGCCTGCGGCTTTCGATGATCGCTCACCTCGCATCGCCGCTCCCCTTGAGCGCCTATGTCCCGCAGCAGGATGGTGGCGGCGTTCCGGGAGAAATCTTCCGCAGCGATATCACGGGAGACGGCAAGGTCGGCGACCTCATCCCATTTATCGGAACCACCGGCAGATACTCGACCAGCAAATTGTCGCAGTCGGTTGTGTTTTACAACAGCACCTTCGCCGGCAAGCTCACTCCCGCCGGTTCCGCCCTCGTGAACAGCGGATTATTCCAGGGCAGCCAACTCGTACAGCTGGGTGCATACTCGCCCTACGTTTGTGCCAACGTCCCCATCGGACCCAATTGTCAATCCTTGGCCGGACGTTCCGCCGAGGCCACTTGGCTCAAAACGGTTGACCTGCGCCTGTTCTGGCCCTTTCACCTCAGCGAGCGCACGACCATCGAACCGAACGTCTCCCTCTTCAACGCTTTCAACTTCGCCAACTTTGGAGGCCCCGGCAACCAGCTGAGCGGCATCCTCAACGGCGCGCCCGGCAGTTCGCTCAACAACGCCAGCTCCGGCGGCTTCTGCGGAAACTCAGCTGCCTTCTGCACCTCGCGTCAGGATCGCGTGTTGCCCGGTTCCGGCACGTTTGCCAACGGCGCTCCGCGCCAGATCGAGTTCGGAGTCCGAATCATCTTCTGAGGCGTCACACGAAATAGCGTCACACGAAATATCTGTCAGGAGTTCTCCACTACGTCACGCCGAAACATCGCTCGCGTCGCCATCTCTGAAAAACTTTGCACTTGTTCTGCACTGCTTACTCCTTGCAGAAAAATCTAACATCGATGTGCGATTTCTCTTGACTCTCAGACCGAACCAGCCATAATGTACGCAACTAGCGTGGGTAGTACTACCACCCTTCCCCAACGAATCCGTAGTCTCGGGTTCGTAACTCAACAGAATAAAAGCAATATTCGGTAGGAATTTTTAGAGCCTCCGAAGTCATGTCCCGGACACAGGGAATCGTTTGGAAAGAATCGGCTCGCTAATCCATTGAGCAGGTTCCGGCCAACGACAGCCGGAAGATCTGTGTCCTGAAAGAGCCACGACCTCCGCGCTGCGCGGAGTTAATTCAACAGAAGAACACCAGGTTTGGGAGGGTAAATGACTAAGCAATTCGCATTCGTAGTGGTGCTCGCCTGCGCTGCAACCATGGTTTCAGCCCAGAGTTCGAGCAAGAGAGCTGTTCCAGATGAGAGCAAGAGAATTCTGCCGGTCGCGCACATCACCGTGGGCGCCGCTTATGAGCGCACTCCGGAACAGATGGACGCGTTCGACGCTACCATGGCTGTCTCGCGTGAAGAGAAGGAAGAGCCGTCTCCTCGCCCGACGATGGATGCCGATGTCTACGCGCGCTTGAAGCAGCAGGCCGCTCTGGCTCCTAAAACCCCGAAACCGAACAGCGGCGTTTTTTCGCCGAACTCGCCACAGACGACTCTGGTCTTTACCGGCGCGACTGAGTGCGACGGCTCCAGTGGTTGCTGGACCCCTCCGGATGTTGCCGGCTCGGTGAGCAAAGCCAATTGGGTTTCCGTCAGCAACGACATGGTCGAGATCCATAGCAAGTCAGGAGGGCTTCTGAAACTCAACTCCCTGAATGGATTCTTCGGTTACTCCACCGAGTCGATGTTTGACCCCCGCGTGCAGTTCGACGAAGAATATCAGCGCTGGATCATAACTGCCGACGCGTTTGCCGAGAGCTCCACCGTGCAGTATCTTGGCGTCGCCGTTTCGCAGACCAGCAGCCCCACTGGCAAATGGTGGATCTATTTCACCAACACCAACGGCTTCACGGGAACGGGAAGCTTCTTCGACTATCCGCAGCTTGGCATTTCTCAGGACGCGGTTCTGATCACTGGCAACGTTTTCGGAACAAGCTCTTTCCTCGGAGCCTACGCATTTGCGCTTGCGAAGGCCCACATCTACAACGGAATCGGCTGGAGCGTTCCAGTGTTCAAAGGTCTGGATGCCACTCTGGCGCCGCCTCACCAACTCGACAGCGACCAGAATGGTTATGTCTGGTTCGCAGCGGCTAACGCCCCGGGGATCAACATGTACGTGATGGACTTCCCCTCAAGCCCAGGCGACACCGGCCTCTTTGGCCCCTATGCAGTGAGCGGCGTAGCCTCATGGTCTACTCCTCCAGGATCGCCACAGCCAGCGTCTTGCGCCCCGACTGGAGCCCTGCTTGACAGCTTGGATGGTCGCTTCCAGAACACCGGACTCGAGAACGGCGACATCTATTACCAGACCAACACCACGGCTGATTTTGGCGTGGCGACACCTCGCTACTACATCATCAGTGGCTTGCTTTCGTTCACTCCAGCCGTATCAACCTGGGCCGATTTCTACGGTTTCGGAACCACCAGCTACGATTGGAACCCGTCCATCGGTACCGATACTGCTGGCCGCATCGCTCTGAACTGGTCGGATACGGACCCGACCAACGGAATCGAAGCGTCGATGTATTTCGCTGACAACAAGACAGCCGTCATCAGCGGAAATAATCGCTCCACCAGAATTTACGTCAGCCCATCGTGCTACACCGGCGTTGGGACCAGCCGCTGGGGAGATTATTCACAAACCACGTATGACTTCTCGGCTGCCACGCCGACGTTCTGGATCACGAACGAATCCATTCCGAGCGCGAACTTCTGGTCGACGAAAGTCGCCAAAGTCGTGTACTAGGACTCGTCCGGCAACAGAAACAGCTAGGGGCCTGCTTCCGAGCAGGCCCCTTTTTTTTCCCAGCCGCGTGTCCCAAGCGGCAGGTCGCCTAGATATACTTGCAGGTCAAACCAACAGCCGTTAGAATTTTTCGTTCAGTAAGGATCGCGCCGCAGCAATCGAAACTAATTCTTCCGAGGAAAAATCCATGAGCAAGATGTGGCAGGTTTTGATCGTACTTCTCTGTGTGGCCTTCAGTTCTTACGCGATCGCACAGGACAAAGACAAGGATAAAGATAAAGACAAGGATAGGAAAGAAGCAGTAAAAGAAGCCAGTAAAGAGGTCGAAATCGGCGAGGTGCTGACCGGGTCGGTCACGCATTTGCGGCGCATCATCCTGCCCGTGGCCATCGCAATGCCAGAAGACAAGTACGCATTCGCGCCCTCCAATGGCGAGTTCAAGGGAGTCCGCACTTTTAGCCAGCAATTGAAACACCTGTCAACCACGAACTTTATTTATGCGGCTGCAATTCTGGGCGAGAAGCCGCCCGTGGAAGCAGGGGAAGCAGAAAACGGCCCCGAGTCGGTGAAGTCCAAAGACGAGATCCACAAATACCTCCTCGACTCGTTTGAATACGTGTTGAAGGCTGTCGATACCATCAACGAAAAGAATGTCACCGCCCCGATCAAGAATCCCTTCGGCATGGGCACAACCACGCGTCTAGCCATGGCCGTTCTCATCGTCGGCCACTGCAACGATCATTACGGCCAAATGGTCGAGTACCTGCGCATGAACGGTATCGTCCCTCCAGCCAGCCCACAATAAGGCCGGCGTAGTTCCCGCCTCAGCGACCGGCCACGCACATTGCGTGGCCGGTTTTTTTGTCTCCTCGCGCAAATCTCTTCGCCCAAAATTCCGGCAACCGCCGCAACCATTCGCGTAATCCCTCCCTCGCAGCGCATCGCAGATGCGTCTCGAAAAAAAATGTTTGCCTCGCATGGGCACGATCTCTGCGCTGTCCCTGCCTCCGCGGGGTCCAATCAATGAATCTACTAGTAACAGTAGTACTACGCGCCAGTGAAATACTACTCATGCTAGTAAGAGTAACTATCTATGATAGTAACTAACTACTATGTTATATAGTAACAATTATAACTACAAACTTATAACTCAAACACGATTTCTCTTGACTCTGATCGATAACCAGACATAATGTGTGCAACTGAGCGTGGGTTGTTCTACCACCCCTTCCCTGCGAATCCGTATCTCGGATTCGGTTCTCAACAAAAGTAGTGCTGAAACGGCGGCATGCCATCGCCTCCGAAGAACACGTACGACCCAGGGGAATTACCTGAATAAAAACAGCTCGCAGAAGCTTGGGGCGAGCTACGTCCAAAACTCAAAACAAACGCGTCACAAAAAAATTCATGGAGAGTCTATGAAATTTGCTATCGGTTCCAAGGTTCTCGCAGTGGGGGCAGTCGCAGTTCTCGCCGCAGGCGCAGTCGCGCAGGAAGGGCGTGCAGGCAACGGCGCCGCGAATCAACTCGTGGCTCCTCGCACCGAGCAAGCCGGGAAAGTATTCGTACCGGAAAGCGGCAAGGAACAACGCGCTCTTTACGCGCATACTACCTATGTTCTGCACAGCGCCGATGGCGTGAAACCAACCATCATGTCCACGCCAACGCCGATGGTTACGGCTGGTCCGCAGGTAACTCTGACCCAGACGCTGGAGACGCCGAATTCGATGGGTTGCCTCTACGTGAAGAATCCGTCCAGTGCGGGATGCGTACCGAACGTAAATGGCGGCGGTCCGAGCGCGGCAGGCTACGGTGCCATCGCGATCGTGGATGCTTTCGATAACCCGAATGCGGCCAGCGACGTGACCACCTTCAACGCGCAATGGCCTCTGGCGGCCACGAGCTTCACCAAGGTCTACGCCAACGGCAACGGATCGTGCACCACGCCACCGCCCAACGCTGGCTGGGCCCTCGAAGAGTCATTGGACATCGAGTGGGCGCACGTCTTTGCTCCGAAAGCGGCCATCATCCTCGTGGAAGCTTGCTCCAACTCGTTTAGCGACCTCTTCTACGCCGAACAGGTCGCATTCAACTACATCGTGAATAACTATCCCGCGGGCGGCCAGGTTACCAACAGCTGGCTCGGCGGCGAGTTCTCGGGACAGACCGGAGACGACGCGTTCTTTGCCGACTTCGACTACAACTTTGCCACTGGCTATAAGACTCCGATCGTGGCTTTCGCCTCGGCTGGTGACAATGGCTTCGGAGTTGGTTATCCGAGTTCGAATCCGTGGATCGTTTCCGCGGGAGGCACGTCTGTCTACCGCACCGCGAGCAACCTCCATTTCAACAAAGAGGGTTGCTGGGCTGGTTCCGGTGGTGGCCAGAGTTCGCAGGAGACCTATGTCACCGGCTTCACCGGCGGCAACATGGGACCCTGGGCTAACTACCAGTTTCCGTTGTTCGGGCAGTCCAACCGTGTCACTCCCGACCTCTCGTTCAACGCCGATCCTGCAAGCGGCGTCTACGTCTATTCCGGCTACAACGGCGGCTGGTTCTCCGTCGGAGGCACCAGCGTTTCGTCTCCTTCACTCGCCAGCATCGTCAACCGGTCAGGCAACCACATGGGATCCGTTTTCTACGGCCCCCAAATCCCGATCAGCAGCGGCTTCTTCAACGCCGAAGAGAACGGCCTGATCTACTCGCAACTACCCACAGCCCTGGCTTACAAGACGAACTTCTACGACGTCACGACCGGTTCCAACGGCGCGAGCGCCCTCAAGTCTTACGACGAGTGCACTGGCGTCGGAACTCCGCGTGGATTGCTCGGCAAGTAAGCTGACTCCTTCCGCTATTCTGTTTGAACGGCGGCTACAAAGAGGCCCTGCAAACCAGGGCCTCTTTTTTAGAATCTTGTGATGAATGTCTGCATTCCGTGGAAAGTCCATCCCTTATCTTTTAAGATGTCAATCAACAAAACTAGCCAGGAGAGGGTTTAATGACACCGTCTAAACTCATCGGCAGGATCGCGATCGGAATCATATTTCAAATCATGTTTCTCGGAACTTCCAGTTTCGTCTCGGCGCAAAATCAGATCGTTTCCTGGGACTTCCCTGATCTCACCGCCACCGAGGTCATTAAAATGGCCACGTTCGACCGCCCGATGAAAATCTACCGCTCCGGTTCCAGCACCCGGGTGGAGCGGACAGCCGCTTGGTCCACGCTCTACGTTCCTTCGACCAGCAAAACCTACAACCTGACGACCTACCCTGACGGCAGCCATCAGTGCGTCTCGATGAAGCCAGAGCAGGCAAGAATGACGCCCAGTCCTCTCGAGTTGCTCAACGGCACCAAGGTGAGCCGGACGCCGGCGGGCACAGAGGTAGTCGAAGGCCACAGCTGCAAAGTGGAAAATGTCGTCGTCACCAGAAACGATGGCAAGACCATCGAGTCGAAGGTGTGGGAAGCCGACGATCTCCAGGGCGTTCCGGTAAAAATCGAATCTCACATCGGAGAACAGAAAATCACGGCTGTTTACCGGGATATCGTTTTAGGCGCGCCGGACAAAACCCTGTTCATCCCGCCTGACAAATGCACTCCCTTTGAAAAGATGGGCCAGGTGGCCGAGAAAGTAGAAGTGAAATAGGAAAGTGAAGTAATTGCTTGTTGCGACTAGGCACCACGGGGACACTGGGACAGAGAAAACCAACTGCCAGGCCAGACCTTCCTCTTCTGTTTTTACAGGTTCAAGGTTTTCTCCGTGCCTCCCGTGCCTCCGTCGTGAAGAAAAGGGAACAAAAGCAACGTACCTCCGCGTTCTTCCAAAATCGGCCAAGGGCGCGGCGTTTCGCGCGGAGGTCGGAAGAGGAGTGTTCGATGCGGGGAATCCCGCGTTCTTCGATGCCGATGTTTTGCCGCAAGAGCGCAAAATTTTTGTCTAGTCTTTTTTTTTCCCGCCCGCAGCTGATTATTGACTTGACATGATTCACAGATGCGCTAAGCTTCCGTGGTCGATGCGGGCCACATTAGCTTCTCCCTGTAGAGATGCACTGAGCTCGAGACGTGAAACCTGCAAACTTTGAACAACACTTCCAGGAGGAAATACCTTTGAAACTGAAAAGCCTAGCGGTAGTCACACTTCTCGTTCTTGCCTGTAGCTCAGCTTTCGCGGGCACTTTTAGCCTCGGGTTTGAGAGCTATGACGGTTCCGTACAGTATTGCGATTACGAAGTCATCAACGTCAGTGCACCGTACGCAGCGGGCACGCACAATCTGACCACTGGTTGCGGGTTGCTGGCTGATGGCGCCATGGTTGGCTTCGCAACCACGATTCCACGGCCGACCACTGCACCGGTTAACGGCGCGGTCCTCGCCCTGGCCGACAACACCTTCGATGCCGAATATCAGTTCTATACCGGCTGCCAGGAAGAGTGGGTCACCAAGCGTAAGGCTGCCTCGAACTGGGGCTGGTCCTACTACTTCACCTGCGGCGGCGGCGGCGACTACCTCGGCAACTGGGGTTTCCTGACCACCACCTTGGGCTCTCCGACGTCTGCCACGAAAAAGACCTCGTTCGGCACCGCTGCTCAGGCCAAAGCGAAAATCGCTGCAAAGAAGTAGTCTTAACCTGAATTGTTCCGGAAAGGCCACGTCGATTTACGGCGTGGCCTTTTTTCTGTAAGGTTGAAGATCGTTCAAGCTTCATTGACTCGGGGGAAAATCAGATGGTTCGGCTGATTGGAGTTGTTCTGTTGCTGACTTGCCTGACCGCAGCGCTCGACGCGCAGGTGCCGACAGAGCAGGTACCCGCCGGACAATCCAACGAAACAGAAGTGCCGAAATCGGCAAAGACTTCGGCAACGCCTGCCGTCGGTAGCGAGTTTCCGCTGGACGCTATTACTGAATTCTCCGCAATCATGGTAGGAAGCATCATGGAAGTCGGCGATGGCGAAGTGGAGTCCTACGTTTACCGTTCCGGCAACCTCATGAGAATGGAGGGCATAGAGGGACACGGCTATCTGATCACTGATCTCAAAACCCACGACACGTATGGTGTTTCAGCCGGACCCTGCATGCACGACACCCATCCATTTTTTCGCGCTTCTCCTTTCGCCGTCATGAGACCGGGGTCCCGTGTGGAACGGGTGCCCGTCGGAACGGAGACGCTGGATGGGCACTCGGTTAAGGTCGAAGACATCACCGTAACCTCGCCCGACTCCTCGAAGCCGCTCAAAATTCGAATCTGGCAGGCGGACGACCTGCATGGCTTCCCGATCAAGATCGACTATGTTCGTGCCGACGGACGGCATTCCGTCGTTCGCTACAAGAATGTGTTTGTCGGTCCGCAAGATCCGACGCTCTTCATTCACCCCAAGAATTGCGGAGGTCTGCCCCAGGCATCTTCGACCAAGAAGCACAAATCGGCTGCTCATAAGAAGCCGGCCGCACCTCCAGCGGCCAATTCTTCAGGAACAAGTTCGCCAAAGTGATCGATGAGTGTATGAGGCAGTCTCCCTCCGTGTCTCTGTGCCTCCGTGGTCTCTCGCGAGTGCTCCGCCACTCGTTGTGCCGATCGTTGTTGGTCGTCGGTTTGGCGGTCAGTGCGTTGGCAGCCTCGCCGACGCCGCCTAATATCATCCTCATCACCCTCGACACGTTTCGCGCTGACCGTATGGACTTCCTCGGTTCCAGGCGTGCGCTCACGCCCAATCTTGACGCCTTCGCCGAGCAATCGGTCGTCTTCACTCACGCCTATGCTCAAGTTCCGCTGACCGCGCCCTCGCACGCCAGCATCCTCACCGGAACTTATCCGCAATTCCATCAGGTAAAGGATTTTCAAACGCCGCTGGCGCAAGCCCTCCCCTACACCCCTGAAATTCTGCGCAGCCACGGATACAGCACGGCCGCGTTCATCGGTTCCATGGTTCTCGACCCCGGCGTCGGATTGGCCGTCGGTTTCGATCGCGGCTTCGACACTTACGACGCCGGCTTTCATCAGGCGCAGCCCGGAGAAGATCGTTATAGTTCCACCGAGCGCCGTGGCAGCGAAGTCGTCGCGCATGCCTTGGCCTGGCTCAAGGATCACCCGCGCGGCCCATCCTTTATTTGGCTGCATCTCTACGACGCCCATGATCCCTACGATCCTCCCGAACCGTATAAGACCAAATATGCTTCGGCGCCCTATGACGGCGAGATCGCGTACGTCGACGCCCAAGTCGGAAAATTTCTCGGCGAACTGCGCTCTCGCGGACTCTACGACAGCGCGATCATTGCAGTCATGGCCGATCACGGCGAAGCGCTCGGAGATCACGGAGAAGATTTTCACGGATTTTTTCTCTACGACGAAACCATCCGCGTACCGCTGCTCATCAAACTGCCCGCCACGCCTGCCCCGCTAGACGCGGCTGTGAAACGCGCACCACTGAAGCAAATCGACATTCACGTCGGCCTGGTCGACGTCTTGCCGACAATTTTGCAGGCCGCCGGACTTGCCGTTCCGAAGGAAGTGCAAGGCGAGTCGCTGCTCACAATAATGACGGCGACGCCGACCCCGCAGTCATCCGCAAGTGCTGCCGCGCCTCACGAAACGCCCGATCGTCCCATCTACGCCGAGAGCGAATACGGACATCGCGCCTATGGCTGGAGTTCGCTGCGCGCCCTCCGGACCAGTAAGTATCTCTACATCGAAGCCCCGCGCCGCGAACTCTACGACCAGACAGCCGATCCCGGTGCGACCCACAATCTTTCGTCCACGTCGGCCGCAGTCACCAGCACGTTGGCCGCGAATCTCGATTCCTTTCTGCAAAAAACCAGCAGCACCCGGGAGCTTCCCAAACTCCTGGTCGATCCGGAGGCACAAGACAAACTCGCCGCACTCGGCTATGTCGCGACCAACACCAACCCGCAGCCCGGCGCTCGCGATCGATATCAAGGCGCCGACCCGAAAGACAAAATCGAAACCGCCAACCTGATCCACCGCGCAAATTTTCTAGCCGAGGAAGGGAACTTCGATGACGCCATCCCGCTGCTCCAGCAGTTGATCATCAAGGAGCCCGCGATGGCGCTTCTTTATACCAAGCTCGGATTATGCCTCGTCCAGATGGGTGAGTTCGACAAAGCTGTACCCATCCTCAGTAAGCTGGTTGAATTGAGTCCAAATTCGGTGGAGGCTCATTTTCAGCTGGCAATGGCGTTGTTCCGGACTGAAGACTTTCAGAACGCTGTGCCCCAACTCGAGATTGTCGTCACCAACCGTCCGCGCTGGGAGCGCGGCTACCTCCTCTTGGCGACCTCCTACGTGCGGATCAATCGCATGCCCGAAGCGATCGAAGAGTGCAAGAAAGTGCTCGCGTTCTCCCCCGAACACTATGGCGCAAACCTGTTCTTGGGGCGCGTGCTGGTCCTCTCGGGAGACGCAGCCGGCGCATTGCCCGTCCTGAAAAAAGCGGCGACGCTGCAACCGGGAGCGCGCGAGCCGCACCTGTTTCTGAAAGACGCCTACACTCAGTTAGGACAAAACGTCGAGGCTGCCAGGGAACAAGCGGAAGTCGAACGATTGTCGTCAGGTGGCCCAGAGTGACACAGAGTGAAATTAGAGTGGCATTCGTTCGCAAGCTGCTCTGCGTTCTATCCCTCGCCAGTTCTGCGATCTCTGTCGCCTTGGCCGCGCCCCCTCCCACGCCAAATGTCATCCTCATTACACTCGACACCGTGCGCGCCGATCGCATGGGATTCCTCGGATCGAAACTCGGTCTGACTCCGAACCTCGACGCACTCGCCCGCCAGTCTGCGGTTTTCACTCGCGCCTACTCCCAGGTCCCGCTGACCGCGCCTTCTCACGCCACCATTCTCACCGGAACCTATCCGCAGTTTAATCAGGTCAACGATTTTCAGGTGCCGTTGTCTCCCGATTTGCCCTACGCGCCAGAGATTTTTCGTGCCCACGGATATCGCACCGCCGCCTTCATCGGTGCAATCATCCTCGATCCCGCCGCAAAATTCGCACCCGGCTTCGATCGCGGATTCGACACTTACGATGCCGGTTTCACCGCGCGCCATTCAGGCGAAGATCGCTACTCCACCACCGAGCGCCGAGGCGCAGATGTCACCGCCCACGCGCTTTCCTGGCTGGCAGCCAATCCTAAGGGACCATTTTTTATCTGGGTGCATCTTTACGATGCCCACCATCCCTATGATCCTCCCGAGCCCTATAAAACCCGCTACGCCCATGCTCTGTACAACGGCGAGGTCGCGTACGTGGATTCGACAGTAGGGAAGTTTCTCCGCCAATTGCGCGCCCGCGGACTCTACGACAGCTCCATCATCGCCGTCATGGCTGACCATGGCGAAGCCCTCGGAGAGCATGGCGAAGATACCCACGGCATTTTTCTCTACGACGAGACGATTCACGTTCCTCTTCTAATTAAGATCAAGCGGCCCGGCGCGATCACCGCAGCCAAACAAATTCAACAACGCGTTGGATTAGTCGATGTCCTCCCAACCGTCCTTGACGCCGCAGGCCTTCCCGTCCCACAAACCGTCCAGGGACAATCTTTGTTCTCGATCATGAATGGAAAAGACCCCGTCGCCCCCACCGATCATCCCGCCTACGCCGAGAGCGATTATCCACACCGCGCCTATGGCTGGAGTCCGCTGCGCGCCCTGCGCACCGGGAAATATCTCTACATCGATGCTCCACGTCGCGAACTCTACGACCAGACCGTCGATCCGAAATCCGCGCGCGATTTATCCAGCTCTTCGACGGCCGTGACCACCACGCTGGCCGAGCAACTGGATACGTTCCGTCAAAAGACCAGCAGCACCGAAAAAGCGCCGCAGGCGGCCCTCGATCCCGAAGCGCAGCAGAAACTGGCAGGCCTCGGCTATATGGCCTCCGGCGCCAATGGCTCAAGCGCGGCCGCCAAAGACGCGGGTGCCGATCCAAAAGACGAAATCCAGATCGCCAACCTCACCAATCAGGCCAACTTCTTCATGGAGGATAACCGCTGTCACGAAGCGATCCCCGTGTGGCAGCAATTGATTCCCAAAGAACCCGACGCATCCCTTCCTTTAATTCAACTCGGCAAGTGTCTGATCATGACGCTCGACTTCGAAAGGGCGGTTCCGATTCTGCGCGGAATTGTCGAATCGCACCCCGACTTGGCGATATCGCGTTTCCAGTTGGCATCGTCCCTGCTCGCGACCGATGACGTCGCCGGTGCGGCCACGCAACTCGAAATCGTCGTCACCAAAATTCCCAACTGGGAGCGCGCCCACCTCATGCTGGCCACGGCCTACATGCAGATGAACCGCCCGCCCGACGCGATCAAACAATGCGAGGCCGTCCTCCAGTTCGATCCCAATCACCCCCAGACCAACCTGCTTCTCGGCAGAATCTTGCTCGACTCCGGCGACGCCGAAGGCGCTCTACTCAGGTTCAACAAAGCGTCGCAGATGCAACCCGATTCGCCCGCGCCCCACATGCTGCTCGCCGACGCCTACGAACAGTTAGGCCGCAAAGCCGCCGCCAAGCGCGAGCGCGCAGAGGCCAAACGCCTCGGAGGAAGTGACGACCAGTGAGTGTCATCTCCCAGATTCGTCTCATAATCTGCGTGGCTTCCTTGGTCTGCTTCGCCGCAACTTCGCTCGCCCAGCCGCCTGTTCCGACGCCCACGCCGACATCAACTCCAACTCCGCCCAATATCATCCTCATCACCCTCGATACCACACGCGCCGACCGAATGGGATTCCTCGGATCGAAACTGGGGCTCACGCCCAATCTCGACAAGCTGGCTGGCGATGCTACGATCTTCACCCGTGCCTACTCGCAGGTTCCGCTGACCGCGCCCTCACACGCCACCATCCTCACCGGAACCTATCCGCAGTTTCATCACGTCAACGATTTTCAAGTGCCGCTCGCCTCAGACTTGCCTTACGCTCCCGCGATCCTCCACGATCACGGATATCACACGGCGGCGTTTGTAGGGGCCATGATTCTCGACCCCGGTGTTGGATTTGCCCGCGGCTTTGATCGCGGCTTTGACAAGTACGATGCCGGATATCATCAAAGCCGACCGGGAGAAGATCGCTACAGTTCGACCGAACGGCGGGGCGGGGAAGTAGTCTCGCATGCATTGGCCTGGCTGAACGAGAATCCTAAGAGGCCGTTTTTTGTGTGGCTGCATCTTTACGATGCGCACGATCCTTACGATCCACCGGAGCCTTTCAAAACCAAATATGCCACGTCGCCCTACGATGGCGAGATCGCTTACACCGATTCCGTAGTTGGCAAATTCCTGACCGAGTTACGCACGCGCGGCCTCTACGATGCAGCCGTGATCGCGGTGATGGCCGATCACGGCGAAGCACTTGGAGAACACGGCGAAGATACCCACGGATTCTTTCTTTACGACGAAACCATTCACGTTCCGCTGCTGATCAAATTGCCCGCGGCGGGTGCGCCAGAGAAAAACTCCCAGGAAAAACTTTCTGCAACGAAAAACTCTGCCCCGAAAAGTATCGAGACCCGTGTGGGGCTCGTCGACGTTCTGCCAACGCTTCTCCAAGCCGCGGGGCTCGCGATTCCACGCGAAGTGCAAGGCGAATCGTTGCTCAGTGTGATGACGTCTGGTGCGACCGCCGCTGCCGCCGATCGCTCCTCGTATGCCGAGTCCGACTACGGCCAACGCACCTACGGATGGGCCTCGCTGCGATCGCTCCGAACCGGAAAGTATCTCTACGTGAAAGCGCCCCGGCAGGAACTCTACGACCAGTCCGCGGACCCGAAAGCCGAGCACGATCTCTCGACCGCATCGACCGCAGTGACGACGACACTCGCCGCGCAGCTCGATTCGTTCCGGCAAAAAACCAGCAGCAACCGTGAAGCGCCCAACTCGGCCGGCGATTATCAAGCTGTTGACCCAGCAGCCCAGCAGAAACTCGCCGCTCTCGGCTACGTCGCCAGCAGTGACAGTGCCTCAAGACCCGGAGCCAAAGATCTGGGAGCCGACCCAAAAGACAAAATCGCGGTCGCCAACCTGATCCATCGAACCTACCTGCTGATCGACGCCCAACGCTATGCCGAAGCCGTTCCGCTCCTGCAAGACTTGATCGTCAAAGAGCCCGACACGCCGCTCGCCTACGCTCAACTCGGAGAATGTCTGGTCGCCCTCAAGCAATATCCGCAAGCGGTGCCCATCCTGCGCAAAGCCGTCGAGCTGCGTCCCGACATGACGCTTCCACATTTCCAACTCGCGGAGTCCCTGCTCGACACCAACAATCTCTCCGGCGCAATCCCCGAATTAGAAATCGTCGTCACCAGAGTTCCCCACTGGGAAGAAGCACACCAGATGCTTCAGATGGCTTACGCGCAGACTGGTCAAATGGAAAAGGCAATCGCCGAATGCAGGAAGGTCCTCGCATTCGACGCCGACGATTACCGCACCAATCTGCTTCTCGGGCGTCTTCTACAACTGACAGGAAAGCCGACCGCTGCGTTGCAGCCGCTGAAAAAAGCCGCCGCGCTCGATCCGAAAGCGCCCGAGCCGCACCTCTTCTTGAAAGATGCCTACGAAAAACTTGGAAGAAAAACAGACGCCGCCCGGGAACAAGCCGCAGCGAAGCGCCTGGCTCCCTAAACTGTGACTTAGGGCTTGAAGCCGCGTTCTTCCTACGAAACCCTACTCAAGAATGTTCGCACTACAGTGGAAGAGCGGCCCTTCAGGGCCGCGATGCAATGCCTGTGATGTTCTAACTACAAATCTTTACAAAATTGAAAACCGGACTGCCTTACGCTGTTTGAGTTCAAAAAATCTGTATCTTGAGAAATCGCAACCGGCCATCGCGCGCATCACAGACACTGCGTGCTTTTGGAATTCGTTGGTGCAGGCGCGAGTGCACTCGACTTTTGTTTGCCTTTTTTCCGCGCGGCACTGATAATCACCGTTTGCCCGTATATCCTTTGTCTAGCTTTTCGTAGGAGAAGCCTGCCCGGAGCGGACTCAACCTCCAACCCAGGCGGAGCACTCGGAGAACATGAAAAAACTCGTCGTTTTCGCTTTCGCAGCTCTCTTTCTTCCATGCCTCGGCGCAGCTCAGAACCTTCCCGCAATCGATCTCTTCGGCGGCTACTCCTATTTCCGATTTACTCAGCCTTTGAGCGATGCCACGCCTTCGCAACAGTTGACCATGAACGGCTGGGAGGTTTCCGCCTCCGTCGCACTCCTTCATCATCTATCGGTCGAGGGCGACTTCGCCGGACACACCGTCGGCAATTGCGGCAGCGCTTCGGGAGTCAACTGCACCGACTTCTCCTACATGGTCGGCCCGCGTTACACGTTCGGCGATCGCAGCAAGAAACTTACCCCATTTGTTCACGCCCTGATTGGTCGCGACTCGGCGAGTCTTCTTAGTGACGACCCGACCGGACCCAATCCCACCGTGTCCGATTCCTCCGTAGCTTTAGCGGCGGGCGGTGGCTTGGACTATTGGATCACTCGTCACATCGGAGTTCAGCTCGGTCCCTTCGATTATTTCTACACCAACCACCTTAACAACGCCGGAGCTCCGAGCCAAAGCAGCGTCCGCGCGGGTGGAGGCATTGCGTTTCGATTCGGTGGCGACTTCCCGCCCCCAGAGCCCAAGGAATCGAAAGAAGAGAAGGCAGACGAAGGGCATCGCTCATGGATTCGACCCTGGCACAAGTCCAAGCCCGAAGGGCAGACGACTGCCGGCCAACCAGCCGAGACGCAATCCTCGAGCAAGCCTGCGCGGAAGTCGACGCCGGCCACCACTGCCACTGCCGCCGCTCCGAGCCACGGCATGTCGATCCGCTCTCTCGGTCTGGTCGCTGCTCCCGAGGAATTTGACGGCGCGAAAATTCTCCAGATCGAACCCGGAAGCATCGCCGAGATGGCTTCACTGCACGTCGGCGATCTGATCAAGTCTATCGATGGCAAGCCCGTCAAGACTCCGATGGAACTCGCCGCCGAACTCTCCGGCAAAACCGGAAAAGTCCGCATCGGCATTCAACGCGGCAAACTCGCCACCGAGACTGTCGTGATCCTGGGTGCTCAATAATCCGCAATAAAAATACAGCTTGGCAAAAAAACAAAGCCCCGGAATGATAACTTCCGGGGCTTTGCTGCGATTTAAAAATGTCGGCCTGATTAAGCGGCCCGATTGATCGAGCGCACGCTCCCAACCTGCTCCTTGTACCCTTTGACCGCAAAGATCCCGATCGCGACGAAAGCAATCATCAGCACCACCTGCGTCAACGCAAATGGAGGCTCCGATCCCTTCGGCGCCAGCGCGTGCAGTGATGGCACTTTCTCAAAGAGCTGCGCCACCAGAACAAAACAATTCAAGTAGAGCGCGACCGTCGCCGTGATCACGTAGGTCTTCCTCCAGCCTCCGATCATATGCCGGCTATAACGTGCATAAATCGCAGCCGCCAGAAACGGCAAAGAGATGATCCCCACTCCAATCCCCGGCGTGAATCCGTGATACGGAAAGAAAAATCCCGTAACGCTGGTCAGTACCGTCGTAGCCAGGAATAGCCCGGCGATGCCCTCGATCTTGCGCCTGGAAATCATCCCCTGCACGACGATCAATCCCGAGAAAATCGCCACCAGACTAATCACGACATGGACCAACGTGAAAGTGTTCATACCAGAACCCATCTTTTGCCCCCTCCAGAATCCGAGCATCTTACGACACCAACGCGAGAATTGCCATGAACCGCTCCCGATACGGCCCTTCTCGTCCGGCAAAATCCAGAGCCCTTCTAAATATCGCGGTTTCTCCGAATCAGCCGTCTGACGCCGTTTCCAGCGTGATCGAAAAGTTCTGCACCCGAGAAATTCACACTTGACAGGGATTCGGAGTCGTTGTATGGTTGCGCGCACAGTTCGAAAGATTCTTTTTCCCCATGCAGTTCTAAGTTTCCGGGCAGGCGAATGTCCCGGTTACTCTTCCCCATAGATCGCTGATCGTTCGATCGCAATAGATCAAGATAAAGACGGAAAATCGTTTTCACCGTTTGGAGCGGCCTCATGATGCGCAAAAACGTGGAATCGCACGTGTCTTCTCTTCGAGTCTTCACAGTCTATCTCGCAGTGTTGCTGATAGCTGTCAACGGCTCGCCCGCATTCGGTCAGGCGGTCTCAGCCGGCCGCAACAGCAACCACTCCAGCAAAGCCACACCCCAATCCGGCATCAGCGCCATCACCGCCGCTCGCTTCCTTGAGCAATCCAGTTGGGGGCCAACGGCGGCATCGATCGCGCAGGTTCAAGCCGCGGCCGATCTGCCAACCTACCTCCAGTCGCAGTTCGCGGCGCCCATCTCCACCTACACCACGCCGGGCCCAACGGACAAGATCAACGTTCTTCAGAATCAGTTCTTCGTCAACGCCCTCACGGGCCAGGACCAGCTTCGGCAGCGCGTGTCGTTCGCTCTTTCCGAGATCATCGTGATCTCCGATGTGGGCCCGAACATCAAGGGCATTCCGGCTTTTTCCTTGTGGATGAACATGATGCAAAACGACGCGTTCGGCAACTTCTTTAATCTCATGAACGACGTCACTCTCAGCCCGAGCATGGGTTCGTACCTCACCATGGCCGAGAACAACGGCTGTGCCACGAAATGCAGGCCCAACGAGAACTATGGCCGCGAATTACTGCAGCTCTTTACCATTGGCCTTTCCGAACTCAACATCGACGGCACGCCGATGCTTGATCAGAACGGTAACCTGATCCCCACCTACGATCAGAACACCATCGATGGCTTTGGAGAACTTTTCACGGGATGGACGTATCCGCCGGTGCCACCCAATCCGGCAAAGTTCTTCAATCCGAAGCCTTATTACGGCGGTCCCATGGTGCCATTCCAGGTCCATTACAGCGCTGCCTCCAAGACTTTGCTTAATGGCTACACGATTCAGCCAAAGGGCAACATTCAAACCGATCTCACCGCCGGCTTGATGAACGTCTTTACCCATCCCAACGTGGCCCCGTTTATCTCCCAGCAATTGATCCAGAAGCTGGTGACCAGCAATCCCACTCCCGCGTATGTAACCCGAGTCGCGCAGGTCTTTAACAATGACGGGACCGGCGTCGCGGGCAATCTGCAGGCAGTTGTGTCGGCGATTCTGTTAGATCCCGAGGCCCGCCGCTTCGACGATCCGACTCAGCAGCGACCATCCGATGGCCATCTCCGCGAACCGCTGCTGCACATGATGGCTGCATTACGCGCCGTCAATGCCACCACCGACGGAGTCAATCTGAATACTTACTCCGCCGTGATGGACCAACCGCCGTTTCTGTCTCCGACAGTGTTTAACTACTACCCGCCGAGCTATCAGATCCAGGGAACTTCGCTGCTGGGGCCCGAATTCAAGCTGCTGAACGCCAACACCACCATGGCGCGCATCAATTTCATCAACGACCTCCTGTATGCCACGGTCGGCCCGAACACGAAGACAGATATTTCTCAATACGTCGCATTGGGAAATAACGTCCCGAGCCTGCTCGCCCTGGTCAATACCAACATCATGCACGGCGAAATGCCGAGCGACGTGTACGACACCATCTCCACAACCCTGTCGTCGTCGGCTTTTGCCAACAACCCCACGGCTACCGCGCAAGCGGCGCTCTATCTGGCCATGACTTCGTCCCAGTTCCAGATCGAACACTAATTACCAGCGTCTTTCGGAGGGTGTATGCCCAGACTCACACGGCGTAGTTTCTTGAGAACGACTTGCTGCACGGCTGCGGGTGTAGCGGCTGCGAGCCTCAATAAGTTTGGCTTGATCAATGCCTATGCCCAGGGCAGCGACTATAAGGCGCTCGTCTGCATCTTCCTGTTCGGCGGCAACGATGCCAACAACATGATCGTGCCTTACGACACTGCTGGCTACGCCAACTACGCCACCCTGCGCGCCAACCTCGGTCTCAAGCAGGATGTGCTGCTGCCGATTCAGCCCAAGAGTCAGCCTACGCCGTTCTCATTGCACCCGGTGATGGGCGACATGCAGACTCTTTTCACCAACGGTCAGGTCGCCGCTGTCGTCAACGTCGGCAACCTTCCCGAGCCCATGACCCGCGATCAGTATCTCAACGGACAAGTTCGCATCCCCGTCAACCTGTTCTCGCATATCGACCAGCAAGTGCAGATGCAGACGGACGTTCTCGACTACACCAGCTTCCCCACCACTGGCTGGGGCGGTCTCATGGCTGACCAGATTCAGGCCGCCTACGGCAGCGGCGATTTCCCGATTCTGGTTTCTCTTGCCGGCGTCAGCGTCTTTGCTCAAGGATTAGTTGCCACGCCTCTCCAGACCGGCGGTGACCCGACCCAGTCCGTAAGCGGCTTTTCCGCTTCTCCCGCTGATCAGGCCCGCCTGTCGGCCTTCCAGTCGCTCTTGACTCTCGAAGATGGCTTGACCATGGTTCAGGCCGCGAGTTCAACCACTTCGAACGCCATGCAGAACGCGAGTACTTTGGCGGCGGCCTTGGCCACTGGAACCAAACTCCATACCGTGTTCCCCAAGAGCGTGCTCGGTGTGCAACTTCAGGAAGTGGCGAAGATCATCCAGGTGCGCGCTGCTCTCGGGCTCCCGCGCCAGATCTTCTTCGTATCGAGCGGAGGCTTCGATACCCACGGCTCTCAGATCGGCACCCAAAGCAGACTGCTCGCCGATCTCAACCAGTGCATGAACGCCTTCAACAATGCGACCATCGAGCTCGGTATCCCACAGGAAATCACCACCTTCACGCTGTCGGATTTCTCCCGCACCTTCCAGCCTGACAGCACCCAGGGCAGCGATCACGCCTGGGGCAGCCATCATCTGGTCATGGGCGGTGCCGTTTCCGGCGGAGACTTCTACGGCACTTGGCCCACCCTCGCTTTAGGTGGACCGAGCGATGCCACCAACCAGGGTCGCTGGATTCCAACTACGTCGATGGACCAGTATGGCGCCACGCTGGCGCAGTGGTTCGGCGTGCCAGCCGCCGATCTGCCCACCGTCTTCCCGAACCTCAACAACTTCACAACAAAGACGCTCAATTTCTTGCCCGGCGCGGGGAACCAACCGGCGAGAGGCGCTCGCCGAATCTAAGGCGATCCGCGCGCGATTTTTCGCACAGACCTCGCCCCATCCACTCACATCGAGTGGAAGGGGTTTTTGTTGTCCATTCGCAACCCCGAAGCGTAGCCAGAAAAATTACCCATCCTCTGAGCCGATTTCTCCTCCTTTCTCGCATGTATGTATAGAAGAGGAATGTTCATTACTTCCCAATGAACTTTTTCGCGCGCAAGCGCACACCCTAGAAGGAGAAATCATGTCTAACGCAATCACAAAGCCGTGCCTTATTGCACTCGCATTACTCACGCTCGCCCTGTTCACAGCCCAAGCGGCACACGCGCAGGCCTCGCTCGCCATCACACTCGTGGAGGGTACGAATCCAAACGGAGAGCCAACTTACACCGCCACTGTGACCAACAACAGCCTCACCACCCACGCGCCGAATCTCACGGTCACGTACACCACGCCCTTCTGGGAACTCCCGATCTCGCCCTCGCCCAGCGGAGGCTGCCTTTTCAACCTGACGCCGTTCCACTTGATGGCGGTCTGTAAAATCGCGGACCTTGCTCCTCAACAATCGCAAGCGTTCGTCATCGCCATCCATCCCACCGATACCTCAGCGCAAGATGTCACCGCCGTGGCGACCGAAGACGGCGGCGGCACCGCCAGCGCCTTCGTTACCAGCACCATCACCGGCGTCGGCCTCACCGAGATGCAAGTCACAATGACCTCCACCAACCCGGGGAAAGTCGGCGAAAACCTCGTGTACACCGTGACTGTCTATAACATCCAGGACGACGACGCCCAGAACGTCTATGCCGTTCTCGCGTTGCCCAAGAGCACGACGTTTGTCTCCGCGACCAAAGGCTGCGCGCGCGGCACCCTCGTCCTCTGCAAACTAGGTAGCATGTCTCCCGGCACCGGCAAGACAGTAACCATCACCGTATTGCCCACCCTCTCCGGATGGACGCAAGCCACCGCCGGCGTTCGCCTCGGAACTCCCGACCGCGATCCCACCAACAACAGCGCGGCCACCAGCATTTGGGTGAACCCGTAAAATATTCCCCGCCCTGTCGTTCGATCGATGTCCGATAGTCGTTCGATAGGGCGGGGAATTTGAGCCGTTTTGCGGGCGTGAGCGGAGCGGGAGCCCGCAGGCGAAATCCTGAGCGAAGCGAAGGATCTGAATCAACCGATGGTCTGAACTTGTACTGGTGCGCCCGGAGAGATTCGAACTCCCGACCTATTGCTCCGGAGGCAATCGCTCTATCCATCTGAGCTACGGGCGCGTACAGCAAGTGTACATCGTAGGCGGATCAGCCTCAACGGGTTCGAGCGACGCCTTAACTCAACACCCGCCGACTTTCCAAAACCGCTCGTCCTGATAATCAAGCGTCAGCAGTCGGTTCCGAGGATCATGTCTCTTGCCGCATCTGGGGCAGGGAATGAAACTCCGGATGTGCATCCCGCGCCGGTCGTAATCCGCCGCGACCGCAAAGCTCGCTCCGCAACTGCACGGGATCAGGAACATACGAAGCTCCTTGCGTTCATCCTCGCGTTTGCTGGCAGCCAGCTTCATCAGCCCTCGACTTCCACCATCGACCTCTTCCGTCTGTTGGCTTGCAAAACTTTCTTTCGCAGCCGCAGTGACTTCGGTGTCACCTCAACATATTCGTCTTCAGCGACAAATTCGATAGCCTGCTCGAGATTGAGATTGCGATACGGAACGAGCCGGATTGCTACGTCGGAAGTCGAAGCCCGCATGTTAGTCAGCTTCTTCTCGCGCACAATATTGACATCGAGATCTGTGTCTTTGGCGTTCTCCCCGATGATCATGCCTTCGTAAACGTCGATGCCAGGTCCAACGAAGAGCGTGCCGCGCTCCTGCAGATTGTAGAGAGCGTGGGAAGTAGTAAGGCCGGGCCGATCGGCAATCAGAGCGCCCGTCGGACGATGCGGAATCTCCCCCTGCCACTCGATGTATCCGTCAAAAAGCGCATTCATAACAATGGTGCCCCGCGTGTCCGTAAGCAGCGTGCTTCGTAGTCCAATCAGTCCACGGCTGGGCACGCGGAATTCGACGCGCACGCGCCCGTAACCATGATTGTGCATGTTGGCCACTTCGCCTTTCCGCGATCCAACATGCTCCATGACCACGCCAACGAACTCTTCGGGAATATCGACGGTAAGGTGCTCGACAGGTTCCATCAGCTTGCCGTCAATCCGCTTGGTAACAATCTCCGGCTTGCCGACCATCAATTCATAGCCTTCGCGCCGCATCATTTCGATCAGGATCGAAAGCTGCAACTCTCCGCGCCCCAAGACTTTGAATGAGTCCGTGCTGCCGGTCTCTTCCATTCGCAATGAGACGTTGGTAAGCAGCTCTTTATCCAGGCGCTCACGCAAATTGCGAGAAGTAACGAGACTGCCTTCGCGTCCGCAAAAGGGAGATGTGTTGATGGTGAACAGCATCGCAATCGTCGGCTCATCGATGATGATGGGCGGCAGCGGCGCAGGGTCAATGGCGCTCGTGATGGTCTCGCCAATGGTGATGCCTTCGACTCCGGCAACGGCGATGATGTCGCCGAGCGAGGTTTCGGTAATGTCGGTGCGCTTAAGGCCTGAGAAGCTGAAGAGCTTGGTGATTTTGATTTTCTGCAACGACCCATCGCGCTTCGCGATCGCGACGTCTTCGCCCGTCTTCATCGTCCCCGAAAAAACGCGCGCAATCGCGAGCCGTCCCAGATAGTCGCTGTAATCGAGGTTCGCGACCAGAATCTGCAGTGCTCCATCTTTATCTCCCTGCGGCGCCGGAATCGTATCCACAATCGCTTCAAACAGCGGACGCAAATCTTCTCCCGCCGCTCCCTGATGCACCGCCGCCGTCCCCGCCTTCGCGTTCGTATAGAGGACAGGGAAGTCCAGCTGATCTTCCTTCGCATCGAGATCGATAAAGAGGTCGTACACTTCGTTCAACACTTCCTGCGGACGAGCATCCGGCCGATCGATCTTATTGATGACAAGAATCGGCTTCAGATGAGCCTCAAGCGCCTTGCTCAGCACATACCGAGTCTGCGGCAGCGGACCTTCGCTGGCATCCACCAGCAGCATGACGCCGTCGACCATCTTCAGCGCGCGTTCGACTTCTCCGCCAAAATCGGAGTGCCCGGGCGTATCGACAATATTGATCTTTACCCCGCCATAAAATACGGCCGTGTTCTTGGCAAGAATCGTGATGCCGCGCTCGCGTTCCAGATCATTCGAATCCATGACGCGCTCGGCGACGGTTTCATTATCGCGAAACGTTCCACTCTGTCGAAGCAAAGCGTCAACCAGCGTGGTCTTGCCGTGATCCACGTGGGCAATGATGGCGATGTTGCGAATACTTGGGTTCAGTGGGAAAACTCCTTCAGGATCGCCGTTTGCAGGCTTACTACTACTTTACTATGCCGGATGGCTGAGGTGCCGGTTGCTACGCCTCATAGTTTTCATCCTTCAAATAACAAGTTGTCATCCCAAGCGGATCGACGAGCGCCCGTGGAAGAGCCGGCCTTAAGGCCGGCGTCCGATGCCAAATAGAAGTGGGCTTCAGCCCCTGTGTGGACGACGACCACCGGGCCTAAAGGCCTCGTCTATAACTCCGAACGCGGCCCTGAAGGGCCGCTCTTCCACGGTGACTCAAAATGTTACAAGCCTCAGAAATTTGTATAGAGGTGTGATGCGTGCGCGAAGGACCCATGTGATTTGCCGACAACACCCGGAATGCCGCGCCTAGCCAAGCCGCGAGAGCTTGTAAACTCAACAGGTCCGATTCAGCTCCAAATTCTTTCATGCGTCCAAATAACATCCCGCGCCGCCACTTCTTCCTTCTATTCATCAGCGCAATGTTCTTGTCATGCACTCTCTGTCACGCACAACAACCGGATAAAGCCACGCCTCTCCCCGACGCTCCAAAGCCAGCCACACTCAAGACAAAGAGTTTCTTCGCCCGCTGGCGAGATTTCTACCACCAAGACTGGTCTCCCCCGCCGAGTGCCACCTCCGCCCCTGCGCCCGCCCGCCGCGGCCTCCCATCCCCACTCGACTCGCCACCATTCCCCAACTCCGACTGGTCCTACGGCGGCGCGCCCGTCATCGGAGAGCCCGACGGCAACAGCTACCCGCTCATGACCGCTATCAACGGCGCCAAAGGCAGCACAAAAATTTACGGATGGCTCGATCCTACCCTCAACTTCAGCACCTCCACCAACAGCAACGCGCCCGAGGCCAACGACGTCTACTCCAACCGTTTTGAATTGAATCAACTCGTCCTCTACGCCGAGCGCCTGCCCAATTCCGTCCAACGAGATCACATCGACTGGGGATACCACCTCACCGCCCTCTACGGCACCGACTATCGCTACACCACCGGCAAGGGATACTGGAACACGCAGTTGGTCAGCGACCACCGCCAGTACGGATTCGATCCCACTCTCGAATACATCGACATCTATATTCCGCATCTCGCCCAGGGACTCAATCTGCGCCTAGGCCGCTTCATCTCTGTGCCCGGCATCGAGGCCCAGCTCGCGCCCAACAATTACATCTTCAGCCACTCGCTGCTCTATGCCATCGATCCATTCACTGACACAGGATTGATGGCGACCGTGAAACTCAGCGACCAGTGGCTCGTCCAGCTAGGCATCACCGCCGGACACGACGTCGCTCCCTGGACTCCCGATGCCAAGCCCTCCGGCACTGCCTGCCTCAGCTACACCACGAAATCCGTGAACGACAATCTTTACCTCTGCGCCAACGGCATCAACGATGCCAAATACGCCTACAACAACCTCCAGCAATACGACGCCACCTGGTATCACAAATTTTCGAAGACGGTGCACATGGCGACCGAAACCTGGTTCATGTATCAGCGCGACGTGCCCGCGCTCGCAGGCGCCATCACTCCCGAACCCGGAACCAACGCCGCCTATTGCCTCGCCGGGCAAGAGCGTTGTACCGCTCCCGAATACGCCGCAGTCAACTTTTTGCAGAAAGAACTATCGACGCACGACTTCCTCTCGTTTCGCAGCGACTTTCTCGACGACAAAAGAGGACAGCGCACCGGCTTCGCCACCAAATACTCGGAGAACACGATCATGTGGTGTCACTGGTTCGGCTCGACCGTTCAGTTGCGTCCCGAATTACGCTTCGAGCGCGCCTGGGATCAAAAAGCCTTCGATAACGGACGATCCCACAATCAACTAACCGCAGCCAGCGATCTGATCTTCCACTTCTGATCCCGCTTACCGTCACGACTCCTGCTAAACCCGAGTCCTCGATTTATTTGGCGGAACGCTTTCGCCGCGGTTCGGCACAGGCTTGAATGGTTCCGGGCGGCGGGACGGTACTCGAGGAGTTGGGGTCGGCGACGTCAGGGTTTGGTTTGAGCTTGTTGTTGTCGAGACTCGCGCGAAGCGGAGCCAAGTTGAAGGACGCGACCTGCATGGCGTAGAAGAGGGCGGAAGCTTCCTTGGGCTCGATGCGACGGTGCAGCATCAATTCGCAGACTTCGGAGATCGCGTTCTGGATGGAAATGGCGTTGTTAAGACGCGGAAGGTAGAGGTGAACGGCAGGAAATGTGTCTCCGTTATGGATGTTGATGGGGGCTGGGCCCATCACCTTGTGATTGTGGCAGAACGGCTCGCCGGGCAGGGCGCGGGATGTACACGGATCTCCGTTGATTTTTCGCTGCTGGCAAATTGGACCGGAATATTTATCGTTGGAATTATCTAGCGATGGCGACATTATGATTGCTCCCTATTGAGGATGGATTACGAATACGTTTATGAAACGGTGCTGCTGATACGTGGCGGTGAGGAACGATAAGGTTTGGTAC
>DATGGT010000037.1:0-394505 GCA_035308395.1 Terriglobales bacterium
CCCCAAGGGGCTTCATCCTCCACGCGGCGTTGCTGCGTCAGGGTTTCCCCCATTGCGCAAAATTCCCCACTGCTGCCTCCCGTAGGAGTCTGGACCGTGTTTCAGTTCCAGTGTGTCCGTGCGCCCTCTCAGGCCGGATACCGATCTTCGCCTTGGTAGGCCATTACCCTACCAACTAGCTAATCAGCCGCGACCCCCTCCAAAAGCGGATTGCTCCTTTGATCTTTCGATTTTATGCGGTATTAGCCTCGGTTTCCCGAGGTTATCCCCCACTCAAGGGCAGGTAGTCACGTGTTACTCACCCGGTCGCCACTGTACTCATCCTTGCGGACTTTCTCGTTCGACTTGCATGTGTTAGGCACGCCGCCAGCGTTGATTCTGAGCCAGGATCAAACTCTCATTTGAAACCTGAGCCTGTCTGGGTAGACAGGCAACCACCGCCAGCTGAGGCGATGGTCCATCTTGTGAGTACGTTCAGACTTTGAGCCCGAACATTTGTTTCTCACGACTGGCACGTTCAACCTTTTGTCAAAGACCGACTCGCTTTCCGCCTGAGCGGTGCGCTTTCAGTCCGCCTAGATCCCTTGGGGGATTGCGGCGTCCTCGAAACTTGTCTAGCTTTTCAGCTAAGCCTGATAAAACTACTCGTCCGCGCGACTGCTGTCAACCCGCTGAGATCACAGGATTTCCACCTGATTTCAACACTTCGGGGAGTTTCGATCCAAACTGGAATAACCCAAGGCTGGAGAACTCTTTAGCTGCAACTCAGCTGCAACTTTGCAGCGCGTCGGAAGCACTCTCCCACTTCAAAATCGCCGAAATATCCGGCGCAGGCCGAAGCGGAAGACAGTTCAAA
Organism: Terriglobales bacterium; assembly: GCA_035308395.1. Classification (GTDB taxonomy): domain Bacteria; phylum Acidobacteriota; class Terriglobia; order Terriglobales; family Acidobacteriaceae; genus Acidiflorens. The sequence continues at coordinate 857 of DATGGT010000037.1, forward strand.
AATTAAAGATCGCTTGGAGGCTCTGCTATTCGCGGAAACCCTTCGAGGAACTTTGTCCCCGAATGCGAACCCCGGAAAGGGGTCAGTTGGAGGCTACTGAATTTGATGCCAAGAGAAGCCGCGAGGATTCAACGGGCAGCTCAGACACTTCTTCACTTGTCCTCGACCTGATTGTTATATCAAAGTGAATCGGGTTGTGCAAGGGGAGAATAAAAAAAGTTACGGGGCTTCGCTCGCAACCGGCCCCCTCTGTCTCGGCGCGTTTATGGCTGAGAGCTCGTTGACAAATCCATTCGTGCGGAGACTGTCTGAGGAGGCTCTCTAGCATCCCCTCCGCGATCTGCGGTATTCTTCCGTTCCGGTGCAACATCGCGTTGATACCGGAATGAATAGAATGCAGAACCAATCTAATTCGATCAGTGCACCACTTGCGCTCGGACTTCGCCGTTCCCTGTTGCTGGTGTTCTTGGCGCTTGGCATTTTGCGCGGGTACTGCGCTGACTCGGCATCCCCTGTGGGCGTGATTCGACTCGAGCCTTATCTTCGGGCTCAAGCCGTCGTTCATGCCGTAGTCAACGGACAACCCGGCACATTTATGTTCGATACCGGCGAAGGAGTGACGAGTTTTTCCCCAGAGTTCGCCGAGAAGATCAAATGCCGTCCGTGGGGCCAGATCAGCGGCTTCCGGATGAGCGGCGAGCGACTCGATAACTCGCACTGCGACGACGTAAGTTTTGAACTGTCCGGTCACAGATTTGTCGCTCCCGTGGTGGGCATACTCGATATTATGAAGTTCATGGGGCCTGACGTTCCCCACATAGATGGCGCGATCGGACTCGATTTGTTCGCTCGTCGCATTGTCACCATCATTCCCCGGAAATCAATCGTCATTGAGAGCCAGGCGAGCTTTGCCGAGCGAATCAAGAAAGAGACCGAACTGCCGATTCGGATTGTGAGAGACGTTGAAGGTATCGCCCTATCAGTGGATGGAGCAGTTCGAACGCCTCAAGGCACGGCATGGATGGAACTTGACACCGGCAATGGCGGCTCGATCGTAGTGGCAAATCACATTGCCCCTTTGCTCGGCCTTAAACCCGACCTATCAACGCCCGAGCCCGCACATTTTTCTCTTGCGAATGGTGTACCGGTGGAGGGTACGGCACGAACTCGTGACTTGATCATGGACGGAAATATAGGGGCGCAATTCCTGAACAACTGGGTCATGACCCTCGATCTTCAGGAAGGCCGCGCCTGGATGGCAAAGACGAATTAGGCACCGAATATATCCGCCGAAGCCCAGGCCAATACGCGTTCCTACTAACGGTCGCTTTTTCGGGCCTTCTTTTTTTGTGCGTTTATTTCTCCAGGCTTGTTGGCGGCTGTTTTCCGTTTCGCGGTTCGTCCGGCATTCGGGATTTTACCTATTCTGTAATCTCCGGCGAGCACGAGTTCACAGGCGCGTAAAGCGGCCTCCTCAAAATCATGAGCGGTGGACGGCAGAACCTGCCAGTCGGTCACTGCTTTCCCAAAGATCCCGACGGACCGCATGTTCGGAAACTCCTGCTTCAAACTCTGGTGGTGTTCGACCGTGGTGGCGAGCCAGACACCGTTGTCGTCCGGATACTTGGGCTTCTCGCGGAGGATCAGGACAATTTTCTCCCCTACATAAATCGCGAGACAGCCAAACATCGGATTGGTTCTTGGAGCGAGAGAGGCAAGCGCGTCAAGCACGAATTCGTGCGGGACGGGCTTGCGCGGATTGACATTGACGAAGAGCTTGTCTTCCGTAAGGAAGGGGGCTCTGCTGGTCTTTGGTCTCGGCTTCGGTCTCGGCATGGCGATTACAAAAATCATGATACCCACCGGCCCGCATATACGAAAAGAAGTTTGCCGTTTTGTTCTCCGAGGTTGTAAGGTACTCGGCTTGGAATCAATCTTCTTCCTTCTTTGGGGGTTCGCCATGAAACTTCGCCGCCATCTGTTTGCGTCTCTGCTTTTGATCAGCTTCACATCGTTCTGCTTTACAACGTTCTGCCTGGCGCAGTCCGCATCCGCGACGAAGACCGTGGTCGTCCGCGCTGGACATTTGCTTGACGTCAAGACCGGCAAGACGCTCGCAAACCAGATCATCGTGATTCAGGGCGACAAGATAACGAGCGTAGGCGGCGACACGCAGATTCCGGCGGGGGCCGAGGTGGTCGATCTTTCGAACGCGACCGTGCTGCCGGGATTGATCGACGCGCACACGCACATCACGTTCACAACTAACTTCGGGTATTCGCGGCTTGGGATTTCCATTCCGCGCGAGGCTTTGTACGGCGCGCGCAATGCCCGCGTGACACTCAACGCAGGATTTACGACGGTCCGGAACGTGGGCGCGAGCGGATTCTCTGACGTCGCACTCCGCGATGCGATTAATGCCGGCGATGTCCCGGGACCGCGCATGTTGGTCAGCGGACCGGCGCTCAGCATTACGGGCGGGCATTGCGATGAAAATTTATTACCGTTTGAGTGGCACGTTCAGGGTGAAGGCGTGGCCGATGGTATCGAGGCCGTCCAGCGTAAGACACGCGAGATCATCAAGTATGGCGCCGACCTGATCAAAGTCTGCGCCAGCGGGGGCGTGTTGTCGCATGGCGATAATCCGCAGGCTTCGCAATACACGCTAGAAGAGATGAAGGCCATTGTGGCGGATGCGCACCGGTTGGGCCGCAAGGTCGCTGCGCACGCGCACGGGGCGCAGAGCATCCTGTGGGCGTCGGAGGCGGGCGTGGATTCGATTGAGCACGGTTCGTACATCGACGACGCGGCGATCGCCGAGATGAAGAAGAACGGAACGTATCTGGTTCCGACGCTCTACTTGATGGACTGGTTCTTCGAGAATGCGGAGAAGATCGGCACTCCTGCCGAACTGATTGCCAAGGGACGCGAAGTGATGCCGGCCGCGCGCAAGAACGTCGCGCGCGCCTTTGCCGCCGGAGTGAAGGTTGGATTTGGCACGGACGCGGCGGTGTATCCGCATGGACTGAATGCGCATGAGTTCGCGGTATATGTGAAGCTGGGGATGACGCCGTTGCAGGCGATCCAAACGGCGACGATCAACGACGCGGATCTGCTGGGCTGGTCCGATAAAGTGGGGACGATTGAGCCGGGTAAGTGGGCGGACATCGTGGCGGTGGATGGCGATCCGCTGGCGGATGTCACCACGCTCGAGCGGGTGAAGTTTGTGATGAAGGGTGGAGAGGTGGTTAAGAATTTGTATGGGAAGTGAGAGAGTGGGATGTGAGGTCAGAGGTTAGAGGTCAGATTGCAGAAGTGAAAATCGATGACAGGGGAGATCGAATCCCTCCGTGTCAATTCAACTGCAGATTGAAGCTACTCGTGGTGCGGTCCACACCGGCAAGCTCATCCCTCTCCATATATATGTTTTATGAATGAAACTCAGATTTTTCCTCTTATCGGAGAAGAAGGGTTCACGCGGCTGGTTGCAGCTTTCTATCGACAGGTTTTTGATGACGACGTCATCGGGCCCATGTATCCGAAAGATGATCGGGAGGGTTCCGAGCGGCGACTGCGTGATTTTCTGATTTATCGGTTCGGAGGGCCACAGCGATATATCGAACAGCGAGGACATCCACGCTTGCGGGCCCGGCACATTCCGTTTCATGTCGACCAGGCTGCGCGCGATCGATGGATGCAGCTCATGGGCAAAGCTCTCACAGAAGCGGCGCTTCCGGGCGAAGTCGAACAATACCTGAGGACATTCCTGGAACAGATGTCCACGTTCATGATCAACCGGTAGACAGGTCAGAGGCTGGCCCCCTGCAATCGCTACTGATCTCTGCAATCCGCTAGAATCCCTCGGTGTCTGTTCAACTTCAAATTGAAGCAACTCGGGGCGCGGCGCGCGCCGGCAAGCTCATCACTCCGCATGGAGAAGTCGATACGCCGGTATTCATGCCGGTCGGGACGCTTGGTTCGGTCAAGGGCATTTCGCAGGATGTGCTCGAAGAACTGGGCGTCGAGATTCTGCTCGGCAATACCTACCACCTTTATTTGCGGCCCGGAGTCGAGACGGTCCGAAAGATGGGTGGTTTGCACCGGTTCATGAGTTGGAACGGGGCGATTCTTACCGATTCGGGCGGGTTTCAGGTTTTCAGCTTGACCGATCTGCGCAAGGTCACGGAAGAAGGCGTCGCGTTTCGTTCGCATCTCGATGGGTCTGCTCATTTTCTTAGCCCTGAAAAGGCGATGGAGATTCAGATCGGTCTCGGAGCGGACATAATGATGGCCTTTGATGAATGCACCGAGTATCCAGCGACGAGAGAACGGGCGCGAGCTTCGATGGAGCTGACGCTGCGCTGGGCGGAGCGATGCAAGAAGTATTTTGAGGAGCATAAGAACGAGGTGCCGTGGAGCAGGTCTCAGGTCTCAGGTGTCAGGTCCGAGGAGAACGAGGTCCTTCGCTCCGCTCAGGATGACACCACTACTAAAGGCGGTTGGGATCGACAGACTCAGGCTTTGTTTGGGATTGTGCAGGGAGGAATGGACGCGGAGTTGCGCCGCGAATCGGCGTTGCGGACGATCGACATTGGGTTTCCTGGATATGCGATTGGCGGGCTCAGCGTTGGCGAGCCGCGCGAACTGACTCGCGACATCGTCCTATCGACTCTGGAGCATCTGCCTTCGGATCGGCCGCGGTATTTGATGGGGGTTGGGACTCCCGAGGAAATTGCGCTCTATGCTCAGTCGGGCGTCGACATGATGGACTGCGTCTTGCCGACGCGGGCAGCGCGTCACGGATTGCTCTTCACCTCCGAGGGCAAAGTGTCGATCAAGCAGGCGCGCTATGCGCAGGATGAGAGCGCGCTTGATCCGGCTTGCGACTGCCGTGTTTGCCGACGTTATTCGCGTGCGTATCTTCGTCATCTTTACGCCGCGAACGAGTTGCTGGCGCAGGTTTTGAACACGATGCATAACCTGCACTACTACCTGGCGACCATGCGGACGGTGCGGGCGTGGATTCGGGGCGGGAACCAGATGTAAATTCGGCGTATCCGCCTTGACACCTAGCGGTGCGTCCGGCATTCTATTCAACTTGGGGATAGTGTCGGTTTCTTTCTGTGCCGTTCTGGGCGCTACCGGAGCGCGGCACCGCCGGTCTTAATCCTGGCCTGTCATCCTGGCCCGTCAGGGATAGGTCTCCGGCCTTAGAAGAATAGAACTCCCGCAGGTTCAGGCACGAAGAGAAAATCGGCGGTGGAAGCAGCAAACTTGTGCCGAGTTGCGTCTGACCGGATCGTAGCGGATCTCCAGTAAGGGGCGTTTTGCTCCTGATTTCGTTGCTTATTTTGTTACAAGGGATCGACTTGGGAGCGGAAATCACTTTGTTTAGCTTGGTCTTTAGCTTCGTCGGGGGATTGGCGTTTTGGTTGCAGCTACCGGGGGGCTCGAGTCTGTTTGGACTGGCTCCGCTGCTGTTTATTTTTGCGATTTTTTACTTTGTCCTGATCATGCCGCAGCAGCGGAAGCAGAAGCAATGGCAGGCGATGCTCGGCCAATTGAAAAACGGGGACAAGATCGTGACCAGCGGCGGCCTGCGCGGGACGATCCTCAGTATTAAGGACGATGCGCTGGTTTTGCGCGTGCCGCCCGACAATCTTAAGCTCGAAATCAGCCGCGCGTCCGTGGTATCGGTGACGACGGCGGAAGAAGGAAAGTAGGAAAGCTGTCGTTGGTCGCTAGTCGTTGGTCGTTTGCGACAGGCAAAGGGCTAACGACCAAAGACTAGCGACTAACGACCGGTTTTGATCATGAATAAGAATCTCTCTGGCAAGCTGGCAATTATCGTCGTAATCCTGCTCGTCTTCTTGTTCGGCATCTTCGGCGTTCCGAAGGATTGGTCGGGCAAGGGGATCCTCGCGGCCATTACCGATCGCATTCATCTGGGACTCGATCTGCGCGGTGGAACCCACCTCATTTTGCAGGTGCAGGTCAACGATGCGGTCAATGTCGATTCCGACAACGCGATTGCGCGGCTTAAAGAGGACATGCGCACGCGCAAGATCAACTACACCGACATCACCAAGCCGGATCCGGTGAATCATCCGGAAACGGTTGTGGTGAAGGGCATTGACCTAAATCAGGGCAGCGACTTCAAGAGTATCGTTTCCGACCGGTTGCCGGACTATGACGCGAGTTCGGGCGCGGAGAATTCGTGGACGGTTGCGATGAAGCCGCAAAGCCTCGTCGATCTGAAAGATCGCGCGGTCACGCAAGCCATCGAGACCATCCGGAATCGAATCGATGCGCTCGGCGTAAGCGAACCGGTGATTCAGGAACACGGTCTTGGGCAGTATCAGATTCTGGTGCAACTGCCGGGCTTCGATGATCCAGCGCGAGCGAAAGAAATCATGCAGTCCACAGCGATGCTTGAATTCAAGCAATCGCTCGGTGGGCCGTATCCGAGTGAACAGGCGGCGCTCCAGGAGCACAATGGCATCCTGCCGCCCGATGCAGTTTTGTTGAAGGGAAAAAGCATCGGATCGAGGAACAACAGCGATAGTGGCGAGCAGTGGTACCTGATCACCCGAGCCTCGGCGGTGACTGGGCGCGACCTTCGGACTGCGGAACCGACGACCGACGAAAATGGTCAGCCCGCAGTGAGGTTTATTCTTACTGGCGAAGGCGGCCAGAAGTTCTACTCCTTCACGTCGGCGCACGTTGGCGACAATCTGGCGGTCGTCCTCGATAACCAGGTGCGGGAAGTGGCGGTCATCCATGACGCCATTCGCGACACGGGAGTTATCAACGGCCGGTTTACCGACCAGGAGACAAAAGATCTCTCGATGACGCTGCGTTCCGGCGCTCTTCCGGCGGGGATCAAGTATCTCGAAGAACGTACGGTCGGACCGTCGCTCGGCGCGGATTCGATCAAGTCGGGCGTGCAAGCAGCGATCTATGGCATGCTCGCGGTTCTCATCTTCATGCTGGTGTATTACCGCTGGGCGGGTGTGAACGCCGATATCGCGCTGATTTTGAACCTGGTCATCCTGCTTGGGTTCATGGGCTATTTTGGAGCGGTGCTGACGCTGCCGGGGATTGCGGGCGTCATCCTGACCGTTGGCATGGGCGTCGATTCGAACGTTCTGATTTTTGAACGAATCCGCGAAGAGTTGAGGAACGGTAAGACGCCGCCCTCGGCTGTAGAGCAGGGATTCGCGCACGCATGGATCACAATCGTCGATACGCACGTTACTACGATTGTCTCGGCGGCGATTCTGTTCCTGTTCGGTACGGGGCCGGTAAAAGGATTCGCAACGACTCTCGTGTTTGGATTGGCGGCGAACCTGTTTACGGCAGTGTTTGTGTCGCGTGTGATTTTTGATTGGGTGTTGAGCAGGAAGCAGCGTGGAGAAGCATTAAGTATTTGAGGTCGTCGATGGTCAATGGTCGCTGGTCGTTCGCGAATCTGAGACGAACGATGCATTCCGAACGACCAATGACTAACGGCCAACGACCGATTTTGAAGGGATCATAAGCAGCGTGGAATTCTTTAAAAATACAAACATCGATTTCCTGGGGAAGAAGTGGTACTTCCTCACCTTCTCGCTGATTTTCAGCGTGGCCGGCTTGCTCTCCATGGCGTTCTGGCACGGTATCCCACTGGGCGTCGATTTTCGCGGCGGCACGATTGTCTATGTGAAGTATGCGCACACGCCGGATATCGCGGCAATCCATTCCGCGCTCGACCGGGCTGGACTGAAGAACGCCCGCGTTCAATCCATCGTCGGCGCAGGAGCGAACAATGAAGTATTAATTGCGCTCGACATTCAGGAGACCAGCGAACAGGATCTCAGCAAGGGCAGGGACCTGATCAAGCAGTCGCTCGAGAGCAACGCGGTTCCGGGCAAGCAAGATCTTAATAATTCCAGTTCCATCGCCATCGCAGATAACCTGCTGAAAAACGATCCGCTCCACTTAGGGGCTGGCAGTGATGCAAACCCACGCTATACGGCCATCGCGCAGGCCATCGTTGACTATCGTGACAAGACTAAGGGTGGGGTACTCAACTCCATTGACGAACTGAAGACTGTGGCGGACCCGACTGCGGTCGCTTCGCTCGGGAACAGTTTTTTCACTTCCGATTTCGGCGTCCGCAATGTCGAGATTGTCGGCCCGCAAGTCGGTAAACAGTTGCGCAAGCAGGCGCTGCTTGCAACCCTGTATTCGCTGGCTGGGATGCTGATCTACCTGGCGCTCCGCTTTGAATGGATCTATGGCGTGGCTGCGGTTTTGACCGTATTTCACGATACTTTGATCACGGTCGGCGCTTTCTCGCTACTGAATTGGGAGATCTCTCTGACAGTGATCGCCGCGATCCTGACGCTCATCGGATATTCCAACAACGACACGATCGTCGTTTTCGACCGAATCCGCGAAAATATCAAACTCCTACGGCGGGACAAGCTGGCGGATATCGTCAACAAAAGTATTAATCAGACTTTAAGCCGAACTATCTTGACAGCAGGCCTGACTTTCCTTACCGTGCTTGCTCTGTTTCTTTTCGGCGGCGAGGTGTTGCACGGCTTCAGCTTCGCGCTGGTGATCGGCATCCTGATCGGAACCTACTCCTCGATCGCGATTGCCGCCCCGATTCTGGTGGCCTATCAGGAATGGCGCGGGGAACAGGGTAAACGCCCGGTTGCCATGCCTTTGCGGACGGGTAGCGGTCCGGCGCAAACGAAGGAAAAAGTTAAGGCCTAAATGGGCTATTTGGCGTAAAATCGCTGACCTGCCCGAAGAGGCAGGGAGCAAGAGGCAAAGGCTCCAAAGAGCGGGAGCAAACAGGATGCAGCCGGTGTCTAAATTCTCGTACGGTCTGGTGTGTAGGAGAAGCCTATGTTTGAAGATAGCCTGATTGAGTCGGGTAACAAGCTAAAGGACAAGCGGTTAAGCACAACCATCATCTCGTTTTTGGGGCAGTTCGGCCTGATCGGAATTTTGATCCTGATTCCGCTCATTTATACCGATGCACTCCCGAAAACACAGTTGATGACTTTCCTGGTTGCCCCCCCGCCGCCGCCTCCTCCGCCACCCCCGCCGGCCGCAGCCCCCAAGGTCGTGAAGATCCAAAGCGAAGTGATCAACGGCCAGTTGCGCACGCCAACCAAGATTCCACAAAAGATTCAGATGATTAAAGAAGAAGAAGCGCCACCGGATCTGGGGGGCGTCAGCGGCGGAGTCCCGGGCGGAGTACCCGGAGGCTCGGCGGGCGGCGTGATGGGCAGCATTTTGAGTTCGACCAACGTGGCGGTGCCGAAGGTCGCGACCCCACAACGGGTTCGTGTGTCGTCAGGTGTTTCAACCGGCTTGCTCATCAAGAAGGTTCAGCCGAATTATCCGCCACTGGCGAAACAGGCCCGCATTCAGGGATCGGTGGTTCTGCAAGCGGAAATCAGCAAGGATGGAACGATTCAGAACCTGCAATTGATCAGCGGGCACCCTATGCTGGCGCCGGCGGCGATTGAAGCGGTGAAGCAGTGGCGCTATAAGCCTTACCTGCTCAATGGCGAACCGGTGGCGGTGGATACGCAGGTGGTGGTGAACTTCAGCCTTTCTGGAGGATAGATTCCACGGATCGGCATGGCGCGGTGGATTCGCGCCGATTTTCGATTTTCGTTGGTGGCAGGTTGCAGGCTCTCCCCCGTCCTACCTTGAGCCGAGAACGGGGCGGCGGTTGTTTTTTTGACGCCTGAGGGCTATTCTGCCCACTTTGGATTTCTTGCATCTTTTGATTTTTTGCATCAAAGAGTCTTGGACTGGTTTCTCTGCAGGACAGTCTTGAGTCTTTTTGAAACGGGTTTGAAATAGTTCCGAGGAGGAAAAGCAACTCATGGTAGCAAATCTGGCAACAGTGGCACTCTGTAATTTCCATCTTTCCGCCGCTTGGCTCTTGCAGGATCAGGGCTCGGTCGGTTGGGACCCGATTTCGCTCTGGAAGCAGATGGGGCTTCTGGCGAAAGCCGTGGTTATCATTCTATTCGTCATGTCGGGCTGGTCGATCGGCGTGATGATTGACCGCTGGATGGCATTCAATGCCGCCCGCAATCAATCCCGCTCGTTCGCTCCCGCAGTTGCCGGGGCGCTGCGCGAAGGCAAGATTGACGAGGCGATCAAAGTCGCCGAGCGCAACAAGAAGAGCCACCTGGCCAAGGTTGTCACCGCTGGCTTGATGGAATTCAAAGCTCACCAGGACAGCCCGGGCGAGATCCCTGGCGAAACCATTGAAGCTTCGAAGCGCGCACTGGAACGCACGGAAGCCATCGTTCACGCTGAACTGAAGCGTGGATTAGGCGGTCTGGCGACGATCGGTTCGACGGCTCCTTTTGTGGGACTGTTCGGGACGGTGGTCGGCATTCTGAACGCTTTTAACGGCATCGCGAAGGAAAAGGCAACCGGTCTGGCAGCAGTGGCCGGCGGTATTTCCGAAGCGCTCGTGACCACCGCAGTCGGCCTGTTCGTGGCGATTCCGGCCGTCATGATGTTCAACTATTTGACCGGTCGCGTGGAAGCGTTCGACGTCGAGATGGATAACTCGTCGAGCGAACTGATCGACTACTTCCTGAAGCGCCGGAGCATGCGCCGGTCCTAACAGCAGGTCTCAGGTCTTCGGTGTCAGGTCTCAAGACTTGCGCCTTCCGACTTCGACCTACTTGGTTCGTCGCTATCGTTCGTCGCTACCCATGAGTTGCGAAGGTGGAGAGCAGGCTACGGCCGGCTCTCCACCGCAGCAATGAACCGGTGGGTGGCAAGAAACGCAGGAGACTGAATTCCATGGCATTAGCGAAGAGAAACGAAGGAGCGAACGTTAGCTCCGACATCAACGTCACGCCGATGGTGGACGTGATGCTGGTGCTGTTGATCATCTTCATGGTGGTCACGCCGATGTTGCAGCACGGCAAGCAAGTGGACATGGCGCAGGTCAATAATCCGACCGACATGCATGACGCTGATAAAGAAGATGCGTTGCAGGTGGCGGTCACGCGCGATAATAAAGTTTTCTTCGGGACTGATCCCATCAATCCTGACGACCTGACGCAAAAGATCAAAGACAAACTCGCGAACCGCACCGACAAGCGCGTCTTTTTGAAAGCGGATGCGCGCGCGAAGTTTGGCTGGGTGGTCGCGGTTGTGGACGACGTGAGAGCAGCGGGCGTGGATCAACTTGGACTACTGACCGAGCAGAGAAAGAACAACGGATTTGCTCCTCCACCGGTCAGCGCGCCAGCCCCTACAGGCGGCCAGTAGAGACTTAGAGGTTTCTTCAGTAGGAATACAGGAGATCGATTATGGGTATGGCAATTGGCTCCAAAGGGGGCCAGAACGCGAACATGAACGTCACGCCGTTGATTGACGTTCTGCTGGTGCTACTGATCATCTTCATGGTGATCACGCCCTTGACGCCGAAAGGCTTGGACGCGCTTGTCCCTCAGCCTCCGCCGAAAGACCAGAAACAACCGCCGCCAACGCCCGACCGCACGATTGTGGTGCAACTGATCGACCACGGCGCCAACAACCCACCGGGACTCAAGATCAATCAGGACGAAGCGACTTGGGAAACTCTGCAGGGACGGTTGGAAGATATTTTCAAGACGCGCGCCGAGAAGGTCATGTTTGTGAAGGGTGATGACAATGTGCCGTTCGCCGACGTGGCCAACGTGATCGACATCGCGCATTCGGCTGGAGTAGACAAGGTCGGACTGATCACGGCGAAAATCGAGGCAGGCGGTTAGAACTTCTCTCGCTCGTGGCTGGACGGGTGTTGTGCCGGTCCAGCCGGGCGGGGCCAGAGTTATATTCTTCTTCAAATTTTCCACTCCGGCAAGGGAGATTCATAAAGCAATGAAAACGACTCAACGGCTTCTGGTGGTTTTCGCCGCCGCACTGGTGATGATCTGCAGCACCGGCTGCGCCAAGTTGAAGGCGCGCGACCATCTCAACAAGGGTGTGCAGGCTTATAAGAATTCGAAATTCGAGCAGGCGATCGATCACTTCCAGCAGGCCGTCGCCCTCGACCCGACGCTGATCAATGCGCGCTTGTATCTCGCGACTGCTTATGCCCAGCAGTACATTCCAGGGGCAGATACTCCCGAGAACAATCACAATGCCGAGCAGGCGATTGATCAGTACAAACAAGTACTGCAGGTGGATCCGAAGAATATCAACAGCATCAAGGGCATCGCTTATCTCTATCTCCAACAAAAGAAGTTCCCCCTAGCGAAGGAGTTTTACAAGAAGGCGTCGGAAGCCGATCCGAACGATCCAGAGCCGTACTACTCGGTGGCCGTGATCGATTGGACCCAAACCTACGTGCCTCGTCAGGAAGAGCGCGCCAAGTTGGGCATGAAACCAGACGATTCGCTGCCGGCCAAGGACAAAAAAGTTTGCGCCGAGATGAAGGAGAAGAATACGGCGAACGTCCAGGAAGGCATCGACAATCTGACCAAGGCTTTGCAACTTCGTCCTGATTACGACGATGCGATGGCTTACTTGAACCTGATGTACCGGGAACGAGCCGATATACAGTGCGACGATCCGGCGGCTCGCTCGGCGGACCTGAAGACCGCGGACGAATGGGTCGACAAGACCATGGCGGTCAAGAAGCAGAAAGCCGAAAAGCAGGCTGGACCAGGCGGCATTGTCATGGATCAGAAGCAATAAGAACGGGTCTACATTTACCTCAGAACTTCTACCCCAGAACAAGGCCTCGGGCTTCACGCCCGGGGCCTTTTGGTTTTCTTGGTGGAATGTTCCGAGGTTCGAGAATCGGGCCTCAGGAATTGAGGCTCAAGAATCATTCCGGTACGTGATTTGCGTCATGCACGGTTGGCAGATTCGCAGGTAAAATCAGTCGGGCGCGAATCGGCCGGGCTGAACTCCTGATTCACGATGTTCAAAAAGATTCTCATTGCCAATCGGGGAGAGATTGCGGTACGCATTATTCGCGCTTGCCGCGAACTCGGCATCTCTACCGTTGCCGTCTATTCGGATGTTGACCGAGCCGCACTCCATGTTCGCAAGTCCGACGAAGCCTATCCCATTGGTCCAGCGCTTGCGTCGGAATCTTACCTCCGCATCGACAAGATCCTCGATGTAGCAAAGCGAACCGGTGCTGAAGCGATCCATCCGGGCTACGGATTTCTTTCCGAGAACTCGAAGTTTGCCCAGGCGTGCGCAAACGCGGGCGTGAAGTTTATTGGGCCGACTCCGCAAGCCATGGAAAGGATGGGATCGAAGACACGCGCGCGTCAAGAGATGGAAAAAGCCGGCGTCCCGTTGGTGCCGGGCACTTCGCGTGGTCTCGCATCCTCCGAAGAGGGCGAGGAGGTTGCCGAGCGCATCGGCTATCCCATAATGCTGAAAGCTGCCGCTGGTGGGGGTGGTAAAGGCATGCGACTCGTAAATTCGCGTGCTGAGCTGCGCGCGGCCCTCGAATCGGCGACGAGCGAGGCGCAGCGTTCTTTTGGCGACGGCGAAGTCTACATCGAGAAGGCAATCATCAACCCGCGGCACATCGAGATGCAGATTCTGGCGGATGAGCACGGCAATACCGTGTGGCTCGGAGAACGCGAGTGTTCGATCCAGCGTCGTCACCAGAAAGTCATGGAGGAATCGCCTTCGCCGATTGTCGATTCGGCAATGCGGCGGCGAATGGGCGAAGTTGCCGCCAGGGTCGCGCAGGCCGCCGAGTACACGAATGCCGGCACAGTCGAATTTCTGGTTGACGGGGAAAAAAATTTCTACTTCCTCGAGATGAATACGCGGTTGCAGGTAGAGCATCCGGTTACGGAGCTAACCACCGGGCTCGACCTGGTTCATCTACAGATCCAGATCGCCGCGGGCGAGAAATTGCCGTTCTCGCAGCCGGACGTGGAGATTCGCGGACATGCCATCGAGTGCCGGATTTATGCCGAGGATCCCGACAACAATTATTTCCCCAGCCCCGGCAAGATCACAGTGCTGCTTCAGCCTTCTGGGCCGGGGATTCGTCGTGATAGTGGCATGTACGAAGGTTGGAATGTTCCGATGGATTACGACCCTCTGCTCGCCAAGTTGATCGGGTACGGGGGCGATCGCGAACAAGCGATTCAGCGGCTGGAGAGAGCACTCTACGAATATTTCGTGGCGGGGATCAAGACCAACATTTCTCTGTTCCGGCGCATTTTGGACGATGCTGATTTTCGGGCGGGCAAACTCGACACGGGATTCCTGGATCGGCTGCTCGCGAGACGCTCCGAAGCTGGAGTGAGCTTTAATAAGGCTGAGGGCCGAACCGGAGAAAGCGTAGAAGCCATTGCAACGATTGCGGCGGGAATGTTTGCGGTGCTCGATCCGGAGTCGCAAGGCAATGGGAATGCGAACGGGAAGGCTACCGGACCGGTGCCGGCTATATCCAGATGGAAGCAGAAGGGGCGCACCGAAGCGCTGCGCTGAATCGATTCCTATGATTTATGAAGTAGTGGTTGGAGGCAAATCGCATCGGCTGCAGCTTGAAAAAGCGGCAGGGACGTGGCTCTGCCACCTGGACGGACGACCGGTAAACATCGATGCAGTGATTCCACGGCGCGACGTTCTCTCGTTGATCGTCGACGGCCGCGCCTATGAAATCAAACGCGAGCAGACGGCGACCGATCTTCACATGTGGGTGGGCAGCACGCGGTTTGCGGTCGAGTTGCGCGATGCGCGTTCGCTGCGATCGCGACAGAAGGCGGCCGGCGACGCAAAAGGGCCGCGGCAAATTCTGGCTCCCATGCCGGGCCGCATCGTGCGAGTGCTGGTGGCCGAGATGTCGGAGATTGAGGCGGGCCAGGGAGTCGTCGTGGTCGAGGCGATGAAGATGCAGAACGAAATCAACTCGCCCAAAAAAGGCATCGTAAAGAAGCTGTCGGCGACGGCGGGGACTGCCGTGAATGCCGGTGATGTTCTGGCAATTGTGGAATAAGCGCCGGTGGCAGAAATAGCCACAACACCAAAGTCATCTCAAACCAGTCCTCCGCGGCGCGTACCATATAAGCGTGCCGTTACTGCAGGGAGGCGTTTATGAAGGTGCAGCGGATCATAAGTTTCGTGACCCTGGCAATTTCGATTGTCACACTCGTTCTGGTGTTGAAACGCCCGGCGCCGGTTGCAACAGTCTTGCCGCCCGCAGCGGCCGCGGCCAGCGCGCAGTCGTTTCAAGAAAAAGTAAACCAGCTGGCTCAGCCGAAGGTGCCGGGAGAAGGGCAGAGCGAAGTTCGCATCAACTCGAACGAATTGTCGGCGGCGCTCGCAGAGGCTGCTGGTCTGATGCCAGCGGCGGCTGTGACTCCCTCGAGCACGAGTTCTTCGGCGGGCTCTGCGGCGAATTCTCCCGCTAACTCTTCAGCCCCGACTGGGTCGGCAATGGAATTCCCTGGAGCGGTCCCAAGTGTTAAGGACTATCAGGTATCCATGGATGGAGACGTTGTGCGCGGACAATTTCTCACGCAGATCGCCGGCAAAGACGTATACCTCACGCTGGCGGGACATCTTGGCTCGAAAGATGGTTACGCTACGTTCGATGCAACCGAGATCAAGGTGGGGGATCTCTCGGTGCCGGTGTCGTTGGTCAATGAGGTGCTTCAGAAAAAACTGAATGAGCAGCGCGATCAGCTGAAGCTTCCGAGTGGCGTCAAAGACCTGAAAGTGGAAAATGGCGAGCTTGTGTTTGTAGAAAAGTAAGTAGAACGGTAGGACTGCGAGCCGATGGAGACTCAACATCGGCGCGGCAAAGAGTGCTTGGTAATACCAATTCCTCTCGCTTGTAAAGCAAAATGCACTCGGATCGCCACACGATGGATTCGTTCGCGCAGAGTTTTCTAATCTTCATCTAATCTGGTTCTAATCCCCTCCGCATTCAATCGAGTGATGACGAGCCTACCCACTCCATCCAATTATGCCAACCACGTCCTTGTGGCTAGCCCAAGTCCGGTCGTTCGCCAACGAGTGTTGGACCAATTACGTTCTCCTTTGCGCCGCTTTGAGCAGGCTAGCGGGGGGGCAGATGCGCTCGCTCGATTGGAAGGCGGTTTCTGGCAGGTACTTTTTCTTGATCGCCATCTGCCAGATCTCGATGCCACGGAATTGAGCGATACGGTACGCCAGCGATTCCCCGAGATCGAAGTTGTGTTGCTCGATCCCGAGAACGACGCAGGGCCGAACATCGTCGATGACGCGATCGAGAACGTGACCGAACGAAGCGCAAGTCAGCGCGCAGAAACGTCTTCCTCAAGGCAAGACGTTCCCGCCTCAAACGAACGGTGGCTCGGGAGTGGGGTCGAGAGTGGCTGGGGCGCGGACAAGAGTTCGGCCGTTGCCGGGGATTTCGTTCCCCAGTTCGCCGCCGAGTCTCCCCTGCCAGGAATGGTTGGACGATCACGTGTCATGCAACCCGTCTATCGCCTGATCCGTTTGCTCGCACCGCGCAAGACTACGGTTCTGATCACTGGCCCAACTGGCAGCGGCAAGGAAGTCGTTGCCCGAGCCCTTCATCAACTCAGTCCTCGCGCCGGGCATGCATTTGCTGTCGTAAATTGCGCAGCCATTCCGGAGACACTGTTGGAAGCCGAGTTGTTCGGATACGCCCGCGGAGCTTTTACGGGAGCGATGCAATCGTATGCGGGAAGAATTCAGGCGGCGCAGGGAGGCACGCTTTTTTTGGACGAGATCGGGGAGATGCCACTGAGCCTTCAGCCCAAGCTACTGCGCTTCCTGGAGCAGAAAGAACTGCAGCGCCTCGGTAGTTCTGAAGTCGTGCGCGTGGATGCCCGTGTGGTATCGGCCACCAATGCCCATTTGCTGTCTCTGGTGAAAGAGGGGAAATTCCGCGAGGACTTGTATTACCGCCTCTGCACTTTTCCCATTGAGATTCCTCCGCTACGCGAACGATCGGAAGACGTTGTGGCCCTCGCGGCGCACTTTCTTGGAACCCTCTGTTCACGACCATCTCCGCCACAGCTGTCGACACACGCACTTCAAATGCTGAAAGCGTACTCGTGGCCGGGCAACATTCGCGAACTGCAAAATGTGATGGAACGGGCGCTCATTCTCGCCGAAGACGGACCTCTGATTTGTCCGGAACATCTGATGCTGAACGACGGATCCGCGAGCGGAGCACGCTCAGCAGTCAGTCCCGCAGTGGTCGATGAGCTTCATCGTCCATGTTCCTCTGCACGGGGAATAAGAACGTTCTAAGGCAATTTATGCCGCTCTGGCACAGCTGTTGCTAAGTAATCTGCATGTCATCGTCCTTCCCGACGCCGCGCGAACCGGCCGGCGATCCCGAGCATCCGCTGGCCCGAGCCTTTGCTTCATTCACAGAAGCGGCGGGGTCGCTGGAACGCACCTATGGCCAACTGAACGGGCAGGTGGCGCATTTGCGCCACGAACTGGAGAGCACGAATCGCGACCTCGCGAACAGCCTCGAAGAGAACCACCGCATTCGCGAGCGGCTGCGCCGCATTGTTGAAAGCGTGCCGTGCGGAGTGCTGGTGGTCGAGGCGGGGAAGCGAATTTCGACTCTCAATCCAGAGGCGGCGCGCCTGGCCGGCGGCAATTTCGAATCGACGGATGCGTTGCCGGCGGCACTCGGCAGCGCTCTCGAAAATGCGCGCCAGACGCGCGAAGAGTTTGAATTGTCGCTTGCGAATGGGCAAGCGAAACCAGCGTGGGTAGCGGTTCGTCACGCGTGGCTTGAACAAAATAGCGCGCTCGCGACTTCCGTCTTCATCCTGCGTGACGTCAGCGATGCGAAGAGACTTGAACACGAACGCGAGCATCTGCGCCGGCAGCAGGCACTGGTCGAAATGTCGGCATTGCTCGCGCATGAGATACGAAATCCACTGGGCAGTCTTGAACTTTTTGCGGGGCTCTTAGCCGAGTCAAATTTAGTCGGCGAAAGCCGCCGCTGGATCGAGCACGTGCAGGCTGGTCTGCGCACGCTCTCCGCTACCGTTAACAACGTCCTGCATCTTCACAACACACCAGAACCCGAGCTCGGGCCGATCAATGCCGGACAATTACTTGACTGGTCCTATGATTTCCTGCTGCCGCTCGCCAAACAGGCACGCGTGGAACTACAGGTCATCAATGGCCTGAATGATGTCATGATCGACGGCGATCGTCATCGTCTGGAACAGGTTTTGCTCAATCTGGCGCTGAACGCGTTCCGCTTTATGCCGGGTGGGGGATGGCTTTCGATTCGCGGCATCGATTGTGCCGCGATCGATCATGCCCAGTTCGACAGCGAAGATGCATTGGCTGGCGGTATCGAAATTGTCGTGCGTGACACTGGACCGGGCATCGCACCGAGCGACCTGCCGCGCATTTTCGATGCAGGATTCAGTACAAGGCCGGGGAGTTCCGGGCTCGGACTCGCCGTGTGCCGGCGCATTGCCGAACAGCACAGAGGTTCGATCGTGGCGGAGAGTCGCCCCGGCCATGGCGCGAAGTTTCGGTTGCGGCTTCCGCGTCTGAAAAGGATTGCGGCGGTGGCCGCACGCGAGGTTTTGCCTCCGGGCTGGTCGGGGCATGAACTGGAAGCCGACGACCAAACCCGGACGAGGCATTTTTCGGGAGGTTCTACCGAGGTGCCGACGGAGCGAGATCGCCAGTGTGTGAGCGCAGCAGGGGCGGCACCGGAGGCTGGACAATGACGCGGCTACTATCAACATCCCCTGCCCGAAGGCGTTTGCTAATCGCCGATGACGATGCCGGGATGCGGGCGGCGCTCGAAGCTCGATTCCTCGGTCGCGGATGGCTGGTCGATGTCGCTGTCGACGGCAGCGAAGCGTTGACGAAATTTCGCGAGGGGCTGCATTCGCTGGTGATCACGGATGTGCGCATGCCGGGGCGCGATGGCTTTGCGTTGATGCGCGAAGTGCAGACTTCGTCGGCGCACACTGCCGTGATTCTGTTGACAGCCTACGGTTCTGTCCCGGACGCGGTGCGGGCAATGCGCAATGGTGCTTGCGATTACCTTGTCAAGCCAGTGTGTTTCGAACAACTCGAGGTGGCGGTCGAGGGAGTTTTGCGTCGCGCCCAAGAGTTCGAAAGAGACACAGAGACGTTGATCGGGCACTCTCCGCTCTGGGAGCAAGCGGTCGATCAAGCACGCCAGGCGGCGGCCACTGACGCCGACATTCTGATCGAGGCGGAGAGCGGCACGGGCAAGGAACTGATCGCGCGCATGATTCACCGCACCAGTCAGCGCAAGACGGGGCCTTTCATTGCCATCAACTGCACCGCCTTCCCGGAAGCGCTGCTCGAGAGCGAATTGTTTGGGCATGCTCGCGGCGCCTTTACCGGGGCGTCAAGTGCGCGGGCCGGCAAGTTCGAGTCTGCCGACGGCGGAACTCTGCTCCTCGACGAAGTCGGAGAGATGCCTCTCGCCTTGCAACCAAAATTGTTGCGGGCGCTGCAGGAGCGCGAATTTGACCGTCTCGGATCGAACCAGACGGTGCATGTCGATATCCGCGTCATTGCGACGACGAATCGTCCGCTCGAAGCGGCGGTCGCCGACGGCTGCTTTCGCGCCGATCTCTTTTATCGGCTGAATGTGATTCCTATTTCGCTGCCGCCACTGCGCGAACGCGCCGGCGACATTTGCGAACTTGCCGAACACTTTGCGGAACTCTACTCCTCGACGTCAGGAAACCGCTCGCGCCTGTCGCGCGAACTGTTGGCAAGTCTTGAACAACACAGATGGCCAGGGAACGTGCGCGAGTTGGCGAACTTTGTCCGCCGGGCGGTAGCTTTGTCACGCGGTGGAGAGATTGGCATGGAAGCGCACCATGGCAAAAGCATTCTCGGGCAGGCGGCGAAGGACCAACGTTCACGGTACATGGCTTCACCAGACTTGGCTTCACGAGACTTGGCTTCACGAGACTTGGCTTCACCGCTTCAAACGGCGCAGGCTCCGGAGTGGAAACCAGGACTCTCGCTCGGTGAAATGGAGCGCGAACTCTTTGCCATGACTCTGGCGTCGACGCATGGAAACCGGGCACGCGCGGCCGAGTTGCTCGGCGTAAGCCTGCGAACGGTGCGGAACAAAGTTCGCGAGTTCGGGCTACCGCCGCACACCGACTATCGCCAGACAATGACGCAACAGACCATGACTCGCCAGACAATGGCGCAACGCGTTCTACTCGGCAAACCCAGCAACCAGAAACTCGGCAATCAGGAGCACCCATGCCCAAGTCAATCTCAATGATCGACACCCCGCTGATGCGTGGCCTCGAACGCGTGCTCGACATCAGCGCGTTCCGGCACCAGGTGATTGCGTCGAACCTTGCCAATGTCGACACACCGGGATACTTACGCATTGTTTTCGATGTCAGCCTGGTCTCCGCGGAACACCTCACCTATCGTGAATTCTTGCAGTGCGTGCCCGAAAAGACCTATCTTGCGTCGATCGACCTTGATCCCGCTGGCGCGACTGCAGTCCTCCAACTGGATCTCGCCATCGCATTTCCCATTATCGACGTGATGCTTGGGGGCGAAGGCAAGAGCACCGAAATGTCGCGCGACATCACCGAGATCGAAGAGCAGGTTCTCGAGAGCGTGGTTCGCATCATGTGCCGCGAACTGCAAACCAGCTGGCAGGCGATTTCGCTCACCTTTAATTTCGGGGAGCGCCAGCAAATTCTTCAAACTCAGCGCCTGATGCCCCCCGAGGAAAAAAATCTCTGCCTCAGCTTCGAGATCAAGATGTCGGAAACTCGCGGTACGCTGAATCTCGCTGTGCCCGCAGTAGTGTCGAACGCCTTGCTCAGAAAAATTTCGGCCGACTTTAGCTACCAGCGACCTCGATCCTCTATCGACGCGCGCCTTCAGATTCAGAAAAGACTGCTCAATTGCCTTTTCCCGGTCGAGCTTTCTCTTGCCGGATTGCCGTTGCCATTGCAGGACCTTACAAACCTCGCTCCCGGCGATCTGCTTACATTTGCCCGGGACTCTTCCGCCACGGCTGCTATGACGGTTGAAGACGTTCACCTCTGTTCGGCGATGCCGGTCCAAGTCAATGCGCGACGCGCCGCTCGGGTGATTGCCCTCGATGCCCCTCTCGCAAAACCTGGCGAGGCGAATGCTGGAACGTGATCATTGAAATTAACTTCTGGAAATGAATTCCGGGAAGTGAATTCCGGGAAGAGCGAGAATGACTGATGACTGACGACTTAAATACCGACGGCACACCTCTTAGACCTGAACTTCTGACTTGGTGCGAAGCATGGAGAGACTGCCTCCAGAGCGCACTCTCCCAAGTTTCGGGACAGCCGGCGGCCTTCGAAATTTCTTCTGAGCTTCTGCCCGCTGCCGAAACCGACGTCTGGTACACGGTGGTGGCCGCGGGCGCACTCCGGGGTGAAATGACGTTGCGGCTGCCGGCGGCATCCGCTCTCCGACTCGCGAGAAAATTTCTCGGCGAGCCTGAACCGCCTGCCGCCGTCGACGGCGCAGACACCAGCGCTACCGAAGCAGTTCCCACGGAAAGCAAGGAAGCCCTCGAAGAACTCTTGCGCCAAATCGCCGGCCTGACGGCCACTTCGGTGGGTGCAGCCGCGGGCGGCGAAGTTCGTCTGCAACTTTCCGCTTCGCCTGCGCCCTCCTGGTCTGCCGAGGCGGTCGTCTGCCTGTTGACGCGCGACGAGGCAGGCACGGCAGTCACCATCGAAATTAAAATCAGCACCGCTCTCGCTGAGGAGCTCCGGCCACGGATCGTGCCTCCGGTGGTCGCGAATCCCACCGCCGCGAGTCCAACGCCACATGCGTCGTCGCCACCTCCACCACCGCCCACGCCTCCGCCTCCAGTGGATCCGGTCGAGGTGGCGAATTATCGCCGCCTGATGGATGTCGGTCTTGACGTCAAGCTGCGGTTTGGAACTCGCCGCATGCTGTTGCGCGATGTGCTAGCCCTTAGCGCTGGTGTCGTCGTGGAACTCGATAACACTCTCCACTCCCCGGTCGATCTATTGCTCGACGGCCGACTCATCGCTCAGGGAGACGTCGTTATCGTCGATGGTAAGTACGGACTGCGGGTCACAAATGTCGTGGAGCCGCCCCCGCCCGGCGTGTCACCGGTTTGATTCGGTTTTCGAGGTGGGGAAAAAATCGAGTCAGGAAGAAGGACTGCCCATGCAAAATTTCTTAAAACCGCTCGGTTGGCCCGTGCAATGGATCAAGCGCCGACGGATTGAATCTGCTGAACCGCCGTGCTCGCTTAGTTCTTGCAATCGAACGCGATCGCTCTGGCAAAGCATGCGGCACCGTGACAATGGGAGCCTGTTGCAGGGCGCGTTCTATTGCCAGCCTCAATGCCTGGAGATCGCTCTGCTTGGCCAACTTTCTCGTTTGCGAATTCTTTCGTCTCCGCTATTGCCGCCCAACCGCATTCCACTTGGATTGCTTATGGTTGCGCGCGGAAAATTAACTCACCTCGAAGTTCAAGCGGCCCTCGATGCCCAGCATCTCGCTCGTCGTGGAAAGATCGGCGATTGGATCGAGCGATTGGGATTTGCCACGGAGCAAGAAGTCACCACCGCGCTAGCCCTGCAATGGGGATGCCCGGTGGTCTCTTCCATTGATCCATCCACGGCGTCTTCCGTTGGCAACATTCCGCTTTCCATTCTCGAAGCTTTTCAGATGCTGCCCTTCAACTATGCGGCCGCGACCAATACTCTCTATGTCGCCTGTGGAGAGCGGGTCGATCACGCTGCGCTTTACGCCATCGAGAAAATTCTGGAATGCCGCACTCAGCCTTGTGTTTCAAGCCGAAAGACGATTGCCCGCCAACTGGAAGCGATGCGCCAAACGCCACGTCCAAATGACGTGGAATTTGGGCCAATGAATGACCTGGCCGAGATGTCGAGCATCGCCGCCAGCTACACTTCCAGGCTTAGTCCCGATTCAGTGCGCTTGAGCCGGGTTGGACGTTTTATCTGGCTGCGGCTTGAGGTGCGTTTCGGCGTGCGCTCGAAGACGCGAACGCAAACAACAAACTTAGTCTTTCGGCTGCCTGGTGGGGATCGCGCTACAACGTCCGCTTAAACAGTGGCACGGCCAGTGCCAGCGTGACCACCGCAAAAACGCTGAGATAGATCATGTCTGGAATAATCGCCGCCAGTCCCGTCTCCTTCAGAAGAAGAGACTTAAATCCATGCACTGCATATGTGAACGGATCCACCTTAGCGATCGCACGCAGCCAGGTGGGGAATGCCTCGACCGGGTAGATCGATCCGCTGGGGAAAAATAGCAGCGTATTCAGAATGCCGAATATTGCGCGCGGCACGAGAGGATCTTCGATCCTCACCATCATCAGGAACATCATGGTGTTGAAAGCGACCGAGGTCAGCACAATCAGAACGATCAGCCCCAACATCGTTGCCGGACTAAAAATTGTCCCCACGCCCGACAGCAGGGACCCGACCACCGTGATTACGACGCCGGTCATCACGGCCTTGATCGCGCCTGCGCCGTTCAGGCCAAAAACCAACTCCGCCTTGGTGATTGGAGTCACGAGATAGCCTTCGTGCACGCCGCGGGCCTTGTCGTCGATGTACAACATGCCACCACCAATCATTACCGACACGAACATGGCCAGCGTGATCGAGCCCGGCAGAAGATATTTCATGTACTCGATGTATGGATACAGCTCCACCGTTTCGAGCGCGGTCTGTTGCAGCAACCTCGGAGAGACGTCGGGCTGGTTCAGAGCATCCGTGACCTCGGCCATTTTGTCTTCGAAGGTCGAACTCATGAAGTTGTCGCTGTTGTCGACAATCAGCGCAATCCGAGGATGATTTTTTTCGTAGACCATCTTCGAGTATTGCGCGGGTATGATCACGGCTCCCTGGATCTTGCCGTTGCGTACGTCCTCGCGCGCCTGAACTTCGTTGTCATAAGGAACGGAGATGAACGTTCCGGCGTTCGATCGAATTGCGTCGAACGCTTCCTTGATGCGGATGGCCTGTGTGCCATGATCTTCGTCCACGAGACCCATCTTCGCGTCGCGGATCTTCCCGCCAAAAGCGTTGCCCAGCACAATCAACTGCACCAGCGGAAAAATCATTGACGCCATCATCAGCGCAGGCGAACGAAAAAACTTCCGCATTTCGCGTTCGATAATCGCCATCATTCTGTTCATGGTCGCAACCCCGGACTCTGCGGCATGGTGAAGGCGTGTGCTTTGACCAGCTCGTCGCGCAGCTGGCGCCCTGTGTAGTGGACGAAGACATCGTCCAGAGTTGTGTTTTGCACCGTCAGCGTTTTTAGCCCGACGCCAGCGACCACCGCCATCTCCACCAAGTCAGTCGTTGTCCCGGAGCCGTTGGACGTCAGCACGCGGAACATCCCCGCACTTTCGTTCTGGACCGAAGTCACCCCGGGCAATCCACGCAGCCGCGCTTCCCAGTCGTCCCAACCGTTCGGGGGATGCTCGAAGTGGGCTTCGATAACGTTTGATCCGGGTACACTTGCCTTCAATGCCTCGGGAGTGTCGAGCGCGACCAGTTTGCCGTGATCGACGATTGCAATGCGGTTACACAAACGGTCGGCTTCGTCCATGTAGTGGGTTGTGATCAGCACGGTCAGCTTGCGCCTGGCTTTGATATTGGTCAGCATTTCCCAGACGGCGACGCGTGAGACTGGATCGAGGCCCGTCGTGGGCTCGTCGAGAAAGAAAATCTTGGGACTGTGCACCAGGCCCCGCGCGATCTCCAAGCGCCGCCGCATGCCGCCAGATAACGTTTTTGTTTGCGCTCCCCGCCATTTGGTTAGGTCGACGGTCTCAAGCAAGTCCGCGATCGCTTCTTTGCGCCGCTTCGTGGGAACGTCATAGAGCTTCGCGTAAATATTGAGATTTTCTTCGACCGTCAAATCCAGGTCGCTGGTGAGGGCTTGAGGAATCACGCCAATCGTTCGCCTGACAGCGTCCGGATCGCGAGCCACATCATGCCCTTCGATGCGTACGAGTCCTCCGGTGATCGGAATCAGCGTGGTCATCATGCGGATCAAGGTGGACTTGCCCGCGCCATTCGGGCCGAGCAAGCCGAAGATTTCGCCTTCCTTCACGGAGAATGAAACATCGTCTACTGCCGTGAACGTTCCGTATCGCTTGACGACATGGTCGACGGTGATGGCTTGAGGAGCGTCGGCCGCGATCGCTCCGGGACGATCGAACTCCGAGGCGGGAACAGCTGCGCCGTTGGCCCTAGTAGCATCCATTAGTAGCATCCATTCGAATCTGCACGACTCCACATCACAATCACTTCGTACCGGCCGCCTGGACCGTTCCTTTCAGCTGATCGGGCGATACCAACACCTCGGCGGTCATGCCCGGAACGTAGGCTCCCCTTGGGTTCTCCAGACGAACTTTTAAAGCAATCGTGCGGATATCCCGCTTCCGGCGTCCCACGTCACGCTGCGTGGCGAAGTCCGCTTCCGCAGCTTTGTAGAAGACTTTGCCCGGAACGATGGTTCCGCCCGGCAACCGGACGCGCAACGTGTCTCCAATTCCAATGTGATCGGAGTCTGTCTCGGGAATCGCCGCAAACGCCCAGGTGTCGCTGAAATCAACGACGGTCACGATCGCCTGGCCTGCGTTCACCACTTCTCCCTCACGCGCTGCACGCACCAAGATCGTGCCCGTCACGGGCGCGTAAATCTTCGTGTAACCGAGGCGAACTTCTGCCTGTCTCAGTTGCGCCACTGCGTTATCCACTTGCGCTCGCGTCGATGCGACCGTGCTTTGCGCAGCCGTTGCCTGATTGGTACGCGCCATCGCAGAATTCAGGTCTGCTTGCGCCGCTGTCACCTGTTCCTTTAATGATTCAACGCTCGCTTGCTGCGCTCTCAGATTCATCTCGGCTTGCACGCGGTCCTGGTCCGATGCCACGCCTGCCTGCGCGAGTCCGATGGTGCGACGGCTGTCGCTTTCGGTGCGAGTCAGCGTGGCTTCGGCCTGCGCGAGTAGTGCCCGCGCGGACTGCAACTTCGCCTGCGAGTTGGCCACATCGCTCGTTGTCGACCCTGAGGTAGATTTCTGTGTGTATTGATTCGCGCTGACCTGCGAACGCATGTTCGCAATCGTGGCGGCGGCAGCTCGCTCCTCAGCCTCCAACTCCGATGGATCGAGGATCGCGATCAAGTCCCCTTCCTTCACCTGCGTCCCTTCTTCGACGAGCAGCTTTGAAATCCGGCCTTGAATCTGGGGACTCACCACGATCTGGTTGGCGTCGACCGTCCCGACCAGCACCAGATCTTTCCCCCCGGGTGTAGAGAAGAGGTAATATCCTGTCGCGATCACGAGAATGATCGAGAGGACAATCAAGAATTTATTTCGTGCACTCATTTGAAACTCTCCGTGAGGCTCTCCGTCGCGAACATGTTTCCGGTCACCTTGCGTGTCGGCGTGATTAACGAAACAACGCCGACGAAATGAAATCCAGCACAAACGCCCTGCGCTCGCGGATCCGCTCCGCCGATAACGGGTCCACTTTCATCAGCGCCTTCATCACTGGCGCCGCGCCGAAATAAAACACGACGATCGCGGCAATCGAGGGGACGAAATCCATCGGGTTCACGGGTCGAAATTGTCCGGCCACAACACCCTCATGCAACACCCCAGCGAGCTTTCCGAAGAGGGGACGGAAGTATTGCTTCGCGATCCGCTGCATGTGTACGCTGCCCTTCGCTCCGGATCGCATCCACTCCGCTTGCACGACACGCGGAAATTGCGGATTGGCAGCGATATAGTCGAAATACGTCCCTAGATACTCGAGCATCTTTTGCCGGGGAGGCGACGAACTGTCAAGCACCGGCATGAGCCGCTCGTGCATTCCGCTGAACACGTGATCGAGCACCGCTTCGTATAGCGCATCTTTGTCTTTGAAGTAGTAATAAAGCAAAGCTTTGTTGACGTGCGCCGCCAGCGCGATTGCGTCGGTACGAGCCCCGGCGATGCCGTGTTCCGAAAACTCCGCGACTGCGGCTTTCAAGATGGCGGCCCGGCTTTCCTCGGGGCGACCGCGAGTTCCGAATCGGGAAGGGCGCGAGGCGGCAGGCGCTCGATCCGCGGGACGCCGCACCCGGACGGGACCGCGTTTAAGGGCTGACGATTTCATATAATTAACCGGTTAGTTAGATACTACCATACTTTGCTTGTCCAGCGTTATGGCAGCGACACGGCAGCGCTTCCCCAGCGCTACGGCAAAGACACTTCGGGCAACTCATCTACATTCGTAGACGAGTGAAACGTAGAAATATTTTATGGATTTCAGAAAAAACAGGGACAGCGAAAAGCGTAGGTCGCCAGATGGCTAGGATGACGCTTCCTGCCGCGAGTCTATTTCGTTCGCCGCGCTAGTCCGCGCCACCCGCAATGGACGGCACTAGCAAGACTTCGTCACCGTCCTGAAACGAATAAGACGCACCGCCAAGGAATCGGATGTCTTCTTCGTTTACGTAGATATTCAGGAAGCGTCGCGTCTCTCCTGCCTGGTCGCGGAGATGAGGCTTGAGGTCGGGAAATTGTGTATCCAGTTCTGTGAAGAGTTCGTTGAGGTTCGCGGCCTTACAGATTACCGTCGGAGTCCCCGAGGTAAGCCGCCGCAGAGCAGTTGGAATTTGTACTGTGATACTCATGAGACCTCCGAAGCAGAGTTCGAGAAAATACGTCGTTAGTCGATAGTCGTTGGTCGTCTGCTAGCGGCCCACGACTGCCGGCTCGGCTAACGCCGCTGGCAGCGCACCCGTCTTTGACGCGAGATGTGCTGCGAGATACGCTTCAAACTCCGCTAGCTTGGGCGAAATCGGAGCCTCGGCCTGGTACTTGTCTGCGAGCACGTCAGTCGTCTTCAGTCCGTTACCGGTAATGCAGAGAACGGTCGTTTCATCGGGCAAGATGCGGTCTTGCTGGATCAGCTTGCGCGCCGTGCCAACCGTGACGCCGCCCGCAGTTTCGGTGAAGATGCCTTCACTCTCCGCCAACAATTGAATGCCGTTGACCACCTCGGGATCGGAAACGTCTTCCGACCATCCACCGCTCTTGGTGATGGCCTTCAATGCATAGTGACCGTCGGCAGGATTGCCGATCGCCAGCGACCGCGCGATTGTCTTCGGGCGTTGCGGCTCGATTTCGGTGCTGTATTGCTTGATCGCGGTTGAGATCGGCGAGCATCCGGTCGCTTGCGCACCAAAGAACTTTACTGGCTTGGGATCGACCAGCCCGAGAAGAATCAGTTCGTCGAACGCCTTTTTAATCTTGGTAATGAGAGAACCGCCAGCCATGGGCACGACCACGTTATCGGGAAGCGTCCATCCCAACTGCTCGGCGATTTCATAGCCGACCGTTTTCGAGCCTTCCGCATAGTAGGGGCGCAAGTTGACGTTCACAAATCCCCAGCGATGTTCGTCGGCAATCTGCGAGCACAGGCGATTGACGTGATCGTAACTACCGTTGATGCGCACCAACTCCGCGCCGAAGACTTGCGTTCCCAGAATTTTTGCTGGCTCGAGATCGGAGGGAATAAAGATCCACGCCTTGAACCCTTCGCGGGCGGCTTGAGCGGCAACCGAATTCGCCAGGTTTCCTGTGGAGGAACACGCGACAGTATCGAACCCGAAACTGCGGGCGTTCGCCAGCGCGACCGCGACGACGCGGTCTTTAAAGCTCAGCGTAGGCAGACAGACCGCGTCATTCTTGACCAGCAGGCGACGCGATCCGATCTTTTCTCCGAGACGTGGCGCGCTGACCAGCGGGGTAAAACCAACTGGGAGGGAGGGCTGATACCCCGCTGGCAGCGGCAACAACTCGCGATAGCGCCAGATATTGGGCGCGCGCGAGGCAAAGATTTCGCGCGAAATGCGCGGACGAATGGAATCGTAATCGTAGGTGACTTCGAGCGGCGAGAAACAATCTTCGCAGATACTGCGCGGCTGGTTGCCCCAGGTCTTGCCGCATTCGCGGCAGCGGAGCTCGTACGTACTCGTCCCCATGATGCTATTTCCTTCTGTGACTGCGGGACGAGCCGGGTGAAATACCCCAGTAAATAGAAATCCCCTTTTCCAAAAAATGGGAAAAGAGGCTCGGGAAATGCGAATCAAATTTTCGCGTACCCGAATCTCATGGTCCCCGTTACCGGGCGAGAGTTGGCACCTGCGATCAGGATAGATGATCCGAATCCGGTTGCCGTGGCGTCCTAGGGCTCGTCCCTCAGCCACTCTGCATGAAATTCCAGCTTGCTCAGTTAAGAGCAAACTTGAATAAAACAATATTACCGACCGAGCGGTCTGTCAAGCGGGATTTTGGTCTTCAGGACGGAGTTGCAGAAGTTTACAGAGCCTTAACTTTTTGGGAAATCCTGCACCGTGCCTCTCATCGGCTGTACTGATTCCGTTTCTTATCCTCGTGCCGCTGAATCCCCAACTGAATCAGCCGATCGATTAAATCGGAGTATGCCACTCCTGAAGCCGCCCACATTTTCGGATACATGCTGATTGCCGTGAACCCGGGCATGGTATTGATCTCGTTGACATACATCTTGCGGTATTTGGGGTCCATCAGAAAATCTACGCGCGCCAAGCCGGTGCAATCGACGGCTTGAAATGCCGCGATTGCGAGTTTCTGCGCCGTCTTCATTTCGGCTTTCGTGATCTTCGCGGGGATGACGGCTTCGGAACCTTCGCTCAGGTATTTTGCGTCGTAGTCGTAGAACTCTTTCCAGGGAATGATCTCGCCGACGATTGACGCTGTCGGTTCGTCGTTGCCGAGGACGCCGCATTCCAGTTCGCGAGCTTTGTTCTTTTTTCCGCCAACGCCCTCTTCGATCACAATCTTGCGATCGAACTTTGCCGCTTCGGAGATTGCTGGGCCGAGTTCCTTGCGATCGTGCGCCTTTGAGATCCCTACCGACGATCCGAGATTCGCCGGCTTCACAAAGACGGGATACTTCAGTTTGTTCTCGACCGACCTGGTTACTTTTTTCGGGTCACGCTCAAACTGGCTGCGCAGAATTGTCACGTGCTTGACGATGGGCAATGCGGCGGCGCGGAACAGGGACTTCATGATGTCCTTATCCATGCCCGCGGACGAGCCGAGCACGCCCGCGCCGACATAGGCCATGTCGGCCAGTTCGAGGAGGCCCTGAATCGTGCCGTCCTCGCCAAACGTGCCGTGCAGCACCGGGAAAATGACGTCGACGTTGATGGCTCGATCGGAGGCACGCCGCAAACCAGCGTCTGTCTTGACGTCCGTTTGAAACGGAGCCAGTCCGGTGTCGCGCCGCACGGGCTCCGGAGGAACTACCACCGACGCGCCCGAGGCCAGCACGGCCGCTCCCGGAGTTGCCTCAGGATCGCCGGCCCGCAGCGGGCTGGTTGCGGCGGCTTGCGCGCCGTCGCCCGTGCCTCCCTTCAACATCCTCTCGGCGTGGTCCGCGGTCAGCCAGCGACCATCTTTGGTGATGCCGATAGGGACAACTTCGTATTTCGCTTTGTCGATTGCATTAATAACTGACGCTGCGGACAACAGCGATACTTCGTGCTCACCGCTGCGCCCGCCAAACAGGACTCCGACCCGAATCTTCTTGATGGCCATGTCATTTCAGTCTGGCGCTCGCTGTGTTTTCCGTCAATCCCCGCTTTGGTTCAGAGGTGCCGGACGCCAGGACACTTGCGTAGGGCAGAAAATTTGTCTCAATTTAGGCACATCTTGTTGGGCACATCCTGCCCAATCGCACTGATTGACAATGTAAATTCGCAGGGACTGTCTTGACACCGCAATGAAACGGGTGTGAAATTATCCGGACTTCAAAGGCCGGTGCCGGCCCTTCCCCTTATGGCACTCGGACCAAAGAAGCTCTCGTCGAGAACTCCACAAGCAGAGCTGCGACTTGGATGATCTCCAGTCCAAGCGGACAGGAATTTGCGGTGGATTCATGGAGAAGAGCTTCGTATCTCACAGGAGTGACTATGAATTCAAGGAAACGGGACAGAAACATCCTGCCGAAATGGTCCGCATTGCTCGTCGTTGTCGCATTTACTGTGATGGCTTCAGCTGGATCGAAACCCTCAGCGCCAGCTCCTCACGCATCCGCTCCAAGCCGCCCTTCAGCTCCAGCAGCGCGCCCATCGGCGCCAGCGTCGCGTCCAGGGGGCGCGGGTGCAAACAATCGCGGCCCCGGTGGATCGAACGCCAGCCGGCCGGGGACGCCAGGTGGCAACAATGCGAGCCGCCCGGGCGGAACTAACTCGAACAACCGCGGCCCAGGCGGAGCAAGCCAGAATAAACCCGGAACGGCTGGCGCAAACAACCGCGGCCCCGGGGCCAATTCAAGCAACCGCGCGGGAACGAACAGTGGCACTAACAACGCGAATAACCGTGGTGGAGCCAACACCAACAATCGCGGAGGCGCCAACAACAACCGAGGCGCCAACACCAACAACAACCGAGGCGGCGCTAGCAATGCGAATAATCGCGGCGGTGCGAACAATGCGAATAACCGCGGCGGCAATAACAGCGCCAACAATCGCGGCGGTGCGGGCGCAGGCAATCGCCACCAGCCTGCGGGAACAAAGACCGTTTCCATGAAGAACGGGGGAAGCGCGACCTTCCGCAAAAATGGCCAGGTCCGTTCGGTCCAGACTCACGGAATGAACATCAATCACGGGGTACGCGGCGGACGCCGAGTTGAGAGTATGCACAACGGCCGACGCGTCGTCAGCTACGGAAGACACGGCGGATATAGCCAACGCGCCTACTACAACCGCGGCGGGCGATCCTATTACCAGCGGACCTACTATCGGGGCGGACACTACTACGCCTACGGGTATCGCGGCTACGGTTGGGGCGGACGTACTTATTATGGTTACGCTCCCGCCTACTATTACGGGCCCGCCTACTACGGATGGGCCTACAATCCCTGGCCAGCGCCGGTTTATTACGGCTGGGGCTGGGGCGGCGCGCCGTGGTATGGATACTACGGCGCTTATTACCAGCCATACCCGGTGTATCCAACGGCCGCGTTCTGGCTGACGGACTTCTTCATCGCGGCGAGCCTGCAAGCTGCTTATGCAGCGCAACAGGACAACGGAGACAATAACGGGTGGTTACAACCTCCACAGCTTGGACCGGAAACCAGCGACGTAATCGCTTCGCTGTGGTCTACGGATCCGTTGGTTGCGGCGAATCTTGAAGCAGCCTACGGACAGTACATGCTGGGTGCGGCCGCACCGGCGGCCAAGAGCGGAGCAACCGGATTGCCTCCGGAAGTGAAGCAGGAAATCGCCGACGAGATGAAGGCCGAAATCGCGGCGGAAAAGGACGCTGCTGCGAGCGGGAACAAGGACACGGCTGCAGGCGATCAGGTGCCTCCGGCTCTCGATCCGAAGATTAAAATCTTCGTCGTCTCCAGCGAAGAAGACCTGACTACCTCTGACGGCGTCGAATGCGCACTCACGGCTGGCGACGTGATCTCCCGCTCCACGGATAAACCGGACGATGACAACATGGTCGACGCCGTGGTGAAAAGCAGCAAGAAAGACGAATGCGCGGTTGGCGCCACGGTTGGTGTGGCGGTCGACGATCTGCAGGAGATGCACAACGAACTGCGGGTCCAGATGGACGCCGGGCTGAAGGAACTCGCCGACAAGCAAGGCAAGAACGGTCTGCCGGCAGCTCCCGACACAAAAACGACGCAGGGCGAAGTCCCGGCACCGCAGCCAGACACGAGCGTAAGCAGCGATCTGGAGCAGCAGCAGAAAGACGCTGACGCAGCGGAAGCGGAAGCCAAGCAGTCGAACAACTGACGTACTCAGCAACCCGTGATGCGAGGAGCGCCGCTGGTGAGGCGACGCTCTTCGTTCCAGGTTTCTAGTTTCTAGTTCCTACCGGCACTAAAGAGAGAACCTTATCAAGAACGCTCCAGCTCATTGTGGGATGGAACAGCAGCTTCACAGGAGGAAGTTTGCGATGCGTCGGAAAATTGAAACCGCCGTTTTGGTTTTAGCATTGATCGTTGGAATCATGCCGCGCTTGATGGCGCAGGTTTCGCTGCAGGATCAGCTGAACGCCCAATACAAACTGGTGAAGATGGGAACCGACTCGAGCGGTGCCGCCGTCGTTGAGGAAGGCACCATCCTCGTCGTCAAAAAGGGCGGGATCCTCGGCACGGCTTATACAGACACAAATATTTTCGCGACTCACTACGAAAACGGGGCGGTACATTCTCCGAATCCCCTGGGGCAAAAGGCTCTTGGCTTTGGTTTGGGAAAATTAGGCAAGCAAGCGCCTACAACGCAGTTTTTCCAGGCGAACGTAAAGGTCTATCCCTCCAAGGTCGTCGTCAATCTGCCAAAAGACCAGGTTGTTATCGGAATCGTCGATTGCGATTCCTGTAATAACGTCGATCCTAAAACATTCTTCAAAGCCGACGTGGTTTTCCAGTTCCCGCACGGAACGCTGGCCACGGCGAACCCATCGAACGTCGAAGATACGATTGCCGGCCTGCTGGCGACGGATGACAGCGGTGGCGGCGATCAGGGCAACAACCAAGGCGGGAATGGCAACGGCAGCGGGAACGATCAGGGCGGCAACCAAAATGGAGGCGGTGGGAATGGTGGAGGTGGCGGAGGACAGGCGCAACAAGGCCCACCGCCAGAACCGCAGCAGATTGAGAAGGGTCAGACCACCGACCAGGTAAAAGCCGCGATTGGCGTGCCCGACAAAATCGTGAATCTCGGCGCCAAGCAGATCTACGTCTACAAAGACATCAAAGTCACATTTCTAAACGGAAAAGTTTCAGACGTACAGTAAGCCGTCTGGCAGGAGGAACGACATGCGTCTTACGTCCGGCGCCAGACTGTTCATTTCTGGTCTCGCTCTCGTCATTTGCGGGTTTTTGTGCCCAAGAGTGTCGGGACAGAATGCTCCCACGCTTCAGGAGCAAATCAAAGCGCAGTACAAACTCGTCAAAATAGGCTTTGGACCGAGCGGTATCACGGTCACGAGCCCGGGCACGGTCCTCAGCGTCCAGAAGGGCGGACTCCTCGGTGTGCCTCCGCAAGCGATGGCTCCTTGCGCAGCAAAGTTTCAAGACGGCACGCTCAAGGGTCCTACGGGCATGTGCCCGGCGATGATGAAGCAGATATCGCGCTTGATGCAGGTCGGCGACAAGGTGTATCCCCTGAAAATCGACGTCAGTTTGGATAAGGACCGAGTCGTGTTTCAGATTGTGGAATGCGATTCCTGTAACGGCGCTCAGCAGCCCTCGTTTTTCAAGTCTGAAGTAATTTTCCAATTTCCAAGCGGAAGCCTGCAAAGCACTGGTGTTTCAAAAATCGTAGATACGATAGGACAGGTTCTCTCCATCGACTCGGGAGATGATTCGCAGCAACAAGGCGGCCAGGGAGGGCAGGACCAAGGCAGTCAGGATCAGGGCGGCCAGCAGAACGGAAATAACCAGCAGGGCAACAATAGTAATCAAGGCGGTAATAATCAAGGCGGTGGGCAACAGGCTGCGCCCGCGCCTGAGCCACAACAGATTGAGAAAGGTCAGACTCCGGAGCAGGTCAAAGCCGCACTTGGCAATCCGGAGAAGATCGTCAATCTCGGCGCCAAGATGATCTACGTCTATAAGGACATCAAAGTCACATTTCTGAACGGCAAAGCGTCGGACGTGGAATAGGTCCGTTCCACTGGGCTAGAGAATTTTCTTCCCAAACGCCGACAGAGCTAATTCAACCGCCAAATCAGCCGTCTGGTTGTGTTCGTCGATCACCGGATTCACTTCGACAATCTCAAAACTCGTCATGCCACCGTGATCGGAAATGATTTCCATCGCGAGGTGAGCTTCGCGATAAGTCGCGCCGCCCCACACCGGAGTGCCCACTCCGGGGGCATCTTCGGGGTCGATCCAGTCCATATCGAGTGAGACGTGATAGCCGGCCGTGCCACGGCCGGCCAGGGCGAGAGCGTCTTCCATTACGGATCTCATGCCGCGCTCGTCGATATCGCGCATGGTAAATACCTGGACTCCGGCCTTGCGGATGTTTTCCTTTTCAAAATTGTCGACATCGCGAATGCCGATGAGCACACAATTTTCAGGATCGACCTTCGGAGAAAATTCGTATATATTGCCGAGTTCTGCGGGTCCGAGTCCCATGAGCGCGGCGAGCGGCATCCCGTGGACGTTGCCGCTCGGGGAGGAATCGGGAGTGTTCATGTCGGTGTGCGCGTCGATCCAGAGCAACCCGATCTTCTGATTTTTGCGGCGAAAGAATTTAGCAACGCCCGACACAGTGCCCGCCGCGACCGAATGATCGCCCCCGATCACCAGAGGGACTTTGCCGTCTTCGAGTGTTTTCATCACTAGATCGGCGCTGGTCTTGCAGGTGGCAGTGATTTCTTTGAGATACTTCGAGTTCGCCGCGCCTTCTTTTTTCTGTTCAGGAATCGCAACCGCGATATTGCCGGCATCTTCGACGACGTGGCCGATGGCTTCGAGACGGGCTTCGAGTCCGGCGACGCGGACCGCCGAAGGCCCCATGTCGACGCCGCGCCGCGATTGGCCAAGGTCAAGAGGAACACCGATGACGCGGATCTGACGGGGCGTGATGCTGGAGTAGCTGGTGCTTCGTTGAGCCATAAACAATTCTCGGTTGGCAGTTCCCATTCCAGTTCGCGGTTTTGTCGGACAACCGGAAACTGAGAACTAGGGGTACAGCCGGTGCAACATGCGCGGGAACGGTATGGTTTCGCGCACGTGCTCCAGGCCGCAGATCCAGGCTACGGCTCGCTCGATGCCCATGCCGAAGCCGGAGTGTGGAACGCTCCCGTATTTGCGGAGATCAAGATACCACTTGAAAGCTTCTTCGGGCAGATTGTGATCGTGAATGCGCTTGAGCAGCAGGTCGTAGGAGGCCATGCGTTGCGAGCCTCCGATGATTTCGCCGTAGCCTTCGGGGGCCAGCACATCGACACACAGGGCCAGATCAGGACGGACGGGATCAGGTTCCATGTAAAACGCTTTAACGCTTGCCGGGTAGCGATGCACCATCACGGGGCGGTCGTAAAGTGACGAAAGATAAGTTTCGTCGGGCGAGCCGAGGTCTCCTCCCCACTCGAATTTGTTTTCGAGTTTGCCTTGGGCGTGACCTTCCTGCAATTTCACGACGGCTTCGTCATAGGTAATCCGCGGAAAAGGTGTGTCGATTTTTTCTAGCTGCGCGAGGTCGCGGCCGATGGTGGCGAGGTCGGGGCGGCGGCGCTCCAAACATCGCTTAACCAAAAATGTCAGCAGACCTTCCGCGAGTTCCATCAGATCGTCGAGAGTGGCATAGGCCATCTCGGGTTCGACCATCCAGAATTCGGTAAGGTGGCGGCGGGTTTTCGATTTTTCCGCGCGAAAAGTTGGGCCGAACGAATAAACCTTGCCGAGCGCCATCGCGGTCGCTTCGATGTAGAGCTGGCCTGACTGCGTCAGATAAGCCTGCTCTTCGAAGTAGTCGACGGGAAAGAGCGTTGAAGTTCCTTCGCAAGCGGCGGGCGTCAGGATAGGCGGATCGGTGAGCGTGAATCCGTTGCTGTCGAAAAAATCGCGGGCGGCGCGAATGATTTCGGCGCGGACTCGCAGGATCGCCGCTTGGCGCAGCGAACGCAGCCAGAGATGACGGTGTTCCATCAAAAAGTCGATGCCATGCTCTTTGGGCGTGATCGGATACGGATCGGATTCCGAAACGCGCTGCACGACCTGGACGTTGGCGACGTCAAGTTCGTATCCGCCGGGAGCGCGCTTATCGGCG
This sequence comes from Terriglobales bacterium, assembly GCA_035308395.1. GTDB lineage: Bacteria > Acidobacteriota > Terriglobia > Terriglobales > Acidobacteriaceae > Acidiflorens. Next base: position 37,730 of record DATGGT010000037.1, read on the forward strand.
CGAACCTTACCCTCGACGACCACGCTCGATTCCTGCGTGAGCCCTTTGATCGCGTCGAAAACTTCGGGCGGAACTGCATTCTTAGGGACTACTCCCTGAATGACGCCGGAGCCATCGCGGAATTGCGGGAAAAGAAGTTTGCCGCTTTCGCGGAGGTTGTAGAGCCATCCGCGGATGGTGACGGACTGGCCTTCATGTTTGCCGATTTCTGCAATTGTGCTGATGGGAGAGGGCATAGAAAGAGGATTTGCGTTTTGTTTATCGAGAGGTCAGAGGTGAGAGGTCAGATTGCAGAAGTTAAATCCAAGTTCTTACCTTTGCAATCTGACCTCTCACCTCTGAACTACTCTTACTCGTCTTCCAATTTCTGAAACGTGGCACTCACTTCGTCGCTTGGGTTTTTCTTTTCTTCACCGTCGATCTCGAGCAGGAGGGGCGGCTTCTGGGGAGCGGTGCGCAGCAACTCCATGGTTTGTTTCCAGTCGATCGATCCGTTGCCGGGCCACAGGTGAGAATCTTTATCGGCGTTGTTGTCGTGCACGTGCGTCGAGCAGATATGGCCTTTCAGTATCCCAAACGCCTCGGGAATCCCGCCCATCATGTGCGCATGGCCGCAATCGAAACAGACTCCAATGTCGTCGAAGTGCATGGTTTTGATGAACTCGACGAGGCGATCGGGAGTTGAAAGTTCGTTTGGAATATTTTCCACCAGCATCCTCACCCCGAGCGGTTTCGCAAACGCCCGCAGGTGTTCCACGGAAGTCATCGCAGCTTCAAACTTTCTCTCGTCAAAAGCGTCATTCGGATTGCCGATGTGTTGCACGAGAAAACGGAAGGGGATGTGCTCTGCGACTTCGAGTGCGCGTTTAATCTCATCCATGGCATCGATGCGCCCGGCGCGATCGGTCGATGAGATATTGACTGGCGGCGACCCTGCGCGGCCCCATTCGTAATCGGAGTAGAGGGGCGCGTGGATGGAATTCAGAGGAATGCCAGTGGACTTGAACCAGTCGGCAATTTCGCGTACGTGCTGCTTGCGGTTGGCGTAGTCGAAATGCTGGCGGGCGGCGAAGATTTCGATCGACTGGGCACCCGCCTTGACCAATTCGTCAAGCAGGCCCGGATGGAGCCGTTCTTTTACATAGACGTATGTCGATACCGCCCTCTGCATCAGTACCCTACCGCCTTCCCATTATTGCGCGCGTCGCTCGAGCCAAGGCGCTCGCCAGTCGCTGGGTCGATCATGATGCACTCGCCGTCGCCCCAGAAATGCTCCACTTTGAGCTTGTGCCCCTTGGAACCGAGAACATTCATTGTATCGGGAGAGAGGCGGTCCTCCACGAGAATTCGATCTGGAAGCCACTGATTGTGAAACCTTGGTGCATTGACCGCTTCAGCAATATCGAGCGAGAAATCGACCACTCCGATGAGCACATTGGCGACAGTCGTGATGATGGTGGGGCCACCCGGCGATCCGAGGACAAGGAAGAGCTTGCCTTCTTTTGGCCCGTCTTTCTTCAGAACAATCGTCCTTAGAACAATCGTCGGGGTCATCGCCGACAGCGGACGCTTGCCGGGACCGACGACATTCGCCGGACCCTGGATCAGCCCATAGGTGTTGGGCACTCCCTGCTTCGCGGTGAAGTCGTCCATTTCGTCGTTCAGCAGAAAGCCCAACCCTTCAGCAGTGACACGGGAACCGAAAAGGTGATTCAGCGTATAGGTCACAGCAACCGCGTTGCCATCGGCGTCGACTACAGAATAGTGCGTCGTGTCTTCCGGTTCGCGAGCAGCGGTACGCGCCTCGGCGACGCGCTCCAGATTGTCAAAGGCGGGGCGTTTGAGTTCCTGGCTCAGGCTGGCATGTTTCGGATCGATGGAGTCGCGCCAGGCGGCGGCGTATTTCTTATCGATCAGCTGCGCGACCGGAACTTTGGTGAAGTCGGGATCGCCCATAAAATCCACGCGATCATAGAATGCGCGGCGAAATGCTTCGGCTTCGAGGTGGATGGTATCGGCGGAACGGTTGCCGAGTTTGGCAAGGTCGAAGCCCTCGAGGATATTGAGGATTTCGATGAGCGCGACTCCGCCGGATGACGGCGGCGGCGCGCTGATGATCTCATATCCGCGATACGACCCGCGAATGGGCTCGCGCTCCTTCACTTCGTAAGCAGCGAGGTCTTCAGCGGTGACCAGGCCTCCGCCTTTGTGGAGGGCCGCTGCCAGTTCGCGCGCCAAGGCTCCGTGGTAAAAATCGTCGGGATTTTTGGCGATGCGTTCGAGAGTCCGCGCTAGTTCAGGCTGCTTGAATACTTCGCCAGGCTCGTAGTAGTTCCCATCGCGCAAGAAAATACGTTTGGATTCTGGAAACTGCGCCAGATATTTATCCTTTTTCAGGTCTTGGGTGTCTTCGTAGGACAACGCAAAGCCCTCGCGAGCAAGCTTGATGGCGGGCGCGATGACTTTTTCAAGCGAGAGCTTGCCGTACTTCTTCTCGGTGTAAACGAGGCCTGCGACCGAGCCCGGAACACCAATCGACCGGTATCCGACGAGGCTGGAATCAAGGTTCGACTCCGGCAGGACGTTGCCCTGCGCGTCCAGGAACATATTCTCGGTGGCACTGGCGGGGGCTTTTTCGTGGAAGTCGATGAAGCGCGTTTCGCCGCTGGCGTTGCGGAGAAGAAGAAATCCGCCTCCGCCAAGATTTCCAGCTTGCGGATGCACGACAGCGAGGGCAAACCCAGTGGCGACGGCAGCGTCGACCGCATTGCCGCCGGCCTGCATGATTTCGAGACCGACGTGCGAGGCGAGTTCGTGAACGCTCGCCACCATGGCATGCGGAGCGTGTTCGGGGCGAAGCGGTGCGCCTGCGACGGTAGCGAGCAGGGCACCGAGACAACTCAGGGTCAGACAAATAGGCCGAATGCGCATGAATCGGGGCGAAGACATGGGGCAAGCCTATAGTGCGAAACTATCGGGCGAACCTATGAGGCTAGTTCACGCGGTCGCGGGGAGTCAAACCGATGGTGGCGTGTCCTGCATACACATTGGCGTGTTTTGAATATCATTGGGCTTCGCGAGCATCTAGATTAGTCATATGCAGAAAGCAAAAGCCTACTCCGCAGCCAGTGCTACATCGCCGCTAGCATCCGCTACGATCGCGCGGCGCGATCCAACCGAACAGGATGTGCAACTCGATATTCTCTTTTGCGGCATCTGCCACTCCGATCTTCATCAGGTCCGCAATGAGTGGAGCGGCGCGATGCCCACCGTCTACCCGTGTGTTCCCGGGCACGAAATTGTCGGTCGCGTCACCAAGGTCGGCTCGGCTGTTTCCAAGTTCAAGCCCGGCGATCTCGCCGCGGTCGGTTGCATGGTGGACTCGGACGGAACCTGCCCCGAGTGCAAGGCGGGCCAGGAACAGTTCTGTCCGAATTTCACCCTGACCTACAACTTCCCTGACAAGCACCTGGGAGGAGTGACCTACGGCGGCTACTCCGACAGCATCGTGGTCGATCAGAGATTTGTATTGCGCGTCCCCTCGAACCTGAACCTTGCCGGAGTTGCTCCGTTGCTTTGCGCTGGAATCACAACCTATTCGCCGATGCGGCACTGGAATGTCACCAAGGGCAAGAAGGTTGGAATTGTGGGGCTGGGTGGATTGGGCCACATGGGAGTGAAATTCGCGCATGCTCTCGGAACCCACGTTGTCGTCTTCACGACTTCGCCGAACAAGAAGGACGACGCGCTCCGTCTCGGGGCAGATGAGGTTGTCATCTCGAAGAACGCGGATGAGATGCTGAAGCACGCCGGCAGCTTTGACTTCATTCTCGATGCTGTCTCCGCCGATCACGACATAAACGCGTATCTCAATCTGTTGCGCCGAGATGGCACCCTGACCCTGGTCGGCGCTCCAGAGAAGCCTCTGGCCGTTTCGGCGTTCAGTCTCCTCATGGGCCGCCGCAGCCTTTCTGGTTCGCCTATCGGCGGTATCGCCGAAACCCAGGAGATGCTCGACTTCTGCGGAAAGCACAACATCACTGCCGATGTCGAAGTCATCCCGATGCAGAAAGTCAACGAAGCTTACGAGAGGCTGCTGAAGTCGGATGTGAAGTACCGCTTTTCGATTGACATGGCTTCTCTCAAGTCTGAGTAAAACTGATGACAAAACATTTTCGTGTCTCTCGTAGCACTTTTGTGAAGTTGGAAGAACTGGGAGTCCCTGTCTCTGCGGTGCTGCGCAGAGCCGGGCTCCCGCTTGAAATTTCCGACAAGCCTCGAGTGCTCGTGAGCACCGAAGAGCTTTTTGCCCTGTGGCATGCCATTGGAGAAGCCAGCTCGAACCCCGCGATTGGCCTGCTGCTAGGCATCGAAACGAAGATTGAACGATTCCACCCAGCCGGGTTGGCCGCTCTTTCGACTGAAAACTTCGCCGCGGCCATCAATCAAATGGCTCGCTACAAGCAGCTTACGTGCCCGGAAGAGATTTTGCAGGAAAAGGACGATGAAGAGTGGACCATTCAGTTCCGCTGGTTGCTGGCCGATGAAGTCGAGCCTCCGGTCTTGATCGAATGTTGCTTCGCCTGGGTGCTCTCGATCGGCCGCGGCGGGACTGGTACGCGACTTACGCCGCTCCGCGTGGAGTTGGTGCAACCTCGCGCGCCGGTCAAAACCATCGAGAGACACTTCGGCTGCGATGTTGTCTGTGGAGCTTCGAGAAACGCGATCGTGTTTCGTGCCGCCGATGCAAGCAGGCCGTTCATCACTCGCAACGATGAGCTTTTGGGAATGCTGGCGCCGCAGTTTGAGGAGGAATTGAAGCGACAGAACGGCAACGGGGACGAGTATGAAAACTTCGTTGAGCGCGTGCGGTTGGCTGTGCAGCAAAAACTTACGGGACGACGCCCTACTATCGAAGACATCGCCGACGCGTTGCACATCAGTTCCCGCACTCTTCAGCGACGCTTGCAGGACGCTGGATACAACTTCCAACGCGTTCTGGAGGAAGCTCGTCACCGGTTGGCTCGCCGCTATCTAAATAACTCCGTCCTCGAATTGAATGAAACTGCCTATCTTCTCGGATACGAAGACGCCAATTCCTTCGTGCGCGCTTTCCGCACATGGGAAGGCATTCCGCCGGCTCGTTGGCGCGAAAATCAGCGCGCGCTGGCAGCATCGTAGCGGGGAGTGATTCGTAAGGAAAAAGTTGGTCGAAAGGATAAGGATTAAGTCATGCAAAAACGCAAACTTGGAAAAAGCAACTTAGAAGTCTCCGCTCTTGGGCTCGGCTGCATGGGAATGAGCTTTTCTTACGGTCCGCCCAAGGACAAGCAGGAGATGATTGCTCTTCTCCACGCGGCTGTGGACAGCGGCATAACATTTTTCGACACGGCTGAGGTCTATGGTCCGTTCACGAACGAAGAACTGGTCGGCGAAGGACTCGCGCCGTTTCGAGGAAAAGTGGTGATCGCTACCAAGTTTGGATTCAATCTGAATCCCGACGGAAGTCCTGGATTCACCGGTCCCAACAGCACGCCTGAACGCATCAAGGCAGTCGCCGAAGGCTCGCTCAAGCGGCTCAGAGTGGATGCGATCGACCTCTTCTATCAGCATCGTGTTGACCCTGCTGTTCCCATTGAAGACGTGGCCGGAGCGGTGAAGGATCTGATTCAGCAAGGCAAAGTGAAGCACTTCGGCCTGTCTGAAGCGGCGGCAAAGACGATTCGGCGTGCTCATGCCGTCCAGCCAGTGACCGCGGTGCAGAGCGAATATTCGCTGTGGACGAGAGGGCCCGAAGCCGAAGTGCTGCCGACTTTGGAAGAACTCGGGATCGGTTTCGTTCCCTATAGCCCGCTCGGCAAGGGCTTTCTCACAGGAAAGATGGGTGAGAGCACCTCGTTCGATAGTACGGACTTCCGCAGCAAACTGCCGCGCTTTACACCGGAGGCCTTGAAGGCGAATCAGGCTTTGGTTGATTTACTCGGCACGATCGCGCAAAAGAAGAAGGCAACCCCTGCTCAAATAGCACTCGCATGGCTGCTTGCGCAGAAGCCGTGGATCGTTCCGATTCCGGGGACAACCAAGCTGAACCGCCTCGAAGAGAACAACGGGGCGGCGGCGGTTGAACTTACATCCAGCGATCTTCGGGATATTGAGAGCGCCGCAGCACAAATCAAGATCGAGGGTGCGAGGTACCCCGAGGCTATCGAGAAGATGACGGGACTGTGACGCATCACACAGCAGTCGAGTGAGGGGATTCAGAATATGGAGATCAAAAGAGTTGGCTCGCAAGCTTCCGCGAAGGGGCCGTCAGACTGGTTCACTGGCACGGTTCGGATCGATCCACTTTTCCAGGCGCCCGATCCGGCTTTTGTTCAAATGGCGAGCGTTACCTTCGAGCCGGGTGCGCGGACAGCCTGGCATACGCATCCGCTTGGCCAGACTCTCATCGTAACGGCTGGCTGCGGCTGGGCTCAACGCGAAGAGGGCCCGGTCGAAGAAATTCATCCCGGAGATGTGGTCTGGTTTTCACCCGGCGAGAAGCATTGGCATGGAGCCAGCCCGGCGACGTCCATGACGCACATCGCCATTCAGGAAAAGAAAGATGGCAAAGTCGTCGACTGGATGGAACACGTCAAGGATGAGCAATACCGCAGGTAGATCCGTTAATGCGACTTCGCGGCTACGCGCGTATTGACGCCTTCTTTTTAGCGTCACGCTTTAACTTCACGCTTTTTTTGGGCGCCTTGGCTGCGACCAGGTCGTACGATCTGCGAATCAGGAATTCCAGTTCATCGGTCGGCAGAACGTTCGAAATGGCGAGCGTCACCCAGTTGTAACGTCCTACGTAAGGAGCGATCGAGATGCCCTCGACCTCCAATAATTCATGAAAAGCCTCTGGCGTGCATTTTAGGGTAATGCGCGGGAACCGGCCGTCCGATAGAAGTACACCGGTGAAAATCTTGCCGCGGACTTTGAAGCATAAGTCGTCATCCCACGGCATATCCTCGGTGACGTCAGGCAAGGAGCGACAGAGCTTGCGGATCCATTCGAGGTCGGGCATGTAAACGATGGTTGCCTGGGCTGAAACCGTCAAGATGCGCACATCACGTGGGCGGGAACATCCGCGCCACAAGCGTCGGCTAGACCTGATCCCTAGCCTCCCCGAGCGCCACCGAGACCTCCAGCTTCTTCTTCGCGCGGAAGATCGTCACCTTCACCGTGTCCCCGGCACGATGGCGATTCATCATCTGGGCCAGGGCCTGCTGGCTATCGATTTTTTCTCCGTCGATGGCGACAATCAAGTCTCCGCCAATCATGATCGGAGTGTTGCCGAGGTAGGCGCGATCGGTGCCGCCGCGCAATCCGGCGCGGTCAGCGGAACCTCCCGGGACAGCCTGTACGATGAGAAGCCCGTAGTCGGCGGCGAGGCCGAGGTACTCCGCAATTTCGGCATCAATCGGGATGGTACGCACACCGAGAGCGGGACGGCGCACGCGCCCGAGCGTCACCAGATCGTTGACCACGGCCTTGGCTGTGTTGATCGGAATCGCGAAGCCGATGCCGGCGCTCTGCCCTACGCTCGACGCGATCATTGTGTTGATGCCAATCACTTCGCCGTGCCAGTTGAGCAGTGGCCCCCCTGAGTTGCCGGGATTGATGGCGGCGTCGGTCTGAATCGCTTCGTCAATGACGAGACCGTCCGGTTCCTGCACCTGGCGGATAGAACTGACGATGCCGCGAGTGAGAGTTCCCGCCAAGCCAAACGGATTCCCGATGGCATAGACTTTCTGGCCCACCTGAAGATTCGTGGAGTCTCCCAACGTCATCGGAACCAAGTCGGGAGCTTTGATCTGAACGATGGCCAGGTCATGCGACTTGTCGGTGCCGACGATGGTGGCTTTATATTTTTTTCGGTTGTGGAGTGTGACTTCGACCTGACGGGCGTCGGCGATGACATGGTAGTTCGTGAGGATGTGTCCTTCTTTGTCGAAGACAAAGCCCGAACCCTGGCCTTCTTGCGGGACGAGACCGTAGAAGAAATCAAAGGTCATCACGCGCGAAGTGATATTGACGACAGATGCGATGTTCTTGCGGTAGACGGTAATGTTGTTCTGCTCTTCGGCGTCGAGCGCTTCGTTGACGGCGGCTTCGGTGATCTCGACGTGCTGCGGACGGCTGATCCAGCTGGGGGAATGGAGTCGTCCGCTGCGGTAGGTCGTGAAGTAGAAAAAGGCCGACGCCAGAATAACGGCGAAGATAAAAGGCCGTGCTAGTCTCATCGATTAACCCCGTTCGATATTGCCCCTTTGAATTCTAGCGAAAAAAGCCCTTTTGCTGCTGTGAAGCTATCGGGATTGGTCGGGTGGTACGGTCCGACTTATTGGTTTTCCCCAGCCACCACCACCGGGTGACTCTATGCGAACTCGTTCACCGGAATTGAGCCGAACACTCGTCTGGCCGGGAAGAATTTCTTCCGACCCGTCGTTCCGGATAATTGTGGTGCGACCTGCAGATCCGTCACTCCCACCGGCTAGACCGTATGGCCCGCGGGAACGACGGTCTGCCAACAGAGTGACCTGAGCATGGGTCGAGACCTCAATCTCACGCACGATTCCATCGCCACCACTGTGCAATCCTTCGCCGCCACTTCCAGGGCGCAGGGAATACTGCCGCAAACGCACCGGATATGCGTATTCAAGGGCTTCCGCCGGAGTGTTCAGAGAATTAGTCATATGCGTGTGGACGCCGGAGACTCCATTCTTAGTCGGACGCGCACCCATACCTCCGGCGATGGTTTCGTAGTAGGCGAATGGTTCCCCGCTACGAAGATCTTTCAGGCCGTGATCTGCTAGACCAGTGTGTGCCAATCCAGTGTCTGCCAATCGAAAATCGATGCCTCCAATCGTGAGGTTATTCATCGTGCCCGAAGCCGCGGCGGGAATGCGTTCGGGAATCGCCTGCGCCAGCGACCTGAGCAGCACGTCGACAATTCGCTGCGAAGTCTCGACGTTTCCGCCGGCGACGGCAGCTGGAGGCCGGGCGTTGACCACGGTTCCGGGAGGAGCAATCACGCGGATAGGGCGCATCAAGCCGGTCGTGGCCGGCACGTCGTCCTGCAGCAGACAGCGGAAAACGTAGAAGCATGCCGAATAGGTGATCGCTTCGACAGCGTTGATTGCCCCTTGGACTTGCGGGTCGCTGCCGGAGAAATCAACGGTGACGTGATCTGATCTGCTTCGAGGCACCGTGATTGTTACGACGATACGCACCGGTTTGCTTTCTACTCCGTCGTCGTCCAGGAAGTCCTCTGCCTGGTAGCGGCCGGGCGGGATCGTGTGTAGAAAAGCGCGCATCATCTTTTCGGAATACGCGATGAGATGGTCGGCGGCTCTTTGAGCGCGGGGAAGTCCGTAGCGCACGCAGATTTCACGAAGTCGCCCGGCACCCGTCTGGCAGGCCGCAATCTGAGCGCCGAGATCGCCTTCACGCTCCTCTGCGGTCCGAACGTTGCTGAGCAACAAGGCCAGCACATCGGCAACGATCTTTCCGCCGCGCATAATCTTGACGGGCGGAATTCGAAGTCCCTCTTGGTAGATTTCGCGGCAGGGACCCATTGACCCGGGATAGGTGCCGCCCACATCAGCATGGTGGGCACGCGAAGCGACGTAAAAATGGGGAGCTTTCGTGTGAGCCGGCCGGCCACTTCTTGCCCGGCCAACGTAAACGGGCATGACCATCGTGATATCGGGAAGATGCGTCCCGCCGCGGAAAGGGTCGTTAAGCATCACGACATCGCCCGGATCGAGCGGGCCTTGCTCGACCGCCGCAGCCACTGACATGGGCATCGACCCCAGATGCACGGGCATGTGGTCGCCCATTGCGATCACTTTTCCCGCGCCGTCAAAAACCGCACAAGAATAGTCGCGACGCTCCTTGATGTTGGGAGAGAAAGAGGTGCGGCGTAGCGTCGCTCCCATTTCCTCAGCGATGGAATGGTAGAGGTTCTTGAAGACTTCGAGTTCAACGGGATCGCGCATGGCGAGACGAGTGTATCCCAATAGGCGACCGTCGGACGGTTTGAGCCCGCGAGAAAAAAACTTTAGGGAGTCACGCCCCGACTAGCAGGACCGTGCTGAGCTACTTGTTAGGTGCGTAGTAACCTTTTCGCGCGTGGATCCGCAAGCCCTGTTTACCAGAAGTGACTTCGATGGAACGAAACCTCCCATTGGCCTCCAGATCCGGCGGTGGATATCCGAGAGCATACTGACTACGGAGTATTTTTTCGATTGTGTTGAACGAATCCTTCAGGTCGGCTTCTTCCCGTGCCGACAATACGACCCCCCCGGTTTCACGAGTCAGTCTCTCCAGCACAGGGCGGCCTTTGGGGTGCATTTCATAAATGGAGTTTGCGTCGAGCGCAAAAATCGCAGCCTCCGATCGAATCGCGGCTTCCTCGGCTGCGTCTAGCGTGGCCTTGCTGGCAGTGTCATCGCCATCGGTGATGAGAATAATTACCGGACGCACCACGGTTGTCCGCCTGCTCTCGCGGAGTTTGCGACTGGCAAGAATGATGGCGTCGTACATGGCGGTTTCGCCATTGGCCTGTAGCGAGTGGATGGTGGCGTCGAGTGCCTTGGCATCGTTGGTCATGCCGGAAGTTTTTTCCTGTACGGTGCTTCCAAAAGCGATAATCGCCGCCCTATCGGTTTCCTGGCGCAGAATTCGTTTAAGAAAAGTGCTCGCCGCCTTCTGCTCAAAATTCAGACGTGGGCGGATGGAACTGCTGACGTCGACCGCCAGAATCACATGCAAAGGGAGGTTGGTGCGGGCCTGGAAATAATTCCATTTTTCAGGCGATTTGCGATTGTCGAACAGTTTGATGTCGTCCGCTGTCAAGTCGTTGACGAATTTTCCTTTCGAGTCAGTAATACTCAGGATGAGGTTCACTTCGTCAACCTGTTTTGAAATGGTGAACCCCATATCCTCCACGGGCTCACTTTGGGATAACGGACGCAATTCCGGAACTTTCCTGGAATCACCCCGTGCCCTGTCTGGCATGGACTCCGGTGGCCCTGGACGCTGAGATTCTTGGCAGTAGGCCGATGCCGAGGGCAGAAACAGTAGGATGATCGCTATTAAGGCAGGTTTGTGCATGGGCCCCTTTTCTAGTTCTTGCCTACCAACACAATAACTACCGCGATTAGACTTGAGAGACGCCGACGAGTGGGGGATGGCTGTCGCTTTGAGTTTTTCGCCAATTTCAGCGGAATGATACTGACCGAAATCTGACTCGCAGTCGACCTCGAACCGCGCCGTGGCCGGAATTATACTCCCGGCCTGCCACAGAAGTCGCTAATTCCTTCGAGATCACCGAGTGGATATGCCGGATGCACATCACTGGCGGACTCTTTTTCGTCTATACTGGCCGCCTCTCCCTTTGTGGAAAGACTTGCTGATTGGAGGCTCTCGATGCGATTCCTTGCGGTGCTTTTTGTCGTGGCGGCGACGCTCTCGGTGTGCTTAGCCAAGGATGAGATGCAGGTTGCAGATTTGGTGAAGCAGCATTTGAGTTCCATCGGGACCGAGCAGGCTCGGTCGGCTGTGACCAGCCGCGCAACCGAAGGAACCGTAACCTTCCTGGTAGAGAACTCAACCTCAGGGCACCAGGATGGGAAAGAGGTCTTTGTTTCAGAGGGTGGCAAATTCGTTTCGTTGCTGAAATTGCCAAATCCCAACTACCATGGCGAGCGGTTCGTGAGCGATGGTAAGAAGACTATGATTGCGCAGGTGAAACCAGGTGCTTGGTCCAGGATGGGAAATTTTGTAATGGTGCACAACGAAATTCTCACCGAAGGCCTGTGGGGTGGCACGCTTTCCACGGCGTGGGCGCTGGCGCACCTTGACGAGCGGCAAGCAAAGCTCCAGGACCGAGGCCTCAAAAAGGTTGATGGACGTGAACTGCGTCGAGTCGACTATATCCCAAAGAAACGCAGCGATCTTGAGATCCAACTTTATTTCGAGCCAGACACGTTTCGGCACGTCATGACCGTATATTCGATGACGATCAGTCCGCAGATGGGGCGGTCAGAAATTGCGACGGCGCGCCAACAGGAAACACGCTATCAACTCGAAGAGCGTTTCGCCGATTTCAAGAGTGTTGACGGTCTCACCTTGCCGCAGCGATGGACGATCGAGTTCACCTTCGAAAATGGGGCGGGGGCGATGGCCGGGGCGCAAAACCTTACTGCCGTCCAGACCGGCGAGGCTGGCATAATCCCTATCGGCGCTGAGGGAGTCGGGGCGGGGAATTCTCCGGTGAGTCATTTCGAGGTAACTATAACAAGCGTCACCAACAACGCCCAGCTCGATCCCAAGAACTTCGAGGTCAAGTGACATTCGCGCATTAGGCTGGCCAGAGGTGCCTGGTGCTAAACTCTTCTCATTATGGCTGAAGGTCGTTCGCGGGTTTGGTTGTGGGTGCTACTGGGCGGCGGGTTATTTACGCTGTTCGTGGTGGCCGTGTTTAGCCTGGTCTACCTGAGTTTTTCGGGGCGGGACGACGAATCGTTTACCGGCTTCGGCTCCAAGATTGCCGTCGTCGATCTTGACGGTGTCATTTTCTCTCCCAAACAGATCGTCCCCCAGCTCAAGAAGTTTGCCGATGACGATTCCATCAAAGCCATCATTATTCATGTGAATTCTCCCGGAGGCGGCGTGGCCGCATCCGAGGAGATCTATCGCGAAGTGAAACGCATCCGCGACGAGAAGAAGAAACGGATCGTAGCCTCGATTGAAACCGTGGGGGCAAGCGGCGCGTATTACGTGGCATCCGCCACCAACAAGATTTATGCCGACAAAGGCAGCATCGTCGGGTCGATTGGCGTGATCGCCCAGTGGGTGAACTATGGCGAGCTGCTCCGCTGGGCGAAACTCAACGCCATCACCATGAAGGCGGGAGAATTCAAAGACACCGGCAGCCCGACCCGCGAAATGACTCCGGCCGAACGCGAATACATGCAAGCCCTGATCGACAACATGCACACGCAGTTTATCCAAGCCGTGGCCGATGGCAGGCACGCGAAAGAAGCTGATATTCGCGCGATTGCAAACGGCAAGGTCTGGACTGGCGAGCAGGCTCTGTCGATGAAGATGGTCGACCAGGTTACCGACTTCGAGGGCGCGGTTAAGGATACGGCGCGCGCAGTGAACATCTCGGGCGAGCCGACGCTCGTTTACCCTCCCAAAGAGCGGCGATCGGGACTGGACCTTCTTTTTGGGGATGTTTCCGATTATTTGCCCACGCGGGAAAAACTGCTGGAGCAGCAGGTTGGGTTTTACTATCTGTGGAAGTAGCTTTGGCGACAAGGGACGGAGTGATCCTCAGGTTCGCCCCTTGTTTGATTCGCCAAAGGGTGCCAGCTTCTCTACTTGCACAGAACCCCTTAAATTTGAGAAGGTTATAGGGAAACGCACCCCAAGGGAGCCTTTGAGCTATGACGAAAGCTGACCTGATCGAAGAAGTTTCACGGCTGGCCGAATTGACCCGGAAAGATAGCGAAGTGATTGTGGACACGATCTTTGACAGCGTGGTGCGCTCGCTGCGCGTCGGCGACAAGATTGAGATCCGCGGCTTTGGCAGTTTCCGCACCCGCCAGCGTAAGCCTCGCGTCGGCCGCAATCCCAAAACGGGCGATCGCGTAGAAGTTCCGGCGAAGAAAATCCCCTTTTTCAAGCCCAGCAAGGAATTGAAGGATCTGGTGAATAACAGCCCAACGCCCGCGCCCGCAGCGCCAACGCAGACGGCGCCACCGGTCGCACACTAAAACGCAAAATCCCGGCTCACGCAAACGCGCGAAAACACCAATGTTGTCATTGGATGAAATGTCTTGGGTGAAATGCTCTGGGTGAACTACTCTCTTTGCTTACTTTGACGCGGCACGGGCTCGTGCCGATTGCGTCAGAGCCTCGAGTGCTGGGAAGGACTTGGCTGCGGTGAAGGTGCGCTCCAAGGGCAAGGTTCCAGTCGCAATCGACCGGCACATCATCTCGATTGCAATGTCGGAGTTCGGTGGGATAGAAATCGTGGCGGTCAATAATTTGTTCCGCACCCATTCTTGCCCGGTCTTAGGCAATCCATCGCATCCCAAGAACGGCATCTTCTGCCATTGTTTCTCGTTGCATTCTTCCACCGCTTTGCGGGCTCCGATGGCCATGGAATCGTCTTGCGCGCAGACAGCTTCGATCTGGGCTTGGCGAGACGTAGAGAGCTTGAGCCAGGAACTGACTGCTTTGTAAGCGCTGGCTTCGGTCCACTGCGCCTTGAGGACTCGGAGTTGCAGGCCTTCGGATTTCGTTTCCAGCGTCCCGGTGTAGCGCTGTTTTGCTGCCGCACTCTCTGCCGGACCCTGAATGTAAAGAACAACTCCACCGGCGGGTAGCAAAGCGTTGAGTTGCTGTCCCTGGATGCGTCCAATCTCTTCGTGGTTTGAGGTAATGGCGAAAGCCGGAACATTAAATTGACGGCGGAGTTCTCCAATGTAGCGGTCGTCGCGATTCAGCAGCACCACTCCGATCCCAGCGGCAGCAGCGGCACGAGCGACTTGCGGATGAGCGGTCGATCCAGCGGGCTCGAAAATGATGGCATCGGGGCGCGGAGCATTTGTGGATTGAACCCCAGCCAGTAATTGCTGGCTCTGAACAACACCTTCGTTACCGGCATAAACGATCTCGAGGTCAACGCCAAGCTTGCGGGCGGCCTCCTTGGCGGCGGAGGTCTGTTCGATCTGATAATCGTTGTCGTCGTTCGTCAGAGAGAGCAGAAATCGCAGCTTTTTCATATCCGGTGCACACTTCTCACCAGATGATATCTTCCCGGCGCGAGACATGATGCGGTTGTCTAGGGATAAACATGACGATAGTAATAGTCTGTTCTGCGGGACTTCACTCGGTGATCTCGAGTCAGTCATTGCGACTGAGGCGCCCGCGGCACTCCATGTTCGCGAATGTGTAAGATATTGGAAGGAAGGGCCCATAGCTCAACGGTTAGAGCAGCAGACTCATAATCTGTTGGTTCTAGGTTCAAATCCTAGTGGGCCCACCAGACCCTTTTTGACTGTCATCTCTGACTGTCATCCCAGCGGCAAGCTGAAGTAAAAAACCGACCCGTGCCCCAACTGGCTCGTCACGCCAAGCCTCCCGCCATGGGCTTCGACGATTGCTTTGCAGATCGCCAGGCCCATGCCGGTTCCGTGGACTTGCACACGCTGGTTGCGCCCGCGATAAAACTTTTCAAACACCAGCGATTGCTCAAAATCGTCGATCCCGGGGCCGCGATCGGCAACGCTGACGGTAAGGTCTTTGTCCTTAGCTTCCGCGGTGATGCGGATGGGAGCGCCGACCGGCGAGTATTTCGCGGCATTTTCGATCAGGTGTACCAGCACTTCCTTGATGTGCGGCGAGTCCATGCGCGCGGTTGGAAGGTCGGAAGGAATTCGCACTTCCACCGGATGCTGGACTAGCAGTTGCTTCAACTCGTCGCGAGCCTCCGAGACCACGGGAGCGATCGGTGAAGGTTCAAAGCGAAACTCAACTTTGTTGGCATCGAGCTGCGCCATCTCGGCGGCTTCTCCGATCAACCTGTTCAGGCGGTCGCTCTCCTCGTTGATGATGGTCAGCAGTTCGTGCCTTTCCTCATCCGAGTGACCGGAGGAATCGCTCTCGGAACCACTACCCGGTCCCTTCGGGCTGCCGAGCAGCGATGTCACCGAGGCTTTGATGGCGGTGAGCGGAGTGCGAAACTCGTGCGTCACGGAATCGAGCAGGACTGAACGCAACTGTTCGCTCTCGCGCGCAGCCTCGGCGCGACTAAGTTTTTCGACGGCGCCGGCGCGCTCGATCGAGATGGCCACCAGGCTTCCGATCGCCTCCAAGGTCTGCCGTGACAACGTGGAGCCGGCGACGCCCAGGCATCCCACTACTCGCATTCCCATCCGCAGCGGCATAAACGCTAACTGGTTCGCAGCCTCGATGCGTGGCTCGCCACGCAGGCAGATCAATTGCAGAGCATTTGCTTCCAGCCCGTCGATATTGGGACCGGAACGATAAACGTCGGTGCGGCTCGAAAGAGATATCGCCGCCGAACGAACGCCGAATGACTCCACAATATAGCGGGGGATCAGATTCAGTAGCTCAGGCGGGCTGTCGCTCGATAGCAGCAATTGACTGAAGGCATAAAGGCGTTCCAGTTCCTGTCGCCGCTCGATGGCCGAACGAGCTCCGCGACGGGCGCGCTCCGAGAGTTCGCTGGCGGTGACTGCGGTTGCAAGGAAAGCGAAGAGCGCGATCCAGTTCTGCGGATCGGTGATCGTGAAGGTCCCAACCGGAGGGAGAAAAAAATAATTGAATGCCAGAGTCGCGATTACCGACATGAAAACCGACTGCTGCAGACCCCAGGTGGCAGAGATCCCGAGAACCCCAAGCAGGAATACCAGTGCCATCGTGGTCGGGTTGAGATGCAGCGAGCGATAGCCGACGAAGGTTGTTACGGCGACGCATAACGCGGCAGTCACGTATCCATAAGCGGATCTGGCGGAGGCCGTCACGAGCCGATTGTAGCAAGGCGATCTCAATTTCCACGTTGAGTTCAGTTCTTAACCTTGCACCCTTTCTTTTTCTCCATGACAATAATCGCCATGCCCAAGACTCCCGACCAATGGCTGGAGGAGTGCTCGCCCGAGAAGAAGGGCGGCAAGTTCAAGCTCTTCCTCGGATACGCTCCGGGCGTCGGCAAGACATACACGATGTTGAATGAAGCGATTCGGCGGCACACTCGCGGAGAAGACGTCGTGATCGGAGTTGTCGAAACACACGGACGAAAAGGCGTTGGCGAACTCGTTGGGAATCTGGAAGTCGTACCGCGCAAGGAAATCGAGTACAAGGGAGCGGGTTTCGAGGAGATGGACGTGGATGCGATCCTCACGCGAAAGCCTTGCGTCGCGCTGATCGACGAACTGGCGCACACCAATATCGAAGGCAGCAAACATCGCAAGCGCTACGAAGACGTGCTTGAGTTGCTCGATGCTGGGATCGACGTTCTCTCCACGATGAACATCCAGCATCTGGAGAGCGTGACGCCAACCGTGCAGGGAGTCACTGGAATTCATGTGCGGGAAACCGTCCCGGACTGGGTGCTGCAAAAAGTCAATGAAGTGGTGATGATCGATTTGACTCCCGAGGCTTTGCAGAATCGCATGCGCCGCGGCGACGTGTATCCGCAGGAGCGAGTCGGGCGGGCCCTGGATAATTTTTTTCGCGAGACCAACCTGATCGCGCTGCGCGAACTGGCTTTGCGGCAGGTGGCGCAGCAAGTCGATCAAAGTCTTGAGCAACATCGTGGCGACGGCAGCCAAGAGCGCGGAGCGGTTACGATCCGCGAACGCATCGCGGTCTGCATCAGCTCGAACCCGGCAGCACAATACCTGATCGCGCGCGGTGCGCGTATGAGCCAAGCGATGAACGCCGAGCTCTTTGTGGTTTACACCGATCTTGGACAAGACGCCAGCGAGGCGAATCAACGAACCTTAGCGGCAAACATCCGCTTCGCGGAAAACGTCGGCGCCATAATTGTGCGGTTAAAAGGGAAGAGTGTGGCTGAAGCGGTCGCGGAATTCGTCAACGAAAAACACATCACACAAGTCGTATTCGGACGCTCGGCGACGCGAGGTTGGAAGCGATATTTTTATCTTTCAGCCATCCATCAGTTCCTGCGCGATGCCCCAGCCGTTGATGTCCACATCGTAACGCAGGAACCGGGATGACAAAGGCTCGGACGGACAACTGAGAGCTGAGAACCAAACTTGGAACATAAACACATTCTTGTCGTCGACGACGAATCCCAGATCACGCGGGTGCTGCGGACGACTCTATCCAGTCACGGCTACGACATTCGCGTGGCCAATGACGGCGAGACTGCGCTCGAAATCATGAAAGACTGGACACCCGATCTGGTCATTACCGACCTGTCGATGCCCAATATGGATGGACTCGAATTGTGCCGCCGGCTTCGGGTGAAGACACAAATCCCGATCATCGTGCTTTCGGTGCGCGGCGAGGAGCGGACCAAGGTGCAGGCGCTTGACGCCGGTGCGGACGACTACATCACCAAGCCTTTTGGCATGGAAGAACTCCTGGCACGCGTCCGTGCCAACCTGCGTCGCGCTCCCGTGGAAGCGTCGGAATTACTGCCAATCGAGGCCGGCGATTTCAAGATTGATCCTGGGGCACGCAGCGTTGCGGTAAAGAACCGGACTGTCCACCTCACCCCAAAAGAATTCGATCTGCTAGTGTATTTTGCGCGCCACGCGGGAAAAGTTGTGACACATCGCGCCTTGCTCGGAGCCGTCTGGGGCGGTGACAGTACAGAGCAGGTTGAATACCTGCGAGTGTTCGTGGCTCAACTCCGCAAAAAGATCGAGCCCTCGCCGAATTCGCCTCGCTACATTGTCACCGATCCCTGGGTAGGCTACCGCTTCGAACCCGGCAAGTGATTCCATTCGACTCCGCTGAAAAATCCCACACATTTACGTTTTCCTTATTTCGAATTTACGCGCAGTTTACGCCGTTTCGAATCCAATGAAATGAAGGCCGTGAGTCGCCGGCCGGACAGAAAGGGAATGGGGTATGACGATTCAAGAAGTATCACCGGAAAGATTTGCTCAACTGTTTCACCACTATCATCAGGCGCTGGCCGATAGCAACGGGAACGCACGATTGCGCACCTGCGACGCGTGGGCTGACCTTCCGCCTTCGGAAAAGAACCGATTAGTCGCGGCCGCGCGTCTAGCGCTGCTCGAAGTGGAGGTGGTTCCCGGGGAGCGCCAACCCAGAAAATACTTCGCGAAGGCCGGCGAAGCAGAGTGGGGATGCTGAAGAAATCGCAGGCGACCGGCGATCTGGCGTAATCCTTATGACTTTTTTACGAACCGCTTAGCGCCCCTTTACGGCTACCCCTGTCTAATTGGATCTTGCAGAAACCTTAGGCGCCAAAATGCTTGCTCCGGTCCTAGCGTTGCTTGTGCTGTCGGAGGCTTTCCTCCTGCGGTTCTTGTTGACATTGTTGAAGGAGAGTCTATTCGCGCGCCGTGAGACAAAACTACGGCGCGAGGCTCGGTCGCGAACCGATAAAAGGGCGGAGCGTTTTCAGTCTGCTGCGTAAGGAGTTCATGTGCTCGATGTGATTTTCGTCGTAGTGGCGATCGCATTTTTCGTGCTGTCGCTTGGTTATGTCAAATTCTGTGATCGAATCCGCTGAGGAGTAAGTCATGAATGTTGAGTCGATCCTCATGCTGATCGTGAGCGCAGGGTTAATGGTCTACCTGCTCTACGCTCTGCTGAAACCGGAGAATTTCTGAAATGACAAGCAATGGCTGGCTACAGATCGCGGCGTTTCTCGCCCTGATTCTCGGGATCACCAAGCCGCTTGGCGTGTTCATGGCCAAAGTGTTCAGCGGCGAGCGCACGCTTCTCGACCCCGTTGCCCGGCCAGTTGAGCGCCTGCTTTATCGTGTGACCGGCGTCGACGAAAAACACGAAATGCGCTGGACCGAATATGCCGTGTCGATGTTGCTGTTCAGCGGCATTTCGATGCTGGTGCTTTATCTGATCGAACGCCTGCAGCACCTTCTGCCTCTGAATCCGCAGAAATTTGCTGGTGTCGGGCAGACCCTGGCTTTCAATACGGCCGCTTCGTTCACCACTAACACCAATTGGCAGAATTATTCGGGTGAGTCCACGATGAGCTACCTCACCCAAATGGCGGGCCTCGCCTATCACAACTTTGCCTCTGCCGCTGTCGGCATCGCGCTCGCGGTGGCATTCATTCGCGGCATTGCGCGTACTGAAAAAGATACCGTCGGGAACTTCTGGGTTGATATGACCCGTTCCACCGTCTGGGTGCTGCTGCCAGCGTGCGTCGTTTATGCGTTGGTGCTGGTATCGCAAGGAGTGGTGCAAAACTTTAGACCCTACGACACTGCAAGGCTGGTCGAACCACAACAGGTCCAGAAGATTGGCTCTGACGGCAAACCCATGGTGGGCGCGGACGGCAAAGCCGTTATGGATAGCATCTCTACCCAGACCATCGCGCAGGGTCCGGTGGCTTCCCAGGAAGCGATCAAGATGCTGGGTACAAATGGAGGCGGATTCTTTAACGGCAACAGTTCGCATCCGTTCGAGAATCCAACACCGCTCAGCAACTTTCTACAGATGTTGTCAATTTTCGCGATTCCCGCCGGGCTTACTTACACGCTTGGACGAATGACAAAGTCCCCTCGTCACGGCTGGGCGGTGTGGGCAGCGATGGCCGTTCTGTTTTTGTGCGGAGTCACCGCAGCCTACTGGGCCGAGGCGAAAGGAAATCCTTTGCTGCATGGGGTCGACCAGAGCGCCAGCGCACTCCAACCGGGCGGCAATATGGAAGGTAAGGAAGTGCGCTTTGGGATCGCCAATTCCGCGCTCTTTGCCACCGTCACAACCGATGCGAGCTGCGGTGCCATCAACGGCGTGCACGATTCGTTCACTCCACTCGGCGGATTGGTCCCGCTGGTCAACATCATGCTCAGCGAGACTGTCTTCGGCGGCGTGGGCGCCGGCCTGTACGGCATCTTGATTTATGTGGTGCTGGCGGTTTTCATCGCAGGGCTGATGGTCGGTCGGACACCGGAGTATCTCGGCAAGAAGATCGAAGCCTACGACGTGAAAATGGCTATGCTGGTCACGCTGGTTTTCCCGCTGATCATTCTCGCGCTGACGGGCATTTCATCTGTCGAAGGCTTTGGGACTTCGAGCATCAGCAACGCCGGCCCGCACGGCCTGACGCAGATTCTATACGCCTTCACATCGATGGCTGGCAACAACGGTTCCGCCTTCGCCGGATTAAATGGCAATACGCTCTGGTACAACACTGCGGGTGCGATCACTATGCTGGTCGGGCGGTTCTTCATGATCATCCCGATGCTCGCGATTGCGGGCAACCTGGCAAGGAAGAAGATCGTGCCCGAGTCGGCCGGAACCTTCCCCGTCACGACTCCGTTGTTTTCGATTCTGCTGGTATCGGTAATTGTGATCGTCGGCGCACTGACCTTCTTCCCGGCGCTTAGCCTGGGACCGATACTCGAACATCTGCAAATGATGGCAGGGAAAACTTTCTAAAGGCGGGATTTTCAGAGGCCGATTCCAGGGGCAAAATAATGTCGGACAGCATGTCAGGCAAGAAGAGTAAGAGTTTGTGGGACCTCAAGATCATCCAGCGCGCACTGGTCGACGCCATCGTCAAGCTCGATCCGCGAACGATGATGAAGAACCCCGTGATGTTCGTCGTCGAGGTAGGCAGCGTCGTCACCACGGCTCTGTTGTTACGCGACAAAACGAATTTCGGTTTCAATCTTCAGATCACGCTCTGGCTTTGGTTCACCGTCCTGTTCGCGAATTTCGCGGAGGCCATGGCCGAGGGACGCGGCAAGGCGCAAGCCGACACCTTGCGAAAAGCTCGCTCTGAAACTGAGGCCAAACGCCTTCTGCCCAATGGCACAACGGAAACGGTACCCAGTTCGAAGCTACGTTCTGGCGACATCGTGATGGCCGCGGCCGGCGACCTTGTCCCTGGCGACGGCGAAATCATCGAAGGCGTAGCGTCAGTAGACGAATCGGCTATTACTGGAGAATCGGCGCCAGTGATCCGTGAAGCGGGAGGTGACCGCTCAGCTGTCACCGGTGGCACGCGTGTACTTTCCGATCTCATCAAAATCCGCATCACGTCAAATCCCGGGGAAACTTTTCTTGATCGAATGATCGCCCTGGTCGAAGGTGCTGAACGGCAGAAGACTCCGAACGAAATCGCGCTCAATATTTTGCTCGCGGGTTTGACCATCATCTTTTTGCTCGCGGTCGTCACGCTACAGCCCTTCGCTATTTACTCCGGTTCACCGCAAACCGTATTCGTCCTCGTGTCGTTGCTGGTCTGCCTGATTCCAACTACGATCGGCGGCCTGCTCTCCGCAATCGGCATCGCCGGCATGGATCGCCTAGTTCAGCACAACGTGCTCGCAATGTCGGGACGCGCAGTAGAAGCGGCGGGCGACGTCAACACGCTCCTGCTCGACAAGACTGGAACGATCACGCTTGGCAACCGTCAGGCGGCGGAGTTCATCGCCGCTCCAGGAATCACCGCAGCAGAGATGGCCGATGCCGCGCAACTGTCATCGCTCGCCGACGAAACGCCCGAAGGCCGGTCAATCGTCATTCTGGCAAAGGAAAAGTACAACCTGCGCGGCCGCGAACTTTCTTCCCATGAAGCAGTGTTCGTCCCATTTACCGCGCAGACGCGTATGTCGGGTGTGAATCTCGACGGCCGCGAGATTCGTAAGGGTTCGGTCGACGCGATTATCAAATACCTGAATCAGTTCGGCACATCGCTACCAAAGGAGATTCAGGCGAGCGTCGAACAGATCGCGCGATCGGGCGGCACACCCCTAGTGGTGGCAGAGAATCGGCGAGCGCTCGGAGTGATTTATCTGAAGGACATCGTCAAGGGCGGCATGCGCGAGCGCTTCAACCAACTCCGAGCCATGGGGATCAAGACGGTCATGATCACCGGCGACAATCCGCTGACCGCCGCGGCTATCGCGCGCGAGGCTGGCGTGGACGATTTTTTGGCCGAGGCGACTCCGAAGGACAAAATGGATCTGATTCGCCGTGAACAGGCTGCGGGAAAACTCGTAGCCATGACTGGCGACGGCACAAATGACGCGCCGGCGCTCGCGCAAGCCGACGTGGGCGTGGCCATGAATACCGGCACGCAAGCTGCGAAAGAAGCCGGGAACATGGTGGATCTTGATTCGAATCCCACCAAGCTCATTGAAGTTGTCGCCATCGGCAAACAGTTGTTGATGACGCGCGGCGCTCTGACCACCTTCTCGATCGCAAACGACGTTGCCAAATATTTCGCGATCATCCCCGCCATGTTTGCCGGAACCTTCCCTGTGCTCAATGCACTAAACATCATGCGCCTGCAGACGCCGCAGTCCGCGGTGCTTTCGGCCGTAATTTTTAACGCGCTCATCATCGTCGCCTTGATTCCGCTCGCGCTCCGAGGAGTCGCGTATACGGCGATGAGCGCCGAATCATTGCTGCGGCGCAACTTGTTGCTGTACGGAGTCGGGGGATTGATCGTCCCATTCCTCGGCATCAAGGTGATCGACATGTTGATCACTGGAATCAGGCTCGTCTAGGACGATAGGGACACGGAAGATGAAGAAGAATCTAGTTACGGCTTTACTGATGACGATCGCGACTACGGTCCTGCTGGGACTCGTCTACCCCTTGCTGGTCACGGGCCTCGCTCAAGTGATCTTTCCAAGGAAAGCGAATGGTCAGCTGATCTATGCGAAGGACGGGTCGCTGGTTGGCTCGCATCTGATTGGACAACCGTTTTCCGGGCCCGGCTACTTCCATTCCCGGCCATCGAGCGCAGGAGCGGCAGGTTACGACGCGAGCGCTTCGGGCGGCTCTAACCTTGGCGCAACCAACGCGCAGTTGATCGCCCGCGTGAATGGAGACGTGAGCAAATTGCAAGCCGAGAATCCCGGCACGCCAATCCCTGTCGATCTCGTGACCACGTCCGGATCCGGCCTCGATCCAGATATAACACCTGCGGCAGCTCAATTTCAGATTCGGCGCGTGGCCGCGGAGAGAAAGATTTCAGAAAAAGAAGTCGCACAACTGATCCAGGAAAATTCTACGAACCGGCTATGGGGGCTTCTCGGTGAAGCGCGAGTGAACGTGCTCGAACTGAATCTCGCACTCGATGCGAAGTACGGACCACTTCACTAAGTCTGGGAAGGTAGAACCTGCGAGCAGATCACCTTTAGCGAGCCGGGGGCAATTGAGATCTCGGCCGGGGTTTCACATACAAACTCTCCGTCGGCGTAGATCTCAGTCACCGGGTCAGCCTGGATCATGACCCGCTCTGCCTTCGAGTACGCGATCCTGGGCGAGAGCAAATGCTGGCCGAAATACACTGTCGGAAACATATAAAGCAGTTCGAACGGATTCATCGTCGAGATCCGACAGACATCAAGTTTGCCGTCGGTGAAATCCGCCTGCGGTGCAATGCGCATGCCATCGCCATAGAACTGGGTATTTGCGAATGCGGCCAAGAGAGTGGATCTTTCGGTCGAAATCTGATCTGAAGCATTGGTCTCGGTAAGCCGGATAGATATTGCCGGAAGCTTGAGCAGCAGCGGTAACACAGCCAACACATAGCCGCCATGTCCGCGGAGCCAGCGCGGCATCTGGTTGGCCCGGCGAGCGGCGGCGGAATCCAGACCGCATCCGGCTACTCCGCAGAAATAATGCTGCCGTTCAGGCGAAGCAGACGGGACGATGACTCCGAGATCCACCGCGCGCGGTTGTGTCTTCCCTGCTGCGAAGGCTCGCCACGCACGCAATGAGTTTCGCCATGATCGAAGCTTTAGCGCACGGGCAAAGTCGTTGCCGCTGCCAGCGGGGACGATCAGTACCGGAAGTCCGAGCCGCACCAGCGCGGGCAAATGGCGATGAACCGTGCCATCGCCGCCGAAAATCAGGATGGCATCGGCATCGTTCGAAGACGCGGGCAATCCCTGGAGCCACTCGGTGGAAGAGCCGCCTTGAAATGGTTTCAAGTCCGCTGGCGAGGTTCCCAGCCCGAAGATGACGGCGGCGCGCATGGACGACTTTCACTCACGAACTATTTCGGGAGGCATTTCTCCATGAAGTCGACGAGATTGCTTTTCATCTTGTCGTGCTCGGCGCGATCAAGATATACCATGTGCCCCGAGTTGAAAGTGGCGTACGAAATATTTTTTCGAAACGACGCCTCTAAGTTGAGATGATCCATCGTCCAGTTGGCGGCGGCGAATGGTGTGGCCAGATCGTAGTGACCCTCCATCACCAGAACCTTCATATACGGATTCTTGATCATCGCCGAACGCAAGCCGCCTACGGTGCTGGGAAATCCGCGCTCGGCGTCTTCCCACTCCCACTTCTGAAAGACTGGCTCGTCATAGGCAAACACGCGGTAGGGCGTGTCAACCCTGTAATTGAGTTCGGTACGCAAATAATTGTTGAAGGCCGAGGTGTAGGGCGGAAGGATCGCGGACTCCGTCGGATCGTAGTCGCGATTTTCGTCTGGGTTTGGGCCACTGAAACGGCCATCGAGTCGCCCAACGAAATTCTTCTGGTCAAGCAGCAACTCGTAGACGAAAGTCGGAACGTCAATACGCAAGTTGTGCGCTTCGATCACTTCCGGACGCAACCCTGTATAACGCGACAGTTGCTCGACAATTTTCCGGTGTTCCTCGGGAGCCAGGGAATCGCCCTTGCCGAGAGCGATTGCGTAATCACTCATTGACCAGCGGACAGCTTCTTCGCGAGTCTTCGCCATGTCCTGAGTGAGATCGGCGGATAGTCTGTGATGGTATCCGGCGATCATGTTGTAGGTCGGGACCAGCAGGAAATAGGGCATGTCGTTGGACTGATTCCACACGAGCGTCTGGAAATCCACGGCCATCGACAGCAGAGTCACACCATTGAAGGCGATCCCGTGATCTGCCAGGTATCCGGCGATGCCAGCGGCGCGGGTAGTGCCGTAGCTTTCGCCCAGCAGAAACAGCGGTGAACTCCAGCGTTCGTAGCGCGAAATGTAAAGGCGTATGAACTCGCCGAAAGCCTGCACATCGCCCTTCAATCCCATATATTTCTTGGTCAGCTCGACCGTCGCAGCCCGCGAATATCCTGTCGCCATCGCGTCGACCATGACAATGTCAGTGTGGTCCAGCGGAGTGTCGGGATTGTCCTCAAGATGATATGGAGCGGCCGGCATGAAGCCGTTCGGCTGCATCACGACTCGCTTCGGCCCGAGCGCCCCCATATGCAGCCATACCGACGATGAGCCCGGGCCCCCGTTGAAGGCGAACGTCAGCGGGCGTTTCGAGGCTTCCTGCCCGTCGAGCGTGTAGGCAACGAAAAACATCGCTCCTTCGATCTTGCCGTCGGGGCGTTTTAAGGGAAGGCGGCCGGTCGTTGCGGTATAGCTGAGCGTCTTGCCATTCAGGGTGATCTGGTGGTGCGTGACGACGGGCGGCACTTCGGCGACGTCGTAATGCTCGTCTTTATCTTTTTCTCTATCTTTATCGGCAGCTTCGCTGTCGGCTCTTGGGGACTCAGTTGGCTTCGCGCTGTCGGTTGTTTTGTCTGAGCTCGAGCGGCTTGACGAGTCTGGCTCTTTCTTAGACTTATCTTTCTTAGGAGCGGTGGCCTTGGGAGCAGCGGCGTTTGATCCGGACGAAGCGTTTTCCGGCACTGTGGCCGGAGTTTGATCTTGCTGCGCCGCTCCAAACAAACTTGTGAGAATGGCAAAAAGAAGAGTCGCCAGAAGTTTCATCGTGTCTCCAATGTGTAAACAGACGGACCAGCATTATAAGAGCAGGCTCGTAATTGCGCTTGGAAAAGACTGATCCAGCGGCTACAATTCCGCTGGCCCGGAACAATCGTCTTAACCTTTCCGGGTATTCGTGCGTGCATAACACTCGAAGGAGATTTCAAAAATGAAGAAAGTGCTTGCGTTGATGTTCGCCCTTGCCCTCTCGGTCTCGATGTCGTCGTTTGCCTTCAGTCAGGACAAGCCGGCATGCAAACCGATGGACAAGATGGACAAGCCCATGGATAAGAAGGACGCCAAGGCGAAACCGGCCAAGAAAGCGGCCAAGCCGGCCAAGAAAGCCGACCCGAAGAAGGACGAAATGAAGAAAGACGACGCCGCGAAATAAATTCGCTGCTGTTTTCGCATTTCCGCCCCGGCTTTGGTCGGGGTTTTTCTTTGCACGCTCTCGATAACCCGCGCACCGGGCCTCACTGCAAGACGTGCTAGAATTTGTTGCGCCTGAAATACTTCCTCCGACGCGGTGGCGCACCAGACTTTCTCCACCAGGCAGTGACGGACTGAAAAACGTGGCCCAAAACCCCAACCCCAGGAGCGAGTCGATTACCTATGCCGATGCCGGCGTAAACATCGATCGTGGCAATCGCACCAAACAGCGCATCAAGTATCTCGCTCACAAGACCTTCACCAAGGGAGTCTTGAGCGAAATTGGCGGCTTTGGCGGTTTGTTTTCGGTCGACAAGAAATATCTGGATCCCGTTCTGGTTTCGAGTGTCGACGGTGTGGGCACGAAGCTAAAAGTGGCCTTCGACATGAAAATGCATCACACGGTCGGCGGTGACCTGGTAAATCATTGTGTGAACGATATCGCGGTACAGGGCGCTGCCCCGCTGTTTTTCATGGACTACCTGGCTTCAGGCAAACTGGAGCCGGAGATTGCCGAAAAAGTTGTCGGAGGACTCGCCGAGGCATGCAAGCACAACGGCTGCGCGTTGATCGGCGGCGAGACGGCTGAGATGCCGGGGTTCTATCCCGATGGCGAATACGATCTTGCCGGATTCATCGTTGGTGTCGTGGAACGCGACAAGGTCATCACCGGCAAAGACGTGCAGATCGGCGACTGCGTTCTTGGTCTGCCTTCGAATGGCCTGCATACGAACGGCTACTCTCTGGCACGCAAGCTGCTGTTCGATGTCGCGGGCTACTCGCTCGAAACCTTTGTGAGCGAGATGAAAAATAAAGTCGGCAACGAGCTCATGCGCACCCATCGCAGCTACTGGTCAATCATTCGAAAATTGATCGCGGGAGAGTGCGTCGCTGCGCTGGCGCACATCACGGGAGGCGGTATCACGGAAAATCTACCGCGAGTGCTGCCAAAAGGCACGTCCGCCGTCATCGAACTCGGCACCTGGCCGGTTCAGCCGATCTTTGAGCATTTGCAGACTCTCGGCAACGTCGACGAAGAAGAAATGCTTCGCACCTTCAATATGGGACTCGGTATGTTGATCGTGGTTCCCGCCAAGAAATTCAAGAAGGCGCAGACGCTGCTCGAGCGCGCCGGGGAGAAGTTCTACAGTGTCGGGCGCATCGTTAAAGGCGATCGCAAGGTAGTCTTCAGCTAGGGCCCACGATTTTCTAAGCGCTCCTCCGGTCTGCCTGGTGAATAATGTTGTTCTGATGAAAAACCTCGGCATCCTCCTCTCTGGACGCGGGTCTAACTTTGTGGCGATTGCCGATAGCATCGCGGCGGGGAGGATACCTGGCGCGCGAATTGCTGTCGTGATTTCAAATCGTGCCGATGCCCCGGGCGTCGACACCGCTCGCCAGCGCGGACTCAACGCCCTGGTCATCCCGTCGAAAGGCAGGCCACGCGAGGAGCACGACCGCGATGTTGTGACCTCGTTGATCGAGCACAAAGTTGATCTGGTCTGCCTCGCTGGCTACATGCGCCTTCTCTCGCCCTGGTTCGTACAGCAGTTCCCGCATCGCATTCTGAATATTCATCCATCGCTGTTGCCGAGTTTCCCCGGATTGGAAGCGCAAGAACAAGCCTTCGCCTATGGCGTGAAGGTTACCGGTTGTACGGTCCATTTTGTCGATCAGGAACTCGATCACGGCGCCATCATTGTGCAGAAGACCGTTACCGTGCTCGACTCCGACGACGAGCATTCGCTGGCCGAGCGCATTCTAGAGCAGGAGCACCAAGCCTATTCGGAGGCAATCAGGATCGTGCTGGAGGGGAGATTCGAGCTTGTCGGGAGAAGGTTCGTGGGAGGGCAGAGGTCAGAGGTCAGATTGCAGAAATAGAAGCGTGGGCCTTCGAATCTCGGGTCATACATCTGCGTGCGAAGCACTGACGATCTGACCACTGCAATCGCTACATGATCAGTTCGTTGCTCATCCGCGCAATCGGATGCTGCATCACTTCGAGTTCGTTTTTGACCAGATTCAGTCCATACACACACTGCTCAAAGCTTCGCGAGAGTTGCGCGAACAGCGGCGCAACCTTGGCATATTCGAAGTGTTCAAATTTCGAGACGATGTAGTAGCTCTCTTTCCCAGCTTTGACCCAATCGACAAAATTCTCCACGCGCTGGCGACGCAATCGATAGTGATTAATACTCTCCGGAAACATCCCCGCGTAGAACAGCGTAAAGTCGCCGATGTGCTTACGAACCTGCCGTTCGCGGTCAAACGAGGGCGCGGGCCCATAGATCGGATCCGACTCGATCAGCATCTCACCCACATCGTTCAATGGTTTTCCTACCCCGTTCCTGATCTTCAGCAACTGCTCGGCATCGCAAAACTCGGACAGCAAGTGTGCGACATAGCTCACAATTTGCGGGTCGCGAATTCCGATTTCTTCGGCATAGTGACGCCCGACCAGTTCCACGAACAATTGCTGTAGCGGATGTGTCTCCGAGATTTCCATTGGCCCCACTTCCTTCCCAAAGCGTGCCTCTTATTCCTATCGGAATAAGACCTCTTGCGAGTTAGATACCCCGAATCGTGTACTCCCCACAAGTCACCTTCGTGCCACCCTCTTAGTTAGACGCCCGTGCTGGGTGCGGCGTTTGGGGCTAACTGTTGGCAGCCAAAGGAAACGGCTGCCAATTTCCTCATGGTGTGGATCAAAACTTTGGTTAAGGGAATCTATGTAGATAGCTGTAAGGAAATCTGGAGGCAGAGTGGAGCGAAACAACATTTCCAGCGGAACACCCTGGGAGCCGATCGTTGGTTACTCTCGTGCGGTTCGTGTTGGCCCTTACATTCATGTTGCGGGCACAACCGCCACTGACGCCGAGGGCAAGATCGTCGGCCGGGGAGATGCATACGCACAGGCGATTCAGGCGCTCAACAATATCCAAAGTGCGCTGCAGCGGGCTGGCGGTTCGATGAAGGATGTCGTTCGCACCCGCATATTTCTAACGAACATCGCGGATTGGGAAGAGGTAGGAAGAGCCCACGGGCAGTTTTTCAGTGACGTCCGGCCGGCAAGTACGATGATGGCGATCACGGCTCTGGTGTCTCCAGACATGCTGCTGGAAATCGAAGCCGACGCCATACTGAACGAAGCCAAGTAAAAAGCAATGGCGGGAGCCGGCAAACCGGACTTCCGCCACGCTTCGTTACAGTCTGATCATCACGGTCTGATCACCGTTGGAACTCTGCAGCCTTAGCGACGGCCTTTCTTAGCTTTCTTTTTTGCTTTCTTTTTCGCCGGCGCTTTCTTGGCTTTGTTTTTCGGAGCTTTTTTCGCTGCTTTTTTCTTGGCGGCTTTCTTGGCCTTCTTCGCCGCTTTTTTCTTTGCCGGCGCTTTCTTTTTCGCCGGAGCTTTCTTGGCCGGCGCCTTCTTTTTTGGAGGTGCGCTCGGTGCGCCGCCTGACGGGGCTGCAGGAGCTGGTGGCGTCCTTACCGGCGGCACCGCAATCTCGTCGTCTTCTTCTACGAGAACAGGTTCTTCTTCTTCCTCTTCCTCTTCTTCCAAATCCTCTTCCAGCGATTCGCCGTAGGCGCCGCTGTCGCTGTATTCATCCGTCTCGTCGTCCCGACCATAAAGAGTCGGATCATTGAAGCGCATATCTCCTCCTGCGTATTTGCGGTCCCCGCACGCGTTCGCGCACCGGGCCTGGGGAATTAAGACAACTAGCTACGAAACTGCGCCGCTTTAGCGCAATGGCGCGTGATTATAGCACGGCAGTTTCAGGGGCAGTATCCAGCATTCTTAGCGGTTTTGCGAGGGAAATTATTGCGGATGAAAAACGGGAATTTTCTCGGCGAATTAAAAGCGAAATCCGACGCATTTCCGACGAAAAGTGACGGCCCTCCGCTACTCGTAGGCGAGAGCGTCGATGGGATCCTTCTGCGCCGCCTTCACAGCCGGATACAGCGCGCCGGCAATGGCACCAGCAATCGCGATCAGGGTTGCCCGGACGATCCAACCACCGTCCACCACGACCGGCACCAGGGGAAATCTTTGAGCCAAACCAGCTCGGGCAGCCATACTGACCACAATGCCGAGCACGATGCCGCCAACCGCCAGCAGCGCCGTCTCCCGCAGCACCACGTTCACGATGTAGACCTTGGAAGCTCCCATCGACTTCAAAATACCGATTTCGCGAGTTCGCTCCATCACCGCCGTGTACATGGCCTGGAAAATCACAATGAACCCGATGATCACGGAAATGCCGACCACCACTTTGATAAAGGTCGCTAGGCCCGGATAGTTGTTGGTCGTCATCATGGCCAGATAGGAGGCCATGGAGTAGGCACCGTAACGCTCCATGCCCTCGACGTTTCTGATTTCGTCGATCACGGCTTCGGTGTTCGCCGGGTCGTCAAGCTTGAGGTAAAAGACCGACGCCTTATCCTTCGCCCCCACCAGGTCCTGCATCGTACTGAGTGGAATGAATTTACGGCCGCCCTTGCCGCGCTCGACGATGCCGGAAATTCGAAATTTATTGTTGATGATATCGATGGAGTCGCCGACGTTTACGTGTTTCGACTGGGCGAAGAGATCGTCTACCAGAACATCCTTCGGGCCCTGAAACGGACCACCTTGCAAATAGCGGAAGCCGGACGACATGCTCTCATAGCTAGGCAAGTCGATTCCCGTGATGATCTCAAGCGACCCCGCCGAGGAGAATTGCTGGATCACCGGAGCCACACGTCTGACATGGGGCAATTTCTCGAGCACGCCTCCGATTTTTACCGGGATCGGCGCGCCCGACAGCCCGGCAATGAACGAAGAGCCGGGTGGCAGCAGCAATATGTCCGCGCCAATGCCTGCGGTTCGTGTGCGGCCATCCTGCAACATGCCGAGGCAAAGCCCGACGATCAGCAGGATCAGCGTAACCTCAAGCGCAACCGCCACCACGCTGATCAGCGAGCGCAGCGGCCGATGCACCAGATTCCCAACGATCATGCGATTCATCATCTGTTTAATATCCCGAAATTACTTGCCCCGCGGGTCTGGAACCTTGGCAACGTTGGAATTGTTGTGATCGAGGTGAACCACCTCGGCGCCCGCAGGCTGGTCAAGAACGAACTGATCGTCGGTTAGCGTCTTGTTGATCTCGACTTTGAGCATGTGCAATGCGATGTCGTAATCCTCACGGGGGCGTTCGATTTCAATCGTATTCGGAAAGGTGGTGCCAGTGAAGTCTTTGTAGTCCAGGTATTGTGCGTCGGTCGCAACGTTGCCCGCCTGGTCGTAAATCCGTTGCCGGTAAGGCAGCAGGTTGGTCCGGCTGAAATAGATTCTCCTCGCCAAAAACCAGCCTTGTGGGCCCTGGCGGATGATCGCCAGCTCGTAGTTTGGCTGCTCGACCCGGTGCTTTCTCGAATCCAGTACCGTTTCGTAGCCGTTTTCCAGCACCGCAATCTCGTCCTTGCCGACACTCGGGATCAAGAGCGCGTCGTAGACATATTGCGGCCGCAGATTCTCGAGCCTTTTATCGGGCTGATAGCTTTCGCTGGCAGATGTGCTCGGTCCCACAACAAATTTGTTTGTTGTCGGAATCCAGAGCTTGAATTCCTGTCCATCGCTCACCATGTCGAAGGCCGTGTTGCGGACCAGCGGCAGAAGGCCCTTCATTCGTAGCATCGACGGTTGGCGCACCAGCACATAACCGCGAATCTCTTTGTAGTCAGTGACGCGTCCGTTTTTCGCATCCCCGGCCGAGGCGTCGATGTCCACCGTCGCCTGCATCGACGAGATCTTGCTGGCCTGGGTGTTGACGTAGTCGATCAGAGCTTCCTGAGTCGCCGTCTTCAACGGCCGGTCGGAGAGCTGGCGGTCAACCGTGCGGGTACGAAACAAACAGCCACTGAGCGGGAAAATGGCTAGTGACAGAAGTAGGAAAAGAAAAGGGCGCAAATGGGGGCGATCCATTCTTATGTGATGATCCAGTGACTCTTTTGCGTCATGGTTATCTGATTAGTATAAGGCAGTGAGGGGTTCAAATGGTTAGCGGAGGTGGAGCGCGTGACGATAGGCCGTCACATTCTGGTTGTGCTCTTCGAGGCTCCGGGCGAAGCGGTGGTGTCCGTTGCCATCACTAACAAAATAAAGGTAGTTTGTATTGTCAGGATGCATGGCCGCTTCGAGCGCACTCTTCCCAGGATTGCTAATGGGCCCCGGCGGAAGCCCCAGAATACGATACGTGTTGTAAGGGGAATTCACCGAGAGATCGGCATGATGGAGCGCACCGGCGTATGTTCCCGTCAGCAGTTCGGCGTAGATGACGCTAGGATCGGCGTCGAGCGCGATCCGTCGTGCCAGTCGGTTGTAGTAGACGCTGGCGACACGCGGGCGTTCCTCCGGAGCAGCCGTCTCTTTTTCAACAATGGATGCCATGGTGACGGTATTGTGGAGATCGGAGCTAAGTCCAATCTGTTGTGCCACTTGCCGGAACTGGCGCACCATGGTCGCCGCCATCTCCTCCAGGCTTTGGGTGCGCGTGAACTGGTAGGTGTTGGGGAAAAGATACCCCTCTAGCGACTTGGCCTCAGGCGCGAGATCGGAAATCAGCTGGGTCTGGGTCTCGGCAACGTGCAGAAAATCTGCCGCCGAACAGAGGCCCGCGTCCTCCATCGCTTTCGCGATGTCGAACATCGTATATCCCTCGGGGATGGTGACCTCGTGGAAATAAATGTCGCCCCGCGCAATGCGGTCATATACCTGAGGCAGGCTGGCCTCGCGCTCAAAAAGATATTCGCCTGCTTTGAGAGAAGGCTTGGGATGCGTGACATGCCACAGCCGGAAGGCCAGTTCGCTGTGAATGATGCCTGCCTTTCTCAACTCGGCGGCAATGCGTCGAGTCGAATAGCCGGAATGCAAAAGGACAAACGTCTGGCCCGAGGGCGCGACGGGCCGATACACCATCCAGGCGGCGAAGCCCGCAGCCGCCAGAACCGCAACCAGAAACAATGTAATCAGAGCACGCACGCGTTTAGTGTAGACGCTAGCCACAGATTGCAACAGAACGGGCCCACAAGGAAACTGCCCAGGGTAACCACAGCCGGGGACCTAAACTCGCCTTATCATGCCCCATCGAATCCGGTATCATATAAGGACATTCTTCGTGGAGGGGTAATGGCAGTTCCCGTGTCCCAGATGTGGACCGTAGCGTCGTACGTCCTGCGCCAGAAAATGGCCGGACGTAAGCGCTACCCGCTCGTGCTCATGCTTGAGCCTTTGTTCCGCTGTAACCTGGCTTGTGCCGGATGCGGCAAGATCCAGTACCCGGCCCACATCCTGAAAACCGACCTCACACCGGAACAATGCTTCAACGCGGTCGACGAGTGCGGAGCGCCGATGGTGTCGATCCCTGGCGGCGAACCGCTGATGCATCCCGAGATCGACAAAATTGTCGAAGGCCTGGTGGCGCGCAAGAAATATATCTACCTCTGCACTAACGCGTTGTTGCTCAAGGAAAAGTTGCATCTCTTTAGGCCGAGCAAATACCTGAGTTTCTCGGTACACGTGGATGGACAAAAAGAGCACCACGATTTCTCCGTGTGCCGCGAAGGCGGATTCGACCTGGCACTCGAAGGGATTCGTGCTGCCATCGACGCGGGTTTCCGCGTGACCACGAATACGACTCTGTTCGATGGCGCCGATCCCAACAGCGTGCGCACGTTCTTCGACGAGATGATGGAAGTCGGCGTCGAGAGCATGATGGTCTCGCCCGGCTATTCCTACGACAAAGCTCCCGACCAGAAGCACTTCATGGGACGCGCCCGCACACGCCGCCTGTTCCGCACGATGCTTTCGAACCGCAAGCGGTCCTGGCGCTTCAACCAGTCTCCACTCTTTCTCGAATATCTGATGGGTAAGCGTAATTACCAGTGCACGCCCTGGGGCATGCCGACGTACAACATTTTTGGATGGCAGAAGCCCTGCTACCTGCTCCAGGATGGTTACGCCGAATCCTACAAGGAGTTGATGGAAACGACGGAGTGGTCGAGTTACGGCACCGAGTCGGGGAATCCGCAATGCGCGAATTGCATGGTGCACTGCGGTTACGAACCAAGCTCGGTGAACGATACGTTTGGATCCCTACGCGGCTTCGCCGACACGGTCAAGGCCACTTTCTCGCTCTATCCCGACAAGGGCGCGCTGGCCGATCTCGACCGCGAAGTGCGGCCGGTGCACTCGTATAATCCGCTGGTGCAAATTGAGGGTCCGATGGGCACAGCAGCGGCTCAGCCGTCCGAAGAAGCGCACGTATGAGCGGCCGAGAGCACGGACACGATCAAACCATGCCCCATAGCGGGCAGGCCATCGCTACAACGCCAAGGCCCAGCGACGAACTGGAGGTAGTCCCCGGCTTCGAACGCGAAAATCTTCAAGGATGGATTCCGCAACTCGCCACCGAAGTCGATATCCGAGCCGTAATCGAAAAAGCCTTCGACTATCGTGGCGATGTGACGATTACTCAAAAAAACGGCGCGGAAATCACCGGCTATCTCTTCGACCGCCGCATCGGCCCGAAGTTAGAGGATTCGGTGGTTCGTCTGATCCTGGCCACAAGTACTGAGCGTCCCGCGATTCCCTACTCCGAAATCGCGGCCATAGCCTTCAGCGGCCGCGACACCGCCGCTGGGAAGAGCTACGAAGCCTGGGTCAAGAAATACTGGGAAAAACGCGCCGCGGGTGAAAAGAATATTTCGATTGAGCCTGAAGCGCTGGAATAAAACTTCGTGAGTGACTCCGCCTTCCCGATCATAGCGGTTGCGGCACTCGTCGCCGTCGTGGCATCGGCGGCTCTCTTCCTCACATTGCGAGATCACTTCGCCAGAGCCCACGGCAAGACCAATGCGCAAATTCGCGCTCGCTTTTCTGCTTGGCTGCAGCTCAGGAGAACGCTCTATCTTTGCGCTCCGGGCATCCTGATAATGACTTTCGGTATTTTCTTCGCCATCGATCGCGGTCGCGATCATGATTCCGATTGGTGGCACGGATTGCTGTTCATCCCCGTCGGTTGGTTTTTGGTGCCTCTCTTGGCGCGCAGGAGCTGGAAACGATACCTCGATCTGCGACAATTCGCGGATAGAGACGCCGATCTCGCTTTCGATCAGCATTCTCAATCCGTCGAGTTCGATTCGCAGCCTCGAACCGATCAGCCCTTCGGCCGATGACCGCCTTCAATTGCCCCGTCCTGGTCCTCGCCTCCGCATCGCCGCGCCGCCAGGAGCTTCTTCGTAGTGCCGGCATCGCTTTTGAAGTCCAGCCTGCGCATATCGCCGAGAAGCCGCTGCCGGAAGAGGGAGCGAAGGAATGTGCTGACCGGCTGGCTCGTGAGAAGGCACTGGCTGTGGCACGGCAGCGGCCTCAGGATGTCGTACTTGGGGCCGACACCATCGTGGTTGTGGATGGTCAGATTCTCGGCAAGCCCTCCGATGCGAATGACGCCGCGCGCATGTTGCGGCTGCTCTCCGGACGCAAGCATGAAGTGATTACGGGAGTGTGCTTCGTGGTTGGTGGTCAGACGTTGGTGTCGAGCGAAACAACGCTGGTAACGATGTCCGAGATCTCAGCTCAGGAAATAACCGATTACATCGCCACTGGCGAGCCCATGGACAAGGCGGGAGCCTACGCGATTCAAGGCATCGCGTCCCGATGGATTCCTCGTATCGAAGGGGATTACAGCAATGTGGTGGGATTGCCGGTGGCGCTGGTGTACCGGATGCTGCTTGGAATCAGTTCCCAGTTCTCGGTTCTCAGTTCCCAGTAACCCCCTGGTTCATGAGGTCTTCTCGTGAAGTTTTGCTGAGAACGCGAACTGAGAACTATATCGAAAAACTTCTACGCCGATGGCTTCGGCGGCTCTTTGCTTTTATCTTCCGGCTCTTTCATTGAACTCTTGAAATTGCGGATGCCTTCGCCGAGGCCCTTGCCCAAGTCGGCAAACTTGCTCGGCCCAAAAAGCAGCAGCGCGATGCCGATGATCAACAGAATGTGCAGCGGCTGAAACAGTCCTTCACCCATGGAAACCTCCAATGACCAACAAAACGACGACTGCCCTCGAATACGGCCGGGCAGGCCTGTCCGTAAATTGAATTCTAGGTCAGTCTGGACCCTCCGGTCAAAGCTGCCTGTGCCGCGCGTCACAGCAACCTGTGAATACCGTCACCGAGCAGCACTAAACCATGTCTTTTCAGCCTTTTCAGCCCTTTCAAACAGATTCGATCAGTCCGGCCAAGAGCGCCGCGCGCCTGGGCAACTCCGACACGAGGATGTGCTCGTGAGTGGCGTGCGCCCCGTCACCGACGCCACCCAGACCGTCAAGCGTCGGAATCCCGAGGCCCGCAGTAAAATTCCCGTCCGACCCGCCGCCCACAGACGCTTCTCCAAGTTTCCATCCGAGTTCGCGCGCGATCACTGCCGCCTGCGAGTACAGGCCCGCCACTCCAGCGCTCCGCTCCATCGGCGGACGGTTAATGCCTCCACTGACCTCGATCTTGCATTTGCGATTGAACGGGCGCAAGCTCCGCATTTTTTTATCGATCCCCGCGGCGTCTTTTATGCGCGCGATGCGAACATCGATCTGCGCCGTAGCTTCCGCCGGAACCACATTCGTTCGCGAACCGCCGCTGACGATTCCAACGTTGACCGTGAGCCCTTTTTTCAAATCGGTGAATCCCGCGACCTTCTCGATCTGCCGCGCCAATTCGCAAATCGCGTTCACTCCTTTTTCAAAATCCAGCCCCGCGTGAGAAGCCTTGCCTGTCACCTTGACGAGATATTCGCCAACGCCTTTGCGCGCAGTCTTCACCGCGCCGTGCCGTCCATAAGACGGCTCAAGCACGAGCACCGCCGCAGCCCGCTTCGCCAGCGCCTCCGTGATGGCGCGGGACGAGTTGCTGCCAATCTCTTCGTCGGAAACAAGCAAGACGGTGACCGGCCGCGGCAGCGCATCTTGCGTGTTACTAGCCGACGAGCTGCGCCACTCCTGCAAACCGGCAACCGCATGCAGCATGAGCGCGATCCCCGATTTCATATCCAGCACGCCCGGCCCGGTGAGTTTGTCGCGAACCACGGCGCACGGCATCGACGCCAGCGTCCCGAGTGGATAAACCGTATCGTAATGCCCCAGGAGCAGTACGGGCTTGGCCGCGCGGCCTCCGAAGTTTACTTGCAGGTGGTTGCCGAAGTCTTTCGTGCGATGGAATCGTATTTCCCCACCGAGGCGTGAAAATTTCTCCGCCACCGCTTCAGCCACGCGATCCACAGCCTGCTTGTTGTCGCTCGGAGATTCGATCTCCACCAGCTCGCGGATGGTCGAGACGATTGCCTCGCGGCGCTCGGTGAAATATGCGAGGCGGCGTTGCGCCTCAGCTTCACCATTCGAGTGACCGATTGTTTTTGTGGAGGTTGAACTCACGACCAACTTGTCCCCTCAGAACAAAAGCTATCCTAAACTACTCGTTCGCGGCCGGGTCACATAGCCGCCACAACAAAAAAGGGCGCGATCACTCGCGCCCCACTTCTGCAATCTGACCTCTTACCTCTGACTTAGTCCCTCACTCCGTCCATAAACGCGCGCAGTTTCCGCGAACGCGATGGATGCCGCAGTTTTCTCAGCGCCTTGGCCTCAATTTGCCGGATGCGTTCGCGCGTGACCGCGAACGACTGGCCGACTTCTTCAAGCGTGTGCTCCGAGCCGTCTTCGAGGCCGAAGCGCATCTTGATAACTTTTTCTTCGCGCGGTGTCAGCGTGCGCAGCACCTGCGAAGTCTGGTCCTTGAGGTTGACGTTGATTACCGCTTCGGCCGGCGAAACCACCGCGCGATCTTCGATGAAGTCGCCCAGATGCGAATCTTCCTCTTCGCCAATCGGCGTTTCGAGGGAGATCGGCTCCTGCGCAATCTTCAGGACCTTGCGGACTTTCGCCACCGGAATATCCATTCTCTTGGCAATTTCTTCCGATGTTGGTTCGCGCCCGAGTTCCTGCACCAGCTGCCGCGAAGTGCGGATCAGCTTGTTGATCGTTTCGATCATGTGGACCGGGATACGAATCGTACGCGCCTGATCAGCAATTGCACGAGTAATTGCCTGCCGAATCCACCACGTCGCATAAGTTGAAAACTTATACCCGCGGCGATATTCGAATTTGTCGACTGCCTTCATCAGGCCGATGTTGCCTTCCTGAATCAGGTCGAGGAACTGCAAGCCACGATTGGTGTATTTCTTCGCAATCGAGACCACGAGACGCAAGTTCGCTTCGATGAGCTCGCGCTTGGCGTGCTCGGCGTCCATGTCGCCCTGGATGATCTCGCGCTGTGTGCGCTTGAGTTCCTGGAACAACAGGCCCGCTTCCACTTCGAGCTTTTCGAGCTCTCCGCGGACGGTGCGCGACTGCTTTTTATATTCTTTCTTTTGTTCTTCGCTACGTGTCGCCTCGGCCCGCTTCTCCAGATTCTGGATCTGCCGGTCGAGCGAGCGCATGCCATCGACCGTGCGGTTCACGCGGTCGATCAGACGTTTGCGTTCGTTGTTGGTGAAGCCGAGCTTGCGAACTGCGATCGAAGTGCGAACGATCGCGTGCGCCAGCTGAAAGCGATATCGCCGATGATCGCGCGG
The DNA here is from genome assembly GCA_035308395.1 of Terriglobales bacterium. GTDB lineage: Bacteria > Acidobacteriota > Terriglobia > Terriglobales > Acidobacteriaceae > Acidiflorens. The sequence goes on from DATGGT010000037.1 coordinate 77,299, forward strand.
ACGCTTCTTCTGATTGACCGCCAACAGCTTTTCCTGCAGCGGAGCGACTTTCTTGTACAACTTGTCGAGCGCGTGGATCTTGTCGAGAAATGCTTTCAGACGCTTCTCGACAATCTCTTCCGTGATTTCCTCTTCGTCGAAGGTGACCAGCTCTTTGATGGAGCGGACGCCTTTCTCGAGGTCCTCGCCGAGGGCGAGCAGTTCACGAATGACGATCGGGGAGCGCGAAAGCGCTTTCAGAACGCGGTTTTGGCCGCGCTCGATTCTCTTAGCGATTTCGACTTCGCCTTCGCGGGTCAGCAAAGGCACTGTGCCCATCTCGCGCAGGTACATGCGGACGGGATCGTTGGTTTTTTCCAGAGCTCCTGGGGTCAGATCGAGTTCAACGTCGTCGGAGCCTTCTTCTACTTCCTCGAATTTTTTTTCCAGATCGGTCGTCGGCCCTTTCGAGCTTTCGAGTACATCGATTCCTTGGGTTCCGATCGTGGTTAGCAGATCTTCCAGGTCTTCAGGAGAGTGCACATCGTGCGGGATAAGGTCGTTGACCTGATCATAGGTCAGATATCCCTTCTCTTTGCCTGCGTCGATCAGCTTTTTTATGTCGTCGTACTTGTCATCAAGTGCCAAACCAGATTATCCTCGAGACGTTCGCCAAGTCGCGCGAACGCCAACCTTCTCAGCGGTGGGAGTTATTACGGAGTTGTGCGCGATGCGCACAGACTTCAGAAGTATAGCACGCCTGAATCGCCCTAGCCGAGTTAACTCTTTTTCCGCTAATTCTTTAGATGGCGCGAGACGGTATTTCGTTCCAAGCTTTCGCCCTCAAATCCGGGGAGATCAGCTGGCTTTCTCACCCAGCCCGGGGTCCATCAAAGCCCGCTTTAACCGCACTTTTTCCTGCAAAAGCGCATGTTTTTCCTCAGTCGAGATGCCGGGACGCTGAAATGCCTGCTGCACCTCTTCCTGCCGCCGGCGCAAATAGATCCTCCGCAAGGCCCTGACCGCGCCCTCAACCGTCTCGGGCGTGAGGTCTTCCTCCTCGTGCATCAGGATTGACGCCAGCAGCCGCCGGTCTTCTTCGTTCTTTGGGAGCAGCATTACGTCGGTAGTTTCAGCCCCACCCTGAAGCAGAGACTCCATCAGTGACCGCGCGGCCAGCCCCTCATACAAGTGTTCAGATTGCAGCGCAAAGTGCGCCTGCCGCGCCGGATCGAATTCCTCGTCTGTTCCTTCGCGCGCTGTAGTTCGGGTCTGGCCGGGCTGCATTTGTGTGATCGATGCCAGCGCCCGAATCAGGACGCGTTCCGCCCCCGTGATTTGTGCTTCCGCCGAGGCTTTCACTTCGGTCGCCGAACGGTTGGTCGCCGCGTGCTTCAATTCCTGCCGCAGGACTGCGGAATCGATCCCAAGCTTCTGTGATATTTCGAGCGCCAGCTCGTCGCGGACGATCCGGTTGGGCACGCGCTGAATGTGCGGCAGGAGATGATTGACGGCTTTGACCTTGTTCTCCGGGTTCTTTACCGGAAACTGCGCCCGAGCCCGGTCGATCAGATAGTCAAAATATTTCTGCGAATGATTGAGCGCCGCGCCATAAGCGGCTTTGCCATTGCGACGGATAAAAAGGTCGGGATCGAACCCACTGGGCAGGGTCAACACCTTGATGACGAATTCTTCTTCGACCAGCAACCCCAGCGTTCGTTCGGTAGCGCGGGCTCCTGCGGTATCGGGATCGAAATTGACGACGACCTGCTTTGAGAAACGCCCGAGCAACTTCGCCTGGAGCTCGGTAAACGCCGTGCCTGAGCTGGCAATCACGTTGTGAAACCCGGCGGCGTAGACGGAAATGCAATCCATCTGACCTTCGACAAGGATGGAGTACTCGAGCTTGCGAATCGCTTCTTTCGCGTTGTCGAGGTTGAAGAGCACGCGGGACTTCGAATAAATCGGGGTCTCCGGAGAATTCAAATACTTGGGGCCGGCCTTGTCATCGGTCGACAATGTGCGACCAGTGAAGGCGATTACCTTGCCTTGGTCGTTTGCGATGGGGAACATCACGCGGTTGCGGAACTTGGAGTAGATGGCGGAAGTGGCTTCTAGCTTCTGGCTGTTAGCGTCTGGCTGAGAGCCTCCCTTCCACGAAAACAGGCCGCTCTCGCGCAGCAAGTCCTCATCGAACTCGCGCCGCAGGGCGTCTCGTAAAAGAAATCCTGAGTCGGGTGCAAAGCCGATCCGGAAGCGGGCAATGGTTTCGTCGTCGAGGCCGCGAGTCTTCAAATACTCGCGGGCATTCGCGCCTTCTGGCCGTCGCAGGCATTCTTGAAAAAACGTCGTCGCGCGCACGTGGACGTCGAGCAGTGCCATTCGAACCTGAGCGTCGCGCGCCTCCGCAGGGCTGGAGAAACTGACCTTCGGCATCGGCACACCCTGCTTTTGCGCGATCAACCGAACGGCCTCCGGGAAAGTGATGTTCTCGACCTTCTGCACGAAGGTAAAGACATCTCCCGACTGCCCGCAGCCAAAACAGTGAAAAAACTGGCGCGAAGCATGCACTGAGAACGACGGCGTCTTCTCGGCATGAAACGGGCATAGCCCCGAAAAATTCTGCGCCCCGGCCTTCTTCAGCTTGACGTAGTCGCCGACCACGCGGACGATGTCCACCTGCTGCTTGAGCGTCTCTTTGAAGTTATCGGATGAGGGCGAAGTCATTGGCCGTTAACTACCCTCCCAGGGAGCGTCTGGATCGACCGCACGGCGAATCATCTGCACAACTTCCCTCATGCGCGTTGATGACAACATACGCCGTTGGCGCTCGATCAACGAACTCTTCTCCAGTACCTGGATGAAATGAGCCTTGAGGTAGGAGACATCCGGCAGTCCGGTCTCGCCAGGTGGCAACTCCGCTACCGTAGGTCCGGTCCTGCCATAGCTACCGAACGGAATGATCAGTACCGAGGACGCGCGGTCGCTCAGATTTCGGCTATCGAGAGAGGCAACCACCACCCAATGTTTCTTTGGGGCGTCGCCCAGGTGGGCCGTCCAGATCTCGCCGCGTCGCGGGCTAAGGTTCACGGTCAAAATCCAAACCTCTGGAGCTAGCAGCGAGGGCTGAGCCAAGGCGTCGTTCTTCGGCCAATTCTTCGTCTGACATCTGGTCGAAGTAGATCGCCGTGTCGCGTTCCAAGCGCTGGCGGTTCTCTGCTGCCCGCAACCTCTGGACAGCCACATCGATAGCCTCTGCCAGACTGGCCGCCTTCCTGGCACTAATCAAACGCTCCAAGTAAGCGAGCGTCTCTGGAGCGATTGTGGTCGAGATCTTTTGGCGGTTAAGACGGGATGGCGTCGCCATGTTGTCTCCTGACTGTCTTGCAGTATATCACCCGTGATATAGGATTCGCAGGGGATATATTGTCGGACACGTGGCAGACAAAAACAAATGCGGCCCGGGCCAGCCACCCAAGCCGCATTGTTATCGCGAATGTTCTTACTGTCGCCCTCGCCTGGCGCTTTCGCGCACGAACGAGAAGCCATCGCGCAACTGCGCTCCGAAGAGCACTTTGCATTCGACGCTGCCTCTGGGGCTTGCGCCTCAGGGTTGCGATTCCGCGCTTACCGTCCTTCTCGAAAGAAAGACGGCTTAGGAGGCCGCTAGGCCCGGGCACCGGCACACTGGACATGCACCGAATTCCCCCCGATGACTCACTCTCGAGAAATCACCGGCAACGCGGAACCTCTGTCAGAACAGATCCAGAACATCTCACGCTTTGACTGCAAGCACTGTGCGGTAATCAAAACGCGAACGCAACGGCAATCTGCTCCACCACTGTGTAAAAACTGTGGAGCAGGAAAACTTCCTGTGGAAAGGGAAGGAAAAATGTATTTTTATTCGGCTGCCGTACAATACTCCCAAAATGATTGCGCATCTTCGCGGAACTCTGTTGGTGAAACGGCCGAACCAGGCGATCGTTGAAACACACGGCGTCGGCTACGACGTGGCCATCAGCATACCCACGTTCTCGGAGTTGCCGCCGGCCGGCGCCGAAGTTGCGCTCCACATCCACACCCACGTCCGCGAAGACGCGCTGAACCTTTACGGATTCCTGCGTCCCGCAGAGAAGAACCTTTTCGAGAAACTGCTGACCGTAAGCGGGATCGGTCCGAAGCTGGCCATCACTATTTTGAGTGGCATGCCTGTCGATGAGATGACGGGAGCGATTCGCAGCGGCGATCTCGTCAAGCTCACTCGCATTCCAGGAATCGGCAAGAAGACCGCGGAACGTATGGTGCTGGAATTGCGCGATAAGCTCCCACCAGCGGCAGGGGCTACTGAAATGGCCGCCACTACGGTGAGCCCCGTGGAAGAAGACGTTATTTCCGCTCTGGTAAACCTTGGCTATCAGCGCGCCGCCGCGGACAAGGCTCTGTTGGCCGCGCGCGGCGGCAACAGTGTTCCGAGTTTCGACACTCTATTTCGTCAGGCGCTCAGCGCCTTATCAAAGTAAGTTGAGGATTTTTTCATGCTTCGACGTTTGGCCCAGATCGCTTTTCTCATCTTCATTGTGGCCGCGTGTTTCATGGAAATCCCGCGGATCGTAGAGCAAGACCAGAACAAACTGGTGAAGCGGCCGCCCTACACTGCGTCTGCCGCCGCGTGGGCTCTCCACAAACAACTCACCGTCGCAGATCTACACGCCGATTCGCTCCTCTGGGGCCGCGATCTGCTGGATCGCGGAAGCTATGGCCAAGTGGACATCCCGCGGCTCGCCGACGGCAACGTTGCCTTGCAGGTGTTTTCGCTGCCGACCAAGAGTCCGCACGGGTTAAACATCGAGAGCAACGAAGACAAAAGCGACGACATTTTCTGGCTGGCTCTGGTCGGTCGCTGGCCACCCGCCACATGGAACAGTCTGACCGAGCGGGCGCTTTATCAGGCGCGGCGTTTGCATCAGTTCGCCAAAGGATCGGCTGGCGGATTTGTGGTCATCGAGAGTGCCAGCGATCTTTCCGCGTATCTGGAACGTCGCCGGCGCAACGGTCAGCTCACCGCTGGCCTGCTTTCGATCGAAGGCGCGCACGCGCTCGACGGCAAGCTCGAAAATCTCGATGTCCTCTATCGCGCCGGGTACCGGATGATGTCGCCCAGCCATTTCTTCGATAACGATATTGGTGGGTCGGCGGCTGGTGTCCACAAGGCAGGCCTAACCGACAAAGGCCGCGAGTGGGTGCGGCAAATGGAAGCGCGGCACATGATTATTGATCTAGCACACGCGTCTCGAGCGACGATCGAAGATGTGCTGTCGATCGCTGCGCGTCCGGTGGTCGTGTCGCACACTGGAGTGAAAGGCACCTGCGACAACAACCGCAACCTCAGCGACGATCAGATCAAAGCAATCGCGGCCAAAGGCGGCCTGATTGGCATCGGTTATTGGGACACGGCGACTTGCGGCACCGACGCCGGGGCGATCGTGAGGGCGATGCGCTATGCTTCCAACCGAGTGGGGGTCGATCACGTGGCTCTCGGCTCAGACTTTGACGGAGCCATCATGGCCCCGTTTGACACGACGGGTCTGGTCAAGATCACCGAAGCGATGCAGGCGGCAGGTTATTCCGACCAGGAGATCCGCAAGATTATGGGTGAGAACGTGATCGGATTTCTGCTGGCGAATTTACCGGAACACTGACTAGTTGCCCACGAAGCGCAGATATAAATCGCGGTCCGAGCGGCAGGTTTCTGCCATTTCCTTTACCTTTTGCCACGCCGCTTTTTGAGAGTCATCGCGGACGCGATCCTTCGCGCGGTCCCATTCCTTCAGAAAAGACTCCATCTGCAGGTGGTTGAAAACGGTCTTGCCGAAAGGATCGATGCCGCTCAGCAGGAGGAAGTCCTCTTCACCGTTCGTGGGGATCACGCCGTGCAGCATTACCCACTCGCTGCGCTCGCCGAGATCATCTTCCAATTTCACGACCAGGGACATCAACACCCTCGCTGAACCGACGCAAGCCCACTGGCCGCAATGTAACAGTCGGCGAAGGCGTTGTCCAAGGTTGTTACCGGTACCGAAGGTAACCCACGGGAGATAACGACCGCGCGAGCAAGGCGGGTCGTCCGTCCGCTCTTACTCTTACTTTTACGCTTCGCCCACGTGAGCGCCGTGCTGGAAGTGGTATTGCAGAATCTTCGCCGCCAGCGCCGGATGGACGTCCTGGCTCGATGCCTCGACCGAACGAACAACTTCGCCCCTGCAGATCACCTCTGTGGCCGGGAGACCCGCAATCTCGGGCGGCAAGACCAGACTGATCTCCACCTGCGCATTCAGATGTAGCAACTCTTCCGCTTGGAACAACAACCCGGAGCGGCTGATGTTCTCAGTCGTTCCCGGACGCCAGCTTTTCTCCCCAAGCGGGCGATAGCGCAAAGGGAGCTGCAAATTGAACCGGCGCGCTCGAAATGGCGGAACTTTCTTTTCTCCCAGACTTGTGCCGGTGCGGTATGACATAGCGACCTCCATGGGAACAGGCTCGGAATCCAGCACCTCGCGGACCCGGTCCTTCAGGACCGGAAGGCTGAACGGTTTTTGCAGCAGGTTGATGCCGGCATCAAGGGTGCCGTCATGACCAACGGCATTCTCGGTATAGCCCGACATATAAAGTACCCGGAGGTCCGGGATCAGCTTGGCGATTTGCGCAGCCAGTTCGCGGCCGTTCATTCCGGGCATGATGACGTCGGTGAGCAATAGATCGATGGTACCGGTGTAGCCATCCACGATCTGCAAGGCCGCGGCGCCGTCGGCGGCTTCGAGAATTTTGTACCCTTGCGTTTCCAGGTACTGCCTCGCCAGGCGAAGAAGATTGACCTCGTCCTCGACCAGCAAGATGGTTTCTTGTCCGCGACTGGCCCGAGGCAAACTGAGAGCATCCAGCACGGTAGCGGTGTCTTCGCGACCATCGACGCGCGGGAAGTAGGCGCGGAACGCCGTCCCGCGCTGCGGCTGACTGTCGACGAAAATGAATCCACCGCTCTGTTTCACAATTCCGTATACCGTGGAGAGTCCTAAGCCTGTCCCCTTGGCACCTTTCGTGGTGAAGAAAGGCTCGAAGATGCGCGACTGCGTCTCGCCATCCATTCCCACACCGGTGTCGCTGATCGCCAGCATGATGTATTCGCCCGCGGTCAGCGGCGCATGGGTACGGGCAAAGGCCTCGTCCAGCACGATGTTCGACGTCTCGATGGTGAGCTTGCCGCCTTGCGGCATGGCATCGCGAGCGTTGACCGCCAGATTCATGATCACCTGGTCGATTTGACCCGGATCGGCGCGTAGCGCGCCCAAACTGGAGCCCGGGACCATGACGAGATCGATATCCTCCCCGATCATGCGAGTCAGCATCTTTAGGTTCTCGGCGACGACCTCATTCAGGTCGAGAACTTTTGGCGCAAGCATCTGCTTGCGGCTGAAGGCCAGCAACTGCCGCGTGAGTGAAGTCGCGCGCTGCGTGGCGTTGGAGATTTCCTGCGCCGGCCCGCGCAACCGTGGATCCGGGCCCAGGCGCTCCAGCAGAAATTCGGAATAACCGGAGATCACCATCAACAGGTTGTTGAAGTCGTGCGCAATTCCGCCGGCGAGGCGCCCAATCGCTTCCATTTTCTGCGCCTGCCTCAGCTGCATCTCCAGTGTCCGCGTTTCGGTCACATCTTCGATGAATATCTCAAACGTGCCGCCCGACTTGCCGTTCGGGATTGACCGTCCAGAAATGCGGGCCACGATGGTGGAGCCATCCCGGCGGACACATTCCGTGGTCAAGTCGTTGAATTCTTTCCGCGCATGAAAATAGTCGGCAGTTTGAAACCACTGCTGGGCATCGGCGTAGAGACTTCCAAGGTGCCGCCCGGTAAGCTCGTCGGGACTCGAATAGCCGAACATGGTCACCAGTGCCGGATTTGCGTCTTGAAGAATCCCGAGCGCGTCGCACCGGCAAATGCCGTAGGGGGCATTCATCACCAACGAGCGGAAGTTACTCTCTGACCTCCGCAGACTTTCCTGGGTCGCCCGAAGGGCCGCGTTGAACCAGCAGATGAGCAAGGCCACGGCAAAGAACAACGCCAGATGGGCAATCGCTCTGCGATACTCGCCTGGCGTGAGCTCGCCGGCAAACGAATAGTAAGCGCTAACAGTGAGCGCGAACGTTGTCGCCGCCAGTCCCGGCTTCCATCCGCCATACCATGCACTGACCATGACCGCGACCGCGAACACGACCAATCGGCTCTCCGCGATGTCAGAGAAGAACAAAGTGGGGATCAGAGCGAGGACGGTGCTAAGCAGTGCCACTCCGTAGCGCAGGATGGGCGCGCGCGCCGGAGCGATGGCCAAGCTGCGGATGAGGGGGAGTTTCATTCGCATAAATTGACGCTATGCGTCTAGAGCGCGCATGGCGAGTTACGGCAGTCCACCGCGGTTTTCCCGCGGAACAATGGCCAGAGGTACACCTACCAGGACAACCTGGGGAGGTACTTCGAAAAGAAGCAAACGCCGTGACCACAGCCTAATCTCATAGGATGGTTTACGCAAAACGCGCATGGGCAAAATTGCGGGAGGGGAACATAGTCATGCAACAGACGGTCGTGCAACGGACCGCGCAACGAATCAGAGCTGATTCGACAATGCCGCCCCACTCGCCCGCAACATCTCGCCTCGCATCAGAATAACTTGCAACATCGGGCGGCAACGACGAAACTAGCGAGTCACTACGCACTTCAGCGACACGAAAATTCCGGGGGAACTCTGGGAATGAATATCGGCCTTTTCGGCGGCAGCTTCGACCCCATCCATCGCGGACATCTGGCGCTCGCCCAAGCCGCCGCGGATCGTTTCGCGCTGCGCCAGGTATTATTCGTTCCCGCCAATCTCCCGCCGCATAAACAGAAACGGCCGCTCACGCCCTTTATCCATCGCTATGCGATGGTCGCGCTCGAGACGCAGGACGAAAAATCATTCTTGCCATCGCTCATGGAGGCGCCAGAATTTGCCACAAGTCGCGTGCAGCCTGCAGCCAACTACTCTATCGATACAGTTCGGCGCCTGAAACAGACTGTGAAGAAAGCGGATCGTATTTTCTTCCTCATCGGGATCGATGCCTTTCGCGATATTGCGAAATGGCACGAGGCACGCGCTCTTCTGGCGGAGTGCGACTTCGTCGTCGCCAGCCGCCCCGGATATTCATTGCGTGACGTCGCCGAATCTTTGCCCGAGGATTTGCGACCTCCCGCAGCTGTAACTCGTCCCTTTCACAAACAGCCCGCCACAGGAGATCTCGTACTCCCGGGTGTCACACTGCATCTACTTGAAGGCGTCCATCAGAACGTCGCCGCGACCACGATTCGCGAAGCCGCGGCCAAAGGCAAGCCTTTGGCCCGCTGGCTCGATCCGCGAGTGGCTGATTACATACGCAAGCATGGTCTATATCGAGGCGCGGGTCGGGTTACAATCAAATAGCCCGTATGACGAAAAAGAATGACCTCCAACTCCAGGTAAACGAAGCCATCCGCGCCTGCCAGGATAAACAAGCTGAAGATGTAACCGTTCTCGAACTGGAAAAAGACTCTGGAGCCTTCACCGATTATTTTGTGATGTGCAGCGGCACCAATCCCCGGCAGATCCAGGCTATTGCCGACGCCGTCGACGAGCGTCTCGAAGCTCTTGGCCTCCGCGTGACGCACTCCGAGGGCTACAAGCAGGCGGAGTGGGTGCTGCTCGACTACGTGGAGTTCGTGGTCCATATCTTCTCTGAAAAGGCGCGTCAGTTCTACGATTTGGAACGTCTGTGGAAGTCGGCCAAGCGCATGGAGCCGGCGGAACTGATCGCAAAACCCAAAGCTCGGCAAGAGGCGACAAAATCCGCCGTTGCCAAGACATCGTCGACCGCGCCGAAGAAGGCACGCAAGAAAAGCGCATGAAGTGTTCCGCGCAAATAACCAGTGAAGATTAAAGTGGCATGGGTCGGGAAGACGAAAGAGCAGGCGATTCAGTCGCTGACCGACGAGTATTTGAAGCGCATCTCACACTATGCCGAGATCGCGGGCCTGGCGCTGAAAGACGAGGCAGCCATTTTGTCGCTCGCGAGTGGCGACCGCCAAACCCCCAAAAAAGAACGCCACAAACTGGTGCTGCTCGATTCTCGAGGCAAGCAACTTTCGTCCGAAGAGCTGGCCGAATTTCTGGAGCGCGAACAGTTGAACGCGACGCAATTGTTGTTTGCGATCGGCGGCAGCGATGGCTTCAGTGAAGAGGCGCGCCGCCAGGCTGCGCTCACGCTGTCTCTTGGAAAAATGACCCTGCCGCATGAACTTGCGCGTGTCGTTCTGGTCGAGCAACTGTATCGCGCCTTCACCATTCTCAAACGCCATCCCTATCATCTGGGACATTAACTCTCTAGTAACTGGTCAGCGGCCAGTTAGCCTCTGTCAGCACGTGGTTCACTCCCGTCCTCGATGTACTTCTTGCATCTTCCAAGCTTCGGCGGGCTCGTCTACTGTGGTTCTTGACAGACGAGTCAAATCTGATCGCGAGGCCCTTCCCCAATGAAAAACCCGTACGACGTATTGCGAGCGAAAGAGCAAGAGCTGATGAAGATCCGTAAAGAGATGGATGCGTTGCGGATTGCCGCTCGCTTACTGGGGCGCGGAAGACCCGGGCGTAGCGAAACTTGAAGGTCAGCCCAGGCTGCAACGGGTCGTAGAAATGTCGTGATATGGGCCGCCGTCCCCGGCGGCTTCGCGGCGAGTGTCTCCGACCCGCCGCGCTTAGCGTCAAAGGGATGTCTAATCCGTGGAACGTTTAATCCGTTCCCCAGATTTCGCCAATCACCCGTTGAAAGTTGGCACCCAGAACTTTTTCGATCACCGCGACGGGCTGGCCACGTCTGGCAAGTTCCGCGGCGATCACTTCCATGTGATCAGGCCCGTTGAGATCGGGCACGTAAGGATAGCGATCCTCACCCGGCGCACCGATTCCCAGCTTTTTTCGACGCGCGATGTCTTGATCGAAATTTGCCTTCTGTTCGGCCGTCAACACCGTCTTCTGGATGTTTCCATCCGACCCGATGCCGACATGATCGGCGCCACATACGTTGATCGCATGCACGACGTGATCAAGTACATGCTCGCGGGTAGGGATTGTGGGCGATGCGACAAGATAAGGCATGAGATAGACGCCAAAATAACCGCCGCGATCGGCGAGCGCCTTCAGAATTTCGTCCGGCTTATTTCGAGGATGGGCGTAGACGGCAGCGCATCCCGAATGTGAGATCAGCACCGGCTTCTTCGATTCAGCGATGGCCTCGGAGGTCGTGCGATATCCGCTGTGACTCAGGTCGACAGCAACGCCAAGCTCGTTCATCTTCTTGATGGCGGCGACGCCCGCCTTGCTCAATCCGGCATTGCCAGGTTCGAGGCAGCCATCGCCGAAGATGCTGCGATTGTTGTACGTGAGCTGCATTATGCGCACGCCCAACTGGCGGAATGTTTCGATGCGATCCGGGTTTTCTTCCAGGAACGCCGTGTACTGAAACCCGGGCATGATCCCAATTTTATTTTCGCGCTTCGCGCGGGCTATATCGGATTGTTTCCGGACAATCAAAAAGAAATCTGGATGTTGCTCCACCAGCATCTCTACAACGCCGACGTTGTTGATCGTGCCTTCGAAGGTCGGCTCAGAGATGGTGAAGTTGATGGCGGTGATCCCTGATTCCCGCACCGAGCGGAACATCTCGGCCGTGGCCTGAGTATCCATGTCCACGAACGGGCCACAAAGAGAGTCGATGACGATGGCGTTCTTGTAAAGGGCACTGATGGCAGGTGTTTCGTCGCCGGCCATGCTCGCTGCGCGCGCCGAGACGTGCGGAGCCACAAGAACGGACGCACATATTCTAAGAATACCGAGACTGAAATCGCGACGATGGAGAGGCACGTTCATGCAGGGATTCTAACCCGCGGGAGAAACGTATTGTGCCACGCCATTGCCAAACGACCAGTTTTCCTTCGCGACCTCGACCAGATTGATGAAGACATCTTCGCGGCGCAGCTTGAGCGCGTCGTGCAATCCGTCGGCGATGGCTTTGTAGAAACGCTGTTTCGCCTCAACCGTACGGCCACTGCTTAGCGTGATCTGCACGAAAATACAGTCGTCGGTGCGATGGATGCCTAGATATTCGCGGTCAAACAGAAGACCGGATTTGGCATGTTCCACGATGATCTGAAAACGGTCGTTCTGGGGAACACCGATGATATCCACCATGGCTTGATACACGATCTGCCCGACCTGAGCGCGATATTCGGGTGTCTTGCCTTCAAGAAGATCGATTCTGACGAGCGGCATAGAGTCTCCTGCCATCTATCTTGATGATGATGGGACGTCCTCAGCTTCAGTTGGCGTCCCAGTTTGGCGGAACGTTTACATACGACCGATCAAGTTGGTCCACGGACGGGCAGCCGACCAACCTCAGCGTCCGGTCAAGGTCGGTGCGCAGGATTTCGATCGCACGGTTGACTCCGGCTTCTCCGGCAGCGGCGAGACCATACGCATAGGCGCGTCCGCAGAGGACCGCCCGCGCGCCGAGACAAAGCGCCTTGACGATATCGGTGCCGCGGCGAATCCCACCGTCCATCAGAACCTCGGTCCTGGTGCCCACGGCCTTCACCACTTCGGGCAACGCTCGCAACGAGGATTGGACGCAGTCGAGCTGCCGCCCTCCATGATTCGAAACCGAAATCGCCGCCGCGCCTTCGTCAACTGCGCGACGTCCGTCGTCTCCCGTGAGGACACCCTTCACCACGATTGGCCCTCGCCACAATTCGCGAATCCATGTCAGATCGCTCCACGTCACCGTTGAAGCAGCCAGCGCGGCAGCCACATCCAGCAGAACCATGGGCCCCTTGCCGGGCACGACTACGTTGGGAAGGGCGGGCAATCCCCCATCCATTAAGAAACTTGCAAGCCACCCCGGCCGCGAAAGGACCTGCGGAAGATACGGAAGCTTTTCAAAAGGGCCGCCGCTCACCAGTTCTTTCATCCCGTTGCGGAAATCGCGTTCACGAATCCCCGAGACCGCCGTGTCGATTGTGACCACTAGCGCGGAAAATCCGGCGACGCGTGCGCGTTCAATCGACGCCTCAGCCGCTCCCCGACCACCCATTAAATACAACTGGTAGAAAACGGGTCCGGTCGATGCGGCCTTGACGTTTTCCAGTTTGTGTCCCGAGATGGTCGAGAGAATGTAGCCCGTGCCCGCATTTCCGGCAGCCCTCGCGGCGCCTACTTCACCGACCGGATGCATGAGCCGGCTGTAACCCACTGGCGCCAGCAAAAAAGGAAGCGCCAGTTCAAAGCCGAGAACTCTCGTGCGCAACGGGCACTCGGCAAATGCGACCGCATGGCGCGGACGAAAAGTGATGTCTTCGTACACCCGACAATTCTCGCGCAGCGTAACTTCACCCTCGGCGCCTCCGTCCAGATAATCAAAGACGGCACTGGGCACGCGGCGCTTGGCGATGGTGCGCAGGTCTCCAATGCTGACGACACGGGGCGAGGCGACGGACCGGGACGATCGAGTCATAGCCGTGATGTTAACTCGCAAATTCGCTGAAGCAGGTAGATGGTACCACCGCTGAAAACCACTTCTTAAGAATAACCAGACATTTCGCATCGCTTCGCAGGTGAGGCCTCATCTACTACACTGAATATCCATCTGTTTTCGACGAGGGGTCAGTCAAATTGCACAAATTCGGGTCGTGTTTGCGCCGCCGTGTCTACATGTCGTTTCTTCTATTGCTCTCCGCCGCAGGCCTGGCGCAGACGGTTCCCGCCGAAATGATCAACGGGCTCAAGTGGCGCTTGATCGGCCCATTCCGCGGCGGACGCGCCGTGGCGGTGACCGGTGTGCCTGGCGACCCGTCGACATTTTATTTTGGCGCGGTCAATGGAGGCATTTGGAAAACGATTGACGCCGGCGTGACCTGGACCCCGATCTTCGACAGCCAGAACGTCGGCTCGATTGGCGCCCTCGCCGCAGCGCCTTCTGACCCCAGGATCATCTATGCCGGAACAGGCGAGTCCGACATTCGCGAAGACCTTTCCTCCGGTAGCGGCGTTTATAAATCCACCGACGCAGGCGCAACCTGGTCCCATGTCGGCCTCGACGACACTCGGCAGATCAGCAAAATCGTGATCGACTCGAAGTATCCGAACATCGTTTTCGTCGGCGCCCTCGGCCATGTCTACGCTCCGAATCCCGAGCGCGGTGTTTATAAATCGACCGATGGAGGCGCCCACTGGACACGAGTGCTCGACCTCGGCCCCGAGATTGGCATTTCCGACCTCACAATGTCATCCGCCGAACCGCAGCTTCTATTTGCCGCCGCGTGGCATGTGCGCCGCATGCCGTGGAGTTCCTACGAGCCAAGCGATCGGCCCGGAAGTGGAATCTACCGCTCACAGGATTCGGGCAAAACCTGGGCGCACCTCGCCGGAAACGGCCTGCCCCAGGCCGACTGGGGACGGGTTGGTGTCGCTGTATCTACAGACGGCCGGCGGGCCTATGCATTGATCGAAGTGAAGGATCCCGGGACCGGGAAGCCGCAACCCAAGGCTTCCGGTCTCTATCGCTCTGACGACGGAGGCAACACCTGGTCTCTGGCGAACTCCGATCCGCGTCTCACCAGTCGCGCCTGGTACTTCAATCGGCTCACCGTCGATGCGAACAATCCCGACGTCATTTACATGCCCAACGTGGCTCTCTATCGATCCGAAGATGGCGGGAAAACAATTTCCGTTCTGCGGGGCGCTCCCGGAGGAGACGACTATCACGAACTGTGGATTGATCCGAAAAACTCCGCCAGCATGGTGCTCGGCACTGACCAGGGAACGACAATAAGCCTAAACCGCGGCAAGACTTGGAGCAGTTGGTACAACCAGCCGACGGCCCAGTTCTACCACGTCACCACCGACCACCAGTTTCCCTACGCAGTGTATGGCGCACAGCAGGATAGCGGCGCGGCCGCCGTTTTCAGCCGCACAGATCACGATCAGATCGCGCCGCGAGATTGGTTCACTGCTGGACCGAGCGAAAGTGGCTACTTAGTCGTTGATCCGAAAAATCCAGACATCATCTATTTGAGCGGAACCTACGGCCTTATTGTGCGTTTCGATAAACGCACCAGCCTGAGCCAGGACATTACTCCGTGGCCTGCAATTTCGTTTGAAGGTGCGATCAACCAGCGTAAATATCGCGCCCCGTGGACGCCCGTGCTGGCGCTCTCTCCGGCGGACCCGGCGACGCTTTACCTCGGCACCCAGTTCGTCATGAAGACGGTTGACGGCGGTCTGCATTGGGAGAAAATCAGCCCCGACCTTACGGGCGCAACACAAGATTCACAGAATTCAGACCACAATCCGCCCACACTTGAAACCGCGAAACGCGCTGGATATGGCGTCGTATTCGCTCTCGCGCCGTCTCCGCTCAATCGAGATCTGATCTGGGCTGGAAGTGACACAGGATTAGTCCACATGACTGTCGATGGCGGCAAGAATTGGGTCAACGCAACCCCGCCCAACGTGAGCGAATGGAGCAAAATCTCGATGATCGAGGCGTCCCACTTCGATCCCGGCGTCGCCTATGTCGCCGTTGATCGCGCACGCCTCGACGATCAGACGCCCTATCTCTACCGCACGCGCGACTATGGAGCGACCTGGCAATTGATCACAGCCGGCCTCGCCGCGCCGGCATTCCTGCGCTCGGTTCGCGAAGATCCGAACACCAAAGGTCTCCTTTTCGCAGGAACGGAATTTGGGGTTTATGTTTCCTTCGATAATGGTGATCACTGGCAGTCGCTCCAGTTGAACCTGCCTGCAAGTTCCGTTCGCGATCTCGCCATCCATGGCGACGACCTTGTGGCCGCGACCTTCGGCAGGTCGTTCTGGATCCTCGACAACATCGCCCCGCTTCGCCAATCGGTCGAAGCAAAGAAGGCGGGCGGACCGTGGCTTTACCGTCCATCGACCGCAGTCCGTGTCGACAACGACTCCTTTTCGGGCACTCCGATCCCGCCCGAAGAACCAACAGCGGAGAATCCGCCAAACGGCGCGATGATCGATTATTTCCTGCCTTCAGCGGCGAACACCGTTCGACTAGAAATCTTCGACGCTCAGCAAAAACTCGTCCGGAAGTTTTCCAGTGCCGATCCCATCGTCACAAAACATCCGCCTCTTCCCGTCGCGGAACGTTGGTTCCCGAAGCCTGAGGCCGTCCAGAAAACCGCCGGAATGCATCGCTTCGTATGGAACTTGATCTGGGGTAGTTCAGGCGGCCCAAGCGAGGATGAAGATTCGGACTACCGCAGTCCGAGCGGCCCGAAAACCGTGCCGGGCACCTACTTAATCCGGCTGACAGTCGACGGGAAGACGCAAGAGCAGCCGCTGAAAGTAATTATCGATCCACGCTCGCCTGCCTCCACCGATGTGCTTAGCGGACAGTTCCAACTGGGCCAAAAGATGTTCAGCGAGACCGTCGAGGCACGGCGCGCGGTGGCCGAGATAACGTCGGTTCAGAAACAACTCTCAGATCTTCAACAAAAAACGGGCGCACAGGACCCAAAATTGAGGTCGGCGCTGGCCGAGACCCAGGCTGCGATCGGCAATATCCTCACGAATAAAAATCACGGCAGCGACCAAAGTCCTGGGTTGGAGGATGCCTATGCCGCTCTCGCGTCAGCATTACGAGTCGTCGAAGGCGGAGACCGTCCGGCCCCTTCCCAGGCGATCGCTGTCTATCGCGAGTCAAGCCAGCAAATAAAAGGACGCATTGAAGAATGGACGCGATTTAAACAGACCCGGGTGGAAGAACTCAACCGGCAACTTCGCGAGGCGAAAATCGCGCCAATCGCAATCGCTGAAATCGAGCATCAGGTAGAGACGGCGATATCGCAATACTGGTAATAGCCGCAGAAACTTGCCGAAGCGGCAAAAGCAGAAGAATTTTTCTGATGGTGTGAGGGGAATTCGTCCGCTATTACGCATGTAGATATAGAGGCATAGTGGTCCGACGCGGTGGCCCACGGGGAAAGGGCCGCCGCGCCGCGGCCGCGTTAGACCTACTTTCCAGATCGTTTAACAACTGGGAGGACACCGGAGCGTCGGGCCTCTATCGTGGCTGTTCGGGTTTGGCGGCTTTGGCGCGGACTTGATCTGTTGGCACGTGGTCAGTCGGCAAACGGTGCGTCGACAAGTGAGCGTCGCATTTTGCCAATTGCTGGCTGATGACGGCAGGTTGGTTGTGGCCGAGCGCATCTAGCCCTCCCTGCGTCGTTTGATCGCTCCAGACATCCATTGCCTTCTGATACCAGGACCGCGCCTCCCGCCAATGTCGCGTTCTTTCATCGGGGCGGGGGGCGTGTTCGGCCAACGCCACGTGCGCCATTCCGAGATACGAATAAGTCGTACTGAACAAAGTTGCATCCCACAGGCTCTTGGGCTTCCCGACACGTTGAATGGTCGTCAGTGCAGCCTGAAAATTCTGCAGTCCTTCTTTGAGTTTGCCCTGACGCACCAAAACCTCTCCGACACTAAGATCGCTGAAGGCGAGGTTCTCGGCGGCGAGTTGATTGCTGCCGTCCGCCTTACTCAGTTCGGTGAAGATCTCTCGCCCTCGCCGATGAAACTCGAGTGCCTGATCCAGGTTCCCTTTATTCAGTTGCACGTCGCCCGAAATGACGTAGCCTTCCCCCAGCCACTCGTGAAAGGTCGCGTTCTCGGGATTGGCTTCAGACACGGCCTTCATAATGCTGAGCGCTTTGGCCGCGCTTGCGACGGCGTCGTCAGCATGGCCGGTCGCCGCCTCCATCTTCGCAATACCGTTGTAGTCCGCAACCAGGTGGGCCCGCACCCTCGGCTTAGCGTTCGGATCGTTTGCAATCGGCTCTCGGATCGACGCTCCCGTGCGGTAACTTTGCAGGGCATCGTCGAAGCGACCGCTTTTTTCGAGGGCCGTGCCCGTAAAATAGTAGAGGCCGGCAACCCTATCCTGCAGTTTTGGATCGCTGTCCCCGGCACTGATTTTTTGCATAAATGGCGCCGCGCGCTGCAACATTTTCAGCGCGCCGTCGAAATCACCAGTACTCTGCAAAACGCCAGCCACTCGAAAGTAGTCGTCTGCCAATTCCGTCAAAATCTCAATATCACTCGGATTCGCGCTCGCCAGTGACTCTCGAATAGCCAGCGCCTTGGCATAGCTTTGCGAGGCACCCGCAAAATCTCCGAGGTTCGCCGCGCCAGTGTCCCCAAGAACATCGCCCACTCGATCGTAGGCGGCGGCCAACTCCCTTTGCAGCGAAGGGTCGCCATTGGCTTCGCGCGACAAACTGTCCAGATACTCGAGTGCTCTGGTCACCAGGAGTTTTCGCACCTCCGTCGTCCCCGGCAAACTTTTGATTGAATCATGCACCTCGAACATCAGGGAATTCGCGAGTTTGCGGACGTCGTTAAAGCGCCGCTCCGCGCGCGCACGTTGCTCGCGAGCAATCTCGGCTTGCTGCCGCGCGATCCGTGCCTCGCGTATGGTGACCAGCAACGCCGCCAGCAACAGAACTGCGAACACAAATGTCGCCGCGACCGCGGTCTTGTTGCGAGCAATAAACTTGGAAGCGCGATAGGTCGCCGTATCTTGACGGGCCGCGACCGGAAGGTTGTCCATGTGTCGCCGGAGGTCCTGCGCCAATTGGTCGACTGAGCCATAGCGTCGCTCCGGTTCTTTGCGCAGCGCCATGAGTACAATGTTGTCGAGATCTCCCTTCAGCCGCCGGCTGAGCCGGTTTGGGTCCGCGCCTCCAGGTGACAGCTGACTTCCTTTGGCGGTGGCCCGCACGCTGTCTGACGTTTTGCGAATTGCCGTGCTCGGCTTCTCCGGCTCCAGTTCACATGCGGCTTGCGCCATCTGGTGCGGCGTCCGTGTTGCACTGCCGTAAGGACTGCGTCCGGTCAACAGTTCGTAGAGCACTACACCAAGGGAATAAACGTCGCTCGCCGTCGTGATCGTCTCGCCCTTGATCTGCTCAGGGCTGGCGTATCCGGGAGTGAACGCTCGAAACTGCGTCAGGGTCAGCGTTGGATCGGCTGCCTCCGGCCCGCTGCCGGGATCAAGAAGTTTCGCGATCCCAAAGTCGAGCAATCTAGGCACGCCGTCGGCTGTGACCAGAATGTTCCCGGGCTTCAGGTCCCGGTGCACGATCAGCCGTTGGTGCGCTAGCTGAACCGCGGAACACACTTGCAAGAACAGCGTCAGCCGCTCCGCCGTTCCCAGTTCCCGATCGTTACAGTAGCGGTCGATCGTTTTGCCTTCGATCAACTCCATTACAAAATAGGGGACGCCCTCATCTGTCGTTCCTCCATCAAGCAACCGGGCAATGTTCGGATGGTCGAGGCTAGCCAGGATCTGCCGCTCGTTCTTGAACCGGTTGATGACAAAAGACGAGTCCTGGCCGCCCCGAACAAGTTTCAGGGCAACTTGCTTCTGATATTGATCGTCAGCGCGCACTGCCCGGTACACTTCGCCCATGCCGCCGACGCCAATCAGCTCGACGATCTGGTAAGGCCCGAGGCGACGACCGACCTTCGTCTTTCGGCGGGTCGTTTCGGAGGGGAATGAGCTCGTTTCGTCCGGAGTTCCTAGAAATCGGCTGCCGGCCTGTTCGTTCGACTCCAGCAGCGAGATCACTTCGCGATGCAGCTCGGGGTCGCTGACCGCGATCTTAGAAAGATAGGCGGAGCGGCCTTCCGCGGGCATGCGCAGAGCGGCATCCAGAATGTCACTAACACGCTCCCAGCGCTCAGGATCCATCGCAGGCTGTCCCGCTCATCGCCCGATATAACCACGCTCGGGCGACCGACCAGTCCCGCTCCACGGTGGCGCGGGAGACATTGACAACTTGCCCGATTTCTTCAACAGATAGCCCGCCAAAGAACTTCAACTCCACGATGCGGCTCTGTCGCGGACTCAGCTTAGCCAACTCGTTGAGCGCATCGTCTAGCGCCAGCAGGTCTACACCTTTCTCTAAACCCTTGAGCTCCGTCAGCTCCGATGCTTCGTCAAGGGTCAGCTTTTCGCCGCCGTCACGCTTGGCCGCACCGCGGTTGCGAGCGTAGTCCACGAGAATTTCGCGCATAAGCCGCGAGGCGACGGCAAAAAAATGCCGCCGGCTTTCGATCTGCACCGACCCCGCTCCGGGCTTCACCAGACGCAAATACGCCTCATGCACCAGCGCCGTGCTTTGCAGGGTATGGTCGGAACGCTCGCCCCCAAGGTGATATCGCGCAAGCCGGCGCAGTTCGCCATACACGAGTGGCAATAGCACCTGCGGCGCGTCTTTGTCGCCACGCGTCCATTGCGCGAGCAGTTCGGTGACTTGGCTGGGAGATACTTCCGACACGGGAACCCCTTCAGAGGACAGGCATCTCCTCAGTCCGACCAGATGGTCGGCCCTATTTAACTACTAGATAGGAATTGCAGCAAGGAGTTATCCGCTTGGCGGGCCCTAGACAGGCGTCAAGGATTGTGTCGTCTGTTTTGACGCGAAGCCATCTGTACAGACAAGGACGTTGACGCTGGGCAAGTGGCGACAACGGCCATTTCGAGTTCCTTCAACAACGAGGTGAGACGTTGCTGAATGAGGCGCAGAGACCGGATCTTATCGTTAACGGCGTCCAGTCGCTCATGGCCAAGAGCGATGATCCCTTGTAGTTCGCTGGGTTTACGGCGGATCGGAAGCGGCATCGCCGCGACCACCCGGTGCAGCTCGAGAAGTTGCGCGATCTCTACAAGCGTGAACCCCAATTCCTGGTTCCGTTTGATGAATGTGACGCGTTCGAGGTCAACGGACCCGTAGCATCGATATCCCGACTGATTGCGCGACGGGACCGGCAATAATCCCTCACGCTCGTAAAACCGAATCGTCTGTACGTTCACCGACGCCTTGGCCGCCAGCTCTCCGATATGCATGAGCCATTGTGAACCCTATACCTGGGTATAAGGCAAGCGCGATTGGCTGATCGTGATGTCCGCAGATCTTGTTCTCTACCAGTCGTGCATCGTCCCGTCGAGCTTGCGATTGACGGGTAGATAGGCACGTTTGTAGGGATGCCGGGCTGCCTCGGTCTCGTCGATATCCACGCCGAGCCCTGGCGCATCTCCCGGATGCATCATTCCATCTTTAAAGGAATAAACATGAGGGAAAACTCTGTCGGTTTCAGCTGTGTGTGGCATGTATTCCTGAATGCCGAAGTTGTGAACACTCAGATCGAAGTGAAGAGCCGCCGCCATGCAAACCGGACTCAGGTCGGTTGCACCGTGAGAACCGGTCCGCACTTGATAGATCTCCGCTAAATTCGCGATCTTTCGCAAATGCGTGATGCCCCCAGCATGGACTACGGTCGTGCGGATGTAATCGATCAATTGCTCCCGCATGAGTAACTCGCAGTCGTAGATGCTGTTGAAAACCTCGCCGACGGCCAGAGGCGTCGTCGTATGGCGACGAATGATTCGGAATCTCTCCTGTAACTCAGCGGGAGTCGGATCCTCGAGCCAGAAGAGGTGAGACGGCTCGAGTTCCTTGCCAAGTCGAGCGGCTTCAATCGGCGTTAAACGATGATGAGCATCATGAAGCAGATGAATATCTGGACCGAATTCCTTTCGCAGAGCCGCGAATAGTCGCGGCACGAAATTCAGATAAGACTCGGAGGACCACCGGTTCTCAGGCGGCAGGCCCGGTTCCGCCGGCTCGTACGTCCCTGCACTGCGGCCCACGCCGTACGTGCCTTCCAAGCCTGGAATTCCCGATTGCGCCCGAATTGCTTTGAACCCAAGTTTCAAATAGTGGGCGACGGCCTCGATCGTCTTGTCGGTGTCAGCGCCGCTGGCGTGTCCATACACCATCACTGCCTCACGCGAGGCTCCGCCCAGCAACTGGTAGAGCGGGACGTTAAGGCTCTTCGCTTTCAAGTCCCACAAAGCAGTGTCGACGGCACTGATGGCAGTCATTGTGACTGGACCGCGACGCCAATATGCGCCTTTATACAGGTACTGCCAGGTGTCTTCGATTCGTCGCGCGTCACGGCCAATCAGCAACGGCACAACGTGGTCGGAAAGATACGAGGCCACGGCGAGTTCACGTCCGTTTAAGGTGGCGTCGCCCAGCCCATAACTTCCATCATCGGCGATGATTTTCAGCGTGACGAAGTTTCTTCCAGGCGAACAGACGATCACTTTTGCGTCCACGATTTTCATTTACGCAAACCTCTGGCTTCCTCTTAAGGCTGCAACTACACCGGAAGTATAAACACAGAGGGATTTGCGCTCGCAGTTTGCCGTCGGAAACATCGGTTGCGCCCTGCTAATATCGTGTGACGTAAAAATCGGTCAACGGAGCATTGACGCCGTTCATGCCACATCCAGCACTCGATCTCGCAACAAAGACCGCCGTCGTTATCGGAGGAACATCTGGAATCGGTCTCGCCCTGGCCATGGGATTGGCTGAGGCCGGAGCCAACGTCGTGCCTTCCGGCCGCAGGCAAGATCTGGTTGAGAGTGCGGCTGCTGCGATTCGAAAGATGGGACGGCGCACGCTTGCTGTTCCCTGTGACGTATCCGACCGCAAGAGTTTGGAAGGGCTACGCGCCGCCGTTAGCGCGGAATTTGAGGCCACTGACATCCTCGTCAATTGCGCAGGCATCACCAAGCGCGGCCCGGTTCTCGACGTCAGCGACGAAGACTGGAACCGTGTGATCGACACGAACCTCAACGGGACCCTCCGCGCCTGCCAGGTCTTTGGACGCCACATGATCGAACGCAAAAGCGGGCGCATCATCAACGTCGCATCGTTGTCGACGTTCGCCGCCTGGACAGGAGTATCCGCCTATGGAGCAAGTAAAGCCGCAGTGGCTTCTCTTACGAAATCATTGGCGATCGAGTGGGCCCAACACGGTGTTTGCGTCAATGCGATCGTCCCGGGAGTCTTCCGAACCCAGCTCAACCAGGCGCTATTAGATGGCACTGCCCGCGGACAAGAGATCTTGATGCGGACTCCCATGGGCCGCTTTGGAAAGATTGAAGAATTAGTCGGAGCTGCCATCTTTCTGGCATCGGACGCGGCCAGCTTCGTCACCGGCCACCTGCTGGTCGTCGATGGCGGTTACTTAGCTAGTGGAGTCAATCAATAAAACGACGAAACAGGAGGCCTTTGTCTCTACTCTCATCACAAGTTCGTCGCCGCAGCAGATCGCCGGCAGCATCGGCCGTCGCCGCTGGGTTATCTGCGCGCTTCTGTTTTTCGCTACCACGATTAACTACACCGATCGCCAAGTGCTCGGACTATTGGCTCCGATGCTGCAAAGCAGGTATGGCTGGAGCGAGTCGCAGTATGCTTCCATCGGCACCGCGTTCCTGATCGCGTACGCCCTCGGTCTGCTGATCATGGGCAGCCTGATCGATCGAATCGGCACGCGCCTGGGATATGCATTATCCCTGGCAATTTGGAGCGTAGCGGCGGTTTCCCATGCCTTGGTGCGCAGCGCCTTCGGCTTCGGTGTTGTGCGCTTTGCGCTCGGGTTCGGTGAGTCCGGAAATTTCCCCGCTGCGATAAAAACCGTGGCCGAGTGGTTCCCTAAGAAAGAGCGCGCGCTCGCCACGGGAATTTTCAATTCCGGCACGAACGCTGGGGCAACGATCGCTCCTCTGGTTGTTCCCTGGATTGCGCTTCACCTCGGTTGGCCCTTCGCATTCCTTTTCACGGGAATATTCAGCGCGATCTGGATCGTCGCCTGGCTCACGACCTACCGCCCGCCACAGGAAGACCCACACCTCTCATCCAAGGAATTGGAGTATATCGCCAGCGACCCTCCAGAGCCCGCCGCAAAAGTCTCGTGGCCGCGTTTGCTGGCTCATCGCCAGACCTGGACGTTTGTCCTGGGCAAGTTCATGACCGACCCCATCTGGTGGTTCTTTTTGTTCTGGCTGCCGAAATATCTGTACTCCGTTCACGGTGTGTCGTTGGCCAAGCTCGGCCTGCCACTGATTGTCATCTACAATTCGGCGACCGTGGGGAGCATCTTCGGTGGATGGCTCGCGGCCCGCCTAATGAAAGCGGGGTTCAATGCAAACCGCGCGCGCAAAACCGCGATGCTGGTGTGTGCTGTCGCCGTAACTCCGGTCGTGTTGCTGGCGCGGATTCAAAGCCTGTGGGGCGCTGTAGCCGTGATCAGTCTCGCAGTCGCTGCGCACCAG
This sequence comes from Terriglobales bacterium, assembly GCA_035308395.1. GTDB lineage: Bacteria > Acidobacteriota > Terriglobia > Terriglobales > Acidobacteriaceae > Acidiflorens. Next base: position 101,611 of record DATGGT010000037.1, read on the forward strand.
GGCTGGTCGGCGAATCTGTTGACCCTCCCATCCGATATGTTCCCGAGAAACACCGTTGCCTCGGTCGTCGGCCTCGGCACTTTCGGCGGCGCCATCGGCGGAAGTCTGATTGCAACTTTCACCGGATTCCTGCTCCAGAAGACTCACAGCTACGTCCCGATCTTCATTTTCGCTGGCTTCATTTACCTCGTCGCGCTGACAGTGATTCAAACTTTGAGCCCACGCTTGGAGCCAGTCTCAGCCGTCTAGTAGTCTTGGTTCTACCCTATGGAGATGACGATCAAGCCGAAGGAAAAATGCCGCTGGGATATGGTCGCTCTCGGCGAGGTGATGCTCCGTTTCGATCCCGGCGACCGGCGTATCTGGACGACCCGCCAATTCGAGGTTTCTGAAGGCGGCGGCGAGTACAACGTTGCTCGCGGATTGAAGCGCTGCTTTGGTCTCGACACGGCGATCGTAACGGCCGTCGCCGACAATCCGACCGGACGTCTTCTACAGGACCTCATCTATCAGGGTGGCGTCGACCAGTCGTTGATCCGCTGGGTTGATTACGATGGCGTCGGCCGCAACGCACGGAATGGCTTGAACTTTACTGAGCGCGGATTTGGCATCCGCCCGGCGCTAGGCTGTTCCGATCGCGGCCACACCGCCGTCTCACAACTCAAGCCGGGGCAGATCGACTGGAATGAAGTCTTCGGTCGTCAGGGCGTACGCTGGTTTCATAGCGGAGGCATTTTTGCCGCGCTGTCCGACAGTACTCCCGACGTCGCGCTCGAAGCGATGGAGGTTGCCCGCAAGAACGGCACGATCATTTCCTATGATTTGAATTATCGCGAATCGCTCTGGAGGGGGATTGGCGGAAAGAAGCGCGCACAGGAAGTGAACCGCCGACTAGCTCCGCTTGTTGATGTGATGATCGGCAACGAAGAGGACTTCACAGCCGCCCTCGGCTTCGAAGTCGCCGGCCTTGATGAAAATATTTCAAACGTAGAGACGCAGGCATTCCAGCGAGTGATCGAGGCAGTGACCAAAGAGTTTTCTTTTTCCGTAATTGCCACTACTCTCCGCAAAGCAAAAACCGCCACCATCAACGACTGGGGAGCGATCTGCTGGCATCAAGGATCGTTCTATCAGGCCCGTCAGCGTGAGAATCTTGAGATTTTTGATCGAGTCGGCGGAGGTGATTCCTTTGCGTCTGGGCTGATCTACGGCTTCCTCAGTGGACATGGTGCGCAATGGGCGGTTGAGTGCGGCGCTGCTCATGGAGCATTGGCGATGACCACTCCGGGCGACACGACCATGGTGACTCTGAAAGAGGTGGAACAAGCGATGCGCGGCGCCGGCGCGCGGATCGAACGTTGACCATCGAACACTGACTATCGAGCGTTAGAGTGTTTGAGCCAGGGATTCGAAATGACCAAAGAAGAAGTTCGTAGGCGGATCGTTGACATCGGAATCATTCCAGTCATTCGCGCCTCGACCGCCGAACACGCATTGATGGCTGTCGAATCTGTTGCGGCTGGTGGAATTCCTGTCGTCGAGGTAACGATGACCGTGCCCAAGGCCCTCGATGTGATTGCCGAACTAGCAAAGCGATCAGGCAATGAGCTTTTGATCGGTGCGGGTACTGTCCTCGACGCGAAGGCCGCGCAACGTTGTCTCGATGCGGGAGCCCAGTTTCTGGTGAGTCCAGGTTTTGATCTGCCAACAGTGAAATTCTCTACGAGTAAGAAAATTCTGATGATTGCCGGAGCGCTCACGCCAACCGAAGTGATTGCCGCCTGGAACGCAGGCAGCGACATGGTCAAAATCTTCCCCTGCGGAAACGTAGGTGGCGCGAAATACATCAGGGCTCTTAAAGGACCGTTGCCGCAAATCCCAATGATCCCGACCGGTGGCGTGAACTTAGATACTGCGGCGGAGTTCATCCGCGCCGGAGCTGAGGCCTTGGGCATTGGAGGGGAATTGATATCCGCCTCCTTGCTGGAGTCCCGCAAAACGCTGGAAATTACGAATCTCGCTCGAAGATTCGTCTCGATAGTGCAGGAAGCGCGTCTGAAATAGACCATGCCTCGACATCGTGCGTGTACATTGAAACGGCGTACTTCTAAACTCGCTCTCGTCGCTCCGTTCGCTCTCTTGGGCATCGCCTGTTTCTCGACGACTCTGGCAGGCGCGATCGAGCCGCCGCAGATAAGAATGCAAAACGGGTCCGGACAGCTCATCGTCAATGGCAAACCCTTTCTGATACTCGGCGGCGAAGTTGGGAACTCTTCGGCCGGAACCGCCGCCGAGGCCGATCTCATCCTTCCGAAACTGGCGCGGATGCATGTCAATACGGTTCTTGTGCCCGTCGCCTGGGAGCAGATCGAGCCGAAAGAGGGCAGTTATGACTTCAGCATCCTCGATCACTGGATCGATACCGCGCACCGGAACAACACCCATCTCGTACCGCTATGGTTCGGCAGTTGGAAGAATGCCCTGTCGGAATACGCGCCCGCGTGGGTAAAGTCTGATGCGAAGCGTTTTCCGCGTGCGCTGGCGGTTGACGGAACTCCGCTGCAGATTCTATCAACCCTGGCACCGGAAGTCCGCCGATGCGACAGTCGGGCTTTTGCGGCATTGATGCGCCACATCCGCGAAAAAGACGCAGACCATCAAACCGTGCTCATGGTGCAGGTTGAGAATGAAGTCGGCCTTTTAGGATGGGGTCGAGATCGCTCCCCCGAAGCGAACCGGCAGTTTAATTCTCCCGTCCCAGAGATGCTGATGCGCACTTTGCGCGAAAAGCGGCTTCAGCTTTCGCCAGAGTTGGCTTCGCATTTCAACGGGCAGGGCGACACGTGGAGCGCGGTCTTCGGTGATGCAGCCAACGAAGTATTTATGGCCTGGAACTATGCAACTTACATCGAAGCCGTGGCGCGCGCCGGGAAGCAAGGGTATGCGCTCCCGATGTATGTCAACGCTCAGTTACCGGCGCCTCTTGAGAACGCTGGTGAATATCCAAGTGGCGGTCCCCATCCTTTCTATCTTGATATCTATCGCAGCGCCGCGCCCAGCATCGACTTCTATTCGCCTGACATCTACTGGCCCAACTTCGAATACTGGATCGCGCGGTACGAGGTCGGGGGCAATCCTATTTTCGTGCCGGAAGCAAGGATTGACAGCGCTCCTTACAACGCGCTCTATGCCTATGGCCAGGCGCGCGCATTTGGCTTCAGCCCCTTCGCTATCGAGAGCCTCTCGCCTCCGGTGAGGGACGAACCTGAACCAGCGCTGATGCAGGTCTACGCGCTCCTCGACACCATCGCCGATCTCTTGCCGGCGGCCCAAGCCGCAGGCCAGACGCGTGGCTTAGTGCTGCACTTGGCAAGCCCGCGCCCGACGCAGACAGTCGCTCTCGGCGGATATCTGTTCGAGGCCACACTCTCACGCTCCTGGCCGGACAGAAAAGTAGCAACCGATGACGGCGCGATGCTCATTATGCAATCCGGTCCTGGCGAGTTCTACATTGTTGGCAGCGGTTTGGGCGTTTCCTTCACTCGCGATCCCGACGTCGATTCAGGAATCGCAGGCATTCAGAGCGTGGAGCAGGTCTCCCGCGCCTCCGGAAAATGGAGAACGGAGAAGTGGCTGAACGGAGATCAAACCAACCAGGGGCGAGGACTGTTGATGGACCCGCATCAGCAACATATCTATCGAGTACAGCTATACACGATTCCGCACTCGTCAGAGTAAGTATCAGAGTAAGCAGAGGAGATACGCAAGTGGGTGATTCCAGGCGTCCGTCCGGCGATGCGGCTCTCGGCATGAACAGCTCCATCACGCGTCGCGATTTCGTCGGGTCGATGATGCTCGCTTCTGGCGCTGCGTTGCTCGGATCCTCCACTCCCGCCGAACTGCTCGCGCAGAAGACCGGCGACAAGGACCCGAACAAGGACCGGGCCAACGACGACTTCACCGGATACGGAGGAGTCGGCGAATACAGTCAGTCGAACGGCAACACGCTTGCGGTCCTGCAGGCAGGACACACGATTCGCGATGCGATTTACGACCCGCTTCCAAAGGATGTGATCGACACCGGCGAAACCTACGATTGCGTCGTCATCGGCGGAGGCATCAGCGGACTCGCGGCCGCTCTTTTCTTCCAACGACAAACTCAGCGCGACGGTCGTTCCTCAAAGTCTTTGGTCTTGGAGAATCATCCCATCTTCGGAGGCGAAGCGAAGCAGAACGAGTTCCTAGTCGATGGCAAACGCCTGATCGGTCACCAAGGTTCGGCAATCTATCAGATCCAGTATCCGAACAGTTTTCTCGCCCGCTTTTACGAATCGATCGGTCTAACTGCGCCCAAACTTGAATATCAGAAGTGGTCGGGTCCAGAATCTGAACTTCCTCTTTCGCGCACTCCCTACGAGGCCGCCGGCCTCCAGCCTGGCAAATACGGTTTCTGGTTCTCGCGGAAGTTCGCCCACCGGGAGGGCATGTGGGTAATCGATCCGCTGGGGAAAAATCTGGGATCCGCTCCGATTTCCGATCAACAGAGGACCGAGTGGCTGCGCTGGCTCAAGGGGACACCGCTTGCGGGCGACAAATTCGTTCGTCCCAAAGTCGAGGGTGACTCGGCTTCGCGTTACCTCGATTCCATCACCCTGGAACAGCATTACATCGAGCGCTTCGGACTGAGCCGCGAGACCGTCCGCACGTTTCTTTCTCCAGTTGAAGGCGGAGGCGCCGGTCTCGGTCCCGACGCCTTGTCAGCATACTCGGATTACGCTTTCGAAATGCTGCATCCTCTACCCGAAGATGCCGGTGGTGGAGACCAGATGTTTCCCGGCGGCAATACAACGATTGCGCGCCTGCTGCTGAAAAGTCTTATCCCGGGCGCGATTGGTGGCTCCGGCACAGTCGAAGATGTCACAAGAAATACGGTCGACTTCTCGGCGCTCGACAGCCCGAACTCAAAAGCCGGCGCACGCATTCGCCTGTCGTCAACAGCAATTTCTGTCCAACACGACGGCGATCCGAGCAAGACAGAATCTGTAAATGTTGTCTATCTCAAAGATGGACGGTTATACAAAATCAGAGCCCGCTCGGCCGTCATGGCCGGAGGGAGTTGGACCACAAAGCACATCGTCAGAGACCTTCCCGATACTCATCGGCAGGCGTTTGCCCAGTTTTATCGTTCTCCCTGCATGATGGCTAACATCGCCGTAAGAAACTGGCGTTTCATGTACCAGATGAAAATGAGTGGTTGTCGCTGGTTCGAAGGTTTCGGCAACTACATGGAAGTTTGCAAACAGGCCCTCACCGGCATCGGGGATTCTGTCATCAATCCCGACTCACCTATCGTTCTTTCCGTGAAGGTACTCTACCCCTATCCCGGCCGTCCCACCGAAGAACAGGGCAATCTCGGCCGCGCCGAAATGTTAAGCATCCCGTTCCGCGATTACGAACGACAAATCCGCGAGCAATTCACAGAGATGTTTCCCGGCTTCGACGCCCAGCGCGACATTGCGGGAATCATTCTGAACCGCTGGGGGCACGCTTATCTGAGTCCCCAACCCGGATTTTTCTTCGGACGCGATGGCCGCCCGGCGCCACGCGAAGTTCTGCGCGCCGCCCCCTTCGGCCGGATTGCCTTCGCCAACACCGATCTGGCCGGAGCGATGGACCATCGCTATTCCATCCTCGAAGCCCAGCGAGCGGTGGGGCAGTTACTCGATCAAGTGTTAACGGGTTAAAATCGGGATACTTTCGAGGAACTCATGGCCGCCCTGATCGACGCAATTAACATAAAGCGCAAAATGTTCTTCGAGTTTGAAAACACTCCGTTCCATTGCCTAGAGGCGGAGGTATCCACCCCCACAGCCAGGGGCGCCCAGACTTTGGTGCGCCTGAAGATGCGTAATCTCCTCACGCGTGCAGTCTTTGATAAGACGTTCAAGGCCAGCGATAAGTTTAAGGAGCCGGATCTGGATATGGTCCCCGCATCCTTCCTTTACAGTGATGGAGATGGTTTCTACTTTATGGACCAAGAGAGCTTCGAAACCCTCACCCTTTCGACGGAGATGATTGGAGACGCTCGCGATTTTCTGGCGGAAGGGCTGATCATCCAGGTCCACAAGTACAACGGCAACCCGATCGGGTTGCAGATGCCAACTCACGTGGAACTAGTTGTTGCTCAAACGGAGCCGGGCGCTCGCGGGGACTCTTCAGGCGGCAGCGTGACCAAGACGGCCACGCTGGAGACTGGCGTAGAAATTCGCGTTCCGCTTTTTATCAAAGAAGGCGAGAAAGTTAAGGTCTCGACCGAAACGCGAGAGTTCGCGGGTCGCGCCTGAAATATTGAGGTGCTGGTGTGACCCGCTCCGAGCGAGGTATCGCTGGCTCAAAAGCAGTATTTATTCGGCGGAACTTCCTACAAACCGACTTCCAGCCCGGAATGTTCAAGAATAGCAATGATTCCTAACAGCCTTTGCGGATCAATCTTTGGTCCCAACGCATTTTGTATCGCATCAATAGTTTCCATGGGAGCACCTTGCGATGAAGCCGTACTCCGATCAGTCAGTTGCGAACTCCGGTATGGAGAAAGAACCGGACCACGTCGGCCGGTTAAGGGTTTGCTTCGAACATTCATCAGTTGATCGTCGCCCTAATCTCAACACTTATCGGGCCAGTTATAATCACGCCGATGGCCAGCGATGCCTTCCTCTCGTGGGCGAACCGGACCGTGCTTCGCCCGGGCCGCGACGAGCCCTACCTGTCAATCCAGGACATCGTCGTTTTCGTCCGCGATCTGGAGGTGAGTAAGCCGTTCTACCTGCAACAGCTGGGCTTCGAGCTCCTCACGGAACAGCGCCTTCCCACCGGCGAACGCTGGATCGAGGTCGCGCCTCCCGACGGCAGTGCGAATCTCGCGCTGGTTGAACCAAAGCCCGACTCGCCGGAATACAAACTGATCGGCGGCTACCGCTGGGTCCTATTCATGACCGAGGATGTCGACGCCAAGTACAAAGAATGGAGCGAACGCGGTGTTCGTTTCACAACGGCTCCGGAGACGCCGGGGTGGGGCGGTACCTATGCGCGTTTCGAGGATCCGGACGGGAATGCCTTTGGCCTGGAAGGCTTCGATGAGGTGAGGCAAAGCCTGCAGGCGCGCCGGCAGGCGCACGCCGAGAAGCTCGAATCCGAACGCCGCACCGCCCAGGAGCTGGAAATAGCGCGGCAGGTGCAGGCGCGGTTGTTTCCGCAGATTCAGCCGGAGTTGAAAACGGTCGAGTATGCGGGAATCTGCGTGCAGGCGCGCCAGGTGGGGGGAGATTATTTCGATTTCCTGAATCTCGGGCCGCAGCGGCTAGGGTTGATCATCGGCGATGTTTCCGGCAAAGGGATCGCCGCGGCTTTGCTGATGGCGAATTTACAGGCCAGCCTGCGGAGCCAGTCGTCGCTGGCCATCGATGCGCCCGAGACGTTGCTCCGGTCTGTGAATCGTCTGTTCTATGACAACACCGGCGAAAGTGCCTACGCCTCGCTTTTGTTTGCCGATTACGACGAGGCGGCGGGGCGGCTGCGCTACGTCAATTGCGGCCATTTGTCGGGCCTTCTCATGAGAAGCAACGGCACGGTGGATCGGCTCGAGTCCACCAGCACGCTCCTCGGACTGTTCAAAGAGTGGAATTGCTCGATGCGGGAGCAGGACCTTTTCCCCGGGGATGTGCTTGCGCTTTACACTGATGGGATCACCGAAGCCAGTAACGAGAGAGGCGAGGAATTTGGCGAGCGGTACCTGGTTGAATCGCTTCAACAACATCGGGACCTGCCGTGCCAGGCTTTGTTAACCGCGATCGTGGATGGTGTTCGGCGATTCAGTTTTCAAGAACAGCACGATGACATCACGGCGATCGTCGCGAAGTTCAGGGCTGCTAGCTAACGTGTCGTCGGGTGGACTGAATATCCTTGAACTCTCTCTTTGGCTCTCTCCGCGATAATGCCTGATAGCGCAGCGCCGCTGGAGTGGGTGAGCGTCCGCAACACGAAAGCGGTCAAGAAACGGGCTCCGGAGAGGCTGGCCGGATAAGTAATGGAGACTCGGCTTCTCGAGACTAACTCTGGGTTACCGTCCTGCCATGCCCTTACTGCCGCTCGATTGGCCGGGCTCTCGCCGTCTAGGGGATCGCGATCTGCCAAATACGCGAAAAACGGGACCTCCCCCATCTTGCGAATCGGCATCTCGGTTCGATTTTGTCCAAAAGCGGTAACGGATTGGCTCCCGGCTCTGAACGTGCGAAAGTCGAGATCCTGCGGCTAGTTTCGCTGCACCGCAGCACCTGTGGAACGGGATCGGGAGACGTTGGGGGAGCAATGGAGACGACTTCTAACCTTCGGCTTAGGTCGGCGTGGTTAGGCCGCGCTAATTCGGATGCCCCTCGGGGGCGGATGAGGTTCGATCCCGTTTGGTCTATATCTCAATATTGTTCGAATATGTCAAATGACAACCTGAGCGTGGCTCCAGATTAGAACATGAGACGCCAACAGAGCTAACCCACATTTTGAGCGGTATCGATCAGTAGCGAAAGTCCTAACCTTCGCGGCTAAATAGTAGTACTTGGCGCAGGGAGCCTCTTGCGCTAGTCTTACTGCGACTTTTGCACTAACGAGGAGGATACCCAATGAGTTCTGAAGTCCCGGTCCAAACAGTTTTTGCGTGTTCCCAATGCGGACGGACGCTCGCGCAGTCTGAGTTGGTGCATATCGCCGGGAACTGGGTGTGTGCGGATTGCAAGCCGGCGTTTCTGAGTCGGGTGATGGCGAGCGGCGCCGCTGGCGCATCGCCACTGGCCTGGCACTATGGCGGATTCTGGATCCGTTTTGGCGCGCGCTTCATCGATGGCCTTATTTTTACGGTGCCCATGCTGATCTTCTTCGCTATCGAGATGCCAAGCCTCATCCGGGCGAAGGGTCAGGCGCCGATAAATCCCAACGCCATGTTTGCAGGCTTCGCCTTTATCACTTTCTTTCTGGTTTTTTTCCTCGTGGGAGGCTGCTACGAGGTTCTGATGCTCAAGTATCGCAGTGGAACTGTCGGAAAGATGGCCTGCGGGCTAAGAGTCATCCGAGCCGACGGCAGCAGCTTGAGCTGGGGTGTCTGCTTTGGGCGCTTCTTCATGTGGAATGTTGTTACCAGCGGCATTCCTTACTTAAATTCCGTTCTCATGCTGGTTACTTCGATCATGTTGGGCGTGGACCGCGAGAAGCGAGCCTTGCATGACCGGGTGTGCGACACGAGGGTGATCTATAAACAGAGCGTAGCGTGAACCTCAGTATCAATCCCTTCACTGCCGGCCGAGACGGGACGGGCCCTTCAGCAAGCGACTCAACCTCGTCGCCGGTTGGACCCGTGGCGTTCACCTGCCCCAGTTGTGGAGGGGATTTCGAACCAATCGAGATGGAATGGCAGAACTGCCCTTACTGCCAGAAGCAGCTCGCAATCTGGTCGTGGCCAGTGGTTTGCCAGATTAGCAATGCAACAGTCGCGCTTTCGGATCAAGCGACATGTTTTTTCCATCCGGACAAGGCGTACCAGGCTTGCTGCAAGCGGTGCGGCCGATTCGTGTGCGCACTGTGCGACTTACAGCTGGGAGAAGAGCACGTTTGCCCGACATGCTTCGAGCGCGGGCGCGCCGATTCCGGTGCAGAGGCCAGCAAAGCGGAATGGCGGCATCGCGATGTGCTCTATGACTCCATTGCGTTGACAGTCGGGTGGGGTTGGATTCTCTTTTGGCCCGTATTTGTGGCTGCCCTTCCTAGCGCTGTTTTCTTGCATGTGAAGTATCGCAAGGCGCCTCGGTCGTATTTGATTGCTCGATCGGGGTGGCGTTTCTGGGCGGCTTACCCGGGGCTCATCTGGCTTCCCTTGGTATTCGGGGCGGCATTCTTCGCACGTTGGATGGCGGGGAGGCATTGATTGAAGAGTGCTTTCCAGAAAATATCGAGTGTTCGGAGCTTGACCGGTGGGACCAGCTGGTATTTGAGCAAGGACTGTTTGCTGGCGGCGAAACGCATGATGTACGTGGTCGAGTACCGCAGGTTTTATTTGCGCGACCTGGAATGCATTGTCGTCTGGCCCAGTCGTTCGTGGCGGCTCCGCATGATTATTCCGGGAGTGTTATTTATGGCTCTCGGCGCTGGCCTCTGGCAGTGGGCGAATTCCATCGCCGGCGAGATTTTCACTGGCATCGGTGTCGCATGGTTATTGCTGGAACTGGCGCTCGGGCCAACGGCGGGGTCCCGTGTTCGCGCCACTGGGGTGAGCATTGACATGCCGTTGGTGAGTCGAACACGTCGCGCTCCCAAGGTTCTCAACAAAATCGACGCGGCGCTTCGCGCCTCTCGCGGCGTCGCGATGCAACCGGCGGTGGTTTCCACCCAAATGAACTCCGAAGCAACAGCTGCAGCCCCTTCCGTCGCGGATAGCTCAGAGACGAATGGCCTCTGATATGCGAGCCGCGCCACCCTACATCGCGTCGACGGCGAGTCTGCGCCATGCCCGCTGTTTGTTTCATCCGCTACGTGAAGCGGCAGCGCGGTGTCCCCAATGCGGAGGAACATTCTGTCGGGAATGCGTAACGGACGAAGAGGGCACACTCGCGTGTCCGCCATGTCTGCGCCGGATGGCACGTCCACCCGCGCCAAAGATGTCACCAATGCGCCGCTTCCGGCAGATACTCGCTGGACTTATCGCGCTGGCCTCGCTCATGGTGCTTTTCTTCGGGATCCTGCAGTGGCGAGTAAATACGCCGGAGGACCACCTGAGTTTCGGCAGAGTGGCCGCCAGAACGACTGCGCGAGCTGAACAATGAGTGAAGCCGCACTGGCCCAGTCACCTTCGCTACACGCACCGAGGATAGCCGCGCGCGGCCGATGGAACCAACTGACTTCGCTCGAAGCGCTGGAACGTGGATTCGCGCTTTTTCGTTCAACTTTTGTCGAGGAGGGGTGGCGTTATTACCTGGGAAGCGCGCCTCTCGTCTTTTGTTTTATTCCGATGTGGGTGGTGAATGGCCAGATACGGCTATCTGGCGGAAATGTACTGATGGAGGCGGCGTTACTTGCCGCTGCATATCTTCTGCGCGTGTGGATGATCGCGACTTACATGCAACGTGTCCGCGAGCGTGCGTTTGGCGTGCCTGCGCCGAAACCGGCAGGAGCTTCTGCGCAAGCAGCGGCCGTAGGGCGTTTGCTTGCATGGAAGATCACCCTGAGTGCCGGAGCGTTAGTTGCGCTGGTAACCTTCGCCGGGGCGTCATGGTTTTACAGCGCTTGCCAATTCGCCAGTCTTGAGGCACGAGAGGATGGCTCCGAAAGACACTCGATGCGCGGTTGCCTGGTACTTGCGGGTCAGTGGTTCGGCGACACTGTGCTCCTATTTTTAATGCTTTTTCCTTTCTGGATTGTCGTCTGGCTGAATAGTCTGATCATCGCGATGGTAGTCCCGCAGCTCCTGCATTCGATTCTTGGCGTTAATACACTTCTGTCTACGCCGGTAGGGATATTTGCATTGATCCACAGTTCCGCGTTCTGGCTTTCCTTGTTCGCGGGCGCATGGCTGGCACTTGATCCCATCGTCAAGTGTACGTTTGTCATTGTTTATCAGCATTTGCGATCGAGGCGCGAAGGGGATGACCTGCGCGGTTTGCTGGCGAGCTTGCCACGCGAGCAACAGAAAAAGGCTCAGATGATTGCATCCGCCACTACTGTCAGCAAGGTGATCAGCGCATTGGTAGTCCTGGCTGCGATTCTCTGTGGTATCTCCCAGACCGCGCGCGCGCAACAAACGTCTCCAGCGGCAGACAGGGCAGAAACTCTCACCGATTCGGCGCGCCAGGCGCGGGTTCAACGAATGCGGCAGGCTTTGGATACAGAGTCACAGCGAGCAATTTATCGCTGGCATGACGCCGAACACCCGAGCCCGCCCAACTGGTTTGACAAACTGCTGGCGAAGATTGGGGACGAGATAGAACGTGCCTGGAATGCGTTCAAGGATTTTCTCCGCAAACTGTGGCCCAGGGGGCTGAATTTGGGAAGTGAGAACGGCCTCCACTGGCAGTTGAAGGACCTTCGACTGTGGCTGTGGTTAATCGCAATTTTGACTCTTGTAGTTGGAGGGGTGCTCTTTTGGTTGCGTCGACGAAAAGAGACGGCCTCGCTTTCCATCCCGCAGGCCATCGAACCGCTTCCCGACTTGAGCGATGGTGCGTTAGCGAGCGTACGTTCGGAGGACGAATGGTTCGCCTTGGCGAGGCGACTGGAAGTGGAGGGAGAATTGCGCTTGGCCCTGCGCGCGGCGTATTTCGGTCTGCTTGCAGGATTGGCTCAACGCGAATGGCTGACGATCCGCCGCGATCGCACGAATCGCGAATATCTCGATGAGTTCACGCGACGATGGCGAAGGCGCCCCCAGGCTGCCGTTGAGTCGCGGGCAGAAATTCCCGAGAAACTACGTGGCAGCCTGCGGCAGTTCGATCGCGTTTGGTACGGGTCGTATATGCTGACGCCAAATGCTGTAGCTGCTTACCGCCAAGATCAGCGGGAGTTACTCAGCCATGTCTGACAGTATGTCTGATGGTGGGGCAGACAGAGGTATGGTGCTCAATTGGCGAGGTCCGTTGCTGGCTGCCGGCATCTTTGCGACGGTGTTCGCGATTCTGTTGCTTATGGCGCACCAGAATGAGTCGAAAACGAGCGACATGGGATCCAGCTTACGCGAGGATCCTTACGGCGCCAGCCTATTGTTCGATTCCTATCGGCGTGCTGGATACGAGGTGAAGCGCGGCCAGGATAAGGATTCCCTATCCGATCAGAATGCGTCGAGAACCACTGCGTTCTTCATAGGAGGCTACTCCTCTGACGATTTGCTAATGAGGAATGAAAAACTCCTGGGCGGAGCAAAGTTTCGTGAGCGGCTCGAATATTTCCTTACACGCGGCGGTCGCGTTGTCCTGGTCGAGCCCCGTGGGGAACTAAAGTCCAAGTCTCAAGGCTGGGAAGTCGGTAGGGAGTGGGGAACTCCACAAGAGCACACTCCACCCTGGATCTCGCCTGATCCTCATACCATGCCGGCGGACAGCGAGATGATTTATCTCGACGCCGATGCCTCGTGGCTCAAAACGGATGCGCATTGGACCGTGCTGTACAGCGCGACTGCGGGAGCCAATGACAAGCCTGACACCACTCCACATGTCTATATGGCAATGCGGCAGGCCGGAAATGGTGAACTCATTGCCGCCAGTGAAGAATCCTTCTTACTGAACGAAACGATCAAGACACATCCCAACCCGGTACTGTTAGATTTTCTTGCGGGGGGACGGCCGGTCATCTGGGTCGACGAAACATTGCACGGCCTGCGCCAGGATGAGGGTGTGCTTTGGCTGGTGCAGCGATACCGGCTGCAAACTGCTCTGCTGCTTTTCTGGGCGACTTTGCTCATCTTGCTTTGGAATATGAGTGGCGATCTAGTGCGACGCCCGGCGCAGAATTCAAGTGCGCCGATCGTACGTCATGGTGAAGGCGCCGGGGTCGCAGCGCGACGCCTACTTCAACGGAGCATCGCGAACGAACGCGTAGTGGCAGAGTGCTGGGAACAGTTCCGCCGCTACTGGCCGCAAGATGCAGAGGCCATTTCTGCAGATCCACGTTGGGGCGCGCGGCTGCGCACCGCGGTCGCGCAACCTCCTCTAGCGGGATACAAGGAATTGAGCCAGTTGATAGCCGAGCGACGCGCATCCGCAAGGGGGCTGGGTCATATCAACCGCAATGTGTCTGATAACTCGACGGCTAGCCGTTGATGATTTCTTTGGAGGCACGGATCGCATGAACGATGGCATGAACGAGACGCCAGTCCCGAGCTCGGACGGGCAAGCGCAATCTGGAGGAGCGGCGATGCAATCGTCAGCGTCGTTGGCAACGATCATCAGCGGAGCGCGGCGTGTTCGGGAAGCCTTGAGCCGCGTAATCGTCGGTCAAAACGAAGCCATCGACCTCGCGCTGGTAACGCTACTCGCTGGCGGACACGCGCTCATCGAAGGTGTGCCCGGCGTGGGGAAAACCCTGCTGGTGAAAGCGCTGGCACGCGCGGTCGCCGGCGACTTCCAGCGCATTCAATTCACGCCTGACCTGATGCCGGCAGACGTCACGGGAACAAGTATTTTCGATTTAAGGACTCAGGCATTCCGTCTCGTGCGGGGGCCCGTCTTCACAAATTTCCTGCTGGCTGACGAAATCAATCGCGCTCCCGCAAAAACGCAATCGGCGCTGCTGGAGGCGATGCAAGAGCGCCAGGTGACGATCGATCGCGAGACCTGCGCGCTATCTGAGGTCTTCGTCGTCTTTGCGACGCAAAATCCAATCGAGCATCAGGGCACGTATCCGCTCCCGGAGGCACAGAAAGATCGCTTCCTCGTCAAAATCAGCATGGACTACCCGGCGGCGGAAGACGAACACGAACTGGCGAGACTCGTGGCAGCAGGCGATTCGCCGGAGCGCCGCTTGGCCGAGGACTTGCGCGTGCCGGTTTTGCAATCCGGTGAACTCGAACTGTTGCGAGCCGCTACCGCGCAAGTTCGCGTCAGTGACGCCATCAGCGGTTACATCGTCAACCTGGCGCGACAGACGCGGAAGCACGCCGCAGTCTGGGTTGGCGCGGGGCCGCGGGCCACACTCGCGTGGTTATCGGCGTCGCGGGCGCTCGCCGCTCTCGAGGAGCGCGATTTCGTGACGCCCGAGGACGTAAAGACACTCGCCATGCCTGTTCTCGGCCACCGCGTGCTGCTGCGTCCGGATTTCGAGATGGAAGGCGTAGAGATTCGCGAGGTCATCAACGCGGTGCTGGAGGCGGTCGAAGTGCCGCGCTAGACCGCAGGCGTGGTGGAGATCGAGCGACAACATCGTAGCAAGTGAGATTCATGACGGATGGGGACAAGAGCTTCGCGAGCATTAGTCGGCCGGACGTGATTGTCACAGCCACGGGCGAAACCACTGCCGAACCTGCACGCCCCAATCCGCTTTTGCAAAGCAAGATTTCACAACCAATCGCGCTGCGCCCGGCTGGATCAGTCTTTAGTCCGCAGGAATCGTTTGTGTGGATCATGGGACTGCTCGGCGTTTGGGCGTGTATCGTGCCATGGCTTCCTCATGGATGGTTATGGTTCGGGTTGATCGCCACGCCTGTCGCGTTGCTGGCGAGTTATGACGCTTTGGCCCTCTGGCTCAACCGCGAAGACTATTCACCCGTTCTGCTGCCGCAGGAGAAAGGCCTTCGGGGGAGCGAAGGGCAAACGATCCAGATTCCATTTGCGCTTAATGGCTCTGTCCGTCGGTGGCTGCGCCACGAAATCCGCGCTGCGATCATGCCGGCAACGCAAGAAAGCGAAACCGCATTCGTCGTAAAAAGCAAGCCTCAGCACCTGAAGCTTCAGCAGCCGGAGCAGTCGGTCGCAGGAGGATCAACCTCCACCAGTGCCGCAAATATCCAACTCTGGCCGTGGACGGCGGAGATCACTTTGCTTCGACGCGGGCTGTGGCCGGGACTGCGGGTTGGCATCGAGCGGCAGTCGCGCTTCCGAATCTGGCGTTTGCGACGATGGTTTGATTTGCCCGAGCCTTTGCGGATCGACGCGAATTTACGGCCCGGGCGACAGCAAATTTTACGCAGCCCGATTTACCGCTTGCTCGTTGCATCTCAGCAGACACCGTGGACCGGGCACGGGCGCGAGTTCGAGCGCTTGCGGGAATACCAGCCCGGCGATACCTACTCGGAGATTGCCTGGAAATCCACGGCACGTCGGGGCGCTCCGGTCACACGGCTCTTCCAATGGGAGCAAAAGCAGGAAGTGTATTTTGTCGTGGATCAATCAAGAGCATCTGCGCTTGCCCTCCATCCCGCCTTCCATACGACGACGGATTCCGAAAGCGCCGCCCTGCCAGCGCGTGCACCGCGACGGATGCTGGATCTCGCCGTGGAAACGGCGCTGGTGGGCGCGACCGTCGCGCTGGAACTGGGTGACGACTTTGGATTGGTCACTTACGCGAATGGAGCGACGTCTTGGCTACGTGCGGGAAGCGGTCAATCGCACTTTCACCGATTTCGTGATTGTCTGCTGAATCTTGAGCCTTCGCCAACAAATGCGGATTACGAAGCGACGTTCAGCGACATTCGAATCCGGCTGCGGCGACGTGCCTATCTTGTACTGCTGGCTGATCTGACAGAGCGCTCGATTTCCGACTCTTTGCGGCGCGGAGTGGGCCTCGTCGGCTCCTCCCATGCTCTCTTGATGACAAGCATTTTGCCGGCTCATGCGCGGCCGGCATTCTCATCAAAGGAGGATCTGAACACCGATCAAGATGTATATGCGGCGCTGGCGGGTGATCGAGAAAACCAGCGGCTGGTTGCATTGGCACGGCAACTACGTCAATTGGATGTGCAGCTCAGGTACGCTCCTGCGGAGAGGTTCCTGCGAACCGCCGTTGAAGGATATCTGGAAAACAAGCGGGAGCAACGGTTGTGATCCTTGATCTCGAACGATTTCAGGCGCAGGCTCGCCGGCGCTGGCGTGACCTCGAATCGCTGCTCGCCGCGTTAGAAAGCCGGCCGGACCGCCGACTGAATCCAGCGGAGGCGGAACAACTACAAGACCTTTACGCTCAAACTGCCGCGGATTTGAATCGCGTCACACACGGTTCGTTGGCGCACGAACTAAGACGGTATCTGGAGCGGCTCGTGGCACGAGCCTACGCGGAACTCTACTACGCTCCACCGATGCGCTCTGAAATCTGGCATCCTCGCCGCTGGCTTAGGATTTTCACTGCGTTCCCTGAAACATTCCGGCGGCATTTCCGCTATTTCGCGCTGGCGGTGCTGATCACGGTGTTAGGCTGCGCCTTCGGAGGACTAGCGGCGCGCTACGATCCTGCCTCTATAGATGTCTTGCTTCCAGCCGATTATCTACGCAATCCAGGGCAGCGCGTGCATGAAGAGGAGCAAGGAACGGGACGTCACCTCGATTCCACGCAGATCGAAGCCGCATTCTCCGCGCAACTGATCAAGCACAACATCGAGGTAGCATTGCTTGCAGCAGCGCTCGGCGTAACGTTCGGCATCGGAACTGCGCTCCTCCTCTTCGAAAATGGAGTGTTGCTCGGGGCCGTTGCGGTTCATTACACGCGACAGGGCTTCGGACTATTCATGACGGCTTGGTTGTTGCCACACGGCGTGTTTGAGATTCCCTCGATCTTAATCGCCGGACAGGCGGGGTTTTACTTGGCGCGCCTGCTTTTGCGCCGGCGTGAGGACCGCAACGTTCGGCAATCGATGCGGGAGTGGCTGGTACTGGTCGCCGGGCTAGCAATGATGTTGGTGTGGGCCGGACTCATGGAAGCATTTTTTTCTCAGCATCACGAGCCCGTTCTGCCCTATGGGTTCAAGGTTGCCGTAGCCGCAGCGGAACTCGTGCTGCTGACGATCTATCTACTGATGACGGGGCGAAGAGAGATTGGCGCCGACGTGCGCCCGAGCGTTCCGTCGGAGAACCGATGAGCGATCCCCAGTTAACGCGTGCGTCGATGTCGGCCGAACTGACCATTGCGACGCCAGAAGGCGTGTTGTTCCGCTTACCTTTGGCGGGACCGGCCTCTCGGCTTTACGCAATGTTGCTCGATACCGTTATTGTGTTGGGCACAGTCAACGGAATAGGGCTGCTCGTCTACTGGATTTTCTCCAAAGCACCGGGTTTTGGATTCATGGTGATTACGCTCGCGGAGTTCGCAATCGGGTTCGCCTATAGCGCATTGTTTGAGGGCTTCTGGAACGGGCAGACGATTGGAAAACGCCTCTTCCATTTGCGGGTGATTGACCAGGATGGGCTTCCGCTACGAATAGAACAGGCGTGGGTGCGGAATCTGATGCGCGTTGTTGATGCGCTGCCATTCGCCTATCTGGTTGGAGGTCTCTCGGTACTGAGCAGTCCCCTGATGCAGCGCTTCGGCGACCGCGTGGCTGGGACGCTCGTCGTACGCCAGACGCCCTTGGCTGCACCCGTGGAAGAATTCTGGATGCGGCAAAAGTACAACTCCTTTATGGACTACCCCGCAATCGCGATGAAGCTTCGTCGGGCCGCGACGCCCGAACTCGCAACTCTAATTCAGGATGCGCTGCGCCGCCGCAACGAACTGGCGACCTATGCGCGGCGAGAAATCTATCGCGAACTGACCACATATTTGCAGAGCGAAATCTCTCCATTTCCCGATGAATTGCTTGAGAGGCTTAGCGATGAACAATATTTGATTAATGCCTCTGGCATCCTGTTCGGAGAACAACGCCAATCGAGCGCTAAGGGTTAACGACTTGCGTGAAGTGTCCAATGGTCGTGGTGGGAGTCAGTCGCGACGTGCAAGGACGACTTGCTGTGGCGGGCAGAGAACTAGAAATGCAACAGCGACCAAGCTATGAACGGTGCATTTTCGCGCGAACCCTTCGCTGGAATGGGTGGCCTAGAGTCTGGAGAATTTTGCTGGTGTGGATCTTTCGAACTTGCCCCGCGTTCCTGGCATCGTGTTGGGGAACGCGGTTGCAAGACCCAGCGAAGCCCTACGAATCGCCTAGCTATCTGGAAAACCTCAAGCAACGGGATTTTGAAAGCAAACCGTTCGAGGTAACTAGCGGTCCTGATTATCGGCTTCATATCGTTCCGTCTTCGCTCGGCGCGGCACAGCTAACTAGCAACCACTTCAAAGGAAACAAGGACGGCCAAGATTCGTTGGCTGATGAGGCTATCCGTGCCCACAAAGACATGACGGTGCGCAAGCTGCAAGAGCACCTAGCGTCCATCGGCATCCGGCGCGGCACAACCTGGGTATCAAAACGCCGGGCTGCCCTAGGAATCAGCGGCGTCGTACGCGGTGAGGCCGCCGGCACAATTACAGACTGTAGTGAGGAGAGCTTTAGCTCCCTCACACTGTATGTGAATGTCGTACGTTTTGTACTTCTGTATAGGCGTGAACGTACAAAATCCGAGGCGGTTGCGTGCTCACGGGGCTTGTACGCAGTGTTGTACGCGCACAGACTAATTGGCACGCGGGTGAAGCGGGGGCTGTTGAAAATGTCGGGCAGTGTTTGTCTGGAGCCCTCCGCCGATCAAAACTTTACACAAACACATTATTTTCGAAATTGGGGTTTTACGACATGTCCAATTACCCGGATAGCGGTGGAATTGTTCCTTGTTTGAAGCCGGGGCGGGTATGGGGGTCAAATCCCAAAACCCTTTTGTTATCAGAGGGCGGACCCCGGTTTTTTGCACGCGAAGACAGTAAAGATCTCAAAGTGAGACGACGCCGAAATAGCGAAGAAGTGAAGAAAGAAAAGGACTTATATGAAATCCCTAGCGCAATACTTCTCCAAACGCAGCGCGACCCGACGCTTGGCCCGCAAAGGTATACGAAAGCAGATTAAGGCGGTCACCTACCTTCAAGGGACGAACGCCGTGAGCTGCTTCGGCGCATCTTCCGCAAGATGGGGGCGCAGTGAAGCGGCCCAAGCACATCACATAACGAGGATGCGGCTGTCGGTAAGCGAGAAGAAGGCCAGGGGAACCAATCGCGCCGACCGCGAAACGGTACGCAGCCTTGAGGAAGTCAGACAGGAAATCGCGGACGCTCTTGAAGGCGTCCAGATGATGCCGGCTAATCTCACGATGGCCGCCCAGGGCATTCGGGCCAAGGGCATGTACCTCTTGAGTCGTGCCACGAACAACAAGGGCGAAGTAGTGACGACGGAACGGCTCAATCCGGCCTTCAAAGTCCAGCGCGAAGCCATGGCGGCTCTTAAAGGCTTGAGGCGGGCCTTGGTCCTTCTCCGCGAAGAAGAGCAAACGGCGCTAGCCGCAGAGCAACCCGAAGTCGACGAATTCGAGGGACCGTAACCGAAATTCAATGAATCTCGAACTCAAATTCGGAGAAAGGAGGATGTCAGACAAAACAGCGTGCCAACCGCTTGCACTGGCGGATCGCATCGAAAGCTTTGGGCGCGCCCTGACTACGACACAGCTGGCCGCACTCCTTGCCGTTTCGAAAATCGCGATTTACAAATATGCGAGGGCTGGCCGGCTCCCCTGTTTCCGAATCGGAACCTCGGTTCGATTTTGTCCAAAAGCCGTGGCAGACTGGCTCCGAGCACAGTGAGGAAGTCGGACGAACGGTCTGTGCAAGTCTCGTCACGCATTTCCCCATAAGCCAGTTTCTCGCCAATTAATCTGTCCATTCAGTGGCCTTATTTGTCGACAGTTGTGCGTTGCCCCAAATCACAAAACCAGCGTTTGACCGTCTGAGCCTTTCCTGGCACGGACGTCGGGGTTCTGACCACCGCTAGTCTTGAAAGAGGCAAAGAACGGACTACAACGGGACGATATGATTTAATGGGCGGGCGTGGACATTCCGCCTCCCAATATCAATCAAACAGAACCTTCCGTGGCGGAAGACAGCACGCCACCGGTGGCGAATCGGATCGCGCTCGAGGTGGAGATTGGGCCAGAGACCCGACTTTTGCCCGAGGTGCTCGGCGAAGAGCTTTGGCGCGTGGCCGGTGCGTCGCGGGTCGAGGTAAGCAAGGCGGAGTTTGCCGAGGCCCTTGAAGCGATAGCAGCCCGAGACAACTTCGGGCTTGACCCTGGAAAGCAGGCCAACGAGCGGCAGCAAGAAATTTTCTGGCGGGCTCTTCACCTCGAAGAGCTTGCAATCGCGCGCGGATGCGCACTGGGGCGCGAGTCCGCATGGCGTCGCTTTCTAGCCGAATATCGGGAACAGCTGACAAGAACCGCTGTGGAGATGACTGGGTCGGCGGCGTTGGGCGAAGAATTGGCGAGCGCGCTTTACTCTGAGCTATTCGGGCTGACGGAACGCGAAGGCAGGCGCTGGTCCCCGCTACTTCGATACTCGGGGCGAGGATCGCTCATGGGATGGCTGCGTGCGATTCTGGCGCAGCGCCGCGTGAACCAGTACAGGAAGATCGGCCGGGAAACCGGACTGGGTGAGATCGAACCAGCGGCGCGAGTTTCCGAACATCTTGAACTCAAACAATTAGAGGATATGCGTGGGGCGATCAAGATGACCCTGAGCGCGGCTTCCGCAGAAGAGCGTTTCCTGCTCTCTGCCTACTACCTGGACCAGCACACCCTGCACGAGATAAGCCGCGTTCTCCGGGTTCACGAAGCGACGGTCAGTCGAAAACTGAAGCGCGCCACTGAGCATCTACGAAAAGAGCTGCTGCGGACTCTTAGAACGAGGGGCCTGAGTCGGCGCGCGGCAGAGGAGGCGCTCGGGACCGATCCCAGGGATGTGGATATCAATCTGCGTAATTTGCTGCAAAAATCGGAGGACGATCCGAACTCTAATAAGGAACGACAAGAGTGAACTGGAATTTCCAACTCGGGCTACATCCTGACGCTGACCAGCTCAGTGTGTTCGTGGAGGGTGCCGCTACGTCGCGGGAGCACGAGCAGATGCTGGCGCATCTGGCCGAATGCGGGGAGTGTCGCAAGGCAGTCTTTTTCATGCAACCGCATGAGGAGATGCAGCCGGCTACGCGAACGCCGGTGAAAGGATGGATATGGGGGCGGCTTTTGCCGGTCGGGCTGCCCGCGGCGGCGCTGGCGTGTGGAGTGGCTGCGGTGCTGGTCCATATTTGGAACCGTGACAGCGTTGTGCGGAACCCGCAACAGATTGCTAGTTTGCGAAAAACCGAAGTTCATCTTCCGCCAACGACGGTTGCGCCTAGCACCGACTCGGAGAAGGATCGGAGATCTGAAGCAGCCAGAGTCGCCGCGCCGGCGAGCAATCATTCGGGGCAGGCGAACTTGAGTTTGCCTAAATCCTTCAATATGCCTCAGTCGAGCGGGCAACCGGCGGCAAAAATTGCTGCTCCAGAGACGACTGTCGCTGACCCTTCTGCTGGTGCTCTGTTTGGGCATGCGGGGGGATCCGCGGGCGGTGTGATTGGCGGGCTTTCGCCCCAAGTGCCATTGACTGGCCGGAGTGTCTTGGATCTCCAGCAACTCTCGACGGCCCAACACGCGCAGGGCGCGGCATCACAAAATAGCTTAGCCGACAAGAAGGACCTGCCTGCATTAGAGATAGAGCGCGCCAGCGGACAAGGCAACACGCTCGCCGAACTCTCCGGCCGCATCACGGATCGAACTGGCGCCATTATTTCGGGGGCGAGTGTATCTCTGCGCGATGCGGCCGGCAAGACGCGAGAGACAACGACGGGCGTGGATGGCAGCTTCCATCTGACAGAACTACCGGCTGGCCAGTACGAGTTGACAGCGACGGCAAGCGGCTTCAGGACAAACAAACAATCGATCCAGTTGAATCCGAGCCAACTTGCCATGCTGCAGCCCGTGCTCGACATAGGGACGGCGTCGGAAGCAGTGACAGTGCAGGCAGCAAGTGCTGCAGTAGAGGTCCAAACTGAATCGGCCAACGCGGGCGAGGTGATTTCGGGGAAGGTCATCACAGAAATGCACAGTATGAGGGCCATCGTGGTGCCGTCCGGGCTGCCGGTTGTGGCAAGTGTGTCGCACGGCAAGCGCTTTCTATCTCTCGATAGCACGGGCAATCTCTTCCTGAGCCGCAATGGGGGCAAGAAGTGGAAAAAGATCAATCCGCAATGGACCGGCAAGGCGGTCCGCATTGAGATAACACCGGCATACAGGAGTGACGCTCCACCGAAGCCTAAGAACGAGACCTTGGGGAAGGCTGACGAGGCCGCAGTATTCCTCCTAACCACGGATTCCGGCACGGTTTGGGCCAGCAAAGACGGGGCGCACTGGCGCCAGCAGTAACTCGTAAACTCTCCTCAGATAAGACTCCGCAAAAAATATTCTGCAAAACTCCCGATCAGGCGCGAACTCCGATTGTACGAACGAAGCGCGGCGCGCCGCCCGGCCCTTGACGCGAAGGGGGACGCGTGATGCCTCGGCTATTTCAGGCTCTCGCAATGTTGGCACTCTAGAAGTGTCTCGGAGGACTCCATGGTTCAGGGCAAATGGCACCAGACGGCGATCAGATTCACGCTCCTGCTAGTCGCTGCATTTTTCACAATGTTCGGATTCGTTTGCCAGCAGCCGTTTCAGGCCGCGCCTCATGTGTCCTCCCCGATCGCAATTTATTCGCAAGGAATGTTGCGGCTAACCATTCCTTACCAGGATCTCCATGCAGGAGCAGGACGATTCACCGTGGAGGTTCTGAATCCGGAAGATCAGGCCATTGGGCACACCGAACAGCTAGTAAGAATCACCGCTCGAAACGGACACTTACAGAGTGAGGTAGGACTGGAAAAGCCTCTGGCCATTGACGATCTGGTGTGGCATCGAGTTCGGTACCGTTTCGAATATGACGACGCGTCAAAGCCTGATCTCGAAGGAACGGAATCGATCTCCCAGATCTTGAGCCGGCCGGTAATTCATATTTTGGGCCAGCAGTCTTATATCGCCGGAGGTCAGGCGGCCGTGCGCGTGATTGTTACGGACACCAAGGATCAGGCGATTTCCGGCCGCGGTTCGGTTCAGATCGAATTGCTGGACGCGGACGATAAATCGGTTGATGGCAAATCAGCGGATGACAAGCCGCGCGTCCTTTTCTCAGGTCATTTGAATCGGCGCGGAACGACGGAAGCGCAATTTCGCTTTCCTGCCGCTGCGATTGGGAGTTACCGGCTGAGCTATGTTGCCGATACCACGATCGGGTCGACCGAATTTACGCAGAACGTGCGCCTCGAGGATAAGGTTTCCATTCTGCTTACTACGGAGAAGCCACTGTACCAACCGGGGCAGATGATTCATGTGCGGGCGCTTGCACTTGACCGCTCGGATCATCAGGCAGCGGCGAAGCGCGCTCTCACGTTCGAAGTGGAAGATTCTCGCGGCAACAAAGTCTTCAAAAAAGCGACCGCGACCGACGAGTTCGGAGTTGCGTCGGCTGAATTTGGCTTGGCCGACGAGGTCAATCTGGGGACGTATCATCTACGTGCGTTGATAGGGGATGCCGATGCGCCCACGAATACGGCTGAAATCGCGCTTAATGTGGAGCGATATGTCCTGCCGAAATTCAAGGTGGCCGTTGAATTTGCGGATGAGAAAAATGGCAAGAAGCAGAAGCGCGGTTATCAACCTGGCGATCATGTTACCGGCACAGTACGCGCCAACTACTTTTTTGGAAAGCCGGTGGACCACGCCGAACTCAGCATGAAAGCTTCGGCGATGGATGTGTCGGTCTCTGAAGTCGCTTCGTCCAAAGGAAAAACGGACTCAGACGGTTCCTATCATTTCGATCTGACATTGCCGAAATACTTTGCCGGGCGGCCGCTTAATCACGGCGCGGCTCGAATGTTGATTGAGGCGACGGTCAAAGATTCCGCTGGGCATTCGGAGACTCGTGGCCAGCCGATCACGGTGAGCGATTCGCCGCTGATGATTACTGCGATTCCCGAAGGCGGCACGCTAGTACCTAGTCTGGAGAACGAAGTTTTTATTCTCACTTCTTATCCGGATGGAACGCCGGCGAAGGCGGACGTCACGGTTCGATCTTCAACGAATGGGGATCAGCATGCAGCGACCGATGACGGAGGCATCGCCGTAGTTCACCTCAAGGTGAAGGCGGGCAAGGATAAGCTCGAGATCGAAGCTCACGATCAGGAAGGAAACCATGCGTCGAACAAGGTTGAACTAGAAGCCCGCGACGGCGAAGACGAGATTCTGCTGCGCGCGGAACGAGCTGTTTATCGCGCGGGCGAGCGCATTCAACTCAAGGTATTCTCCACCAAGCTACGCGGGTCGGCATACATCGACATCGTAAAAGAGGGCCAGACGGTGCTGACACGCGATCTCGATCTTGAAAATGGCCACGCGGAACTTTCGCTCACAGCCACGCCTGAGATGGCGGGGACGGTCGATATCAGCGCGTATCTTTTCGGTCGGGACGCTGAGCCGGTTGGCGATCACCGGCTGATCTTTGTGCAGCCCGCGAACGAACTAAAAATTGAGACGGTTGCTGATGCCGGAGTCTACAAGCCCGGCGGCGACGCACGCATCAAGTTTCACCTGACCAACTCACATGGCGAGGGCGTCCATGCTGCGCTTGGATTGCAGGTGGTGGACGAAGCTGTGTTTGCCTTGGCGGAGAAGCAGCCGGGCTTTGCCAAGGTCTTCTTTTATCTGGAGCAGGAGGTAATGAAGCCGCGGTATGAGATCCACTCGATCGGTATCCCGGAGATTGTCGAACCGGTTGAGAAATCGCAGGCTGAACAACGTGACCGGGCGGCGCGGGCCTTGTTCTCGGCGACAGAAATCGTGACTCCGAATAAGTTTGAGACCAAGTTCGGCAACGACTTGCCGATGACGAAGTACGCGGATTACTGGCAACGATACGAGCAACAGTTTCAAATGCAGGCCAACCGGTTAGCGAAAGAGCTGAGCGCGGCTTACGAGAAGAATCCAAAGGCCGGCGATCCGACGGACGTTTACGGGAAGCTGGCACGGTCGGGCGACGCGGAGTTTCGCGATCCGTGGGGCCACGAACTTACATTTGAACGGGCTCGCTGGGATGCGTCGAAGAATTATTACCTGGTGCGAAGCGCGGGCCCAGACGGCCAACCGAACACGGCCGACGATCTGCAGGCTGTTTTGCTTCTTCATCGCAAATGGATTGCGGGGCCGCCCGATCCGGGGTCAGACAGGATTAACGTCAACATTGAACATGACCGAGGCCCACTTAATGGACGGGCAGAGATCGTCGGAACTGTGACCGACCAGACCGGCGCCGTTATACCTGGAGCCGATGTCGGGTTACGCAGGGTTGCCGGTGGGAACATTCGTTCGACGACGACAGATGTATCCGGCCGATTCAGTTTCTCTGGGTTGCCCAAGGGTGATTACGTTATCCAAGTGACGCAACCGGGATTCAAAACGGCGGCGCAGACACTTACGCTTGAGGTGCGCGACCGGGCAGTGCTCTCCGCAGTATTGTCGGTCGGTCAAGCCTCAGAGGTGGTTCAAGTAGCTGGGGCGAGCGTACAGGTTCAGACTGAATCCGCGCAGATTGCTGCGCCTGTGCCCGGCGGCGTAGCTTGGGGCGCAGCCGGAGCGATGGGCGGGATGGTCGTCGACCGGGAACGTATTCAGGACCTGCCCCTCAATGGTCGCAATGTTTTTGATCTCAAGGCCGTCAATAATGGAGTGCTCGCAAAAGAAAGTTCCGCGCCCGCCGCGCATGTGCGCTCCTATTTTCCCGAGGCGCTCTACATCAACCCGGAGATCATTACCGATAAGGATGGACGCGCCAGCATCGTGATTCCGATGGCCGACTCCATTACAACGTGGCGCATGGCGATGATCGCCTCTACCCAGCAGGGAGCGCTCGGCACGTCGACCTCGAGCCTGAAGGTCTTTCAGGATTTCTTTGTCGATCTCGATCTGCCAGTAACGCTGACCCAGGGCGACCGCGTTTCGATTCCGGTGGCTATCTACAACTATTCGGATTCGCGCGGAGATGTGAATTTGAAACTTCAATCCGACGACTGGTTTTCGCTGGTCGACGACTCGGGTGAGAAATCTGTCGCGGTAGATTCGGCTCACGTCGGCAGTTCGCAGTTCACGCTCGAAGCCCGGCGCATCGGGAAGTTCAAGCTCACGCTCGCAGCGCGCATGCCAGGCGGCTCGAATCGTGCCGACAACGATCGTGCCGACATCGTCGTGCGAGAAATCGAAGTCATTCCCAATGGCCGGGAGCAAAGTCTCGTCTTTAACGGCCGCCTGGAAAATACGGTGCAGCACGAACTCGCGTTTCCGGCGAATTCAATTCCCGAAGCCAGCAAGATTTTTGTGCGGCTCTATCCTGGCCCCATGAGCCAGGTTGTGGAAGGGATGGATGCCATTCTGCGCATGCCGAATGGCTGTTTTGAGCAAACCTCGTCGAGTACGTATCCAAATGTGCTGGCGCTGGATTACATGAAGCGCAGCAAAAAGCTGACGCCGGAGGTGCATGCCAAGGCCGAAGGATTTATCGCAAATGGTTATCAGCGCTTGCTCACCTTCGAAGTGCCGGGAGGCGGATTTTCTTGGTTCGGGAATGCGCCAGCTAACAAGATCCTGACTGCCTACGGCTTGATGGAGTTCTACGATATGTCGAAGGTTCACGACGTTGACCCGAGGCTCATCTCGCGAACTCAGCAGTGGCTGGCGAGCCAGCAACAGGAAGACGGAAGTTGGAAGCCGGACACGCAATTCATCAATGAAGGCGCAACCAATCGCTACAACTCGGACGTGCTGCGGATTACTGCGTACCTCGCCTGGGCGCTCAAAGACACCGGATATCAGGGGCCCCCGGTTGAAAAGGCAAAACAGTTTGTCGAAAAACACAT
This sequence comes from Terriglobales bacterium, assembly GCA_035308395.1. Taxonomy (GTDB): domain Bacteria; phylum Acidobacteriota; class Terriglobia; order Terriglobales; family Acidobacteriaceae; genus Acidiflorens. The sequence goes on from DATGGT010000037.1 coordinate 129,074, forward strand.
GACCGCCAAGGTGGATACCTACACGCTGGCCGTGGTCGCCAACTTTGCTGCCGACTACAAAGAAGACCGCGAGTTTACGCAGCAGGCGATTCAAATGCTACTCGATGCGCGCACCGAGAGAGACGAGCAGGTCTGGTGGAGTGCGGAGGAGACGAGCGTCTATGCCACCGGGCCGAGCGCCGCCGTGGAGACGACTGGCCTCGCCGTGCAGGCGCTGCTTCAATCGGGCGAGTCATCGGGAACCGCGCGCAAGGCCCTCGCTTACATCGCGTCGAAAAAAGATGCTAATGGAACCTGGGGCACCACGCAGGCCACGATCATGGCGCTGCGCGCGCTGCTGACGGCCACGGAAAAAGGTGCGGCTGACGTACGCGGAACGGTGCTAGTGCTGCTGGATGGTAAGCCCGCAGAAAAGTTTGAACTGACGCCAGAGAACAACGACTTATTCCATCAATTCGTTTTCAAGAACGTCAACGCAGAAGGAGTATCGACGATCGGGCTCCAGTTTGAGGGGAAGGGCGCTCTTGCCTACCAGATCGTGGGAAGCTATTACCTGCCGTGGGATGAAAAAGTTGCGGGCGAGCCACTTTCGATCGATATTGCCTATGACCGCACCCGCCTCGCGCAAGACGATATTGCGACGGCAAGCGCAACGGTCAGAAACAACTTGCCGAAGGCGGCCAACATGGTAATGGTCGATCTCGGCATTCCCCCCGGTTTTGACCTGCTCAGCGAGGATCTGCAGGATTATCAGGAGAAGAGCGCCGGCCATAAAAGCGGCCATCTATCGAAGTTCAGCCTTACGGCGACGCAAGCGCTGCTCTACTTCGACTCGTTTGCTCCGGGAGAGGTCGTCACATTGAAATATCGCCTGCGCGCCAAGTACCCCATTCGAGTTCGAACTTTTAAGTCGCAGGTTTACGAATACTACGATCCCGAAATCGCTTCAGTGGCGCGGCCGGTTCAGTTGGAGGTACACAAGCGGCAGCCCAGAAACGGGGCCCGGGACGAACCTTCAGCGGTGATGGCCAGAAGAAGTTGGCCCTCGTCCTGGCCACTCTTTTTGTCGAGTCGATCTTTTTTCGGTCATACTGGCGGCATGTGCGGACGCTACTGCCTGTCTCGGCGAAAGCAAATCATCGAGGATCATTTCGCAACTGATCCGGATGAAGTGGGGTGGGCTCCGCGCTACAACATCGCTCCGACGCAGTTTGTGCCAGTAATCCGACAGACTCCCGACAACGACCGATGCCAATTGTCCGTCAATGCTTGGACGACCCTTGGGGAATCCGAGGATCCTTCACGGTTTACTCCAGTGCTTGCCAGGCTCACGTTGAAGGACGTCGAACTTGTCTGGCGCATTCGATATCGCACTCCTCCGTTGTCTTAACATCGCATCCGACGGCGGACCGAGCGTCGCGGGATTTCGCAATGCCGCGTCATCGATTGGGTAAGCGAGGAAAAGAGCGGCGGGCGACAGTACAGCTCGTTCGAATTCTGCGGGAACTGATTGTCGAGCTGAACCTCCGAACCGTGCACCGCGAAATATAGGTTATCCCGTGGGATAATCGCCGCAACAGTTTCGAGAATTCCACTCGCAACATTGATTGCCATCAGTCTGGAGACAGCGGGAACAGTCGTGTCGAAGGCAAGTGCGACCCCCAACAACTACGCAACCATCTCGCTGCCAACCCAAAATGGCGATATGAGGACGCTTGCCAGAGACAATCGCCACCTACCCACGTAAGCGAGAATCCGCGCGATCTGCACTGTTACCGAGACAAGCAGAAACAAGTCCGCAAGTCTCGTAGTCGTATAGTACGAGCCCAACCGGAATGGTGGGTGCAGTCAGCAATCATTTCCCGGCGTCACTCGGATCGATTTGTCGTTGAGTAGATCCTTATCCAATGACTTCGAACTTGCGGCCGAACCTTCTTGCCATTCCAGTCAAAAACAATGAGATTCGTCTCTTGCCGCGGCATATGGCAATCAATGCAATTGCTCACGGCTTGATGCCCCTGCCTTTGGAAAGTGGCAGTTCCAGGTTTGTGGCAACTCAAACAACGCTGGGAGAATTCCCACGCATCATGTTGGACAGCGTGAACGTCATGGCAGGTTAGACATGTCATGGCGGATGACTGAAAGCAGCGACTCTTTTCCAGCAATTCGACCTGGCTGCCGTGCACGTCAAATTCGACGCTCGGATCTGGCGGTGGGAATTCCAGGTACTTGTCAAGAGGTTCGCCTGGCAGAAATGAGAACGATTTGGCAAGCGTCCGCCCCTGTCCCGCGTGGCACCAGGCACAAAGATCCATTTGTCTTTCGCGAGAGAATCTGGAGGGATTGAGCACGGCTGAGTCAGACGATCCAGCGTTTTTCGAACTCTCACGACCTAGATGTTCGCGTCCTGGCCCGTGACACTTTTCACATGTGATGCCTAACAGAAAACCGGCTTTGCCATATCGATTCGCTGGGGGTGGAACCGATTCGAAGTAGGTCGCGTGACACTCCAGACAACGCGGGATTATGGGCCGATCAAAATTTGCTACGCCGTCGCGGTACCCCGGACTGTTCACCCACCCAAGCTCTGCCCAGTAGGAAACGGGCATTTGAAAAAGCTCATCTCCCTTCCAAAACAAATATGTCTGTCCCTTGCCTCCGGACCCTATGACGACACCAATTTTTTCGGTGCGGGCTGTCTGGTAGGGGGGGATTCCCTGCACCGCGGTCTGGAAGAAACCGTCTTCTTTTTTTTCCATCCGGAAAGTTAACTCCGGGTTGGACGTGACGACCACATTTGAACCGGCCGTGAAGTTGCCGAGGATTCTGTCCTTGTCAGGCAGACTGGATGTGAAGTGATGAGCGGAGTGGCGAAAGTCATCAACCTTTGCTCGATGGCACGCGCCGCACGCCTCATCTCCGACATAGTTGTCGCGTGAGGCCCGAAGCTGGCCGCCACGGAGCGAGGCCTCTGGCGGGACTGGGCCAAGCTGTTCGTGCGGCGGCTGATCGGTATCTTGGCAAAATATGCAGGGTGCCGCCAGCAATGCACAAAGCACGCCGACGATGGAGATAGCCTTCATGGTGATTCTTTTGAAGAATAGTTATTCCCCGGTTAAGACCTTGCCGTCACTTCCACTTGCCCGTACCTTCCACGATGGTGATGTAACGATCGATGGGAAGATCGGTAAAGCGTTCGAGCGTGTTGCTCGGCAGTGGCCATTTCACTTCGAGCATATCGATCTTCGTTCTTTGGCCAAGCCCGAGGACGAACCGGGGATCGTGCGACGATAAATAGCTGCCGCCCCCGGTTTTCAACCTGCTTCTCCTTAGGTCACCGGCTTGGTATGAGATGCGAGCGCCGACAGCATCTCGATTTGATTTTGTTCCTACCAATGTTAAGCCGAGCCAATGATTCAGCTTCCCAACGTTGTTTCGCAAGAGAAGTGGTGCACCGCCATTCACGGAAATAAGCACGTCGACGGACCCGTCATTATCGAAGTCTCCGACTGCGAGCCCTCGAGCGGAGAGTTCCTTTGCAAAAACTGGACCACTCTTCTCGCTGACATTTTCAAAACCCTTGCCGGTGCTTCGAAACAGGAGGAGCGGTTCCTGGTAGTCCACATCTTTGTGGTAAACCTGAATCAGATCGTCGGGATTGCCGTTCGATAGAAACAGGTCAAGATCTCCATCGTTGTCGTAGTCGAAGAACTTCAACCCCCAGCCGCTCATCAAGCGCGTGGCAGACGCAATGCCCGTGGCGCCGGCCTGGTCGTCAAAGGTTTGATCGCGGTTGTTCTGGTAGAGGGAATACATTTCGTGATCGATGTTGGCGACGAAAAGATCCATCCATCCATCCTCATTGAAATCCGCGGAATCCACTCCCATTCCTGACCGCGGACGACCGGCCTCACTGTAGGCCACGCCCGCTGGTGCTCCTATTTCTTCGAAACGGCCACCGCCGCGATTCACGAACAAGAAATTTGCCGTGGTGTCATTGGCCACGAAGAGATCCATCCAACCGTCGTTATTAATGTCGGTCGCCACCGCCCCCCAGGCTTTACCGAGGTAGTTGCCGATCCCCGAGATCTTGCTGACATCGGTAAAAGTGCCGTCGCCGTTGTTGTGAAACAGCCAACTAGCCATGGGCTTGTAGAGCCTTGGAACGCAATAACCCGGTTTGTTATCCGCCTCGCAAGGCAAGTGTTTGGACTTATCGAAATCCACGAAGCGGCACACAAACAGGTCGAGCCGCCCGTCATTGTTGTAATCGAACCAGACAGCGCTCGATGACCATCCAGGCGCAGCAACTCCGGCCTTTTCGGTTACATCCGTGAAAGTGCCGTCGCCGTTGTTGTGATATAGGATGCTTCGTCCATATTGTGTGACATATAGATCAGGAAAGCCGTCTGCGTCGTAGTCGCCAACGGCGACGCCTTGGCCGTAACCGCCGGCAGCCACACCTGCCTTGTCCGTAACATCGGTGAAGGTGCCGTCGCGATTGTTCCGATACAAAGCGTTGCGCAACGGTGGGCTGGGATTAAAGAAATCACATTTCCCGCTATTCACCAGATAAATATCCATCCAACCATCACCGTCATAATCCAGGAAGGCACACCCGGCCCCCGTGGTCTCCGGCAAATATTTCTCGGGGGACTTCCCGTTTGAGTGGGTCCACGTGATGCCACTGGTTGCAGATAGTATCTCGGTAAACGGGTAAACAGGCGCTGGCGCCGCAAACGATAAGCGCGGCAGGCTGGCCAGCACGAAACCGCCGCCGATTCCCTGCAGAAAGCGCCGGCGAGAGCTTTGCCGAACTTCCCGAGTTGGTCGCAGAGGGGGGGGCTTCACGTCGATAATTCTTGGATCAGCGGTTGAGATCGGAAACGCATATCGGCGCGCTCCCACGGGCGTGGTTCAATTCTGGGTTTGCTGGGACTCAGATGGCGGTTCGCCAGCGGCGCCCTTTTGTGTCAACTTCTGTTGGATCGCAAACTCCCGGTCGCCATCCTCTTTACGCCCCGACCGGGCATAGGCGATCGCTAGAAGGTAATGCGCAGCGGGATTTCCTGACTGTAGTTTGACGGCGATTTCGAGTGGCGCGATCGCCTCGGAGAACTTCTTCTCGGAAACCAGCGCCCCTCCCCACCCAACAAAAGCGTCCCCAAATCCCGCGTCGAGTTTCGCGGCGCGAGAGAAATGCTGGATCGCCTCGTCCCACTGCTGTTGCTGTTTAGCCATCTCTGCCAGCACGTATTCCGCCCCCGCGTTCGAAGGGTCGATCTGCAATTCCTTCTCGAACTCCTTCTCGGCCTCCGCGGCCGCCTCCGGACCAAACCCAGGTTTAGATACGAGAACGCGCCCCAGCCGGTAATGGATTCCGGTGACGCTCGGATTTTCTTTCAGGATCTGCCGATATATGCTTGCCGCCTCTTCCCATTTACCTTGAATCTCCAGCGCTTCCGCATTGAGTTCTTGCGCCTGACGGGAATTCGGTGCCTCGTTCGCCAGCTCCGACGAAGCGCGGGTCGACAGATCTGAATAGGTGTGGACCGCCAAGTAGAGAACGTCGGGATTGCGCGGGAATTCGTGGATCAGCGTGCGCAGGAAGTCGATAGCGGCGTCGGGTTGGTCCGCAAACATCGCGCATCGCACCCCAGCAAATCCCACGTCGCGCTTGAGATCCCGGTTCGCGGTGCCGCCCGCCCCTTTCTTGAGAAGGGGAAGGGCTTCCTTACAATGGCCCGTTTTGGCCACCTCCACCGCGTGTTTCGCGTTGGCGGTGGGATCCGACGCTGGAATTTGTTTGCTCTGAGCGAAGGAGAATGCCGTCAGCATACACCAAAGCAGATTGCCAACAAGCGACGAGTAGGTAGTTCTCGGCATAAAAAAAGGGCAAGCGTCGGCGACGCCTGCCCCATGATACATCTCTCAAAAGTAGAACTTAAGCGCGAACTGGATCTGGCGTTCGCCCTGGGATGCGCTTATCTGGCCAAAATTACTGCTACCCAGCTGGAAGGCTGAGATACCACCCGCGAAGTCCAAGACCGGATGGTTGAACAGGTTGAGGAACTCTGTCCGGAACTCCAATCTCTTCGTCTCGGTGATGAGGAAGTCTTTATGAACGCTCATGTCAGTCACCGAATAGCGTGGGCCACGAAGATCGCCCGCGCTACACGTGCCGAATGTGTTCGCGGCCGGCAGACTGAAGGTATTGGGGTTCCACCACTGAATGTAAGCGGAACCTGGAACGCCAGCAACCGTGTGAACTCCCTTGTCGTAGGTTGGTACGCCGCTGCAGTCCGGCCGCTCACTAGCGAACAACGGCCCCGGGCCACTGGTTCCAGAAGGATCCTGGAAACCGATTGTGGTCGTGATCGCGTTGCCGGAGTGCCAGGTAACGATTCCACCGACTTCCCAGTTGCCGACTACCGCGTTGACAACCGGGTTCATGCTGCTACCGAATCTCTTGCCCCGACCAAAAGGAAGCTGGTAGCTCGCGTAGCTGCTCAGGATGTGAGTTTCATCGTAGTAGCAAGGTCCCCAATCGGAGCGCGGGTCATAGATATTCTGCCAGCCCGGCAATCCCATCGAGGTCTGAGACCCGTTTCCACCCCATGTACCAGTGCCGAAGAAGCCCGGTGAGTTGGTCAGACATTTCGAATACGTGTATGCCACCTGTCCCTCTAAACCGTGGTTCATGCTGCGTTTCAGCACTGCCTGCAACGAATTATAGGAACTGTCGGAATTAGAAAGGGTTCCGCCAATATAGCCGCTGCCCACGACATTGTTATCGAGGTAGGCACTGTTGCCCACGACGCCAACTTCTCCCGGTTTCGCGATACCGCCACCTGCCAACAGGAGTTCTTTCTGCTGCAGAGCCTCAAAGTTGTAGAGATTTGTTCCATGCTGCCCAACGTACCCTAACTGCATAGTCGTCGAGTTGTCGATTTGATACTGGAAGGTAAAGTTCCATTGCTGCGTGTTGGCCGGTCGCAGGTGCTGATCGAAAACCTTGATTCGCGCTCCCGTGAAGCACGTGATGGTCAGCGGCAGGGGACATACCGGCGGCGCCGGAGCGAATCCCTGATCCAGGGTTGACAGGACCCCGGAGCTCGCCTGCGTGAACGGCCAGTCTCCCGTCAATCTCTGGTTGGCACCGCCCCCCTCCATGTAGGACGAGGTGGCGTAGCCACCGCGGAAAACGGCTTTGCCTCCAAATTTTGCGGGAGACCATGCAAAGCCAAACCGGGGCTGCCAGTCTCCTTTACCCAGATAGTTGTCGTAGAGCGCATTTTGGCCTTGCGCCACCTCAAGCGTTCCCGTGTAAAGTCCGAAATTGACCTCGCGATTATGAATTTCATACATCGGCGTGTGATCCTCAAAACGCAACCCGATGTTCAAAGTGAGTGTGTTCGATACACGCCAATCGTCTTGGACGAAGGCTCCGAAGACGTTACCACGGGTTCCAAACTCCGCCGCTCCCGCATCGCGGCCGCCACCGCCCACCAGGCCAAGCCAAAGGTCGGCTTGAGTCGAGCCGGTCAAATCGCTGATATTAAACGTGCCTAGAACTCCGTTGTTCCCGGGGTAGCTGTAGTTTTGGCGCTCGCGCCAGTACTGAAATCCAGTTTTAAAAGTGTGCCGACCGTGCGAAATGATCAAGTTGTCTTCGACCTGGCCGGTTCCCGTTCCGAACTGTTGCAGTAGGTTGTTGGTGCCGAACGCGATACCACCCGCATTGATCGCCGGCAATCCTGGGGAGAACTCGTTGCCGCCTGCAATGCCGATCTGCTGCCCCAGATTCCCTAACCCCGAGACATTCGAAGTCTGGTTGTATTTGACGCGGCTGATGCCTATACGCGCTTCGTTTAACAGATTCGGATTGAAAGTGTGCACCCAGTTAGCCACAATATTTGTAATCGGCTCGTCGATCGCGGTTCCGGGGTTTCCCAATGTAAAGACGTTGGCACTGGGATTCGTAATGTGCGCCTGAGTGTAGCGAAAGAAAATGCGATCGGCGTTGGAAGCGTTGTAGTCGATCTTCAAATCGCCCTGGTTGTTGTTAAGAGTGCTGTTGCCCGGAGCGAAATAATTCGAGCCCTGGGTGGTATTTTGGGTATGGGCTAACGCCGCGGTGTACGCAGGTAAAGCAAACAGGCCTTGAGCGGCGGGATTAATGGTAAGACCGGCGGCCGCCAAATCGTTGTTCGGAATTGGTTGGCCCTGATTTGCGCCGCTCGGGAATACAAGCTGTGTTCCTCCTGTACACACACCTCCAGTGAAGCTGCCGCCTGGATCTGTACACAGCTGCCCAAAATTACCCGCGATCTCGTTGGGCGTCAGCAACTGGTAGGCCTGCGCGGAGGACGGAATGTCGAAACGGCCGCCTTCGTAGTCTGCAAAGAAGAACAGTTTGTCTTTGATGATCGGGCCACCGAAGGTTGCCCCGAACTCATTCCAGCGTAGTTTCGGCTTGTCCAGTACGCCGTTTGCTTGCGTTTGACCGGCAATCGGTGCCGCACCGTTCCGAAGTCCTGCCGACCAAGTATTTGCGTTAAACACGTCGTTGCGGAGAAACTCGTACGCCGACCCGTGAAACTTGTTGGTTCCTGACTTGATGCTGGCGCTAATCACACCGCCCTGATAATTGCCGAATTCGGCTGACGCATTCTGGGTGATTACGTTGAATTCCTGGATCGCATCAGGAGCCGGTTGATACCCGACTTCGTTGTTGGTGTCTTCGGTGTTCACCAGACCATCGAGAAGCACCTCATTCGACTGTTCGCGGTTACCGTTGATCTGGGGGCGTCCGGAACTCGTCATGTTCTGATTTAATCGAATGGTTTGCGGGTTGGGATTCGTGGCACCAGGTGTGAGTAGAGTCAACTGAAGGTAATTCCGCGAGGCCAGCGGCAGCGAAACAGTCGTGTTCGCATCAATCAACGTGCTGACCTCGCTGCTCTGCGTTTGAAGTAAGGGAGTTTGGCCGATCACTTCGACAGATTCCGAAATCTTACCAACCTTCATCTGGAAGCCAATTCGCGCAGTCTGATTAAGCACGAGCACGAAGGGGGGATACGCCACCTTTTGAAAACCGCTGGCCGTGGCTTCGACTGAATAGGTCCCCACTGCGATCCGCAGGATATGGAAAGCTCCGTCATCACCGGTTTCCGCAGTCCAAACGGTTCCGCGATCGACGTCCCTTGCCACAACCGTTGCGCCTTTGATCGGCGCTCCGCTCGGATCCGTAACTGTCCCGATAATCGATGCCGTGACTTCCTGGCTCCCCGCTGGCTGTATCGCGACGACCGCGCTGGCCAGCAGCAAAAATCCAATCCCCATCCATTTCAACTTTCGCATCGCAGAACCTCCGGAAGACGCTTTGGTGGAACCAGAACCTTGTCTGACAACTACTGCAATAAGATTAGAACAATGCTATATAGTACCTACAACAGTGTCGTCAAGAAAAAAATGCGGGGCGCCTTTTTTCACTTTATCGATCCTTGACTGTTAAGCTATAGCAGTGTTGTGGGATTGGTCACTCTATCAAAATTTTTGATCCTTACCCCTGTGGAAAAGACCGCGCTGAATTTATACAAAGAATGGAATCGTTCGTTATGAAATGCAGTATTATTGCGGTTGCAGCCGATTCTTGGGCTTTACAACCGAGACGAAGCAGGTTAAAGTCTGAATCTTCGGTGGTGACCTAGCGTGACTCAACGATCCAAAAGCTCTATAGCATAGAGGTTTGCCGCGAAGTTTGCAGTCGAACTCAGCGGTCCGAGCGATAGATTTTACTTGCTCTATAGCACAATAACGGATCGACACAAGGGTTTAATTCTATTGTTTTTCGTTGCGGAGAAATGCAAAGCCTGGATCTTGCATTTATGATCTGAGGATTGGGGAGTTCATGCCAAACATTCGCCCAAACGGAATGCCTGCGTATAAGAAGATCCTGGCTACGATCGTCAAACGCATTGAAAACGGGCAGCTCAAGCCAGGGGACGCGGTCGATTCTGAACGGGAGTTGGCGAAGATTCACCAAGTGAGCCTGATGACGGCGCGTCACGCATTGACCGCGCTCGAACGCGAGGGGATCGTCCTGCGCAGGCGGGGCGCGGGGACCTTCGTTGCGCCACCCAAGATTCATTTCAATAAGTTGACCAGTTTTACCGAACAGATGGCTGGGCGAAGTCTAACTGCCTGCTCCAAAGTGCTTTCGTTCGGCGTAGTCGACAACGAACAAGAAGTTGCCGCCCGCCTGGCGTTAGCGGCCGACAGCCGCTTGCTTAAGCTCGAGCGACTTCGATTGGCGGCAGACGAGCCGTTCGCGGTTGAGACGTGCTACCTGCCAGCCGACGATTTTGCCGGCCTGACGCGCGCATCGGTGGCGCGTGGATCGCTGTTCTCAATTTTGGAAGGTACTTATGGCATACAACTGGCATATGCCGACGAAGAAATGGATGCTACAGCCGCCGCCCCTGCAGCGGCGAGTCTTCTGAAAGTTGGACGCGATGAACCGCTGCTTCGGATTCGCCAGCTCATTTACTCGACAAAAGGCAAAGCCGCGCTCTATGTTCTCGGCCTCTATCGGTCAGATCGACACACTCTGCTAGTTCGGAGGTTTCGATAGGCGTGCGAAGAATACATAGCCACTAACCGCTGCCGTGATCGTGCACCTGTAATCCGCTCCGGACAGTAAGGTCATTCTAGGTAACTTTCATGATCGAAATCCGATCGGGGAGTGGAGACTGAAACTGTGAGGGGGCGGGATTCACGCATACCGATGTGACAGCACATATGTCCGGGATTTGCGTGATAATACCAACTTGCAAGTGATAGATAAATAAAGTTCTGGCGGAGAGGGAGGGATTCGAACCCCCGATACCCTTTCAGGTATGCCGGTTTTCAAGACCGGTGTATTCAACCGCTCTACCACCTCTCCAAGCCCTTGAAAACATTGCCGTAAGTGACCAAAGTACGGCGAACTAACGGTCGGTGTAGTTCTCACTGGGTTCTCAGTATAATCTGAGGATGGCCATTCCAGTGGTTCGCCGCCACCGTCACCAAGCCGGATCCATCAAGGAAAAATCCGGGTCCTTCTACCTCCGTTATTATACGACCAAGCCGAACGGAGAACGAAGCCAAGTCGCCGTCTTCCTGTGCCGGAAGGACCTGAAGCATCATAGCCCAAAGTGCCGTCCCGTTCGAGCCTTGGCAGACGCGATCCTGCTGGCCGAGAACGCGAAGGCGATAGACCATTCCTCTCCTACTCTCGCGGAGTTTTGGAAGTCGACTTACCTTCCGTTCATCGAAGCAGATCGACGGCCTTCTACGGTCGAGTCTTATAAGTGCCTCTGGTCGAAGTGGCTCGAAGACGACCTTGGCCAGGGGGTGATGACTAACTTCAGGCCGAGCGACGGAACGAAGTTTCTATCTGCGATCGCCTCGAAGATAGGACGCAGAACCCTTGCTCACATCAAGAATCTAGCGTCGGGCATTTGGGGACACGCAGTCGCGCTCGGCAGCTGCGAGTCCAATCCTTGGAGAGACGCGAAAACTTTGGTGAAGCCCAAACCCCCGTCGCAAACATCCCACGCAACTTTGCTCGACGTGCAGAACGTCTTGAACGCTCTGCCCGACCGGCAGGACGCGCAGCTCGCGGTTGCGCTCTCGTTCTTCAGCACGCTCCGCTACGGAGAGATTCGCGGGCTCAGGTTCGAAGACTGCGACTTGGAAGGATCCGTCATCAGTGTGCAGCGCTCGGTGGTCCGCAACAAGATCGGACCCACAAAGACCGAATCGTCCACCGCCGAAATCCCGATGGCCGACGTGGTCCGGCTTCTCTTGGCCGAGTGGCACCGCCAGTGTGGCAGCCCGTCTTCCGGCTGGGTGTTCGCCAACAGGAAGGGAAAGCCGCAGGACTTCCGCCGCATGGAACGCCTCCTGATCAGACCCGCGTGCGAGAAGGCCAAAGTGAAGTACAGGGGATTTCAAGCGGGACGACGCGGCGGAGCGACTCTGCTCGCGGAACTAGAAGGCCCCTTGGCAAGCCAAGGGATGCTTCGCCACAAGACCATGGCGACATCGCTCAGCTTCTACGTCAAGAAGTCGAACGACGTTGTCGTCAGAGGGGTGAAACTGCTCGACGCGGCGAACGTCAAAGCATCTGAGTAAATACAAAGGCACCTCAGATCAAGCTTGACTCTGAAGTGCCTTTGGACCAACATACCAACGGAACAAAGGATGACAAGGCCATTTACACGGAAAGCCCCGTGCAAATGGCTTTTTGCTTCCTGGTGGTCCTCGGATATAATAGTCAACGAACCGCTGACGCATTGCGTTGGGTCTCCGCAAGAGATTGGTTCAACCAGCCAGGAATCGGGGTGATGACCCGACCCTGGCTATTTTACTTTTGGCAGCATAAAGGCTCTAGATCAGGAAAGCAAGGGAAATCGTAGTTTCGACATTGAAAAAGTATACTTTGTATACTTGGATCGACCAGTTGACACTAAACTCCGACGCTACTAGGATAACGCCAAGGCATGGAGGATAGGCGAATGGCGAAAATGAGAAGTCCTAACTACCCTGCGGTAGGCTTGAGTGAAGCAGTCAATCGCGTTCGGGCGTTGTGGTCCAAGGAAAAGAGAACCCCTGTCGATGCGGCAGTCGCCGCGGAAGCAATAGGATATAGCGGATTGAGCGGACCTTCACGCACTGCACTAGCCTCAATGAAGAAGTACGGTCTTGTAGACAGTGACGATCGCACTGTTCGAGTTTCCGACAGGGCACTTCAGATCCTTCATCCTGCCAGCGAGGAAGAGGAATTGACTGCCCTGCAAATGGCTGCATTGTCTCCTGAGTTGTTCAGACAGCTTTTCGAATCCCAGCGTGACGCTTCTGATGTTGCTCTGAAGTCATACCTCATCAACAAACTTGGCTTCTCTGAGGTGGGCGCTCGTCAGCTTATCAAGGCTTTCAGGGACACAATGACATTTGCCAAACTAGACAAGCCTAACAGTTATCCTTCCCAGGCAATGCTTGCCGAGGATCACACGCAAGCCCCTGTTTATGATGATGATGATCATATGCTTAAAGATTTTCAGCGGAATGCACGACCTGATGCTAGGAATAATAGGCAATTTACTACTCACCAAACCTATAGCTGGCCGTTATCGCCTGGCGTGACGGGTGAAGTTAGGATCATTGGTGATGCGCCGAAACCCCAGCATTTGAGAGCGATTCGCAGCTATCTAGAGTTGGCAGAGAAGTTGATGAAGACTGAGGAGCCGGCAGAATCAGAGAAGCCGCTCCAACTAGGGGAAGGAGGGAAGATTTAACGGACATCGTACCTACAACTGAAGGTGCGGGGGCTGTCGGAAGGGCTTCCAGAACACGAGAAACTAGGTACCCCACGCGACCCAGGACGCGTCCGATAAGCCGATCGCGGAAGTTGGATCGCGGGACTCCGAGACAGCAGGTTGAGCTGATAGAGAACTGCTGCTTAGTTGGTAATGTGGCCATGAAAACAAAGGAGTTACGGACCTCACTCGTTAGGTTCTCGCAGAAAGCGGCCTAAGCGCCTTTGTTTGCAGCAAGAGTGCTGGTTGCCGTAACCGGAGTTTATGACCCTGGGTCGGAAGTGTATCAAAACGAGAACGTTCACGATGCTTCACGAAACGGCCTCCCGGCTCGAAAAGCGATGATGATGATAGTCCAGGCGCTTTCACCAAGTATATGAAAACAATAAGTTTGACATATATATCGATACCTATCATCATCATCAACCCACACCTCTAAGGACCTGCCGAACGTTAACTACCTGGGCCAAGGGGAACGAAAGGTGAAAGCCAATTACCGAGCTTATTGATACCAAAGGGCTTATAGGAACTAGCAATCGCAACTACCTTTGTTTGCAACGCGTTTTTGCAAGGCGAAGGGGTTTACAGCTTTTGAAGCTTGGGCATATAATTTAAATAGTTCGACTGAATCGCCCTGATTCAAAGTACCGGCTGGCGTCCGAAGACAAACGCCTCAGGCAGGGAACACCACAATGCCTGACTTCTCAAAAATTCCGCAAACGCTGAAGGACTGCGCGTGCTGGCTCGTCGCCAAGCTGGTGCCCCAACCAACGGCGGACAATCCTGGCAAGATCGCCAAACTCCCTTGGGACTTTGCCAAGGATTGCAAGGCTTCTGGCTGGCAGCTCCAGGAAAATCTGCTGCCGTTTCCCGACGCGGTCGCTCTGCTCGAATCGCACGCCGGTCCTTATGTATTGGGCTTCGCGTTCAAGCATTCGCCGTTCTTGGGAATCGACATCGACAAGGCATTCGACGACAGATCTCTGAAGAAAGCTCTCGAGCCCGTGTATCGAGAATTCTGCTCCGGCTTTTATCACGAATGGAGCCCTTCGGGCAGAGGCATCCGCGCGTTTGTGCGTCGGGACGGCGCTCTCCCCGATTGGGTCAACGAGAATCGAGACGCGTTCTCCTTGTACGGCGGATGCCAAGTGGAGGTGTTTGCTGGCGGATTCTGCACCGTGACGGGCAAGGCATTTCCGAACGCTACGGACAAAGTGAAAGTCGCGGCGCCGCTGGACGTCTACGGGTTTTGCAAGTCGAGGGCCGAGGCCGACAGCTTGGCCGACGAGAAAGGCGGCAGGAACAGCGGCGTGATGTCCTGGGCCGGATTGCAGGCCAAGAAGCTCGCCGGCAAGGTGACGTGGGAATCGTTCAAAGATTTGGTGCACGGCTACAACGGCCGCCAAGCGGTGCCGCTGTCTGAAGACGAAATCGAAGGCACGGTGCTGAAATCTCTGAGAAAGGTGTTCGACGGCTCCAAGCCCGAGCGAAAGCTTTTTCTGAAGATCCGCCCGTCGCTCGCCGAATTGCCGGACGAACATTTCACGTGGCTGTGGCACAACATCATCCTCTCCGGGGTGGTGAATCTCTTCGTGGGCAACCCCGACGCGGGCAAGACGCTGGTCGCCATCAAGATCATCTCCCTCCTCACCACTGGCCGGTGCTTTCCGTTTTCGACTCGCAGGGTAAGGCCGCGCAAGGTCGTCATCGTCTGCCGCGAAGATTCCTACTCGCGGATGTGGAAGCCGCGGCTGCTCGCGGCGGGGGCGGATTTGCGGATGGTGATTCCCGTCGAAGGCATGGGCGTCGAGGGAAGCGACGAGACTGTTCCCTGGTACTTGGACGAGCAGGCTCATCTCGACGAGCTGAAAGCCCTGCTTGTTTCTGATACCGAGATCGCCCTGGCCGTAGTCGATCCGCTCGCAGACCTGCTCTCTCACTCCGACTTGAACAAGCAGCAAGACGTGCGATCGGTGACCGGAGCGCTGAACAAGGTTGTGCAGGATACGAACGTCGCGATGATCGCGATCAGCCACACGACCAAGGCGCTGGTGGACTCGGTAATAAAGGTCGCCGCTGGAAGCTTCCAGCTCATGGCGGCGATGCAGATGGCGTATTGGTTCACCGAAGATCCCGACAAGAAAGATGGCAGGCTGATGCTCTGCGCGCGCAACAAGTCTGGAAAGAAGCGCGGCTTCGAGTACGTCATCAAGTCGGTCTCTTGGCCAGATGGTTGTCTTCGCGAGGCGTTGGAAGATGGCGAAGAAGACGACGGGGCGCCGCTGGTTGAGTTCAAGAGCACGACCGACGTATCCGCCACGGAGCTGTTGCAGAAGGCTCAGGAGCAGGGCGAATCGAAGGCCGCACGGTGCCGCAAGTGGCTGAACGAGTGGCTGAAGGATGGCGAAAAAGATTCCAAGCTGTGCAACGAGGTCGCCGAAGCGATGGGGTTCGACAAGCAGACCGTAGACCGCGCTTGCGGCAGCATCGGCGTGGATCGGAAGGCCGTCAGAACTTGGAAGCTGAAGAAAGAGCCGGTCAAGGAGACGCAAGAAGAAGTTCAGTTCTAGATAAGGAGTCGTTATGGAAAACAAAGAAGAAAGATTGGTGCGGCACCTCGGCAGCAGGTGGTCCAAGGTGCCGGACGCTGGGGACGACAACAAGATTCTCCGCAGCCTGTTCCGACGCGGCAAGTCGCCGGAGGGAAAGCTCGCTCAGAACGCGGGGTTCGACGGCTGCACGAAGAATCCGCGCTTCCAAGCGTCGCTGAAGAGGCTGATCGACTTCGGCTGCGTGGAACTGCTGCCCTCGTTGCACGCCGATGCGGTGTTGGTGAGGCTGACGAAGCTCGGATCGGGATTCGCCCTAGACCTGTGCTGCGACGAGCAGGTCGTGCCGCCCGGCAGTCCCGCAGACCACGTAAAGATGGCCGCTGAAAAGCAGTAAGGAGCCTCAATGCAATGTCGGAGATTCTCACCATCGATGAGATAGCGGCGCTGCTGAAGATGCCGCGCGGCTCGGTTTATTCGCAGACTCGCTCGCGTCATCGGCAGAGATACGGCGATCTGGCTATTCCCTTTTTCAAGATCAACGGTTCCATCCGGTTCAGGCGGTCAGACGTCGAAGCGTGGATAGAGAGACTGGCAACTCAGGAGGCGTCATGAAACGAAGGCCTAAGTACGCGGGGACTCGGCTGAAAAACGGGGCGGACCTGCCGAGCTGCTACGAAATCCTGGAGCGGAATCTCAAAGCCGCGAAGAACGCCGTTAAGGCCCTCGCTCCGTTGGTCGCGAATAACCCGCAGGCCGAGAAGGAACTTCCCTGGCTCATGCTGAACTACCGGGTGCAGAACAGCATCGACGTGATCGAAGACTTCAAGCAGCTGCTCGTAGAGATCGGGGAGATGGAGTAACCATATGGCACCGAAGTCTGACAACGCCACCATCGCGGCCCGCCGCGCGAGGCTGCTGGAACTGCTCGCCGAAGGCCGCACTCAAGTTCAGGCCGTGGAGATTCTCCGCTCCGAAGGATTCCCGGCAGACCGCATCACCATTTGGCGAGACGTGAAGTCGTTTGACCTGGAGACCGTCAACTCTGAGAGCCAGGATATGGAAGCGTATCGCTCCATGCAACTAGATCAATTGTCAGAGCTGCGAGAGCAATTGAAGTCGCCGCTTATCAGGAGCGACAAGAAGATCTCCCTCGCCCTGGGCATCATCGACCGGGAGATAACTCTTCTCGGCACGGAAGCCCCGAAGAAAAGCTTCCGCGTGAACGCGAGCGTGGACCCCGAGTCCTCGTCATTGCTCATGAGGTTCAAGTCGGCCTGCGCGGGACTGTCGGACGGGCAGATACAGGAAGTGTTCGACTTCGCGCAGCGGCTCCCGAGGCCGACGGCCTCCGCCCAGCGCGACGAAAGCTGGTTCCCGAAGGACCAGAAGGTAATAGAAGGTGAGCGATGACGCTGCTTGAGTATTGGGAGAAGAATCGGCCGCGGAACTACCAGACGACCTGGGTCCACAAATGGATCTGCTCCCTCGTGGAGCGTGCCTACCTGGAGCGCAAGAACGTGATCATCGAAGTGAGTCCGCGTTCCGGCAAGTCGGAGATCTGCAATGTATACGGGCCAGGGTGGCGGCTGGACTCGGACTTCACCGAGGCGATCGGGCTCGTGTGCAACTCCGACTCCCTGGCGCAGAAGTTCTCGCGGGCCGCGCGGAACATGGTGAAGGTCCCTCTCGACGCCGACCGCAACAACCAGTGGAGGATCGCGGGCACGAACTCGCTCGACTACAGCTACCACGCCAGTGGCATCCGCGGACAGATGACGGGAACGGGATTCTCCGCCCTGCACTTGGACGACACGATCAAGTCGGGCGCGGAAAGCAAGTCCGAGGTGGTGCGCCAAAGCATCTGGGAGAACGTGTGCTCCGCCGCGATCACCCGACTGAGCCCCAGGGGAATCGTCATCTGCCTTCAGGCGAGGTTCCACCTTCAGGACACCGTCGGGATGCTGCTGGAGCAGGAGCACATGAAGTTCCTTCGCCTTCACATCCCGGCGACGAACGACACCGGAGACCAAGCGTACTTCCACGACGGGTACTCGGGCGAGCACATCGACTTCCCGGCCTACGCGAGCTATTGGCCCGAGCGCTGGCCGCGCGAGAGGCTGAACGACATCAAGGACACGTCCGGTCCTTATTACTGGTCCGCGCTCTACCAGCAGGCTCCGTCTCTCGGCGCGATGCAGTATTTCGATCTGGACAAGTGCGCCAGGCATTCCCACCCGACAGCGGACATCTGCTGGGTCGCCGTGGACGCGGCGAACACCGCGACCTCTCACGGGTCGTTCACCGCCTTCGTCGGCATGGGGTTCGACAACGCGACGGGAAGGCTCAAGGTCATCTCCGTGAGGCGCGGGCGTTGGCGGCAGGACCAGATGCACGTCGAGCTGGTCGACTTCTACCTTGAGATGCAGAGGCTCACTGGCCGCAGGCCGGAGTCGGTGATCGTCGAGCAGGCGGCGGCCGGATGGGGGATCATTGACGGCCTCAGCCACAAGCTTCCGATCGAGCCGCTCATACCGAAGGGCAGCAAAGAGGATCGCGCCTCCAGCGTGTGCTACCTCGTGAATCGCGGGTCGGTGTCTCTGCCTGACGGCGCACCCTGGCTCAAGCAGTTCATCGACGAAGTCGGGTCGTTCCCCCTCTGCGCACACAACGACGTGACCGACGCGTTCGGAATGTGCCTCGCCTATCCGGTGAGGCCGAGCGAGTTCAAGCCGAAGGACATGGTGATCCGCGGCAACGCTCCGATGCCGGAGTGGGACAGCAGTCCTAGGTTCGAGCTAGACGAGATCGACGAAGAACTGGACAGACTTGGATACATGGGAGACCCGCTGTGAACGCAACCCAGAAAATAATGCAGAAGGTGATGCTCGGATTCCGCGAGTACAAGCGGCAGTCCGCGATTGTGAAGCGCCGCGCCAGGGCGGACTACCAACACGCCCTCTCCGAATTGGAGCTCATCATCGACGACATAAAAGCCGAGGGGATAGACCCAGAATCGGAGCTTGGCAGGGCCATGATCCTCGAAGTCATCAAGGCCAGGATTCCGTCTGAGGCTCCGGTGTCGTTCTGCGACAAAGACGGATTCCCTAACCGCGGAGGTGAACTGTGAGCAGCAAGCAGAGTTGGAACCAGCGAGTGAAGCAGCGGCGGGAGCAGTTCGTGACCGCCTTCGACGGGAGGATCTGGACCGCCAGGAAAAAAGGCGGGAAAGGGACGGTCTTCGCCGAAAGCGAGGACTTGGCCTTGGCCCGCGCGCAGACATGGGCGTTCGGCCACCGGATAGTCCTCGAAAACAACAAGAGCGGAACCCACAGCTATGACCCTCGCTGAGAGACAAGCCGCGATGAGGTTTCGCCAGTCTCAAAAGCGGCGTCGAGGCCGTCCTATCGGCGGAGGCAAGAACAAGAAGGTCCCACTGGCCGAGGTCAGGCTCAACATCCTCCGCCTCTTGCAGCAGGGACACTCGACGGAAGCCGCCGCCAGGGCGGTCGAGAAGTCCTACGGACTGGGGAACGTCCGCAGGGCGATAGAAGCGTGGCGAAAGACGGCATTCACTGATTCGCAATCCCTTTCGTTGCAGCCAACTGCGAAGTAATTCGTCCAGTATGTGCTTCTATCTCCCCTCTCGATAGCATGATTCCAGGCAAAGGAGCCGACAGATTATGAAGACGTTAGACGAGCAGTTGATTGAGGCGCTGGACCAAATCGCGAAGGACTTCGGCGTCAAGACGGCGGAGACCATCCACAAGTCTTCGGTGACGGCGGAGGAGAAGTTGGCCGTCGCGCAGCAGGTTCTAGACGGCGCTTTCGCCGAAGCGGTCCCGGCCTGGCGACGACCCGCCGGAGAGTCGAAGCTCGCGGAAGAGATTCGCGAGTCGCTCAAGGCTCCCGCGACCGTCGCAAAGCGAAACGGCGCAGCCGACAACTGCCGGGTGTTCACTGGTAGCGAGTCCGCGCAGTCCGCAAAGCAGAAGCTCTACGAGTCTGCGCTCCACATGGGCCTCTCGCCTAAGGAAGCAAAGCTCTTTGCTTCTGACGACAACGACCTTCACTTCCAGGAGCACCAACATTTGTTCGAGGAGTAGGCCAGCCGATCGACGAGAAGCCAACAATAAGGAGCGACACATGCCGCCAGCAATGCTGAGATTCAAGAACGGGGTTTCGTTCGAGGACCCGACCTACGGCCTAGCGGAGAAGATGAAGGCCGCACATGCCAACGACACGCCGAGGCCGCTGGACGTGCCTGCCGCCGAGCGTTGGCTGAGCCAGCGCGCCGATGAGATTCGCGACCACGACAGGACGGCCCAGAACCTGAAGCTCGAACGCGACCAGACATCCCGGAAGCTCGACACCGTCCGCGAGGGATCGAAGCTCAAGTACGGAACCAGGACGGCGCTGGAGGTCGCGGCGGAGAAGGGACAGAGGCTCGTCCAGCACTACGAGGACGAACTGAAGGAGCTCGACCGCCGCATCACACGCTCGGAGAACCTCGCCGCGCAGGTCCGCCGCGCCGTGGCCGAGTTCCACGAATCCACCCCGCAATGGCCGGCGATGCTCCGCGAGTACAACTCCGGCGCCCTCGGCGAGCGTGGAGTGACCGACACCAGGTAACAAAGTTTCGTCCGGTGCCTCCTTGACACTTGGACGGAAGGGGCTCGACTTTCGGTTGTTGGCCAGGGTTCCCGCATGGACCTCTCCGAAGGCGACCAAGGCCGAGCTCCTCATAATTTCAACCCACGCTGCCTGGGCTTTCGAAAGAAGGGAGGCAGCCAGCTGTACCCGACGACGGACTGTTCATTCAATGTCGGGCCGACGGCGGACGGAATTCCGCCCCATAATTTCCTATGACTAACCGAGTTCAAAAGACGATCGACCAGCTTGGCGACGTGAACCCTCAGATCATCGTCGAGGCGTTCTTTGAAGTGCTGATGAGGAGTCCCGAGACCTCTCCCACCGGGGAGGAGCTTGGGTGCTTCGTACAAATAGAAAAGGCTCAGTCCGAAAACTGAGCCTCTTTGGTCCGTTCGCTCGCTTTCCGATTCTACGCCGCAGCCAAGAACTTCTCTATCTCGGCTAGTTCCTTCCTCTGCTCCTTGGTGATCGTCCCGTCTTCCTTCTTCTTGTTGAGCAGCCAGCGGCGGTTGAACGCCGCGACCTTCTTGGCGTTCTTAGCCTTCCACTTCAACGACGCCGCGTTCCGTTCGAGCCTTGCCGCCTCAGATTCGGTCTTGGTCATAAATCCTCCCAAGACTATTAGGTCGAGAAAAAGTCGCCTTGGGAGCCGTCAACCTGAGCAGCGATTCAGGTTCTTGTTAAGGTTCTTGTTACGAGGCTAACGGGGCCAAATCGGGTCCAATCGAGGCGAGTGAGGCTACTCTATCTCATTGAAACCACTCGGGTTCAGCCTTGAATGTAGAATTTCAAGACCGGTGTATTCAACCGCTCTACCACCTCTCCGGTGATTACTGTTTTACTACATTCTCGTTAATTTCTGACACACCGGAGGACAGCGGACGGCCGAGTGCGTCTATGCAAGGCTATTCATTTTGCGGCGGTTCCCGCCTCCGCACCTGCGCTCGCTGGTGGCTCGGTCATCTCCATCGCCCAGATCGCCGCGGGACGCATATACATCGACGCGCGGAAATTGCCGTCAACTTCGTAGGCCTCGGGCGTCCGGAACCAATATCCCTTGGTCTCGTATACGACGTGATACACGCCCCAAGCGGTGTGATAGCCCTCGTCTTTAAGGCCATCGGCCAGCATCAGTGCGGCTACGCTGAAGGTAGTGCCGGTCCAGACTTCCTGCACTTGTTCGTTGGTCGTGATGATGGTGCCGTCGGTGGCCATGCCATTGACCGCGCCCATCTCTCCTTTTCCAAATTTCATGACGTTGAAGTCGAAAATTTTCTTCAGCGCCTTGCGTTGCATGTCCATTGGGACCAGATCGCCCAGGCCGGTGATGTGCGCGTACCACTGTCCGGCAAGTTGGTCGGCTTGGATGTTGTCGCGGTAATCGCTGCCAGTGTCGTAACGGAAATATTCTCCGTTCCACAGTTTCTTGATGTAGCTGGCCTGGCTTCGAACAAAAAGCTCGTGATACTTCGCTTGCGCTGTTGGATCGTTCAAAGCCTTGGCAATTTCTTCAGCAGCACGCAGAGCGGCGAGCCAGAGTCCGCCACAGTAGGCACTTTCGCCGCGGACCACCCAGACGTCATAGGTCTGGTCGGGGTAGCCGTCGTTTTCAGGAATGCCGTCGCCGTTGCGATCATATTTGCGGAGATAGTCGAGCGCGAGCTGCACCGAAGGCCAGGTGTCGCGGAGGAATTGCGTGTCGGTGCGTCCGGTAAAAACATAGTCCCGGTAGATCATCAGGACAAATTTCGTATTGAGGTCTTTCCAGTCGTCGGTGTTCTGCCAGCTGAATTGGTTGACTTTGAAAATCGGGTCTTCTTCTGGCGCGCCGAGATCGTGAGGAACCGCGCCAACACTCTTGCGCGTGCGAAACGTGGGCTTCTTGTCTTGCTCCGATTTCCAGATCCACATCAGTTTTTCGGGCTCATTGCGCAGAACGGTTTCGGCGAAGGTCCGCATCTCTTGTTTATCGAGGTCAGGCCAAAACTTCACCAGCGGCATCGAGCCGTAGAAGCGCACGTCGAGGGTGGAGTAGTAGGGATAGTCATAGCACTCCATAAACGAAAACGCGGGCGCAGATTTAGGGTCGGCGCCGACGGGACGCCCCCAAAACGAGCCGCCGTCTGCCAGCGTGTAGAGCTCATTAAAAAGCTCGGCGCGATACCATGCGGGCTTCGATTCGTCGTTGATGTAAGGAGCCTGCCATGCGTCGATCGCGTCACTCCATTCGGAGGCGTGGGTCAGGCCTTCGGCGGCGATCTTTACCGCGTTCTTTCCAGATGTGCCAAAAAAGTCAGTGTAGCGCCGATGCCATTGGCGTCCGGTGCCGAACTCCATGACAGGAAGATCCCACGACACAACCATGGGGATGACGCGCTTCTCCCCGGGTTGCAGGGTGAAACGAACGGCGATCGCGCCAGCCAGAGTCTCTCCGCTACTGGTCCATTTGAAATCGTCGTTAGAGAGGCGTCCGTCTTTCGAGAACGGAGTCCAGACTCCCGCTCCGCCATCATCGGGGAGGTACGAATTCTGATACGTAATCTCGACGCCTGGTGATTCGATCGACGAGATCGCGAACTGGCCGTCCCAGTCGTCACGGACATCGCCTGGACGAATGCGATCAAACACAATCGATTTCATGGTTCCGGCAGTTCCGAGCGGCGTTGAAACGACGCTGTTGTAGTTACCTGAACTCATCGCCTGTCCTTGAAAGTCGTGTGAGGGATAGCGAAACCATCCCACCATGTTTGCCCACGACAACATCACGGAGACTGTCACCGGTTTGTCAGTCGGATTGTCGGCGTGCCAACGGTAGACGGCGACCGGATAACTGCTCTCGCGGTAGTTGCCAGGAAGGACCGGAGAAAACTGTTCCAGCACAACGTGTGCCGGCAATTTATCCCAGCGGTAGTCATACCACGACTTGGGATATACCGCCGAGTAAGTGCCGGCTCCGACGGGATAGTCCCATTTCCACGAACTGAGCGCGTGATCTTTTGGATGACCGGCGAGAAGAACCTGGGCAATACCTTCGGACGCGCCTTCAGATTTTTCGTAAATCGCGAACTGGTTCGCGTCAACAGTCGCATATTTATGAATGCCAGCCTTGATGTGCCAGCGCGAGAAGTCGCCACGATAGGAGCGCGAAAATGTGCCGGAGCCAAAACCACCGACCGGCGCGCCCTGCCAGAATCCGTCGTCAATCAGGTCGGTGAGGTTCGGCTTGCGCGTTCCGGCATTCGCCAGCGGCACGCCAATACCACGGCTCCAGGCGATTTTGGGAATTGCGTCTCCTGCCCAAACGGAGCAAAGCGCACAGCAGATGATAAGGAAAAGAAGCGCAAACTTGGCAAGGCGGAACTGCATTGGAGCCTCCGGCGTCATGGACGGATGGGTTAAGCAAATCTGGCACGTGTTTAACTAAATCGATATTGTAGAGCAGATCCACACATCTGTGAAGAAGTTTCTGCTGGTATAATTTCGCGGAATCGATTCGCGAGAAAGAAAATGACCGAGGCTATCCTCCTGCAAGGACGCCACGTTCGTCTGGAGCCGCTCAATCATAGCCACGTCGACGGCCTAGTCGCCGCCGCGTGCGCTGACCGCTCCCTTTATCAGTGGAGTCCGGTTCCGGCAAATAAGCTCGAAGCCATGCAATACGTCGACACTGCGCTGCTTTGGCAAAAAGACGGCACCGCAGTGCCCTTTGCAATTGTTCGTCAGGATGACGGCGCTGTCATCGGGTCAACCCGCTATTTCCTGATGGAGCGCTGGGCTTGGCCGAAAAGCCACACCCGGCATGCCCGCTCCGCAGCGGATGCTTGCGAGATAGGCTACACGTGGCTCGGGCGCTCGGCGATCCGCACACCGGCCAACACCGAATCCAAGCTCCTGATGCTTACCCATGCTTTCGAAACCTGGGGTATGCTGCGCGTCTGCTTCCACGCGGATGCGCGCAACCAGCGTTCGCGCGCTGCGCTCGAACGGATCGGCGGAAAATTTGAGGGAATCCTTCGTTCCCACCGCATGGCCGCGGACTTCATCGCACGGGATTCGGCGCGCTATTCCATCGTGGCCGCCGAGTGGCCGGATGTGAAACAAAAACTAACCGGCTATCTGGCCCATACCTGATATGCTTTCTCGGCTGGAATCGTGCCGTGCTCCGGTTGGTGCGATCCCGCGGTAATCGGTGGGGATCTATCGTGGGTGCTAATCGCGACGCAATGGTAAAAAAGAAGGACTTTCCTCTAAGCCAACCCGGAAAAATTACGCTGCGCGAGGTGGCTCTGCACGTCGGCTTGGCGCCGGGCACGGTTTCTGCCGTACTGAACAGCGCGCCTTCGGCACGGGCGATTCCGGAGCACACCCGCCTGCGTATTCACGCGGCAGCGCAGGAACTAAATTACCGCCCCAATTTCCTTGCGCGTTCTCTGCGCAAGAAGCGCACCTATACAGTTGGACTCATCATCGAGGAGATCGGTGATGCCTACGGGTCGATGGTCATCAGCGGAGTTGAGAGTTTTCTCCGAGAGCACAATTATTTCTTCCTGACCGTCATTCATCGGCACGACGCGGCCATGCTGCACAACCACTCCCAACTTCTGCTGGAACGCGGCGTAGAGGGATTCATCACCGTGGACACGAGCCTGCAAGAACCGTTGCCCTTGCCGACTGTTTCCGTGGCCGGACACAGTGTGATGAAGGGCGTCACGAATATCGTCCTCGATCAAGAGCGGGGTGCGCGAGTCGCTTTGGAGCATCTTTTGGCTCTGGGCCATCGCAAGATCGCTTTCATGAAAGGTCAACCCTGGAGTTCCGATTCAGAATATCGCTGGAATGCGGTTTGCAAAGTTGCACAGGAGCTGGGATTGGAAATGGATCCCGATCTCATCGTCAGGCTCGAGGTTGACGATCCGTCTCCTCAGCTCGGATATCCTTACGCAAAAGAATTGTTGGCGGGCAAGAAACCGTTCACAGCGCTTTTCGCGTACAACGATATCTCGGCAATCGGTGCGATTCGCGCCATCCAGGAGACGGGGCTGCGAATTCCACACGACATTTCGGTGGTAGGTTTCGACGATATTCCCTGGGCTGAATTTCATTCGCCCAGCCTGACGACGGTAAAGCAACCGCTCGGTAAAATGGGACAGATGGCTGCCGAAACGTTGGTCCGATTGATAGAAAACGAGGGGTGGCAGTCACCCGAAATCGCTATTGAACCGACGCTGGTAGTGCGTGAGTCAACCGGGAAAGCGTCGCTGCGGTAGCGGGTAATCAAAGTTGGAAAGCTACTTTGGGAAGCCAGTTAAAAGCGACGAGGCACGTTGCAATGGTTCTGCGGCACTCGATTTCTCGTCTGGCGGTGGGGGCTGCATGTTTGTCTTTATCGTTATCTTTCCACCCGCTAGCGCAGGCTCAGCCTGGCTCCGCGCGCTGGATTACGACTTGGACCACATCGAACGCGGCGAGCGATCAGCCGACGACCTTCTCCAATCAAACCATTCGCGAAGTTGTTCACACCTCGATCGGAGGCTCTGCGGTTCGCATCCGGTTATCCAACACGTTTGGACCACGTGCGATTCGCTTTGATGCCGTCGCGGTCGGACTGCAACAGAACGGGGCGTCTTTGGTTCCGCATTCGAATCACGAAGTGACCTTTGGAGGAAGCCGACCGATAGCGATTCCAGAGGGGGCGGAAGTCTTGAGCGATCCGGTCGCGCTCAAGGTGGGACCAGAGCAGAATCTCACGATCAGCCTGTTCACCGCTGGAGACACCGGGCCAGCAACCGGTCACTGGCTTGCACTCCAGACGAATTATGTTTCTCGCGCCGGAGATTTTTCCGCGGATGAAGGCGGGAGTGGATTTTCGGATTCGGCCGGAGCAAAAACCGCAACATCTTGGTATTTCCTAAGCGCGGTCGAGGCGCAGTCAACCGCCGGCGCTAACGGAGCCATCGTCGTCCTCGGAGACTCAATCACCGATGGCGCAGCCTCGCAACTCGACGCGAACGGCCGTTGGACCGACTACCTCGGCCGCCGCTTGCTGGCTTCCCACGCAGACTTTGCTGTGCTCAACGCTGGCATCGCAGGCAATCGTGTGCTGACCACTTCGCCATGCTGGGGACAAAACGCCCTTGCTCGTTTGGGACGCGATGTTTTGGCTCAGTCCGGAGTCGTCGCGGTAATTTTGTTCGAGGGCACCAACGACATTGGCCAGCCCGATACGAAGACGCTGGAACCGAATCCATGTTTGAGCCGAACTCCAGTGACTGCCGAAGAAATCATTGCGGGATACAAACAGATCATCGCTCGCACACATGCGAGGGGCCTCAAAATTTTTGGCGCAACCATACTTCCCTATCAGGGTTTTGGCGCTTGGACGCCACAGGGCGAGACAAAACGCGTCGCCGTTAACCAATGGATTCGAACCTCGGGCGCGTTCGACGGGGTCATCGATTTCGACGCAGCGCTCCGCGATCCTGCGACTCCGGCTCGCATGGCGCCAAAGTATGACAGCGGCGACCATTTGCACCCTGGGCCGGCCGGACACGAAGCGATGGGAAATGCGGTCGACCTGGCGCTGTTCCGCTGAACATCTTCGTGTCTAGAAGCCGTACTTCGCGACGACACTTTTCTCACGCTTCCCGATCACCGCGATCGCGGCATGCTGAGCCGGAAGCAGCAAGTTGAGGGGCGCGCCGGTGAGTTTGTCGCGCAGATCGATCCTGGAATCTTCCGCCGCGTCCGAGACCATCACATACATAACCGAATCGTCCAGGACCGTTGGATAGATCAAGACACCGGGCGAAATCGCGGACCGCAGTTCGAACGCCGATTCAATGCCGACCTGGCCCGCGACGTACGCGTACAAATCCGCGGCAGCCTCACTTCCTTCCGCGAGTTCGACCGGATAGGCAGCCCAGAAAATCCGGCCTTTGCCGTAGGAAATTTCCTTTAGCGTGCTGCCATCGTTGAAGCGTAGCGTATGAAGCCATGTTTGTTTTTGCGCATCAAAGGAGAGCGGCAGTCCACGATTGCCTATCTGCAAATCGGCATTATGGTATGTGAGTGGCTCGATCTGCGCGGCCAGCTTCAGATCGGCAGCACGGCCGCTGCGCTGCCAATGTTCGTCGTATTCGACGGGTCCCGTGATTAACAGATTGCCGCCTTCATTTGTGTATCGCAGCAGCGTGCGCCATGCTTTCTCCGATAAGGCCTGTGCCGACGGCAGAATCGCCAGCTTCGGTGTCCCGAGATTCTCGATCTGATTCTCCGCGATGGCGTACGCAGCGAGGTGGTCGTTGTAGGCGAGAGCGCGCACCGCCTTCTGCTGCGCCTCGATTTGGAATTCTCCAATGACCGAAAATTGCGCCGCTTGCGAAGTGACGATTGCGACCGAGGGCGGCTGAGGGGCACGCAGATGCGGACTGAGTGCTTTGCCGAAATCGGCGTAGGCGCGGAGTAGCGCGGCTTCAGGCTTTTCAGTTTCGTCAGGCGAAATTGCGCCAATCGGCGTCTCATTGCTCTCGGTCATGTAGGAGTTCGTGTTCCACAGCCACTCAATCGCGCCCGAGCCTTGAATGTATGATGTAGCAATTTTGCGTTCGAGGAGCGAAGTTTCGCTCTCGGGCGCGCGGCGAGTGATCTCGTCGAGATTCAATTCACGCTGAAGACCAGTTTCTTGGATGAGCATCGCCTGACCCGGTTGCTTAGCCAGCAGCGAATCCCACACAAGATAATCGTTGAGCCACCACGAATGATTGGTAGTGAAGTCCACGAACTCGCCCCAATACGAGGGCGAGGGCCGATCTTGAATGCCGCCTTCGTCCTGGCCCACAGTGATTAGCTGTTGCGACCCGGTCGCGCGGATCGCATCACGCATCGTGTGCACCCAATTCGAAAAGACATCCTGCGCGAACAGAAAGTAGTCGTAGACTTTCAGTGAATTGTGCCCGACATACATTCCGCGCTGCGCAAACTCGACCTCCTCCGGCAACGCGAACGTACCCTGCACTTCGCTTACCGGAAGGTTCCACGCCGCGGCGAGAGCCGCGCGGTCTGGATAACGCCGATTGAGCCACTCGTTCCATTTCTCGATCTCAATCGGATCGCCGTTGGGCCGCATGGTCCACAGATGCTGAGAAATGCTCGGCTCGTTGATCAAATCCCATGCCAGCCACGGAACATCGTGGAAGCGCTCGACCACCGCAGTAATGAGTGTCTTCTGGCGTCGCACCGCCTCCGGGTCGAGGTACGGATTCGCGCCACCGAGGACGTCGGGCAAAAATGCAAAAAAATTGAATTGCACCGGCAGCCCATTCTTGCGCGCCGTCATCAAGTACGCCTCGAGCGTCCGCAGTGTGCCTTCGTAGGGTTGACCATTCTCGTCGCAAATCTTGTCCCATCCAGTCCACCAGCCCGTGCGAATCATATTCAATCCGGCGGAATGAATCTGCGCGAGATCCTGATCCCACACGTAAACATTCGGGCGCGCGAAATATAGCCGCTGGAATTCACGCGACATGTAAGTGGTGCCGACGACGGCAATGGGCTGGCCGTCGAGTTCGAAGAAATCCTTGTTCACGGTCACGCGCGGGCCCGCGCGCAAGAAGGCTGGATCATGCACCCAGAAGCCGGAGTGATAAATCGCCCGCACCCTGGCGCCCTCCAGGAGTTGGGCTTCGATTGTGTACAGACCCGGTAATTTTGGAGCTGGCAGAAACAAAGCTCGATCTGATGGAACAGCACCCGACACTTCCGAACGAGCGGACGGCTGATCGTGCGCGACGCTCGTGATCTTGACCGTAAGAGGATGACCCGACGGCGTCGTCGAGTACCAGTCGACTTGCAGTTGAATCGGTTCGCCCGGATAGTAGAGCGGGAAGACCGGGTGGACGTTAAATTCCTCGCTGCCACCGAGCGCAAAGTCGGCTAATAACCGCACCAACTCAGTTGACGTCTTGCCATGGTAGAAATCCGGCGCAACTTCAGCATTCAGAAAAACCCAGCGTCCTCCTCCAAAACCATTTCGAAGATGATCGATCGCGACGGCGGCTGCCGACAATTTGTGGCCATCTTTCACCCCCCAAGCCAGCGCATCCAGGCGCGCATCGATAGAACCGGCAGCACCTCCACGATGATAGAGATCGACTGCGCTGAGACGAATGACTGGGCTGAACCCTCGTGTCCAGCTGAATGCAGGTAGCTTCAGCGTCAACTCGGAATTCGTCTGAAACTTGAGCCCATCGGAACCGGGAGTCGTCCGGTACTGATCGATCATCAGGGCTCGTGAAAATCGCACGCTGTAATCACGCAACTTCCATCCCGAGGCATCGTGATAGGCGGAACGAGTGAATGGCCGGCCGCCCAACACCAACAGGTTTCCACCTCGATCCACGAATGCAAAGATGTCTGCCCATGAACCCTCGGGAAACGCCGAACCATAAGGCATTACCAGCAATCTCGTCGCCGGATCGCCGAGCAGAGCCGCGAGCTGCACAGAAGAAGCAAACCGCGCGCCGGGCAGGAGCGACGATAACTGTGATGGGGGACCCGCCGCATCGGCAGAGGGAAATCCAGCTTCACTGAATACTACGGTGGAGGAAAACGGTTCGGCCGCCATCGCAACGCCGCTTAGCGATAGGTTAAGCGCCGCAATCATCACGATGATCGCGACGGTAACAAGGGAAGTTTCTCTCATGGAGATGGCCTATCGCACCGCGGCGTGATTTATGAGAACGATTTGTTGAGAACGGTTGTCGAGAACGATTGTTGAGAACTGAAATACTGTAACGGTTTTCTCGACGGGATGATCGATTTTCTTCGCCAGATAGCCGTACTATTTTAGGGGTCGCGGTGATATCCTTGGCCGGCGATAGACTCGCCAGACGGCTTTTTGACGGAAAGCGTCGAAGATACGGAGGCCAATGCAGCCAGGCGTCAGCACCCCAACTCAAGCCGGAACCGCAACCCAAGCCCCGCCCTCTACTCATCGCGCCGCGTTATCGGTGGTCACAACGCTGTTCTTCATGTGGGGCTTTCTAACTTGCTTGAATGACATTCTGATCCCGCACCTGAAATCGATCTTCGATCTCGGCTACCGGCAGGCAAGTCTGGTACAGTTCGCGTTCTTCGGAGCGTATTTTCTATTCTCGATTCCCTCCGCGAAGATTGTCGACTGGATCGGCTATCAGCGTTCGATGGTCGTCGGCCTGCTCACCATGGGACTGGGCGCGTTTCTTTTTGTGCCCGCAGCCAGTGTGCCGTCTTTTAATCTATTTTTGGGCGCCCTAATTGTTCTGGCGGCCGGAATCACCTGCCTCCAGGTAGCGGCGAATCCATACGTCAGCGTTCTGGGTGCACCCGAGACCGCATCGAGCCGGCTCAACCTGACACAAGCCTTCAATTCTCTCGGAACCTTTCTCGCGCCTTTTTTTGGAGGCCTCCTCATTCTGAGCGCTGATCCGAAGACCATCGATCAGATACGCGCGTTGGCGCCCGACGCTCTTCAGACTTACCGTTTGCATGAGGCAGCGACGGTGAAGACTCCCTACGTGGGCTTGGGTATCGCGCTGGTCATTCTCGCCATCGCAATCGGCAGTTTTAAATTGCCGAAAATTGAGCATGCACAGCACCGTATCGGCGAAAAGTTGGGCGACTCCATCTGGAGACATCCGAATTTGGTTTTCGGTGCGATCGCCATCTTCGCGTACGTTGGCGCCGAAGTATCCATCGGAAGCTTCATGGTGAATTACTTCAACCAACCCGAAATCGGCGGCCTGACTCAAAGAGTTGCGGCAGGCTTTGTCGCGCTGTACTGGGGCAGCGCCATGGTGGGCCGATTTATCGGCTCTGCTCTGTTGCGTGGAGCCAGAACCCTTCCCATGGCTGTGGCCTCAGTCGCCGGCGCTTTGATGGCCGTGGTTTCATATTGGCTCAGGGGAAGGGTTGATCCGGGTAGTCACGCTGGCGTGGGAGCAGTGCTCTGGCAACTTGGTGCGGTTCTAATCTCGGCCGGACCTTTGTTCGCCTTGGTCGCAATACTGGCTG
Source organism: Terriglobales bacterium (assembly GCA_035308395.1). Taxonomy (GTDB): domain Bacteria; phylum Acidobacteriota; class Terriglobia; order Terriglobales; family Acidobacteriaceae; genus Acidiflorens. Next base: position 160,689 of record DATGGT010000037.1, read on the forward strand.
CGTTGTTTGCCATTACAGCCGCTGTTCGTGGAGGAAGTGTCTCCGCGACAACGGGCACACTACTTGGGGTCTGCGCTCTGGCGGCCACCGCTCTCGTTGCGACTTCGAGCCTAAGTCTTGGCCAGCTCGCGATGTGGAGCGTTATTCTCGTCGGCCTTTTTAACTCCATCATGTTCCCCAGCATCTTTACGCTGGGTATTGCCGAACTTGGCCCACTGACGGGCGACGGCTCCGGACTGCTGGTCATGGCCATTGTCGGCGGCGCCATCATTCCGTATATATTCGGCGCGGCCGCCGATCGCATCGGAATTCACCACGCCTTCGTGATTCCGATCGTCTGCTATCTCTACATCGCTTTTTATGCGTTCAAAGGATCGAAGCCGGTTCCAGCGCGGGCAAGTTAGCACGGCAAATTAGCGAGGGGTTGATAGCCAGTTGGCGGTGATGCGACGGGCGAAGAGCTATTTCACTCCGTTTGGATACACCAATATTTTGCTCGCCTCGCCGGTTTTTAGCCGCGCCATCGCTTTGGAAAAATCCTTCATTGGGATGCGGTCTGTTATGACGGGGTGAAGGTCGAGCCTTCCGCTTTTGAGCAGAGCGGTCATCTGGTACCAGGTCTGGTACATGCGGCGTCCGTTGATGCCTTGGATGGTGATGCCCTTGAAAATAATGTCTTCCGAGAAATTGAGCGGGATGGGTTTTGAAGTGAGTCCAAGCAGCGACATGCGTCCGCCGCGGCGAATGATATCGAAAGCGATCCGAATCGCGTCGGGATGGCCGGCCATTTCCAATACCACGTCCACGCCGAGACCGCCAGTTTTCTCAGCGACAAAGGCGCGCACATCCTCCTTGCTCGGATCGAGAACGTAGTCTGCATGCATCTTCGCCGCCAGCTTGCGCCGGTGCTCGTTGACCTCGAGGGCAAAAATTGTGGTCGCGCCCACTGCTCGGGCCACGGCAATCGAGAATAGTCCGATAGGCCCGCACCCGGTCACGGCGACAGTCTTGGCCGCAATTTCTCCCGCCAGCACAGTGTGCACAGCATTGCCCAAGGGATCGAGAATCGATGCATACTCCTGGGGGATAGCTGGATCGAGCTTCCAGATGTTCGACTCGGGGATGACGACGTATTCCGCAAATGCCCCGTCGGAATCGACTCCGATGATCTTCACGTTCTGGCAAATATGCGCTTCGCCCGTCCGGCACTGTAGACACTTGCCGCAGGCAACGTGCATTTCCGCCGATACGAAGTCTCCCTCCTTCACACTCGTTACCTCAGAACCAAATGTGACCACCTCGCCGCAAAATTCGTGTCCGGGTATCAACGGTGGATGGATGCGTCCCTGCGCCCATCGGTCCCACTCGTAAATATGGAGGTCGGTACCGCAGATGGAGGCAACTTTGACCTTGACCAGAACGTCGTTGGGGCCGTAAGCGGGAATCTTGACTTCGCGGACTTCCGCGCCCGGCGCAGCTTCCGCCTTGACCACCGCGAGCATGGTGCTGGGCATGAAAGCCCCCTTTATGATTGCGGAATTAGAAGAGCAAACGGGTTATTCTACACCGCGCTCGGCGCGGCCACCGACCAAATGGTCTACTTGCCAATCATCGAGTTCTGCCCAGCGATCAACCACCACTGCCCCTCGCGCCTCACAAAGACATCGGTCTGCCGGGTGCGCCGGCTTTTGACCTGCCCTGAGTCGCGAACCGTGATCGTGAATTCCGCGTTCGCCACCGCCGTGTCACCATAGACGCGGAACTGAGCGGTCGATGGTTCCATCTCCATCACAATGATCTTGCGTTTTGCGTCGCGCAGACCACCGAGCGCGTCGTCTTTGCTTTCGAGTTGTCCGCTGTCGCGTGTATGCACGTAGTCGGATGCCAGATGCTTCGCGTATTCATCCCAGTTGCTTTGTACGATAAGATCGGCAAGCTTCTGCTCTAGACTCTTGATCTCAGCTTCGGCGGGAGAGTTGGTATCAGCTTGCAGAGCCGCGTGTTGCGCGTTGAGCAAGGAACCGAAGGCCAGCCACAAAGTAATGACAAACGCGATTTTCATGTGCTGCTCCCAACTCGAAATCAATCAGGCGGACCTGGGCGTCTTCGGCGTAGCGACTTTGTACTCTTCGGATTTGCCTCGCGGAATGCTAAGCGTCTGCCATTGCGCCGAGCGCAAATGTTTCGCAAGAAACACGATCTGTCCGGTGTGCTGCGCGTAGTGGGCGACGGCGCGGTTGAGTGCCTGCATCACGGTATGCGGCTCCTGCCGGATCGTCACCGTGCGCTGCACGTCTTCGGGCGTCAGTGAATCGAGCGCCGAGAATACATGCGACCATCCCTCTTCCCACCACCGCATCACGTCTGCGCGCGTTGTGCTGGCCGAAACTTCAAATTCGCGATCGCGAAAACGGTCTGGCTTCTCGCCGTCGCTCGTAAGAAAGTCCGTGAAGCGCGAACGCGCATTGCCGGCAATGTGCTTCACCAGGGCAGCAACGGAATTTGATTCCGGATCGAGCGCGACGAAAAAGTCGGCGTCCGCAAGCTGGGCCATGGCCGCTTCGCCCATACGCTTGTGGCCGCGAAACTGGCGCTTGATTTCTTCGAGGTAGTGGGTTGCAAGATCGGGCATCGGCGTCCTTCAATCGATAGCTTCGTTTGCTATTTTACGACGGACGCGCGCAGGGCCCGCACGACATCATCGATATTGTTCTCCTGAAACAGTCGGATTCCCGCGACCCCAGTCGCGCCGGCGCTCAAGCACGCGGCCGCATTTTTCAGCGTGATGCCGCCGAGAGCAATCACTGGAATTTTCGCCCGACAGGCTTCCTCCAGCGCAGCCAGACCAGTGGGATTCTTTCCTGGAGCACCGCTTTTTCCAAATACCGGAGCGAGGACCGCGAAGTCGACGCCTTCCGACTCCGCGCGTTTCACATCGGTAACCTTGTGGCAGGAAACACCGATCAGAAAATGATCGGGCGACTGGCCTGGACGACCGGAATTCGCTGCCGCTCCCGAGACGCAACGCACGTTATCAGGCGCGACATCTTCCTCGCGCAAATGAACCCCGTCAGCCCCAGCGGCGAGCGCGACGTCGACGCGCGAATTGACCAACAGGCGCGTGCACCCGGAAACTTCGCGGACTTCGCGAACTAGCGCAACTGCTTCCCGCGTCAGTGTCTCCAGCTGTCGCCCGCTCAGGTCCTTTTCACGCAGCTGGATATAGTCAACTCCCGCACGGGCTGCGTCGGCGATCTTGGATAGCAGAGCGCGGCGGCACAGGGCCTCATCCCCGCGAAACTGGGTGCGGTCGGTGATGTAGTACAGCAGGCAGCCGTTGGCCATTCAGCTGTCAGCCTACTACGGGAGCAATCATTTTTTGTCGACGGCCGACGCTGCCTCTGGCGCAACTGCGGCCGAGCCCTCCGTGGTCGAAGCCGGTGGCGTGAACAGCTTCAGGTTTTCCGCTTTCCACCGCATCGCAGCGTAGATGCGATTGTGTCCGCTCGGGTGATCGAAGAATATCCACTCCTCGACCGGCCCAGGGCTCATCTTGCGATACTCGCCGAGATGGATCGCAGCTTGCGCAAATCCGTCGGGCTGCCGGCTCGTGTTCAGACCATACATATCGGCTTCGTATTCCTGCGTGCGCGTAAATGTATTGTCGATGGGAGTAAAGACGAACCCAAAAATCAGAGCCAGCAGAAGCACAAGCGGAATAATTGCAGGGTCAGTCAGACCCCGTATCTGCCACTTCTCACCCCAACGTTTCAGCGTCCACTCGAGTCCCCAGCGCAAGTAAACGAAGAAGATCACGAACTCTATCACTGACCACATGATGAACTTGTAGACATGATTCAGCACGTAGTGCCCCATCTCGTGGCCCATCACCGCCTGAATTTCTTCCAGCGAGCCGCGCCGGAGCAGATTGTCGTTAAGCGTGATGCGCATCGTGGTTCCGAGACCACTGACGTTGGCGCTCATTCGTGTCGACTGTCGCGAGGCGTCGATCTTGTACACATCTTTTGCGGGGATTCCGTTTGCCCGCGCCATGCTCAGGATGGGGATGACTACCTTGGGGTCGTCGAGCCGTGTGATCTTATTGAAGATGGGAAATAGGAAAACCGGCGCGATCATCCCAACGAAGGCGGTGAATAGGGTGGTTACAATTGCGCCCCAGATGTACCAGGTTCGCGGCACAAGACGGACAATGAAAAACAGCAGCACCACCAGCAGGCCGCCCAGCACGGCACTTACGCCCAGCATCTTTGCTTGATCTCCCATCCAGGGACCGAAAGTCTGCGTGGCCAGCCCATACTTGTGTTCTCGGAAATAACCTTCGTAGACCCCGAGGGGGAAAGTCAGGATGGTGGTGAGAACGATGTATTGCAGCCAATATACGAAAGTGTGGACGGGCCAGAAGCGGGTCACCCGTTCCGCCAAATCGCGCATTTTCGCCGACCATCGCAGATTCAGCAGCAAGAGCGCAACCACGACTCCGTAGAGAAAGTCCCAAAGAATCAGCCAGTATCCGCCCTCGAAATAGGCATCGGAACGCGCCGTCTTGTCAGCAGGAATCTGCGCCAGATACGCGTTCGTGGCGGCCGTGGCATCGAAATGCGGCCCGGCCTGCGCTTCCGCCGGCACCTGAATCACGGACGGCATCTCGTTCGCCCCCGGCTGAGCCAACGCGGGAGTCGCCAGAAAAACTGCGCAGAAAAAAATCGAGCAACAGATTGCGATTGCACGGAAAGTTCGTGGGGTCATCGTTGGCTTGTTCTCCGGGAATACTGAACCGTAGCAGTCTATACGGAGTCGGGTCGCCGCGGGTTCCAATTTCCGGGAGCAGTTCGGAAATAGGTATGGACCGGGCTGGTTAGGGGCCACCCTTACTGCACACGAGTTAGGGACGGGTCTTCGCGATTTCTGGGACTGCCGCTTCGCCGGTCCGTTTCGCCTGCTGTGGAGCGAGGTGATACTTCGTCAGCCCTTCTTTCAGGAATTCAAAGCTCTCTTCCGGCGAGTCGAACATCTTGAAGAGATCCAGGTCCGTTGCCGCGATTACGCCGGCATCGACCATCGCTTCGAAATTGACGATCTTCTTCCAGTAATCGCTGCCATAAATGACGATGATCATTTTCTTGGCCAGCTTCTCTGTCTGGGCCAGGGTGACAATTTCAAAAAACTCGTCGAGTGTCCCGAAGCCTCCAGGAAAAATCACCAGCGCTTTCGCGAGATATGCGAACCAGAACTTCCGCATGAAAAAGTAATGGAACTCGAAATTGAGCGACGGCGTGATGTAGGGATTCGGATTCTGCTCGAACGGCAGATTGATATTGAGGCCGATGGTTTTTCCGCCCGCTTCGTGTGCCCCGAGGTTGGCCGCTTCCATGATGCCGGGCCCGCCTCCGGTGGTGACGACAAAACGATGGCGCTTGGCCGGGATCTGGCTCGACCAGTCGGTAAGCAGGTGAGCAAGTCGGCGCGCATCTTCGTAATAGCGAGCCATATTGACTGCGGCTTCAGCGCGCTTAAGATCTTTCGCCTGCTGCGCCGCCGAGCTGGAAGCTGCGTTCGCATGAACTTCCGCAAGCCGGTGCGCGGCGGTGTCGCGGCTCGGAATTCGAGCCGAGCCAAAGAAAACTACCGTGTCCTGAATCTGCTCCCGCCGGAAGCGTGACAGCGGTTCGCTGTATTCCGATAACAGGCGCAGAATTCTGCCATCCGGACTGTTGAGAAATGGCTCGTTCTGATACGCGAGCGGCGCGGATTTGAGTTTGTCGTCAGACATAAAATCGTTATTGGTCGCCAGTCGGTGGTCGGCAGTCGTGGTCCGCGTTCGATGGTTTACCCGCGACTCGCGACCGACGACCAGCGACTGCTTTCAATCCTCTCTATACTGAACCGCTTCCCAAAATCCGATCCACACGTTCAACACTCCGAGTCCGGTTGCGAGACCGCGTGTAAATCCGCTCGCCATCAGCGCGTGCAGCAGCGGGTAGTGGATCAGCAGTGGATTTTCCGACCACTCGGGACGCCAGGGAAGAATCACGAGCATCACGCCGAGCGTCGCGCACAGAAACACGAACAACAGCACTCCGATGCGCCGCAGCCACAAGCGCGCCGCCGAAGGCGGTCGAGAAGTCGCTGGCACAGCTCCGGCTCCGGGCGCCAACGGTACTACGCTCGGAGACTTAGGCTCTCCGGTTCTTTCTCTGACACCAGTAGTATCGTCGGCAAATGGCAGCTTGGGATCGGAGATCATTCAGCGCGTCGTTTGTGCGTGAGGCCTGTGTAACAGGGCTGTGCGGGTAAGAACGTGTTGCGGCAAAGGATCGAGTCGCTTCCCCGAGCAACTTTCAAACCCACCTGTGCATTCTACGACTTCAGGGCCTGAATGCGCTCGGCGACGTCGCGATAATCGATGTTGGCCCCGTAAACGGCGGTGAAATGGCGAAGCGCCGCGGGCTTGTCCTGGGCCGTTTCGCAAGCCGATCCGAGTTCGTAGTTGATCGCCAGCTTCGCTTCGTCGTCAAGCCCCGGAATGCTGAGAGCTTTTTCGTACCACCGGATGGCCGCTTGCGGAACTCCTTTGTCGAGGAAACATTGCGCCAGCCACGTATAGGTTTGGACGGGTTGTGAGAACGGAACACCACGTTCGATCGAGGTGCAAACTTTTTGCAGTTCGGCGATGGCTTCGTCGAGCAGACCCATTTCGCGGAAAGCGACACCGAGGTTGTAGTGCGTTTCCGGATCTTCGTCGCCCGCCTTCACATCCTCTTCAAGTTCCTGCTTCAACTCGCCAAACATTTCCGAAAGGTCGACGCTGTCGGAAGGGCTTGCGGTTTGGGCAGCCGATCCCAGGGGACGCACAGGAGTGGTGCTGTAGGTCATCGCAGGAGCGGCTGCCGCGGCGTGACCTGATGTTGATGCTGCAATCGCAGGTGCTGGCGGCGCAACCGGAGTCTCAACACGTGGCGGAGGCGCGGGAGCTGCCGGCTTCTTTGGCGCAGGCGACGTCGGCCAACCAGCAAGCGGCTTGGCGCTCGGCTGGCTTGCGAGAGGAGGCGCTTCCGGGAACGAATCGCCAAGCGACGCTTCCAGATCGGCCACGAACGAAGTCAGCTCGGTCGGCTCTGCCTGCGCCGATGCGGCGTGGACGGGTTCGGCATGAACTGGTTCCGCGATCTTTGGCTGTTTGGGCTCTTTGGCCTTTGGCTGGGTGACCTGCGGCTGGCTGAATTTTGGCTCAGGACGGGTCGCCTCGCGGCGGGCTGGCTTGGCAGGCGCGGGCGCAACCTCTTCTGCAGGTTCCGCAATGTCAGTGTCAATATTGATTGCGTCTTCGGATTCGTGCGGCGTCGGCTGATGATAGCCGGCCAACAGATCGGCCCCTGCCACATTTCCCGGATCGTTCTGAGCCGCCATCTCGAGCCCATACTCAACGGGCTCATCGGCATCGGCGTTGATTTCAGGAAGATCGGCTTCGGGCTCGGCCAGCGGTGCCCCAGACGCAAGCGCGGCTCGCAAGGGATCGAGAATGCGGGAATCGGTCGTCAGCAACTCGAGCTTCTCAAGCCCGGCGCGAGCCTGGTCGGTCATGAAATGTTCGAGATAGAAGCGAACTTCTTCGACCGTCTCGGCAATTTCGGGATTGCTCGATGCATCGGCGTCGGCGTCGGCGTCGGCGTTAATTTCAATCTCCTCCGAAGCTTCTGCGGCCGGAGCTGATTCATCGACAGAAAGTGAGCTCTCCCATTCGGAGGAAAGGTCGTTGGAATCAGAAGCTTCAGCCGAAATTTCGGAGGATGTCTCCAAAGCCTTTCCGGAGTCGTGTCCGGAGTGATGCGAAGTAAGCTCGGAAGTTAGATCCGAGGCGACCGCAGACGAAGCGATTTCGGGCTCGGACGCTGGCTCGCTCAGATCCACCATGCCGAATTCCATGCCACCGGCAGGCGCGGCTTCGTGAGCAGGAGCCGTGGGAGTTGCAGTTGGCCAAGGCGCGGCGGCAGCAGCCCGGGCTGCAGGTTTCGCTGCAGGTCTCGCCACTACCGTCGAACCAGCGGCCGGCGAAGCGGCGGGAGCTTTGGTCGCTGCCGGCAAAATCGGCTGCGTCGTCGCCGCACTCTGTTCGTAGCGCTCGGCTAGTTCTCCGTAACGCGCCGCCTCATCGGGGAACCCGGCATCGTGGTAGACGCTTTCCAAGGTGCGGCAGCAAACCGCAGCTTCGGTAAAACGTTGATAGCGAGTGTGCAGCGCCGCCAACCGCTGATTCAGGCGCGCATCGCGCGGCGCTTGCGGCAGTGCTCCGAGCAAAGGCACGATCGCCTTGTCGGGCAAATTGTAAGAGAGGAATAAATCCGCATCGGTGACGGCCGATCGCACCGCGATCGCGATCGCGTCCGGATAAGACTGATCGATGACTGGCGCCGTCGCTTCCAATTCCTCGACAATTACTGCGCCTTCTTCCGCCGTAATTCCGGTCGACGGCGACGCTTCGTTGATGCGCTGCACCACCTGCTGATAGTTCTGCATGTGCAGCTGATTTTGCGGCTCGGTGGTCGCGAGCATCTGATACAAGTCGCGCGCGCGCTCGAGGTTCCCGTCTTTAACGGAGGAATGCGCCAACAACTCCGTGACTTCGTTGACGTGGGTGCTTTCGCCGGCCTTGTTCAACAACAGCAACAGGGAATCGAGCCCGCCCGAATCGTCGCGCACCTGCGAGATCATGGAATGCAGGCTCGACAGCAGCTTGGATGAGTCTGTGCCCAGCAGTCGATCGGCGTGCCGGGTATAAATGTCGAGCGCTTCATGATGCTGACCGAGCCGGCTACAGGCCTCCGCCAACAAAAACAAACCGTCAGAATCGTTGTGCACCGACAGCAATTTCTCTGCGATCGGTGCGGCCTTCGTCGTATTCCCGGTTTGCAGGTACGCCTTGAGCAGATCGCGCAGACCGTCCGGATGAGAATCGATGTCGGGGGCTTTCTCCAGATAACCGATGGCGGCCTTCGGGTCGTCGCTTTCGAGAGCGGCCTTGCCGCGTAACAGCAGCACGTAGCCGTTGCCGGGATCGAGTGTCAGCATCCGCTTCAGAATGTCTTCGGCAGCCGCCAGCGAACCGCGCGCCCGCAGAGCTTCCGCGGCGGCGCTGAAAATCTCCCACGCTTCTTTCTTTTTCCCAAGCCGTATGTAAACCTCGGCCAGTTTGACCCGCATCGGCACATTTTCCGGGTCCATCTCGAGGACCTTCTGGAAAAGGCGCACCGCCTGGTCCAAATCGCCATTCTTCATGAAGTCTTCGGCGACTTGCAGATATTGAGCGCGGGCGTCGTTGAACAATCCCTGCTGGGTATAGAGTTCCGCCAGTTTCAGTGACCCGTCGACGCTCGGGCTGAGCTTCGTGATCTTCTTGTACATCGCGATGCCCTTGACAGTGAAACCCTGGGCCGCATAGGCATCGCCCACCACTTTGAAGCATTCGATGGCTTTGGCGTTATCGCCAAGCCGCGCGTAGAGATCGCCAATGGTGTTGTTGACGGTGAGATCGTTGGCGTCGTGCTTTAGGATTTTGTCGTACTCAGCAATGGCGTTCTGCAGCTTGCCCTGCTGGACAAACTTCTCCGCGGCGCTGAGAACCTTCTGTTTGTTAAAGCCGAAACCAAACGCCATAGAGTGCGGACTCCAGCCTTTTTCCCAGGGAACACCTGCGATTTCCGACAGCGTCCCGACGGGTACGATCCTCGCCGGAAGATCTCCCGGCGAAACCCCGCAAACCAATACTGTTCGCGCAACACAGTCCGCGGAGTAAGGTAATTGTAAGGCCGAGTACCTCTCCGACGATGGTTACCAACGATTACCGGGGGTTACCTAAAGGAGGTGTACGTCCGGTTTAGCGCCACGGTTTCGGATCGGGAACCGACAACACCTTCTTCGTTTCCATCCGGCTCCGACCTTCCGCCCCACTGCAACGCAGGATCATTCCCCGACGCCCATGATCCGGCTTTCCTGCGATAAACTTTTTGTGATCGAACCGAGGCTAAGGCTGCCAGGCAAATTGATCGGAGGCAGTAAATGCAAAAAATAACCCCGTTCCTGTGGTTCGACGGCAAAGCCGAAGAAGCCGCGAATTTCTACGTCTCGATTTTCAAGAATTCGAAAATCGATCACATAGCCCGCTACCGAGACGCTGGGCCCGGACCCAAGGGGACAGTCATGGTCGTCGGATTTCAGATTGAGGGACAGAAATTCACCGCGCTGAACGGCGGCCCGATCTATACCTTTTCGCCAGCCATATCGTTTTACGTGAACTGCGAGACTCAGGCCGAGGTTGATGAATTATGGGACAAGCTCTCCGCGGGCGGGAAAGAAATCCAGTGTGGTTGGCTCACGGACAGGTATGGCGTGTCCTGGCAGATCATTCCCAACACGCTCATGGAACTTATGCAAGACAAAGACCCGGTCAAATCGCAGCGGGTCTTCCAAGCCATGTTGAAGATGGTCAAGATCGATATCGAGGGCCTGAAGCGGGCTCATCGTGGAGAATAACGTGGACTGCGGGTATCACTAATCTTAGTAATTTGCGTCTAACAAACTTAAGAACACAGTGGGAGAACGTATGAGCCAGGTTCGAGTTCTTGTCGGCACACGCAAAGGCGCATTCATCCTAACCTCAGACGGCAAGCGCGACCACTGGGACATCAGCGGTCCACACTTCGCGGGCTGGGAGATGTATCACCTGAAAGGCTCGACCGCCGATCCCAATCGGATTTATGCCTCACAGACCAGCGGCTGGTTTGGCCAAATTATCCAGCGCTCCGACGATGGCGGCAAAACCTGGCACCAGCCCGGAACTCCTCCCGGAGAACCGGCCCCGGCCGGTCCGCCGAAAGCGGCCAGCAACAAGTTCGTCTACGACGCCTCTGCTAATCCATTGACTACTCACCAGTGGTACGACGGCACGCAGCATCCCTGGGAATTCAAGCGAGTCTGGCATCTCGAGCCGTCGCTCAGCGACCCCAACACCGTCTATGCAGGCGTCGAAGACGCTGCCATCTTCCGCTCAACTGACGGCGGCGAGAACTGGGCCGAGTTGCCCGGCCTTCGCGGACACGGCACAGGACCCAAGTGGCAGCCGGGTGCTGGCGGCATGTGCCTGCATACCATCATTCTCGATCCGAGTAATCCGCAACGGATGTTCATCGCAATTTCGGCGGCGGGCGCATTTCGCACCGACGACGCTGGCGCGACCTGGAAACCAATCAACAATGGTCTCTATTCGCAATACATTCCGAATCCGCGAGCCGAAGTCGGCCATTGCGTACACCACATCGCCATGAACCCAAAACGCCCCGGCGTCCTTTTTATGCAAAAGCACTGGGACGTCATGCGCTCCGACGATGCGGGCGACAACTGGACAGAAGTCAGCGGCAACCTCCCTACGGATTTTGGATTCGTGATCGACGTGCACGCCCATGAGCCAGAGACGATCTACGTCGTCCCCATCAAGAGTGACGGTGAGCATTTTCCTCCGGATGGCAAGCTGCGCGTGTTCCGCAGCCGCAGCGGCGGAAACGAGTGGGAGCCACTGACCAAAGGCCTGCCGCAGACTAATTGCTACGTAAACGTGTTGCGCGACGCCATGGCCGTCGATTCACTCGACAAATGCGGTGTCTATTTCGGGACGACAGGCGGCCAGGTGTATGCCTCGGCCGATGCGGGAGATAGCTGGAGTCCCATTGTTCGGGACCTCCCCGCGGTGCTTTCCGTCGAGGTGCAGACGCTGGGGTAAATTTTTTCGCCTCTGCGCCTAACCAAGGAGAATATGATCCGCGTCATACTCCCGCAGCACCTCCGCACGCTGGCTCACGTGGGGGGCGAACTGGAACTCGAAGTCGAGGGCCTCGCCACGCAGCGCTCGGTTCTTGACGCGCTCGAAGCTCGTTACCCGATGTTGCGCGGCGCCATCCGAGACCACGTCACTCAACAGCGCCGCCCTTTTTTGCGATTCTTTGCCTGTGAAGAAGATCTCTCCGTGAACCCAGCCGACGCTCCATTGCCGGCGGCCGTCGCGTCCGGAAAGGAGCCGTTTATCGTAATTGGCGCGATCGCCGGCGGCTAGGGCTCCCGCCGACACTCCTATCGCTTTTGCATCGGCACAAACTCCCGCGTGTCATGCCCAATCCAAATCTGCCGCGGCCGCGCGATTTTCTGCTCCGGATCGGTCAGCATCTCCTGCCATTGCGTCAGCCACCCGATCGTCCGCGGAATCGCAAACAGGACTGTAAACATCTCCGGCTTGAACCCCATCGCCTGATACATGATGCCCGAATAAAAATCCACGTTCGGATAGAGCTTGCGCGAGACGAAATAATCATCTTCAAGTGCGATTCGTTCCAACTCCAGAGCGATTTCAAGTTTGGCATTGCGCCCGGTGACTTCAAACACGCTATCGGCGGTCCGCTTGATAATCTTGGCGCGCGGATCGTAGTTCTTATAGACGCGGTGTCCGAAGCCCATCAGCTTGCCCTTGCCTTCTTTGATTTTCTTGATGTAGGCAGGAACGTGGTCTTTCGAGCCAATTTCGTCGAGCATGTGCAGCACTTCTTCGTTCGCTCCGCCATGCAACGGGCCTGAAAGCGCCGCCGCGGCCGAAGCCGTAGCGAGATAGGGATCCGCATGAGAGCTGCCGACAGCGCGCATGGCGTTGGTACTGCAGTTTTGCTCGTGGTCGGCGTGCAGAATAAAAAGAATGTCGAGCGCCCGGGCCAACACAGGATTCGCGACGTACTTCGGCTCGACCATCTTCCACAACATGTTCATGAAATTTTCGGTATAGCTGAGGTCGTTGTCGGGATAAATGTAGGGAAATCCAGAAATGTGACGGTACGACATCGCCGCGATGGAAGGCACCTTGCCGAGCAGACGCTTGATCTGAAGCAGGCGAATGGCAGGGTCGCTGATGTTTTTCGAATCCGGATACACCGTCGACAGCGCCGCCACCGTGCTCACCAGCATCGCCATGGGATGCGAATTATCGCGAAAGCCTTCCATGAATTTCTTGGTCGTTTCATGCAGCATGGTGTGGTGCGTGATGTCAAAAACCCAACTCTTCAGTTGACTTGCATTCGGCAACTCGCCAAACAAAAGCAGGTATGCGACTTCAAGATAAGTGCAGTTCTCGGCGAGCACGTCGATCGGGTAGCCGCGGTAGCGCAGGATGCCTTTATCGCCGTCAATGTATGTGATCGCGCTTTTGCAGGAAGCCGTATTCATGAAGGCGGGATCGTAGGTCATGAGCCCGAAATCGTCCGGGCCGGTCTTGATCTTGCGCAGATCCATCGCGCGAATGGTTCCGTTCTCCACGGGAACGGTGTAGCTCTGCCCGGTTCGGTTGTCAGTAATGGTCAGAGAATCTTTTGCATTGTCCTGCGGCATCCAATGCCCTCCTGCATATTGCTGCGCTCAAACGCAATGCTACCAGCACCCGGTGCAGATATGCAGCGGTAGCGTTTTCACACTATTGGCAACGGCGTTATTTCGCCTGTAGGGTATTGGCACATTAATATCGTGGCGAGCATCGTGGAGGATAGATCGACATGACTTGGATACGAACCATTCCCTTCACCGAAGGTGACGACGAATTAAAACAAGCGATGGAAGGGCAGAAGCCGCTCTATCCCCAGGAGTACGCCGTTCCAGTCCATCCCGCCGAAGGTGGCGGCTCCGATATCGTCGCCTCGCACTCGTTGATTCCGCAAGCACTCTACCACGCCTTCTCGACCTTCGGCGCGTTGATGTCTCCCGACCTGCCGCTTCAGCGGCGACAGCACGAGATGATCGCGACGGTCGTTTCTGTGACGAACCGCTGCGTCTATTGAATCGAGTCCCACGCAGAGTTTCTGCGTCGCGTAACACTGGATAAAGAACTAGTCGAAGCCCTGGAACGCGATTACACGACCGCTCCCATCACTCCGGAGGAGCGTGTGATGGTCGATTACGTTGTGAAATTGACCAAAGACGCAACCAAGATCTGGAAAGATGATCACGAAAAGTTGAGGGCAGCGGGCTTCAACGATCAAGCGATATTGCAGATCACGCTGATAGCGTCCTGGTTCAACTACATCAACCGCGTAGCCGACTCACTCGGGGTGGGCAGGGAACCGAAATAGAGCAGGTGTCAGGTGTTAGGTCTCAGGCTAAGACTTGAATCGCCGTCGTTTTTCCTGAGACCTGACACCTAACACCTGAGACCTGCTTCACTCATTCGCCACGCGCCGGTGCGGTTTCACTGCCAGGCATCGCGCAAAGATCGCCGACACCTGCGGAATCTCTTCTTCATTCAACCGGACCGCGCTGCCTAGCTTTTTCAGCGCCGCATTCAGCGCGGCAGGTTGCGCTCCTGTGATGTCAACGATTTGCTGCCACTGCTGCGCTACCGGAATCCGCTCGTCGGTATCGGCATCTTCGCAAAATTGATCGGCCGCTTCGGGGACCGTTCCATACTCGTCGGCAACATCCTCGTGAAAGTAACCCCGCAGAAAGGTGTGGAGCTCGGGGAAGTTAGCGGTGGTGATCTCGGGTTTCGAGTTCATGGGCGGGTCCTCAGCGGCATTCCGGATACGAGGTCAGAACATAGTAGTTGTTCGGTCCGGCGTATTTCAGCACAACCAGGGCGTGCGCGCAAGGACGCGACTGGTTCTCGCCGCGATTCATGGTGCGCCCAATCGGAGCCTCGCTGTCGTAATCAAGCACCAGGTTGGGATGTCTACCCGAGCGCTCGAGCCAGCGCTGAATGCGGTCCCGCGATTGCGCAATCGCCGCGCCCACCGCGTGTTCTGCCGTGGCGCGATCGGTGTAGGTCGAAGCGCCGGTAATATTCTCTTCACGCGCCAATCGATCGCGCAGCTGCTGCTCGGTCTGCCCGACGTGCTTCCGCAGGATGTGGCCGCCGGCGCGCTCATCCTGGTTGAGGTCACGGGTTGGCCCAGCGAGATTGGCCTTGCGATTTTCGGTTCCATAAGTCGTTGCCGGCGGAGTGTCACCTCCGCTACTCGAAGCGGTGGGCGCCTGACACGCGATTAGCAAGCACGCTGCGAATCCAGCAGCGGCAGTCATCGCAGGCAGGCGGTATTTAGGTAGCTCGATCATGAACTCCGGGAAGCCGCGACCCGTACAGTTTCTGTCCTGTAACAGTTCAGGCCACTCAAGTCCTCGGAATTGTGCTACTAAACAGGGTGTGCGGGCAAGTCTGCTGGATACGCTGGACGATTTCGAGCGCTGGGGCGACGAGTGCGCCTACGTGTTTCCGCGAGGATATCGCCACGAACGTTGGACCTACCGGCGCGTCGCCGCAGTAGCCTATCAGTTCGCCCGCGAACTCCAGGCACGCAACGTCGCGAAAGGCGACGCCGTACTGCTGTGGAGTCCGAACTCCGCCGAATGGGTTGCCGCATTCCTCGGCTGCGCGCTCAGCGGAGTCATTGCCGTCCCCATCGACGACGCCGCGAGCCCAGATTTCGCGCGGCGTATCAGCACGCAAGTGCGGACCAGACTTGTGCTCTGTCCACGCGAGCGTGCCGCGGTATTCGAGGAAATCGTCGGCGGCGAAACCATCGATCCCTCCGATCTATCGACGGCGATCGCGAACCATTCGCCCGAGCGCTTTCGCCCAGTTTCAATCGACCCTTCGGACACGCTCGAAATTGTTTTTACTTCAGGAACGACCGCCGAGCCTAAGGGAGTTGTGCTGACCCACGCGAACGTGGTCGGCAACCTGGCTCCAATCGAAACCGAAATTCGGAAATATCTAAAGTATGAACGCCTTGTGCACCCGATCCGGTTCCTAAATCTCTTGCCACTGAGTCATGTCTTTGGCCAATTTCTGGGAATCTTCCTGCCGCCCTTGCTCGGCGGCACCGTCGTCTTCGAGAACACATTCAACCCCACCGAAATCACGGCGACCATCAAGCGAGAACGCATTTCTGTGCTGGTGGCCGTGCCGCGCATGATCGAATCCCTGAAGCAGAAGATTGAACGCGATCTCGACACGATGCCCGGCGACGGCCATGCAAAGTTTTTGTCGCTTTACGAAAGTGCCAAGAGCCAGCACTTCCTCCGTCGCTGGTGGACCTTCCGCGCCATCCGCCGGCAATTTGGTTGGAAATTCTGGGCGATGATCAGCGGTGGTGCCGCGCTCGACCGCGAGACCGAAGAATTCTGGCACCGCCTCGGATACGCCGTCATCCAGGGATACGGCTTGACCGAAACCACATCGCTGATCAGCTTGAACCATCCTTTCCACACCAGTCGCGGATCGATCGGCAAGGTACTGCCCGGCCGCGAGATCAAACTCTCCGACGATGGCGAGATCCTGGTGCGCGGCACCGGCGTTGCCAGCGGCTACTGGAATGGGCGTGAACTGGAGCCGGTTATCAATTCGGAATACTCCGAAAATGCCGGCTGGTATCGCACCGGCGACCTGGGAGCGCTCGACGCCGAGGGCAATCTTTATTTCAAAGGCAGAAAAAAAGAAGTAATCGTCACCGCCGCCGGCCTGAACATCTATCCCGGGGATCTCGAAGCCGCATTGCGCCAGCAGGAAGAGGTGAAAGATTGCGTCGTGGTCGGACTTGAGCGCGGCGGAAACGCTGAGCCCTGCGCGGTTCTGATTTTGCGAAATCGAGACGTCCAATCAACCGACAACGCGAAAGCCGCCGTCGAGCGCGCCAACGCAACCCTGGCTGAATTTCAGCGAATGCCCGCGTGGTTCGCCTGGCCCGACGAAGATTTTCCACGGAGTTCTACCCAGAAGCCGCGCCGCAATGCCATTCGCGACGCGGTGCAGGCCAATCTTCTCGGACAAATCCCATCCAACTCCGCGAGTCCGCTATTGGAACTACTAACCAGAATTATTGGCCGCCGGTCGACGAATCTCACCGCCGACTCAAATCTCGAGGACGGACTCGGCCTGAGTTCGCTCGATCGCGTGGAACTGCTCAGCGCCCTTGAAGACCGTTACCAGGTCGACCTGAGCGAAACGAGGTTCGCCAATGCCACGACCGTCGGCGATCTGGAGAACCTGCTGAGCAGCTCTCGCGGAGAACGGGGCGGATTTCACTATCCACGCTGGACACTCCACTGGCCCATTACGTGGCTGCGTCTGGCCGCACAGTATCTACTGGCGCGGCCCGCCGTATTTCTGCTGGCCTGGCCTAAGATCCATGGCCGGGAAAATTTGCGCGGCCTTCGCGGACCTGTTCTCGTCATCTCCAACCACATTTCCAACATCGACTTCGGCTTTATCCAAGCAGCGCTGCCGGCCCGCATCCGTCATCGCATAGCGATCGCCACCCGGGGTGAAGCCCTCGAAATATTGCGCTCTCCAAGCCAGAAGCGAGCATGGTTCATGCGGGTCTACGACCGCACGCTTTGGGCACTCGGTGTCGCGCTTCTGAACCTTTTTCCGCTCCCCAGCCAGTCCGGATTCCGCAAGAGCTTTGCCTACGCCGGAGAAGCCGTCGATCGCGGCTACAGCGTGCTCGTGTTTCCCGAAGGCAAGCACTCGACCGATGGCAGTCTGGCTCCGTTCCGCAGCGGCATCGGCCTGCTCGCGAACAATCTGCGCATTCCAATCCTTCCCATGAGGATCGACGGCCTGTATGAAGTCAAGAAATCTGGAAGGAGATTCGCCCCTTCGGGAAAAATTCAAGTGCAGATTGGAAAGCCGATTCAATTCGCTCCCGAAACTGCACCCGAGGATATTGCCCGGGCGCTTCACGAAGCGGTTGAGAATCTGTAGCCCACCATCACTTCATGCCTGCGGACATAGTTCTCGGCCGAGAACTGGTTAGCCGCTGCATCTCGCTTTCCAGCCAATCGACCTCGTGCCGGTTGCTGAGTGAGCGCCCGAGCGTCAGTTTCTTTCCGTCGCGCAACCTGACTTCGATGTCGTAATAAGGGGTGCCAGTGGCCCCTCCCTGTTGCGCGGCAATTCGACTGCTGATGGAGTCAATATCCGAAAGCGCGATCTGGCGTGTCGGGCCAACGCCGAGAAGCCCCGATTGCAGTGTCAGTCCGCTGCCGCCGATCAAAACCCGTGTGGTCCCAAGCCACAACCGGGCGGTGATGCAGAACAACAGCAGCGAGAAGAATCCAAAGGCCAGCGGGAAGATGAACGGCGCACGATGGATCAGGAAGTAGGTAATCGTCCCAAACAGCAGCATAAATGC
Organism: Terriglobales bacterium; assembly: GCA_035308395.1. Taxonomy (GTDB): domain Bacteria; phylum Acidobacteriota; class Terriglobia; order Terriglobales; family Acidobacteriaceae; genus Acidiflorens. The sequence goes on from DATGGT010000037.1 coordinate 178,919, forward strand.
GGTTGTGGAAGCCGCGAATGACAGATTGCGCGCAGCCGGGAAATAGAACTCGGTGCCTGAGGCATTCTGCCGCACTTCGACCGTGGCCACTTCAGGCCGCAGAGCGGCCGGCGCAGGTGCGGGCGCCGCAAAGCTCGAGACTTCCGCTCGCGCTTGCGTAGGGGTCTGCTGGGTGCGGAACACCGGGACCTCAAAAATATCGTGATAATTCACGCCCGGCACGTCGGCAAGTGCTTCGAGAACCCACGCAAACTCATCACGCGAGTTGACCTTCAGAGTCGGGTGTGCTCCGAGCGGGATATGGAACGAGACTGGGATCGTTGTCCCAAACGGCCCGGGACACATCTGTCCCGGAGAAACTTCGGCCTCGTCGCGATGCAGGATGCTCTCCATGGTCGTCGACGACTTACCCGAGTTGGTCGTGACTCGGTGCACGCAGGTAAGCCGGAGATGAACACCATGATCCGGCGAATGCGGGAAACGAGCCTGAATCTGTCCGGTCAGCTCGCGCCCTATCACGCCCGGCACCGTTGACATTTCGAAATAGGTCTTACCGAATTCAAACAGCGCGATCGTCTGCCGGATCGCGCGCACGATCAGAAAAACACCAATCACGGGGAACAGCAACACGATGTATAAAGCCGGTCCAACCGGCCCCTTTTGCTTCATCGCTCCCGACACGACCAGGGCACCGACCGGCATGGAAACTATGTTCCAAAACACCGCGAACACCCATCCTGCAATCGTGTTGTTGCGCGTTGTACTGTTGGCGCGCCCCTGCGCCCAATCCTCGCGCCACAACCAGGGTTCAGCCGGGTGTTCAGCCTCGAGCCTTTGCTGGCGCTGCACTCGCTTAGAACCAAAGATCGCCAGGGCCATCAAGCCGAAGCCAATTGCACTGAAGACGACGCCGAAGAATACCAGGGGCCACGCCGACGAATCAGGCGGCTCCGCTCCCATCATCCGTATGGCTTGCGAGATGGCGAATATTCCACCGAGCGCAAACGGCAGCGCGAACAGGCACAGAAACACAACGCCGATTTTGGTGGATCGATTCATCGCGGTCCTGGAGTCATTGTCCGCGAGAAATGCGCCCTCGGTAAGAGCCGGATAGTGGAGCGACCAAAGTAATCGTGGATTGAGGCCGCAGCTGAGGCTGGGAAGATCGGCTCCGGCGTCTGAGCCTCTTTTTCGCCCAAAATACAAAAGGCCGGGCGTTTGTGCCCGGCACTTCGTACTGAGAAAACTGTCAATCGCTGAGTTGAGCTAGATCAGTTTCTCGTGAACGTCGTTTTCAAGTATGTATGAAGCACACTCCCAAAAGAAAATTACAAAAAATTACATAACGAGCGCGAGCCCTTCCAATTCACGCTCGAGGACGGGCAGAGAGCAGCCGGCCATTTCCACACGCCCGGCAGCGTCGATGGCATCCGTTTGGGATACGCCGTAGCCGCGACCCGCTAAAAACACTTGCAGCAATTCCGCTGCTTCGCGCGAGTCAACCATGCCGCCCTGAATCAGGTCGTTTCGCAGGGCGCAGAGTTCAGTCACCGTAAATCGCTCTTTCATCGCCATTCTCACATCGACCTCCCTACCGTTGCTCGATTGGATTCATCGGCAACATGCTTTGATACATGCAATCGCATTGCCGTAACTTTGGTACACCGTAAAGTACGCCTTCCCGGCCCCTACGGATGTTAGAACCCGATATTTTGCAAAAGGTTGCGGGGATATCATCGGCAGACTGCCAAAACACGTGACGGTCCGACACGTTGCCGGATTGACACTAATTGTCGTTTCGCCTTGGGAGGAAACCGAACTTTGTCGCGATACTCGGACCGAACTGCTTTGCGCGAAAGTTCGCCCGCTAAAATCAGACTGGGTCGATCGTCGCTGAGTCGACGAGCATGATGGGGATCTCGTCCTGAATCGGATAAACCCGGCGGCAGACACCGCATTTCAGGCTGAGTCCGTTCGGAGCCAGAATCACCGGTTTCAAACAAACCGGGCACACCAGGATATCGAGCAAATCCTGCGGAATCATAGGCGGCTATTGTAACGCAGGGACGTAACGCGGAGACCGAGCGCAGCGATGCGATAGAATCGCCTTTCAAAACTGTCTTCTGATTGACGTCAAAATTGACGACAAAATCGAGCGAGGTGCGATGGCCGCAAGGATTCTGGACGGGACAAAAATAGCTGCGGAAATTCGCTCCGAGGTCGCAGCGCAGGTGAGGGATCTAGCAACATCCGGCGTTCGTCCCGGTCTCGCCGTCGTGCTGGTCGGGCACAATCCCGCGTCGGAAGTCTACGTCCGAGGCAAGGTGAAAAGCTCGCTCGAAGTCGGCCTCTACAGCGAACAACACACGCCTGCCGACACCGCGACCACTGGTGAACTGCTGGCCCTGATTGCCGATCTCAACCGCCGTGACGAAATCGACGGCATTCTTGTGCAGTTGCCCTTGCCGGCGCACGTCGACGCCAAGAAAGTGTTGCTGGCGGTCGATCCCGCAAAAGATGTAGACGGCTTTCATCCCATGAACGTGGGTTACCTCTCTACCCAGCGTCCGGGACTTGTGCCCTGCACTCCGGCTGGAGTCATGGAAATCCTGAAGCGCAGCGCGATTCCGGTTACGGGACAGGAAGCCGTGGTCGTCGGCCGCAGCGATATCGTCGGCAAACCCGTCGCCATGCTTCTGCTCAATCAGAATGCGACAGTCACGGTTTGCCACTCGAAGACGCGCGATCTTCCCGAGGTTTGTCGACGGGCTGACATCCTGGTCGCGGCCATTGGACGCTCTGGCATGGTCACGCGCGACTTCGTGAAGCCCGGAGCGACCGTCATCGATGTCGGCATCAACAAGGTCACGGACCGGGCGGAGTTCGACCGCCTGTTCGCCGGCAACAAGAGGCGCGAAGAGACTTTCGCAGCCAAGGGATCAACCTTGGTAGGCGATGTTCATCCCGAAGTGACTGAGGTTGCAGGCGCGATTACGCCGGTTCCGGGAGGCGTCGGACCGCTGACCATCGCCATGCTGATGGCAAACACGGTGAAGGCTGCAATACTCCGGCGCGGGGAAGAAGTAGATTGAGGTCAGAGGTTAGAGGTGAGATTGCAGAAGTCAAAATCCAATTCGCAGCGGTTTTAACCTCTGCATTCTGACCTCCGACCTCTACAATCCAACCTTGCCATTATGCTCAAGCTCGGACTCACAGGCGGCATTGCGACCGGCAAGTCTTCCGTCGGCGAGATGTTTGTGAAGCTCGGAGCGCACCTCATTCAGGCCGACATAGTCGCCCACGAACTTATGCAGCCCAAGTGTCCAGTCTACGAGGCAGTGGTCCGACACTTCGGACGCGCAATCCTGAATCCTGACGGCACCATCAATCGTCCTCGGCTGGCGGAAGCTGCGTTTGGAGGTGCTTCGCCTCGGGTCAAGGAACTTAACGAGATCGTCCATCCCGCGGTGGTCAAGCATGAGAACCAGTGGATGGAGAAAATCGGCAAGCGCGATCCGAACGCCATTGCCATTGTCGAAGCGGCGCTGATTCTCGAATCTGGGAGCGAAGGCCGCTTCGATCATCTGATCGTCGTGACGTGTCGTCCCGAACAGCGCATTCAGCGCTTCGCCCACCGTTTGGGAATTTCAGAGGATGCCGCGCGCTCCGAAGTGACTCGCCGCATGGCTGCGCAGCTTCCGGACGAGGAGAAGATCAAAGCTGCGGACTTCGTGATCGATAACTCAGGATCGCTGGAATCGACCGAGCGTCAGGTGGAGCAAGTCTTCTCTGGTTTGCGCGAAGATTCTGCACTATGACGGTCGCGCTTTAAGAATTGTCATCCCGAGCAAAGCGAGGGATCTGCAGTTTGCCGCAAGATGCAGATCCCTCGCTTCGCTCGGGATGACAATCCACTTGGAGAATCATTCCAGGGACACTGCACGGTCTTGCTAGTTGGGCTTCTTGCTCGGCATAAAGATCCATTGCAACACCGAACTCACCAGGCTCAACATGACCGCACCAATCAACGCCGGGAGAAAGCCGCTGACGTGGAATCCGGGCACGAGCGCGGCGGCCAGTTCCAGCATGAGCGCGTTGATCACGAACCAGAACAGGCCCAGCGTCACAATCGTCAGCGGGAAGGTAACAATTTTCAAGAACAGTCCGAGGGTCGCATTGATAAGGCCGATGACGAGCGCGGCGATCAGAGCTGCTTTCACACCGCTCACTGAGATGCCCGGCACGAAGTAAGCGACGATCCAAACTGCGATCGCGCTCAGAATCCAATGTAAGAGAAGACGCACGATTAGGTTCCTCGGCAATGAGAATACACCCTTTGAGGACCCCCTCCCGCGGTGTTTTAAAATTCAATTACTTGTGGCGAAATCCCATCCCAAGACAAACGCCGCGCGCCTGCTCGATCAGCTGGGGATCCACTACGAGCTGCGCGAGTATGAGGTCGATCCCAATGATCTCGCCGCGGAAACGGTTGCCGCCAAGATCGGTCTTCCGCCGGAGCAGGTTTTCAAGACGCTGGTCGCGCGGCCGGAAGGAAAAAGCGACCGCGACGCAGTGATGGCCGTGATCCCCGGCGATCAGGAACTAAACTTGAAGGCGCTGGCTGCCGCGGCGGGAGAGCGCAAGATTCAACTCGTCCCGGTAAAAGAGTTGCAAGCCCTCACCGGTTACATCCGCGGAGGCGTAACCGCGCTTGCCGCCAAGCGCGATTTCCCGGTGTACGTGGACGAGACGATTGAGCTCTTCGACACAATTTCAATCTCCGCGGGGATGCGCGGCTTGCAAATTCTGATTGCGCCTGCGGACTATTTGCGGGCGACCAAGGGAACGATCGCGGCGCTCGGGCAGCCGAAGAAATAGCGGAAACAAGCGGAGAGATCCGTTTGCCAGATTCGTCGGGGACGTTCACAATCGTCGTGAATTCCCTGGGGCCGTCTAGACGCGCATTCAGTCTGATTTGGAACAGTGATTCCGAGTTTACGGCTCTCCGCAGACGGTTCTTCACAGAAAGAGAGTTTCGAAAATTCGATGACGACCCTTACCCGCACCAACCCGCTTTCCTTCCTGACCACCCAGCTCGAGGAACTCCGCGCCAAAGGTACGCACTTTAAGCTACGCGTGCTTGACGATGAGCAGGCGCCGCTCTGCACCTTCGACGGCAAGCGCGTCATTAATCTCGCTTCGAACAATTATCTCGGCTTCACGACGCATCCGAAGCTTCGCGAGGCGGCGCTCGAAGCCACGCGAAAATACGGCGTCGGCTCGGGAGCAGTCCGCACCATCGCGGGCACGATGAAGATCCACATGGAACTGGAGGAGAAGATCGCGCGCTTCAAGAATGTCGAGGCCTGTGTTGTCTTCCAATCCGGATTTACGGCAAACGCGGGAACGGTTTCGTCATTTCTCGGCAAGGACGACTTCATCATCTCCGACGAGCTGAACCACGCCTCGATCATCGACGGCTGCCGTCTTTCCCGGGCGAAGATTCTCGTCTTCCGCCACAAGGACATTGCCCACGCCGAGGAGCAGCTCGCCAGTGTCAAGAACCAGCCGGGGAAAAAGCTGCTGATCACCGACGGCGTCTTTTCGATGGATGGCGACATCGGTCCGCTGCCCGGCCTGTGTGAAGCCGCCGAAAAATACGGCGCGATCATGATGGTCGACGACGCGCATTCCTCCGGCGTCCTCGGCCGCCAGGGGCGCGGCACCATCGATCATTTTTCCATGCACGGCCGCGTCGATATTCAGGTCGGCACACTGTCGAAAGCCATCGGCGCTCTCGGTGGATATGTTTGTGGCACGCGCGATCTGATCGACTTTCTTTATCATCGCGCGCGGCCCTTTCTGTTTTCGACTTCGCATCCGCCATCAGTCGCAGCAACCTGCGTCGCGGCTTTCGACGTTCTTGAAACCGAGCCGCAGTGGATGGAGCAGCTCTGGGCCAACACCCGATTCTGGAAAAAAGAACTCGGCCTGCTCGGCTTCAACATCGGAGGCCAAACCACTCCTGCGAGCGAAACCCCCATCACTCCGATCATCATCGGCGATGGCCGCCTGACCATGGATTTCTCCCGCGAATTGTTCAAAGAAGGCGTGCTCGGGACCGGCATTGCGTTCCCAACCGTCCCCGAAGGCAAAGCCCGCGTCCGCACGATCATGACGGCGACGCACACCAAAGATGAATTGCAGCAAGCGCTAGAAGTACTCGGACGGGTCGGGAAGAAGATGGGGATCTTGCAGTAAGCGCCACGCGCATGGCCACGCTCGTTCTAGAATAGCGGCGACATGCGCGCGATCTTTCAGTGGAACCTCGGTCAATCGAACATCGGCCAATCAAACGGCGGCTCTCGCGTCCTCGAGCTCGGCCGGCGCACTCTGATCATGGGCGTCGTGAATGTGACGCCTGACTCGTTTTCAGACGGAGGACTCTACATTAACGCCGAGAAGGCAGTCGCGCGGGCTGAGCAGCTGCTCGACGAGGGCGCGACCATCATTGACGTCGGCGGCGAGTCGACACGGCCTGGGACGACCGAGCCCGTCTCCGAAGAAGAAGAACGACGCCGCGTTTTGCCGGTCATACGTGACTTGAAGCGGCGGCGGCCAACCGCAGCGGTGAGCGTCGATACCTACAAAGCCAGCGTGGCTCGCGCCGCGGTCGAACTCGGCGCCGAGATTGTCAACGACGTAAGCGGATTTCGCTGGGATCCGAAGATGGCGAAGACGCTCGCGGAACTCAAAGTCGGAGCCGTCCTGATGCACACGCGCGGGCGTCCGGAGGAGTGGAAGGAGTTGCCCCCGATTGGCGATCCCGTGCTGATCGTGAAGCGCGACCTGCGGCAGTGGGCGGAAGCGGCAACGCTCGCGGGAATCAAGCGCGACCGGTTGGTGCTCGATCCGGGATTCGGATTCGGCAAGCGTTTTGACGAAAATTATCCGCTCCTGGCGCATTTCGGCGAGTTACAGCAGATGGGATTCCCGTTGCTGGCGGGAGTTTCGCGCAAGTCTTTTATCGGACGGACTCTGGCCCGCGATGGCAACTCCGATGGCAACTCCAAAGACGCCGACGTCACCCAACGACTCGGCGGGACGCTGGCCGCTGAGACCGCTTTGATCCTGAAGGGCGCGCACATCATACGGACTCACGACGTGCGCGCTGCGGTAGAAATGGCGCGGGTGGCCGATGCGATTGTCATAAATGGCGGGTGAGACTGGGCCTATGCGGCCCGCGCAGGCGCGTCCATCTCCGTAGTCCGCTGCCACGTGTAAATCACGCGGTGAATCACGGTCAGGGTAGAGAGCACGGCGATCACCCACAGGACCGGCGCCATGACGTTAAATAGCGCACCGATGATCAGCAGCACCAGGCGTTCGGGGCGTTCCATGAAGCCAACCTTGCATGTCCCAATCAGCGATTCGGCGCGGGCGCGCGCATAGCTCACCATGATGGCGCTGATCATGGCCAGCGCGGCCAGGACAATGTAGAAAAATCGGCTGCCGCGAGCGTAGAAAACCATCAGTCCAAGGAAGAGCGATGCATCGCTGTAGCGGTCGACAATGGAATCGAAGAAGCCTCCGAAGCGGGTCACTTGATTCGAAGCGCGCGCCACGCGGCCATCGACGAGATCGAAGAATCCGGATCCAATAATGACGAGGCCGGCATAGAAGAACATGCGCCGCTGGTTGTCGCCATTCGCATAGCCGAACAAAAACGCGGCGTAGGTGTTGACCACCAGTCCCATCAAAGTCAGGATGTTGGGGTTGATGCGCGACAGGGCGAGCAGGCGGACGATGGCGTCGAGCAAAACTCCGCATGCGCGACCCACGCCGCTGGTCCACGTCCTTGTCATTTGGAGTCGCGCTCCGCATCCACTTTGGCTTCGGCCAGATCGTGCATGGTCGAGAGCTTCAGGATTTCCATCTCGCGGCTGCCGCCCGGCGTCACGACCGTTGCCGTGTCTCCAACTTTCTTATTCAGCAGGGCGCGCCCGATCGGCGATGTCGTCGAGATTTTGCCGTTGGCCACATCGGACTGTTCGCTGGCCACCAACTCATAGTGCATTTCTTCATTCTTGGTGCTATCGAAAATCGTGACCATCGAACCCAAACCCACTTTGTCCTTCGGGATGTTGTTCATGTTGACCAGTGACAGGTCGGCGAGGCGCTGGCCGAGTTGCCGCACCCTCGCCTTCAGGTACTCCTGACGCTGCTTGGCGGTGTGATACTCCGCGTTCTCGCTCAGATCACCCAGGGCGACTGCTTTCTTGAGCTCTCTGGGGATGTCGAAGGCCAACTCGTGCTCGAGCGCATTCAATTCGTCTCGAAGCTTCTTTTTGATTTCTTCCGTCATCGCTCGGCTATTATAGACCTTCACTTGACCCCTAAACAGGCGCTCTGGCAAGAATCCCCGACTAAGCCGGCGGGCAACCTGCTAACCCGAAACGACTTAGGTCGAAGCCCGGGCATATGGCCCCGACGGCACCCTTCTCGATTGCCTTCGGCTCGGCCCTCGGCTAGACTAAGGGGAGTTTCCAGCTCCCTCGGGCGAGGGCCCTCCTGATGAACGGCGACCACGTTTTCCACATCGGCGATAAGGTCGTGTACCCCAACCACGGCGTCGGCATCATTGAACAAATCAGCAGCCGAACGTTGGGAACCACGGTCGAGAAGTTCTTCGTTCTCAAGATTCCAGCCAGCAGTTTGAAGGTGACGGTGCCTTTTGCCAACGTCGGTAGCGTAGGTATGCGTCCCGTCGTCCGGAACGGCGAAGTGCAAAAAATCGTCGATTACCTGTCATCCGGCGAATGCATCAACGCCGCCGACTGGAAAGACCGCTTCAAAGAGAATTCCGACCGCATGCGGACTGGATCGCTCACGGACGTGGCCGCGGTGCTGAAGAGTCTGCTCATCCTGGGACAGGAAAAGTCGCTTTCCTTCCGGGAAAAGAAGATGCTGGAGCGCGCCCGGTATCTGCTGGTCAGCGAAATCGCTATCTCGCGCGACTGTAAAGAGGAACTGATCGAACAGGCGCTCACAAAAGCGCTGACAAAATGTAATCTCCGCTTCCCGGAGATCAGCGACCTGGCCTCGTAGCACAAGGCTAGCGCCCTGGATGGGCCCCCATCCAGGATTGAAGAATCAAAATCGCCGCCATCCGATCCACGGCCTGTCCTCGTTTCTTAATCGATAGATCGGTTTCGCGCAGCAGTCGATTCGCCTCGGTTGAAGTCCAACGTTCGTCCCAGAGATGGACGGTCAATCCAAAATGAGCGCGTAGCTCGTCGGCAAAATGCCGCATCTTTTCCGACTGCGTCCCCTCCGCTCCACTTAAGCGCAGGGGAAGTCCAACCACAATCTCCCGGACGGCGTATTTCTCCAGCACTTGTCCCAGAGCTTCGAAGTCGCGGCGTTTGTTCTGGCGTTGGATCGTGTCCAGCCCCTGCGCGGTGATGCCGAGCGGATCGGTAATGGCGACGCCAATTCTTTTCGAGCCAACGTCGAGGGCGAGAATACGGGCGGGCTGGGTCGAGGCGGACTGTGTCGAGGCACGGCTAGCCGCGTCCTCCGGACCCTCACCGTTATCGTTCTTCTCTTCTGGCTTCACCCATCGATCATCACTGACCACTGCTCCTTCGTCAATCGACATCCGGTGGGGTGCTGTCCCCACGCCGGATAAGGGCAGCGCGGAAAAGTGATCGGGGAATAGTTTCGGGGAATCAGGAACGCTCCGATATATACTGGCGAGCGCCGATCGTCCAATGGAAACCTTAGCAACAACGCGAACGAATCACTGGTCGCTGACACTGCTCGGCATGGCCCTGATCGTTATGTTTGCCTACTACGGCGAATCGGTGTTGGCTGTGCTTTTCTTCGCTATCCTGCTTAGCTTTATGCTCTCTCCCGTGGTGCAGGCGCTGGAATATCTGCACCTGCCGCGGGCGACCGCATCCCTGATCACCATGGTCGCTCTGCTGATCATCCTCTACGGCATCACGGTCGCGTCCTACAACCAGGCGATCATCTTCGCGGACAATGTCCCGAAATATTCGCAGAAGATTCGTTCCATCCTGCAGCCCTTTCAGGCGGACGCGGAGAAATTGGAAAAAACGGGCGAAGTCGTTGGCGAACCTGAAGCTACCAACGTCGTGCCGGTGCGCCAGGTACAGAGTTGGTCCGAGGTGCTTACCCACGGAGCAGGGACGCTGACCGACATCGTTCTGGCGGCGTCGTTCGTCCCGTTCCTGGCCTATTTTCTTCTGACGTGGCAGAGCCATGCCCGTTCGGCGACGGTGATGCTATTTCCACTGCATCACCGGCATACCGCATTCGTGACGCTCGGCTTGATCGGCAAGATGCTGCAGAGTTTCATTGTTGGCAATCTGCTGATCGGACTGATGATTTCGGCGGTGAGCGTCGCAATTTTCGGACTCTTGCACGTCCCGTTTTTTTACTTCGTGGGGTTTCTTAGCGGCTTCCTCAGCCTGGTTCCCTACCTCGGAATCGTGCTCGCGATGTTGCCGCCAATCCTGGTTGGCCTCGGACAACTAGAGGCCGGAGGCCTGGTAGTGGTGGTCTTGTGCGTGATCGGCCTGCACCTGTTTGCGCTGAACGTTTTATATCCCAAGCTTCTCGGTAGCCGCTTGAAGATCAATCCCCTTGCCGTCACGATCGCGTTGCTATTTTGGGGAGCCGTCTGGGGGGCGGTCGGACTGGTGCTGGCCATCCCCATCACAGGTGCAATGAAGATTGTCTTCGATCACGTCGAATCGATGAAACCCTACGCAGATTGGTTGGGAGAGTAATAGCAGCGCCCTGGCCTGGGATAGCGGGAGACACCACCCATTCGCGAGAAATGCGGATGAGTGGTGTCCGCTGAGTCGAGCTTCTCAAAAACGCCTAGAGCTTCTCAAAGAAGTGGGCAGTTTTCTTGCCGGCTTCTTCCGTGTAATAGACCGTAACTTTTGTCGTCTTCTCGGTCCCCTTGGCAATATCCTTGCCGGCATCGTCCGCCGCATGACCTGACAGCTTGAACGTTTCCTCGGTTCCGTCCGCGGTTTTAACAGCTACCGTCTTGGCGCCACGATCGATGTGCGTGATGGTACCGTCGACAGCCTTGATGCCGTCCTTGCCAACATCATCGACCTCGACCGCAGTCTTCTCGGTTCCCTTCACGGTGTAGTGGGCAACCACTTCCGAACCTTCCTTGACTCCGTGGAAGCTGTCTTTGGCCCCCATCGCCGTTGCATCGCCAGCGCCTTTCACGCCGTGGACGGTCGTCTTGTCAACAAACTTGATCGTGTGTTCGGTACCGTCTTTGGTCTTCACAACCGCCGTCTTGGTAGCGGCGTCCACTTTGGTGACAGTTCCGTGCACGGCGCTGACCACATCGTCTGCGGCCCAGCCAAATGCGCTCAACAGAAAAAGTACGACAGAGGCCCGGATAATATTCTTCATTTCCCGTCTCCTTGAAGGTCTTGATAATTTTGCTTTTTAGCAGGGAAACAGCCTAACGCAAGGCGCGATTTCGCGCCAGATCTTCTGGAACTTAGATCTTCTGTAACCTCTGGACGTCATGCACTCCCGGAATCTGCCGTACTCCGTCCATGATCTTCTGGAGGTGTTTGAGGTCGGCAATCTCGAGCACCACGTCGACGCAGGCCTGCCCGTTCTCGCTGCGGGATTCCATGCTTCGGATGTTGGTTTGGGTGTCGCTGATGACCGAGGTGATTTGTTTGAGCATTCCCCAGCGGTCGTCGCAGAGAAGCGTGAGCTTCACGGGATAAGAAACCGGGTGGCCATCTTTGTCTCCAGCCCAGAGGACGTCAATGCGACGGTCGGGCTCGTACAGGAGATTCGTTACGTTCGGACAATTGACCGAGTGCACCGCAACTCCCTTGCCGCGGGTGACATAGCCGACGATGGCCTCGCCGCGGATCGGGTTACAACAGCGTGCGCGATACACAAGCAGATCACCGGAGCCGCGGACTACGATGGCGTTGCTGTCTCCGCCAAAAACGCGTCTTACTACGCTCGTGAATCCGGTCGCAGCGTTTTGTTCCTCGGCGTCCGTCATCGGCTGAGTGCCGGCGGGAGCGAATTTCGCCAGCACCTGCCGGGCGGAATACTTGCCATAGCCGATGCCTGCCATCAGGTCGTCGTAACGGCCGAGTCCGTATTCGCCGGCAACGCGCTGCCAGTCGGCATCTTTAATATCTTTCAGCGAGATTCTGTATTTGCGTCCTTCTTTTTCGACCAGCTTCTTGCCGATTTCAATAGCACGCTCGCGCTGGTGAACATTGAGCCAGTGCTTGATCTTGTTGCGCGCGCGCGACGACTTGACGATGGCCAGCCAGTCGCGGCTGGGCTTGTGTCCCGGCTGCGTGATGACTTCGACGATGTCACCCGAATGGAGTTTGTGACGCAGCGGCACCATGCGTCCGTTGACCTTGGCCCCGGTGCAACTGTGTCCGACCTCGGTGTGGATCGAATAGGCGAAGTCGATCGGCGTCGACTCGCGCGGCAGCACCAGCACCTTGCCTTTGGGGGTAAAGGTGTAAACCTCTTCAGGATAGAGATCGACTTTCAGCGTGGAGAGAAATTCGTTGGGATCGGAAACATCGCGCTGCCACTCGACGACTTGCCGCAGCCAGGCGAGCCGCTGCTCGTCTTCGGCCGAGACCGGGCCGTCCTTATATTTCCAATGAGCCGCGATCCCTTCTTCGCACATCTTGTGCATTTCTTCCGTGCGGATCTGGATCTCAAAAGTCTCGCCCGTCTCGGTGATCACGGAAGTGTGTAGCGACTGATATAAATTCGGCCGCGGCATAGCGATGAAATCTTTAATGCGACCGGGTACGGGACGCCAGAGGTTGTGGATGATGCCGAGAACCGCGTAACAATCCTGTACGGAATTAGTGATCACACGCATGGCATAGAGGTCGTACACCTGATCGACGCTGATGCGCTGGCGAATCAGCTTTTTGTGGATGCTGTAGAGGCGTTTGATGCGGCTCTCGACGCGTCCCGTGATCCCCGCCTCTTTCAGGCCGTCGCGCAACACGCCTTCGACACGATTCATGAAGGCCTCGCCCGCCTTACGTCGCGCCTCCACGGCGACCCGAACCTGTTCATGCGCGATCGGGTCGAGGTACTTAAATCCCAAGTCTTCTAATTCGCCGCGGATTTTGCCCATGCCCAACCGGTGCGCGATGGGAGCATAGATTTCGAGCGTCTCTTTGGCTATCTTCTGCTGACGATCGGGAGCTAAGTGCTCGAGCGTCCGCATATTATGCAGTCGATCGGCCAGTTTGATCAGGACGACCCGGATATCGTCGACCATCGCCAGCATCATCTTCCGCAAGTTTTCGGCTTGCGCTTCTTCTTTGGTGGAGAAGTCGATTTTGCTGATCTTGGTTACGCCTTCGACAATGTGAGCCACTTGTTCGCCGAACTCCTGGCGGATTTCGACCGTGGTCACCGAAGTGTCTTCCACCGAGTCGTGGAGCAGGCCCGCGGCGATGGAAACGGAGTCCATCTTCATGTCCGCCAGGACGTTGCCGACTTCCAGCGGATGCACCAGATAAGGCTCGCCGGAAGCGCGTGATTGTCCGGAGTGATGCTTTTGTGAAAATTCGTAGGCTTTCTTGACCAGGTCAAGGTCGTCGTTCGGACGGTTCTCGCGGAGCTTTTTCATCAGCTCGCGGAAGCGGGTCACCGTGAGCACGTTGGTCGCAATCTGTTGACGCAACGTCGCCATGAACGATTTTAACTCAGGGGGTGGTAATTCACCCGAGACGCCTGGAGGCTACACGCTGCTAGAGCTTACACACTGATAGAGTACGGAGATGGTCGGGGGTGTCGCGTGGCACGAATCTTGATTACCGGTGCTTCCGGGCCCATCGGCTCTGCGCTTTTGGCGTCGTTCGCGACCCAGGGAGACGAAACGGTACGGATGGTGCGCGGAGACTCCAAGAATACCAATGAGATTTCGTGGAGCCCGTTGGCCCCAGTGCCAGCAAAAACCGTGTCGGGGTTCGACGCGGCTGTTCATCTGGCTGGAGAAAGCGTCGTCGGACGCTGGAGTCCAGCAAAGAAAAAGGCGATTCGCGAAAGTCGTGTGTTGGGGACGCGGAACCTGGCGGCGGCTCTGAGCCAGACCGCCGAGAAGCCGCGGGTGTTCATCTGTGCTTCGGCGGTCGGATTCTACGGAGATCGCGGTGATGAGGTTTTGAATGAACAGAGCCTGCCAGGACAAGGATTTCTGGCGGAGGTTTGCCGCGAGTGGGAGGACGCAAGCCGCGTCGCGACCGACGCAGGCATTCGCACAGTGAACATCCGAATCGGTCTTGTGCTGTCCCACAACGGCGGGGCTCTCGAGAAGATGCTGACTCCGTTTCGATTAGGTCTCGGCGGCAGGATCGGGTCGGGCCAGCAGTGGTTAAGTTGGATTCACATCGACGACATCGTTGGAGCCATTCATCATGCGATACGCACCGAATCGCTCTCGGGCCCGGTGAATCTTGTCGGGCCGAACCCCGCGCGAAATGTTGAGTTCACGAAAATATTGGCGTCGGTGCTGGGACGCCCTGCGTTTTTCCCGGTTCCAGAGTTTGCCCTGAAACTAGCTTTTGGAGAGATGGCCGCACGCGAATTGTTGCTCTCCAGCGTCCGAATCGAGCCCGCGAAGCTCGCTGCCAGTGGTTGTGAGTTTCGCTTTCAGGACCTGCGGAATGCCCTGGAAAACCTGATCTGACTTCCCCTAGAACTTCTTCCGCAGAAACTCGACCAGAACATATCCGATGAGCGCGGCGATCATCGCAATTTCGAAATTGCGAACGGTGAAAACGTCTTCGAGTGCCCAGGTCAACCCTTTCTGCTGGCCGATCCCCGAACGCTCATACTCCCCCATCAGAAGATTGGCATAGAACAGGAAGATGATGAACCCAACCTCGATCACCGCTCTCCAGACATTTTTCATGGTTGCGGGTTCATCCTTGCCGGTTCAAGGTTGCTGGGCAGCCCCGGCCGCTTCATCTGCCCTTCGGGCATATGTGCGGGTAATGCGGTCGTGCCAGCATAATCCGTCCTGGTCGACGAAACACCAGAGATAGCCAAGCCCGGCGGAAAATGCGGCGAGAAAAGATGCCAGCACGCGCCAGCGGCGCTGACGACGGTTAGGCGGCGAGCCGTCAAATCGCGCCAATCGCAATTTTGCTGTCCGAAGTCCCGGAGTCGATCCGGTATAGACGACAAACAGAAATTCGTAGGCCATCCAGAGGAAAAGCGCAGCCGATACCAGTACAGCGGCAAGCAACAGTGTGTCGCGCCCAGGGTTCAGCCGATTGAATCGAAAAAGATCGAATCGGAAAAGATTGAATCGGAAATTCAATCCAGGATCAAGGGACGGATTTAAGCGCACGAACATAGCGGCAAAAGCGCCAAGTCCTACCGCTTGGATCAGACCATCGACGAACACCGCTGCAGCGCGGCGCATGATGGATGCCGAAGCCTCAAGAGAGGGAGAGTCAGCGGCGCGGCGATCCACCGGCTCTGGCTTCGAAGGCTCGAGCAGCATCCCGCCCAGCGCCGGCGGGGGTGGCAGAATCTCCGGAGCTTCGACAATGCGTGGACGATCATGATCGAAAACGGGATCAGCTAAATCGCTGGGATGAAAAACCGGGATCGCCGCAGAGCGTGGAAACTCGATGACCTTCGCCGACTGCTCTAGATACTGCTCGGTCGACGACGGGGAGTATCGATTCGCGGGTCGGTCCGAAATTTCTCGTTCTTCGTCAACTCCGGCTACCGGATCGGCAGACGGACGCTCAAGATCTAAGTTCGCCTTCAGCGCTGCCTCGACTGCAGCCGATCCGCCTGGCGGGTTCGAGCGGGACCAGCTCTCGGGCGCATCAAAAGGCAAAAGTAATGACGGATAACGAGGAGTCCGCGGTTTGCGCCGGTTGCGATAACGTTCCAGCTTCGCCGCGACCTCGACCCGCCATGAATCGGTGTCAGTCCCGGAAGTCTGTTCCGGCGCAACCACTTCTACGGGCTCACTCGGCCCCGGCTGAACTCCCGCGCCGGGATAAGGCTGTCCGTCGAAGCCTGAAGCCTCATGGGTCGCGTGATTTGTCGATCCTGTCGTCATCGGTCCAATGGGCGCTGGCCGGATTTTGCAATCCGGCGTATGCGTGAGTCGTCGAATTCGATCAGTCGCGAAGAATGCCAGCAGCCAGAGCCAGCGCTGGGCACAAGTTCGAAGACTACAAATGCGTAGCTTTGCTTCGCCTGCCGCTCGCGTGCTAAGGTCTGTTCATTCTCGTTGGCAGACCGGCTTGCGGAGCGCACGCGCGCTTGCAGATCGACCGCTTAATGATCACCCTAGTTTCATGATCTCTCTAGAATGATCACCCGCTCTCGAATCTTTATCACGGCCGCCCTTGTCTGTCATCTGCTTCTCGCCGCGAGGATAGTAACCAGCCAGACGCTGCCCCCTGCTTCGCCCGCAGGTCCGACCCTGGCGTCTGCCTCCACCAAGGCCGAAGAAGAACCGGTTACTATCCGTGCCGTGCAACAGGAAAAGGACGGATCGATCTATCATCTCCGCGGCGCCATCGAAATCCACTATCGCGACTACATTCTCAATGCCGATCAAGCCACCTACAACGCCGACACCGGAGGCACCGAACTGGAGGGCCACGTTGTGCTCGACGGCGGTCCTTATGACGAACACGTCGAGGCGAGCCACGGCACTTACAACATCCGCACCCAGGTAGGAACCTTCTTCAGCGTCGTCGGAACGGTGGGGCTACAGTTGCGCAAATCGCGTTACGTGCTGACCACATCCAACCCCTTCGCCTTCACCGGAAAGATCGTTGAGAAGCAGGGGCCCGATCGCTATCTCGTCCGGCAGGGAACCGTGACGACCTGCGAGTTGCCGCATCCAAAGTGGTTGTTCAACGCGAAACGTATTTCGGTGGATGTTGACAGCACGGCGAAAATTTACAACAGCGATTTCCAGGTAAAGGGCATACCAGTGTTTTACTTTCCTTTTGTCAGTCTTCCTGTGCAGCGAGAGCGCCAGAGCGGATTCATGATTCCGAGCTTCGGCACTTCGTCCACCAAGGGATACATCGCGGGCGAGTCCGTCTATCTAGCTTTGAACCGCAGCAGCGACCTTATGCTCGGCGCCGAGTATTATTCCAAGCGCGGATTCCTCGAACGCGCTGAATTCCGCGCCCGCCCCAGCGACACTTCTTACATTTTCTTCAACTATGTTGGCATCGCCGACCGCGGCATCGGGTTTCCCCCACAGGATCAAGGCGGCGAGGACGCGCGCTTCCAGGCCGAGCGTCAGTTCGGAACCTTTCGCGGCGTGGCCAACGTCGATTATTTGAGTTCGTTCGTGTTTCGCATCGCCTTCACGGACGTTTACACGCAAGCGATTGATTCGGAAGTACGTTCGCAAATTTTTCTTTCCAACACGACCAACGGTTTTCACTTCAATGCCCTGGCCGAGCGCTATCAGAACTTCGACGTCTGCAACCCGGCGACGGAAACGATCTGTACCACGCTTACGCAGACTGAACTGGTCCGCATACTGCATACGCCGAGCGTGTTCATTTCCGGCGAAGAACGGCAATTGGGAAAGACGCCGTTGTATTGGTCGTTCGAGAGCGCAGCGGAAGGCCTCCAGCGGCGTGAGGCAGCCGACTCTACACAGAACAGCTTCCGGACCGCCGCCCTGGTCGGCAGGTTCGATCTGGCTCCTTCGCTTTCGATGCCGCTGCAGTGGCAGGGATGGTCATTTCGCCCCGAACTGACTTTGCGCGATACGTTCTATACGGAACAGGGCAACCCCTTGGTGTCCCCGGTCGCAATCGACGACGCTCTTAACCGCAAGTCTCTGGAGACATCTGTCGAGATCCGGCCGCCGGCCTTGTCGCGGGTCTTCGACCATCCCTGGCTCGGACGGAAATGGAAGCACGTCATCGAACCGCGCATTCGGTACGACTACGTTACCGGTGTTAATAACTTCGCCGATATTTTGCGTTTCGATGCCACCGATACCCTCACTAATACCAACGAGATCGAGTATTCGATCGTGAACCGTGTTTACGCCAAGCACACCGATCCAAGCGTCACGGATTGCGACATCCCCGGCATGGGCGCGCTCACCATTGGAGGCGTCCCGCAAGTCGGTGCCGTTCCCTGGGAGCTGCCTCCCAACCCGGACGCTCCCGTCTGCGCTTCGGGGCCGCGGGAAATTTTGAGCTGGGAGATTGGCCAGAAATATTTTTTCGATCCTACATTTGGAAATACCCTGAACAGCCTGAACGCCGGACAACGAGAGGTGTTCGCCACCACGGCCGATTTCACAGGCATCGCTTTTCTGAATTCCGAGCGCCGCTTCGCTCCTCTGATTTCCCGTCTGCGCATTGAAACCAGCCCGCACACCAACACGGAATGGGATTTGGATTATGACTTTAAAGCCGGCCGTATTAATTCCAGTATGGCCCTTGTTAACTACCATTACGGCCCGTTTACCATTGGCGGCGGCGACGCATTCCTGCGGGTGATCGACTCCCCAATCGGAACCACGACGACTGTGGCCAACCAAAACGAATTTCATCAATTTCGCCTGCTATTTGGCTACGGCCAGCTGAACAAACGCGGATTGAGTGCCGCCGGCAGCGTGGGGTTTGACGCCAATCTCGGATCGCTTCAGTATGCCTCCGCCCAAACCAGTTACACGTGGGACTGTTGCGGCGTAAGCCTCGAATACCGGCGCTTTGCGCTCGGATCAGTGCGCAACGAAAACCAGTATCGCTTCTCGTTCACGCTCGCAAATATCGGGTCATTCGGTAATTTGCGGCGGCAGGAACGGCTGTATTAGCAAGCAGGCCGAGGCTGGTAGTAGCATGAGTGAGTCCCCAGTTCTCGGGAATGCATCAAAGCCTTTTCTGAGAACTGAGAACTGAGAACTGAGAACTGAGAACTGAGAACTGAGAACTGAGAACTGAGAACTGAGAACTGAGAACTGAGAACTGTGAACTGTGAATACTTCGTCCACCCTCGATCGCAAAACGCAACAGCTCGGCGAAATCCTCGCGAGCCATGGCCGACTGATCGTCGCCTACTCCGGGGGCGTGGACTCCGCGTTTCTCGCCTGGAAGGCGCATCAGGTTCTTGGCGATCAAATGCTCGCAGTCATCGCCGACTCCGCCAGCCTGGCGCGAACCCACCTCGAAGATGCGCTGGTCTTTGCGCGCGAAAATTCGATCCCGGTCGAAGTCGTCGAAACTCAGGAACTGGAAAATCCCGCCTACAAACGCAACGATGCCATGCGCTGCTTCCACTGCAAGGACGAGCTATTTAGCGTCCTCGATCGATATCTGGAAACTCACGCGTTCGACGCCATTGCCTATGGAGTAAACGCCGACGATACAGGAGATTTTCGCCCTGGACAGCAGGCCGCACGCCAGCACCACGTTCTCGCTCCGCTGCTCGACGCTGGCCTGACGAAGGCTCAAGTCCGGGAACTCGCACGGCAGGCGAACTTGCGCGTGTGGGACAAGCCAGCCTCCGCCTGTCTTTCTTCGCGCATGGAATACGGACGTGAAGTGACGCCTGAAGCGCTCCGGGTGATCGAGCGCGGAGAAGACTCGCTACGTGTAATGGGATTTCGGCAATTCCGCGTACGTCACCACGGCGAGATTGTGCGCATTGAGATTGCGCCTGAAGAACTGCCGCGCGCGATGACGGCCGAGATGGCTCGCGAGTTCACCGCGCTGTTCAAGAGCCTGGGATTCAAGTTCGTCACACTCGACCTGGAAGGTTTCCGCTCCGGATCGATGAATCAATTGCTGACTGCCGAACAGTTGCTCCGCGGGCGATAGGAAAGCAATCGCCGGCACGGCAGAAGGCATGCGACCTCCAAAGACCCAGCGGCCCGATAACCCGATCGTTCCTCGTGAGATAATCAGTCGTTTGCCGATGCTCAGGTGGATTCGATTCATGATGGTGCGGCGCGCGTTTCTGGTTCTATTGCTGATTTGCCTGGGCTGCTCAGCCCAACCCCCAAGCTCCGATGTCACGCGCCTCGTCGAACGCCAGGTCCGCGCGCATTATTCGCTGCCGCCCGACGTTAAGGTGATTATCGGTCCGCTCCATGCCAGCGATTTCGCGAACTATGACGGACTGACGATCACCTTTGCCAGTGCGAACAAAAAGCAGGATTTTGACTTCCTTCTTTCGCGCGACCATAAAACGCTTGTACGCATGACGAAACTGGACCTCACCGAAGATCCCTACGCTGCCGTCATGAAGAAAATTGACGTCGTCGGGCGTCCCACGCGTGGCAACAAAGACGCCAGAGTAACTGTCGTCAACTACGACGATTTCGAGTGCCCCTTCTGCTCGCGCATGCACGAGACGCTTTTCCCCGGCCTTTTCAAGGAATACGGCGATCGTGTTCTTTTCATCTATAAGGATTATCCCTTGGAAGAGATTCATCCCTGGGCGGTGCACGCCGCAGTGAACGCCAACTGTTTGTCGGCGCAAAGCGGCGATGCGTACTGGGATTACGCCGACTATCTGCACGGCAACCAGCAGGCGGTGAGTGGCCAAAAAGGACGCGACGCCCAGAACGCGGAGCTCGACAAGCTGGCTACTCTTCAGGCCCAAAAACACAATCTTGACGTTCCAAAGTTGCAGGCCTGCGTCAAAGCTCAGGATGAAAAAGCCGTTCGCGCTTCTATGCACGAAGGCGATGGCCTTGGGGTGGATGCAACTCCCACCATGTTTGTGAACGGCCAGAAACTGGATGGCGCGGTGCCGCCGGAAGACGTGCGGCTCGCACTCGACCACGCATTGAAGGATGCAGGAGTCGCGCCTCCAGAACACAAACCGGACGCAGCCGAAGCAAAGGTGCCTCCGGCTGCATCTTCGAAATAATTGGTATTGATACGGTTTGGCGACTCTTGGCTGAATCGCGATAGGCTCGCCGTTGTGGCGGAGGGGAACACATTGAAGAATCGAGACTGCATTGGACGCGTGGCCCTGGTTGTGGCCGTTGCGTTTCTGCTGATTGCACTTTCGGCTTGCAAAGGAAACAGCAGTGGCGGCGATCTGATGGCCGCGGTCAACGGTCGAAAGATCTATCGCACCGAAGTCGACAAGTATTACGCCAACCAGACGGCCGGCTCCGATCAGCAACCGGCGGGCGAGCAGGCCGTGAGCCTCCGGCTGAGCATTTTGAACGAACTGGTCGAGACCGAAATCCTGATGCAGCGCGCGGAAAAGCTTGGGCTCCTGGCGACCGATGAAGAAGTAGATCGCAAACTGAACGAAATCAAGTCTCCCTATACCGCCGAGGAATTCAACAAGCGGCTACAGGACAAGAAAATATCGCTCGACGATTTTAAACGCGACCTTCGCCGCTCGCTCACACGCGATAAAGTCCTGAACAAAGAAATCACTTCGCGTATCAACATCACCGATCAGGATGTCTCCAGCTATTACAACGAGCACAAAGCCGAGTTCAACCTGATCGAAGCGCAATACCACCTGGCCAAAATCATGGTCTCTGGAATGGCCACCGGCCAAGTCCACAACCTGCAAAACAGCAAGGCGCAAAACGATGCCGAGGCGCGCAAGAAAGTCGAGATGATCATGAACCATCTCGATAGCGGCGACGACTTCGCGACCATGGCGATGAATTATTCCGAAGATCCCGAGACCAGCAACAACGGCGGCGATTTGGGGATGGCTCCCGAGTCCGCGCTCAAAACCGCCGATGCCGCCACGCGCGATGCGGTGCTGAAGCTGAAGCCCGGCCAATACACGCCCGTAATTCCGATGATCAATCCCACCAATCACCAGCCTTACGCCTACATGATCGTGAAATTGATCGCGAAAGAGCCGGCGGGCCAGCGGGATTTGAACGATCCACGAGTGCAGCAGGCCATTCGCCAACAGCTGCGTGATCGTCGAGAACAGTTATTGAAAGCCGCGTATTACGAGACCCTGCGCGACGATTCCAAAGTCACCAACTACTACGCCGAACAGGTGTTGAAGGATTTGGGAGCCGCGAAGTAGCCACCTTCTTCCTGCGGGGAATCAAAGAGAGCTACCCTTCCAGTTTCTTGACCAAAACTTCATTCACCAGCTGCGGATTCGCCTGCCCCTTCGAAGCCTTCATCAATTGTCCAACGAAGAAGCCGACCATCGTCTTCTTCCCGGCGCGATATTGCTCCACCTGCTTCGGATTCGCCGCGATCACTTCATCCGCCAACTTCTCCAAAGCCGAAGTGTCGCGTGACTGCTCCGGACGCCCTTCCGCCTCATACACTGCGGGAAAATCCTGCCCGCGCTCGAAACTTAAATCATAAAGATCTTTAAGCATTTTGCCCGAGATCGCCCCCGACTCGACCAAATCGGCCGACGCCGTCACTCCCGCCATTGAAATCGGCGACTGCTCAAGCTCGAGGCCACGAGCCTTCAATCGTCCCAGCAGTTCGCTCTGCACCAGATTGGCGACGCGCTTCGGATTCTTCGCCGTCCGAGCCGCCGACTCGAACTGATCCGCCATCTCGCGCGTAAGCGTCAGCGTGTGCGCGTCGCCGGTGGAAATTCCATATTCCTTAATCATTCGCGCACGGCGCGCCTCGGGCAGCTCCGGCAATGTCGCGCGGATCGCCGACTGCCACTTCTCATCCACAACCAGCGGAAGCAGGTCAGGCTCCGGAAAATACCGGTAATCGTGCGCCTGCTCTTTCGAGCGCATGCCGTAGGTGCGGCCCTCGTGCGAATCGTAAAGACGTGTCTCCTGCGTGATCTTGCCGCCGTCTTCGAGAATGCCGATGTGGCGGTCGATTTCGTACTCAAGCGCCTGCTTCACAAAACGAAACGAATTGACGTTCTTAACTTCAGTCTTCGTGCCAAATTCTTTTTGACCGCGCGGCCGCACGCTGATATTGGCATCGCAACGCAACGATCCTTCTTCCATGTTGCAATCGCTGACTCCGGTGTAAAGGATGATTTCCTTGAGCCGCGTCAGATATTCATACGCTTCCTCCGGCGAGCGCATGTCCGGCTCGCTGACGATTTCCGCCAGGGGCACGCCGGTTCGGTTGAGATCGATCGCCGTCTTGGTCGCGGCATCTGTAAAGCCCTCATGAAGGCTCTTGCCAGCGTCCTCTTCGAGATGTAGTCGCGTAATCCCGATTTTTTTCTTGCCACCGCTTCCATCGATGTCGATAAACCCAAACTCCGCGAGCGGCTTGTCATACTGCGAGATCTGGTATCCCTTCGGTAGATCGGGATAGAAATAATTCTTCCGCGCGAAGATAGAAACTTCGTTGACGCGGCACTGCAAAGCCATCGCCGCCAGTGCAGCGAATTCCACGGCCTTCCGATTCAGTACGGGCAACGCACCCGGAAGCCCAAGGCAAACCGGGCAGACATTCGTATTCGGAGGATCACCAAAGCGGGTCGAGCACGAGCAGAAGATCTTCGACACAGTCAGCAGCTGTACGTGAACTTCGAGCCCGATGACGGGCTCATATTTCGCGAGAAGACCCTCGGAAATAGCTGCAGGAGTTGCCATAGCAAGAGATTATAGCTGGGGCGAGACGAGCAGCTACGGCCGCTTCACTTCCGGCGCGCTCAGATATTTTTCCATCGGGACTTCAAAGTAGATCAACTCCCCGCCCTTATTGTCGCGCGTGCCCGTCAGGTAGAAAGTAGCGCCAGCCAGTGGATTCGAAATACCCGACACGTCAAAAAATAAAAATCCCGACACCGTCGAGTGCGGCTCCACTGCCTTTGCGCCGAATTGCGCCTGTTCGATTTCGTCCCAGGTCTTGCGCGGCACTCCGCCTTTGGTTTCTTTCTTTGGCAGCGGAATCGGCAACGTCGGCTGCCGATCATTGCGCGATGGATGCGACAGCCGCCGGGCAAGATCGTCCATCGTTCCAGGATAAAGTTTGCTCCGGTCTTTGGTATTCAGTTCCGGCTTCATGTCGACGAGCGATACAGGCTCGTCGCCATCGTTCGTGATGACGAGGAAGACAGGAAGGTATCCGTTGTTGCGGTAGTTGACGCTGAAAATCGAGGCCTTGTCCTCCACGTCATAAGGATCGACCGCGACCGTGACTTTATCCATCGGATGCTCATCGCGAGCTGGATAGCTACGGGCGGGTTGCGCGGTCGGCATGACAAACTCTTTGCCTGCCTGAGCGCAAAAACACGCAACCACCACAAACATAACGACGGCCGAAAGGCGCGTGCCGCGGATTGACCCTACGCGGGCCAGCCGTTCCGATCCTTCTTTCCCCATACGTGAATTATAGGATGCCACCTCGTCCAATCGCGCTGTCCCGTGTTCAGTAGCAAGTCGATTCTGTTCTCCATTTAGAATGGGACTTCCTTCATGTATTTGCTCTACAGCGCGCTGCTCGCTTTCTCTCTGCTGCTGACACTTCCCTACTGGGTGGTGCAAATGATGCGCCATGGCAAGTATCGGGCTGGCCTGCGTCAGAGGTTCGGTGGCGTCCGCCCAGAACTCGCAGGAGGCGCCGATGGCAATCAAAACAACAGACCAACCGTCTGGGTCCACGCCGTTTCCGTAGGCGAGGTCATTGCTTCGAGCGCTGTCATCGCCGCGCTGCGTCAGAAATTTCCGGACCATCGCGTCCTGATTTCCACCACCACCAGCGCCGGTCAGAAACTCGCGGCACAGCGCTTCGGCGCCGAGAGTGTGTTCTACTTTCCCATCGATTTTGCCTTTGCCGTGCGTCCTTACCTCGACGCTCTGCGGCCTGAACTCGTTGTCGTTGCCGAAACCGAATTTTGGCCCAACTTTCTGCGTCTGGCTAAACAAAGTGGCGCTCGCATCGCGGTCATCAACTGCCGCATCTCTGATCGCTCGCTGCCTGGCTACAAAAGGTTCCGTTATTGGCTTCCGAAATTGTTGGAAAATTCTCTCGGCAACGTCGACTGTTTTCTGGCTCAGACCGAAGAGGACCGCAAGCGCCTCGTCGAAATCGGCGCGGCTGAATCAAAAATCGCCGTCGCCGGCAACTTGAAATTTGACGTGCTGCCACCATCGTCGCCCGAGATAGTGACCAGTCTTCGCGACGCCTTTGTTCGCTCGGGCGCGGATCCGATTCTCGTTTGCGGCAGCACTCTTGAAAGCGAAGAGGGATCGTTGCTCTCCACCTTTCGCAACATTCTCGTCGATCGTCCGAAGGCCGTGATGATCCTTGCTCCACGCCATCCCGAGCGCTTTCCTGAAGTCGCGGACTTGATCGAAAAACTCGGCTTCCCCATGTGGCGGCGCTCGCTTTGGATCGGCGAGCCACTCGCCGGCGGCGTCTTTCTGGTCGACAGCATCGGAGAGTTGGCCGCGCTCTATTCGCTCGCCACGGTTGCGTTTGTTGGCGGGAGCCTGGTTCCGCGCGGCGGACACAACATTCTGGAACCGGCTCTCTACGGTGTTCCGATCGTCACCGGCAACCACTACGAAAACTTCCGCGATGTTGTAAATTTCTTCGCAAGTCGCAACGCCGTTCGCATCGTTGGACTGTCGGAGCTGCCGCTGGTTTTCATGGAATTGGTTGGAAACAAGGCAGAACGCAGCAAACTGGGCCGCAACGCGCTGGCTGCCCTCGAATCGCAGCGCGGCGCCACCGACCGAACCGTCGCTGCATTATCGCAATTGATGAGTGGTCGATCCCGAAGCGCCTCGATCACCGGCTCTGATCCCGCATGAACCCGCTCACCGGACTTTACGGAGCCGCGACCGCACTGCGAAATACGATGTTCGATCGCGGTACGCTCTCCGCGCGGCATCTCGATAGGCCCGTGGTCAGCGTGGGGAATTTGTCGGTAGGTGGCGCGGGCAAGACTCCGTTCGTAATCGCGCTCGGCGAACAATTTAAGGCCCAGGGCGTTCCCTTCGACGTGCTCTCCCGCGGATACGGCCGCAGTACGCGCGGTGTTCTGGTGGTCGATCCCGAGGGCCGCGCCGCCGACTTCGGCGACGAGCCACTATTGATCGCGCGGCGGCTGGGCGTTCCGGTGATCGTTGGCGAAAGCCGTTATCGTGCCGGACTGACCGCCGAGCGAAAATTCTCATCGCAGTTGCACATCCTCGACGACGGATTTCAACATCGCTCCCTGGCTCGCGATTTTGACCTCGTCCTGCTCACTGAACGCGATTTTGTGGACAACCTGTTGCCATCAGGGCGTCTGCGCGAGCCACTTTCTTCGCTCGCGCGCGCCGACGCGGTCGTGGTGCCCAGCGGTTTGGTTGTCGATCATCCAGCCCTTCGCCAGAAGACAATTTGGCGGACTGAACGGAATCTCGCTCTCTCGGCCGCGCTCGGCGCGCCGGTGGTTTTCTGTGGCATCGCGCGTTCCGAGCAGTTCTTCGCCCAGGTACGCGCCGCCGGAGTCATGCCCGCCGCGGAGATCGCCTTCCGCGACCACCATGCGTATAACAGCGCAGACATTCGAACTCTTATGGAGGCAGCCCGCAACCTGAAGGGCGATGGCTTTCTCACGACGGAAAAAGATGCGGTTAATCTCGGCCCGCTTCAAGCCGATCTCCGTCCTTTTGTCGTCGCGGCGTTAACCGTGACAATCGCAGACGCTCCTGCCGTTGTGGATGCAATCCTGCTGAGAATTGAGAACCGAATGCCCCGCTCATGAGAAAATCTTTGGTTGCTCTCGATCAATTAGGTTTGAATGACAAAGCACATTAAAGAAAACGACCGCCTGAGGAAGATTGTCGAATCTTTTCCCAAGCTGACCGTGACCGTCCTTGCCGACCTGGTCGCCGACGAATTTGTCTTCGGCGAAATTTCACGCGTCTCTCGCGAAGCTCCCGTACTCATCTTGAAGCATCGCGACCGCAAAGTGGTTCCGGGCGGCGGCGCCAACGCGATCTACAATCTCGCCGATCTTGGCGTCAATGTTCTTCCCGTGGGGGTCGTGGGCGACGATGAAGCGGGCAAGACCCTGCTGCGCGCATTCCGCCACAAGCGTATTCCGGTCAGTGGCGTCTTCAAGGAAAAGAACTACACGACGGTGACGAAGACCCGCATCCTCGCCGGATTTGCGCACACCGCCGGACAGCAAGTTGTCCGCCTCGATCGCGAGCCAGCCGAAGGTCCCAATTCCCATCTGCGCCGCGAGATTGTTCTTGCTGCTCGTGAATATGCGCGCGCATCGGACGCGCTGCTCGTTTCCGACTACGGATACGGCGCGGCCACGCCAAGCTTGCTGAATGTGATTCGAGAGAAGCGCGGAATCGACCGAGTTCCTGTAACGCTTGATTCTCGTCATCGCATGCTCGAATTTTCCGGCGTCACCGCCGCGACGCCCAACGAGTCGGAGGTCGAAGCCGTTCTCGGCATCCGCGTCGGCAATGACTGGGAGCGTCTGGTCGCCGCCGGTGATCAGATTGTCGGCGAGATGAATCTGGAGTCGCTCCTGATTACGCGCGGCAAAGACGGCATGGTGGTTTTCCCGCGCCGCCACAAGCCGGTGGATATCCCCGTCTACGGCGGCGATGAAGTCACCGACGTGACCGGCGCCGGCGACACTGTGATCGCAACCTTTACTGCCGCGCTGGCCGCGGGCGCAACTTCCGAAGAGGCTGCGTATCTCGCCAACTACGCGGGCGGAATCGTCGTTATGAAACGCGGCACCGCGACTGTGAGTCAACAGGAATTGCTCGAGGCATTGGACAAAGCAGCGCCCGTGGCGCGCGACCACTAACGGTACTGATCGCGCTGTACTTATCGAGGATCGGTTCGTATCGGGGGTTCGTATCAGGCGCGCGATGAAGAATTGCCTTAGGCGTTGAGATCAATTTGAGCCCATCCACTCCATCGAAACTCATCTCGCGCGACCTCCTGCCGCAACTTGTCGCCGACTGGCGGCGTGGGGGCAATCGCGTGACCCTCGCCAACGGCTGCTTCGACATTCTGCACGTGGGCCATGTCCGCTATTTGCATGCCGCGCACGATCTGGGCGGCAAACTCATTGTCGCGATCAACGCCGATGATTCCGTTCGGGCCTTAAAGGGCGAAGGCCGTCCCGTAATGCCGGCCGGGGAGCGCGCTGAGATTCTGGCGTCGCTCGCCGACGTGGACGCAGTCGTAGTCTTTCCAGAAAAAGATGTGCGCGCGCTCATTCGCGAGATTCGCCCCGATTTTCACGCCAAGGGCACGGACTATACGACCGAGAGCGTCCCCGAGCGCGATGAGGTCGAATCCTGCGGAGGCCGCGTCGTCATCGTCGGCGATCCCAAGGATCACTCTGCCACCGAAATCATTTCTCGAACGCGCGCGACCAAGAGCGAGTGAGGCGTCGCGCATAGCGTCGCGTAAAACCATGACGACCTTCCCCGCCACTCCGCGACCCGCCAGCGTGCTCATCGTCCGCCTCAGCGCTATGGGAGACATCATCCACACCTTGCCCGCTGCGGCCGCGCTGCGCCAGGCTTTTCCCGACGCGACTCTGGGATGGCTGGTCGAAGAGCGCTGGGCGGAACTGCTCTGCGCGCCCGGATATCCGCGATCGGGCCCTGGCTCGACGCAACGCCCCCTGGTCGATCGCATACACACGGTGACCACAAAGGAATGGCGTCGCGCACCGTTTTCGGCGAACACGTGGCGTGGGATCGCGACGAGCCTCCGCGAACTTCGGGGCCTCGACTACGACGCCGTCGTTGACTTTCAGGGAGCGATACGCTCCGCGGTCTTATCCTACTGGTCGGGCGCGCCAGTCATTTTTGGAAGTGCGCATCCACGCGAGAGGGCGGCGAGAATTTTCTACACACACAAAATCCAACCAGAAGGCGCTCATGTCGTCGAACAGGCGATGACGTTGTCCGCGACCGTTGTGGGGAACCCGATACCGATTCCTCACGTCGAGTTTCCCGTGGATCCCGACGCGGAGCGAAAAATCGCCGGCCTTGTCGCCGACGCGGAGGCCTTCGCGATTCTCAATCCCGGCGCGGGCTGGGAAGCCAAGCGATGGCCGGCGGAGCGCTACGGAGAAGTCGCGAGGGAATTAGCAAAAGAGGGAATAAATTCCCTTGTAAACTATGGCCCGGGAGAAGAAAATCTGGCCGCAGCCGTAGAAAATGCCAGCGCCGGCGCGGCTCGAAGAGTTTCGTGCTCGATTTCTGAATTGATCGCCCTGACGCGACGCGCCCGCCTCTTTATCGGAGGAGATACTGGCCCACTGCACATGGCGGCTGCCCTTAATGTTCCGGTGGTCGCGATCTTCGGTCCGACAGACCCGGTGCGCAACGGCCCTTTCGGAACGAGATCGATTGTCCTCAGAAATGCAGCCAGCGTCACCGACCACTCGCGGCATCGCGAGCCAGAGCAGGGCTTGTTAGAAATCACCGCGGAGGAGGTCGTAGCCGCAGCGCGCAAATTACTGCGAAACCAGATCGCAGAATCCCAGATTGCAGAATCAAAGGTCGCAGAACAAAAGACGACAGAATCAAAGTGACCGACCTTCCACAATCCGCCCCACAAACGTCGCCCGCTGCCGCGCTCTCAACCGTCAGCACCTGGTCGCGCGTCGCCCGCCGCATCCGCATCCCGATGGGATTTATTTTCGCGCTCGTCTTCATCTGGCTGGCGCGTCCAACCGGACTCTCGATCATGGTCGGCGCTCTCGTGATGATCCCCGGCCTGGTTTTGCGCGGCCTCGCCTCCGGCCACGTGCAAAAAGACAAACAGCTCACCACGAGCGGCCCTTACGCCTATACGCGCAACCCGTTGTACCTCGGCTCTCTGATCATGGCCGGCGGTTTTGCCATCGCCGCGCGCAGTTGGTGGATCGTCGCCCTCATGCTCCTGATGTTCGCCGTGATTTATATCCCGGTGATCGCTGGAGAAGAACGTTACCTGCGCCAGACCTTCCCCGCCTATGACGAATATGCCCGTGAGGTTCCGCGCATGTTTCCGCGCCTTACTCGCTACGGAGATCAGCAAAGTGCCTACTCTGCAGCGCGCTACTGGAAGCACCATGAATACGAAGCCAGCATCGGATGCACGGTCGTCCTTGCCGTCCTGATCCTCAAGCTCGTGGCCAAGCGGGTGTGGTAGTCTGCCGTTACTTATGGTGACGGGCCCGGCGTCAGGAAACGCGAGTCTCCGCAAAACTGCGGGCCGCCATTCCCCTTCACCCATTTTGTTCCTGCTGATCGCAGCGATGCTGGCGACCGCGCAGCCGCCAACCGCATCCATCGGCGCCGCTCGCGTAGAGATCGCGCCGCCTCGTCCAAATTATCCTTTCCCTGATGGCAAGGGTTATGTCTACTCGGCAGAATGGCACCTGATCACCGCGGGCACCGCCACCGTGAAAATGGAGGTCTCGGGAAACGAGCGCAAAGTTTCCGCCGTCGCCGAATCCACCGGAGCCGTCAACGTCATCTTCCCCGTCCACGACCACTTCGAATCGCATTTCGATCCGCGCACCTTTTGCTCGCTCTCGATCTTCAAGCACAGCGAAGAAGGCGCACACAAACGCGAGACGACAATCCACTTCGACTACGCGAACAAAAAAAGCAAGCTCGACGAACGCAACCTTAAAACTGCCGAGACCAAGCAAGTCGAACAGGATCTACCCAGCTGTTCCACCGATCTCATCGCCGGATTTTATTACTTGCAGTCTCTGCCCCTGTCGCTCAACGCGAGCTACGAGTTCCCAATCAATGACGGCAAGACAACCACCGTCCACGCCACGGTGGAGAAGCGCGAGCAAATCAAAGTCCCCGCCGGAACTTTTCCCACAGTGATGGTGACCATCGAGGCCACATCGGGCTCGCTGCAGTCAAAAGGAAAGGTGTGGGTGTGGTATTCAGAAGACGCAAATCACACGCCAGTCCAAATGCGCGTCAAGCTGGGATGGGGCACCCTGCTGTTCCGCCTGCAGCGCATCGAAAAATAAATGTGCCTTTAGCCCCGGTGCCTACTTGAGCGCCACCACCGCTTGCTTCGCTTTCGCCAGTTCTGGACGCGCCGATGTCGATCCTTCACAAGTTTTGACCAGCACCGCGTAATATTCCGTCGCCTGCGAAGCCTGCCCTGCGATCTCCGCCGCCTGGGCCGCTCCATAAAGCCCATTAAAGCGCTTTGGATTAAACCGCAGATCTCCCTTGTATTCCGCCAACGCCGCATCCGGACGCTTCATCTCGAGCAACATGTCGGCCAGCATT
Source organism: Terriglobales bacterium (assembly GCA_035308395.1). Taxonomy (GTDB): domain Bacteria; phylum Acidobacteriota; class Terriglobia; order Terriglobales; family Acidobacteriaceae; genus Acidiflorens. The sequence continues at coordinate 210,183 of DATGGT010000037.1, forward strand.
TCGCGCGCCGGCATTGAAGTCTGCTCTTCGCCCACCGCATCCTCATGATCGGCAACTTTGCGCAACGCGGCGGCCGCCTCGTCATCCTTCCCCTCGCCGTGCAGCACCCACGCTGATGCTTCTTCGTAAAGCATCTCCGTCCCCTCGGCAGGATAGGTCCTTTTCTTCGCCACATAATCCTTGTGGATGGCATCGATCTCCGCGAGGTCCTTCTTCGCTCCCGCCAGATCTCCGCTGCGCGCGCTGCCGATCGCCTTGGCCCAATACGTATAGGCGCGATCGCCGCCATCGGCCTTGTCGACCACGGTTAAAGACGCCGCGTCTGACCAGCGGTGCAGTTCCAGCGCATACATCGCCGGAAACTTCGACATCGCGAAGGCCTGCATGTCATATCCCATGCTGCCCATATCCACCGGCGGCATCGCCTTCACTTCTTCAATCACCTTCGCCGCGTCCGCCTCGCGCCCGCTCTGCAAATAGGCGTAAATCAAAAAATCCATGGCGTGAAACTGATGTGCTTCGCCGCCCATATGCATCTCTGTCGCCTTGCGGGTCGCGGCAATCGACGCCAGGTTCGACTGGATCGAATCCGGCCAATCTCCCACGCGCGCAAAAATATGCGACGGCATATGCACCGCATGTGGAGCCGACGGGGCAATCGCCGCATACCGCCGCGCCGCCGGCAACCCAAGCTCCGCCAGCTGCGGCTTGTCATACGTATGGATCAAATAATGCGCAATCCCCGGATGATTCGGCTCTGCCTCAAATAACTTCTGAAGAATCGCTCCCGCTTTCCTGCGATTGTCGAACGTCGTGTCGTTATCCGGTTCCGAAGCCAGCAGCGAGAGCGCATAAAATGCCGCTGCCTCATGATCCTCGGGATACTTCTGATACACCTTCTCCATCGCCGCCGAGTAAGCTCGCGCCCGCGCTTCGTGGTCCATTTTCTTGCTGTTGGAGTAAAACGCTTCGGCCGCCGCGATGTAATCACGCTCGCGTTCCGTCGGAGCCTTCGCCTTATTCGCCTTCTTCAACTCCGCCGAGGCTTGCTTGATCGTGGGCGCATCCGGACGGTTCCAAAGCTGATGCCATAAACTCATCGCCTCGCCCCAGTACGCCATCGCGCATTTCGGATCCTGTTTTGCCGCCTCGTCGAACGCCTTGTCCGACTCTTCGTACCAGAACGAATGCAGCAGCGCGACGCCCTTTTCGAATGTCTTCTGCGCCTCTGGGTTGCAAGACACTGGAAAATGCACGGTTCCCAGCTGGTCTAGACTCATGTCCTCATGATGATGATCGTCATCGGCCAACGCCGCGCCTGAAAATGCCGTGGCAATACACAGAACCCAAATCAATTTGCGCATAGGGATACTCCAGTCGGGAGTTTAGTAGCGCAGTTGAGGAGGGGTCAAGGCGGGGAATTTGCTTTTCGGTGGCACAGCGGTCTCTGAAAAAAGGCGAGGGCATCCGCGAAGTCGGAGGACTCGGCGGATGCCCCACACCTGGACTCACCCATTGTCAAAAGGTGAGGATTACCTGTTTCGGCGTGGTTCCACCGTAACCGCATTGCGGAGTCAACCCACCGGATACGTTGCTTATCTTCCAGTTCGGACTGGCAATCTGCACGAACTTGTCGTTGAACAGTCCCAGCTCGTTGAAAGACATCGCGTTACTTCCGGGATATCCGCCATTGGAAGGATAATCGCTGCATTGCGTGATGTTGTAGACCTCAAGCGCGCCGGCAAAGGCCCAGTTAAAGGTCTGACCGAAATTTGAAGTATTGAGCAGCTCCGAGAACTTTCCATTTTGCAAATCCCAGGTCACGATATCCCACGAAGTGCAGGTCTTGGTTCCCGCAGCGCACGTGTCGAACATATAGCCAAGGATCGTATCTCCAGAACTGACTGGCTCAGGCGTAGCCTCGTAGGTTGTGCCGCTCTCGCAGCAATTCCAGCTGGCAATGCCCCAAGCCGAGGCGTAATCGGAATTCCATCCCAACACAGGCTGAATGATCGTCACCACATCGTTGATGTCTTCCACGCCGGGGAAGAAATAGACGGTCTGGCCGTCGTTCGAGGTCGGCGTGGGAGGGACAGTCCATTCGGCATACAAGTACCCAAAAGAGGTCGTCGTAGTCACGCTGGCATATTCGATCCAGGAATGGCCGATGAAAGGTGGTTTATCAACCTGATTGTCGATCTTCCCGTCCGGGGCTACCTTCGTTCCGTCGGCTTCGAAACGTGCGTAGGCGCACACGTGGACGCTCTCCGTGGTTCCGTTCACGTGCTTGATGAGCTTTTCGTCGTGCAGGATCTCATCCCCTTTCGCCAAGTGCCCTACGCAGCTGGGATGGAAATATCCGAACGGCGTGATCAGATAATTTGCCGGAACTACGGATGGCCGCTTTGCGCCAGCGGGGACCTGAGCTGCGATCATGCCGGTAAGAGATGCTGCTAAGACCGCGAGAAGTGCGATTCTGATGAATGACTTTTCCTGGAATTTCATATGATTCGGTTCTCCTTAGCCAGGAACTCTGTTTCGTTCCTGACAACGCGATATTGCGTCAGGTCCTCGAGAACGTCCATGGAGCCAATCTGAATCGATATGAATCGAACTGAAGAATTCCGCGCAGGAGGACCCGCTCGAAACTTTGCCCGGAAAGGGCGCTTTCATCCACCCCGTCAGATCGCGCAATGGTTTGCGGCTTTTAGCCGCTGAAGGGCCGCTTCACCTTTTCGGGAAATTAGGGTCGGCTTTGATCTCGCGAATCTGCTGAATATGCCGCTCGGCATGCGTGGAGATTTCGAGCATCCATTGCCAACTGTCGATGGGCTCCCTGCTCCCGAAGCTGTGGGCGCGCAAATCGTCGTGCGTGGTTTTGATGTAGTCGATCATGGTTGCACGGAGCGCCTGGAATTTTGCCAGGGCTTCTCCCAGGTCTTTATAGGTATCGACTTTCTCGTGCCCCCCACCAGTTTTTGTGTGCACCACGCGATCGATTCCGTACCACATGATATCGGCGTCGCTATCCGCCGACTCTTTGCCTTTCGTCTCCGCGGTTTTCATGTCAGGCGCGGCCTTGACGGCAGCCATCAACTCGCGCCAGTAGTCGGGCTCGGCAACCGCCAGATGCGAAACGCATTCCCGTATGCTCCAACGATCCGGTGAGGCCTTGTATTCAAGCTGAGCCGGAGAGAGCCCCTGCACCTGCTCAGCCACCATTTGTGTAGTCATTTGGAAGTGCACGAGCAAGTGCTCGCGGTCTTCGTCGGTCATTCCGGCGGTTTTGTGTTCTAAATGAGCATGGGCAACGGCGACGGACGAGATAGAAAGGGCAATTAGAAAGAGTGCCAACCATCGGAGGATTTTCATGAGGCCCGCATCGTAGCATCGAACCTCCAATTCCCCGTCGCCGCGATCTTTGGACTTATCCCTGCGCGGCAAACATTCGTCCCTGCTTTGCGGGGGACGCTGGTCAGGTCGATCCGCAACTCAGAAGCTTTTGTAGGTGCTCGTCACGGTTAGCACTGCGCCAGGAGCGGTCTTTATCTCGCTGTTTTGCCAAATCGCAACGATCGAGCCCAGGCCAACAAACGGCAGGTTGAGGTCCAGATTGTTGAACGGGGAACACGGATCAGGCCCAGACTGAATGTTTTGCACGTATCCTGCTACGTCAAAATCATGCGGAAAAGTGTTGGCGGTGATGATCAGCCCTGCCAGGCCTTCTAACTGTCCGCTCGCGGACCGGGCAGTCGTGTTGTAGATGTTGGTATTGTTGTTACCGAAGGTGACATTCTCAGCGGCGTATCGCACTATCTGGGCGGCGCGGGCGACGCTCGTTAAGTTTTTAAGCTTCATCGTGACCTTCGCCGAACCAGTGGCTCCCGCGGAAGCGGGTACATTCACGATGGTCTGCGTCAGCTGCCAGTTTCCATCTTTAGTCGTTCGCGTCACCGTCACCGTATTACCGGTCTGCTTCAGCGTGGAAGCATTCCATAAGTCGTTGTCGTATGCCGCATAGTCGTAGTAGCGTTGGCCCCCGGTGACGTCACAGAACCCGTAACCTTCTAAATCCCCCGCGTTCCCTGTCGGGGCGAACAATTGGGTACCCCTCACGGAGAACTGCGGAATATTGCCATTCACGGTGACGCAGAACTGCGTTGCTGTCGCGGAGGTTCCACTCGAATACGTGACCTGGCAGCTCTGCGTCGCCTGGGGCGATGGTGCCTCCACTGTTTCGGTTGCAGGGCTGGGGTGGCCTTTTTTTTGCCCCAGCGCCACGGAAGCGATACTTAGAATCAAACTGAAGCAGATAGTTTTGTTAAGCATGGCAGCTCTCTCTTTCTCCCTCTGTCTGTAACAGCGCAAATCCCCGGGGAATCTCGTCATAGGCAATCGATATTTCTGGTTGGTGATGAGCGCTAGCGAGAGGTCAGTCAGGCGCCAGCGGAAGATTGTCGGCCCCTCAGTCAAGAACGCCCTCGACATAAGGCCACAACGACGCGACAATTCTCTAAGGCTGAGGCTAAGTTGCCCGGCGAGTTCCGCTCTTTGACAACTCAGATAACAGCAGAGTCGCAAAGCTAACTCCTTATTCCTGAAGATTTTACCCATAAGTCCTTTGCGATGAAGATTTTGAACGACGTATGGACCCTAAGTCTATGATTCCAATATACCGGGGGAGGGAGGGGGTACCTCTTCCAATGAATCGGCCAGAATCGGTTGGCCGACAGCCGGAGTAGACTTGGAGCCACCAAAATATGCTGAAGCGCGGACTGGCTTTGATCGCAGTGCTCTTGCTCACGATATGGGCGACGGCCGCGTTATATTTCGACTTCTCTTTGGTTCGCTGGCGCATTCCCGCTGCGCTGATTTATGGGGTCTTCGTCGTCGTGGTGCTTTTTGTTTCACGCGGACGACGGTTTTGGCGCGGGCTCGGGGTGGCTGCGATCGCTTTTGCTTGCGTGCTCGGGTGGTGGTTGACGCTACGGCCGTCGAATAATCGCAACTGGCAGCCCGATGTTGCCGAGACGGCTTGGGCTGAGGTTCAGGGCGATCAGGTCACGATCCACAATTTTCGCAACTGCGATTACCGCACCGAGGCCGATTACACGCCCCATTGGGAAACCAAAACCGTCAACCTGTCGCAACTCCGCGGCGTTGATGTTTTTATTACATATTGGGGCTCGCCTTGGATCATGCACCCAATCGTGAGTTTTGATTTTGGCGATCAGGGTCATGTGGCGATGTCGGTCGAGACACAGAAGGCAGTTGGAAAAGAGTATTCCGCGATCAAAGGTTTCTTTCGTTATTACGAGTTGATCTACACCATCGCCGACGAGCGCGATGTGGTCCGGCTGCGGACGAATTATCGCAAGGGAGAAGAAGTCTATCTCTATCACACGCTGGCCACGACCGAGCAAGCGCGAGTCATTTTTCTCGATTATCTGAAACAAGCCAACATCATGCGCGATCATCCTGTGTGGTACAACGCGCTCACTAACAACTGCACCACCAACATTGCCGATCACGTCAATGCAGCGCACGCGGGAAAAGCGATTCGCTGGGATTGGCGCATTGTGCTCAACGGAAAAGCCGACGAGATGATGTATGAGCGAGGGGATCTCGCTGGCAATCTGCCCTTCGCAGAACTCAAGCAGAAGGCGCACATCAACGATGCCGCTCGCGCAGCCGATAAGTCCCCTGATTTTTCGCGACTGGTTCGCGAGGGACGACCAGGGTTCACACCGTAATTCCAGCCTCAGCGCACAGCCAGAAACGAATATGTGCCCGATGGCGTTGCCGCTTCGTTCTTGCTCGGGTTGCAGAAATGCAGAGTGATCGAGCCGTCTTCGGAAGCATAGGCATTCAGCGACAGATTACCCAGCTTCGCCGGTGGAGTGACGCTCGTGATCTGATCGGATTTCGAGAGGTCCTTCACTTCGTGGACCACATCGACGCAACTCTGCGCGGGTACCGGGCTCGCAGCTACGTTCTTAACGCTGTAGATTTTCATCTGCGACAGCGGAGAGCCATCGCCCAGCGTGAAACTGCTGCCTTCATTGATCTTGACTGGGACTGCAAAAGTCTTCTGCTTCGCAGTGAGGCGCTCCAGCCAGTTCGCGTGTACGCCATCGCCGGATTGCGCGATGTAGTTCGTAATCGACACAGGAGATCCAAACGCAAGCTGCCCTGCATCGAGGCGCGCTTCGCGGCTGACATCGGTCCCGATCCAGGTGTCGTTTGCGCTCGCCGGAGGACGATATCCCCAGGTTGCTTGCGTCAGCGCGGGCTGCGAATCGACCAGCGTGATGATGTGATGTGCCGAAAGACTCGCAAAAGGAGTGGTAGAGAAATTCAACCGTCCCTTGGCCAACGATTGGCCACCCGCTGCTTCGGGGCCGTCAGTCAGGATCGTCGCAGTCTGATTCGGTACTGAATTGTTGATGGAAGTGACACTCGACAGACAAGATGTGTAACCTCCAGGAGAGGTTGTGCCGTAGTTCGTGCACTGACGAGCAATCTCAAGCGGGTTGCCCGCGAGTCCAACACCTACACCAGACTGTTCGTGGTCCACCATGATGCTCCTGTTGACGGACACAATCGAGCCCGGCCAAAAGGAAAGAGCGCCGCTGTAGTTTGCGCCGCCGATTGTGTATGCCTGAGTGGAAGACGATCCGTTGTCGGTGTAACTGCATACCAGACTCCCTGAACAAGCTTCCGCCTGCGAGAGTCCCTTTGCAACGTATCCGCAGGTTCCGCCGGATCCGCCGGGACAACCGCCCGAGTAAGGATAGATCGAGCCGACGCTGGTCTGAGTCTTCATGCGGATCACGTCATAGGTGATCGCATCAGCTCCATTGGCCACTCTCGGCCAGCGCACTGGGATGGAATCGCTTCCCGTGGACTGCCAATTGAGCACTTGCATCGGAGCCGTTTGCGAACCAACAGTCATGTCGTGGGCCACGATGAAGTAGGAATAAGCATTCGGACCATGCCCACCACCGGGAGAGCTTCCTCCGACTCCTCCGCCTCCAGTGATCTGGAAACTCGCAGCGGCGCTGGACGGTCCCGCGATCAGGCCAGCGATGCCGAGACCGGGGAATGGCGATCTTGGCGGAGATAGGGGATTTGCTTCCACGGAGCTCTCGGCGTAAACGTTCTGGAGGTAAGCTCCCTGATAATTGCCGGTCGAATTCGACGAATAGACTTGCCACGGGCCAGTCGCTTGCAGCACAGTATTTTCGATGTACACTCCATTCGAGTTATAGACAGTAACTCCGTCGGAGTAATTGGCCGTGATCGTCGAATCACGGAGAGTGATCACCGGAGCGATCTGCATGTTCTGGTTACCAGCGGAGAAGACGAATGAACCAGTCCAGTTGATATTGTTGTTTAAGGATATGGCCTGATTGTTGAAATGGTCGATGGTGACGTTCTCGTCGTCCCATAAGTCGAAGAAGTTGTTGAATCTCCCGTTCTCACCCGGTTTGTCATAGGAAATGTCGACGAAATGGGTATTCATCGCGTTGTCCAGTATTGCGACGTAAGCCAGCGCTACCACGCCTGGAGTTGCCTGCGCCGCGATGTCAGGGCCAAGATGAGCATACTGAAATGAAGTTGGACTCGGCACAGCGGCCACAATCGCGTCGCCCCAGTAATTGGGGCTGTCGGTGAAAAGAATAGTTACCATATCTCCGACGCGAAAACCGTGCGGGGTTGCAGTGGTGATAGTGACGAGATGAGATATGCGTTGGGTCTGCGTGATCGGGACCCCGGCGAATGCAGGACTGCCCGCGAGATTCACTGGCGAACGAAAGCTCAAGCCAGACACGGTGTTGTTGGTAACGCCGTTGGAGTTTTTCAGATCACCGACTTGTAAGCAGGCACCTCGGCCAAGACAGTTCAACGAAACTCCATAACCGCTCAAGATGGATTGGTTCGAGTGCAGATAGATGGTGCCGAAGACGTCGTAGTTATTGACCGAATGAGGATATCCGGGACCGTTCGGCGGGATCGTGACATTGCACTGGCTATTCTTCCACGGCACTGGGTCGACGCCGCACGCCGCGTTCAACATCTCCTGAATGCCGGAAGAGGCGGAAATGACGGTCGCTCCCGCTGGGTAGGAATGGAATGGCGTGACGACGATTTTTCCGGAACGCGATCCAGAAGCGCAATTTCCCGAGATCACATTGACAGCCTCGCTGTTTCCGCTGCCTGCGATGTAAACCTGATAGCCCGCGCCACTCGTTGTGTCGATTCCAATGGGACACGGAGACAGTGTAATTTCCGCAGGCGAACCTCCAGTCAACGGGCCCACGATCACCTGCTTCCAGTTCAAAGGCGTCGTGGTAAAGGTGCTTCCTGCGGTCGGAGCGGAGACCTGAGCAGCGAGTTCCAACGACAGCGACAACAACAGCGACAACGGCAGCAGCAGACAAGCTGCACGTCCCATAGCGGTAGATCCTCCATATGGACGGGATGTTCGCTCTCGCAATTTGCGACGGGCGAGAAATTTCATTGTATGCCCGGACTTCGGTATGTCCGCGGCTTGCCCGAGAAATAGGCCGGAAGTCGGGAGTGAAATTACTTCGCTGCGGCGAGAAGAGCTTCGACTACGAGTTTTCTCGTCTGGTCGTCAATTTCGGATGGCATTTCGGATGGCTCAGTTTTCAGCGCTGTCTCTGCGCTGAGATGCTTGGATTTGATCCCAATATAAATGGCAGTGTAGGCAGTATCTCCGAGGTTCTCCACTTTGTGCTTAAAGGGCGGGAACCACCTGGGTTCTCCGGGCTTTGCGAAGACTTCCTGGGTCTTGCCGTTTTCGTCGGTGAAGCGCAGATGCCCCGCGGTGAGAACGACGACGACGCCTCCCATGTGCGCGTGCAGATTGGATTTCTCATGAGGACCGTAGTGGACGTTTACAACCTGAACATATTCGTTCTCAAATGCTAGCTTGTAGTGCGTGGGTTCGACTTTGGTGGGATCCTGCGCAAACGCCGTGACAGATAAAAATAGAACCGCGAACAATATGGACCAGACCGGTTTTCTCATGAATCGGAGACCTCAGTAAATGTGTGGGAACTCGTTTAAGAAAGGATATCCCGCCGCGGGTCAGCCTGAAACGACGAAAGCGGGGTCCGGACCAAACTGGTAAGAATGCTGCCAGCGTGAAACGATTGTCGAGCGGGGCGCTTGCTGACCTATTGCAGCCGGAAACGCTCATTCATCAAACGCTGGAGGCGCGGCCGGTAAAGGATGTCGTAGGCAAGCTCTTTGTCGGGGAACAGATTCAATGCGGCACGGCGGGCGTTTGCCGAGATCTCCGCCGCTTCTTCCAGTGTAAGATCCGGATCCTGACTGATCACGGACATCACCATGCTCATCATCATCTGTAATCGCCGAAGCCGCCGGGCCTCATCCATATGTTCATGATGTTCCGAGCCCGGCTGCTCTGCCCTTTGAAGTTCCATGCTGACCTCGCTGACGAATAGACGTCGACCTTGATCCCCGCGTCGCGCCTCATTTCGCCATTGTCTCTCGCCATTGTGACAGTTTCCGGCACGGAATCAAGCTGCCTTCGGCGCCCTCACCCTTGTTCTCGCAAGACAGACTTGTCGTGACTGCCGTAATCTGTTGTCTGACAGTTCCATGGAGGCCGCCATGCCGGAATCTAACAACGCCCAACCCGAGCCGAACGAAAAGCTGGTCAAGATTTTCGACACCGAGCAGGAGAACGAGGCCATCGTTGTACAGGGTTTGCTTCTCTCGGCCGGGATCGAGTCGGACTTGAAATCCATCGATGCCGTGCAGGATGCTTTCCCCGGTGTCGGCGGTACGGTGATTCTTGTCCGCGAGGAAGATGCGCCTGAAGCCGAGACGATTATTGAAGAATACCGCCGGCTACCGCCGATCGACGACGAAACCGCAGAGCTCAACGGGTGACCGGCCCAGCTTCGACTCAGTGGAGGAGCGCAACATCTGGCGTGACGGTCTTGCCATCCAGAAAGAAGCTGACGGCTCCTTCCTCGTCGGTCCGGTAGGTTTTTACCCGAGCGTGCTCTAGTCGCTCCAGCACTTCGCGGCGGGGATGTCCATATCCATTTCTCGAACCCACGGAAATAACCGCGTAGCTCGCATGAATGGTTGAGAGCAGGTCGGCGGATGTTCCGCTAGCGCTGCCGTGATGCGCAACCTTCAACAACATCGCCGAAGGGTGTTGCTCCACGACGCGCCTTTCCGTGGCGCGTTCCGCGTCGCCTTCGAGCAAGGCGGTGCTGGCGCCGTAGGCAGCCGTAAATACCAAACAATCGTCGTTCGGACGCATGGATCGCGTCACCTGATCGCGTCCGGGGGCAAGCACGCGAAAATGCGCTCCGCCGTAGTCGAACTCGTCACCTTCTTTTTTTATGGCGACTTGCATTTGTGCTGCTTGCGCTTGCGCGACGATTGACGCTAACTCGCCCACCGGATGATCGATACTCAGCCAAAGCTCTCTCGGATGAAAATTCGCGATCACTGCGGGCATGCCGCCCATGTGATCGGCATGAGGGTGTGTGATCGCGACAAGGTCGAGACGATCAATGCCTCGATTCCATAGATAAGAAGAGACGACTTCCTCGCCAAGATCGAAGTCGGAGTGCATCCACTGCGGAAGACCTCCGGCATCGATGAGCATCGCGTGATGGTCGGGTGTGACCAGCAAGATGGAATCGCCTTGTCCGACGTCGATTGTGGTCATCTCCATCACGCCGGGGCGAAGGCGAGGGCTTGAGGGGATGAAGGCGATCCAGAATGCGAATCCGAAGAGCAAGATCAGTGACGCGAATGCGGCGAGGCGCGCCCGCCGAACCGCGAGCATCATGAGAACCAGCGTAGCGGTCGCCAGCACGATCATCGTGGGCGTGGGCATAGCTACGCGAAGGTCAGCTATACGTCCGCCGGCTACCTGTGCTCCACCAAGCCAGTGCACCGTTCCGGCAATTCCCTCAAGTGCCCAGCCTGAGATCCAAACCGCGGGCTTAGCGAGAGTTGTCGAGATGTATCCCAAGCCAATCGCTGCCGCAGCGGCTGGCATTAGCACCTGGGTCAACGGAATCACCGCCAGATTTGCCGGCATTCCCATCGTGGTCGCGCGGTGAAAGTGGTACGCCATGAGCACGGCCAGCCCAGCCTGCATCAGCGCGGAGATGAAAATCAGTTCGCTAAAGCCGATGGCGACGCGCATCGCCGTCGCCGGCAACGCGAGGCCAAGACGATTTCCCAGGAATCTTCCAAGCCGGCCACCGATCAATCGCAGATCGATTCGGAATTGTGCGACTTCTGGTGCAACATGCAAGTCGTAGCTGGTGGCTTTGAGCAATCGCAGGCCGCGCGCATACGGTAAGGTGGTGCGTTCCAGAATCGGGGTTCCAATGCCCGCGATGATGAAGACGGCGACAAACGTCAGCTGGAAGCTCGCGCCAAACAAGGCACGTGGGTCGACGATTAGCACGCCCAGCGCTGCTGCGCCAATCGCGTTCATCATGTTGCGTTCGCGATAGAGCAGACGAGCGCCTAGATAGATCGACAACATGAGAGCGGCCCGCCACACGGGAGGACCTACGCCGACAACGAACGCGTAGGCGAAGGTAACCACCACTGTCGTAATGGCGGCCACTGCGGGATCGACGCGGAACTGGCGCAAGGTCCAGAAAATCGCGACCGCCAGGATGCTGAGGTTCATCCCGGAGACTACGAGAACATGATACGTACCCGAACGCTGGTATTCGGTGCGAGTCGCGTTGCGCAGAAACGATTCTTCGCCAAGAACCATGGCATCCATCAGCGACGCCTGTGACGCAGGCCATAGTTGATGAATTTTCGCGACAATGCTGGAGTGAACCCTCGTTCTCCAGAGTTGGATGCGGCTGCCGGAAAAGCCGGGGAGCAATTCAATGTCTTTCGCGTCAGCTGAGCCGAGAACATTGATGCCGTTATCCCGCAGGTAGCCTTCGTAGTCAAATGCTCCGGGGTTGCGATAGTTACGCGGAGGGTGGAGTTTGGCGCGGACAAGAACTCGCGATCCGTAAGTCAGGCTCGGGCCATCAAGTGATCGGATTAACGGGCCATGATCGTTCAAACGGTCGGCGGACGAATTTGAGGCCCGATCTTCATCTTGATCCTGTACTTTTTCGCGAATGGTTAGACGGACACCTGCTCGCACTGGCCAGACTCGGCCTTCACTGGCAATCGTTTCTGTCTCCACGTCGATGGACTGGCGGAGTGAACCTCTGTAGGCGTTTTGCGCGTATCCCTCTTTGACGATATGTCCGGTGAGCAAGACCTCGCGGCCATCTGAGAGCTCAAGGATTCTAGGATCGCTCGCTGGCGCTCCACGAACCTGGATCAGAAAAGCACCCACCAGAAACCAGGTACCGAGCGAAAGCACTTTCGCCGCCCACGCCCGACGGGACAGAAACCAACACGCTGCCAGCGCGAAGGCGAAGATCGCCACTACCCACCACGAGGGTGGACGCCAGTCGCGCTCGCCCATCCACAGGCCGAGCGCAAATGCCATGGCCGCCCAGAACAGAGGTTGTCTCGGTGGCTTTCGTGACTGTCTAAGCAAGAAAGGACCTCGGCAAAAAGACGGCAAAAAGGACGAGCGGGGCACAGCCGTGCGGGCTGCGCCGGGCCGTTGGAACACGCACTCGTCTTCCAGGAGGAACTGGGCGAGGTGAAAGCGGTCAGCGCTCCAGCAGCATCACCGATTCGATGTGAAACGTCTCGGGAAAGAGATCGAATAAGTGAGCTTCTTCGATGTGATAACCGGCCGCAAGAAGGGGGGCGAGGTCCCTTGCCAGCGTCGCCGGATCACACGAAACATATCGGACGCGGGGCGCTCCGAAGGCCACCAGCGAGCGGACTACCGATTTGCCGGCGCCAGTGCGTGGAGGGTCCAGGACGACCAGGTCAGGACGTTTTCGCACGGGCCGGCTGCCCAGGTAGTCGTTAAGGTAGTCCTCAGTTCGCGCGCCGACCGCTTTCACGTTCGCAGGGACATTCTGCCGAAAGTCAGTGTGGGATGTCTGTGATGTCTCTACACCAAAAATGTGATGAAAGTTGGGAGCCAGAGGCAACGAAAACAAGCCAACTCCAGCATAGAGATCGAGGGCGAGTTCCCCCTTCGTGTTTCCGGTCACAACCGAAACCATCTCGTCGATCAGGTGACGATTCACCTGAAAGAAAGCTCCGGCGCTGACCTGATAGTTGTGAGTTGCGGTCCGATAGACGATATGCTTCGCCCCCGAGTGCGCGAGCGGTCGCGAGTCTGCAGGGTCTCCTTCGTCCTCGTTTCGCCGGCGCGAAGGGAAAAGCGTGACACCGGCGATTTCCTTGACCTCGCGTTGAAGCTCTTCAGCCCAGCGTAACAATTCTTTTGTTTCCGCCTCGCGCTTACAGAAAGCCCAGGCCAGCAGCGCGTCATCGCCGGCGTTCGCAAAGAGTTCTAGTTCTTCGACAGAGCGCGGACAATTCGATCCCTGGAGTTCCAGCAGGCGCGCGATCACTTGATTGATGAGCGGCGAACTGATGGGACACTCGTTCACGGCCAGAACTTGATGCGACGCGGCTTTGAAATAGCCGAGGGCAAACTCGGGAGTGGCTCGCACCTGCAGCCGCGTGCGATTGCGATAGTTCCAGGCGGGGGAAGCGTGCAGGCGAATGTCATCTTTAAGTTCGATTTTGGCAATGCGCCGCAATGTCTCGCGCAGAATCTCGGACTTGAATTCCAGCTGGCGTGGGTAGGGGATGTGCTGGTAGTGGCAGCCGCCACATTGCTGGAAGTATGGGCAGCGGGGCGGGATCCGCTCGGACGATGATTCGATCAGGTGTGTCAGCGAGCCCCGCCCGAATCCGGGCTTCTCTTGACGAACGTCGGCTTCGATCCGCTCTCCGGGCAATACGAACGGCACGAGTACGGTTGTGGAGCGGCCATCGGCACCGGCGAGCGTCCGCGCCAGCCCTTCGCCGCCGTAGACCAGTTTTTCGATGGAGAGAAGCAAGTGGTAAGTGTAGCCTCCGACAAATTCGCGGCGCGGCGCAACGCTATCGATCCCTATGATTAATGCATATAGATCAATGCATGTAGAACAGACTCAGGCGCGGCACGCCGCAGCGCTCCAGCAGTCGCTTGCGCACGTACTGCTTGTGCAGTTGCTCGACTTGGGCGGACGTCATCTTGCTCCGATACGGAGCGATGTCGCGGTCGGCATCTGCGCGGACGGTTACCAAGTCGTCATCTGGAGTTACGGCCATCAGCACGGCGAACAGTTTTTCCTCCAATACTGTTAACCGGCGTTCTAAATCTTCCAGGCGTGGAAGTTTGCCGGAGCCTGCGATTTCGTCGGCCATCGCACGTAGCGCGTTCGCCTCTTCGCGTGCCAACTCACCCGTCGCGAATCCTGCGCGCTCGGGCAGCTTTGCTTTTTCGAGCCTGGCGGCATTTCCGCGTAAGAATGACGCAATCTGCTCCGACTCAAACCCCGGCTCTCGGGGATTTTTCTCTTCGTTTTTGGCAGCGTTGCTTGGACTATTGCCCGCACCGATGGCGGCTTCCTTCATATCTTCGGCCGCAGCCAGGACGGCCTGCGAGCAGTAGGCCAGACTATTTACTTTTTTTGACTTCGAGGGGCGTTGGTCATATTTATCGAAGGCATCGTCAACCCCGCGGAGCACGGCCTCCAGCGGTACGCTCGCGTTTTTCCAAGTTTCGATCAGGGCCCAATCGAGGGTCGAGAGCAGCAGGATTCCACCGCGTCGCCGCTGAAAGCGCTCTTCGATTTCGGTGAAGTAGTTGAAATAATTTTCCACGAGATCCTACGTGATGGTTCAACGCGAGTTCATCTCGCTGCGAATCGCGCTCAGCGCGTTTTGGGGGACTTCGGCGAAGGCCACGGCTTTGTATCGGCGTCCAAAGATTTAGCAGCTGGCGACGCATGAGTCTTCGGTGGCTTCGGCGTCGCTTCACGGCGGAACGACTGGTTGCGGTCCCAAATAATGCGCAAGCCTTCGAGCGTCAGAAATTCGTCGACATCCTTGATGAAGTGGGACGCCGTGCCCAGCAGAGAGCCGAGGCCGCCAGTCGCGATCACTCGCGTTTCTTCGCCCATCTCATCGACCAGCCGCTCCAGGATGCCATCGACCAGACCGAGATAACCGTAGTAGAGCCCGGACTGCAAGCTGCCCACCGTATTCGATCCAATCACTCGGGCCGGCTTGCGAATCTCCACACGCGGCAACCGCGCTGTGCGCTGAAAGAGCGCGTCGGCGGAAATTCCGATTCCCGGACAAATGACGCCGCCCATGTATTCGCCCTTCTTTGAGATGCAATCGAAAGTTGTTGCCGTGCCGAAATCCACAATCACGCATGGCCCACCGTATTTCTCAAATGCCGCGACACCGTTGACGATGCGGTCGGCGCCAACTTCGGCAGGGTTGTCGTAGAGAACCTGCATGCCGGTTTTAATGCCGGGTTCGATGAACAGCGGTTTGGTGTTGAAATAGCGCTCGCAGACCTGGCGCAGCACCGAATCGAGCGGCGGCACCACCGACGAGATCACGATGCCGTGGACGGCAGACACTTCCAGGCTATCCATGGAGAAGAGGTTGCGGAAGATGACGCCGTACTCGTCTACGGTGCGGTTCATGTGCGAACCAACGCGCCAGTTTGCGACAAGTTTTTCATAGCGCGCAGGGTCAACGGTCACGTCCTCGCCGGGACGATGAGCCACGCGGTCGAAAACGCCGAGCACCGTGTTGGTGTTGCCTACATCGATTACTAGCAGCATAGAAAATTCGTGGTTAGTGGTTTGTGTCTGGTGATTGGTGTTGATTGCTAATCACCGATCATCTTCACTGTCCCACTCACCAATGTCGTCAAACCTTCGGGCGTCCGCACGCGCAAAAAGCCACGTTCATCGAGTCCTTCGGTGACTCCCAAAAGACTACCGTCTTCCTCGATGCGCATCTTCTTGCCGCGCACTGACGAGGAACTTTCCTCGAACCGGCGCAGGATCCCAGCGCGCGCTCCCGCATCTTCGACCAGATTGCGATACTCCCGGTCGAGTGATTTTAGCAGGGCGGAGAGAAGCTCAACCCGCGACCACTCGGTTCCCGTCTCAATTCGCAGGGAGGTTGCAATTTCGCGCAACTCGGCTGGGAATTTCACCTGGTTGACATTGATTCCAATGCCGACCACGAGGTGTCGCACACGCGTGGCTTCGGCGTTCATCTCAGCAAGAATGCCGCAGAACTTTTTGCCGGCGAGCAACAGATCGTTCGGCCATTTCAGATCAGCGCGGAGTTGCGGAGCAATCTCAGCCACTGCGGCGCGTACCGCCAACCCGGCAGCCAGCGAAAAAATCAGCGCGTCCGAGGGCGGCATCGCCGGACGCAGAATCACAGAGCAATAGATCCCTGACGAACGCGCCGAGTGCCATGAGTGCGCACCGCGGCCGCGGCCGGCCAGTTGCTCTTCGGCGAGAAAGACGCTGCCTTCGGGCTCTCCTTCGGAGGCGGCTCGCATGGCCTCAGAATTCGTGGAGCCAATTTTGTAATAGTGGTGGATGTGTTTGGTGGCGCCCGCCCCGCTGCCAAAGATCGTGCCCTTCAATGAAGGGGCAACCATCTCGGGCAAAAGTAAGTCTGGAACCGCGCGCAGTTGATAGCCCGTGGCCGGATGTCCGGCGACATCTACACCCAGGTCGCGCAGTTGCTGAATCAGCCGCCAGACCTCCGAGCGGCTCGTGCCGATCTCTTCGGCGATTTTCGTGCCGCTGGCGACGACGGTGGCGTTGCTCATCAGGAGACGAACGATACGGCCCAGGCGAACGTCCGTGGCCTTGTGCAGCGCGGGCAGCCGGGTTTTGTTGGAGACGGAGATGAGGGGATTATAGCTAGGTCAGAGGTTAGAGGGCAGATTGCAGAGGTTTTAGGACCGCACGAGCCTTGAGCTCTACAATTTCACCTCTAATCTTGACCTTGCTCTTAGGCTGGCGTTACGCGCAGACTCATGTCGACGGCGGGTGCGGACTGGGTCAGTGCTCCCACCGAAATGAAATCTACGCCGGTTTCCGCGTAGGCGCGCACATTTTCGAGGTTAATTCCTCCTGCGTACTCGAGCGGAATGCGGCGCGACTGGCGCGAACAAATCTCGACCGCTTTGCGGACCGTCTCGACGCTCACGTTGTCGAGCAAAATCGCTTCCGCTCCATGATCGAGGGCCTGCTGCAATTCTTCGAGTGAACGCACTTCGATTTCGATCGGCTGGCGTCCTCGGCGGTTGCGGACCGCCCGCTCTAGCGCAGGGATGGCGCCTCCTGCCAGCACGATGTGATTCCCCTTGATCAGAACGCCGTCGGAAAGATCGAGCCGGTGATTCTGTCCTCCTCCGCAGCGCACTGCGTGCTTGTCAATCACGCGCAGCCCGGGCGCCGTCTTGCGCGTGTCGAGTATCCGCGCACGCGTGCCTTCGACGGCATCGACAAACTTGCGAGTGGTGGTTGCGATGCCGGCCATGCGCTGCAGAAAATTCAGGATCACGCGCTCACACGATAAAATCACGCGCGCGTTGTGCTGGATCACCGCGATCGGCTGCCCTGCATTAAGGCGGATGCCGTCAAAGATTGACGGATGACTTGTCACCTCGTAATGCGAAGTCACCGCACCATCGAGCGCGGCATAGACGTCGAGAATACGAGGTATACAACCGAGGCCGGCTAGGATGCATTCCTGTTTGGCGATAATCGTCGCCGAGGCGCGCTGGTTTGGACCGATGACCGCGTAGCTCGTGGCATCGCTGGTCGCGCGATCTTCGTTCAGCGCGTTCTCGATGATCGCCGTGATGCGTCGTGAATTCCAGTCCATAAAAGCAGTTGTCAGCGATCAGTTTTCAGCTCTCAGTACGAGATCGCGCTTCGTACATCCATCCCGATAATGGAGGATGGGCCTACGTGTTTTCTCCCAACTCTTTCAGTTTCGCACGCGCCTTTTCTTGCAGCACCCTTAATTCTTCCGCTCGTGCCTTCAACCCTTCGACTACTTTCGCTGGAGCTTTGGCTAGGAATTGTTCGTTGGCAAGCTGACGCTGGCCGTTCGCCTGCTCTTTTTCTATTCTCTCAAGTTCTTTGGCTAGGCGTTCGCGCTCGGCGGCTACGTCGACCTTTCTCTCATATAGGATGCGGACGTCAAACCGCGAAGTGCCGCGCGTGCCGGGCAAGTTCCCGAGCGAACTCTCCACAAAAATGACTCTCTCGACGCTCGCCAGCCGCTCGATCGCCGTCAGATTCTGTTCAAACAATCGGCGGGTCTCCGCTTCATGCACAAAGACTTCGACCGGGACTTTGACCTTGGGCTCGACTTTCAATTCCGCCCGCAGATTGCGCACGCTGACGATCAAGTCCTGCAGGATCGCCATCTCCGTCTCAGTGCCGAGATCAATCTGCGCATCGTCCGCTGCCGGATAACCTGCCAACGCGATCGATCTCAGCGGGGGTGCGCCGTCGTACATCGCGTGCCAGATTTCTTCCGTGATGAACGGCATGACTGGGTGCAGCAGCCGCAGCGACGCCTCAAAGAGATTGATCAAGTTGCGGCATGCGATTTTGGCTTCGGTCGTATCTGCACCCTCCTCGAAATTCAGCCGTGGCTTGATCAGTTCGAGGTACCAGTCGCAGAATTCGCCCCAGAAAAAATCGTAGATGCGGGTCGCGGCTTCATCGAAACGGTAGGCCTCGAGGGATTCACTTACATCTTTCACCGCGCGGTTAAAGCGCGAAAGAATCCAACGATCTTCAAGGGTCGAAACGTCAAACGCGACGATACCCTTGTGGGGCGGAGACTGTTGTCCACTGGTCGGACGCAGGCTCGCGTCTATCCGATCGACGTTCATGAACATCAGTCGCGCCGCGTTCCATATCTTGTTGGCAAAATTCCGGTATCCCGCCGTGCGGCTCTCGCTAAACGCAATGTCCGTGCCGGGCGCCGCCATCGCGGCCAGCGTAAAGCGCGTCGCATCGGTCCCGTATTGCTCAATCACTTGAATCGGATCGAGCACGTTGCCTTTCGTCTTCGACATTTTTTGACGGTCGGCATCGCGGACCAGCGCGTGAATGTAGACCTCGCGAAAGGGGACACTGGCGCGGAGTTCGCCGTCTTCCGATCCGACACTGGCGTCCGGTCCTGCTTTGTTCGAGCCTGGCTTGTGCGGCGGCATCATGAACCAGCAGCCGAGCATGATCATCCGTGCCACCCAGAAAAACAGGATGTCAAAGCCCGTAATCATCAGCGAATTGGGATAGAACACGTCGAGGTCGCGCGTCGCCTGCGGCCAGCCTAACGTTGTGAACGGCAATAGGCCCGACGAAAACCACGTGTCGAGTACGTCGGTATCCTGCTCGAGTTTTGTGCCGCCGCACTTGCACACCGACGGCGCCTCGCGCGCCACGACAACATTTTTGCAGTCATCGTTCTTGCAATACCACGCGGGGATGCGGTGCCCCCACCACAACTGCCGCGAGATGCACCAGTCGTGAATGTTGTGCATCCAGTTCAAGTAAATCTGGCCGTAATTTTCCGGCGTGAAGCGGATGTATCCCTTATCGACGACGTCGATGGCGCGCTTGGCCAGCGGCGCGATCTTGATGAACCACTGTGTCGATAAGCGCGGCTCGACAATCGTTCCGGAACGATCGCATTTGCCGAGGGCAATCGTGTAGTCCTTTGTGCCGACTAGAAATCCCTGCGCGGAAAGGTCTTCGACGATTTTCGCGCGAGCGGCAAAGCGGTCGAGTCCGGCATAGGCGCCGGCATTTCCATTCATCTTGGCGTGTTCATCGATTACTTCGATCTGCGGCAGATTGTGCCGCAGCCCAGCCTCGAAATCGTTGGGATCATGTGCCGGCGTCACCTTCACCGCTCCGGTTCCAAATTCAGGCTGCGCCAGCTCGTCCGCGATGATCGGGATCTCCCGATTCATCAGCGGCAGCAAAACTTGCTTGCCGTGCAGGTGCAAGTAGCGCTCGTCTGTCGGATTCACGGCGACAGCCGTGTCTCCGAGCATCGTCTCCGGGCGCGTGGTCGCGACTGTGATGAACTCGCTGCTGCCAACCACCGGGTAGCGGATCTCGTATAGCTTGCCCGGAACATCCTCGTGCTTCACTTCGAGATCCGAAATCGCAGTGCCACAGTCGGAGCACCAGTTCACGATGTATTTCCCGCGATAGATCAGCCCATCTTCATAGAGCCGGACGAAGACTTCCTTCACCGCGTGCGACAGGTTGTCGTCCATGGTGAAATATTCGCGGCCCCAATCGACCGAGGCGCCGAGACGCTTCATCTGGTCGAGGATGGCGCCGCCATACTCGCGCTTCCATTCCCAAACGCGCTCGATAAATTTCTCGCGGCCCATTTCGCGCCGCTTCTTACCTTCTTTCAGAAGCTGGCGCTCGACCATCATTTGCGTGGCGATGCCGGCGTGGTCGGTTCCCGGCAGCCAGAGCGACACAAATCCACGCATGCGATGCCAGCGCACGATGATGTCCATCTGGGTCTGGTTGAGCATGTGCCCCATGTGCAGCCGCCCCGTCACATTTGGCGGGGGTAGGAGCAGCGTGAAGACGGGACGAGAGTCACCAGGTTGCGGTGTTTCGACGTGAAACAGCTTTTCCTGGACCCAATATTCGGCCCAGCGCGTTTCGATCGCGCCCGGTTCATAGGCTTTTGGCAATTCGTGTGGCATGTAGGAAGTCAGCACCCAGCACTCAACTTCAGGAAACACACCCCAGAGGGCGCATTTTTGGGGATCAGCCGCCAAAACATTCATGGCAGGCGCGATTCGTCAATGTTGAGAACTGGACTTTTGATCTTACAGGCGCAAGAAAAGAAGGGTCAAACGAGGGGCGGGTGAGAAGTACCTGCTGCCTGCTAGTCGCAGAGCCGCTCTGAGCCGATCCACAGTTGAGCCAGATCTCTGAGGTTGTGTTTGTATGTGCGCGTCACCACGTATTCCTTCGCACCTTTTACACGCAACCTGTACTCCCCCGTCGGTAAGGGTTGGATCTCCTCGACAGCCGAAATGTTCACGACAACCGAGCGGTGGATGCGAATAAAACCGTAGGGTTTGAGCTTCTCCGCCAGGGACGACAGGGACTCGTGCACCAAATAGGCATTCGTTCGGTGTTGCAACGAAACGTAATTGCCTTGAGCTTGCACGGCCACCATGTCAGCTAGATCTACGAATAGGATTTTACCCTTTGCCTTGAAGGCGATTCGTGGCGCCCGTCGTTCAGCAATATGTTTTGCTATCGCATCCAACTGCCGCAAGACTCGCATGAGGTTTGCAGCACCGACTCGGACTACGGGAAGCAATGATGGATCCACGGCTTCGCCGAACTCGTCTTCCGCCGCCGATTCGAGAGTGTAATCGCGTCCGCCCTTGGTCGAGCAAATCGTAGTTTCCCGCGGTGGGCCAACCGGAATGTCGGCATTCGCGTGAGCAGCTTGTTGAAGGAACACTTCACGTGCGATGGCCTTCTGATCCTGAATTCCGCGGGTGTTCATGATGGGATCCCTTGTCTTCCAAGGCCTGTGGGTTGCTTCTGCCCCTATCGCCCGATCACGATGCTGATCGTCCAAGCCAGTACGAACCGGTTGGTATGTAACAATATCAACAGTCTGTTGCAAGGGATGCGATCAGACCCGCTTGCGGTTGCCCGCCGTGCGGAGGGACTGCAGCCAATCCACGATGTTTCTGATCCCCGCTTTCATTAATTTCGGATCCTGGGCATTCTTTGCCAGCGAGCCATAGCCTTCGACCATCGCGATCAGTAAGCTAGCGGCCTCGGCGGGTTCCACCTCACGGCGAACGCTTCCGTGGGTCTGACCCTCTCGCAAAGTGAAGGCAACGGCCTGCCGCCAGGTATCGAAAATCAAGGCCAGTCGTTTTCGGAATCCCGCGTCAAGAAGAGACATTTCCTGCGCCAGATTGTTCAGCCGGCAGCCGCCCTGCACATCCTCGGCTCGCACCGGCAAACGTCGAACAGCGTCGATCAAAGCGTCGATAGGATCCTTGACGCCCTGTAGAGGACGGACCCATTGGCCGTAGACGATGGGGGCGATGACCTCTTCGACCACGGCGTATCCCAAGGCTTCCTTGCTTTTGAAGTGGTAGTACAGTGCGCCCTTGGTGACCCCGGCTACGGCCAGAATTGTGTCCAGGCTGGCGCTCTGGAAACCCGAGCGGTAGATCTCGCCGGATGCCGCCTGTAGCAGACGCTTGCGTGTGCGCTCAGAATCGCGCAGCCTGGTCGCCCCAGATTTCAAACTCTGTTTTGGATTGTTGCGCGCACCCAACATACCAACCAGTGTGCATGTTAAATCATATGAAAATCAATCGCAATTGAGCGATCTGCTTTGGCTGCTCACGTTCTTGAATTTCGTAACCTTTCGCCCGTACGTATGAAAAGTTGGAGAAACGGTGGCTCTAGCCGTTTGGTGTCGTCTGACGAGGTTGTTAGTCGGCCACTCGTTTTCGAACTCTGAGGTGTCGGTCCTGTTGTCTCACGTAATCGTTGCGAACGTGGAGCAACACATGCTCCCTCAGTTCTGACTCAGTAGGAGTTTGTGGAATTGTGAGCCGATTCTGCTCTCAATTGCACGCTAACTCTCCGAGCGCCGAGCGGTACCTGACGTAAATCGCCAGTCATCCCGGCACCAAGACTTCACCGGAGGAAAAGAGGACATATGAGGACGCATAGACAGTTGCCGAATTTCTGGATGCTATGGGTTGCGACGGTGGTTCTGGCTTGCTTCAGTAATGCAGTCGGTCAAGTGAGCTACAAAATTACCGATTTGGGCACTAACCACAGCAACGACAACTTCAGCATGGCCATGGGCCTCAATAATCACGGTTGGGCGGAGAACATGGATGGGTTCGTGAACCCTCCCGAGAATAATCTGTTTACGACGGTTTCAAGGGGCCGCGCGGTGATAAACGTCGACGGACTTAACATCGACCTGGGTACGCTTGGAAAGCCCGACGGCAATAGTTGGATCAACTGGGGCGGGATCAACGAGACTGGGGAAGCGGTGGGTATGTCGGAAACGGCTGTTCCAGATCCAGACGGCGAAGACCTTTGCGGCTTCGGCACAGAGCTGATATGCGTTCCGTTCCTTTGGCGAAACGGCCACATGAAGGCTCTGCCGACAGTGGGCGGAAATAACGGGCAGGCCAGTGCCATTAATAACCGCGGAGAAGTCGCAGGCTATGCGGAAACGGCTGTCATTGATTCCGGTTGCCCACCTTACAAGATCACATCGGCGGTCGTATGGGAAAAAGACAAAGCCGTGGCGCTTCCGAATGTGGGTGGCGATCTTGATGGGGTCGCGTTTGGCATCAACGATCAAGGCCAGGCAGTAGGCTACTCGGGAAGCTGCGTCGCAGCGACGCACGCCGTAATGTGGAAAAACAACACAGCCTTGGTGCTTCAGGACCTCGGAGGTATAAAGTCCAATATCGCCTACGTCATTAACGACCATGGTCAAATGGCTGGGAAAGTCCGCAGCGCTGACGGCTCAACCTACGTAGCCGCTTTTTGGCAGGCCGACGGCACGCTCACAACCATCGGCATTCTGCCGGGGGATTTTGCCGCCTTCGCCACCGGCATCAACAACCGTGGCCAAGTGGTGGGAAACAACTTTGACTCCAGCTTCAACTGGTCTCACGGCTTCATTTGGCAAAATGGCGTGATGACCGACCTCAACTCGCTGATTCCCTCGGATTCCAACCTCTTCATAATCTCGGCGAGCAATATCAACGATCGCGGGCAAATCTCGGGTATGGGAATGGTGCTCACAGGGCCCCACGCGGGCAACATCCACGCTTTTCTTGCAACCCCTGTAAACGCAAGCCCGGGCAAGTCGGTTGCTGATGTCGTGCGTACAGTCCCAAAAATCACTTTACCCGGCAATGTTGGCAAACAGGCATTGCAGGGCTCCGCACACTGCCGATTCGATAAATAAAGCTGTTTTCGGGGCATCCGCCATGCATTCCGGCCATATGCTGTGCGCTGGCACATGGCCGGATCATGTGCGGATCAATATGCCTCTCGCCAATGTCCTCGTGACAGATTGTTTTACGGCAAGTTGGAAGGCTTCGAAGGAACTCACCGACACATACCATGGCCACCCGCGTTCGTCATTGCATTGAGTGTCCAAAATGCTTGACTCGCTATTTGCCCAGCTTCAGCCCGTACCGTAACGGGTCGTACTTGACGTCGCTGAGTGAGTCAGAAGATGAATGGACACTCTACTGTGCTTGTGGGAGACCACACATTTCCAGTCGATGGAATTGGAGCGACCTGAAGCGATATGTGGTCTCGAATCAGGCGCACGATCGCGGTTATGGTCCACCCGAGGAGATTGTGCCGGTAGACAAGAAGTCGCGTTTTTCAGTTTGAGATTGGCGGGAATAAGATTGTTTGCCTGAATTAGCGGCAACTGAGCCCAAGTCCCTCAGCCAGTGATGGCGGATAGGTATCGATCCAGAAGTTGTTGAGCCTGGCCTTCGAACTCGACGAACTTCACACCGTTGCCGAATTGGTTGTGACAGGTCACGACCTGCCCGTGAATCACAACAGGACGATCGCCGAGCCAAAGAGTGGCTCGGCCCCTGGCGCCGACTGCGAAGGGCATCATCATCTGGACGTAGCAACCGCCTCTGCTCAGGTCCGTGGTCTCAAGGCGCATCGGGACATCCGTGTCTTCGGGATGAATCTCTATCTGCACCTGGACGGTGTGACGTTGATGACCACGTCGCTCTTCGGTAGCGATGTGCGGATCTGGTGACTGGGCGTCGGGCGAATTCATAGCTTGGGGTCAGGCGTCGGATGGCCCTGAATTGATCATCGACGTGGCCGGACACGGGATTAGCCGAGGGAGAACGGGAGAGGCGCACAAAGGGGATCGACCCTGTAGCCTTAGCGACGGGCGATGGGGTGTATGGGTATGACGGGAGTCGACCCTCATGCCGCGAAGGTCAGGGAGTAACTCCCAACTCGGTGTAGAGTTCCGCGGGTTTGTAGATCACGCCGTCTTTTACCACCAACGCGGTCCTTCGGATGTCGCTGATGTTTTTGGTGGGATCTCCATCAATCAGGACCAGGTCTGCAAGTTTGCCCGAAGCGATCGACCCCAGGTCCTTGTCCATATTCATAATTTTGGCCGCGTTGAGCGTGGCGTTTTGCAGAACCACGTTCGCGGGGATGCCAGCTTCCACATCGATTTCGAGCTCGCGGTGCAAGGCGAATCCGGCCATATTGTCGGTGCCATCTTCGATGGAGAGACCTGAGCGGTAAAGCAGCCCTTCGAACTCGAGCATCTTGGCGTAGGACTTTTTGTAGGTTTCTTCCATGCCGGCGGGCGGCGTCATGGCGGCCGTGAGCAGTCCGCGGCGGACCTGAGCGGGCAAGCGATTGGCGATGGGACGGAAGCCGAGAGGAATTTGTCCCGGGGGGAGGCGGTATTGATCTTCGAAAACACTCATGGTCAAGTCGAGTTTGGTGTGGTGGTCCTGCAAGAGCTTAATGAACGACTGGACTTGCGGCGAATTGAGATCGAGCGAGGCGGAGAGTTCGCCAGGCTTGGTGAGGCGCGCAATGGTGTTGGTGTTCTTCACGTCGGGGAAGAAATTCAGCACTAGGAAATTCATGTGCTGGATTTCGTCATAGCCGTCCTCAACGCATTGTGTAGCGATCATGTTGGCGGGAATGTGTCCGCTGACGCGCATTCCGTTCTTGTGAGCTTCATCAATGATGATGGGTACGAGCGCGGGAGGAACGGAGCTGTAGATCTTGATCTGCACATAGCCGAGCTTTTTGTAGTTGTCGACGGCGGCGCGGGCCTCGGCCTCGGTCGAGACGAGGACCTTGGTAGGACCGTGGAAGGCGTCGTTGCCGTCGATGATGCCTGCGAGCACGATGCGGGTGCCAATTTCCTTGCCGTCAATGATGCGCTGACGGCGGGCGAGCAGCGAGTCGGTGTCGTTGGCGAGATCGCGGACAGTAGTGACCCCGGCTGCGAGGTTGAGCAGACCGTCGTTATCGCCCACGTGGGCGTGCATATCCCAAAGGCCGGGGATCAGGGTTTTGTTGGTGGCGTCGATGATCGTGCGGTCTGTTTGCAGCGGAGTCTTTTCACTCCACATTTCGGATGATTCAGCAGGAGCTCGATCGCCGACCGAGACGATGCGGTCGCCTCTAACGAGAACGAATCGATCTGTAAGAACTTCTAAAGACTCAACGTCGAAAACGTTGGCATGTGTGAACAGAATATCGTGGGGCGGGTGATGGGCTAATCTTGCGGCTAACTCTGCTGCGCGCGACTCCTTCACTTTGTTCTGCGCAGCAAGGAGAGTGGCCGCGCACGATTCCCAGCCTTCGGGAATAATGGTGCTCCACTCATCGACTGAGGCGAAGAAGTGGTTCTTCTGGAGGAATCTGCAATTCGGGCAACCCGGGCCCTCCACCCAGATGTAGCTCGGAGCGAAATCGAGCCCAGTGATGGCGTAGAGAGTGACGTGCTTTTTCTGCGATCCGGTAGTGACGTCGAGTTCGTTGAGGCGCTGGACGCGAGCTTCGCCCTCGGGTAAGAGAGCGATCTTACCTCCGTTCACGAGAGCTGCGTTGACCAGGAGCGCCGTTTCGGTGGGCGCTCCATTGAGTGCGACATAATAGCCGGGTGCGGAAACCTTCTTTTCGCCTTGCTCGGCGGTGTTCTTCCAGCGCGCGGTGGAATCGGAGAGCGCAAAAGATTCGTCGACCGGAGATTTGAGATAGTCATTGCCGGTGACTGTTTCGGAGAGCGGTATCCCCTTGTCATCCAGCTTCAGAATGCTGGTCGTCTTCGGCCCGCGGCCGCGGTCGTTGAACTGAAAGAAGATGTGAAGCGTGCCGTCGGCGGCGGTCCAGACCGCTTGTTGACCAGCGGCATTGCCCATCAGCAACATCGAGTATCGCTCGGCAGCGGCGGGGATATCCGCCGGCAGGGCGGGCGCGACTGACTGCGACGCGGGCGGCGTCTGCGACCACAAAAGAGAGCTCGGAGAAACCACCGTCGTAAGGATGCAGAGGAGAATCGAAATGACAACATTGCGCAAAAGATAGATTTGCATGCTTAAGCAGATCCTTTCGTGAGACCGGACACCCGGCTTCATCGGAGCGTGCGCTACAGTATAATCTTCAGGCTTGAGAGTCAGAGTTTGGCAGTTAGAGTTTGAATGAGAAAGCTTGAATCAACCGAGTATGACTGAAGCGAATCACCCTACGTCGGAAGTCGAGCCGACACGGTCGAGCATGGACATCGGCGACATTCTCAGGATCCTGCCTCATCGCTATCCTTTCCTCCTGATCGATCGAGTCCTCGATCTGGAACGGATGAAGAGCATCGTCGCGCTCAAGAACGTGAGCATCACCGAGCCTTTTTTTCAGGGACACTTCCCGGGCAAACCGATCATGCCCGGGGTCCTGATTGTGGAGGCCATCGCGCAGGCGGGCGGGTTGTTACTGTTGACTGAAGTTCCGAATCGAGATGAGATGCTGATGGTCTTTACCGGAATCGAAAAAGCGCGCTTCCGGCGTCCGGTGGTTCCCGGAGATCAGCTCCGCATTGAAGTCGCGGTGAAGGCATGGCGAATTACCGCCGCCCGCCTCGAAGGCAAAGCCTACGTGGACGGCAAGGTGGCAGCCGAAGCCACCGTGACGTGCCGCATGGTGCCGCGAAATATCGACGCAGGAAGCGCAGAGGCGCAGGAAGAATAAAGCAGTGGTTAGTGGGCGGTGGCTAGTGTTGGTAAAACCACGCGAGCTTCTCCAACTAACTACTCATCTCTCTCCACTTGTTTTCACATGTCGATTCATTCCACGGCGATCGTCGATCCGAATAGCAAGATACATCCCTCGTGCAAAATCGGGCCCTATTGTGTGATTGGTCCTGAGGTGGAACTCGGCCAGGGCTGCCATCTAGTCTCGCATGTGGTGATCGAGGGGCCGACGAAGATCGGTGGCGACAATGGCTTTTTTCCGTTCGCGTCAATTGGCATGGCGCCTCAAGACCTCACCTATGAGGGCGAACCCACACGGCTCGAGATTGGCGACCAGAACGAAATTCGGGAGTACGTCACGATCAACCGTGGGACCATGAAAGGCGGCGGATGCACACGGGTCGGAGATCACAACCTGATCATGGCGTATACCCACATCGCGCATGATTGCCAGATTGGCAGCCACATCATCATGGCCAACGCAGCGACGCTGGGCGGCCATGTAACCGTGGGAGATTGGGCGAACGTGGGAGCGCTGTGTCCGGTGCATCACTTCGTGCGGATCGGTTCGCACTCCATCATCGGCGGAGGCAGTACGATCACACGCGACGTGTTGCCTTTTTCCAAAACCTCGGCCGAACGTGGCACGCAGGCTTATGGGTTGAATGCGATCGGGCTGGAGCGGCGGGGATTTTCGAAGGAGCGGATCAAGAAGCTGCATCATGCTTATAAGGTGCTGCTGGCGTCGAAGCTGAATACGTCGCAGGCAATCGAGAAGTTGAAGTCTGAGTCCGACCTTGGGGATGACGTTCAAATGCTGATTGAATTCATAGGATCCTCAGAGCGGGGAGTCATCAAGTAGTGGCCGGAAGAAAGAAACTCGGCCTCATTGCCGGCAACGGCAAATTCCCTTTCCTCGTGCTGGATGCGGCGCGCGCTCAGGGCCACGAAGTTGTTGTGGCGGCGATTAAAGAAGAAGCATCGCCGGAAATTGAGTCTCGCGGCGCTGCCGCCGTTCACTGGCTTTCGCTCGGCGAATTGTCGAAGCTCATCGATACTTTCAAAGCCGAAGGCGTCACTCGCGCCGTCATGGCGGGGCAGGTTAAACACAAACAGATTTTCTCTGCGATCAAGCCGGATTGGCGGCTGGCCAAATTATTGCTCTCGCTCGGAACACGCAACACAGACTCTCTGCTCGGTGCGGTGGCTAAGGTGCTGGCAGATGAGGGCATCGTCCTCGAGAATTCGACTGCGCTTCTGGAACCGCTGCTCGCAAAAGCAGGGGTGCTCAGCAAGAGAGCCCCAAGCGCGCAAGAAAAAAAGAACATCGAATACGGCCGCGCGGTGGGGAGGCGATTGGCCGAATACGACATCGGGCAGACCGTAGTGATCGCCGAGGCTGCCTGCGTCGCGGTTGAGGCCATGGAAGGTACCGATGCCACAATCGAGCGCGCCGGCGAACTGATGCGGTCGCTTGAGGTTGACGGAGCAGCTTCCACACTCGACCGCGCACTGACCGTAGTGAAGATCGCAAAGCCGGCGCAGGACATGCGCTTCGACGTTCCGGTCATCGGAGTAAGGACGATCGAGATCATGACGCGTGCGGGGGCGAGCTGCCTGGCGGTGGACGTGGGACGGTGTCTGCTGCTCGATGGCGAGGCGGTCGCGCGCGCCGCCTCTGATGCCGGCATCGCAGTTTGCGCTGAATGAATGTCACCGAGGTGCTCAATGTCTGAATCCGCTCGCATCGCCGACCAGCTACGCCGCGCCTTCGATGGTGAGGCGTGGCACGGCGACTCTGTATTGGAAATCCTGAAGAACGTTACACCGGAGCAAGCCGCGCGACACTCCGTAGCAGGGGCGCACTCGATCTGGGAGCTGGTGCTGCATATTGCCGCCTGGGATGGCGCGGCAATGCGGCGCATGTCCGGGGGTGCCGTGGCTCTTTCCGACGCCGAGAATTTTCCACCCGTTTCCGATCACAGCGAAGCGGCATGGGATACTGCCGTTGCAAAGCTGCGGCGCGTGCACGAAGAATTGGTTTCGGCGGTCGCTGCCTTTCCGGACTCACAGCTCTATGCGCTGGTACCCGGCAAAGAAGGCGCGCATTACTCCTTCTATTACATGCTCCATGGCGTAGTACAGCACGAGTTGTACCATGCCGGCCAGATCGCACTACTTAAGAAGATGTGACCGGGCATGGACCGCCTCCGTTACTTCTTTCACGGTTTGCGCTGTCCCATACAGCTCTTAAGCTGCGACAATAGCTCGTCATTCTTTGCACTCATTCTTTGTACCGGAGCTTTCCTCTGAGTACCGACTCCCCCATCAACGTCGCTGTCATCGGAGTGGGCGCTTTCGGGCGAAACCATGCGCGCGTCTATCACCAGTTGCAACAGGCTGGCGGCGTCCGGCTGGTAGGAGTCGTCGACCCCGATACCGCACGGGCTGACGCCGTAGCGGATGAGTTCCACTGTAAAGCGTTTGGCTCGATCGAACAGATGTTGACGACGCATAGCGAGGTCCAGGCCGCTTCGGTTGCGGTGCCTACGGTTTTGCATCTGGCCGTTGCGCGCAATTTGATGGAAGCGGGCGTCGATGTGTTGATTGAAAAGCCTCTCGCTGCGACGCTCTCCGAGGCTGACGAACTGGTTCACGTCGCCATCGAGCACAAGCGAGTTGCGCAAGTCGGTCATCTCGAGCGATTCAATCCGGCTGTGCGTGCAACGCTGCCGCTGATCAATCGACCGATGTTTTTTGAAGTCCATCGGCTGAGCGTGTTTTCTCCGCGAGCTTTGGATGTGGATGTAGTGCTCGATCTGATGATCCACGATCTCGACATTGTGCTGACGTTTGCGAACTCGGCGGTGAAGGAAATCCGCGCGGTGGGGCTGCCGATACTTTCGGGCAAAGTCGATATCGCGAATGTGCGCGTCGAGTTTGAATCCGGCTGCGTTGCGAACTTCACGGCTAGTCGCGTCTCGACAGAGCGCGTCCGCAAGGTGCGATTCTTTCAGGAGAGGCAATACATCTCGATCGACTACGGACGCCAGGACGTACTGGTGTTTTCGGTCGGCGATGCGGCCGGCGCGGGTGCAAAGCCAACCGTCAATCCACAGATCGCGATGGCGAAACCGGCGATCACGGCGGAAGAACCGCTCCTCGCCGAGATCAAAGCTTTTCTCCACTCGGTGCGCGGTCGTTCTCGTCCGGCAGTTTCGCTCGAAGATGGACGCAGGGCGCTGGAGCTCGCGCTGGCAATCCTGGCTGAGATTGACCGGCACGCGGGACGCATCGGCGTGAGCTAGAACGCGAGAAAACAAAAAACAAAAGGACGGGCATGGGCCCGTCCCTTCGAACGCCCTTCCGCAAAACACTACTGCTGTGGCGACGGGTTCTTTTGCTCACCGTCTTCAGCCCCGCCTTGTTTGCCTTTCTGCATCCACTGTTCGCGCTTGGCCTGCATCTCGTCCCATTTCGCCTGCTGGGTCGAATCCAGCAATCCGCGAATCTGGGCATCGCCGGATTGATGGATATCCATCATCTTCGCGCGCCGATCCTGCTGCGAAAGAGAACTGTCCTGTCGCAGGCTTTCCATTTGGGTGTGTTCGGATTGAAGGACCGCCTGGACTTTTGTTTGCTGGTCCGATGTAAGTTTGAGTTTTTTCGCCAGTTCCCGGGTACGCTCGGCGGGATCTTGCGGACCATGATGCCGTCGACCATTGTCTCCACCACCCATTGAGGACTGTTGATCGTTGGAATTGGAGGGGGACGGGGTCGGAGGTGTTGCTTGGTTATCCTGCGCGCCAGCGAAGGTTGCGGCAAGCGTCATGATTCCGGCTGCGACGAGAATGAGAAAGCGTTGTTTAAGCATGGGATCTCCTTTGAAGAGCGATGTGGCTATGAGTAGGAACGGAGTTGTGCGACGAAGGTTGCGCGAGTAACAGCATTCCTACAAATCTTTGCGAAACTTTACAAAGCGCGGTTCGGGAGGGCTCAGTGTTGAGTTGCCCCTTGTGCGGACAATGGTGCCGACAATGGTTGCTTCAGTTGAGCGGCGAATTGTTTTGCCTGCTCGTCAGAAAAGTGGATCTGGCCGGATTCGACGAAAGCCATCTGTTCAGCGCCCAAATCCTGAAATTGTGCCGTCTGGACGGTCGTCAGCGGCCGAGCGACGGCGGGCAGAGAAGCCTTTGCATCGGCTTCCTTTTGCAGAATCGACAGCAATGACGCCGCAATCTGATCGCTTAGCGTAATTCCGAGATCCCCGGAGCGCAGCAGGTTTTTGAGGAAGCCATCGGCCTCGACACGGTTGACTTCGGGAGTAAGGCGCAATCCAGTATTCGCCTCGATCGCAGGAGTCAGTTTGATCTCGATGGCTCCATCGGCGGCAGCCACTTCGGCCGCGCCGTTCCCCCGACCCAATCCGCAGACCCAGCGCTCATAGTGTAAATGCACCAACGCTAGGCTGGCGGGCGACAGCGGAGTTAGGGTAGCCTCGCGAATCTCGATGCGTTCTCCGCAGACTGGAGACTGAGTGGCGCTCGCGCGTATGACTCGGGTGATATTTTGTTGCAAGTCGGAAAGATCAACGGTGAACTTCAAGCCGAAAAGACTGTTGCCGTCCGTGCTCGGCGCCGCGGTCCGCGTCACGACACCCGCCGTCTTGAACGAGACACTCTGGCCGTCGAGGTCGAACGAATTCGTCTTCGCTGGAAGGCTGAATGCGACATCCTGGCCATTAGGGGAAAGAGCGATGCTCATTTCTCCTCCGAGCGCAAACTGCTCCGTTTGGAAACTGGCCAACGCCGTTCCGAGAGCCGTACCCGCAACCGAAGCCTGTTCGTTCTCTGGCTTGGGAGCCAGCACTACTTGATCGAGGGCCTTTATTTCCTTGTCCAGGTCCGCATCTGCCTGTTGTAACTTCTTGGTGGTTTCCTTCAAACCGGATTTTTGTAATGACGACAGGGATTCAAGAAAATTCTGATTGCTGGCTCTAGCCTGTTCAACTGCCTGATCGACGGCGGAGCGCTCCGTCAGCAGAGGAGGACCTGGCGTTTTCCGCAGCGCCTCGAGAAAAGCTTGCTCTTGATCGACGGCGGCCTGAGTGTGTTGCATGACCTTGGCGAAAGCGGCACGTTGCTCGTCGGTGGCCTGCAACGCCATGGCTTGATGGAAGGTCTTGAGATCGTCTTGCGAACTGCGCCCCTGAATGTTTGTGCAGTCGTACAAACATATGGAAGGCTTTTCTACGTGGGCGCCGCCGCCCCGCTGCGCCCGCGCCAGATGAGCGTTACTCAGCAGGGCTGTTGCGATCACAAACGCAGCGATACGGCGTTTTGGAAAACGAACTGACATTCGCGGAGCCATACCTCTTTCAGCGGGCACTTCAGAACCGAGACTTCCTTCGCACAACATGGGTTGAATCTCCGAGCAAGTTTTAGAAAAAGATCGTTAGGAATCAGGAATTCGCGAAGGAATACAAATCTTCTGATGCGCGGCGCACAAGATCGGTGATCTGGTCGCCGCCCGTCACACTCCGCAAGAACTCCGCAAAAAGCGCGCCGTTACTCAGGTACTCACGCGCTCAGTATAAAAAATGCGACAATGGAAGTGGCGGTCGCAACCCCTTAATTTACGTAACTTTACGTTCGAGTTTTGCGCGTAATCCTACGCAACCCAGGGGGCTGCCCGCGGCTCTAAGCTTAATAGTCTCTGCCGGATGCCAGTCACCCAAATTCCGTCTCGCGATCCTCTTGTGCCTCCGCCCGATCAGGCAGAGCAACGCGATCTGTTCGAAGCTCAGCACTGGGAGACCGCCTATCGCGGATTCAATCCCGACGATGTTCCGCACCTTCTCATTCAGTTGCAGGACGATCTTTCGCGGGCGCGCAAACGCGAAGCGCTTTGGCTGTCGGTCATTCTGCATTTGTTCGTGATCATTCTTTTGTGGAACAGCGAGAAGTTGATGATGCTGTTGCCGCACAAAACGATGGATCTGGCGATCCGGACGGACGCTGACCGACAGAAAGACGCGACGTTTCTGGAGCTGCCGCCTGACGAACAGAAGTTGACGAGGCGTCCGGACGCCAAAGTTCTTTCTGACAAAGACCGAATCGCGACCAGCAAGGCGCCCCAGGTAAATCGGGAAGACCTCAAGAAAATCCTGCAGAGTGCGCATCCGGGGCAGCCGGGCGCGAACGTGAAGGCGCCGCTGGCACAGGGCCAGCCACCGCAAAATCAGGTAGCGCAGAATCAGCCGCCGCCTCCGCCGCAGGACAACTCTCCGCAGGGTTTTGCGCAGCCGCCGCCAAGCGACCAGACACCGCGTCTGCAAACGCCTCCGCAGACCAGACCTACGCCAAACTTCAATACGTCCATGACTGCGGGCTCGGCGATCGAACAAGCGGCCCGCGCTGCCGCCGAGAGCCGCGGACACTACGGTTCTGGAAGCGCCGGCGATTACGGACTGAGCCAGGGACGAGGCGGGATCAAAGCGCTCGATCAGGCTGAAATCCTGACGGATACAATGGGCGTCGATTTCGGCCCTTACATCACGCGCGTCTTACAGGAAGTGAAATCGAACTGGTACAACCTGATGCCGGAGTCGGTCTACCCTCCGATCCGCAAGCAGGGAAAACTCTCCATCGAGTTCGTGATTTTGAAGGATGGACGAGTCGCCGCCATGGCGCGCCACACATCTTCGGGTGACATTGGCCTGGACCGCGCAGCTTGGGCGAGCATTACGGCGTCGAACCCTTTGCCGCCGTTGCCGCGCGAATTCGTCGCGCAGTGTCAGGTGCCGATCCGCGACGAAAAGTGCAACTTTGGGCTGCGACTGTATTACTTCTACAATATGGACGTCGACAGCGACCTCAAGTAGCTCTCTCGCGGGCTCCGATTCTACTTCACATACTCAGGCGTGTTGCCGTTCGACCACGGATCATACGTGGCGACGAAGTGCACGCGCTCCGGTCGAGTTGGGTGATCGAAGAACCACGCTTTGATAAACGGGCTCGGATCAGGATCAGACAGATTTTTCTCGCCGCTCTTTTCAAAATAATGGGCAGCAACCTGATTCGGATCGGCCACAATTCCGTGGATCACTTCGAGGCCATACCGGTCGGCTTCGTGCTCGAAGTGCCGACTCACCGCGTTGAACACTGGGGTCGCGAAAAATGCCAACAGCGTGATCACGAAAATCAGCGCAGGAAGCGATGCCCAGTCCTGCAGATCGCGAATACCCCACCGCGTACCAAACCGTGACAGCATCCAGTTCGCCAGGCGATAACCGATGTACAAGAGGACCAGCAGAATCAGGGCAAAAATCGTGATTTCCTTGGGAATGTGCAGCAAAACGTAGTGCCCCATCTCATGCCCGAAAACAAAAAGGGTTTCGGGGACCGTGGCTTTGGCGATCGTGTTGTCCCATACCACGACGCGCTTGGATGCACCAAAACCAGTAACGTAGGCATTCAGGCCGGTGGTTTTTGAACTCGCGTTCATCAGGAA
Organism: Terriglobales bacterium; assembly: GCA_035308395.1. Lineage (GTDB taxonomy): Bacteria > Acidobacteriota > Terriglobia > Terriglobales > Acidobacteriaceae > Acidiflorens. The sequence goes on from DATGGT010000037.1 coordinate 245,554, forward strand.
CATGCGGTCGCTAGGGATTTCCAGTCCGCCGCGCTGGACGACTTTCTGCATCTCCGAGACCAGGGCGGCGTGTTCGCTCTGCAGCGGCGTGAACTTGTAAAACAACGGATCGACGACCAGGGGTTGCAGAAACAGGATCGCCGCCACGACCGGAATGGAGGCGAGCCAGAAGTAGAGCCACCAGCGGCGCGGGCTGCGCCGGATCACGAAATAAAGGATCCCGACCAGGATTGTCCCCACAATCGCACCGATGATCTGGTTCACAACCCAGTCGCGGGTCCACGCTCCCCAGGATTGGACAGACAAGCCGTAGGCACGGGATAACGACTGATCCCACATGTCTGCAGGAATGCCAAGAATGGCAATCGTCAGCAGAATTAAGGGCGAGAAGATGATCCACTGCAGACCACGATTGGCGGAGACGCGTTCTGCCAGATTGCGGAACGCCGCCGAAACACGCCAACGCAGCACGACCAACAATATCAGCAGGCCATAAAACGCATTGACGAAGAAATGGCGATAGGTGGACCGTGAATACGCCTTGGCCCGAGCATATTCCGCCGGAGGAGGCGCGTACTCGACGATTCTCGACTGCGCGGGGCTGGCCGTCGCCGGCTCAGACGGCTTCGAATCGGCAGCGCCGGCAGCCGTAACGGTGGGCGCGGTGGAATCGGCGGGACCGGTTTGAGCTTGAAGTATTGTCGGTACCGCGCTGCCGAGAAGACAAAACAGAACAAACAATCTCAATCGCTTCATCAGGATGTCTCCAGGGGCCTGATTATTTCAGAACTTCTCTTCAAACGGCGAAAAAGAAACAGAACAGATATGGTGTGTGCGGGATCGTGGATTGCGCCGCATGATTACCTCGGTGAGACGGCTCGGGTGCGTGAACCGGACGAATTCGCTACCATAGGAATATTCGAAGTCGATACGCATCCAAATAAAAACTATGAAGATTCAGCGACTGCTACCGATCCTGATTTTGTCGTGCCTGGCCCTTCAACTCTTCGCGCAGGACGTGCCGGAGGTTCTGCGTCCGCCAAAGGGCGCCCAACTTGCGCTTGTTGTTTTCGAGGACCTGCAATGCCCTATGTGCGGGCGAGACGCACCTCTCCTGGCGATGGCTTCGCGGACCTACAAGATTCCGCTGGTGCAGCATGACTTCCCGCTGCCGATGCACAACTGGTCGTTTGACGCCGCGGTGATGGCCCGATATTTCGATACGCATTCCAAAGATATTGGAAATGAATTTCGGGCAACGGTATTCGAGCACCAGATGGAAATCAATCCCCAGAACTTGCGGGGCTTCGCCGACAAGTTTGCGGCCGAACGCAAGATCGGATTGCCGTTCGTGGTCGATCCGGATGGGAAATTGGCGGGTCTGGTACGCGCTGACAAGGATATAGGCGTCAATCTGCACATCGACCACACGCCCACAATTTATATCGTCAGCAGCAAGCGTGGCGGAAAGCCCTACGTGGAAGTGACCGACACGAAGGAGCTGTACGTGATGATTGATGCAATGAAGAAGGATTGAAGAGGTTAGAGGTCAGATTGCAGAGGTGAAAACCTTACATTCTTGATGTGAGCGTTGTCACCGTCGGGGCTTGATCAAGTGAATAGAATCGCCTCACGAGGTCGGCATGAAACGCGACTCAGAGGCCCTGAAGCTCCGTACCAAGAATTTTGCGCTGCGAGTTCTCCGGCTCTATCGTTCGCTACCTCGAACCGAAGAGGCACGGATACTTGGTCGCCAGCTTCTTCGCTCCAGCACATCGATCGGTGCGAACTATCGAGCGGCGTGCCGTGGACGATCGCGCGCTGAATTTGCGGCAAAGCTCGGAATTGTCTTGGAAGAGGCAGACGAGACAGTCTTCTGGCTGGAACTCCTTCAAGAAGGAGATATTTTCCCCGCTGGAAAATTGCACGAACTCGTCAAAGAGGCAAATGAACTCGTCTCAATCTTCGTCAGTTCGGTCCGGACCGCCAAGGGTTTTACCTCTGCAATCTGACCTCTGACCTCTGCAATGTCACTCGCTCCATCGCCGGAACAGCAGTGCTCCATTCGTTCCGCCGAAGCCGAACGAGTTCGACATGGCGTAATCGAATTTCGTTTTGCGGGCTTCACCGGGAACGAAGTCCATCCCGTCAGTGTCAGGGTCCTGACTCTCGAGGTTGATTGTCGGCGGCAGAATCTGATCGCGAAGCGCCAGCACCGTTACCCCAGCTTCGAGCCCGCCCGCTCCGCCCAGCAAGTGTCCGGTCATCGATTTGGTCGAACTCACCGGAACTTTCTTGCCGAACAGGTTTCGGATGGCATGGGCTTCTAGCGTGTCCCCAATCGGAGTCGACGTGCCGTGAGCGTTGAGGTAGCCGACCACGCTCGCGTCGAGCTTTGCGTCGCGGAGGGCGTTACGCATGACGCGAAATCCGCCCTCGTGCTCTGGCGCGGGTTGCGTCATGTGATAGGCGTCGGCGGACATACCATAGCCAACGATTTCCGCAAGGATGGGAGCGCCGCGGCGTCGAGCATGCTCGAGCTCCTCTAACACCATGATGCCGGCGCCTTCGCCCATGACGAATCCGTCGCGATCTTTATCCCAGGGCCGACTGGCGCGAGCGGGATCGTCGTTGCGCGTGGAAAGCGCACGCATCGCGGCAAATCCGCCGACGCCCATCGGAGTGATGGCCGCTTCGGAACCGCCGGCGATCATCACATCGGCATCGCCATGCTGAATGATGCGAACGGAATCGCCGATCGAATGGGCGCTCGTTGTGCAGGCAGTGGCCGTGGCTTCGTTCGGACCTTTGGCTCCGAAGCGCATCGAGACGTGCCCAGCAGCAAGGTTGACGATCGCGGCGGGAATGAAGAACGGCGAGATCTTCCGCGGGCCGCCCTCCATCAGAGCCGTGTGCTCGCGTTCGATCACGTCGAATCCGCCGATGCCGGAGCCGATGTGGACTCCGACGTTCTCGGCGTTCTCGGGCGTGACCTGAAGCTGGGACATCTTCATCGCTTCGTCGGCGGCCGCGATGGCGAAGTGGATGAACCGGCCCATCTTCTTCACTTCTTTTTTTTCGATGAACTGGAAAGGATCGAAATCGCGGACTTCGGCAGCGATCTGGCAAGCATAGGCGGAAACATCGAACCCCGTAATGCGGCTGACGCCACTCTTACCCGCCAATAGGGCCTTCCAGACCGCGTCGGTGGTATTCCCCACGGCGCAGATCAGGCCGATCCCGGTAATGACGACTCGCCTCGCCAAATTACTTGCCCGCCTTCGCGTGTTTGCCAATGTAGTCGACGGCGTCGGAGACGGTGCGAATCTTCTCGGCGTCCTCGTCGGGAATCTCAATATCGAAGGCCTCCTCGAAGGCCATCACAAGCTCGACGGTGTCGAGCGAATCGGCGCCCAGATCGTCCACAAACGAAGCGCTGGGCGTAACTTCGCCCTCATCCACACCCAACTGCTCGACAATAATCTGTTTCACTTTTTCATCAACGGCTGCCATTGTTTATCCTCGTTTCCAAGTCTGGGTTTCTGAATCTGGGTCTCTGAGTCTGGTGATCGCGGGTCCCGATTCGCGGGGCCTGCGTTTCCCGATTTACGACCGTACCTTGCTCATCGCGTTCCGTGAAGTCGGAACCAGTAGTCTAAAAGGGATCGGAAAACTATGCAAAGGAAGTGCGGGAAGAGAACCAATCTGCGTTCGAATCACTCAAGAATCCTAACTGGCACTGGGGAGCGCGGTCAAACCTCGCAGGTCAGAGGTTCGAGGTCAGATTGCAGAGGTCAACTCTCCAGTTATCTCTCCAAAGGTTAACGTCTGCAATCTGACCTCTGACCTCGCACCTTTACTTCGAGTACTCGTCCCGCAGTTGCGTCTGACGACTGGTCATCGAAATCGCACGACCCTGAATGAAGACACGTTTCACATCCGTCTTGACGTCAAGTGGATCTCCGTTAGCGACCACAACGTTCGCAGTCTTGCCGACATCGAGCGATCCGAGCTGGTCGGCAACACCCCAGACTTCGGCAGCATTGATGGTAACGGCTTTGAGTGCCTCGTCGTAGGGAAGACCGAAGGCGACGGCGTATCCGGCCGCATCGGGCAGGTTACGCACGTTGTGCGCTGAGTACGACGCGAACACGACCTTCACGCCGCGTTTGTAGAGCTGCGCGGGAAGACTATAGACAGTGTCATAGCGCTCATCTTCTTTCGGAGCCTCGTAGATCGGTCCGACAATCACGGGCACTTTGAGACTGGCCACGTAGTCGAGCACGGGTTGCGAGTGGCTGATGTGGTTGAGCACGAACTTCAGCTTGAACTCGTTGGCCAAACTGACGGCAGTTTGCAGATCGCTCGGACTCTCGGCCGCGAGCACGATTGTCTTTTTGCCATCGAGATACGGGATCAGCGCTTCCAGCTTAAGATCGCGCTTGGGGGCCAGCGGTTCGGGCTTCTTGTCGCGAACGGCGTCTGATTTTCTGCGATCGTAGTCTCCCAGCTTCGCCTTGTAATCCTGGGCGTCGAGAAACGCCTGTCGCAGCTGTGCCGCCAGTCCCATGCGGGTCGACGGGAATTTGTGCTTGTCGAATCCACCCTTGTTGCGACGCTCATCGCCGGTGAAGTTCAGCGCCATGGCGTTGTCACGGATCAGCAGCATCTCGGTGGCGTTCGCGCCCGCCAGTTGAATGAAAGAATCCTGGCCGGGCAAAGTGTCCGCGCTTTCGGGAGCAACGACGGCGTTCGTGATTCCGTTCAGCCGCGCCACCGGAATCAAAACCGACTCGGCGTGAAAGGCCTCGGCAGTGTGCATGTGGGGCATGATCTCGTCGCTCATCTCGACGAGGTCGTTGGTCATATTTTCAGCGGAGATCTCCGTGAGACCGAGATTGGTTTCAGAATCGATCAGGCCGGGATAGACGGTCATTCCGCTAACGTCAATCACTTGCGCATCGCCCGGTACATTGACGGAACTCGCGGCCCCGACGGCAGTGATTTTCCCGCCTTGCATGACGACCACACCGTTTTCGATAGTGCCATGGGTGACGGTGAGGATTTTGCCGCCCTTGAGGACGATGGGCTTGTCTTGCGCGACGGCGGTCAAGGATACGAGCGAAGTCAAAATCAAAGTCAAAAGCAGCGGGCGGGGGCGCCCGCTCCACATAATAGTAAGCAGTGAATGAGTTCTGAAAGCTCGCTGCATCACTCTCCCTCCTTGTAGTGCGTCGTTCCCAGGCCTGGCTGCGAGCGATCGAAGTAGACATTGCCATCGATTAAAACTTTTTCTGGAACGCCAGTGGTCGACAGCGGGTAGCCGTCCCAAATCACCAGGTCCGCATCCTTGCCGACGTCGACAGAGCCAACGCGATCGTCGACGCCGATGATCCAGGCTGGATTGATTGTGATCATCTTCAACGCTTCTTCTTCTGTCGCGCCACCATAACGCATGGTCTTGGCCGCTTCCTGATTCAGGCGGCGGGTGTAGTCCTCGGAGTCGCTTTTGATCGCAACCTTCACACCCTTGCGCATCGCCATCACGGCATTCCACGGGATCGCGTCCCACGCCTCCTGCTTGTAGCCCCACCAGTCAGCGAACGTCGCAATGCCCACGTCGGCGGCCGCGAGCTGGTCGGCGATTTTGTACGCTTCGAGCGCATGATGGAAAGCGCGAAGCTTGTAGCCAAATTCTTTCGCCATCGCAATCTCAGTCAGCATTTCGTCGGCGCGATAGCAGTGGATCTGCACGTAGAGCTTGCCGCGCAGAACGTCGGCGAGCGCATCGAGCTTCAGGTCGCGTTTGGGGGGAGTCGCGTCCTTTGCCTCTTTATCACCGCGTTTGACTTTCTCGTTGTATGCGTCCCACTCGCGCATGTAATCCTGCGCTTGAACGAGCGCTTCGCGTTGCACCGCAAAGTTCCCCATGCGGGTCGAAGGCAACTGGTTGCGGTCGCCATACACGCGCTTTGGATTCTCGCCGCTGGCAAATTTTATGGACCGCGGCGCATTCGGAAAGAGCAGCGCATCGCGGGAATCGCCGTACTTATGCTTTATGACGACGGCCTGCCCGCCGATCATGTTGGCCGATCCATGCAGCAGCAGCGACGTGGTCACGCCGCCGGCCAGCGCGCGATAGATGGCCTTGTCCTGATAGTCGAAGGCGTCCTTCATCATCATGTGCGGGGTTACTGGGCTTGTCGCCTCGTTGACGTCATCGTCGAGCGCAATATGAGAATGCGAATCGACGATGCCGGGAGTCAGGTATTTTCCCTGGGCGTCGATGACAGCCGCGCTGGCAGGCGCGTTCACAGTTGCGCCGACGGCGGCGATCTTGCCGTCTTTGATGTAGACCGATCCGTTCTTAATGTTGCCGTGCGTCACCGTCATCACGGTGGCGTTCTTGATCACAACGTCATTGTGGATGGCAGGCACGGACTGGCCGGAGGCTGCCAACGTCATGGTTAACCAGACGCAATGTAGAGCGAGTGTCTTTGGACACAGCAATCGCATATCTTGAACTCCAGCGAGAAGGTGCGTTTTTGCGAGAACCACGGATTGTAGGGGCCGCGGAGGAATGGGTCAACGCGAAAACAATTTCGCCCACAGGGGACTGGCGGCTTGCTCATTCTGCCGGACTCGTGTCACGATTTGGCCGTGAAAATCATTGGCCTCGTTGTCGTTTTGTCTTTCGTTGTTGTGTCTGCCTCCGCCGCAGACTGCCCCAAAAATCAGCCCAAAGCCGAAGCTGCTTTGATCGAGGCCGAACAGAACTGGGCTGCCGCACTGAATCGCAAGGACTCAGCCGCCGTCGCTTGCCTGCTGGCGGACGAGTTTGAAGACGCCGATGTTGACGGCTCGTTGCATACTCGCAGCCAGACGCTCGAGCATATTCCAAATAAAAAACCGGGCACGAACCAGCTTTCGGAGATGCGTGCGCACGTCGAGGGCAATCTCGGCTTCACTCGCGGCCTGGCCACGCTCACGGATCCTTCCGGCAAGGTCGTTGCTCGCGTCCGGTTCACCGATGTCTACGTCTATCGCGACGGGCGCTGGCAAGCGCTGGTCGGGCAGGAATCGATGCTGGGCGGGGCCGGGCGCTAAGTGCGCGCCGTCGTGCAGCGTGTAGGCCGCGCCAGAGTTACGGTGAACGGCGAGGGCGACAGTGAGGTCACCGGCGAAATCGGATTGGGCCTTCTGGTGTTGCTTGGAGTAGGAACTGGGGACACGCGTACCGGGGCGGACTATCTCGTCGAAAAGATCGCCGGCCTACGCATTTTTGAAGATGCGGCCGGCAAGATGAACCTGTCAGTTGCGGAGGTCGGCGGCGCGGTACTCGTCGTCTCACAATTCACGCTCTATGGCGATGCGCGCCGAGGCAAACGCCCGTCATTCGACGCAGCCGCTCCTCCTGCGGAGGCACGTGAACTCTACGAATATTTTGTGGAGAAGATTCGCGCTTCCGGGTTGCGATGCGAGACCGGGCGGTTTCAGGAGACGATGCAAGTGGAACTGGTGAATGAAGGTCCGGTGACCATCCTTCTCGATTCGGACAAGACATTCTGACCCAGCTTATTAATCGTCGAAACTCTTGGTCCCGCCGGAAGCAACCATAGTTCGGTGAAGAGTTTCGATGAGAGTGCGGATGTATGAGAACGCCTTGCGATGAAGCCATGATCCGGCGAGAGGTCGTTGCGAATCCCTGCCTGCCAAACACCAGACTATGGGTTCTGATCGCAACCATTCTCGGTTCTAGCTTGGCTTTCATCGATAGCACAGTTGTTAACGTCGCATTGCCCGCCATCCAGGCCAATTTCCACACCACGGTCGTGGACGTGCAATGGATTGTCGAGTCGTACGGACTGTTTCTGGGGGCGTTGATTCTGGTTGGTGGTTCGCTCGGAGACCGTTTCGGGCGGCGCCTCATCTTCGAAATTGGCATCGCCATTTTTGCTCTCGCTTCGGCGGGCTGCGGCGCTGCTTCGAACATTGACTTACTCATCATCGCCAGAAGCATTCAGGGTGTGGGAGCCGCTCTCTTGGTGCCGGGAAGCCTCGCGATTATCAGCTCATGTTTTGACGAGAACAGTCGTGGCGAAGCGATCGGGACGTGGTCGGGATTTACCGCCATCACCACCGCCATAGGCCCGGTTCTTGGCGGCTGGCTGGTAGAACATGCCTCCTGGCGGTGGGTGTTCTTCATCAATCTGCCGCTGGCAATCGTTGTCATCGCAATCTCAAGGCTGCGGATTCCGGAGAGTCGTTCCGTCAACGCTGGCCACATCGATTGGCCGGGAGCGGCAACTGCGACCATCGGACTCGGTGCCGTGATTTTCGCCCCTATCGAATCGGTTAATCTCGGGTGGCGAAATCCGGCTGTCCTCGTCAGTTTGCTCGGCGGCGTGGTTTGTCTGGTGGCGTTCGTGTTCATCGAAGCCAACTCCAAATCTCCAATGCTCTCGCTAGCCTTGTTTCGATCTCGCAGCTTCTCGGGCGCAAATCTACTCACATTTCTCTTATATGCGGCAATGGGAACCGTGTTTTTCCTCTTGCCGCTGAACCTGATTCAGGTCCAGAAATATTCGCCAACCGCTGCTGGTGCGGCCATTCTCCCTTTAATTTTGATCATATTTTTTCTTTCCCGCTGGTCGGGAGGACTGGTCGCACGCTACGGTGCCAGGCTGCCACTCGTCATCGGACCCTTCGTCGTCGCGTTGGGCTTCGGTCTGCTCGCGATGCCCTCAATCGGGTATAGCTACTGGAAAGAACTGTTCCCCGCGCTAGTTGTCCTGGGCCTTGGCATGGCCTTCACCATAGCTCCTCTCACCACCACGGTCATGAACTCGGTGAGCGTAAACGAGGCGGGCGCGGCTTCTGGAGTCAATAATGCCGTCGCGCGCATTGCCGGAGTACTTGCGATTGCAGTCTTCGGGGTTGTAATCGTGAAGGCCTTTGGTTTCCGTCTCAATTCTGAACTCACACACTTTTCTCTTGCGCCCGGGGTTTTGCAATCGCTTCTGGCAGACCGAACCAAGCTGGCCGGCTTGCCCACACCGGGAGGCCTCGACGCCGCCACCAAGATTGGCATTGAGAGCGCCATTCGGCAGGCGTTTGTCTTTGGCTATCGAATTGTCATGGTGATGTGTGCGGCATTGTCGTTGGCAAGTGGAGTAGTCGCTGGACTCATGATTCCAGCTGCCACGAATCGACATGACGCGGGAAAATCTTCCGTTTGACCGATTTCCACAGCGCACGATAGACTAGTTGAGTTTGCCTGTACTTGCGGACCCGTTCTGGGACCGCGCCGCGTTTCCGGTCACAAGCCGTTGCGGGAAAAACAGCAAGCATACTAGCGATTCGCTGGGCCCAAGCCTGGCTGGACGGCTGAGGACGGCTGTCCCTATGCGCCTTTAAGGAGATTCTATGTACGCGGTGATCCGCGCAGGTGGTAAGCAATATCGTGTCGCCCCGGGCGACGTGATCCGTGTGGAAACGCAGGATGACCAGGACGGTCAGGTCCAGTTCGGCGACGTGCTGGCAGTTTCGGCGGAGGCGGGCAGCGTGTTACCGGCCGGGTCTGGAGCGGTTGTGACCGGTGAGGTTGTCGAGCAGGGACGCGGCGAGAAGATTCTCGTATTCCACTACAAGCGCAAGAAGCAATACAAGAAGCTCCGCGGACACCGGCAGAACTACTCTGCTGTCCGCATCACCGAGATTGCTTTTGACGGGCAATCGTTCAAAGCGCCTGAGCTTCCGAAGAAGGAAAAGAAGGTCAAGAAGGCGCACGAAGCGGGCGAGCACGAGGGTCACGACGAAGTGAAGACTTCGAAGCGTCCGGGGAAAAAAGCTGTGAAGAAACACGCCGCACATGCGCACGCTAAGAAAGCGGCACCGAAAAAGGCAGCCAAGAAGAAAAAGAAGTAGGGCGGGCGTTGGGAGTGGTTCCTAACGCGGAGTTCGCTGGAACGGAAACACAAGGTCCCTCGACTCCGCTCGGGATGACAGGTTTTGGGGATTGAAATTCCGTGGCCCCTGGCCACTGAGAACTGGATACTGATTTTATGGCGCATAAAAAAGGACAGGGTACTTCACGAAACGGTCGCGACTCGAACGCGCAGCGGCTCGGCTTCAAAGCTTTTGGCGGACAACTGGTCCCCGGCGGCACGATCATCGTCCGTCAGCGTGGAACACGGGTGAAACCTGGGCTCAACGTTGGGCGCGGCAAGGACGACACGCTTTTCGCCAAGATCACGGGACGCATTAAGTTCCTCGACAAGGGATCGATGGGGAAATTCGTGATGGTCGAGCCCGTGGCGATCGAAGCCGAGTAGCGAGTCCTCCGCGCTCTCGTCTGGTCCGCGCCTACTTGCGAATGTCCAGAGCCAGCCATATAGGCTCTCCTTCGTACATCACCGCAAATTCCAGGCGTTCCTTGGCCGCCCGAGAATACACCCGGTAGTCGCTGCCGACGATGACGGAGGGGACGGTCAACTCGCAACTGCCTCCGTATCCGATTTTGAGTTTGAAATGGCCGGCAACCATGTTGCAGATCTCGCCAATGGCATCGCTTTTTTGCGCGCCTGCTTCTTCCATCGACACTCCCAGCATTTGTGAGGCAACTTTGGTGGCGGACTGGTCACTGCAACGCAGAATGAAAATGGCCTTTATGGCGCCCGTGATCCCGATCACACCCGTCACGTGGGCAATAACGGAACAATCGACAGTTTCCTCATAAACGACGGAAGCGCCTACCATGATGGAGAAGACTTCCGTGGTTGTATCGCGAAGAACGGCAAGCCAGTCCGAGCGCGGCGTCGCGATCACTGGGGTTCGATGTTTTACGCGCAGCCATTTGCGAGGCGGTCTTGGACGAGTTGCCGCACGGTATAGATCGGCAGAGAATGGTTCACTCTTAAGTATGTTTGTCTAAATATGTTTATCGATGAAGCCAAAATTCGGGTGAAAGCCGGCGACGGCGGAAACGGCTGTATGGCCTTCCGGCGCGAGAAATTTATTCCGCGCGGCGGACCCTCGGGTGGCGATGGCGGCAGGGGTGGTGACATCGTGATGGAATCGAGCGAGAGCCACAATACGCTCGTGCATTTCCGATTTAATCCCGAATACAAAGCGGAGCGCGGACGGCACGGCGAAGGCTCGAAGAAAACTGGCCGCGACGGCGAGGGAATTGTCCTGAAAGTGCCGGTCGGCACGATCGTTTACGACGAAGACACGGGCGAGCAGGTTTACGACTTTTCGGAGCCGAACGAGCGCGTTGTCATCGCTCGGGGCGGACGCGGCGGACGCGGCAACGCGCAGTTCGCTACCTCAACACACCAGGCGCCGCGCGAACACGAAGAAGGGCGTTTGGGCGAGGAACGGAACTTCCGCCTCGAGTTGAAATTGCTTGCTGACGTCGGCCTGGTGGGGTATCCGAATGCAGGCAAATCGACATTGATCTCGCGTATCTCAGCCGCTCGACCAAAGATAGCGGATTACCCTTTCACAACGATCGAGCCGAACCTGGGCGTGGTGCTGGCAGGCGAGAAAGGAAAAGAAGAGAGCTTCGTGGTTGCCGACATCCCGGGATTGATCGAGGGAGCGCACACAGGAGCCGGCCTCGGCACCCAATTCCTGCGTCACCTCGAACGCACACGATTGCTGGTGCATCTGGTCGACGTTTCTGACGGTAGCGGACGGCCCGACGTTGTGAACGACGTCAATGTGATTCTCGGCGAGTTGGCGAGTTTTGGCGCCGGTCTCGAAAAGAAGCCGATGCTGATGGTCGCTTCGAAAATCGATGTGGCAAATCCGGAGAAGCTGAAGAAGCTGAAACAGTGGGCGACGCGCAAGAAGCTGAAGCTGTATCCGATCTCAGCTGTGACCGGTGAGGGAATCGATAAGCTGAAGTACGCCATGCTGGAAGAAGTGATGAAAGCGCGCAAGGCGCTGGCCACCCCCGCATGATCAAGGCTTCCATTAGGGCAGCCCCAACATGCTAGAATTTCCACAGCTTTTGACCCTATCTCTACTCTGGACGTTGTTTTGATCGAACATTCGATCCAACTAGCCCCATCAATACTTGCGGCGGATTTTGCCCACCTCGCGGACCAGGTCGAGCGTGCGACTGCCGGGGGCGCAAGTGTGGTCCACGTCGATGTCATGGATGGGCATTTCGTCCCCAATCTGACTGTCGGGCCTCCGTTGGTGAAATCTTTGCGTCAGGCAACCCGGCTTCCGCTCGATTGTCATCTCATGATCGAGAACCCTGACCAGTTCATTCCCGACTTCGCCGAAGCTGGGGCAGACTGGATTTCGGTGCATCAGGAAGCATGCCGTCACCTGAATCGCACGCTGAATCTGATCAAGCAGCACAATTGCAGGGCTGGAGTCGTGATCAATCCAGCGACTCCCGTGGAGACGCTCGGCGAAGTGCTCGACATTGTCGATTATGTGCTGGTCATGAGCGTGAATCCGGGCTTTGGGGCGCAGAAGTTTATCCCCTCGACCCTGCATAAGATGCGCAAGTTGGCCGAAATTAGGGCCGAGCGCGGATATCAATTCCGCATCGAAGTAGATGGTGGAGTTGGCTTAGACACGGTGACGGATGTCGTCCGCGCCGGTGCCGAGATTCTGGTTGCCGGCAACGCCGTGTTCGGTAAAGGCGATGCGAAATTAAATGCCGAGGCGCTGCTCGAAGCAGCCCGGAGCGCAAGTTTGCAGAGGGTGTAGAGTCAGGTTCCACGTATGAGGTCTTTCTTAATGATGCGTCGAAATTCTGCGGTCGTATTTCTCGCGCTGCTGCTGGCACTGACAGTGGCTTGCACCAACAAGAAATCGGTGAACCCACTGGCGAACGTCGGCTCGAAGCAGCCCGACAAAGTTCTGTTTGACCGCGCCATGGACGCCATGAAGCACAACCGCTTCGACGTAGCACGCATGACCCTGCAGACGCTGATCAACACCTATCCCGATTCCGAATTCATTGCTCGCGCCAAGCTGGCAGTCGCCGATTCGTGGTATGCCGAGGGCGGCACGACGGCGATGCAACAGGCCGAGATCGAATACAAGGATTTTCGCACCTTCTTCCCCAACATGCCTGAGGCGGCCGAGGCACAATTGAAGGTTGCGAACATCCACTATCAGGAAATGGAAAAGCCCGACCGTGACTATACCCACGCTATGCGTGCGGAAGAGGAATACCGGGCGCTGATTCAGGAGTATCCCGACAGCAAGCTCGTACCGGAGGCGAAACAGCGGTTGCGCGAAGTGCAGGAAGTCCTGGCAGAGCGCGAGTTTGGTATCGGACGCTTCTATTATTTGCGGCTGGCGTATCCCGCGGCCATCGCCCGCCTGAAGACACTGGTCGATCGCTACCCACTTTATAGCGGCGCCGACGAGGCCTTGTTTCTGCTGGGCCAATCGTACGAGGGCGAGATTAACATCATCCGAAGTAATGGTCGGATGAACGAGGTCAACAAGGGTAAGGCGATCGAAGGACTCACCAAGGAAGCCGCCTCCGCATACGACCGAATCATCCAACGCTATCCAGCGATGGATCGCGCCGTGGATGCGAAGGAACGGTTAGAGGCGCTACATCAGACGGTCCCGCGGCCAACTCGCGCCATGCTCGAGCAGAATAAGAAAGAGGTCGCCAGTCGGCATCAAGCAGGCACAATGTCGACCATGTTGAATGGTTTTGAGAGGCATCCGAGCGTTGCCCTGGCACCACATATCGGCGAACCGACGATGGTGGATACCACTCCGGTGACCGCGACCGACGAAATGCGAAGAGTGGCCAATTCGATAGGTGGCGGAGACGGCAAAGTAGCCGCCGAGACCACGAAGGGTGCCCTCACGCCGAATGAGGCAGCACCCCGGTCCGATACCCCTCAGACGCCCGACCCAGGAACTGCGCCAGCATCGGAGAGTGCAGCCACAACGCCCGACCCAGCGGCCGCCGATGCCAAAGCGGCCGTCGCCGATCCTAACGAATTAAAGCCGAACGTCGATCCGGATCCGAACGCTCTGCCGCCGCTACAGCAGACGAACCAACTGGACAGTAGTAACGGTACGTCGAGCGCTGCTTCCTCGACCGCAGCGGCGAAAACCGAGGAAATGGCCGATATTTCCTCGAGCAAAAAGAAAAAGAAAAAAGGTGTGGCCAAGTTGAACCCGTTTTAAGCCCTGCGGAGGAACGGCCGCGGCCGTCCCAATTCGCTTCCGCGCGCGCGAGGTTACCAAACGACAACGCGATGCGCCCAAGAGTCCATTCCCCAACGGGCTAGGAACGGTCGTAACCAGTTACCTCTGCGGGAATCGTTGACTTAGCCTAAGGGACAAGGTAGTTTCGCGTTATCTCTCCTTTTTGTGCGAAGGGCGACGCTTGGCGCGGAAAATATTACTCGCTGATGACAGTGTGACAGCCCAGAATATGGGGCGAAAAATCCTGGCCGACGCCGGGTACGATGTCTTCACGGTCAATAACGGCTCCGCCGCCCTCAAGCGGATTTCAGAAGTAAAACCCGATCTCATCGTGCTCGATGTGTATATGCCCGGCTACAGCGGGCTGGAAGTCTGCCAGAGGCTGAAAGACGCTGCCGAAACTGGGCACATTCCAGTATTGTTGACAGTGGGCAAGCTCGAGCCCTTCAAGCCAGAAGAAGCCCGCCGAGTCCGCGCAGACGCCCATATCGTAAAGCCCTTCGAAGCCAGCGAATTACTGACCGCCATCACGCGCCTGGAAGATCGCATGGTGCCAATGGCCGATGGGTCGCGTTTCAGCAACTCGGTTTCGGGCGTGGAGCGTTTTAGCGGAGACAGCGGCAGAAAGACAGAAGGCTCCGACGACGCGGACACTGGCTGGAAAAGCCGCCTGCGTTTCCCTTCCAAGAAAAAGAAGGAGGAACCCGAGCCGGAACCCGAAGAGATTGTTCCCGAAGCGACCTTTCGCAACTACCGTAAGGGAAAAAGTGGCAAATCGGGCCCAGGTCCCGCGATCACGGTGAAGCCTCCTGCCCCTCCGGGCCAGGAACCTGGCTTGGTTCCGGATATTCCGCGCGACATTACTCCCGATGAATTAGACGCGCTGAGCGCGCTGGCAGCGAAACTCGATGGCCCAATTCCAGCGGCCGAGAACATTGCGCCCATGGCCGAGAAGGTCGGACCAGTCGAGACTCCAGCGCCAGAGATTGCCAAGGGTCTTGCTGAAGTCGAGGTTCCAGTCGCAGAGGCACCGAAAGAGCCGGCAAAACAAGCGGAGACTCCTGCAGCGATTGCCGAGTTCGCAGTGACTCCGGCCTCCAGCCCCGCGCCTTCGGCAGAAGTCCAAATCCAAGTTCAAGCTCAGGGTTCGGCTGCGAGTGCGACCGAGGTTCCTGCTGCCGAACCAGCGACACAACCCGCTCCGGTCGTGACTGCTCCAGCAGTTATCGAAGCGATCGCGGAAACATCGGTTGCGGTCGCCGTCAGCGCCGCGGCACCGCAAGAAGCCGTGCCTCTCGACAGAACTCCGAAGGATGAGCCGCAGGTCTCAGAGGCGGCGATCGAGAAGCCAGTCGCGGAGCCGAAGATTGAGGCCGTAGCGGAAGCGAAGGCTGAGACTAAGCTTGAGCCAGATAAGTCCGAACCAGAAGTGGTCGCGCCCGTCGCTGAAACGTCCCAGGCCGAGGTGGTTGCCAAAACGGAGCCCGTGGCGGTCGCGGCGCTGGAAGAAGCGAAGCCGGAAGCGAAACCGGAAGAAGATCAGAGACTCGAGGCTGTCAAAGACATCGCTCCGACGGTAGAAGCAGCCCAGCCAAAGAGTCCCGAGCCCGAGTCTCCCCGGCCTGAAGTGGAAACGCCGAGAGCGGAGGAACCCGCTCCGAGCGAGGAAGAGTTGGCCGAAGCCTTGCGCCTGCTGACGCCGGCGACAGGCAGCGTGGATGTAGCTACGATCCCGTCACACGGGACTCTGGTCGCAGCCGGGCAGTTGCTTGCGGAAGAAGCGGCGCGCAACGCAGCGGCAGGTCCGCGGTGGATAGCCGAATCGGTGGCGTTAAGTCCGGAAGAAGCAGCGCTCTCGCTTGAAGACGAAATGTTCCGCACGTTTGCAACAACACCGGCGGCTGTGCCGGGCACAACGAGAAGCGACGAGGGCCAGCGTACCGGAATCACGGGAGTTTCAGCCATCGCTGCCGCGGTCGAGAACCGCATGGCAGAAGCGGAGAAAATAGCCAGCGTCAGTGCCAGTGCAACCAGTCCGGCGATCGATACCGCAGTCTCTGCGCAAAGTGAACCAGTCGTCGCGGCGGTGAAGAACGAAGCAGAACCAGCGGAAGAAACGGCATCGGCGACGTTTGCCGATGCGATCAGCACGAATCGAGAGGCCGTGACCGAGAACGAGAAGGCCGAAAACGCGGCGGCTGACGCCCCGACACAAGCGGTTCAATCCGCCGAAGTGGCAACGGCTTCGACAAGTGCAGTCGTAGAAGCAAAGGGTGAGGATTCAAGTTCAGATTCTGGGGGAGATGAAGCCATGGGCAAAGACGGGAAATCGACTTGGCGGCAGATTCGGACGGCGCCTGCTGGGGCTGGCTCGAACGCGGATGCGGTGGAAGCAGCGAAGACCGAAGCGGCGAACGAGGCTCCGAAGGCGATGGCAGCCGCTGCGGCAGCCGATGGCTCGGCTTCCGGCTCGGCCAACGACGCGGCTTCGATTGCCAGCATCGTGGACAGTGTGATGGCTGATCTTCGTCCGAAGATTGTCGAAGAGATCGCCAAGAAGCTCGCGGGCAAGTAGCGATTGCTCTGAGAACGATTGCGTAGAATGGTCGAGATGGCTTATCTGCCTTTTCCCGTTCTCGCTTTTCCCACGCGGACTTTTTCCATCCGGACAATCGGAAGCGCTAAGCCATTCTCGAGCGGCACCTCGGTGGTCTCAAGTTCCACATATCCTTTCACGCGGTAAAACGGAACGCCTGTCAGGGTCGCTCCCATTTCGAGCCGGCGAAATCCTGCCGCTTCCGCAGCCACTTCGCAAGCATCCAGAATCAAGCTGCCAATCCCTCGCCGCGCCCAATCGGGATGGATAAAGAATGCGCGAATCTTTGCCGCATCGTCGGCTGGATTGAGCAACGAATCTTCGCGTTGCGCGTATTGATCTCCGCCGTAGAGCGTTTTGCGTTTGCTCCATCCACCGCCACCAACCAAGAGCGGCTCATTTGTGGTTTCCGTTTCTTCGGCGGCGAAGTAGGTTCCATCCGCGATCAGCTGGGTGTCCACGCCATAGACGGTTCGCAGCGCGCTCTCCAGTTGTTCCGCGGAATAATCGGCTGCTTGCAAGCCGCGGACGGATGCGGCGATGAGTTCCTGTAGGAGTGGAATGTCACGCGGTTCAGCCAGACGAATGCGAAAGTTCATTGGCGGGCAGCGGTGCATTCTTCGCAAGGACAAACTTCCCGCAGATAGAACCACGAGAAGATTCCGAGGTCATGCTTATCGCTGAACGAGAACTTCAGCGCATATTTACCCACGGCTTCGGCCGCGAGCGCTTTCACGATCGGCTTGAACATCGGCAGAGCACCTGGCGCAAGTTTGGCTGGTTCGCCTGGTTTGCGTCCCGATTTTCCGCGTTCGTCTTCGCAGAGAGCGCAGGGACACGCTTCGCGCAAAAATGCAAACGTGAAGACGGATTTGTGTCCGTCTTTCCACTCAATTTCCAAGCCCGTCCCGGTGGTCAAATGAATGACAACTGATTTTGGGTCGTTTGCGATTCGCGGACTTAGATCCGGCAGCGGCATCAGTTTCAGTATCGCACGCCAGCCTCGCCAGCCTCGCGGGCATTGGATAGCCTCATTACGCCGCTGCCACGCGACGAATCAAGTCTTCCTGTTCGCTCTTGCTTTCCGCGCCGATGGTGAAGGCATCGAGCACTCCCAGCGACAAAGCGTAGCGGAGCGCGTCGTCGACGCGTCCGCGAAGATCGCCTTGTCCCAGGATTTTCATTCCGATGACAGCTTTGCCCACGCTTTTCATCTCGCGCAGCACGCTGAGGACTTCCTGCGGAGAAGCGTCCATGTGGGAGCCAATCGGGTTGATGCGCGCAAGGTCCACTTCGACCCACGGAGACTTCGCTGCTGCGCGCAGCGCTTCGATCGAGTGACAGGAAACGCCGTGTGCGCGGATCACGCCTTTTTGTTTCGCTTCCGACAGCACGTCCATGACACCCTTGTAGCGTTCGGTCCAATCGCCTTCGGTGAGGCAGTGCATCAGGCAGACATCGATGTAATCGATACCGAGTTCGCGGCGAAAGCGGTCGAGATCCTCTCGTGCCGATTTCGGGTCGCGCGCCCAAGTCTTGGTCAACACCGTGACTTTATCGCGCGGCACATACTTCAGCGCTTCCGCCACATGCGGATGACTACCATAAGCGTCCGCCGAATCGAAGAATCGCAGCCCATGATCGTAGCCATTCAGCAGTAGATCGGAGAGTCCCTTTAACCCTAAGGCCGTTTGATTTGAATGATGGCCCGATCCTACGGTGCCGGTTCCCATGGCAAGGCGGCTGGTTCGGATTCCTGTGGTACCGAGAACCACCGTATCGAATGCGGCAACCTTCTGCGTTAACGGCGGCAGCGCGGGGAACGAGCGGCCGAAGGTGTGCGCGCCGAGGAGCTTCGGGCCGAATGTCGTCCCGACAAAAAATGCTCCAGCAACACTTGCGGAGCCTGCCACCAGGAACTTTCTACGGTCCATACAGCCCCTCCTACTCAAGTCACCTTGCTTAACTTCTCTCAGCGTTTAGACGCGAATGGGAAGCTATCGGTTATCAGGATTTCCTCTCGGGCGTGCGGACGTGTTCGGGGCGGAATCCCAAGCCGAGCGCGCGGGCCGGAATCCGTCGCAGAACCGGATATCGCTGCAAAAGTCTGATCAGCAACGGCAGACGCCGCATCGGCGATGTGTTGCCCAACGTTGGCGCAAGCAAGTTTTTGTGCGCGAATATCTGCAAGCGCTGTGTCATGCGAGTTGGAAATTCTCGCCGTGCTTGCACCGAGCGCAACTCGTCCTCGCCAACTGTTCCGCGTAATAACGACGGTACCAAGATGTTCGCGGCTGCGACGGCATCCTGAATCGCAAGGTTGATGCCGACTCCACCGACCGGGGACATCGCGTGTGCGGAATCTCCGAGGCACAAAAGACCGCTTCTCCACCACTGGCGCAAATGATCGACGGCCACTGTGAGCAACTTGATGTCGTCCCAAGCCTTCAGTTCTTCGGTGCGGTCACGCAGAAACGGCACGACGCTCGCTATCGCTTCGCGAAACGCGGGTAAGCCTTGTTGCCGGATCGCTTCCGCTCCGCCCTTGGCAATGACGTAGGCGCACTGCCAGTAGTCGCCGCGATTGATCGTCACCAGAATTTTGCCGCCACGGATCCGGCCCAGTGCGGCGCTGCTGTCGTTCGGGTCGCGACTGAGACGCATCCAGAGAACGTCAATCGGCGCTCCGAGATCGACGACCTCGAGTCCAGCTCTCTCGCGGACGATCGAACGCCGTCCGTCTGTACCGAGAACCAAGCTGGCGCGCACTTCGAGGCGGCCTTGTTTGGTATTGGCTCGAACGCCTACGATGCGGCCATTCTCTTCGATGAGGTCGACGACTTCGGACTCCATGCGCAAATGAAATTGCGGATAAGCCTTTGCTTTTTCGGCGACGAAGTTCAGAAAATCCCACTGCGGCATTAATGCGACAAATTTGCAGTGCGTGGGCAGGTGGGAAAGGTCGGCAATCTGTACGCTGAAATCCTCGATCTGGGCTCCGACCTGAGACACTTCCTGATGCGGGCGGCGCAGGAACTCGTTGAGAACGCCAAGTTCGTGCATCACTTCCAGGGTCGAAGGATGAATTGTGTCGCCGCGAAAATCGCGCAGGAAGTCCGCATGCTTCTCGAGCACCACGACCTCGACTCCGGCGCGAGCGAGAAGGTATCCGGCCATCATCCCGGCAGGCCCACCCCCGACGATGCAGCAGCCAGTGTGTAGCTTCTCTTGGACCGAAGGATTTGTTTGCTCCAAAGGGACCCCCACAATCGAAAATCATCTTAACCCCTGGGCGCACTCCGAAATTGGGATGTGCGGAGCGGGTTTTCTGGAGGTGCTCCCACTCGCCTATAAGGGGTCCCCCCCCCACCTCTTTTTGTCAAAGTATTCAAATCATTGGACTTGGCTGAGGGGTACCTTGCCAAAATCTTCAATCTAAAGACTTTACAGGCAAAGTATTCAATAATAAAGGCTTATCGTCTCATTTTGTATTTGTCAAAGATCAATTCCTCGAAGAAAGCACTTTGTGCGCCTGTCTTAAGTTTGGGCCGTTTGAATGTTAAGTCAATGACATTCGATGGAGGCGAGATCAATCCCATAAGCAGATGGGATCGGCAACCCCACCTCTCGAAACACGCGAAAGGTGGGGTACCGTCGGTGATGCGAGCAACGATTCGGTTACAGCGACCGCAGGAAGTTCAGCAGGTCTTGAACATCCGACGCTTTCATGGTGCTGAATTTGTGGATGACGGCGCTGGCTTCCGATCCGGTGCTGCTGTGGGAATGGATCGCCTGGATCAGATCGGTCGTGCGGCCGTCGTGGAGGAAGTAAAGGCGTTGGCCCAATCCCCACAGCGGAGCGGTGCGGAATTGCTTGGCTGTGGCAGCGCCTTGTTCGATGCCATCCGACAGGCCGGTGCCCATGTTGTGCAGGGCGAAGTCGGAATAAGGGTTGTAGGTCACGTTTGACATGCCGGTGTAGGGCGATGGTCCGGTCGTGAGCGTTGGTGAGTGACAGAGAGCACAGCCGATGGAGTTGAACAGGCTGGCCCCGTTCAGGGTGGACGACGTCGGCGGAGCCGGAGTGGGGGGCGCCGAGAGACGAGCGAACGCGGCGAAGTTCACGATATCGGACGACATTTCGGATGCTGTCCCGATCGTGGTGCCGAAATTCTGACTGGCGGGATTGCCGTTGAGCAGAGGAGTTAAGTCCTCAGGCGAGTTGTTGAACACGCAACCGGCCACCGCGCTGCGTTCGTTCGGGAACAGTTCGTTCGATACGCCCTGCTCCACGTTGTAGGCTTCACCGACGAACATCAGCATGGATTTGTTCTGCGCCTTCCAGCCGAAACGAGTGATGGTGCCGTCGTTTCCACTGGTGTTAAAGACTCCGCCAATTTTGAGGGCGGCTCTGGCGGATTGAGTGGCCGCGAGATTCGCTTGCAGAACGGAGTCGGGAGTGGCTTCCACCAATCCCAAGCCAAACAGGGGCGTGGGGACTCGGAAGATTACGTTGTTGCTGCTGAGAGCGGTGGCGAAATCCGGCTGCGCCAGATTGCAGCCGGGAGCGTCGGAGCGGCCGGTGATGGTGTAGAGGGCGTGTACTCCACCATCGAGAGTGCCGTTCGAGTTCTTGATGAAGCGCGCCTCGCGAACCGGACCTGCGGGCGTGATGAAGGATGGGACCACGTTGGTCGCGCCGTCCAGTGTAGAGAGCGAGACCTGGGGATTCTGAATCGAGTTCTGTGGACTGGCCAAGCCGGGACTGCTGCCGCCAATGGTCGGTTGTGCGTGACATTGGGCGCAGCTGTTGCCGTTGAAGGTCGGGCCGAGACCGGCTCCGTTTTCGCCCGGGATGGCGCCGGAGACAGAGTCGACTTCCTGGAAACGCTGCTGCGCCTGGGTGAAGAAGGCTTGTTCATTTGCGCTCAGGGTTGGGTAGAAACTTCCGGCTGCCGGGGGACCGGAACGGGGGCCGGGATCGTTTTGCGGGTGGAGTTTTTGGGTTGTGAGGAAAACCAGGCAGAGACAAACGGTGAGGAGGGAGAGTTTCGAACGCTTCACGTTGCAGATCACTTCGCACTTCATGTTGCACGGCTTCATATTGCACCTCGATACGGGGATAGAGACACTTTGGGCTTTGGTCGAAGTTGCGTTGCGAAGACCGGCGCGAGGTTGGGTTCTGCTTAGAGCACGGCCCGTGGAAATTCTGGTCCCGTGCTCACCGCGAACTGAACAGCGTTAGGAGCGTGGCGTGAGCCCCACGAACACTTCTATCCTCGAGTGAGGAAAGAATGAGAAAAACATTGGGACGGACTCTAGCCCTGGTGGAAACAAAGGTCAAGAACATTTAGTGCATCGATCAATATATCGATCGAGCAAAAGCCTTGATGGGCGGGCTTCTCGGAGGGAGCTTGTGTAGTTAATTTGCTTTTTGTTCGCCTTGTGCCATACTCTTTTGCCATACTGTACTGATTGATCGGGAACGGTACACTCTGTTCGTGTTTCGAAAAAATTTAATTTCGGACGCTTTTTCCGACGCGATGCGCATACTTCCACAGCCCCCAGGCGAGTTACGATGCAACGCACCCAATTAAACATCGTGGCCACACTCGAAACCAGCATTGGACGGATGCCGTCGAACATTGACGCGGAGCGCTCGATCCTCGGCGCCGTGCTGCTCGACAATCATGCCTTCAACGACGCGGCTGAGCACTTGCGGCCGGAAGATTTTTCCATCGATTCGCACCGGCGAATCTATTCGCGGATGATGGAGCTGGCCGAATCGTCGCGGCCCATCGACATCATCACGCTGGTCGAAGAGCTGGACCAGAAAAAAGACCTCCAAGCGGTCGGTGATGTCGGCTACATCTCAGGGTTGCTGGATGGCGTGCCCGACCGGCCATCGATTGAGCATTACGTCAGAATTGTTCGCGACAAGGCGATTTTGCGTGGACTGATTGGCGTGGCCAACACGGCGATTGCCAAAGCCAGCGAACAGTCCGACCCGGCGGATGAAATTCTCAACGATGCCGAGGCCGCGGTCTTCGCGCTCTCGGAGAAGCGCATTGGCAAGGGCTTTCAGGGGATCAAGGAAATTGTCCGCAACTCGTTTGGCTCGGTCGATGCGCTGCTGCAACGCGGGCAGCGCATCACCGGGCTCGCGACGCACTATACCGATCTCGATGAGATGACGAGCGGTTTCCAGAAGTCGGACCTGGTCATTGTTGCGGCGCGGCCTTCCATGGGCAAGACTTCTTTCGCCATGAATATCGCCGAGAACGCGGCGATCGATGACGGCAAAGTAGTGGGAGTTTTCTCGCTCGAAATGTCGAGCGAGGCGCTGCTGCAGAGGCTGCTTTGTTCGCGCGCGATTGTCGACGCGCACAAGATGCGGACCGGGTCGCTCTGGGGCGACGATATGAAGAAGATCGTGCGGGCGATGGAGGAGCTTTCGAATGCTCCGATTTTTATCGACGACACGCCGGGGATTTCTCTGAGCGAGATGCGGGCCAAGGCGCGGCGGCTGAAACAGTCGCAAGGACGGCTGGATTTGCTGGTCGTCGATTATCTTCAGCTGATGTCGGGGGGCAGCAAGCGGTTTGAAAATCGTACGCAGGAAGTATCGTCGATTTCGCGGGGGCTAAAGGCGATCGCTAAAGAGCTGCAAGTTCCGGTGGTGGCGTTGTCGCAGCTGAGCCGCGCTCCGGAGAGCCGCGGAGGGGATCACCGGCCGCAGCTTTCCGATCTCCGCGAGTCGGGATCGATCGAGCAGGATGCGGATCTTGTGATGTTTATCTTCCGCGAAGAGATCTACAAGCAGGACGATCCTGACCTCAAGGGCCGGGCGGAAATTATTATCGCCAAACAGCGCAACGGGCCGATCGGCAAGTTCAACCTGGCATTTCTGCACAATTCGACGCGCTTTGCCAACATGCTCGAAGGGAACGCTGAGCCTGGCGAGTAGACAGCCCGTCGAATTCTAATGGGCGATAAAGTGTTGGTCTCCGCGGGGGACGCCATGGCCCCGAAAACCGACCCGAGGACACCTTTAGCCTGTGGAAAAATGTGTGGATGGCTTGGACCGGCCTTTTGTTTCATCCGGATTGACCACGCAGGACAGACATTCCGCCATCTGACCCGGCTCTCTAAAGCTATGTTTCTAAGTTGGTTAACGAGCATTTCGCACAGAGGTGGCGGAAATGCTTACGAATCAGTACTTTCGTCACACAATGTGAGATTTGCACATGTACACGAAGGGATATAGGCGGCATCCAGAGCGGTTGTGGCCTGCCGGCAGCGCGTCGACTTTGGCTGACGGGGGCGGAAGGGCGAGGCTGCCGAATCGCTAGTTGCTACCCTCTCCGACTTTAAGGACTGCGAGGAAGGCTTCCTGGGGAATGTCTACGCGGCCAATGCGCTTCATCCGCTTCTTGCCTTCTTTTTGCTTTTCGAGCAGCTTGCGCTTGCGGGAAATATCGCCGCCGTAGCACTTGGCGATGACGTTCTTGCGGATTGCCGGGACAGTTTCGCGAGCGATGATTTTGGCCCCTATCGCGGCCTGAATGGCGACTTCAAACATCTGGCGCGGAATCAGTTCTTTCATTTTCGAGGCTAATGACCGTCCGCGCTCGTAGGCAAAGTCGCGATGGATGATGGTGGAGAGCGCGTCGACCGGCTCGCCGGCAACCATAATGTCGAGCTTCGACATCGGCGACGTCCAGTTGCCGGAGAGATGATAATCGAGCGAAGCGTAGCCGCGAGAAACCGACTTCAACCGATCATAGAAATCGAGCACGATTTCGTTCAGCGGCAGTTCGTATTGCAGCATGACGCGCGACGAGCTGACGTATTCGAAACTCTTCTGTTTGCCGCGCTTTTCTTCGACCAGTTTCAGGATGCCGCCGACATATTCTTCGTTGGTCAAAATCACAGCGAGGATCACCGGCTCTTCGACCTTGGCGATTTCGCTGACATCAGGCCAGCGCGACGGATTGTCGACTTCGATCACCTGGCCATCCGTCTTGGTGATCTGGTAGCGGACGCCGGGGGCTGTCGTGATGAGGTCGAGATTGTATTCGCGCTCGAGGCGCTCCTGGATGATCTCCATGTGCAGGAGGCCGAGAAAGCCGCAGCGGAAGCCGAATCCGAGCGCCACGGAACTCTCGGGCTCGAAGAAAAACGACGAATCGTTGAGCTTTAGTTTTTCGAGCGCTTCTCGCAATTGCGTATGTTCGTGCGCATCGACGGTGTAGAGGCCGGCGAAAACCATGGGCTTGATTTCTTCGAAGCCGGGCAATGGCTCGATCGAGGGGCGGTCGTCGTCGGTGATGGTGTCGCCGATCTTCGTATTTGCAACATCTTTGATGTTGGCGATCACGAATCCCACTTCGCCAGCGACTAGTTCATCGACGACCAGCGGTTTCGGCGTAAGCACGCCGAGCGCCTCGACTTGAAAAACCTGTCCGGTCGACCACATGCGTATCTTTTGTCCGAGGCGCAGTGTGCCCTCGAAGACGCGCGTGAGGACGACGACTCCGCGATACGGGTCGAACCATGAATCAAAGAGCAACGCTTGCAAATGCCGAGCGGCCGAGCCTTTTGGTGGTGGAACTCGCTTAACGATCGCTTCGAGAACATCGGGGACGCCCAGACCCGTCTTGGCGCTGATGAGGAGCGCGTCGGAGGCGTCGAGGCCCACGGCGCTCTCGATCATTTCCTTCGTACGCGGGATGTCGGCGCTCTGAAGGTCGATCTTATTGATCACGGGGATGATTTCGAGGCCGTGATTGATTGCGAGATAGGAGTTGGCGAGTGTCTGCGCTTCGACTCCCTGGGAAGCATCGACGACCAGCAAGGCTCCTTCGCAGGCGGCAAGCGAGCGTGAAACTTCGTAGGAAAAGTCGACGTGCCCGGGCGTATCGATCAGGTTGAGCTGGTAAATCTGGCCGTCCTGAGCCGGGTAGAGCATGCGCACGGCGTGGGCTTTGATGGTTATGCCGCGCTCGCGCTCCAGGTCCATCGAGTCGAGAACCTGCTCCTGCATTTCGCGCATGGCGAGGGACCCGGTCAGCTCCAGCAGCCGGTCGGCAAGCGTGGATTTTCCGTGGTCAATATGCGCAATAATCGCAAAATTTCTAATGCGGGAGGGTTCCATGAGGACACTACGATTCTAACAGGGTGGAACGAAGGGTCGCGTAGTGCGGCTTGGGCTGGATTTGGGAACCTTAGTCGCCTGTCTTCGTTAGTCGTTGCTCTTCTAGCCGTTTCTCCAAAGATGGGTGATCAGCAGCAGGCAGATGGCGATCATGGTGCGAAAATGCCACTGGCGAAGTTGACGCTGGGAGGGACAGCCGCTCTGCATGGCTAATCCGAGAGCGAGTTGCAGCAGGATCAATCCCAGGGCGAAGGTTGCGGCCCAGATGCCGACGAGATCTCCGCGGCGCATAGCCGGACCCATGACAAAGGACGAGTGAACCATCACCAGAATCGCGAGACCATACGCCAGCCAGTAATGCGGCCACATGCGCGCGCGCAAGGGCGCGCTTCGACCCTGGCTTCGCAACAGATAGGGCAGAGCTATCTCGACACCCAGAGCCAGAACTGCAATCCATCCGGTCGCGCTTACCAGCAGGAAACGTCGCATCGCCTATTTCGCCTTATCCTTGTCCTTTACTTGGTCCTGTACTTGAACGTATCCGGTGAGGACGACGATCTGGGTGGCGTGCAGCGCCGGGTCGCTGCCCGTCTTGATCTTAGCGGTGACGTGGACTACGGCTCCCGCGTGGAGGTCGGGCGGTTTGCCCATGACGATGGGGGTCGCTGCATCGTAGGCGATCTTGCCTGTTTGGCCCGTACGGCGGTAGACCGTTTCGGTCTGTTTCTCGAGTCGATTGCCCTCGAGGCTGGCGGACGGAGTGACAGCTGTGATTTCAAGCACAAGCTTCACCTCGTCTCCATCTTTGAGTTGCGCGAAAGAGGAACTGGACGTGGTGTCTGCTTTCATCTGCATCGCTCGTCCCATGCTGCGCCACATGGCGAAGAGAGAAAGAGCGGCCAGTAGCACAAGAGCTACGATCCACAGACTGGCCGTGCGGGAGTGGCTACGAGAATTTTGCAGAGTTGCCGAGGACATTGTGACTCCTCTGAAACCGGGATGGCGTTCGGAAGCTAGACAAGTGTCAGGGCTGTACCTTGGTATAAGGTCAAGGGGTACAGATCAAGGAAGGGCTATCTTCCGGTTCTTCTCCCAGTCCTGACACTCGTGGCGATTGTGGCACTGAGTTTCCCGCCCGCGTACAATAGTAAATTCCGCCCTATGCCGGACCTGCGCCGTGGCCTGATCATCGTGAATACCGGTCCTGGTAAAGGGAAGACCACTGCCGCTATGGGAACTGCTTTGCGGGCGGTGGGCCAGGGGATGCGGGTCCTGATGCTGCAGTTCCTTAAGGGGTCATGGCACTACGGAGAACTGGACGCGGTCAAAGCTTTTGGCGATAAGTTTCTGATGAAGCAGATGGGCCGCGGCTTTGTAAAAGTGGGCGCCGAAAAACCCGATCCTGAAGACGTACGAATGGTCGAAGAGGCCTGGGCTGAAGCCGAGAAGGCGATTCAATCGGAGGAATGGGATCTGGTGGTGCTCGATGAGATCAATTACGCCATCACCTACGGTATGCTGGACGCGGTAAAAGTGGCGGAATCTCTGAAACGGAAACCAGAAATGGTACATGTGATCCTGACCGGAAGGAACGCGCACCCGGCCATCGTCGAGATTGCCGACACCGTCACTGAAATGCGCCAAATCAAGCACGCGTATGAAAAGGGCGTGATGGCACAGAGAGGAATCGAATACTAGTTCTCAAAATCAGTTCCCGGTTCTCAGTTCCCAGTAGGAGCGCGGCCCCGGAGGTTTTACTGAGAACTGACAACTGGGAACTGAGAACTGATTTTCATGACTTGGTTTAAACGACAATCCGGTGAGCTTGACACTTCTGGCGAGAAGAAAGTCCGCACGGAGGGGCTGTGGGTGAAGTGTGACGGCTGTCGCCAGATCATCTGGAAGAAAGACCTCGAAGACAACTTCAACGTCTGCCCCAAATGCGACAAGCATTTCCGCATCGACGCCCGCACGCGGCTGGCTCAGCTGCTCGACGATAACGAGTACGAGGTGTTCGACAGCAACTTCGTGTCGACCGACCCGTTGAAGTTCGTGGACCTGAAAGCCTACTCCTCCCGATTGAAGCAGGCCAAGGCCGACACGGGACTCAAAGACGCCATCCTCAACGCTGCGGGCAAATTGAACGGGCGGCCAGTGATTGTGAGCGCCATGGAGTATTCCTTCATCGGCGGCAGCATGGGAGCGGTGGTTGGCGAGGCGATTACGCGCGCCATTGAGAAAGCGATGGAGACACGCACGCCGATTGTGATCGTTTCCGCATCGGGCGGCGCCCGCATGATGGAAGGCGTGATCAGCCTGATGCAGCTGGCGAAAATCTCAGCCGCACTGGCGCGGTTGGATGCGGCGCGTGTTCCCTACATTTCCGTTTTGACCGATCCGACGACCGGGGGCGTGACCGCATCGTTTGCCATGCTTGGCGATCTCAACATCGCCGAACCGGGGGCGCTGATCGGCTTTGCGGGACCGCGCGTGATTGAGCAGACGATCCGGCAAAAACTGCCGCCGGGTTTTCAACGCAGCGAATTCCTTCTCGAACACGGAATGCTCGATGCCGTGGTTCATCGCAAAGATCTGAAACCCTACATAGCGCGGGCGCTGGATTTTATGGTGAAGGCAGCGTAGGGACAGCCGTCAGCTCTCAGTTGAGCAAGTCGCGACGGAGCCGGCGAGTCATGGGGTTCAGTCGCCCCTCCGGGGCTTGCTCCTTCTGGTCGTGTTCTGACCCGGCGCCGAAGCGCCGGGCTATTATCGGTTGTCCCTACGGGACATTGCATCCTCGGCGGTGGGGGATCGTCGGGATGCAGGCACCGGCGCGGAATCTCAACTCCTGTCAGGCTCGGCAATTCCCTGCTCGGTGCACGGTTTGACACGCTGAGTGCGGTTTTCTGGATCGCATCGAGATGAAAGGGTGAAACTGATAGCCGAGGGCTGAAAGCTTCCTTGTCCTACGAAACCGCAGTCGCCGAAATGTACGCGTTGGGCCACGAGTTGGCGCAGACGCCGTCGCACAAGTTCGACCTGGCGCACATGCGGCGGTTACTCGGCGCATTGGGAAATCCCGAAAATCGTTTTCCCGCGGTGCTGGTCGCGGGGACCAACGGCAAGGGTTCGACGGCTGGGACGCTGGCGTCAATCCTGCAGGCTTCAGGGCTGAGGACGGGGCTGTACACTTCGCCTCATCTGGTCCGCATCAACGAGCGGATTCGCCTCAACGGCGAAGCCATCACCGACGACGAATTCGCGATGGTACATGACGTCGTCGACCGTACCGCCGAGCGGCTTGTGTCGGAGGGCGATCTGCCCTGGCATCCCAGCTTTTTCGAAATGCTGACCGCGATGGCCTTCGAGTATTTTGCTCGCAGCCGGCCCGACATCGTGGTTTTGGAAGTCGGCATGGGCGGGCGTCTTGATGCTACGAACGTCGTCGAACCGCGCCTCAGTATCATCACGGACATCTCGCTCGACCATCAAAATTATCTCGGCGACACGATCCGCCAAATTGCCGGCGAGAAAGCCGGGATTATTCGTCCCGGTGGGACAGTTGTGACGTTGCCGCAATTGCCTGATGCTAATGACGTGATTGGAAACGCGATTCTCGACGCAGGCGCGACGGCGGTGAATGCCGTCCCGTACGTGCCGCCGGTTTCGCCGGGCAGCGGACAGTGGGCGGCGAGCGGCGGCCAGTTGCAGAGATATCCTCTCGAGGTTCTGGGCGCGGAAATCATGGTCGAGTCACCGCTGGTCGGGCGCCATCAATTGCGCAACACGGCTCTCGCGATTGCTGCGGCGGTGGAACTGCGCGGCCAGGGACTGACTCAGATAACGCCGGAGACCATCGCGCTCGGAATCCGCGAGACGCGCTGGCCGGGACGGTTCGAGGTGATTCCGGCGGCGGGAGGAAATCCCGAGTATGTGCTCGATGTTGCGCATAATCCGGCCGGGGCTTGGGCGCTGCGATCGACTCTTTCCGCCGTGTATCAGGACGGCCGGGAGATCACGCTTGTGTTTGGAGTAATGCGCGACAAAGCCGTGCAGGAAATGGCCGAGATTCTGTTTCCGATTGCCAGACATGTGATCGTGACGCACGCGAACAATCCGCGAGCGGCGAGCGCGGATGAAATTCGGCAGGCCGCGGCACGGGTATCGGGTGGAGCAGATGCAACAGAGATCGAGACGGCTGCGAACATCGCGTTGGCGCTGGAGCGAGCGAGCGCGGCGGCCGGACGAGCCGGGCTCGTCGTGATCACGGGGTCCATTTACGTGGTTGGAGAGGCAATGCGAACGCTCGGCGTCCGCATCTAAGTTAGGAAGAACCTTGAATAAGATCGCCACCACCGTCGAGCCGGAAAAAGAACCGGCCGTGGTGCGTCCGGCTGGACAGCCGGGAGAAGCCGGTTCCCGGTGGGATGACCAGCGGCCGGAAACAAGCGGTGCCAAACACTATGGCTGGCCGAGCCGGTTGCGCTCGTACTTCATTTTGAGTCCTTTGATTTGGGCCTATACGCTAATTCTGGGTACGGTTTCATTGGCATGTTCGTTTTTCGATCGCAACGGGCGGATCCAGCACAAATTCGCGCGTCTGTGGTCCTGGATGGTGATGAAGACCACGTTGTCGCCGGTGACGATCAAGGGCACGGGTGCGCTCGCCAATGCGTTCGACAATACAAAGCCTCGGGTTTATGCGGTCACACACGCCTCGGCGCTCGACATTCCGATTCTCTACGTTTATCTGCCGTTTCAATTTCGCATCGTCTTCAAGAGCGAACTTCTGGCCTATCCGTTTGTGGGCTGGCATCTGCGGCGCTCCGGGCAAGTTTGCATCAATCAGCAAAATCCAGCGGCGTCGATTGGGGCCATCAAGTCTGCGATGAGGAGCTTGCGCGGCGGGATGCCGCTGGTGATTTTCCCCGAGGGTGGACGGACGCGCGACGGAAAGATTCAGCCTTTTCTGCCGGGAGCATTTTTTCTCGCGATCAAGACGCAGGCCGACATTGTTCCGATTGCGCTGGTCGACACTTTTGACCTGCTACCGATGAACACTTACCACATCCGGTGCCAGCCGCTGGAGATGAGGGTGGGAGAACCGATCTCCACCTTGGGATTGACACTGCAAGACACCGAGAGAGTATCCGCCCAGGTCAAGGCTGCTATTGAGGCGCTACAAGCTGCGCCCCGTAGCACATAGTGGCCGACAAACGCACCCGCTGCTTTCAGGCATACGAGACCAGGTTTCTCGGGCTTTTCCATATTTCGCCAGATCAGACCTGATCGCATTCATCGCGTTTGACCCGCTCCGACCACTCCATTAAACTCAAAAGATTCAGCAGAATACAGACCTCATCTTATGTCCGACAGCATTCAAGTGAAGCTGCCCGATGGCAGCACCAAAGATGTTCCCAAGGGAACCACGGCTCTCGATGTGGCCAAGTCAATCAGTCCACGTCTGGCCGACGCGGCTCTCGCTGCCAAGACAAACGGTAACTTGATCGATCTCACCCGCCCGCTCGACAACGACACCGAGCTGCGCATTCTCACCGAGAAAGATCCCGAGAGCCTCGAGGTCTATCGGCATTCGTCCGCGCATTTGCTGGCTGCCGCCGTCCTCGAACTTTTCCCGGAGACCAAACTCGGCCACGGGCCCGCTACCGAGAACGGATTCTTTTACGACTTTTATCGGCCCACCCCTTTCACTCCTGAGGATCTCGAGAAAATCGAGAAAAAGATGCAGGAACTTGTCCAGCAGAACCTCCCCTACGCGCGCGAATTTGTGGAGCGGACGGAGGGTTTGCAGAGATTCAAGAGCGAAGGGGACTTCATGAAGTGCCACTTCATCGAGCAATTCACCAAGCCCGATGAAAAGATTTCGATCTACAAGACCGGCAAGTTTCTCGATTTTTGTCGTGGTCCGCATATTCCTTCGACGGGAAAAATCAAGGCGTTTAAGTTGTTCAACATCGCTGGCGCTTACTGGCTTGGGGACGAGAAGAATCCGCAACTGCAGCGCATTTACGGCACGTCGTTTTTCTCGAAGAAGGATCTCGACGCGTACCTGAATGGCCTCGAAGAGGCGAAAAAGCGCGACCATCGCGTCCTAGGAAAACAGCTCGACCTGTTTTCGATTCAGGAACTGGCTGGGCCGGGACTGATCTTCTGGCATCCGAAGGGCGGGATTATCCGCAAAGAGATGGAAGACTGGATGCGCGAGGAGTACCTGCGGCGCGGGTATTCGCTCGTGGTCACGCCGCATGTGGCGCGCCGGCAGCTGTTTTTCACCTCAGGACACGAGGGCTATTACTCGAACAATATGTTCGACGCGATGGAGCTTGACGATGCCGAGTACCGTCTCAAGCCCATGAATTGCCCCGGCCACATCCTGATCTACAAAGATTCGCTGAAGTCGTATCGCGATTTGCCAGTGCGGTTGGGCGAACTTGGCACGGTCTATCGGTATGAGCGTTCCGGAGTGATGCACGGATTGTTGCGCGTCCGCGGGTTCACCCAGGACGACGCGCACATCTTCTGCACTCCAGACCAGATCGAAAACGAGATCGTCGGATGCCTGGAGTTCGCGCTTGCGGTATTGAAGGCATACGGCTTCGATCAGTTCCAGACCGAGCTTTCCACCTGGGACCCGAACGACAAGAAGAGTTTCCTGGGCACCGAAGATCAGTGGAACCTCGCGAACCGATCACTCGAGAATGCGCTGAAGAAGCTGAACATCGAATACAAAACCATCCCCGGCGAAGCAGCGTTCTACGGTCCGAAGATCGACATCAAGTTGGTCGATGCCATCGGACGCTTGTGGCAGCTTTCAACCGTGCAATTCGACTTCAATCTGCCGCAACGCTTCGACCTCGAGTACGTCGCAGAAGATGGCACTCGGAAGCAGCCGCTGATGGTGCACCGCGCACTCTACGGATCGATAGAACGCTTCTTCGGCGTGCTGATTGAACACTACGCTGGAGCCTTTCCAGTTTGGCTCTCGCCGGTGCAGGTGGCGATGATCCCGATCGCCGAGCGGCATGTCGAGTACGCAGACAAAATTGCCGCGCAGCTGCGGGCGGCAGGCGTGCGTGTCGAAGTCGATTCTCGAAACGAAAAGATGAATGCGAAGATTCGGGAGCACGCGATGCAGAAAGTGCCGTTCCTGCTGGTGGTCGGGGACAAAGAGGCGGAAGCGAGCAAAGTCAACGTCCGCACTCGGGGCAAAGAAAAGACCGACGATATGGGCGCGGCGGAGTTTGTCGAGAAGGTCAAAAAGCTGATTGCGGAGAAGAGTCCGGGACTGTAATGGCCCCGCGACTCTTAAAGTCGAGCTTAATTCGTACCATGAAAATCTAACATCGACAGTTATAATTTCATGGTATACAATTGTTACCATGATCGTGCGCATGGCTGACATTGTGCTCGTCCGCACCGCTTTGCGGCGCAGCCGGGTGGTCGCCCTTCTCGGCCCTCGCCAGTGCGGCAAGACCACTCTCGCTCGCGAGTTTGTCGCGCCCGGTTCAAGCAACTACTTTGATCTTGAGGACCCGCAGAGTCTGGCCCGCCTCACGGAGCCAGACACCGCTCTGCGTTCGCTCAAGAAGCTGGTCGTGATTGACGAGATCCAGCGCCGGCCGGATTTGTTTCCTTTGCTGCGCGTCCTGGCCGACCGGAGGCCGATTCCAGCGCGCTTTCTCATCCTGGGTAGCGCGTCGCCAAATTTGCTGCGCCAATCTTCGGAGACGCTTGCGGGCCGGATCGAGATTGTTCCCTTGGAGGGTTTCCGTCTCGCGGATCTGGGCGCTGACGCCCAGAACCGCCACTGGCTGCGCGGCGGGTTCCCACTCGCCTACACGCCCCGATCCGAGGCAGATTCCGTAGCATGGCGACGCCAGTTTCTCCAGACTTTTTTGGAGCGCGACCTGCCACAACTCGGTATCACAATCCCGGCAACGGCCTTACGCCGGTTCTGGAACATGGTGGCCCACTACCACGGCCAGATTTGGAGTTCTGCGGAACTCGCTCGCGCCTTGAGCGTGAGCGAGCCCACCATACGCCGTTATCTCGATCTGATGGCGGACGTATTTATGCTGCGGCAATTGCCGCCGTGGTTCGAGAATATTGGCAAGCGCCAAGTGAAAGCGCCCAAAGTATATGTGCGCGACAGCGGCCTGCTGCACACACTGCTGGGGATTACTAGTCAGCGCGACCTTGAGTTTCATCCGAAGGTGGGCGCCTCGTGGGAGGGGTACGCCGTTGAAGAGGTGCTTAAGTCTTTCCGGCCGGACGAGGCTTATTACTGGGCTACGCACAATGGCGCGGAGCTGGATCTCTTCTTATTCAAAGACGGCCGTCGTATCGGCATCGAGTGCAAACGCGCTGATGCGCCGGTGATGACCAAGTCTATGCAGATCGCGCTCAATGACCTCAAGCTCGACCAGCTG
Source organism: Terriglobales bacterium (assembly GCA_035308395.1). Lineage (GTDB taxonomy): Bacteria > Acidobacteriota > Terriglobia > Terriglobales > Acidobacteriaceae > Acidiflorens. The sequence continues at coordinate 279,962 of DATGGT010000037.1, forward strand.
TACGTTTTGTATCCCGGCGACAAGACATATTCTCTGGGGAAGAAGGTCGAGGTCGTCCCGCTGGCCAAGTTCGTGAATGCAAAGTAGGCGAAATTGGGGACGGGTTGATTGAATATTCTCAACCTGTCCTCCCTTTTACGCTTCCCATCCCCTGTGTTAGCATCGGGAGTTTCGCAGGCGTTGTTGGGCTGACCTGTAGCCTGTACTCAATCCTCATTCCGGGCCTCATCACCCTTCCTGTAAGCCTGCGGAAGGAGACAACCCGTGAAGGTTTACGAAGGAGCCCACCTCCGCAACCTGGCCCTCGTCGGTCATGGTCATGCCGGCAAAACCACTCTAGTATCCGCCATGCTCTATACGGCCGGAGCTGCGCCGCGCCTCGGGCGCGTTGACGACGGCTCCGCTACAACCGACTACGACGAAGAAGAAATCGCCCGCAAAATGTCAATTTCAACCGGCCTCGCGTGCGTCGAGTGGGGCAAGACTGACCCGGACAAGGTCAAGATCAACCTGCTCGATACTCCCGGCTTCAACATGTTTGTGCACGAGGCCAAGATGGTGCTGCCCGTGGTTGACGCTGCGCTGGTCGTGGTCGATGGCGTGGCCGGCGTCGAGGTGGTCACACAGCGCGTTTGGAATTATTGCCAGGACATCGATCTTCCTCGGATGATCGTCGTGAACCGCATGGACCGCGACCGGGCCGACGCCAACCGCGTTCTCGAATCCTTGACCAATGCCTTCGGCCGAGCCGTCACTCCGCTGCAACTACCGATCGGGAGTGAGAGGAGCTTCACCGGCATCATCGATCTGGTCCGCATGAAGGCCTACACCTATGAGCTCGGCGGAAACGGCAAGGGCAAAGAGGGACCGATTCCTGCGAATCTGGCGGACGTCGCCAAAGAAGCGCACGAAAAATTAGTGGAGCTCGTCGCCGAAGGCAAAGACGAACTGATGGAAGAATTCTTCGAGAAAGGAACCATCCCCGAAGAGGATCTGGTTCCGGCCCTGCACGAAGCCATTCGCGAAGACAAGCTTTTCCCGGTTCTGTTCACTTCCGGTCTGGGCAATGTCGGCGTCGACGAACTGATGGATTTCATCGTCGACTACACCCCCGCTGCGAGCGAACATCATGCCATCACGGGGCAACCCGCCGGTGGCAACGGTGAACCGGCCGTCCGCAAAGGCACTGACAATGAGCCCGCTTCCGTATTTATTTTCAAAACCGTGTCGGACGCATTCGCCGGCCGGATTTCTTATTTCAAGGTTTTTTCTGGCGTGCTGAAGAACGATGCTTCTCTGCAGAATTACAACCGCAACACGCAAGAGAAATTCGCTCACATCTCTCTGGTCCAGGGCAAGCAAGCGATTCCGATTCCGGAGCTGCATGCGGGCGACATCGGAGCAGTCGCGAAGCTGCGCGAAACTCTTACCGGAGACACGCTCGGCGATAAGTCATCGCCGATCCGTTATCCGATGGTGCAACTACCGGAGCCTGCCATCACGTTTGCGATCGAGCCGAAAAGTCGGGCCGACGAAGACAAGCTTGGAGTCGGTCTGCACAAACTAATGGAAGAGGACGCCATGCTGCGCTTCTTCCGCGATCCGCAAACCAAGGAATTTCTAATTGCGGGCACTGGACAGCAGCACATCGAAGTTGTGGTTTCGAAGATGAAGAAGCGGTACCACGCCGAAGTTGTGCTCAAGGCGCCAAAGGTCCCGTATCGAGAGACTATTCGTGGAAAAGCCGACGTCCAGGGACGGCACAAGAAACAGACCGGCGGCCACGGTCAGTATGGCGATTGCAAGATCAAGGTGGAACCGCTGCCACGCAACACTGAAGTCGAATTCGAATTCGTCAACGATATTTTCGGCGGAGCGATCCCGAAGAACTTTATCCCAGCCGTAGAAAAAGGAATTAAGGACGCGGCTGCCCGCGGCTATCTCGCTGGATATCCCGTGGTGAACTTCCGAGCCATCCTCTACGACGGCTCTTACCACGACGTCGATTCGAACGATCTGTCATTCCAGATGGCTGGGCGTATCGCCTTTCGCAAAGCGATGGAAGCGGCCAAGCCGACCCTGCTCGAACCGGTGATGCATGTGGAGATCACGATTCCGGATGAATTCGCCGGCACCATCATGGGCGATCTAAACAGCCGCCGCGGGCGTATTCAAGGCATGGACAACAAGGCGGGCAACACTATCGTAAAAGCCGAAGTTCCCATGGCCGAGATGCTTACTTATGGTGCCGATTTGACTTCCATGACGCAAGGCCGCGGCAGTTTCGGCATGGAGATGCACCACTACGACACTGTGCCTCAGCAGTTGCAGGACAAGATTATCGAGAAGGCGAAAGCGGAACGGGGAGAGGTCAAGGAAGAAGAGGAATAGGCGCGGCGCCAGCCGAGAGTACTCGCGCTCAGGAAATCGTTCCCTGAACGCACAATCTAGCGTACCATTCCACTTCTTACTCTAGTCTCTTACTCCAAGGAGGCACGGATGCCCCAGCGGACTTCCCCAATCTGTGGCCGCTTGTCTGTCGCAACGATTGTTTGTTTGTTGATTTCGCAGGCGGCGATGGCCCAGGACAACAAGAGCACAATGCTGGAGCTCGACCACGTGTCGATCTGCGGGTCGAACCTGGACACGCTGCGCCAACTCTTTACGGATGTTGGCTTGACACCGGATCTTGGCGGTCCGCACGGTAACGGTGTCACACAGATGGCCATCATCGGGTTCGATGACGCAACTTACATCGAGCTCATTGCTCCGATAAAACCGGACGGAGCAGCGGGGTCGGAATGGCCGAAGTTCATGTCGGAGGATGCGGTCACCTGCGCGTGGGCAGTGGGGACCAATGTGTTGTTGCAGGAAGTCGATCGCTTGAAAAAGGCTGGGATAGCCGTCAGGGCTCCCGAACACGGCAGTCGCAAACGACCCGACGGTATGAACATCGAATGGACAACTGCATTCGTTGGTTCATCGACACCTGGTTCCACACTGCCGTTCATTATTGAAGACGAGACGCCGCGAGCCTGGCGCGTCCAGGTGTCGGCGAGCGTGCAGGGATCGCCCGTGAGCGGCGTGGAGAACGTCGTTGTCGGCGTCAACAACCTCGACGCCGCGGTTGCGCTGTTCCGCAAGGCATACGGCTGGGCGGAGCCTCTCACGGAGACACAGAAAGACTTTGGCAAACTCGCCTACTTCCCTGGAGAGCCTGTGATTCTGGCCGCCCCAACCGGAGGAGGATGGCTCGCTGATCGCCTTGCGAAATTTGGCGAGAGTCCCGTCGCCTATCTGCTCGCGGTCCGGGACTTCCCGGCCGCAGTCAAGAAATACAAACTGAACGGGGCGAAGACCTGGTTCGGGCAGAAAGTAGCCTGGTTCGATGCCGGACGGTTGAAGGGAGTACGGCTGGGAGTGATTGGGCAGTAACTCCTATTTTGAAGGTTTCACAATGACAACGCAAAGAGTTTTCGAGCTTGTAGTTGCGACTCTCGCCGCCTCGGCTCTCTGCCTTGGCCAAACACAGATCGAAGTTCAAGAAGTTAAGGAACTCAAACCCACCGGCAGTCTGAGCACTTGCGGATATAAAGCCACCGAACGCGAAGCGCCGTTTTTTCAAAAATTGCCATCTTCAGAGACCGCCACAGGTTCATTCACCGACAAACACGAGTACCAAATCCGGGGCAAGATCAAGCACTACGTGAGCTGGTTCGGCGTGGTACGACTCTCCTCGCGCGGCAAAGGCGACGACCGGGGACGTGACCTGGTGATCCAACAGCTGTATTTCGATGGAATGACTGACTGTCACATAATGCTGGTCTCGAATAGTGGCGCCGGAGACTTTGTCGCGAAGATCACGAGCAGTGACACCGTGCCTCTCTTGTCGCTTGTCCGTGTTTACGGTACTGTCGTGAAAGAGGAGAACGGCGTTCCTCAGCTTTCCGTCGACTACGTCCGGGTTTGGCCGTGGTTTACGTTTACCCTTACAGACCTCGGGCCGAGAGACCATAGCAACCCGGAGTGGAGCAAATACTGCAAAATCTGTAAGGGCGACCGGGTCTACAATCCGTATCCCACCGAGGATTACTACAGAGGAATGCTGGGCGATCCGAAAGACTTCGTTCCCAAATCGGAGGCCGCGCACTAATCGCAAGCCCCGATTGCCTGCGATCGTTTTTCGCTTTACTATCGCCCTAGTGTCCGCCAGCAAAGACAATTCCGCACTCGCACTTAAAGATCGCCTCGTCTCGGCCGCTCCGGTCGAGGATGATTCCTCTTTCGAGCTCAAGCTTCGTCCCCAGCGCCTGCAGGAATTTATCGGCCAGAATAAGGTGAAAGAGAACCTGGACGTCGCCATACAGGCGGCGAAGTCTCGCGGCGAGGCCCTCGATCACGTTCTGCTCTATGGGCCACCCGGACTCGGAAAGACGACACTCGCCAACATCATCGCGAACGAACTCGGTGCGGCTTTCCAGCAGACTTCCGGCCCAACGCTGCAAATCAAAGGTGACCTGACAGCGATCCTTACCAATCTGCGCGACCGGCAGGTGTTGTTCATCGATGAGGTCCATCGGCTGCAACCGGCGCTAGAAGAGATTCTTTATTCCGCACTCGAAGACTACAAGCTCGACATCATGATCGGCCAGGGTCCGTCAGCGCGGACACACACCATGGACGTGAAGCCGTTTACCTTCATCGGCGCTACGACGCGCGCTGGACTACTCTCGGCGCCGCTGCGCTCGCGCTTTGGTTTGCTGTTGCGGCTGGAATTTTACACGCACGAGGATCTCCGCGTAATCGTTGAGCGATCAGCGGAAATTCTTGGCGTGAAGATCGATCGCCCCGGAGCCATCGAAATCGCGAGTCGTTCTCGTGGAACGCCGCGCATCGCTAACAGGCTGTTGCGCCGTGTGCGCGATTATGCGCAGGTGCGGGCGGCGGGATTGATCGACTTACCCACGGCGCAATCCGCGCTCAGCATGTTGGAAGTGGATAAGTACGGCTTCGATGAAGTCGACCGCAAACTACTGTTGACCATTATCGAAAAGTACCAGGGCGGCCCAGTGGGATTGAATACTCTTGGTGCGGCATTGGCCGAAGAGCCTGATGCCATCGAAGAAATCTATGAACCGTTTCTCATCCAGATTGGCTTTCTGAATCGCACGCCGCGAGGGCGCGTGGCGACCCAGCTGGCCTACGAACATTTCGGCATCACGCCGAATCGCCGACAGAGTTCGCTATTCTGATTGACGCCTCTAATCAAGCGACGGTTTGACTTCGCAGGCTGCAATCTGCGTTAATCGATCTTCATTCAGTATTCGACATCGATTGCGTACAACCGTGGTTTTGCAGGAGGAACCATGCGCGAAGTCATCGCCACCGCCGATGCTCCACAGGCCATCGGCCCCTATTCACAGGCCATTCGCGCCCAGGGCCTCATCTTCACCTCCGGACAAGTAGCGATTGATCCGGCCACGCAGCAAGTCATTACCGGCGACGTGAGCGCACAGACCGATCGTGTGCTCAAGAACCTGGCTGCGATCTTGCAGGCTTCTGGCAGCACGTTCGAAAAGGTCGTGCGCTGTACCGTCTTCCTCAAAAATATGGGAGACTTCGCCGCCATGAATGAGGTCTACGGCCGATATTTCAAGCAGTCGCCTCCGGCGCGGTCCACTGTGGAGGTGGCGCGGCTTCCGAAAGATGTTCTAGTGGAAATCGATGTGATCGCGCTGGCGTGAAGTGCTGTGGAAACTGATAAGCAGAAAATGAGAAGGGGAATATGAAAACTCTGGTCGTCGCCGCCGTCGCCATACTTGTCATAACCATCATTGCTTTGTCGCTGGCTGTCGCCCAAACTGCTCCGGCCAAGAAGGCACCTGCCCGGCCCGTGGCCAGCGGACCAACGAAAGTCACCGGCGAGGGTACCAAGACTGCGAGCGGCCTCCAATACTGGGACATTAAGGTCGGCACCGGCGCCGAGGCGGCGACTGGGCAGCATGTAAAGGTCGACTACACGGGATGGCTGACGAACGGCAAGAAGTTTGACAGCTCGGTCGGAACCGGGCGTCCGTTCGACTTTACGCTGGGGCAAGCTCAGGTTATCAAGGGTTGGGACGAAGGCATTGTCGGCATGAAGGTAGGAGGCAAGCGCCAACTGCACATTCCGCCGGACCTAGCCTACGGAGAGAAGGGCTACGATACGCTCATTCCGCCCAACTCAACTCTGATTTTCGACGTCCGGCTGGTAGAGGTGAAGTAGGGTAAGGACGGCAAATAAAAGCCCACCGGGTTTTTACCCCTGCGGGCCCTGATTTCCTGTGGAATTCTTCGTCTTGCCCCGTGTCTTGACTTATGCCTTGACGACTTTGCCGCTGCGCAGGCACGAGGTGCAGACGCGTATACGTTTGGTCGCCGCTCCGACTTTGGCGTGAACGGGACGCAGATTGACGTTCCAGCGCCGCTTGCTCACGTTGTGGGCGTGACTGATGGTGTTGCCGAACTGCGGCCCCTTGCCGCAGACATCACAAATCTGTGCCATAACTCTAAAATCCTTCCAGGCCTGTTGCCAAAGGCTCATTTTACAGGAAATCGGTGGATTTCGCCAAGCAGCAGGTCAGAGGTTAGAGGTCAGATTGCAGAGGTCTCAGACCCAAGGTGTCTAACCTCTGCGATCTGACCTCTAACCTTCTGACCTGCTTTTAGGCCGCCTTGCCCGTCACCGGCTGCGCACAATGGCTGCAACGGCGCGCATCAATCGGAATCTCGCTTAAGCATTCCGGGCACTTCTTGGTGGTCGGATCGGCGGGCACCTGAGCTTTCCGCGTGCGAGCGATCAGGGCGTTGATCGGAGTCACAACGAAGAAGTAGACAGCAGCCGCAACCAGAAGAAAGCTGACCCCAGCAGTGATGAAATCGCCAATCGGAAACACGGTGCCTCGAATCGAGAAAGAGATCCCGGTAAAGTCCGGCTTGCCCACGACGAGAGCAATGATGGGATTGATGAGGTCCTTAACCAGGGCGGTTACGACGGTCCCAAACGCAGCGCCAATTACAACGCCGACCGCCAGATCAACTACATTGCCGCGCAAAATGAATTGCTTAAAGCCGGATAACATGAGGTTTCCTCCTAATTGCAATGGGCGAAACTCTAAATTGTTCGTGGCCTTGGGTCAAGGTGTAAACGGACGGGACGGAATAGGAGAGACGTGCGAGTCCCGGTGCACGACGGGAACATAGGAAGGCTGACTCAAGCCCCCGGTACCTCAGATCCGCATTGGCATCACGATGTAGCGGTACTTATAGTCCTCGCCTTCCGCGGGGCGCAGTTGGCCAGCGGACTGTGCATCTTTGAGCTCGAGTTTCACCTCGCCTGAGCCGGTGGCCTTGATGAAGTCCATCAGATATTGCGCGTTGAACCCGATCGCCATGGGCTCACCGTCATAGGCCACTTCGATCGAATCCTCTGATTCGCCGGTTTCGGTGGACGATGCGGAAAGCTTCAGCTCGCCCTTCTCCAGGCGCAGGCGCACAGCGCGAGACCGCTCGTCGGCAAACTGCGCCACGCGGGCAATGGCAGAGCCCAGTTCGTCTCCCTGGAGCGTGATCGACTTTGTAATGTCCTTTGGCAGGACTGCCTCGTAGTTCGGAAACTGCCCCGTGAGCTGGCGCGAAGTGAGCAGCCGCAGCCCAACGCGGAAGAACAGCGTGGATTCGTCCTTGGCGAAGTCGATGGTCTCGACATCCGAATCGAGCAACGACTTCAGTTCGTCCATGGCTTTCTTGGGGATCAGCGTCTTCATCTCGCCGGAAACGCCTTCAAACTTTTCGCCAGCGCGCTCGACGTGCGCCAAGCGATGTCCATCCGTGGCAACCATCGTGATCGACTCGGGCTTCAAAACCATTAACGCGCCGTTCAGGGTGTACCGCGATTCTTCGCTCGCAATCGCAAACCCGGTCTTCGAAATCATCGATCGCAAGACAGCGGCTGGAATCTTAATCGCCCCGGACGCCGGAAACACGGGCAGGCCGGGAAAATTCGATTTCGCCATTCCAACCATTTTCGTGTTGGAGCGGCCGCAGCGAATGCTGACCCAGTGATTCTCAAGCAATTTGATGGTGATGTCAGCGTCAGGCAGGAGTTTTACGTAGTCATGAAGCTTGCGCGCTGGAATCGTGCAAGCGCCTTCCTTTTTGACTTTGGCGTTACACGAGGTACGCAGACTGAGATCGAGGTCGGTCGCGGTCAGCGACAGCTTGTCGCCAGCGGCCTCGAAAAGATAATTGGAGAGAATCGGAATCGTGGTCTTGCGCTCCACCACGCCCTGCGTAGCTGTCAGTTCGCGAAGAAGCTCAAATTTGCTGACTGTGATTTCCATGGTGGTTGATGTTGTGGCGACGGCAGGGGCGACTTCCACCGGCATATTGGGTCTCCCAACTCTCTACTTCTGTTCTCTTCTTATATCAAATACAAAAGCAATAAAACCAGTAGTAACCGTAGGTGCGTAGGAGAAGTGGAAATCAAGTCCATTTGGCTGCCGCTCAGCACCTTCCCCATCAGCCCTTCGTGTGGAGAATCGCTCCCCGTCGCGCCGGACGACCGAGTGTTCCGTGGACCGCTTCCCACTTGCTGTCCCGTCTCCCACAGCTTCCACAACCGGTGCACAGGCAGTCGAGCGAAAGAACAAGCCAGAAAGTGGAAAAACCGGTGGAGACCAACTGCAAAGCCAAAAACTACGCGCCTAATTGCTCGGTCAGTTTATTGAGCAGCCTGTTCAAATCCTTGTCGACCTTGCGAGCCTCTTCAATCTTGTCGACCGAATGCAGCACGGTTGTATGGTGCTTGCCGCCAAACTGGCGTCCTATTTCCGGCAGCGAAGCTTCGGTGAGATGCTTGGCCAAATACATGGCAATCTGCCGCGGATAGACGATCGAACGCGAATTATTCTTGGCCTTGATCTCCACCAGCCGTAGCCCGAATTGTTCAGCCACAGCCTTCTGGATCGACTCGATTGTCACCTTGCGGGCCTGCGAATCGATGAAATTTTTGAGCACCTGCTGCGTGTAGGGCAGTGTAATCTCGGCGCCGATCAGCGAGGAATGAGCTACCAGGCGAATCAGGGCGCCCTCGAGTTCGCGGACGTTCGAACGAATATTTTGGGCAATGAAGAGAGCTACGTCGGTTGGGAGCGTTACACGTTCCTGCTCCGCTTTCTTTTGCAGAATGGCAACTTTCGTCTCGAGATCGGGTGGCTGGATGTCGGCGATCAGGCCCCATTCGAAGCGGCTGCGCAAGCGATCTTCGAATTCCGCCAGCTCTTTCGGAGGGCGATCGCTGGCGATCACGATTTGCTTCATCGATTCGTGCAGAGCGTTGAAGGTGTGGAAAAATTCTTCCTGCGTACGCTCTTTCTGGGCCAGGAACTGAATGTCATCGATCAACAGGACGTCCATGGTCCGGAATTTGTCGCGGAAGCTGATCATCTTGTCGTAGCGCAACGAGTTGATCATCTCGTTGGTGAACTTCTCGCTTGAAACGTAGCAGATCGCTGCCTGGGGCGTTCTGCGTTTAATCTCGTGGCCGATAGCCTGCATCAGGTGCGTCTTGCCCATGCCGACGCCGCCATAGAGGAAGAGCGGATTGTAGGCCTTCGATGGACGCTCCGCGACGGCCTGGCAAGCCGCATGGGCAAACTGGTTGCCGCTGCCGATTACGAACGCGTCGAAGGTGTAGCGCGGATTGAGTTGCGCAGCGCTGTCCCAATCGAAGCGGCCTTGCGATGGATGCAGTCCAGGAGACGACTGCTGGCTGTTGACGGGGCTCGGACCCGCGCCTGATCCGCGAGCCGAGAGCCCACCGTCATGACGGATGGGAGTGTTCGAGGGATCATCCTCGGCGGTGACGAACTTCACATCTTCGTATCCAAGGCCGAGATTGTCGACGGCTTCCTGAATCAGATCGGCGTACTTGTCGCCTACGTGACGGAACTCAGCAGTCGGAATGCGGACGAACAGAATTCCGTTGCTCGCGTGGCTGTAGCGCGTCGGCTTGAGCCAGGTGTCGTAGGAGTGGCGGTTAACTTTCTTTTCCAGAGCGTCGAGGATTCGCGCCCAGGGATTCGGGATGATGGCAGAGCTAGTGAGGGACATTTTTTACCAGAATAACGATAGCGCCGGCGTAATTCCGTCCGGGAAAAAGCAAACTCAAAATATGATTTCGCCGCTTATGATTCGCTGCTTATGAAACGTGCAGTGGTACAGGTTGACTGAGAAATTTATTGAGAACCGAACGGCATACTAGCACAAAAAAATCGCGCCGTACGGTTGCTCAGCGCAAAAAAATTTTGTCGTGAGCACGGATCAAACCGCGATTTCACGGCCTTGTCAAGTGTCGAGAAACTAACTGCCGCGCGAAGTGTGCAATCTGTTTCTTCACACGCGCGAGCGATCGTCGGCGCTACGAAATCCGGCGTTCACGCCGAACTGGAGCCGTGGTCTTGTAATCACCCGGGTAGACAACCACCGACCGTCGCCCGCCTTCGCCGTCGCTCTCGGTGCGCAAATCTTTTTCCTCGCGCAGAGCGAGATGGACGATTCGGCGCTCGCGCGACGACATGGGACCGAACCGGTAAGGTTCGCTCGTGCGGCGCACTTGTTCCGCTGCCACGCGAGCGGCTGTTTGCAGCTCGTCGATTCGCATCGCCCGGAAATTCTTGCAGTCGAACCAGATCTTTTCGTGCTCGTTGCCCTGCAAATGCAAAATCTCCGATCCCAGCAGTTCGAAGGCGCGCAGCAACTCTCCGCTGCGCTCGAGCAGCAGGGCCGAATCCGGCCCGGCAAATTCCACGAGAATTTCCGGATGCTCCCACTCGCGATTCTCCGCGATCGGCGGATCTACTGTGATCCGGTATTTCAGTTTGAAGCCGCCGTTGGAAATGACGGCCTGCAGGAATTCTCCAATTTGTTTGGCAGCAGCAACTTTGTCGGTAATTGGCATATGTTGGCTCTCAGCCGTCAGCTCTCAGCTGTCAGTAAACGCCAAGAGCGTAGAACAAAATTTCGATTCGAAGATTCGTATTACGGTATCGCTTCCGCGATCCCGAAAATCAGCAAACCAACGCCCCGTCAGAAGCATGTTCAACTGACAGCTGATGGCTGAAAGCTGACAGCTATTTGTCCTTCTTCCGCGCGCGCTTCGCCATCATTTCCCGCATCTCGCGGCCGAGCGAACTGCGATTGAGCGCGGCCTGCTGCACGATGCCGATCACCTGCCCCATGGCCCAGTACAAGCTCAGGCCAGCGGGCAGCGTAAAGCTCATGTATCCCAGCATAGCGGGCATCATAAAATTCATCATCTTCTGTTGTGCCGGATCCATGCCCGCCTGCGGAGTCATCCGCTGCATGAAAAACATCGTAATCACAATTGTGATCGGTAGGATGTAACGCGGATCGGGCGACGAGAGGTCGTGAACCCAGAGCCACGGCGCATGGCGCAAATCCATCGCGACATTGAGCATGCGATAGTACGCGAACAGAAACGGCATCTGGATCAGCAGCGGCAAACATCCACCAACCGGATTCACGCCTTCCTGCTTATACAGGGCCGAAATCTCCTCGTTCATCTCGGCTTTCTTCGGGTCACGCAAACTGTATTTCTTGTACTTTTCCTGGATCGCCTTGATCTGCGGGGCGACGCGCTGCATTTTCAACATTGACTTCATCTGGGAAAGCCGCAATGGCAGCAGGGCCAGATTGATTACCAGCGTCTGGAGCAAAATTGCCCAGCCCCAGTTCGCGACGATGTGGGTGTACATCCACTTCAGCCATAAAAACAATGGTCGCGCGATAATCCCGAGCCAGCCAAAGTCGATGATCGCGCGCAGATCGGGCTCGGCTCCGGTGATGCCGGGTACGGGCACCGACTCCAAATCCGACAGCGCTTTGGGGCCAACATACAGCCGGGTGTCGCTCGGACCCCTCAGGCTGCCGACGGCTGCGCCGAGCACGTCCACCTTGTCGATACGCTTGTCGTCTTTATCGGACAAGCTGTGCGGAATCTCGATCGCGTTACGCAGCGTGACCATCGCCGCATTCTTCGGATCCATCGGCACGAAGACTGCTGCGAAATATTGGTCCGAGATTCCGGCCCAGTGAAGCGGCCCCTGTACCGTTCCGCCGCCGCTGATTTTCTTGATAGCGAGTCGCTCGACTTTGTCGTCGTATTGATACACGACCTGACCAATCGAATATTGCGCACCGGACATGTCCGCACCAAAGCCCGCCGGCCACATCGGAAACGCCGTGACCTGCGCGCCTTTCTGATAGACAGCAGTGTGTACTCCGACCACATAGCTGCTGCGATCGAAGGTAAAGGTCTTCTCGACCGAGATGCCGCCGTCGCCGTACTTGAAAACGATGGTCGAAGGTGCTGTGAGCTTGTAACCGGCGGGAAGCGGCGAGGGAAGAGATTGATCGGTGGAGTCTCCGCGGGCCGAGACGACGTAGAGCGCTGAATTCAGCTTGTCACGCAGCGCCTCGTCAAACGACCAGAGTGTCAGCGGATATCCATACTTCTCCGCCGCGCCAGTATTCACAAGTTCGAGCTGGCCGCCCTTGTCATCGGTGTACTTCTTCAGCACCCACGATTTAACCCGCCCACCGCGGTTGGTAAAGACGATGCGGTAGACATCGTTTTCAATCGTTGTCTCCAGTTCGCTGGATGACTGCTGAGTCAACCCAGTCTCGAGCTTAGCGGAGGCCGTTGCCACGGCTGGGCTGGTCAGGTTCGATGCTGCTGCCGTTGCCGGCTGGGGCTGATTCTGTGTGGGAGCCTGCTGCGCGCTCTCGGTCTTCGCCGGAGGCTGCGGACCATACTTCTTCATCAACGGCTGGAACAGCATGATGACCAGGAAGGTCAGCGCAAATACCAATAACAGCTTGCGCTCCATCCCGGGTTCTTGTTGAGGACTATTAAATTCCGCCAAATCAGTAGCTCATCATTTCTTCAGACATTATGAATTACACATCATGAATTACACGCTGGGACAACCGCCCTCGAATGCTCAGTTGGCACGGGATCCAATCCGCCAGCGGCGAACGGATGGCATCGCAACAGCCTCCACGCCGCCAACATCCCGCCGCGCAGCGCGCCATAGCGCTCGACCGCTTCCATCGCGTACTCCGAGCAAGTCGGCACGTATCGGCACGAAGGCGGGAACGAAGGCGAAATCCAGCGCTTGTAAAATCTCAAGATCAAAAGCGCGGCCGATTTCATTTTGTCACCAGCTTCCGGGCGATCGTCTCGAATGCCCGCCCAACTTCTTCGAGCACGATGGCGAAGTCTAGACTCAGGACCGACTTCTTGGGATTGATCACAATATCTACATCCATCCCATCGGCACCCGTCATTAATATTTTCCGCCTCTGCCGGACCGCATCACGCATCCGGCGTTTGATCCGGTTGCGGACCACCGCGCCGCCGAGCGCCTTGCCGACCGTGAACCCTATGCGCGCCGTTCTCTCGGAAGAAACGTCCTGCGGCGATACACCATCTACCTGCCGCAAGTAAAACACGGTCATGTGCGAGGAAAAGTGCCGCCGCCCTTGTTTGTATACGCGCTCAAAGTCGGAATGTTTCAGCAACCGCGCTGTGCGTGGAAACCTCATCGCCGCGGACTGCCCTATGCCACGGTTCAGAGCCTCGGCGCTCACCAGCTCATTTCCTGCACAGAGTTATTGTTATTGATAATGACAACCTTGGTCGTCTGCTGTTTGAGGGAGGCTAGTCGCGGAAACCTGGCTTCACTGCTACACGCTTGCGTCCCTTGGCCCGGCGGCGCGACAGCACGGCAGCCCCGTTTTTGGTCTTCATGCGGGTGCGGAACCCATGCTTCTTGGAGCGCTTGCGCTTGTTGGGCTGAAATGTACGTTTCGGCATTGAAAATCCCTTGCTTTCTGATTGAATCGACTGGCTAAAGGCAAACCGTAAGTATAAATGACGCGCGCGCTATGCGGCAAACGCTGGCCGGGGGGTATGTGGCGACGTGTCGTGCTGTCCGGCAGCACTGCACCATTCACAAACTTGATCGCCGCGATGCAAATTGTTCATTCGCTCCTTAATGCATTCTTTACGCAAAGGGTCTTAGCGTTTATGCGTGACGATGAAGCGATCTTTCGCCTGCGGCTTGACTGTGTTCACTTGCTGGATGACTGTGCACATTTGTTCTCTCGCGGCGTACTGTCTGCCTGTGCCGGGAGAGCTTCGGGGCGTCACCCGGAATCTCTTTGGCGAACCGCTGCCAGGGGTGGAAGTGGTAGTGCACAGCGACTACGAAGGCGTCAGTTACACCACGAGAAGCGCTCTGGACGGTAGTTACGTTGTTGAAAAGCTGACTCCAGGACGCTATCAGATTGCAGCTCATAAAGAAGGGTTTGCGACCCTACCAGCGACGATGGTGCTATTGGTGGCAGGCCAGAAGCAGCAGCAGGATCTTTCTGTTGGAATACTGGACTACAGTGACGACGATGGAATCAACGCCGCGACGGTGCCCCACAACGCACCGGGTTTCATGCGCAGGTTCTTCAAAGCCTACAAGGATGATTGGAAAGCAGCCGAATCGACTGGTCCTCCAGCAGCTTTTCGAGGTACTCCATCCCCCGTCAATGGACCCCCATTTCCGTTTTCCGATTGGCCCTATGGCGGCTCGGTCGTGATATCAAAACCTTGGACCCAGTCGAGTCCACTCATGCAGGCGATTTGGAGCGGTCGTCAAGGCGAAGGCTGGAAGAAAAGCCGGGTTCAGATTTACGGCTGGGCCAATGTCGGGTTCAATGTCAGCACTTCCGACAAGCCCGGCTATGCCAACTTGCCAGCCGCCTATGCGGAAAGGCCAAATAGCATCCAGCCCGATCAGGAAGTTCTATACATCGAGCGCCAGCCGGACACCGTGCAAACAGATCATTTTGATTGGGGGTTTCGCGTCGCTGCTCTGTATGGCCTAGACTATCGCTTCACAACCGCGAAAGGGGTTTTCAGTGAGCAATTGCTCAAGCATAATCGCGAGTACGGATTTGACCCTGTCATGGTGTACGCGGATCTGTACTTCCCGCATGTAGCCCAGGGCATGGACGTCCGCATAGGCCGGTACATCTCGTTACCTGATATCGAAGCGCAATTGGCGCCAAATAACTACACGTACAGCCACTCGCTGACATACACCTATGACTGCTACACCCAGAGCGGCATCAATACGACGACTAAGCTCAACGATCATTGGCTGTTTCAAGCTGGCATCTCGGCCGGATGTGAAGCCGTACCGTGGACGCGCCCGGACTCCAGGGCGACATTTAACACTTGCATTGGGTATTCGTGGAGAGAAGGCAGCGACAATCTGTACACCTGCGCTAATTCGATCAACGACGGCAAATACGCATACAACAACCTCGCTGCCTACTATCTCACTTGGTATCACAAGATCAACAGCTCTTGGCACGTTGCGACCGAAAGTTGGTATCAGTACGAGAGTAAAACGCCCAATGTCTTGAACCCCGCGGCTGCTTCATTGCTTGAGCCCAACGCCAACGGCGCGGTGTGTGCGACGGCGGCGCAACTAACCTGCTACGCCCCAGAGTGGGCCGTTGTCAATTACCTAGAAAAACAATTGTCTAAGCACGACTACTTCACCGTTCGAAATGAGTGCATGGACGACATGCGAGGTCAGCGCACCGGTTTCAAGACGAAATATAGCGAGCACCTCGTCGGCTGGGGGCATTGGATCGGGACGACGGTTCTATTCCGTCCTGAGCTGAGATTCGAGCGTTCATACAACGTGCCTGCTTACGACAACGGAACCAAAAAGAATCAACTCATGCTCGCGGGAGATGCGATCTATTTCTTCTAGCTAGACTGTGGGCACTTCTCGGTCAATCTGCGCCGCAACGGACTTCTGCCATACTCAAGTCGGCGCCGCCTGCGATGAACCTTGACGACACAATCGTAGCCATTGCCACTCCGCCCGGCCGCGGGGGCATTGGTGTGGTTCGTTTAGCCGGCCCTGAATCCAGAGCCATCGCCGACAGGATGATTCGCAAGAGTCGCGAGTTGGAACCGGGTCGGGCCATTCTTTGTGACCTGGTCGAACCGGCCGATGCGGCGCGCGGCACTTCGCACAGCGCCTCGCCCGTCGAACCGGAACGTAGCCCTGCCCGCATCGACGAAGTCGTGATCACCTACTTCGCCAAGCCCCACTCCTACACTACGGATGACGTCGTGGAAATCTCCGCCCACGGATCTCCCGTGGTTCTGCGCCACGTCGTTGAACTTTCCCTCGCCGCTGGCGCTCGCCTCGCCGAGCCTGGAGAATTCACCATGCGGGCCTTCCTCAATGGCCGCCTCGATCTCACGCAGGCCGAAGCCGTCCGCGACCTGATCGATTCGCAGACGATGTTTCAAGCTAAAGTCGCCGCGCAGCAAATGGAAGGGGCGTTGTCGAATCGGCTGAAGCCGATCAAGAAGAAACTGATTGATCTGATCGCGCTACTCGAAGCTGGTATCGACTTCGCTGAAGATGACATCTCGGTGGCGCCAGATGCGACGATTCTGAACCGTATCGCCGAGGTCAAAGCGCCGCTAGAGCAATTAGCCGTGACATTCGCATACGGAAAGCTGGTGCACGACGGACTGACCCTAGCCATCGTCGGCCGCCCTAATGTCGGCAAATCGAGCCTCTTCAATCGCCTCGTGGAGCGCGAGCGCGCCATCGTCACCGCGCAGCCCGGGACTACGCGCGACCTCGTTAGCGAAACGGTCGCGATCGGGGGAATCCCCGTCGAACTGGTGGACACCGCCGGCATTCGTAAAGCGCTTGACGAAGCGGAGAGCATTGGCATCAGGAAATCGATGGAAGCACTCGCTGATGCCGACCTGGTCTTAGTCGTCATCGACAAAACTCAGACGCGAAACGAAGAAGACGAAAAGTTGCTGAGTCAGATCGAGGGCCGTAAAGCCATCGTCGTGGAAAATAAATCCGATCTGATCGGTTCGTGTAGCGAGGAGGGTTCGCTTGGTCCGGGTCAGCGTGGCTCGGCTACGTCGGCGCCCACGATTCAAACCTCGGCCCTGACCGGCGAAGGCATTCCCGCGCTGCGGGCGGCTATCCTCCAGCAGGTCGCGGGAGAAAACACCACCCAGCAGGAGTCTGGGTTTCTAACCAGTGTCCGCCACGAGAAATTAGTACGCGACGCCCAAGCCGGGCTCGATGCTGCAAGGGCGGCGGTCGCCTCTCGTGTTCCCCACGAGATGTTGCTCCTCGATCTCTACGCAGCCCTACGTCCTCTCGACGAGATCACCGGCGTTACCACAACGGACGACATCCTTAATCTGATTTTCAGCAGTTTCTGCATCGGGAAGTAGACTAGCGGCGGTATAGTGGTTACCAACGTTACTTGGGGTCATCTCCACAGCGAACGAAGATGTTAACCAGCCGTCATGTCTACAGGAGTTCAAAAAGCGTCGGGCGCTGACCAGCCGGTCGCCTCGCAGTCTCTGTCTTTGCTTGATGACCGCATTCTGGCTCTGATCATCGGTCAGAATCCGCTGGCGGACACGCTGAATGCATTGTGCACCGACATCGAACAGCATTATCCGGGCATGGTCTGCTCGGTTCTACTGCTGGATGCCGACGGCATTACGCTTCTGCATAGCGCGGGCCCCAGTCTTCCAGCCGACTACAACCAGACTATTAATGGCGTCAAGATCGGGCCAAGCGTCGGATCATGCGGGACGGCTGTTTATCGCAAGCAGCCGGTTGTTGTCTCCGATATCGCCGCCGATCCTCTCTGGGCTGACTATCGTGAGCTCGCGCTCCGCCACAACCTGCGCGCGTGCTGGTCCACACCGATTACTTCTCAAGATGGCAAAATGCTCGGAACGTTTGCCATCTACTATCGCGAGCCACGCACTCCCGACGCCCAACACTTGCACCTGATCGCCCACGCCACCCAACTCGTGGCTCTGGCCATTGAACGAGACCGCGACAAGATCGAACTCCGCGCCGCCGAAGACCGCTATCGCACGCTCGTGGAGCGCCTGCCAGCGATCACCTATATAGCTGAACTCGGCGCCAGTGGTCCCTGGCACTACGTCAGCCCGCAAATTAAATCCATCCTCGGCTATTCACCGGGAGAGTGGCTGGCCGACTCGCGAAACTGGATCCAGCACATCCACCCAGAGGATCGGGAACATACCTTTGCGGCCGAGAAGCGCTTTGAGGAGACTCACGATCTCTTTCACGCCGAGTACCGGATGTTCGCCCGGGATGGCCGCATCTTGTGGTTCCGCGACGAAGGCGTCATGTTGCACGCTGTTCCCGGACATGCGTTCCTGATGCAGGGTGTGCTCTATGACATCACGGAGCACAAGCGTCTGGAAGAACAGCTCCGCCATTCGCAAAAACTCGAGGCTGTCGGTCAGTTGGCCGGTGGAGTCGCCCACGATTTCAATAATCTTCTGATGGTGATTCAAGCCCACAACGAACGGCTACGCGGGCGCCTTAACGCGACCGACGCCGCGTTTGCCGAGCCCGCTCTCAAAGATGCCGTCGAAATCGACCGGGCTGTAGCGCGCGCCACCGCTCTTACGCAGCAGCTTCTGGCTTTTAGCCGCCGGCAGGTTTTGCAGTTGCGGCCGCTCGACTTGAATACCGTGCTTACGGAAGTCGCGAAGATGCTCGACCGTTTGATTCCGGCGAGCATCGACTTGCAGATCGAGCCCGCCGCCAAATTAAATCGCGTCAAAGCCGATCCCGGGCAGATCGAGCAAGTCATCCTGAATCTTGCCGTCAACGCCCGCGACGCCATGCCTGACGGCGGACGCCTTACTATCAAGACGAGAAATGCCGAATTGAAGCAGACGGTTGCCGGAAGCCACGCTCCCATTCCTCCCGGCCAGTACGTTGTACTCGAGGTGAGTGATACCGGCCTCGGGATGCGGCACGAGATTCAGGCCCGGATGTTCGAACCTTTCTTTACGACTAAGAAACCCGGTCAGGGAACCGGCCTCGGCTTAGCCATCGTTTATGGCGTCGTCAAGCAGACTGGCGGCTGGATTACCTCCAGGAGCGAACCCGGGAAGGGCACGAGTTTCGATCTATATTTTCCGCAAGTCCAAGCTGCGACCGGAGAAGCTGTCGCGGAATCGGCCGCCAGAAAGGTTTCAGCGTCCGCCATTTCCGGTACCGAAACCATTCTTCTAGTGGAAGACCAGGAAGGAATCCGAGAACTCGCCCGCGAATACCTGCGGCAGAAGGGTTACACCGTACTCGATGCCGCCGATGGCAATGAAGGTCTCCAGGTCGCAGCCGAATACAAGAATCCGATTCACCTCTTACTTACTGACGTAGTGATGCCGAATGTCGGAGGACAAGAACTGGCCAAGCGTCTGGCTCAGGAACGGGGGCAAATAAAGGTGCTCTTCATGTCTGGCTATCCCGACCACGCCACGTGGGATGCCGATCTGCCGGACGACACCGCTGCAGTCCTACAAAAACCGTTCACACTGGAATCTCTCGCTCGAAAAATCCGCGCGTTGCTCGACGAGTAGCCGAGATCCAGCCGAGAACCCAAAACATGCGATGCCGTGCGATGATAGGTCCGATTTCAAGGAACCTTCATGCCTGAAAATCCTCCGCAGAGCTTTTCCAGTCACAGGCGCTACGACCCGCCGTTCCACTTTTTCATTCTGCCCGTATTCGCGCTTCTGGTGCTAGCCGCCATCGTTCATCTCTTCCTCCGCCCAGGTTGGCACTCCGCGGCATTGTTGGTCGTTGCGGTCGCCATGTTGCTGCTCACCGTCAAGGTTCGGATGTATTCAGTTAAAGTGCAGGATCGAGTGATCCGTCTCGAAGAAAGGCTGCGCCTGGCGACTCTGATTGATCCATCCCTTCGAGTTCGCATTCCAGAATTCACCGAGTCGCAACTGATTGCGCTTCGTTTTGCCTCCGACAATGAACTCCCCTCTTTGGCCACGCGCGCCCTCAACGAAAAGCTAACCGCCGCCGACATCAAGAAATCAATCCGAACCTGGCGTCCCGACTACTGGAGAGTGTGAACGAGCCTAGGAGAGGCTTGCGCCGCTGAGGGGCCGCCGAGGGTCCCCGAGGGAAAGATGAGCATCGCCAATACTCCCCGTTTGTTAATCGTCACCGGTGCCAGCCGCGGCATCGGAGCTGCGACCGCCCGCCTGGCGGCCGCACGCGGATACAGAGTCTGCGTCAACTATCACCGCAACCGCCAAGCCGCCGAAGAAGTGGTCGAAGGCATCGAGCAAAAAGGCGGCAAAGCTCTGGCCGTTCGAGCCGACGTCAGGGATGAATCGGATGTGGTTCGTCTCTTCGAAGAAGCGACGAGGCAACTGGGCCCGCTGGCAGGGTTAGTTAACAATGCCGGCACCGTAGAACTTCAATCGCGTCTCGAAAACATGGATGCGGCGCGGCTCCATCGCGTCTTCGCCACGAACGTTTTCGGGAGCTTCCTTTAAAGCCGTTCGCTGCATGTCAACGCGTCATGGGGGCCAAGGGGGCGCCATTGTCAATGTTTCCTCCGGCGCTGCGCGCTTTGGTTCTCCGAACGAATACATCGACTATGCCGCCACAAAAGGTGCGATCGACACCCTTACCCTGGGATTGGCCAAGGAAGTCGCGGAAGAGAAGATTCGTGTCAACGCCGTCCGCCCCGGCTTTGTCTATACCGACATTCATGCCCAGGGCGGCGAGCCGAACCGTATCGAGAGAGTAAAGAGTCAAGTCCCCATGCAGCGCGGCGGCCAACCTGAAGAAGTGGCCAATGCCATCCTCTGGTTGCTCTCAGATGAGGCTAGCTACGTCACTGGTGCCATCTTGGACGTCACCGGAGGCCGTTAGCTCCCACTTGTTACCAGAAAGGTTCCACGGGGAAATCCGTTGGCTATCGCGTTCCGAGGCAACCACAGGCAACCGTTGGACAGGATCACTCGGCCATGTTGCACCAGAGCTGGGCCGAGTGGCGGATTGCGCGGGACGGTTTGCTTCGTGCCGGAAGTGACCAGCACTTCATTTCGCGTAATATATTCGGCATGACTTTGCGCCTATTCGCTCCCGTACTCATGTTGTCCTCCCTTCTCGCCTTCGCCCAAAGCGGCGATAAACCTGCCACGCCGCCGGCCGACGGTGCTGCCGCTTCGAAGCCTGGTGAGCCAATGAAGAATCCACTGCCAGCGGATAAGTCTGCGCCGCAGACGATCACAGTAAACGGCAAAACCATCCACTACACCGCGACCGTGGGCACGATCACGCTCAAGGGCAAGGAGGACAAGCCAACCGGCGTCGTGATGTATACGGCCTACACGGTGGATGAGGCGAGAGATGCCAAAGATAAAGATAAAGGCAAGAGCGAAGGCTCTCACCGTCCGGTGACGTTTGCTCTGAACGGTGGCCCGGGAGCTTCGTCGGTGTATTTGAACCTGGGCGCGATCGGGCCGAAGCACATTACTTTCGCCAACGAGGGCGATTCGCCTTCCGACCCGGCGACTCTGACGGACAATCCCGGGACGTGGCTCGACTTCACCGACATGGTCTTCATCGACCCGATCGGCACAGGATTTTCTCGCTCGCTGGTCGACGAAGCGGAGACGAAAAAGCTTTTCTACGGCCCGACTCCGGACATCGAGTACTTGTCGCTCGTGATCTACAAGTGGCTGGTGCAGAACGATCGGCTACTCGACAAAAAGTATCTCGTGGGCGAAAGCTATGGCGGATATCGCGGGCCGAGGATTACGCATTATCTGCAATCCAGGCTCGGCGTGGCGATGAACGGCGTCGTGCTGGTCAGCCCATACCTGAATCCGGAGGAGGGTGACGGCAACCTGTCTCCTATTCCGTGGTTGGTGACGCTGCCCTCGATTACAGCGGCGCATCTGGAGGCCGAAGGCAAACTGACGCCCGCCGCGATGCAGCAGGTGATCGCCTACACGCGGGGAGACTATGCCGCGGCACTATTAAAAGGACGTAGCGATACCGCCGCAACCGACGCAATGATCGCGCACGTGACGGAGATGACCGGCCTCGATCCGACGTTTGTTAAGTTCTCGGGCGGGCGCCTCGATATCGGCGCTTATCTGCGCGAAGTGCATCGTGGACAAGGGCGGCTTGGTAGCGTCTACGATTCAAACGTGACCGCGCCCGATCCGTTTCCTTATGCACCGACACAGGAGAGCGGCGATCCGATTCTGGAGAGCATCATCGCGCCGACGACCACCGCGATGGTTGACTTCATCACGCGCACCGTTGGATGGAAGAACGACGCGCGCTACGAAGCTCTTTCCTATGATGTGAACCGGCAATGGGACCGCAACAGCGAAGATCTACGCAAGGGCGCAGTCGGCGATCTGCGCGAGGCCGTGGCAGCGGATCCGAAGTTGCGCGTCTTGATCGTGCACGGGTGGAACGATCTCTCGTGTCCGTTCATGGGCTCGATTCTGAGTGTCGACCAAATGCCGCTGATGGGTGACCCCACCCGAGTGCAAGTGCAGAGCTTCCCCGGCGGGCACATGTTTTATACGCGTGTGGTGAACGGAGACGGGCTGCATAAGCTGGCAGAGACGATGGTGACGACGCATTGAGCTGTTGGGCGTGAACACATCCTGTACGGGGACAACAAAGGCCCGGGGCGCAAGCCTCGGGCCTTTGCTTTTCTCCCAACTTTCGTTGTGCCGAAACGAGGGAAGCAGTCCTGTTCCACTTGTTACTCAGTTGATTCGTGATCCCGGAGCCGACCCCAGAGGGGGGTTTCGAACCACGGTTCCCACTTCTGGTTTGGTTTTTGGGCGTAGAGCGAGAAATGAATTTGGCTCTTGGGAAAATAACCACGGTCTGATTCCACTTTGTACTTCGAAGATTCCTCGGTCGAGCACGGCCTTGCTCCACACGTCAGCCCCTGCTTTTGCCCTCTAACATTTCCACCACGCGATCAAAATCCTCCAGCGTGGAGTACTCGATCACGATCTTCCCTTTCCCCTTCCGATCGCGAATCCGCACTTTCACCCCCAATATTGTTTCGAGTGATCGCTGAGCCGCCTTCACGTTGGGGTCAATTGGGCGGGCCCGTCCATCGCCATTCGTGTCGGGTCCTCGCGGGATGTCTATGGCTGAGACGAGTTCCTCGAGTTTCGCGACTGACATTTTTTCATCGATCACGCGCTTGGCGACTCTCTCGATCTCGGTGTTATCCCGCAACCGCAGCAGCGTTCTCGCGTGGCTGTACTGTAAGGTTCCTTTCTGGAGCGCGAGGACTACATCGTGCGGCAGGCCCAGTAGGCGTATGTAATTCGACACCTGTTCGCGCGATACTCCGACTCGCTTGCCGATCTCTTCCTGCGTCAAGTGGAATTGCGTGCTCAGATGGGAGAAGGCGTGGGCCTGCTCGATACAATTCAGGTCGGCCCGCTGCAGGTTCTCGACCAGCGTCATCTCGGCTGCTTGCTGGTCGGAAACGCGCTTTACGATGACTGGGATCGTTTCGAGGCCCGCAATCCTCGACGCACGCAAACGCCGTTCGCCCAGGATCAGATCGAAGCGCCCGTCTTTTCCCGGACGCACCACGATCGGTTGCAACACACCCTGCGCCTGGATTGAACGCGAGAGTTCCTGCAAAGCGTCTTGATCGAAGACAGTGCGCGTCTGGTACGGGTTGTCATCGATCTGATTGAGCGGCAGGCGTGACACCGACTCCCGGCCCGCCGAAGAAACATCAGCGTGCATTTCGGGAACAGCGACGGCGGTAGCGGACTGAGAGCCGATATGGGCTGCCCCATCCTTCGGCGCACTGAGTGGAGCGGTGGGAGTCACAGGTCTAGGCCCCGGCAACAGCGACTCGAGACCTCGACCCAAAGCGCGCCGCTTCTCGGCCAGTTTCTCAGTGATTTTCTCGCCGACCTTCGCCGGCCTGGTCTTTTCCGCCGCGTCAGCCGCTGCATTCGATGACGTCATTAAAATTAGGCCTCCCATTATATCGATGAATATAAATATTTACATTCGTCGATGTTAAGCTGCTTCTCCCGATCCGCTGACCGCGCGTACCTGGCGGTCCAGGATTTCTTTCGCCAGTCGTATGTAGCTCTCCGCCCCGCGTGATCGCACGTCATAGACCAGCGCCGGCTGCCCATGGCTCGGGGCCTCCGCCAATCGTATGTTCCGCGGAATGGTGGTCGTACACAGGCGATCCCCGAAATACTTTTTCAACTCCTCTGCGACCTGCTGCGCCAGGTTAGTGCGCTCGTCGAACATGGTCAGTACCACTCCGTCCACATTGAGTTTCGGATTCAGTTCGACGCGAATGCGCTCGATGGTATCCAGCAACTCCGATACGCCTTCAAGGGCAAAGTACTCCGCCTGCATCGGGATTAGAACTCCGTCGGCGGCGACCAGCGCATTCAGAGTGAGCAAGTCGAGCGCGGGAGGGCAATCGAGCACAATAAATTCAAACCGGTCCAACACACTAGCCAGAGCGTCGCGAAGACGATATTCACGCCGTTCGGTGTTGACCAGCTCAATGTTCGCGCCGATCAGATTCTTGCTCGAAGGGATTAGCCATAACTGTTCGAGCGCGGTGAGCTGCAGGGCCTCTTCGGCCGACGCAACTCCCATGATGACGTCATAGACGCTGATGCGCTCGGGATTCTTGACCAGGCCAAGTCCGCTGCTGGAGTTCGACTGCGGATCGCAATCGATGAGCAGGGTGTTGACCTCGGCTGCGGCTAAGGATGCTGCAAGATTAATGGCAGTCGTTGTCTTGCCGACGCCACCCTTCTGGTTGGCAACTGCGATGACACGTCCCATGATTTTACTTTCTGCTGGTGCGGGCCAGAATATGAGAACGCGACCACGAAATCAATGCCTGAATATTGTGCAACTTGAATACTGTTTCACGTGAAACAACGAGCCGCATTTACCGGTGCGCTTTCGGGAATGTTTCACGTGAAACATTCGTGTGGCGGATTCCAAATACCAGAGCTGGTTGCTGGCAAACCCAAATGTTTCACGTGAAACGCACAACTGCCACGTCTCATTGTGAGATCGAATGGCTTGTGTCTCCCACTTTAGCCAGCGGATAGCGTATTTCTTGGATGGAGAAATCACGGTGGTGTCCTAAGGTGTGATGTTTTCCCCACTTTCATGGATGTACTCCAATGGATAACACCCTCGCCCGTGATTCGGGGATGGGGATGGGTTCGCGCCACTGGATTCCGCTCAGCGTACCCAGCGAAGGGACCTGGGCAGCTCCGATTAGCAAAGCGAGCGTTCCATGGGCGGCCAAGAACTTCGCGGCCAAAGGGAGGGCGGTCTCGAAGTTTTCAACAGCGCGAAGCGTTACGACGTTCGCCCGATACTCATCGCGCCCGGCGATCGATTCGGCGCGATCGGTGATTACATCGACGTTAGTCAATGTAAGCTCACGAACCACTTCGCGGAGGAAGGCTGCCTTCTTGTGATTCGATTCAATAAGCGTGAGTTTGATCTGCGGAGCCCAGAGTTTTAGCGGGAGACCTGGAAATCCGGCGCCTGAACCGATGTCCACGACGCGCGCCGAGGAGGCGGCGGAGAGGAGTGTCTGCCCTCCACGAGCTTCTGTTGGAAACACTTGCCTGGCCAGGAAAAAAGACTCGCCGAAGTGACGGGTTACGATCTCGTCTTCTTTTCTGATCGCGGTCAGATTGATGCGGGCATTCCAGCGGAGCAATAGATCGATGTATATCGATATTTGCTCGAGCTGGATCTGGGATAGTGGTTGGTCGAGGAAAGGATCGAGAAGAAGCGAAATTTGAGCGGTGTTCATGCTTGCGGTCGCACCCACCTTGCGCAAACCGCGCAAAGATGGGGGCAGCCTCAAACTTTACCATCTGAGTGACGACTAGAAGATGTGGCGGAAACCCCAGAACAGAAATCCGGCCAACATCATCGAAGCTGGCAGAGTAAGCACCCACGCCATCGCAAGGTTCCGAACGGTTGCCCATTGCAGCCCTGAATGGTTCGCGGCCATGGTTCCGGCTATGCCTGACGATAGAACGTGCGTGGTGCTGACTGGTAAGCCGAACCAGTCGGCGGCTCCGATGGTGAACATCGCTGTGATTTCAGCGGCTGCACCCTGGCCATAGGTGAGATGGTCTTTGCCGATTTTTTCACCGACCGTGACCACGATGCGCTTCCATCCGACCATCGTGCCTAATCCGAGCGCCATGGCAACGGCTACCTTGACCCATCCCGGAATAAAGCGCGTCGCTTTATCGACGTGCTTCTTGTAATTGTCCATGCCCTCCCAGTCGGTCGGGCTGAGACCGCCCTGAGCGTTCTTCTTCA
This sequence comes from Terriglobales bacterium, assembly GCA_035308395.1. Classification (GTDB taxonomy): domain Bacteria; phylum Acidobacteriota; class Terriglobia; order Terriglobales; family Acidobacteriaceae; genus Acidiflorens. The sequence continues at coordinate 306,349 of DATGGT010000037.1, forward strand.
TCAGGCGAAGGGCTTCGCTTGCGATATACATGTCGTTTCGGAAGTTGCGGACGCGATCGTTCGGAACCTTTCCCAACTCTCCGAACAGCACCGTCTCGTTACCGATGCCGCTCACCAGCTGGCGCAACGCGAGCATGGTGTTGGGGGTGAATTGCTTCGTGCGAATGTAATCTGTGACTTCCTCGCGCTCGTCGCCGATGACGGCATTCGGGCTCACGTACTTGGAGAGTATGCCGGCGGCTTGTTGCGACACGGCAATGAAATCGTCAGAGTCTTTGCGCGTAATCGCGTGGTTCAGAGCGTAGGCGGTGGGCACGGTGCCGACGAGGATCAGCATGATGAGTCCCATGCCTTTTTGTCCGTCGTTTGAGCCGTGCGCGAAGCTTACGCCTGTGCAGGTCAGCAGCAGCAGACCGCGAATCCAGAACGGGGGTGGTTCGGTTCCGACGGGCGCTTCGTACAGAGCCCGATTCTTGATGACTGCCTTCATCAGAGTTAACAGCAGAAAGGCGCACACAAATCCCACGAGTGGCGACAGTAACAGGGACTTGCCGATGTTGGTGGCTTGGCCCCAATCCACACCGCTGGTGCCGGTTTTCGGCGACATCAGCTGGTTGGCGATACCAACGCCGATGATCGAACCGATCAGTGTGTGCGAACTCGAGGCGGGCAAGCCGAAATACCAAGTCCCGAGATTCCAGATGATCGCGGCAACCAGCAACGCGAACACCATCGCGAAGCCGGCTTTGCTGCCGACCTGAAGAATCAGCTCAACCGGTAGCAAAGAGATGATGCCGAAGGCGACCAGGCCACTGGACGTCAGCACGCCAAGGAAATTCCAAAAGCCGGACCAGACAACCGCGATATGCGGCTCAAGCGAGTGCGTGTAGATGACCGTCGCGACGGCATTGGCCGTGTCATGGAATCCGTTGACGAACTCAAATCCGAGAGCCACGAACAGGGCGATGCCGAGTAGTACGTACGCCGTAGCGGAGCTGTGCTCAACGGAGAGATCCGACAGGAGGTGGTACGCGGAGTAAATCACTCCCACGAGAAGCACGATCCCAAAGCCAATCATTCCGATTGCTCCAGGACTGCGATTGAGTTTTTCGTGCAATACGGGCGCAGCAGTAGCAGTAGCCATTGGAATCTCCCTGGGCGTTGATTGCAGGATTCGCGCGAGCAGAACCCAGCTAAATAAAGGGGGAACTATACGGAGGAATTGTTAAAACAGTGTGAACGCCTCGCTACGAGGTCAAGATTAGACGGCGGTCGTCTGTCACATATTATTAACAGTTGCGCGTTAGGATTGCCGACGCAGCCAGAGCCGCGTTAGCCTCGACCGTCCTATAGCCAATGCCACGTCTCAACCCGAGCGATCCGCGCTACTACTTCAACCGCCACGAATCGTGGCTCGCCTTCAATCGTCGCGTGCTCGAAGAAGCGTTAGACGAGGGCAATCCGCTTCTCGAGCGGGTGAAGTTCCTCGCCATCACCGCAAGTAATCTCGATGAATTTGTAGAAGTGCGATTGGCGGCCTTGCTACAGCAGGTCGAGCATGGAGTCCGCGAGGCTGGCCCGGACGGCCTGAGTGCCGAAGAACAACTGCGCCGCCTGGCTGCCGAGATCCACACTCTTGTGGTTGATCAATACGATTGTTGGAATCGCGTGCTTCTTCCCGCACTGGCCAAGGAAGGAATTCGCGTGCTGTCGGTCGCCGCACTCGACGAGTATGGCAAAGACAAGATGGATCTTTTCTACACGCGCCAGGTCGATCCGCTCCTCACGCCCGTGACCATTGATCCGTCACACCCATTTCCGCACGTTATCAACAAAGCTTTGTGCGTGGCATTTTCGTTACGGCCGCGGCGCCGGCCATCGACTACTTATCTGGGAGTCGTTACGGTGCCTCGGAAATTGCCGCGACTGGTCCGCATTCCGGCGAAGGCAGGCGACAAGAGCGGGCATATCGATTACGTTTTTCTGCACGACCTAGTCGAAGAGCACACGCGCAACCTCTACAAGGGCTACCAGGTCATTTCGGCCGGAGCGTTTCGCGCAACCCGCAACAGTAATCTTTATCTCCACGAGGAAGAATCGCGCAGTCTGCTGGATACCGTCGATGCGCAAATCCACGGACGGCGCAAGGGCGACATCGTGCGGCTGGAGATAGAAGCCGACGCGGCGGCTGAGATCGTCGATCCGCTCACCCAACAATTCGGGCTACGTCCGTGGCAGGTGTTTAAGACCGCTGGCCCAGTGAATCTCTCGCGATTGTTTTCGCTGGCAGACCAGACGGCGCGACCGGACCTCAAGTTCCAGCCATTTGTTCCGAGGGTGCTGAGTTTCGCTCCGAAGATTTCGAGCCTGCACGAGCAGATTCGCAAGGGCGATGTGCTGCTGCACCATCCTTACGATTCGTATCAGCCAGTTGTCTCGTTTATCGAGTCCGGGGCGCGCGATCCGGATGTGCTCTCGATCAAGCAGACGCTTTACCGCACCAGCGAAGATTCGCCAATTGTGAGGGCGCTGATGGAAGCGGCGCAGACGAAAGAAGTGGCTGTGGTTGTCGAGTTGAAGGCGCGGTTTGACGAGGCTTCGAATATCCGCTGGGCGCGGTCTTTAGAAGAGGCCGGGGTCCAGGTGTTTCACGGACTCGTTGGCCTGAAAACTCACTGCAAACTGGCGCTGATGGCGCGGCATGATCCTGACGGAGAAATTCGCCACTATGCGCATCTGGGCACTGGCAACTACAATCCCTCGACCGCGCGCTTCTACACCGATCTGAGTCTGCTGACGTGCGATCCCGAGGTCACTTCGGCCGTCCACGCGGTTTTCAATTTCCTCACGGCGCGTTCTGAGCAGCGGGCGTACAAACCGCTCTTTGTTGCTCCTAACGACTTGGCGAAGAACTGCATCGAATTGATCGATCGCGAGGCAGCGCACGCGCGGCGCCACCGTCCGGCGCGGATTATCGCGAAAGTGAATGCGCTGCTGGATCAGCCGATTATCGAGAGCCTGTATCGGGCTTCAAACGCGGGTGTCGAAATAGATTTGATCGTGCGCGGGGCGTGTGCTCTGCGTCCTGGAGTGCGCGGGCTTAGCCACAATATTCGCGTGCGCAGCGTCATTGGCCGATTCCTCGAACACAGCCGCATTTTTTATTTTGAAAACGGCGGAGCACCCGACCTCTATCTCGGCAGCGCTGACTGGATGCCGCGCAATCTCTACGAGCGGGTCGAAGTCATGTTCCCGGTGAAAGATCCAGGGCATCGCGAGCGCGTAGTTGCGATTCTTCACAATTACTTGAAAGACACGGCCAAGAGCCGCATGCTGCACTCGAGCGGCAAGTATTCTCTCGCGCTTCATGCGGATGCCGCGAAGGGTGGACGGAACGGGCAGCGGTTCAATTTCCAACGGGGCAGTGTCCAGCGATTCAATGTGCAGAGCTTCTTTATTGAGCAGCGGGAGAATGACGGCAAAGCCACTGACAGTGCGCCGGCGCCCGCAGCAGCTGCCAACGCAAGCTGAGCGGCCACGCCGCTAGACCCGCAGCTCCACCACCGTTGCGCCGCCTCCGCCTTCATTGGATGGGGGTTCGGTAACGGACTCCACATGCGGGTGCTTCTGCAAATATTGACGCAGCGCTTTTCGCAGGATGCCCATGCCGCTGCCGTGGACGATTCTTACGCGCGGCATACCGGCGAGAAACGCACGGTCTACAAATTTTTCCACTTCGCTTGTTGCTTCGTCGACAGTGCGACCGATGACATTGATTTCGGTGGGCGTGTTCAGGTCGCTGGCTTCGTTCTGCAACTTGACGCTGATGCCGCGGGAGCGAGCGGCTTCCACGGGGTTCTGCGTGGGCCCTTGCGCTCCGCTGACCTTGGCAAGTACTTCTGCGATGTCTTCGCGGGGAACGCGCATTTTCATCGAGCCGATTTCGACATCGAAGTGATTCTCGCCGATCTTCTTTTTGATAACGGCGGGGCGGCCCATAGATTTGAGTTTGACGGTGTCGCCTTCCGACACGTGCTTGACGAGACTCGGCTGGGCGTTGGGGTCGCCGCGATCGGCTCCGGTCGAGTGGGCGACTACGGTGGAATCGAATTGTTCACGAAATTCGCGGCGCATCTTGGCGATGCGACGTTCGGCGTCTTTGGATAATTTCTGAGCAGCTGCACGGTCCTGCACGGCATTGACGGCCTCGCGGGCGTGATATTCGAAGTCACGAAAGAGAGTTTCTAGCTTCCCTTCCATCTCGCGGATTTTTGTTTGCTGCTCCTTGCGGCCGTCAGTGGCTAAACGAGATTTTTCGCGCTCGAGCTCTTGTTCGCGCGTCGACATTCGCGCGCGTTCGGCTTCCAGATCGCGCAGTTGCGAGTGGAGCCGGTCTAAGAAGCGGGCGACGTCCTGGGTTTGCGACCCGAGGCGTGAACGCGCGGAATCGATGATCGCGGGATTGAGGCCGAGGCGTTGCGCGATGTTGATTCCAGCGGAGGCTCCGGGAACCCCGATTTTCAATTCGTAGGTTGGCTGTAGGGTGTTCTCGTCGAAACCGACCGAAGCGTTGACCACCCCTTCCGTGTTCGCTCCGTAAACTTTCAGCGAGGTGTGGTGGGTGGAGATGACGCTCATACATCCGACCCGGCGGAAGTACTCGGCGATCGCGACGGCGAGAGCGGCGCCTTCTTCGGGATCGGTGGCGGAGCCTAATTCATCGAGCAACACCAGCGAATTCGCGGTCGCGGTGCGCGAGATGAAGTCGATGTTTGTGACGTGGGCGGAGAAGGTCGATAAATTTTGTTCGATCGATTGGTAGTCCCCGATATCGGCGAGGATGGAGTCGAAGACGGGCATGTCGGCACGATCGGCCGGCACGGGGATTCCAGATTGCGCCATGAGAGCGAGCAGGCCCAGCGTTTTAAGGGAGACGGTTTTGCCTCCGGTATTGGGGCCGGTGATGACGAGCTGCCGGTGCGAGCCTTCGAGCTCGATGGTGATCGGGATTATCTTCGCGTGTTTTAGTTTCAGGTTGCGCTCGAGCAATGGATGGCGGGCGCGGTGGAGGAGGAGCCGAGCTGCGCCCTCTGCCCCATTGCCCGTTGCTTCAACGGAAAGAGATACCGCAACGCAGTTGTAGTCTTCGGCGAAACGGGCTTTGGCGAATTGCAGTTCCAATTCCGCTAGCACATCGGCTGCGGTTTCGATGCACTCGGCGTTTTCGCCGATCTGGCGCGTCATCTCCAAGAGGATTCTGTGGATCTCGGCTAGTTCGTCGTCGAGCAGGCGAACCAATTCGTTATTTTGCTCGATGGTCTCGAGCGGCTCGACGAAGACGGTTTGTCCGCTGGAACTGGCGCCGTGGACTACGCCCTGGACCCGGCGTTTCTGCTCGACTTTGACCGGAATCACGAAGCGTTCACCGCGGATGGTGATCAATTCGTCTTGCACCGTGCCGCCTTCGGCAAGCTTTCTCAAATGGCCGCGGAGCGATTCCTGGATTTGGCGTTTTTGTTTTTCGACTTCGCGGCGAACGCGGCTCAGTTCGGGCGAAGCGCGATCATCGAGTGTACCGTCGGGGAGGATTTTGTTGCGGAACACGCGCAGAAAGGCGCTGAAGTCGGCGATGCCGTCGGAAAGTGTTCTCACGGCGGCCCAGTCACTCCGCATGGCGGCCGGAGGCTGGCGGACAATTTCGCGCCATTCCGACGCGCGGTCCGCCACGAGAACAATGTCGCGGATCTCGGTGGTTTCGAGCGCGGCTCCGATGATGCGGGACTCTTCGATCAGCTCGCCGACTTCCGGCAGGCCGGCAAATTCGAAACGTCCACCGACGCGGCGGTACTCGCGAATCTCGGTGGTGAGCTGTTGCTGGTTCTCGATCCAGCCACGGTCGAGCGAAGGGAGCAACTCGGCGACACGGCGCTGACCGAGCGGCGAAGAGGCGTAGCCGGCCAGCAGGGCGCGCAAGGTCTCAAATTCGAGCAGGTGCGCGCTGGCGTGAGTTACGGGATTGGGGACAGTCGACATGTGGGTCTTGGTCGCTCTTATGGGTCGTTTTCATGGTACAACGCGCAGCGCCAGTTGGTTTTCCGGCTGCACTGTCCTAAACTCTCCGCGTCATCAAATTTGTCCAAATAAAGTTTGTCCTAATTAAAGGAGGGTTCGCAAAGATTGATCAAATTACTCGACTATCCTCTTTTGGTCTTTACGGTTTCTCTTGTGACGTTGTGGCTGTCGGTCCGCATCGGTGCCTTCGTGGCCAGTAAACATCGACCTGGGCAGGAAGAGAGAGACGATCTCAGCCTGGTAGTCAACGCAAGCTTGACTCTGCTGGCCCTGATCATTGGATTTAGTTTTTCGATGGCGGTAAGCCGGTACGATCAGCGCAAAAATTACGAGGAAGAAGAGGCAAATGCGATCGGCACGGAATATGCCAGAGCAGATCTGCTGACGACTGCGGACGCGGCGAGAGTTCGTCAGTTGCTCATCCGATATCTTGATCAGCGGCTTTTGTTCTACACGATTCGCGACGCGGCCCAGCTAGCGCAAGTCGACGCCGAGACTGCGAGGCTCCAGAAAGAGATGTGGCAGATCGTCCAGAACGCTGCGACGGAGCGACCCACCCCTCCCGTCGGGCTCGTCGTCATGGGGATGAACGATGTCTTGAATCGGCAGGATACACGCAGGCCGCCTGGTGGAACCGCATTCCCTGTGGGGCCTGGAGCCTGATGGCAATTCTGGCCATCTGCTGCAGCCTGCTGGTCGGCTACAGCTCGCATCGTGTGGTCGGTCTTCTGTTAACCGTTTTGCCGTTTGTTGTCGCAACCGCGTTCTTTCTCATCGCTGACATCGATAGCCCACGCAGAGGCGTTATTCGTGTGCTTCCACAGAACCTGATCAACCTTTCGCAGTCGCTGCACAATTAGCAGCCATAGTTAGCAGGCCACACCGTCTCCCGGAACCGCTACACTGTTTCCAGGACATCTTGATAGTATTGAGGCGTTACGGCCCTGTAGCTCAATTGGATAGAGCATCAGTCTTCGGAACTGAGGGTTGGGGGTTCGAGCCCCTCCGGGGCCACCACTTCGAAGGTTGTTTTTCTGCGGCCTCCTGAAACAACCACAAATTCTGCACCTACACTCTGGTTACTTGCTGGCTGGGGCGATTCGCGGTGCAATTAGCTTCAGAGGGGCGTGTTCGATCGCTTCTGACGGGGCGAATTTATGATGCGTGCGTTTGGCTTTTTGGGGACGGTCATCACATTGGCGATTGGGATGTACATCTACTCGCTTCAAACCAAGGCTCTGGGCCCTGGCGTGGGAAGTAGCGATCCTGCGGAGATCGCGTTGCTCACGGGGGTCAAGAATGATTTGATCGTGATCGCGAACGCCGAACGCGGCTATCTCTCGCAAACCGGGAAGTATGGGACGCTCGATGAACTGACTTCAGGGAACTACATTACGATTAAAGGTGAGCGGCCGCCTTATGTTTACGACGTCGAAACTCCTGGCGGGACTTTTCGGGTGACGGCTACTCGCACGACGAAAGGCACCCCGGCGCAGCTTTGGATTACCGAAGATATGCAGGTGCAGTCGTCAAATTAGCGGGACTGTTTTCGGCGAGATCACTAAGTTTTCTTCCATTCAGTGAGCGACATTAGCTCGTCCATGATTTCCTGCAATCTTTGGATACGGCGTTCCTGATCTGAGGCTCCGATCAGCTTCTTGCCGCCTTGCAGGTATTGGCGGTTTGCTTCACTGATCTCTGCAATTTCTTCCCGCAACTTGCCAACGCGTTCTTTTACGGACTGGGGCATAGCAATAGGCTAGCGGCCAGTTTACCCTTTTGTAAAGTCCGGCCCGGAGCAACTGCTCCGAATGAGTGTTGACAGGACTGCCGAGCGCGGCTACTCTCGCCCATAGTAGTTGGGTCGCCACCTGGGAGCAGCTCCTAACCGAAACTGGCTTGGGACGGCCCGTTACACCTGCATTCAATCTTCAACCAAATCCTGTCCGAGGTCTGATCGTAATGGGCGCTTCCCAGCACAAATCTCTCTCTGGTGGCTTCTTGTCTTTATTCGGGTCGCAGTCAGTGCGCCGCGTGATGTTCGCCGCGGGCCTGGTGTTTGCCGCTTTCGCTCAGGCTGAAGCACAAGTCAGCCTCACCCAGCTCAGCGACGATACATTCACCGACACTCCGAGCCAGCACGAGACCGAAGTGGAACCGGGCGCGTTCACTTACGGGTCGACCATAGTAACGGCATTTCAGGTGGCTCGAATCTCGAGCGGGGGCGGCGCTGATATCGGCTTCGCGACTTCGACCAACGGCGGATCGACATGGACTCACGGCTATCTGCCAGGGATCACGATTTATGAGGGCGGAACGAACTCGGCGGCGAGCGACGCCGCCGTCGCGTATGACGCGCTACATGCTGTCTGGTTAATCTCCACGCTGCCGATCGGCGCCAATACTTCGGTGGCGGTGAGCCGGTCGACCGACGGAATTACCTGGGGGAACCCGGTCACGGTCACGGGATCGGCATCGGCGGACAAGAACTGGATCGTATGCGACAACACTCCGACCAGCCACTATTACGGGCACTGCTACTCGGAGTGGGACAACACCTCGAACGGCGACGAGATCATGATGAGCACGTCGACCGATGGCGGCCAAACCTGGGGTGCGGCGCTGACGACGGCTGGGCAGGATTTCGGTATCGGCGGCGTGCCGGTGGTGAAACCGGGCGGAAAAGTTATCGTGCCCATCCTCGGATTCAACGGCGATGTGATCGCATTCAATTCGACCAATGGCGGCAAGAGTTGGTCCGCGGCAGTGAATGTGGCGGCTGACATCAGTCACGCAGAAGCCGGGAGCCTCCGCAGCGCCGGACTGATTTCGTCGGGAATCGATGCAGGCGGCAAGATTTACGTGATGTGGCCAGATTGCCGCTTCCGCACCAACTGCTCGTCGAATGACATTGTCTATAGCACGTCGGCAACCGGGACGACTTGGTCAGCTGTAAAGCGCGTGCCGATCGATGCGGTGAACAGCACGGTGGACCACTTCATCACTGGACTCGGGATTGAACCGGGGACGAAAGGATCGACCGCGCATCTAGCGCTGACCTACTACTTCTATCCTGTATCGAATTGTGGAAATAACTGCTCACTGTCGGTTGGATTCATTCAGTCCACGACTGGCGGAGCGAAGTGGACGACGGCCGAGACGCTGGCTGGTCCGATGCAGTTGACGTGGTTGCCGGAGACGTTCTCGGGGACGATGGTGGCGGATTACATTTCCGTGGGCTTTGGCGGCGGGAAGGCGTTTCCGGTGTTTGCGCTGGCTCAGGCGAAAACAGGATCCCTTTTCCACGAGGCGATCTACACGACGGCTGCGGGTCAGTTGGCCCCGACGCTGGAGACGGAAGTGATGAGCGCCGACAAGGATCGTGCGGTGCCGAATGCGCATTCCGATCACGGGCCGATGGAATTTCTGGATCAGGATCACTTGATTCCGGTTTCTGGGAAGCGACCGCCAACGGCAAAATAGACGACGAAGTAGAGGAAAGCCAAAACTCGTCGGGCACGGCATTGCGGGGATTCATGCTGACGCACCAGCCCCCTTGTTCTGCCATGTATGGTTTGCCACCTATTCTGCGCGACGATATATTAATAAGCGGTTGTTTCGGCTCTCTCTATGTACACCGATTTCGTCGCTACCGACCGTTGGACCAAGAAGCAAGTCCACTGCATTTATCAAGCCCTCATCGTAGCCCTGGCCACCCGTCATGCCGATGCGGTGGATATCAAGTTTTTGGTCGACGGGCGTCCGGTGTGGGTAGCTCTGCCGCATCCGGCATGGGTCGAGTATAAGAAGCGTGCTGGGAAGCTCATCACCGATTCACTGGCCAAGGAAATCGCCGGGCACTATTTGAAAACGGCTTTGGAATCGGGTGAGGGCCTTGGTCGGGAGATGTATTCGCTGACCATCGATGAGACCCTCAAACACCTTGCCGGAGTTGTTTCCCAGGTCGAAACCCCCGCCATTGCCACATCCTAGTTGGAAATAGCCCTCGAAATGAGGGACAATAGATGTCTGTCCCTAGATGGCATGGGCAGATGTTCCCGCACACTCTCGCGTGGTCTGCCTGCGAATGCCATTTTCACAGAGCACTCCTGGGATCGTGCGGCTTGTCGTGCGGATTGTTGTTCAGGAGATTCCCTATGTCCAGCCTCATATCCGATATGGAAACCATTACTGAAAAGAAATCGCCGGTCCGGCATGCGCGTCTCGCCGCATGGGTAGAAGAAGCCGCTCAGCTCTGCAAGCCCGATCGGGTGCACTGGTGCGACGGTTCGCACGAAGAATATGACGCGATGTTGCAACTGATGGTGCTGACTGGAGGGGCGATCCGGTTATCCGAGCTGAAACGGCCGAATTGTGTTCTGGTGCGGTCAAGTCCGGCGGACGTGGCCAGGGTCGAAGATCGAACCTTCATCTGCGCGCGGACCCAGGAAGAAGCTGGCCCCACGAATAACTGGGAAGAGCCTTCGAAGATGAAAGAGAAGTTGCGGGGCCTGTTTGCCGGCGCGATGACGGGGCGCACGATGTATGTCATTCCCTACAGCATGGGCCCGATCGGATCGCCGATTGCGAATGCGGGCGTCGAGATCACAGATTCCGCCTACGTTGTAGCGAGCATGCACATCATGGCTCGCGTTGGGACTCGCGTGCTGGATGTGCTTGGAAGCGACGGAGATTTTGTCCGCGGCCTGCACTCGGTGGGCTCTCCGCTGTCCCCGACTCAGGCCGATTCGACCTGGCCGAACAATTCGGTCGACAAATACATTTGTCATTTCCCGGAGACGCGCGAGATTTGGTCGTATGGCTCGGGCTACGGCGGCAATGCTCTGCTCGGCAAAAAATGTCATGCGCTGCGCATCGCTTCGGTGCAAGCGCGGGACGAGGGTTGGATGGCGGAGCACATGCTCATCCTCAAGATGACGAGCCCCGCAGGTGTGGTCAAGTATCTGACGGGAGCATTTCCGTCCGCTTGTGGCAAGACGAATCTCGCGATGCTGATACCGACGATTCCGGGATGGAAGGTCGAGACCATTGGCGACGACATCGCCTGGATGAAGTTCGGGGCCGACGGCCGCTTATATGCCATCAATCCGGAATACGGTTTTTTCGGCGTCGCGCCGGGAACCAGCATGAAATCCAACCGAAATGCCATGCTCACGGCCACCAAGAATTCTATTTTTACAAATTGCGCCATGACTCCCGACGGAGACGTTTGGTGGGAACAGATGACTTCGGAGAAGCCGGCCGAATTGATCGACTGGCTGAGGCGTCCGTGGACTCCGGCGTCGGATCGAAGAGCGGCGCATCCGAATGCGCGCTTTACAGCGCCGGCGAGCCAGAATCCGGTAATCGCGCCGGAGTGGGAAGATCCGAAAGGTGTGCCCATTGACGCCATTCTTTTCGGCGGCCGCCGGCCCGGTGTCGTGCCGTTGGTGACGGAGTCTTTCAACTGGCAGCATGGGACGTTTCTCGGGGCAACCGCCAGCAGCGAAACCACCGCGGCTGCGGCCGGCAAAGTCGGGCAGCTGAGGCGTGACCCGATGGCGATGCTTCCCTTCTGCGGCTATCACATGGGCGATTATTTCGCGCACTATTTGAAGATCGGCGCGACGCCGGGCGCCAAACTACCGAAGATTTTCTACGTAAACTGGTTTCGGACCAACGAACAGGGCAAATTCCTATGGCCGGGATACGGTGAGAACAGCCGCGTGCTGAAGTGGATCTTCGAACGCTGCGAGGGCAAGGCGCACGCGGTGGAGACGCCGATTGGCAGGCTCCCCGAGCCTGCGGACCTGGACACGAGAGGCCTGGATTTGCCCGAAGCGAACATGGCCAAGTTGCTGAGCGTCGACGTCGACGGCTGGCTGGCTGAAGTACCATTGATCCGCGAACACTTTGCACGGTTTGGCAGCCACCTTCCGGCGGGGCTGAAGCAGGAAGTCGACGATCTCGAGAAGAGATTGCGGAAGGCATAGTAAGGTCAGAGGGCAAAGGTCAGATTGCAGAGGTTAAACGTCAAATCTGGGTTCTAACCTCTGCACTCTGACCTCTTACCTTTGACCTCTGCCTCTGACTTCATCCGTGCTTAAATCAAGCCATGTTTGTCCGGAAAATCCGCGTGGAATACCAGCACGACGGACAGCTCCAGCCTTGTCCATTGAAATGGCTCGACAATTTCAGCATGCGCAATTTCACGAACGCAACCGTGTTTGACGACACGTTGCCGGTGAGCGATGGCTGCATGGAGATCGGGGCAAAGGTTCCGATTGATCAGCTTCGGGAGGCGATGGAAGATTGGTTTCGGCGGAAGAGTTACTTGCCGAAGAATGCAACGCTGGTGTTGACGCTTAGCCCGGAACCGGCTGGATAAGCCAGTCTTCTTAGTTTACTTTCCCGGTTTGCTTTCCTAGTTCACTCCGCCCAAGCTCGTTGCCTTTTCCATCTTGAGCAAGCGCGCGAAGAGGCGGACGATCATACCATCGAAGCGAGTGCCGCTCTGTTTGGCCAATTCCGCAATCGCTTGTTCGTCGGTCTTTGACGGAGCCAGGGAGCGTTCACTGGTCATATTTACGAACGCATCCGCGACAGCGATGATGCGGCCGTAGAGCGGAATATTTTCACCCTTCAATCCCAAGGGATAGCCGCTGCCATCAACGGCCTCGTGGTGAGACTCGACGGCCTGGGCTACGCGCTCGACTTCCGGAATTGCGCGCAAGACTTCTGATCCCACAAGCGTGTGGGTCTTCATTGCCGCAGTCTCGCTCTCGGTGAGCGCGCTCGCTTTATTAAGAATTCGATCCGCGATAAACAACTTGCCTACGTCATGCACGCGTGCCGCAAACGTGAGATCTTCTATCTCCCTGGCCGGGAGATTGAGACCCCGCGCGATAATGCTGGCGTAGTGCGCGCATTGTTCACCGTGTCCCGCGGCATTGTGCTGCCGGAGTTCGGCTGCGCGCGACAAAGCTTCGACCGCCTCTTTGATGGCCTTATGATCGGCGTCTTCCTGGTTTTCGCAAAGCTTGTGGAGCGTGTGCACCAATTCCTCGAGGTGTTCCGGGCCATTGTGTTCGCGCTGCAGAAACCCTTCGATGTAGCCGGAGACGAGCTGGCGCTGGACCGCAGAGCCTTCGCCAAATGCATCGGAGGTGGAAACCTGGTTGCCCCCGGCGTGCTTCGCCACATACATGCCAGCATCGGCGACGCGAATCAGGTCCTCCATGGAAAATCCGTGCACCGGGAAGCTGGCCACTCCAAAGCTGCCGGTGATGTGGCGTTCCTCGAGCATCGGGTCGGTCGCCAGCCACAGTCGCAGTCTCTCGGCTAACACTTGCGACTGCTCGATCCCCGTCTCAGGCATCAGGATGATGAATTCGTCTCCGCCATAGCGGGCGACCACGTTTGACTGGCGGCACTTCTGTTCGAGGAGCCGGCCGACGCGAGCCAGCACCAGGTCGCCTTCAAGATGGCCGTAAGAATCGTTGACCTCTTTGAATTTGTCCAAGTCGATGAGCACGACCGAGAAGGGCCGTCCGGAGCGGGATGCGCGCTTCCATTCAGAACTCAGGGCTTCCCAGAAGAATCGTCTCGTTTTAATGCCGGTCAAACCGTCGGTGATCGATTGCTGTTGCAATTTGCGGAACACGAAAGAATTGTGCAATGCCGTCGCCAGTAGATCGGCCAGCGTGTTCAGGATCAGAACGTCCTGCGGCGCGAACGCGTTCTCATCGCGGCTCTCGATGTTGAGCACGCCGAGCAACGTCTCGCCATAACTGATCGGCAGGCAAAGCACGGCGCGAGATTCGGGCAGAACGCCGGCGAGTTGTCCGGGACCGGCATTTTGCACCAGCGCACTGACGCTGGTGCGCGCGACCTTGCCAAGAACGCCGCTGCCGACCGGAATGCGGCGGCCGAGTGTTTGCGATGTGCTGCCTGCCTCGGCTTTGATCTCGATGTCTTTGGTGGCGTAATCCATGATGCCGATGCCGATGTGGTCGTAACGGAAATTCTTCTGGATCTCGCGCACGATGTCGGCCATCATCCGCTCGGCGTCGTCGCTCGAGATCGCCATCTTCGAAATATTGTTGAGGAAGGCGAGATGCCGCGCGCGCCGCTGCTCTTCGGTGAACAGGCGCGCATTTTCGATGGCTACGCCAAGTTGCCCGGCGGCGGTTCGCATGACTTCAAGATCGCGCGATTGGAATTGCGCTTCGCGCTCGGTACTCATCGCTGCCATCACGCCGACCGCCTTACCGCCGAGAAAGATTGGCACGCCGCAGAACGAACGTGCCGGCTTCGGAGGCAGGAAATCGAGGCCGAGTTTCGCGCGAGTCTGTTCGAGATTGGTCTCGATCAGCATCGGCTGCCCAGTGCGGATAATGTATTCAGTCAACCCATTGCTCAGCTTGCGAGAGCGGCGCGGCAGAATGAATCCGCCTTCGATCTCAAGCTCGAAGTGAATCTCATCTTCTTCCTGAAACGCGATGTAGAAGTTGCTGGTATCGAAAATCTGGCCAAGTTCGACCTGCACCGTGCGCAACACCTCGTCCTGATTGAGGTGAGAACTGATGGCCTGCCCGATCTCGGTGAGCAGCTCATATTCTTTCGTTCGCCGCTGGGCCGCGTGCATGACGACGTAGTTCTCCAGGGTGAGTGCGATCTGGAGCGCCAGCCCGATCAACAAGCGCAAATTCGATGAGCCGAACATCCGCCGCTCAGCGTGCGGAAAAATGAGAACGCCGAAATTGTGTTCCCGTGTCTGCAGGCTCACCGCCATTAAATCCGCGATCCCCTCGGCAAGCAGCAGCTGCTTACAGGCTTCAAACTTTCCTCCCGAAAGCGCCGGTAGCGGCTCTTCGAGATCGGCAATGCTGCGAAAAGTGGCAACGCCTCCCCGCCGGAAGGCCAGCTCGGAAATGTAATCGCCAGCCTGCGTTTTCTGCAATTTCTCCAGAAATTCCGCGGAGAATCCCTTTTGCACCGACGGCAAAGTGCCGCGCCATTGCTGCGAAACGAAAAAGACCGCGCGCCGCGAAGGCAATGGCGCTACCAGCCTGTCGACGAACGTCTGCAATCTTGGAACGAGGTCGGGTGCCGAGAGCAACCGCCGCGGATCAACGTCCAGCGTGGAAAATGTGAGCGCATTTTCCTGGACCGCGTTGCGTTCGTTCTCAAACAGCACCATCACCATCGCGATGGCCAAAAGCATCTGGGGAATCGGTCCGAGGAAACCTCCGAGCTGACCCACGACATCGAGAAAAGGCTGGCGCATTTGTCCCGCGCCCATGAGAGCGGCCCAGAGGGCCAGCGAAAATGCCAGGGTCCGGAAAGCAATAGAACTCCGGCGAAACGCATAGCGATAAAAATGAAAGGAACAATAGAACAGGATTGCGGCCAGTCCGATTTCGAGCTGCAAATAAAATGGCAGAGGCGCGGCTCGTTCAGCGAAAACCCCGCTCGCCATGTGCGACCGCAAGCTGAAATACACCAGCAAGCATCCGATCACCGCCAGCGTGACGTCATACCACTTCAGCTCAAACGGTTCTTTCATCAGGCGGGTCGATACAAAGATGCAGAGCGCCATCGCGACAAGCAGGATGGAGCTCAGCAAAAACAACACTGCCGACATACCTGCAAAATGTTCGACCGCCCGGAGCGCGTAGTGCAGCGTGTAAGCGGCCCAGGCCAACAACCAGGCGCGAAAATAGCTGTGCCGATTCTGCTCGTATAGGTACCAGAAGACGAGAAAGACGAGGAGCGCCACAGCCCCCGGAATCAGAACCAGACCTGTGGCAACACTATTCATCCCTAAACGCTCCTCAGCACTCTCAAGTTGTGGCCGGGCTGGAAAAGCTCACGTCTACGGCCTTGAATCTCGCCTAATCCTGTCATACCAGACAGATGGAAACAACAGGTGTCTTCCGGCAGGTTCCGCCCTGGGCACGGCGTTTTCACGAGTATCTTCTTATAAGATGCGGCGCCGCCAGTGCGATCTTCAGACGGAACATTACCTTGGTAACCGCCGGGTAACCGACCCTAAATCGCTCTCGATCAGGCGGCTCGCCCGCTAGAGCCTGAACTCCAATCCCGCTATACTCAAAAGTTATGCTTCGTGTTCGATTCGCTCCGTCCCCCACGGGTTTTCTGCACGTTGGCAGTGCCCGGACATTTATCTTCAACTGGCTCTACGCGCGCCACAACAAGGGCACGGTCGTCTTGCGCCTTGACGATACCGACGTCGAGCGGAATACCGACGCCTCCGTGAACTCCATTTTCGAGGGGCTTCGCTGGCTCGACCTCGGCTGGGACGAAGAATACAAACAGTCGGAACGTCTGAGACTTCACCGCGAGATCGCGGACGCAATCTTTCAAAAGGGACTTGCGTACCGCGATTTCACGCCGGCCCATACCGGAGAGAGCGAAAAATCAGGCGCTGGTCAAACGTGGCTCTTCAACGAAGGAATGCGCGAAATGCCGCGCGCAGAAAGCGATCGCCGGGCCGCGGCAGGAGAGACCTTTGCCTTGCGCTTCCGCGTTCCGCGAGGCACCGGCGAGCAGGTCCGCTTTCACGATGCGGTTTATGGCGAACAGAGCAAGTCTGCCGACGATATCGAAGACTTCGCGCTCCTGCGGTCCGATGGCATGCCCACCTATCATCTGGCCTCGTGTGCCGACGACATCGATCTCCGCATCAGCCACATCATCCGCGGCCAGGACCATCTTTCGAATACCTACAAGCACGTGCTCATTTTTGAAGGAGCCGGCGCGAAGCCGCCGCAGTTTGGCCATCTTCCGCTGCTCGTTGCGCCGGACGGATCGAAACTCTCCAAACGCCGCCATGGACCGGTCGTCAGCGTCACTACGTACCGCGACGCGGGATTTCTCCCCGAAGCCTTCATCAATTTTCTCTGTCTGCTGGGCTGGTCGCCGAAAGATAATCGGGAAAACCTGACCCGTCAGGAACTCGTCGACGCTTTTTCGCTCGAAGGCATCAACCGCGCAAATGCAGTGGTGAATTTCAAAGAGCCCGCTGCGACTCCGGATGAAACCTTCGATCCGAAAGCTCTCTGGCTCAATGCGGAGCATATTCGCGGATTGTCGGTTGACGAATTAAGCGCGCGACTTCTGCCGATCGTCCACGCGGCCGGATTCTCGATCTCGCCCGAGAAAATGCGCGACATCACTCCGCTCATTCGAGAGCGGATCAAGCTTCTGCGCGACGTCTTGACTGCGGCCGATTTTTTCTTCGTCGATCAGCTGCCGCCCTACGATCCGGCAGAGCTCGTTCCGCAAAAGGGCGACGCCGCGATGGCGCTCAAGGTATTGAATCGGGCACAAGACGTACTGGCAAAGACCGAATTCCAACACGACCCGCTGGACCAGGGCCTGCGCGCTGCCGCTCAGGAGTTGGGAGTAAAGGCGGGCCAAATGTTTCAGCCCATACGAGTCGCCGTGTGCGGACGCAAGAACGCGCCGCCATTATTTGAGACCTTGGTAGTACTGGGGCGGGAGTCAACGCTCAAGAGGATCGAGCAGGCCCGTCAAAAGTTGGGGGTTTAGTTTTGACTTTCTAATCTTGATTCGGGTTTCGATCTTGAAGCTGCTTCGCTAGCTGTCGCGCTCGTTCAGCTTCGCGATGCATGCCTTTCGCTTCGTACACGCCGGCGAGGGCCGCTTCGTTTTCAGGATTGTCTCCATCCTTCTGTTGCCGCAGCAAAGATGCCAACGCATCGTCATATAGCTTAAGCTTGGCCTGTACCACGCCCATCTCCTGATAAACACCATCGTAGGCGGGGTCAAGCTTCAGCGTGAGTTTGTATTGCTCGAGCGCATCGGCGTAGTTGTGTTCGGTCGCCGAAGCCACACCCAAGCCAAAGTGCGCGTCGGCGCTGCTGGGATTCAGTTTGAGCAGTTGCCCAAAACTGGCGCGGGCTTCCTGGGGATGATTTTGA
This sequence comes from Terriglobales bacterium, assembly GCA_035308395.1. GTDB lineage: Bacteria > Acidobacteriota > Terriglobia > Terriglobales > Acidobacteriaceae > Acidiflorens. The sequence continues at coordinate 324,390 of DATGGT010000037.1, forward strand.
TCGAGGTAAGACATGCCGAGGGAAAAATACGGCCTCTCATTGCTCGGATCGAGTTCAATCACACGCTTGAGCTCGCGTTGGGCACTCGGCAAGTCGCCCTTGATCCAATAAGCGTGCGCCAGTTCGTAATGTCCTTCGACATATGCGGGCCGCTGGCGGATGGCTGTTTGCAGCTCCGCGATCGCCTGGTCGGTTTTCTTTTCGGCGAGCAGTTTCTGTCCATTGGCGGCGTGAACGACATATCCATGTGAACGCTGTAGCCATGCCGCGCCGCCGAAGGCCAACGCGATCCCGATCAAAAGAACGCCAACGCGTCGAGGGAAATCATCGTTGTTCGGTGCGATCTTTGCGATGAGCGCTCCAAGAATCAGTCCTGAAACCAGACCGCCAACGTGAGCGGCGTTGTCGGTGTGGCCGGCCATGGCTCCAAATACGAGGTTGATGCCCGCGAATCTCACGATGCTCTGCAACATCGCCGACACCGATGTCTTCGGAATGTTGAATTCGCCGAGATACAGCGACGAAATCAACGCCCCGGCAATTCCAAATATTGCACCCGAGGCTCCAGCGCTGAGGCGCGCGGGATCCCAGATCAGGCTGCCCACACTCGCCGATACGCCGGTGATCAGATAGGCGGCGGCGTAAGTCCAATGGTCGTAAATCGACTCCGCCAAGCGGCCCAGGCCCCAGAGGCACCACATATTGAGCGCAATATGGATGATGCCAATGTGCACGAACACACAAGTCAGCAATCGCCACCATTGGCCAGCCATGGTGTATGGGCCAAAGTTCGCTCCAAAGCGGAGCAAGTCAGCCGAGTTAGGTTGGGTGATCGAAGCTCCGGCTAGGGCCATGGCAATAAACACCATGACATTGATAGCGAATATCGCCTGCGTCACTGGCATCGAACTCGACTGGCTTCGCGTCCACGGTGCGGGCTCGATGCGTTGGATGGGCGAATCCTCGCCACGCTGTGCGGCTTCATGCTGGACGCACCACTGGCAAAGCTTCTTGCCAAAGGTCAGGCCCGGGAGTTGCCGACCGCATTGAACACAATTTGCCATGACATGAAACTTGCTACTAGACGCAGATTATCATGCAGATTCCTTCCTCTTCTTTCATTCGGCGGCTGAGCAACGCCCCGAAAGCCGTGAATCGACGCGAACTCTCGCTTCCCATATAAAATAAAGACAGCATGAGTGTTGCGAACACATCTACCTCAAACGAACCCGCTGGAGCCTCGCCTGCCGAGCCTCGGCCATCGAACTTTATCCGTGACGCCGTTATCGAAGATCTCAAGACGAAAAAATTCGGCGACGCCGTCATTCAGACTCGTTTTCCCCCCGAGCCGAATGGCTACTTGCACATCGGCCATGCGAAATCCATTTGCCTGAACTTTGGACTCGCCGACGAATTCGGCGGCAAGACCAACCTGCGCTTCGACGATACCAATCCCGAAAAAGAAGAGCAGGAGTATGTCGACTCGATCAAGAAAGACGTCCACTGGCTGGGATTTGAATGGGATGGACTGCATTACGCTTCGGACTACTTCGATCAGCTTTATGAGTGGGCGATCAAGCTGATCAATAGCGGCAAGGCGTATGTCGACGACCTGAGCGCAGAAGAAATTCGTAAGTATCGCGGCACTCTGACCGAGCCGGGCAAAGACAGTCCCTATCGCGACCGCTCGGCGAAAGAAAACCTCGATCTCTTCGAGCGCATGCGCAACGGCGAATTTCCCGACGGCTCGCGCGTGTTGCGGGCAAAAATCGACATGGCGTCGCGGAATCTGAATCTGCGTGATCCCGTGTTGTACCGCATTCTGCGCGCCGAACATCATCGTACCGGCGGGAAGTGGCTGATTTATCCTATGTACGACTTCGCACATGGGCAATCGGATTCGATCGAACATGTAACGCACTCCATCTGCACTCTCGAGTTCGAGGATCACCGCCCGCTCTATAACTGGTTCATTGAGCAGCTCGGAATTTTTCCGTCGCAGCAAATGGAGTTTGATCGTCTCGGCCTGACCTATACGCTGCTGAGCAAGCGCAAGCTGCTGCAACTGGTGCAGGGCAAATACGTAACGGGATGGGACGATCCGCGCATGCCAACGCTCTCCGGCATACGCCGTCGCGGGTATACACCCGAGGCGATCCGCAATTTTTGCGCAGCGATTGGTGTATCAAAGACGAATGGCACGCTCGAACTCGCGATGCTCGAGCACTTCGTCCGCGAAGACCTCAACAAGCATGCACCGCGTGTGATGGCCGTGCTGCGCCCGCTCAAGGTCGTCATCGATAACTACCCGGAAGGCCAGGTAGAAGAAGTTGAAGCGGTGAACAATCCTGAAGACGAGAGCGCGGGAAAACGGAAAGTGCCGTTTTCCAAAGTGCTGTATATCGAACAGGACGATTTTCGCGAAGATCCGCCGAAGCAGTATTACCGTCTGTCACCGGGGCGCGAAGTGCGGTTGCGCTACGGCTATTTCATCACCGCGAAGTCGGTGGTAAAGAATGATCGCGGAGAAGTGATTGAAGTTCACTGCACTTATGATCCGGCCACGCGTGGTGGCAATGCTCCCGACGGGCGCAAGGTGAAATCAACCATTCATTGGGTGTCGGCCGCGCACGCCGTTGATGCTGAGGTTCGAATCTATGACAAGCTCTTCAGCAAAGAGGATCCGAATCAGGTTGAGGAAGGCCAGGAGTTCACGGCGAACCTGAATCCGAATTCGCTCGAAGTGATCGCGCAGGCGAAGCTCGAACCGTCGCTGGCGAATGCTCCGGTTGAAAGCCGTTATCAGTTCGAGCGGCTTGGGTATTTCTGCGTGGATCCGGATTCGAAGCCCGGCCACCTCGTTTTCAACCGCACCGTGGCCCTGAAAGATACCTGGGCGAAAGTCGAAAAGAAGAACGAGAAAAAATAGTTGAGACGCGGCTTTGCCGCATCTCCCTTGCCCGTGGGCCAAATCTCACAAGACCCGGCAGGCTTCCTCGAATTCCAGCCGCGGATTCCGCGGGTACAGCTTGCTGCTATCGCCATATCCAAGATTGCAGAGGAAGTTCACCTTCCATTTGCCGTCTGGGAAAAATTCAGCATTCACCTTCGCTTTGTCGAACCCGGACATCGGACCGCAATCAAGACCCACGGCGCGAGCTGCGAGAATGAAGTAGCCTCCCTGCAGCGAGCTGTTGCGGAATGCCGTTTCCTCAGCCAGCGCCGCATTCCCGGCAAAGAGCGGCCGCATATCAAAATGGGGGAACAATTTCAGAAGCTGGTCGAAGAAATCGACATCCCAGGCGATGATGGCCGTGACCGGCGCGGCCTTGGTCTTTTCCACATTCTGTGGAGCGAGCGCCGGCAGCAGACGGGCCTTTGCCGCTTCGCTTTCAAGAAATAGAAATCGCGCGGGACTGGAATTTGCGCTCGTTGGCCCAAAACGCGCCAGGGCGTAGACCTCACGCAGCGTCTCCACTGGCACGCGCCTCGGAAGCCATGCAGAGTGCGTTCGAGCCTGCCGGAAAAGCTGATCGAGGGCGTCGCTGGCGATTTCGCCAGCCGGGTGTGTGCTGTGAGTTCCGCTCATAGGTTTGCTGCCTCGCTAGGTTCCTATTTGTGGTTAGGTATAATTAGGTAACCAGCGACAGAATAGAACCAGGCAAGAGAGAACGCAAGAAGGCACATCGATGTCACCGAGTCACAAACATGTTCCCACGTCATGCCTCGCCGTCCGCGAGGTGTTAAATCGCGTGGGCGACAAGTGGAGTGTGTTGATCGTCCAATTGCTGGCGGGCGGTCCCAAACGCTTCAGCGATTTGCGCCGCGCGATCGAAGGCATCTCGCAACGCATGTTGACGTTGACGCTCAAGGGCCTGGAGCGCGACGGACTCGTGACGCGCACCGTTTTTCCCACGGTGCCTCCGCGAGTCGAATACGAACTGACAGACCTCGGATGCACGCTGCGCAAGCCGATCCAGACTCTCGCCAAGTGGGCGCAAGAAAATCGGGAACAAATCCAAGTGGCAAGGAATCGTTACGACGCCAAACCATCCCCGGCTTTGCTGTCGCGCATCAAGCTGTAGGATTCCACGGCGCGCCGGTGTGCACCATCCACAAATCCGTGGCGGGCGACGCTACTACTTCAAACGGCATCCAGAAATATCCGCGTTGCCCCCAGCCGTCGCCCCAACTGTTTTGCATGAGGGCGCTGCGGGTCGCGAGGCTATAACCGAGACATAGCACTTCGTGACCGCCCTGTGGCTCTTCATCTGCCTTCGGAACTGGCATGATTCCGGTGTCCGCAACCTGCTGCGTCATGAATGACTCGTAGACCGGGAACCCGATCGTCACAGGCCACGGTGTGGGATCGGCCAGGCAACGGAGACAATCATCCAAATTCTCAATGCGGTGATAAGCACCCGTTTTGTATTGCAGCGCATTCTGCGACTGCTCCGCCGTCGGCCGGCTGAACTTGCCGGCAACATAAGAGTAGAGAGACGCTTCGCAGCAGCCTTTCGTCGTGAGCGTCTGGCATGCGGTTCGCGGCATGGCTCCCGCATCGTGGGGAAACGATCCAGACGCGATCAGTTCCTCGACGTAAAGGAATTGCGGACTGAGGACCGGCGAGCAGCGGTCATACTTCCGCGCGATCCACTCGCGCGCAGATGAGAAAGCGTGCCCGGTACAACTGCCTTCGTCACCCTGATCTTTGACCGGTCCAGCCCACTCGCGCAGATCGACGTGTTGCGGGAACAGCCCAGGCCGCTGCGACGCCCGATACATGCGATCCCTCACATCGTGAAGATCGCGCAGTGCGCCGAACTTGCGGACGATCATTGCAATCGTCCGAAGGTCGTCAATCGTACGAATTTCGAGTGCCGATGAAGGATTAGGTTCGGAGTCAGCTGATCGACCGCCGCGTTGCCGGTGGGCGCCAGCAAGATGCTGTTGTAAGCAGCCGCAAAATTCGAGATGTTGAAAGGGGGTGTACCCTTCATGGCTTGGGCGCTCGTCTGGCACGATGGAATCACGGCCGTAATCGCCTCTACCGTCCCAGCCACTAGGCTAGTGAGCAGCGTGATCTTCGTCTGTGTGTTCGGATCGCCGACCTGCGCCATTTGCAGCACCAATTCCTGGTCTGCCTGATATGTACTCACCGCGGCCTGTAACTGCTGGCATACGCCAGAACCAGATCCCGACGAAAGCTTGGCGAAGTCAGTCGCCAGCGTCTTGATATCGGCGGCATCGGTGTTGATTTTGGCCGCGAGGGTGGCATTCACCGGCTGACCGTTCGCGACCGCGACGATTTGCAGAATGTTGATCAGTGCGGGCGCGGCCGCTGCCAGAATGGAATCAAGCGTCGCGACCCATGCGGCTGAGCACCCTGTGCACAGAATGGCCAGAGACAGAGTGACTACGAGAAGTTTTTGCATAAATTATTTCCTCCAATGACTCGTTAGATCGTGAGTTACTGCAGATCGTGAATTACTTCGAGTTAGAGCCTGTCGCCGGCGATGGCAACCAATGAGCCACGATGACTGCCAAGGGCGCCAAAATGGCAGCCGCAGTCGCGTGGTTCATCCAGAACGCCGCGACAGCTGGTGTGGCTGCATTCGCGAGCGAAGTTAGCAACAGCAAAGCCGTAGGTAGATAGGCAGAGAATTTGTTCAAGATAGTGCCTCCTGATTGAATGATTTGCTTTGGTCTATCGGGCGGCGTGGGTAGCTCGCCTACGCCTCAAGCGTCAATCCGAATTCCGACCTCATAGGGCGCACTTTGCGAACGTTTCGTCAGCGCCTCGTGGCGCGGTGTTGAGCCCGCCGGTGCCAAGCCAAGATGTACCCATCCATACTCGAGAATCAGTTGGTCATATTCGACGTCAGACCTGACGATCTCCAATGCGATGGCCGCTGGCGTTCCAAACGCAGGACAAACAAAATCGCAAGCGAGGCCCTGGCAATGAGCGCTGGTCGAAATGCCGCCCACGGCGTGATTCACATCCACCGATCGATAGGCGCTGTGCACCACGATCGGCCGGCAACCAAGCTGCGTTCGGATTTCTTCCATAACCGTAGCGACACGCGCGAGGTTTCTCATGACGGCGAGGCTGGGAGTGTTGTCGAAGCCTCGGCGAACGGCCACGGCGGAGAAGGTAAGCTCCCCGAGTGTGAAGTGCTCTGAGATTTTCATGGGTTGCCCGATTTAGGTATGCCCGATTTTGGAGTGCCGATTTAATGCTGGTTTCCGAGGTTCACGGCGAAGACATCTCCGCGCTGCGTCTGCGGACCGATGTCTTGCCAAACCGTGCCTGACGGGCAACTCGTCGAATAAGGAAGCGACGGATTCAAAGACGCGCCCGAAGCGCTGTCGCAGATCGTACTGCCGGGCGATGAACTCGTCGGGGTTGTCGCCGTGCTGAAATACGAGTTCGGAATCGCCGGCCCCGGTTGTGTGCTGCCAGTCGGTCCGCCCGCGTAAATTGCCTGAAACACGTCGTCGACCGCGCCGGTACCGGTCGTTCCCTCGATCGGGTTGATCATGTTCCCGACAACATAGGTCGTCGACGCGGCCCATGGAAGTCCGCATACGCTCGTTGGGTTCGCAGGAAACGCAGTGACGGCGAGCATGTCGACATAGGTCCCACTTCCCGGATAGACGGTTGGCGCGCTTCCGGTCGTCGATCCGTTCTGGCAGTTCCAATCGCTCGACCAGAACAACCAGTTGGCGTCCTGAGAATATTCGCTGATTTGAAATTGCGTGGAGAAAGCGGCGCTCGTCCCAGTCGCGAAGGTGTGGGTAAATTGCCAGACGTTGCCGACGCTCGCCGACGGCAGCGTGTAAGACGCCGGTGGTGCATAACCCGTCGGATAGGTGGGATAGGTTTGGTAACAAGTCTCCATATTCTGCCACGCGTTAAACGCCGGGCCGAGAGTGGCGTAGTTGAAAGACGTGCCGCATACCGGGTAAGTGTCCGACCCGGGATCGCCCACCCAGCTAAGATGCGAATCGAGAATCTCGGACAAATTACAATCCGGGTTCTGGATGGACGCCACAGTCACATAGCAACCTGGAGGCACGGTCTGCGCGGTCGATTGGCTGGTCAACGGGTTGAGATAGACACTAAACGGCGGCGCATAGCCCGTCCCTGAGCCGTTGTTACCCTGTGCATTATTGGCGTTATACACGCCGATGAAGACACCGGCAGTGTGACCCCATCCGGAGCTGTTAAAGGCAACCATCTTGTTGGTGCCAATGGCCCAGTGATTCATCCCGGCAAAAGTGAACTGCAAAGAGGAAATGGGATTGAATCCGGAAGGTGAAGTTTGCCACAACAGAAAGTTTTGCAGCGAAGCGCACGCCGCATACACATCGGCTTGGTTCACAATCATGATGTAAAGGCCGTTGCTGCTCATCTTCTCGTTGTGGACGAAGAACGGGCAGTTCTGACCGGTGCCGAGCGGGTTGGAGATCGCCTGCAAAGGTCCGACAGTCGAACCGGACACGGTCCCGCCAGCGCAGTTGTACCCAGACCCACCGATGCAAGACCAGTCTGTCCAAATTCCGGTGAGAGTATTCAAGAGGTGATAAGTGTTCGTGGTATGATCGTACTCGAGTGCCCAATTGCCTGACCCTTGGTCCGCCGTGTACTTGGAGTAAGTAGGTGCGAACCCGTAGGAGTTAGTTGAAATCGCAATCCCATATTGCGAGGCATAGCCACCGTACGCGGTATCTCGACTGATACCACCCGTCGCCTGCCAGAGTTGATTCCCCGCGGTAATAGAATAACTTGTGCCCACGTTGGTCCAGACGATTCCGTGGCTATCCGCGACAGCCGACGACATCAGGTCGGGATGGCCAGTCAAAGCGATCATGGCTGTCCCCGAAACCGTGGCGGCTGCCGGGATGGCGAGCGTGACCTGTCCCGAATTTTGATAACTGAGGATCGTGCTGTAGAGCGGAGCGGTGCCAGCGCTGTTTCCCGCTCCGGCGACTGAAATCGTCTGCCCAACTTGGGCGCTTGTGAACGGGCTGCTTGGCGAAGTTAGAACGGCAGATCCCGAACTCATCGATCCGTCGGTCGCGAGAGTCGCAGGGGTGGCAATCCACTGAAAGGCCGATGCGGCCGACGTGCCTGCTGCGCCTGTGTTCTGATAGACGAACTGAGCGGTACTATTCGTACCGCGCCATTGCACGGTCGATGGCGCAGCCTCTTTGATGGTGTCGTTCTTGCATGGTGGAGTCGTTACAAACGCCGGACCGGTGCCGGTTGCGAGCGAAGTTCCCGCGACGATCACCCGATACATACAATTACCCGCGCCCGAGCCACCGCTGACCACAATGTCACCAAGGTTGTAAGCGGTGTTCTGCGCCCACACGCCGGTTCCGCCGGCCATCTCACTTGCCGTCAACCTGTGCGTCACGTAAGCCCCGTAGGGATAGCTCGTGCTTGTTTGCCACAGCGGTGCATTTGAGCCGAGCGGCAATCCGTATTGAAAATCCGCCAGCGGAGAGCCGACGCTATAGACACCGGTCGATGGGCTGATCGTGTAAGGAGTGACCGTGGTCGCGCTCGAGATATCGTAAGCATCGTTGCCAAACGTATAAAGGACCGTCGGATCGGTCAGTGAAAAACTGTTAGCGCCGAAGTCGTTCGCGGGACAGTTGCTGGTGCATGTGCCGCCGGATAGCTGCCCCGTAGTGATGAAAATTCCCAAAGCCGGCGCACCTCCGCCCCAGCCACTCGGAGGCGCGGCGCAGTGTCCTTTATTTGCGCCGCTGGTGTAGAACCGGCAGACGAGTCCAAGAGAGTTCTGGTCGATGCGTACCAGGCTTGTATTCGTGTTCGTCAGCGTGAAGACGCCCGATCCGCCCATCCCGGCCGTGAAATTGACATTCGTCTTCCCCTGCGCACTCACCGAATCCGTCAGCCGCGTGATCGGGCTCAGCAGCGCCGAGTTACCGAACGTAGTGCCGTCGAAATTCGTATGCCCGAGATAAGAACTGTCGGTGGCCGTCGCGTTGTTGTTTATGAGAGCGCCGAAATTTGGCGTTGCGCCCGAAGGAACCAGGTCCGCCCCCGCGTAGGCGCAAAAGTTGGGCGCCGCACAACTGCTGTTGCCGGACGCATAGAATCCCGTGGCCCCGGAACTCCGTCCGGCGCCGCCATACGCCGCTTGCCCAAAAGCGGACAAAGAACAAAATATGACCGCTACGAATTGCTTCATCACGCGTTGCTCCCCCGTCGCTCTTAAAGAGATCGCAGCTTCGTTAAGCCAGCAGGCTGAAAAAGCGGTGGGCCGCGGGCGCACCTCCGTGCACGCGCTCGGTTCCAGCTTCGCTATAATGTCTAGTTGCTCGTCCCCGCGTTTGTGCCGGGCTTCACGGAAAGGGAACTATGCCGACTGACGTAGTCATGCCCCAGATGGGCGAATCGATTTTCGAAGGAACCATCACCAAATGGCTGAAAAAGCCCGGTGATAAAATCCAGCGCGACGAGCCCCTTTTCGAGATTTCCACGGACAAGGTCGACGCGGAAATCCCGGCTCCTGCCAGCGGAATCCTCCAGGAAATCAAGGTCTCAGAAGGCAACACGGTTCAGGTCAACACTATTGTTGGCGTGATTGGAGACGGCAACGGCGCGATTGCCGCCCCCGGCAAGGCCGCGCCGCCCGCGCCTTCGACTTCTGCTCCTGCAAAAAAAGAAGCTCCGGCCCCCCCCGCTCCCGTCGCGGCCAGCGTTCCTAGTTCCACTTCCTCCACGCCCCCCACCACCGATGACGAGGAGGACTCCGACGTTCGTTCTTCACCGCTCGTCCGCAAGCTGGCCCGTGAACACAGCGTGGATCTTGCCAAATTGAGTGGCACCGGCACTGGTGGTCGGGTGACGAAGCAGGACGTCCTCGATTTTGTCGAGCGCCGCTCGTCAGCTCCGCCCGCGCCCGCCACACGCCCGGCCCCGGCCCCGACTGTTGCCCCGAGTTCCGTTCCCGGCGATCTTGTCCCGATGTCGCAAATGCGCAAGATCATCGCTCAGCGCATGATCGAATCGCGCCGCACCAGCGCTCACGTCCACTGCATGTTTGAAGTGGACATGACACATATCGTCAACCTCCGCAACAAACTCAAGAGCGGATTCGAGCAGCGCCATGGGGCGCGGCTCACGTTCATGCCATTTTTTGTTCGCGCTGCCATCATCGCTTTGCAGCAGTACCCGGTCGTCAATGCTTCACTCGAAGGCGACAATGTCCGCTACCACAAGCACGTCAATGCCGGAATCGCCGTCGCGCTCGACTGGGGCCTCATCGTTCCCGTTCTCAAAAACTCGGACGAACTCAACTTCCTGGGACTGCAACGCGGCATCACTGATCTGGGCGAAAGGGCGCGCTCAAAGAAACTGATGCCGACCGATGTCGAAGGTGCGACCTTCACCATCACGAACCCAGGCCAATTCGGCGCCGTATTCGGATTGCCCATCATCAATCAGCCGAACGTGGCCATCATGGGCGTGGGCGGCATCACCAAGCAACCGGTGGTGATGACCGACAAAGACGGAGCGGACTCAATCGCGATCCGTTCGGTGGTCCACCTGACGCTCGGCTACGACCATCGCATCATCGACGGCGCGCTGGCCGACCAGTTCATGGTCATCGTGAAGAAGACCTTGGAAAACTGGAGCGAAGAAGTCGGCTAACTTCATCGACTAACTGCATCGCTAACTTCAGACGAGCGGCGTTTCGCCGAGAAGCATTGGGCCGTCCTCCGAGCGCTCGATGAAATATCGAGCCACATCATCGCGCAGCCCCGGCTTGTTTCCTGTCCAACGCCACAAACCCTGACAGTCTCTGGCGATGTCTGTCGCGGGATTGAAGTCCCACTTCCGCAGGATCCCCCATCGTTCCCCGTAAGCGCGCAGTGACTTGCTGCCGTGAAACGAATGCGTCGCGAAGTTGTCGATGCATCCGATAGGGGACCGCCCCTCGATGTTGTTCAGTTTTGCAGCTCGCGCCTGCCAGTTGAGCACCGTTTCAACATAAGGTTGCGTGCACCGCTTCATTTCCGAGGCAACGTTCGTTGCCTGCACAAGTCCGAAAGCCTGATGCCAGTCGGCACTCCCCAGAATGCATGTGTCTAACATCCCACCCACCATATCGAAAGCATCCCGGCGCCAGGCCCACGCGCCGCCAGTCGCTCCAGGAGCGTGGCCAAACGGGAATGTCTTCGATGGATGAAGAGGAGCATAGTAACTATCGATTCCACCGCGAATTCCACCGCGCCGTGCCGTCCGCGAACTGAGGAATTCGCTTTGGTGAATATAATTCCAGGCAAAGCTCGTGCTCATTCGATACGGGCGATGTCCGAGATAGCTCGTTGATGTCTCTCCGGTCAAGTCACTATAAGTGCTGAATAACTGGACAAAGCTATGGTGCTGTAACATGTGGATTGATTCCAGCGCCCAATCATAGCGAGTGAAATGGAAGTCACCATCCACATAGCCGCCGTATTGCCAACCGACCGGGAACCGCCGCACCCCTTCGTTGATGGCGCATTCCTTAATCCAAAGGCTGGAATCGGTTCGCAATTGCAAGTCGAATGGATTGTCCGCGCTCGTCACTTCGTGCGGACGGTCACCGAACGCGACCTCGACCACATGGAGCGAAACATTGGGACTCGCTTCCATGTGCAGGCGAAAATCGTGGAAGCTTTCCCGTCGCCGCTGCCAGCGGTAAGGGTTCGAATACACCGAAACAATGTGTAATTTCTGCGTCTCGGCGAACTCGACGGATTCCCGGTGAACATTCGGGTGCTTGAAAACCATGCTGCCCTCTTCTCGCCGCCAACCAGTTTTCGGATGGCTCTATTTCAGCCCAAGGTGGTCATGCCATGCGATGAGCCCGCTGATCGCGAATGTGATCCCTGCCGTTATGAGGCGGTCATAAACGGTTCGTCGAAGGTCGTTCCTTTCCAGCGCTACTAGACGATCTTCGGCGAATTTCATGCGACCGGGCTGCCCGTTCCCGAAAATCACGTCGACCTTCGCTTCCAACCGCGCCAACTTCTCGAGCACGTTATCCTGGAAGTCGCCGCCCTGTCGGCTGCTCGACGTTTCATGCAGACGCTGTACTGGCCCCATTTCCCCGTTGGCATTGCTCATAGTGGATAGTCAACATGCAGCGACGTCGAATACCGCGAATACTTCGGCGGGCCGCTGCCGTCATAGCTCCTTAAGAAATAAGTCTGCGACCGGGCACAGCGGGTGAGCGTAAAGCTGCTACTTGTGAAACGCCCGATTAGATTGCCGTTGTAACCAATACCCCAACCCGAGTCCGAGTACCTTACTTCAATTCCGCCGCCCGCGACGGGAGTGAATCCCACATCGATGGTTACTGTCGTCGATGTAACACTCGTGATCTGCGCATCCGTGAGATCGGCGAGATAGGTATTTCCGACTTCGGTGACATCGATAGGGATCAGCGCCTGCTTCTGCTTCACCAGAGCCGTCACAAATTCGAAGTCAAGTGATGGATCACCGGCGTCGACGAACCGGAGCGTATACCGGCTGTTTTCGCCGGCGATGTCCAGGATCACAACGTCTACCTCGCGCACAATCGCAGTGAACTCCGCTACTCGCGAGGGCACATTCACGGCCAATCCGTCGCCCGGAAAAATATCCGCGGCCCCGCCCGGAAGGAATTGACTCCAGACTTGATACTCTCCAGCCCAACCCTGCGATGCGTCGTCGAGCAGAGCGAGCGCTGCGATTTCGCAATCGGCCGAGGTCCGAGGAGTGGGAACCCCAATCCCTCGCACGCTGCCGCGCACGCCATCGTCCCCGCCGTGCTGGTGGGCGGCAATAGTCGCGGAGTCGATGACCCGCGCCGCCGCGTGACCTTGACCGCGATAACTAACCTGGATCAACTCATTCGGCGCCGGGATGTATTCGGGGTAAAACTGCAGGTCGGGTGTGGTGGAAACCTGACACGCAGCTCCATCGAGAAGTGATCCGACCAGAACTGTGACTGGATTCTCCCCGGGCAGAGTACTGCGCACGACCGCATCGACCGGAAGCCATATGAATGTGAAGGCGAGCGAACACTGAATATTGCCGGCGTTGATCAGCGCATAGGTGCAGAACCCCGGCGCGTTCGAGGCTACACCATCGTAGAGAATCGTGGCCGGTGCGACCTGCGTCGCGGGATTGGTGGGGTCAATATCATGGACTCTCAGGACAACTCGTACATCGCAAGCGACAGGCGCGCCGCCACGCGGCGACCCGCTCGTGTGAAGCGAGGAGTGATACACCTGCTGTGTGCGATACACTTCCGTCGGATAAAGCAGCGTGGTGAATACGTAATGATGTCCAGGCTGGGTAGAGAGAACCGTGCCGGTTAGAGATCCTGCGACAAGCGCTTGTATGCTGCAGTTGGACCCCGCGGGAGTGATACGAAAACCTGCCACGCAGCCGGCGATCGAAACCGCTCGGGCGTAAAGTCCCCCGATCACGCCATCCGACGCAGCATTGAACACGACGTCGCCATGCTCCAGAACTGTGGCTCCCCCTAACTCGATTTGCTCGACGAAGTCGAGGAGTGTTTGTCCATCGATTCCCGTTCCTCCCGCCACCTGTAACTGTCCGTTGCTCACTGTAATGACGCCGAGCGGATCGGTTACCGTCCAATGAGTCGGATCTAACTCTGTATAAATCTCGTTGAGGATCGTCCGGTTATAGAGCGCGACCTGACTGCTGCGTGTGAACGGCTTTTGTGACATGTAGAACTTGGTTGTCGTTCCGTCGCCGACAAAATAGTCCGTGACGTGAGCGCTCGGCTCCAGTGGGCCAAGAATCGTCAAATCGTTGATCAGTCGATTCACACTCTGAAGTTGGAGATCGCTCGGAGAAAACGACGTGTCACTTTCAGACAGTACGTAGACGTTCGTGCCGAGCGGAGTGAAGAAGAGCTTGCTGTCATCGTCCCGATACGAACAGCGCGCGGCGAGCGCAATCTCCGCCGCTGATGCCGTCCACTTCTTCGCTGGATCAACGCCGTAATACGGGATCGGATCCGCAGCCTGAACTCCGGTGACGTCAAACCATCCCGGTAGCGCTTCCGCCGTCAATTGCGCGAAAGCATCACCGGCGTTGCGCTCAACAAACGGAGGGTGCGGGGGAGGGGCTTTCTGATCCAGTATCATTACGTCACTCAGGGCGACGACTTCGTACCGATACGTCGCGCCACGCTCTGCCCAGCCCTGATACTGATAAGTCGGAGTATCGACGACATATCCCGTAAAAAGATCATTGCCGTTATCGAGAGTCAGCACCACCCGTGCACTTACGATCGGCACCGCGAGGGTAGCGCCCTGAGTGACCAGACCGACCGTCAATTTTGCCGGCGCATTCAACTTGCGAACCAGGCTCGGACTCTTGCTCGAATCCACGAACGCTGTGTAGTCCTGGGCTCCGAGGCCGTCGAGATTGTCGATCGTCAATTTCATCGAGATTCGAAAAGCTCCATTGAGGTTGGGCTGGCTTGCGACTGACTATCTCGGGGCGGTGTTCAATCGCCGATCCGCTTAGTAAACCGCCGCGTTGGCCGCTGGAAAATAACTGCGATAGCAAAGGACGAGCGCACCGTCGTTGCCGTCCAGGGTGGGTAAAGCTGTGAATGAAGCCTGCAGAGCAAGTTCTCCGAGCGGCTTCTTGATTTCAACCAGACTCTCCCTGACCCACTCTGGTTTGACCGTGCAGGGGCTCAGGATGGGATAGAAAAAACAAACGCGTCCGCCCGATTCGTCATCGGCTACAAACAATCCCGACCACTGTTGGAGGAACGCGCCACCTTCTCGATCAACGAAAGTCATCACTTGCTGTACCGAAGCGCCGGCTGCTGGTGTTCCTCCTGGTAGCGCCTGCGTAAGGACAAGTGACGTCGCGGTAACTTCGGCGATACAAGCAACATTGAAAGTAACTCGCCGGACATAATTGACATCCTGACGCACATCAGCCGGGTTCTTTACATATGCTCCCGCGATGCCGGTTCCAACGTACCCAACCTGTTGCGCGTAATCGACGTCACATGCGATGCGTTGGCCAGCTTCGAACCCCGCGACGGCGCCGGTCCCTACCACCAACTCTTCAGCGGTCGAACCGGTTAGCAGAGGAACGGCAGCCAGCGGAATGCCACCCGAGCCAGCGCGCGAAGCACTCGGGTCAGTCGCCAGCACGTTCATGTGTTCGGCGCCTCCAGCCAAGGCCATCTGCAATTTTCCCCAGTCGCGAAACTCGAAATCGACCCGCGCACCTAACGCGTGCCGCGCTTGCCCCGACACCGCGCCGACGGCTCCGCCCGTCAAAGCCTCGATCTGCGACGTTGTCGTGCGCTGAAAATTCTCAATCCAACCCAGGTCGATCCAGGGCGCGGGTGGCGCATCGAGTTGGAATCCGCTGTCTTTCGACGGATCGAAAATCGCTGTCGGCCCATTCACCCTGTCCACCGCGGCGAAATAGGCTCGCGTCTGTCGCGCGATCGGGCGCAATCCAGCCCGCGTCATGCTTCTACCTCGGGCAGAAAGAAATAGATCCGTACCTGAGCATAGCGCTCCACGCGCCCAGCGCCGGCGCTCCACTGCAGCTTTTGGATCTCAACATCTCCTGGTGCGTTGGCCATCTCCGGAGCTGTCCAGAAAATCCCCGAACCTAAATCCGCAGCCGGATTCTGGCTGTAATCGAGCATTTCCGTGTGTGGCGGGTCACAGATTCTGACCAGCTCGGTGTCCATTTCCGCCAGTACACGCCCTCGATCCACTCCAGTTCCGCCACTGCCTTCGCTTGCGTACCAGATATGACAGTCCACTCCCAACATCGGGCGGCTGCTCTCAGCGATGAGGATGTCGCCAAAATCAAAATAGAAAGCCTGGGGCTGTGCCTCGACAAATCGCGGCTCCAGGTTTTCACGGACCACGATCGCCGGCACGGTGATTCCGTCGATGACCATCGTCCGCGCCGGATTCAGCGCCGCCAATCGCGCCCGCAGCGCCATATAAAAGCTGTCTTTCGCCGCTTGCATATTTCTCCTATGGGAGTTCTCCTACGAATCGCTACTAAGTCGGCCGTGCTGGCTCACAGCGAGCAAGTCACGAGACCGCCGCAACTCGATAGAGATAACTAACCCCGCCCACCCGCTCGACGACGACCCCTTGTATGTGGAAGATCTCGCCGCAGTAGATTAGGCCCAGGGCCGTTGCAAATAACACTTCCGCCGATGCCACGTTGCGCTGGCTTACCTGCTCGGCCAGAGATGTTTGCCCCGCCAGCAACTCGATGCGGCGTCGTGGACCATTGTTTTCTGTCGTCAACTCGCGGACGATCACCGGAGAAATCGGAGCTTGCACCACTCCTGGATCGACCAGGCCGAGTTCCGACCCTCCATCACCTGGC
This sequence comes from Terriglobales bacterium, assembly GCA_035308395.1. Lineage (GTDB taxonomy): Bacteria > Acidobacteriota > Terriglobia > Terriglobales > Acidobacteriaceae > Acidiflorens. Next base: position 340,828 of record DATGGT010000037.1, read on the forward strand.
AAACCGGCCGCGGGAAACAGCAAAATCACTTCAGTGCCGCCCATGGTTTGCAAAATGGCATCCGCTGCCCGAGCTGCTGCTGTTCCAGAGATCCCAGTCATGCCTATCCCACTTTCTGCGCCACATAGGGCGCGAGCAGCGACTGCACCGTTTCGTCCAACAGAGAATCAGAGAAATACATCAGTTGCATTCTGTCGGGAGTCACATTTTTCTTCACATTCAGTGCAGGAGTAGCCTGCGCGTTCTTGACTAACTGCGCACACGCGATCTTGACGACATCGGGAAACGTATCCAATCCTGCCGTATACACAAACTCCAGTTCGGTAAACGTCCAGCCCATGATGTTCACGGGGAGGGTCACTTCTCCAGTCTCGAGAAATACGTCGAGCGTCGTGATGTCCAGGGCTACCCATGTGCCTGGAATTCCAAACGCAATCGCTGCGTCCCACACCATCGCGTCGAATTCCGGCTGGCCTCTTCGCGGCGTCGCGTAGCGAGCCCGGGCCGAGACAATGGGCGAAGCCGCAGGTGCAACCGGATTCAAGGGCAGATACGTTAGCCGTACCGGGCGCTGTCCGTTTTCAGTACGCACCCTTTCCGTATACTGATTCGTCGCCAGCGTGGTGCGCCGGCAATGTGCATCGATCATCGCCGATGCCGCAGTCACCCACGACAAAGAGGTGGTCGATTCCAGCCCGTATAACTCGTATTCGGACGGTTGCAAATAGTTCATGGTTGTTTTTCCGTTCTCGTGACGATGAAAGTCGAGTGCCCACTCATCACGATTCCGATGAGTGAGCACTCACAGCGATGACTACCGGTTCACTTTCACTTCGTAGTGAGCGTAGTTCGCACCCTTTACCACGATGGCGCCGAACTTGACGACCACGCTCTGCGTCGCAAGGGTGCTGGGCAATCCGAGTGCGAACACACGCGGATTCGGATCTGTCAGCCAGTGATACTCGATCATGTCTTCGGTCACGATGTAAGCTGGCAGCACAGCCGTACCGCTTCCGGGCGTGCCCGTGTAAGGAACAGCCCACTCTGGAATCAGAGGCAACTCGCCCGCCTGCGTGCTCAGGGCCTTCACCGTGAGTCCGCCCGTGATCTGCATGGTCGAGAGCACAACGTTGAACTCCGCTTTCATCTCGCGATCGATCAGGTCGAGCAGCACCGGATTGGCATAAATCGCCGTCGGCCGCGCATCATAAGACGAACTCGAGACCATCTGAGCGATGGTGCTCTTCAGCCCGTCGACGATGCTCGCCGTGGTGGCAATCGTCGTGGTGTTGCCGCCAGCCTCGATCTGTCCGATAGCGCCGAAATACTGCGCCGTCGTCGGAGTCGACAGTGATGTGTCGTTCCCATTCCATAACGCAACATCGTGCGTGCGCAAAACGCCGACGACGGAATCGGTCAGATCCTTCGCTTGCAGATAAGCGAACTGGCTCTGCTGCGTTCCCACTTCCATGTCGAACAGGTTGTAGTTGATCTGCGAGACCAGCGCCTTCAGCGGAACGCTGCGCTCCACGCGCGTCGGCGTCTGCAACACCGGCGCAATGTTTCGCGGATCAACAAAGGCCTGCGCAGCTGTTGGCGAGGGAATCGCCGTCTCTTCGAAGAATCGCGAAGGATGTCCGGTAGCCGGCACTTGCTTGATCCGTTGACCGAATACGCCCCGGCGCCGCACGATGTCAGTGATTTCGGTCTGATAGCGTTCAACTTCAATCGCGCCCGGCCCCAGGAAATCCGCCGCCGCGTGCAAATCCAGAAAATTCGCCTTCATGTCTTCTCCTCAATTGATTTGTCAAAACTTGGTGCCAATTAAAAAGGACGCGATCTAAGTCGCGTCCCATTCACTAATTGCCATCCCGAAGGCTGTGGCGCCGACTTACTCGATCATCCCCGCTCGCGCCAACTCGGCCTTGACGGCGATCCGCTGCTCCACGCTGAGAGCAGCCAGCGTCTTGTTAAGTACCGCTGGATCGAGCCTCTCGCCTTCGATTTCGTTTTTTCCGATCAGCGCCGAGACCACCGGCGACAGAGTCTTCCGCGCCATTCGCGATGCCTGTGCCTTCAGATCGGCGTTCGACTTCTCGAGTTCGACTACGCGCTGCTGTAGTTCGCTTCCGGCCGATTCCGATTGGCGACGGTCGGTTGTGTGCGTCACGCTCTCCTCGACCGCCGCGACGATCCGGTCGACCTTCGCGTTCAGCATTTCTTGCTGCGCATCCAGTTTTCCCAGCACACGATCTAATGATTCCGTAGCCGTTGCCAGCTTTTCGGCTGCCGCTATCATCTGTTTCACTATTTCCTCATTCATCTCGATGTCCTCTCTGGTTATGGAAGAAGGTAGGGACCCTTGTCGCTTCCGTTTTTGTTACGTACCCTTCATTGCGAACCTGTGGATAAGAGCACTTATCGTCATTTCCCTAATTCGATCCATGTCGATCCATAAGCCGCCTTATCGCGCCGTAGCACGGCTGCTCCGGTAAACGTGACGCGATTCAGCACCCAGATCGACGCCGTAATATCTTCGACCAGCGCATCGGCAATCTCATACGACATCCCGAGTCCGGATGCTGATGTGCGGCTCGCGATACCCTCACGCGTTGCGGAAAGTGATCCCCTCCGCTCCGGTTTTCCAATCTCCGCGACAATCTCCGGAAAATCCCGGGCGTAGAGAAATCCGCCGACTTCAATGGCACGCCCGACAATTTCAGCTCGTGTGATCACGCCGATCTTTCGCCGCGCGTCGTGTCGATCGAGGGTTGGCGAATAATCCAATCCCATCCCCATCAGCGATGGCATCGCAGCTTCTGCCGCGCGCCGGGTCAATAGCACTCGATGCCCCCGCGCGCCGGACGGTGATTTGTCAGACGCAACATCGACGACCGTCAACACTCCCCGAAACCCCGCCCGGTTCGGATGTCCGTACACGGCCGGCATCTCGATCGCCATCGACTCCAGTGACAAACCCATCTGTGATCTCCTAGGAATTGCGCCTTCACAACGTGCCTCTGGTTACCCGACGTCTGCTTTAGAGAATTTCCGCCAGACCTCTCGCTCGCCTGACTTCATTCACAGTGACCACGCCGTTCCGCAGCAGTATCTCGTCGATTTGCGCCTGTTCCATCTCGTCCTCGGCGTCGACATCGGTGAATACAAATTCCAGGTCTGTCCATCCCAGTCTTTTGCCAATCGCGTCGCGAGTCAGATACTCGGCGATCAGTCGCGCGGTTGGAACAATCGCTGAGCGGAATGCCATCTCGCTCATCTCCGCGGCAGTCGAACGGTTGACGTCTTGCTCCAGGCCTAGAAACTGTGCCGGCAGATCGAAGGCGTCGGCGATGATCCGCATCAGAAATTCCTGCCACCCCAAACGCAGGTCCGCATCGGTTCCCGCGCCAAATCGCAACACCTCGGGCTTCGACTCCGCTGACATGATCGGCACGCGGCCCGTGCCTTCGATTTCGTCCTGCCACCATCGGATTAGCCGCTCATGATGTGCCGGCGTCAGCCCCTGTAGCCAAAGCGCATACTGCACCACAGAGTTCGAAGCGAGCCGCCCCGCATAGCGATGCGCACCCAGAAAAGCATTGATGGTTTCAAAAGCCACCTCGACGCGCCCCAACCCAAACGGCGTGTGTGTCCGAGGATTGAGCCGGATATAACTCAACTCGTCGTCGTTCAACACGACCAAGCCATCCGCGCCATACAGCCCGGTCGTCTGAGCGTATCGCAGCGAGTCAGGACGCCCATCCCAGTTCGCCATGATGCGAATCGTCGCTCCGTCGACTGGCCACATAGTAAGTGGAAGGCTAACTGTGGATTCCGGTGTCCATCCGTCGACTAAGTCAAGCTCGATTGCACCAAATCCACCAACGATCACATCTTCGAGTACTTGTTCAATCAAAGAGCGGAAGGAGTCGTCGGGGTTAGGAGCCTCAAAGTTCTCGGTCAGTGTCTCGATCCGTTGTACTCCATTCGGAATCTGTTCGAGAACGCGCCCCCGCCGCGGTTGAATGCGCCAGCGCATACCGACGATCCGATCTTTGATCACGTTGATCGCGCGCCGCGCCACCGGAGTCTCGGCGAAGCGCCGCAGATTCACCGGTGTCGGCTTCGGCACGAGATTGTTCGCCGGCGTGGATCCTGACCGCGACCCACTTCCGGGCATCCCCGACCGTGAGAAATTAGGCGTAGAAAACGGGGCCAGGTTCGACCCCGCTCCCGCCGTCCGCCGCCCACTGCGCCCGGCGAACAAGTTCGTGGCAAATTCACGCAAGCGTGATGGCAGGGAAAAAGAAGAAGACACGCCTTCCACCCGGCGCGTGGCGCCGCGAACGCTTTCTAGAATGTTCATGATCTCCTCTTTACGCTGGTGTGACGGGACGCTGATGTCACGGAACGCTGATGTCGCGAGGCTTGCTGCCAAAACGAAACGGCACAGTGTTCACCGTGCCGTAGTTGGCTCATTCACTTTTCTGAAGTTCAGGACTCTTGCAATATCACGCCCGCAGCTCACGCCGCGCTTCGCTTGCGATCTCCGGCATGTCGCTTGTCCACCTTACCCGCACCGAATTCTGCTCCAGCATCCCAATCGCAAAGCGCATCTTTTCCTCTTGCACTACGAGTTCGTGGTCGATAACCGCAGTCAACGAAGCCTGCAGGTGTTCCTGCCGCATCCCGCTTTCGACTCGCGAGTAGCGGTACGCCAAAGCCAGCGCCTGATCCACGTTCGCAGCAAGCGAGACCGCATGGAACATTTTCACTGTATTTCCCAGTCGATATCCAAAGTCGATTCGGAAGGGATCGCCCTGCCCTGTGTACTTCACTACGTCCATGTTCTGCTGCATCAGCTCCAGCACGCCGGCCGTGCGGAAAGCCTCGGTCATTGTGCTCACGATCGCGCTGCGTCCCGAACGCTGTTGTGGGCGTTCACCTCGTCCCAGCGGAACCAGGTACATCGCAGCGAGCACTTCCATTTCTTTCGCGGGGTCCTCGGTCAACACAGCCTTCGTCGGCCCAACATCGATCGCCGTCCCGAATCGCTCGCTGATGAACTCCATGAGATCGTCGCGGCGGTGCAGATGGCCGAGCCTGCCGCGAATCTCTTTTTCCACCAACTCGAACCATTCCGACTCAACCTCCGGTGCTACGCACTGCAACATTTTCCCATCGCGGGTAAACTGCACATCGGCGAATCCGCCATCGCTTTCCATGAGCAACACTCCGACCGTCACGAAATCGTCCCGCAACGGATGCGGCAAGAATCGCAGCAAATGAAGATCGAGTTGTCTCTTGTCAGCCATGGAAAATCAGCACTAACAGCTGGTTTCCATCCACTCCGGAAACGGTCTTCGCGGTGACCCTCGAAACGCCAGAATCAATTCCCGCACAATCGTCTTCCTCTCGATCAGTCCACGCACCAGTGTTTCCAGTTCGTCCCATGACCCGCCATACCAAGCCGGAGGGATTTCTCCGGCCACTCGCCAAATCGCGTCTTCATCGATCCTTTCAATCCGCGACAACCAGGGCTCAAACGATTCCCACCCGTTCACCCGCGCATACACTTCGTTTCGCGGATAAACTCCCCGCAGCGGAAAATCCGGGAACGTCCACTCGCCAGCGTTAAAGCAGTAGCCTTGATCGATGAAGGCCGCGGAATATTTTTTTTCCCGCATCTTGCGCCAGAATGCGGCTTGGCGCCCGTCGGCGTTGCAAGTCCACTTGTCGAGCGCGAGAATCCCCGTAAATGTACTAAGGTTCCGCACCCGATCGAGCATCTCTGGAGGCAGGTAGTCGAACACCTGTCCCTCCACCGGACTGACGACAAATCGCGAACCAAATTGCAGTCCTGCCTCGACCTGAATCGCATGATTCCCGAGCACAATTGTCAGTTCCGCCGTATGCTCCACGAGCCATGGCGGCACCTCGACCACTTCGGCAACCGGCACCGGCAATCCCACTCGTTCTGCCAATCGGGTTGCCAGAAATTCATTCGCCAGCACCCGCTCATGTTGCGGATTATTGCGGAACTTCACCACGTAATAATGACCGTCGTCGCAGCGCATCAGATGACTCTGCGCCCCGCCCCGCATCCTCTTTACATGTTGAACGGCAGTCGTTGGCATGGACCTCGTGGCGACATGGCTTCGCCCAACCAACAAACTATCGTTTTCGCCGTTTCTTGCCTGTGACGGCCACCACAGCGCGAATGTTCACTTTTCCAGGGAGCTGAAGTCGGTCCAGTTCTTTGCTCGCTGCCCCGCCTCCGCCATTCGCACTGCCCAGGCGATTGCCATCGCGATCACGCAATCGTCATGTGCTCCCGAAGCCGCCGCCGGACGCCCGTCCGCGTCTCGGACGAACGTACGAAATTCATGCAGCAGCCGTTCACTTCGAAACCGCTCCGGCTCCGCTGACAAAACCGACGCGAGATTTTCGAGCATCGTGGGGCGATTCGCCGCCGTCGTCAGCCAGCCATCCTTTTCGTCTTGTTGAAACACCCGCGGATAATCCAGGGTCCGGATGCGGGCCAGGACGGTGTGCCCGTGATTGTTTCTCTCCACGGCCAGCAACGCTGTGTTGTATTGCTTTCCCAGCTCGACGACTTTGTCGGCCAATTCCCGCGGTGTCCAATGTCCGTGCAGTTCAGCGCACTGCGCCCCGAGTTCGAAATCGATCACTTCGGCACAAGAGTAGTCGCCCTCCGCGCCGCCGCCCGCAGGATCCACTCCGATGACAAACGATTTTCCCGTCCGTGCCGGCAACCAAGTCGACGCGCGGCCGTTATCGTGAGTCGTCAGGGGTTCGCCCATCTGTTTGAGCGCCCGCTCCACCGCAGCGAGTTCAAAGAAACATTCCCCCGACGCCAGGAAACACGAGGCCGCGTCTTCGGCAAACTCCTGCGCCGCCAGTCCGCGGAATGACGCCCACTGTTTGCGCCGCCAGGCGATCTGATCCAGCTTCAGTCCGTGGAGCCTGGCCAGTTCCTGTTCTTCTTCCGTCAGTTCCCCAAAATTTGAGCCAGGCTCAATCGCGTAGGCTGCGTCATACCACCACGGAAAAAAATGCCGCGTGTATCCGGTCTCCGCCGCACGTTGCCACTCTTCGTAAAAAAGACCACCAGCTCCGTTGGGCGTCGATTCCAAAACCATCTGCCCGTCCGGCACAACCGCCGCGCGCAATGACGCCAGGGCCTCGTCGCCATCCCCGCCCCAGCGCGAGACCTCCGAACAATGCAGATTCTGGATCGTCCGCCCGCGTCCGGCATTTTCCGCAGCCGAAGCCAGACAGTATTCGCTGTCCAGATGCGGAAACACTAACTGCCGCACGTTACGGTGCGAAGTTCGCAGATTGCCTTTCCGCCATTCCTCAGGCAGGTTGTCCCAGAACCGGCGCACGATCCGGAAGACGTCTTCCGCCGATTGACGGTCATGGGTCACTTGCATGCTCAAGATGCCGCTCTGCGAAATTGTCTGAGCAAAGAACCTTGCCGCGATATATGTCGTGATCCCAATTTGCCGCGCCTTGAGGACGACGTTCTGCTTCGAGCAAGTTGCGGAGTATTCCCGCTGGGCGCGATTCAATTCGAAACAGGCGCGGCCGGCGGTCTTCGTCCGGATCTTAAGAAATTTCGTGATGAAATGATCACGTTCCGTCGGCTGCCAAATCTCACCATTGCTCGGTTGATAAAACGGCTCGTCACCCTTCCGCCGTGTGTCAAGATTGTTTCCTAACCATTCCAAATACCCGGGCCCAAATTCATCTTCCAAACGCCATCCCCTGACGGCCTTCCTTGATCACAACCTGGCAACAGCCGCTCTCGGCTGTCCAGCAGCGCACAAGCCTCGCTCAATCTGTCGTTCAATCTTTCGCTCAATGCGTCGCGCTGAAATTCTCCGGCACGTATGCGTACGCCCCGATCTCCCACCCCGCTCCGTACAGATTCTGATTGATCCCCATCAAGTCGTCCTGGTATTCCGATCCCAGGTTCGTCCCCGCATCCCGCACCGGTGAATTTACCGTTGGACGAAAATCCGCGGCAACATTGTTCCCCGGACAAACGTAATAACTCCCCGCAACATACCCTGCGGGTACCAAGTCATTCTGTTGGCACGCGAGCAACAGGTTCACCATCTGCGTGTTCGATTCGAGCTGTGCTCCGCCCTGGACGAGCGCATCCATGAAGTTCGCAACCTCGTCGGGCCGCAACTCGTTTACATGCCAGAAGTAGCCGATCGGACGCCCCCACAACGCATTCTTGAACAGATCCTGACGCACTCGATTTCGCATCGCCACATAGCTGAGCCCCTGGTAGTTCGGCACGACGCCCTGGCTCAAAATATTGAACACGTCGTAGCCGGCCCCGAGGGTGGTGTTCGCTCCGCAACAGGGTTTCAAACTGCCAGTCCCGCGAACTCCTACATATCCCAGCCCCGCCGCAATGTTCTCCGTGGCCGGATCTTCGTAAGTCCCCGGCATCACATACACTCGCTGCGTCGGAAGTCCTGTGAAATTCAGATTCATCCATCCCTGCGCCCAGCTCATTTCTTCCGTTTCCATCTGGGTCTCGTCGAGGTCGAGGTTCTGTGCAGCGGTTCGAATATCCAGACTGGAAATATTGGCCAGTGAAATACTCCGGGCAGTGCTCTTCGCATTCGGATCGAGCGTGACCGAAAACACGCCCCGCTGCTGGAGCGTAAACAGGATTCCGCCCAGCGTGTCGAGCCCCGTCGACAACTGTCCCGGTGCGGCCGGCGTCAAATTCCAGTTGATATCTGCCGCCGGATCGTCGGGACTGGTCGTGACGGTAAAGGTCGCATGCCCCGCGGACGGATGCGTTACGTTCAAAGTCACCGTCGACGCGGTGGTACCGACATACTGCAAGTTCTCAAAAGCATGGCACGGCACCGGAAACGGCCCGCTGGTTCCACAATTCGCGGCCGGCGGATCCCAGTACTCATGCGAAATCGAGTGGGCATTAATGTCCCAACTCGCGTTGATCCAGCCTTGCACCTCGCCGATAATCGATTGCGAATAACTGCCGCCAGTGACCACCGCAATCGACAACGGGATTCCTTTGGCTGTCATGATCGGCAAGAGAGAGTTGACGTAGGTATCGCTGTATTGCACCAACCCCGGATCGTCGTAGCTCACCGTTGTATACGCCGGCCACCGCCGCCACTCACGTATCCAGGGCGGAGTCTCTGCGGGAACATTGTGGGTGCCCGGCGTCGGACCCGGAGTTCCCGACGTATCCACGGTAACTGCTGTCGCGAGATTGTTTGCGTAAAGATGGCAAAAGTCGTAACTCACTGCCCCATGCACGTTATCCACGATGCCATAGGCCCGATTTCCGTAAGCGCGGCAATTCTTAATCTCAAACGAGCATCCGCCCCCGGTGCAGCGATCGAAGTGATAACCTACATAGTTCATGTTCGCGTCGGTGTTATAAAGATGGATGTCGACGGGCGTGCCGGTCGGCTGTACATAAAAACCCAGAGGCACCGTCGAATTCTCCACTTCACTGTTCGCCGACATATTCGCGAACCATAGATGGTCGCTCGGTCCCTGTACCTGCACCCCATATCCATCGAACCAATCGATCTGCAAGTGCTGGATTTCCAACCAGGACACACCGTTTACATTCAACATCGTCCCGCCGCTCAGCACGATTGGCGCGACCGTCGAGTAATGCGACGCCGGATTTCCCGTCGCACTGTACACATACAAAATAGAGTTAGTCGAGTCGTACCAGAAGTCTCGATCCTGACTAAGAGCGGACTGGTTTAACTGTGCCGTTCCCCAAGTCGTGCCAAAGCGTACGTACTGCAGTTGAGATGGTGGTTGTGTAAGGCAATAGAATCCGCGAATGCCGCATTGCACAACTCCGGTCAGTCCGCTGGTCGCTGAGTACAAGGTTGCTGACCATACATTCGAGCTCCCCACCTGAGTCCACCATCGTCCTGCGATCGGCATGTATCCGGTCAAGTGTGGAGGCAATCCGTTTCCATAACTGTCAATTTTGATCAACGATCCACTGGTCCCGCTCGCCGGCGGAGTCAGAGTCTCGTTCCATGTGCAGTCGCGGCGCAAGTTGATGGTGTCGCCGGGCTGAAACGCCGAGATCCCGACCTGCAGCAGCGTGCGCCACGCCTGCTGCGGGCTCGTCCCAGGGTTCCCATTCGACCCATAATTGCAGTCGACGTAATAGTTAGAGGCACACGCCCACGGCGCTCCCAGCAGGAGGAAGAACAGCACTCGTTTCATGATTGTGTCCTGAGATCCTGTTATTCAATCCTGCAACTCAATACACAATCAGCGCGGGAATCGACGCACCGGAACTGAAGCTGTCGGCCGGCAAGGTCACAGTAGACGGCAGGGCAGCCCCGCCCGTCGTGACGCTAACTTGGACGTTGGCAGCCCAAGTCACACCTGATCCCGACGTTCCGAGCAATGCCACGCATGTGGCTGCACAGTTACTGGTCAATGCGATGTAGATACGCCCGGCTGGCACCACAATGCTGGATGCATTCCAAGCGATGTGCTTTATCCCGGTCGATGCGGCGAAGGTTGTTCCCGCCGTTGACGCCGTTGTTGCGACCAACGTGCCCGTTCCAGCCGAGGCGCCGGAATAAAGTCCCAGGGCATAGCTGTTACTGGTGTTATCGGCGGTCCCGACCACATAGGCGACGTTGTTAGTCACGCAAGGGTACGGGTTATACACTCCCCAGAGAATTGCCTTGTTCGTTCCAGTGTACGCGTTGCCCGATCCTGCCTCCGTCGGAACCGTGATCCACGAGCATGTGGAAGCCGGCAGTTGAGCCACAGGAAGCGTGCCGGTCGTGAGGTCTGACGCGGAGACTGTGACGTTCGCCGAGAGCGCATGACCATTGACCGTCGTGCTCGTCGGAACGTAACCGGGAACCGTGGGAGATCCAGTAAACGTTGGCGAGGCTAGTGGGGCAGCGCCGGTGATCTGCGTCACTGAGTAATCTCCGCTCGTCGCCACAACCGCGCCGGTTCGTCCGAACACGCTGCTTACCGCACCACCCGATGCCAGGCACGACGATCCGCCTGCCAACTGACATCTGAATAATCCGTCCGATCCAACTCCGAGCGAGAAATCCATACCGCTCGGCACCGTGACGGTCGTTCCCGTCCATTCTTTCCCCGACCACTGTGTCGGCCCGCTGCCCGTCTGATTAATATTTCCGGCGACATTCAGGTTTCCGCCCAACGACACGTCGCTGGAAAATGTTTTCGCTCCGGTTATGGTCTCCGTTCCTGCCAGGTGTACGATCGTGGAATCGACCGCTGCGCCCGTTACCTGTGACACTGAATAATCTCCACTCGTCGCTGTCACCGCGCCCGTACGACCAAAAACGGAACTGACGGCTCCTCCTCCACTGCCTCCACTCGGAGAGTCGAGGCTGACTCGCACTCCTCCCGCTTCAATCCGTCCGATGACCTGCACTCCTGTGGGCCGCGTCGTCGATCCCGTGTCGTGACATTTCCCAGCCTGGGTCGTGCTGGCGACAACGAAGTCGCCCGCCACTGGGCTCGATGCGTCAAAGTTGCAGGACGCAAACCCAGCCCACGTGAGTACTGCCTTGCCGGTTGTGCCCGCTCCGCCGCTCACAACTCCAATGACGCCGTCCGTGCTCGAAGTCGCTGCCGTTTGCGCGCCCGTAGCGCTGCTGTTGTATACGGCCAGCAGGTTTGCCGCAGTTCCGTTCGTGGTGTCGTTGGTGAATTCAAAATCCTGACGTCCGCTGTTATAGATATTGAAAGAAGTCTTCGCAAAAACGCTCTTTGCTGCGTTGCCAGTATCGCTCCCTATGTTGAACGTAAGATCGGTCCAGGGTTTGAGGTTGCCGGTGGCATCGATCACCCACTTCAAACCGCTCCCAATCCAAAAACCAAGTCCGGGCGCCGAGGCCGACGTCGCATTCTCGCTTCGCAACACGGAGTAGCTATCCGTCGTATCGAATCCCAACGAAGTTCGCTGCCATGTTGTGCTGTTTGTATAACTCGAATAGACACGGAAGTTCTGTGCCGACGATCCATTCAGCTCTTCGAGATTGTCAGTAGGGTCTCCACCGGGGTCAGAATTAAATAAGTTAGTGAGGCCTAATTGAATCGCTTGACCATTGTTCTCGATAACTCGCGGAGTATGTGTAGCGGAGTCAAACCAGAAAATACCCCAGTTCGGTATCCCCGTGGGTGGAGTCGTTTCCGACAACTGGATTACATTCGCCGTCGTGCAATTCGCGTTGCCATTGGCCGCGATGCCGGTTGCAAACGCGCCGCTGCATTGCGTCGGAGTCGCCGCCAGCGCCAGCGCCGTCCCCGCCTGCCCGCTGATGTTTGAACTCGTAAAAGCGACCTGATGGGTGGTGCCGCCAAGATTCACCACCGGCAGCATCGCCGTTGTATCCAGCCCGAGCCCGCCCACTGCTGGTATGAAACCGCTGCCCTGAGGCAATACCAAATTACCGTTGAAGGTCTTAGTTCCGGCGATGGACTCATCGCCCGTGTTATGAACCACCGCTGCGTCGGCCGCTGCGCCAGTAACTTGTGAAACGCTATAGTCGCCGCTCGCGGCAACGACGGCCCCTGTTCTACCAAACACCGAACTGACGCTGCCCCCACCGCCGCCAGATCCGCAAGGAGTACCGGTCGAGGTAATCACTCCCGACGCAATATTGAGGCACCCGTTGGCGAGTCCTGCGAGCGTAACGCTCTGATCAAACTTCGCCGGCACGTTGAATTCTTTTAACGAAGCATTCAACCGTTCCAGCCAGTTTGCGTGGACGCCATCGCCGGTTTGCGCAATGTAATTCGTAATCGCGACTGGAGCTCCAAACGCAAGTTGTCCTGAGCCGAGCGCGGCTGTCGCGCTGACATCGGTCCCGATCCATGTGTCATTCGCATTGGCTGGTGGGCGATAACCCCACGTTGCCTGTGTCAGGGCAGGCTGCGCGTCGATAAGCGTGATGATATGGTGCGCCGAAAGATTCGCCCCAGGCGAGGTCGAGAAGTTCAACCTCCCCTTGACTAGCGACTGACCTCCGCCTGACTCTTGTCCGTCGGTCAAAATCGTAGCCGTTTGGTTGGCGCCCACGCCGCTGTTCGAGGTTACGCTCACGAGACAAGTCGTGAAACCTCCCGGCGACGTCGTTCCATGGCCTGGACACTGCCGTGCGACCTCCAACGGGTTCCCATTCAGTCCGACACCAACGCCCGGTTGTTCCCGATCAACCGAGATCGTCTTGTTGACTGAAACGACCGCCCCCGGCCAGAACGCCAGGATGCCGTTGTAGGTTGCCTGTTTCACCGTATAGGCGGAGGTGGATGCGGATCCGCTATCCGTGTAACTACACACCAGTCCACCCGCACATGCCGCTGATTGAGACAGTCCTTTTGCCACGTATCCACAAGTCCCGCCCGATCCCCCCGGGCATCCGCCGTTGTAGGGATACGCAGATCCGATGGCCGAGGGGGTCGTCATTCGAATCACGTCATAATTGATGGCGTCGCTTCCATTCGCCACTCTCGGCCACTGCACCGGAATCGAATCGCTCCCGGTGGAGAGCCAACTCATCACTTGCAGTGGAGAGGTTTGCCCCCCCGCGGTCGTGTCGTTGACCACGATGAAGTACGAATACGGAATCGAGCCAGTCCCTCCCGCCGCAAACCCTCCCGCGGTTCCACCGTTTCCAGTGATCTGAAAACTTGCGGCAGCGCTCGACGCTCCGGCAATCAGGCCTGCGATACCGAGACCAGGGAAGGGGGAGCGGGCAGGCGAGGCGGGATTCGCTCCTACAGTGCTTTCAGAATAGACGTTCTGAAGATCCGCGCCTTGCAGGTTCCCGGTTGAATTCGAAGAAAACACTTGCCATAAGCCGGTCGCCTGAAGCACCGTGTTTTCGATGTAAAGGCCGTTTGAGTTGTAGACAGTTACGCCGTTCGAACCGTTTGCGGTAATACTCGAATCACGCAGAGTGATGACCGGAGCAACCTGGAAGTTCTGGTTTCCGCCCGAGAAAACAAAAGATCCGGTCCAGTTCGCGTTTGCATTCAACGGCACGGCCTGGTTATTGAAGTGATCGATGGTGACGTTCTCGTCGTCCCACATGTCGAAGAAATTGTTGAACCTTCCGTTTTCTCCGACCTTATCGTAAGAAATGTCGACAAAGTGGGTGTCCGCGGCATTATCTAATATCGCTTCATAAGCCAGCGCTACTACGCCGGGACTTGCCTGTGCCGCGATATCGCTGCCAACATGCGCATACTGAAAAGCTGTTGTGCTCGGCACCGCCGAGACGACCGCATCGCCCCAGTAACCAGTGCTGTCTGTGAAGAGGATCGTAACCATGTCGCCGGGGCGAAAGCCATGCGCGGTCGCCGTGGTGATGGTTGCGACCTGAGACGTGCGTTGCGTTTGGGTGATCGCAACTCCTGCGAAGGCCGAGTTGCCTGACAGATCGGTCGGTGTCCGAAAACTCAGCCCCGAGACGACGTTGTTTGTAAAATTGTTGGAAGTGCCCTGGCTGCCAACCTGCAGGCAGGCGCCGCGCCCCTGACAGCTTAGCGACACGCCATACCCGCTTAGGATGGACTGATTCGAGTGCAAAAAGATCGTCCCAAACACGTTGTAGGTGTTGACCGAGCCATTCGGTCCATTCGCCGGGATTGTCACATTGCACTGGCTATTCTTATACGCGGTGGGATCTACTCCGCAACCCGCATTCAAAGTCTCTTGTATGCCCGAAGACGCCGAGCTGATCGTATATCCGGACGCATAGGAATTGAACGGCGTGAACCGGATTGTTCCCGAGGTGGCTCCAGAGGTGCACCCGCCAGAAGTTGCGGACACATTGACCGCCTCGCTCGTTCCCCCGGCGGAGACTAGAACCTGATAACCAACGCCGCTCGTTGTGTCGATCCCAATCGGACAGGGAGTCAAGGTGACCGTGGCCAGCACTCCGGCAGTGAGTGACCCGGAAATGGTCTGCGTCCAATTCAGCGCCGTGGTTGCATAAGTAATCCCGGCAGGCGCGCCCCCACCGCAGGTTCCCCACGTGGAATTGCCGTTCAAACAAGTCGTTGCGCTCGCGATTCCCACCCCAAGTTCGCCCGATGGAACAGTGCCGTTCACCAAATCCGCCTTTACGGCGAGTCCACTATCCACGTAGTGCCTGTCAGACGCTTGATTCGGTGCCGTTGGATCCGACGGGAGTACTAACGGTCCGGACATGGTGTCGCCCGCTTTTTCGACGAATGCCCCCGACCCTACGTTGGATACTGCCGTATCCACATACTCCTTGTTCGTTGCGTCACTGGACCCAACCGGCAAAGGGAGAATGGGAGGTATCGTGAATTGCTTTGTCCCCGTAATTGTTTCCGCGCCCGCCAGATGAACGACCGTCGAATCGAGTGCTCGGTCTGCCACGGCAGCGTCAACATATTGCTGAGTTACTGCAAGGTTCCCGAGCCCCGTGCCTGGAGTGATGAGCACCGCCGTGATCGTCGTCGGCGATGTTGCCGGAACCGCCCAGTATTCCGTGCGGACCGTTCCATCATCGAGTTGCATCACCACGACGTAGTACGTTCCCGCGGGAGTGGCACCGACATTTGGAACAAGCTGTGTCGTAAACGCGCCCGCTGCTCCAATGGTCACGGCCAGGTTGCCGGCCGCCACCACGTCTCCCTCGGCGCTTTGGAATGATGGCCACGAGATCAACACGGTGCCCGCCGCCGCAGTCCCGTCCGCACGATAAACCGTGCCGCTGATCGTCGTCAGTGCGGGTCCTTGTGCATTCACGGCCGTAGACATCGCGGGCACCAGCAGCAACAAGATCGCAATCAATTTTGCGGGCCGGCTTGTCTTCAAGTTCTCGTCGATCGTTGCGAACCATCCGAGCATTTCTCGTCCTCTCCTCGAAAGCGAGCGGCCCTATTTTGGGCAATAAAAAAAGCCGCTCATGCCGAGCGGCGTCACACTTGCGATAAAACCGGCCCTAAACTGCTGCTAACCTGAACTGCGTTGTTCGCTCTCTACCTGCGTCTCTACAAAACGGCGCACGCTTTCCACATAAACGTCAGCGAAGTCGACCACCGGCCTTTTCGTTTCGATCAGAACCATCGCCGCTTCGATTTCCCACTCCATTGCGCACAGTACGGCGAGCGTCATCATCGGAGCCCGGTGAACTCCCGCGGCGCAATGGATGTAGAGTCTTGTCGCTGGGTCGGACAATGCCTCGAGCGCGAAATCGACGCCACGCTTCAGCAATCCGACCGGCTTAGGCAGAAAGTCGTCATCCGTCGGATTCCACAGCACGCGGATCCCCAGCGGCTCCGCCAACGGACGGTCGTCGAACTCGAGTTGCATGTTGAGCACGTGCGTGACGCCCAGTTGCGCGATTTCCTCCATATTCCGCGCGTTCCAGATTCCCCCGCCCAATGCAATTCGTTCCGTGACCCAGGACATGTCCATGCCGCGTTCCGTTCCGCCTTCCCGACTCTTGCCCGTTCCTTCCGATCATAGTAAAAAAGGGCGCGATTTGCCTTCGCGCCCTTCGGAATCGTTTTTTCTCGACTCTTAAGTTTAGGATATCAAATCGGAACCCCTGGATTGGACATTTCCGCGACCTTTATTTCCTCCATCCTTTGAGTTAGTTACCGCTAATCGGTGGCTTTTACCCCCTTGACAACTTTCCGAACCGCTTCGCACGCAGGGAAGTTCGTCCAAAAGTCCGCCGGCGAGTAGTATCCGCGAAAGCTGGTCGAGAGCCTCAGGCAAAAGGCGCCGAATCGTCTTGGAGTGATATCCGAGTAATCGGGCTACTTCGTCCACTGTGTATTCCTCGAGAATGTTCATGGCCAGCATTTTCTTTTCAATCGTGCTGAGTTTTTCGATGGCCCTCTCCATGTCGGCCACAAAGATGACCACATCCTCGAAATTCCGCATTGTGTACGAAGTCACCCGCGAGCGGAAGAACTCCCTCCCCAGCAGCGACGGCAGTCTTCCTACTTCCACCGAAGCCCTGGCGTAACGTCGCAGCAGGGCTGTGGTGCGACTGCGGTAGGGCCAGAGATCCATCTCTGTTTCGCCGAAAACGACGGAGGGCGGCACTTCCGCCTGCGCGATCATGTGCCGATAGTAGGTGCCTAACACCGGGGTGTTTTTCATGCCCGCACCCCGCTCAGCGCCACGCCCTGAAGAGATTCAATGCGCCCTGGGCTCGGAGCACCCGCAGCGTGAGTTCCGGGTAGCCGGGCCTTCCGCCGGCGCGTGGTGCGAACGAACGGCCTGTCAGGGTCGGGCCGGGAGGCCAGACTTACCTTGCAACTCGCGCAATAGACTCCGTCCGCTCCTCCCGGACGTAGCCAGAGCCCGCCACAACGTTCGCAATACTTGAGTTCGACTTTTGCTTCTTGGTCGTTGTCTGCTTCGTTTATGAAATTCATTTTGATCATTGCCTCTCCTTTGGGAGGACGGAATCCAGTTCAAAACGCAAAAAGCCCCAGTGCCGATTGATCGGCCCAGGGCTCGTTTATTTTACGAAGACCTTCGTTTGCTATTTAGTTGTAAGGGAAATCGTTATGTCATCTAGTTACTGAGGATTCCGGGTGCCGGAAGTAACTCTCCTCATAACCCGACTTGAGTACCTGGCCGTTCCGGACCACCAGGCTCAAATGACCGTTGAAGTGAATCGTCTGCAACAACCGCTGCATGGCTGCTGAAAGCATTTCCGCCGCGCGAACTTTGCGGCGGAACTCCCCGAAGTTCCTTTCTTCGCTGTCGTTGATCTGTGTTTCTATCATGGCCGAAACTCCCTACTGCAAATATGAAGACCGTATAGTGCCAATAACAAGGCGATCCTATATTTCAGAAGTGACTAAGTCAACTTCATTTCCTTACAATTGTGCACTTGTCAAAACCAGACACAAAGTCACGCGACATCGTACGCTTGTGCACTTAGTATGTTAGGCAGACAGTCGAGTGAAATAGGTATCACAATGGACGAACGAAGATGTACTAAAGTAGGTGTAGCGGACGGCCAGTCGCACTATTTCTTGAATAGCTCGCTCAGCGCGCGAAGGTCATCCGGCGCGACGTCGCTGATGGCGAAATACTGTAGGCCGTCTCTTTGCCAGCTTTCCATGTGGAAGGATCGCGCATCGGTTTCCCCGGCAGCTGCCAAATCTCGGGGCAAGGTTCTCACCGGGAAAATGAATACCGAAATCTGGTGCTTCCGGACTCCATAAAGCAACTGTGCGCCCGGCGATTGTTCCAGGTAGCTGACTCTGCCTCCCACCAATTCGAACGGAGTTCCTTGCAACTCAGGAAGGTTGAACGTGAAAGGAATTTTGCCGGCAAACCAGGGTTTGACGTTATGCCGATCCGATGAAATGACATCGACCGGATTGGCGCTAGCCAGGGTCGCTATGTGCAAGTCGGCCAATTCGCTCGTGAGTCGGGCTTCTTGAACCACGTGCTGCTTTGGCCGCAAGACTTCTTGCTCAAAAATCCTGACGCCGGCAAATAGCAGTAGAACCGCGGCTGCCAGAGCGAACGCCGGCCTCCACTGCCACCACGCCATTCTGCGCGGCGCTATGCTTTTCTGAATTCGATCACGCAGTGAAGGATCGGCCGCATAACGTTGGCTTGCCGAATGGATCGCCCGTTTCCACTGGAGCCTCCGCAACCCTTCCGCAGCGCACGTGGAGCATTCACGCAGATGACGATCCAGCTCTACCGTCCGGGCAGAGTCAAGCTCGCCGTCGAGGTATGCGTCCAGTTGCTCCGTCCACGATGTATGAGTCGTCGGTTCGTTCATGGCGCACTCCTGCCCAATTTCTTTTGCACGGCGTCGCGAACCATCCTTCGGGCGCGTGAGAGCCGCGACATCACGGTTCCAACCGGGATGGCCAGTGCCGCCGCGATTTCCTGGTAAGACATTTCTTCCGCCTCCGCGAGCAGTAAGACTTCGCGGTACGGGACGGCCAATTCCGCGATCGCCTGCTGAAGCATCTCCTGGCTGACACGTTCGATCAGGATCGTCTCCGGGGTCCGGAGTTCGGCTGGAAGAATCGCGTCTTCGTCGTTCATATCCACCGAGACCGTGGCTGCCTTGAGTCCAGTCCTTGAATTCAGGAATCCGTTGCGCAGAATACGAAAGATCCAGGCTTTGAAATTCGTTCCCGGTTCGAACGAAGAAAACCCCTTCAGCGCCTTGGCATATGTTTCTTGCACAAGATCTTCGGCTTCTTCGCGATTTTGCGTCAGCCAGCGCGCAAAGTTGTAAAGTCGTTCGAACAGCGGCATCGCCAGCTGCTCAAACGATTCCGTCGATAAGCGTCCGTCGGCCACGCAGATAAGAGTAAACCAGCGCCGAGCGCTTTTATTCCAGCGAAGCTTCACCCTCGCGAAGCGCGGACCTAAACCTGATTTCTGTTCGATCCATCCCAAAATGACGGCGAAGGCCGTTGCGGAGTGAAAATCGCGCACGGAAAACCCAATTTGGCGTTTGAGGACGGCTTTTCGGTCGGCTTCAACCGGTGGTCTAACGAGCGACTTATATGATTCCTGAGCGGCGTGAATCACCCCTCAGGATTCTGTCCTAAGGACCCTAGTTATCGGCCAATTTTCCCTGGGAACTTCCCTAACCAAAGCCCCGTACCTACGTCTGAATACGTGGACCGGTCTGTCCCGCCGTGCCATACAGGAGACTGCCGACATGCCCAAGACTTGCCTCCGCCTGTTCACTGCCATCCTCGCGGTTTCAACCCTCAGTGCGGCGGCTCGCGCTGATGACTGGTCAAAGACCTATGACCTGAGCGGCAAGCCCGATTTACGTCTCGAAGCGCGTGACGCCAATATTCACATCGAGGCGTGGGATCAAAACAAGATCGAGGCTCGAGTCACAACTCGCGGCTGGCATATCGGTAGCCGCCAACTGGAGATCGTGGAGAGTCAGCAGGGCAGCGCGGTGAGCATTGAGCTGCGAGAACCCCGCCGCACCCATTTCTCCGTCGGCATGGAATCCCGGCACACGGAACTTGAAATTCGAATGCCTCGCAGCGCGAAGGTCAATCTCCGCAGTGCCGACGGAAACGTGACCACCAAGGGGCTAGAGGGTGAGTTCGACTTCACGACCGGCGATGGCAGGCTTGAACTCGAAGACATGGATGGTAGCTTGCGCGCCCACACCAGCGACGGTTCCGTGCGAGTGTCCGGGCGATTCGACGCGCTCGAGTTGCGCACCAGCGATGGCCGTGTAGAAGTCGAAGCCCGGCCCGGATCACAACTGCAAAGCCCGTGGGAAGTGAGCAGCTCTGATGGTAGCGTCAACCTTAAAGTCCCCGGCGATCTGGCGGCGGATGTTGAACTCCACACTAGTGACGGCCGCATCACAACGGATATCCCGATCGTGGTGGAAGGTAGTTTTAGCGGTCACGATCTGCACGGCAAGATGAATGGCGGCGGAAACCGGCTGACTGTTCACACCAGCGATGGGTCGGTCACGCTGGATAAATTTTGATCTGAGCTGATAGTCTCAGAGAGCAAATTCGCGCCAGAAAACCTTATGAACGTGAAATTCGGTTGCCTTCTGCTCGCGGTGCTCGCCACCGGCGTGCCCGCTCTTGCCCAGCACTCTGAGTCCGAACCCGTTCTTGATGTCTCCGCCATGGACAGAACTGTCGATCCTTGCGTCGACTTCTATACCTACTCTTGCGGCGGCTGGATGAAGAACAACCCGATTCCGCCGGACCAGTCCAGCTGGGACACTTACCGCAAGCTGCAGGACGAGAACCGCGCACAGTTGCGAACGATTCTGGAAGAAGCGGCGAACGTGAGTGCGACGCGGGACGCAGTGACACAAAAAATTGGCGATTACTACGCGTCCTGCCTGGACGAGGCGGCCATCGAAAAGATTGGCTCCGCTGCGCTCGCGCCCGAATTAAAGCGCATCGAAGCCCTGAAGTCTAAGAGCGAGCTGGCGGAGTATCTCGCCACCGGGCAGTTTCCACCTTCGCTCGAAGGCGGGGGAACGCTTTTCGCGTTTCGCTCGGGTCAGGACTTCAAAGACTCGACGCAGGTGATCGCTGAAGCCGATCAGGGCGGGCTCGGCCTTCCCGACCGAGACTACTACTTCAAAACCGATGCCAAATCCGAAGAGCTGCGTAAGGCCTACGTGGGTCACGTCGCCAAAATATTTCAGTTGTTAGGGGATAGCCCGGCGCAAGCATCTACTGAAGCTGCCACAGTGCTACGCATCGAGACGGCGCTAGCCGGCAGCCAGATGACGCGAGTGGAACGCCGTGACCCGCCCCAGCTCTATCACAGGATGAGCGTGGAAGACCTGGAGAAACTGGCTCCCGCGTTTGGCTGGAAGACCTATTTCGCAAAAACTGGCGTGGCATCGTTGGCAACGCTCAACGTCGTGACTCCATCCTACTTCCACGCCATGAGTGGAGAGATCGAAAAGGAGAGTCTGGCGGACTGGAAAACGTATCTCCGCTGGCACGCAGCACACGAGGCGGCCAACTCGCTTTCGTCGGCTTTCGTAAATGAAAACTTCAACTTCTATGGCAAGACTTTGCGAGGCCGCCAACAACTTCCACCGCGCTGGAAGCGCTGCACAGAAGACGTCGATGGCGACTTGGGAGAAGCTCTCGGCCAGGCCTACGTGGCGAAATATTTCAGTCCTGAAGCGAAAGCCGCCGCGCTGAAGATGGTGAAAGAAATCGAAGTGGGGATGCAAAGCGAGATTCGGAACTTGCCATGGATGGGAGCGGACACGAAGGAGCAGGCTCTGACCAAGCTGCACGCCATCGCCAACAAGATCGGCTATCCCGATAAGTGGCGCGATTACAGCTCGCTCGAAATCGTCCGCGGAGATGAGTTTGGCAACTCCGAGCGCGCCTCCTGGTTCGAGTTCCACCGCTGGCTCGCGAAAATTGGAAAGCCTGTCGACCGCGGCGAGTGGGATATGACTCCGCCGACCGTGAATGCCGATTACGATCCGCAGAGAAACGACATCAACTTCCCGGCTGGAATCCTGCAGCCTCCACTCTTCAGCGCGAAGTCAGATGCGGCTCCCAACTACGGAGACACGGGCGCGACGATGGGCCATGAATTGACGCATGCCTTTGACGATGAAGGCAGCCAGTTCGACGCGCGAGGCAATTTGCGGAACTGGTGGACGGATGCCGACCGCAAAGAATTCGAAAAGCGAGCGCAATGCGTCGTCGATCAATATTCGGGATACACCATCGTCGACGACATCAAGATCAACGGCAAGCTAACCAATGGCGAGGATATCGCCGACCTTGGTGGAACCTTGCTGGCATACCTGGCTTGGAAGGAAGATACGAAAGATCAGAAGCTCGAGCTGCTGGATGGCTTGACGCCTGATCAGCGTTTCTTCGTTGCCTACGGGCAGAGCTGGTGCGCGAACCAGCGCGACGAAGACAAGAGGATGCGCGCGACCGTCGATCCACACTCGCCCGAAAAATACCGCGCCAACGGTGTGGCCGCAAACATGGCGGAGTTTCGCGCCGCGTTCCGCTGCAAACCCGGCCAGCCGATGGTCCGCGAGAACGCCTGCCACATCTGGTAAGTTTTCTCGTGTGGAGCGGGCGCCCTCGCCCGCTGCTCTTGTTGTTGGTCTTGGTGTTGACCTTGGTCTTTGTTGTAGATCGGTGCGCGCGTGTCAACTTCAGAGTCAAAGCGGCGGACAACAGTGTCCACTCCACCCAAGCGCTCTTATCCGCGCTCGAAAGCGTGTTTTTCTTCCAACTCTCGGACCGCAGCTGCCATCTCCGACTCGAAGCGGTCTTTCTGATCCATCAGCGACGGAAGCGCGGTCGCGCGGAAACGCGCCAATGTGAAGAGTCCCTGCTTGGCTAGTCCGGTTGCGATTTCACCGATGTGATCGGAAGTCGTGTCCACATAAAGTGCCTCAATCGGATCCCCGAGCCACACATCTCCGCCAGTTGCGCGTGTTTGCCAGTACACCTTGCGCTCGATCATCCGGGAGATCTCCTCGTCGGTCGCTTTGGCGAAAGCCCATTGCTTGAGTTTGAAGTTGTAATGGCGGCTGGAGAATGGCAGGGGCACGAGTTTGCCAGACTTCGCAAACTCAATCTGTTTGCGGTCGAGCTGATTGCGCAGAGCGTTGATGATCGGACCTTCCGTGTCCTTCGGTTCGAGCGACGGCAGTACTTCACGCAAGGTAACCGAGAGGTTGACGGCAACCAGAGCGCGTAATCCGTCGGAGTTTTCAAGATGAATCACCGTGTGCAAGACGTCAAAGTCCGCGCCTGACGTCGCGGGCCGAAAGGGCCATTCCAATGTGAAGCGAAGCGGGAGCCCTGTGCGGGTCACGTAGATCGTGTTCGATTCCATACAAATATTCTAAGCGACGATTCAAGTTCTGTAGAGACGAGCCGCTAAGCCATGGGATTCAGGCGTGCCACAATTGGAACAGGTTCCAGACCGCAGAGAAGCCCAAAAGGCCGATCAGGCCTGCTGTCACGATCGGTCCCTGACGCGTCTCCAGCAGGTCGGCAAAAACCCCAGCGACGAAAACAAAAAGGAACACGAGCAACGTCAGCTGAAACCCGCGTCCTGTGAAATCCGCGGCGCCGATCGCCAGAATACCCATCACCAAGGTAATCAGCAGCGGAGCGGTGTTGCCGAAATAGCGGGCGCGCTTCCATCCAAAATATGCAACCAGCGCGACCGGCAAAGCCAGCATTAGTGGAGGAGCGCCGGTGAAGATCGATTGCAAGAGCCCACGATAAGAGACTCGCGTCGCAAACGCTCCTGGAGCGAAATCGATCCAACGAGCGTGCAGCATTCCCTGCAAGAACAGCCCGGGCCTGAAAGAGTAGGCGGCAAAAATCCACACCTTCGCGACCGCGACTGCGGTAATCCAAATCGCGAGTACCGCTCCTGGACGCACCGGCGCAACCCAGAACATGAGAGGCAGAATCACGAGCGCGAGTATTCCAAGCGAGAATTGATTGCCCGCAGCCAGAGCTAGAGACAGGCCAAGAAGCAGAATTCGTTTCCAATTCCAGATTACGACTTCACGCGGAGCATACAGAGTGTGAGCCACGGCGATGGCGGTAAAGACTGTTCCAAACGCTCCCCAAACCGCGCCCATTTCCCCGAGACTCTGTTCGCCACCGACATTCACGATCATTGCCGGAGAAAAGCAATAGAGCACGAGCGCGATGTATCCACCAGGATTGCCATAGAGCCGTCGTGCGACATACCAGAGCGAAGCGCCGAGCATAAGGCCGAAGAACAAGTCGGGAACCGCGGCGATCAGCGGTCCGAACGAGTCGGGGAGCCACTTTCCGGGATGCAAGAGCAACGGCGAGGCCGCGACCAGATAGTAGAGCGGAGATCGATCCTCATCGAATCCGTCGCGCACGCGGAGATGCCCTTCGCGGCCAGCCGAAGGAAGGTCAGTGATGGCTTCCGAGCGAAGCGATTCGGGAGTGCCTGCGATCGGGCCGCCTTTCCATTGCTGCAAGCCCTGATAGATGCGTAGAGCGTGATCGGAGTCTGGAACCGCGGCGTCGAGCGTTCGCGAGCGTACCAGCCAGACACATTGCAGAAGATAGACCAGCAGCAGCGCAGCGGCGACAAACTGCGGACCTCGGAACGCATCGGAGTGAAGGATTCGCCGCAACATACGTACCGATCTTCAACAAAGAGCGACCGAGTGTTTTACCATGTCCGGGACGATGATGGATGACAAACCTCAGGCTTCTTCGCGGGTGGAACCGAAGCAGCCATTAGCGGCGAACACTTCGGGCCCGACTCCATCTTCGCCTGCGCCTCAGCCCAACACGGGGATGACAACGCGTGAAAACCCGCTGCGCGAGGTTTTCGCAGGGCGAGAAGGACTTTACTCCGGAACGCGCTGGCTGATTTATCTCGCGATGGCGTGGATCGTTTATCAGGTGGAGATGTGGTTTGTCTTTTCCTTGCGATCCGAGGTCAGCGTTCTCGTGTGGCGATTGATGGCGGAAGGCAGCATGATGCTGGCTGCGACCTTGCCAGGCTTCGTCATGGCCGCCTTTGAGAACCATCGGTTCGGCGACTTCGGGCTGCCCGCCCAGCGCGCTTTTCAGCGGAATTTTTGGATTGGGACGCTATGGGGAATCGGCTCGCTGAGCGTGCTGATGCTGGCGTTGCGAGCGATGGGTGCGTTTGAGTTCGGTTCTCTCGCGCTCAGCGGTGTGCGCGTCTGGAAGTTCGCCGCGTATTACGCCGTCTTCTTTCTCTTCACGGCATTTTTCGAAGACTTCCTGATGCGCGGTTACTCTCAGTGGGTGCTCGCGCGGGGAATGAGTTTCTGGCCCGCGGCGGCATTTCTTTCCTTCGCTTTCGGATACATCCATCGCGGCAATGCCGGCGAATCGCTGACCGGCCTCGTAGCCGCCGGCCTGATCGGCTTCTTCTTGTGCCTCACGCTGCGGCGGACAGGCGATCTTTGGTGGGCAGTCGGATTTCACCTGGCGTGGGATTGGGGCGAGAGCTATCTCTACTCCGTCCCAGACAGCGGTACCGTCCTGTCCGGCCACCTGATCAATTCCAGTCTGCACGGTCCCGAGTGGCTCACGGGCGGCTCGGTCGGGCCGGAAGGCAGTTACCTGGTGTTCGTCCTGATCGGAGCACTGTGGGTCTTATTCGACCGGACGCACCCCGAGGTGAAGTACGGCTTACCAGGAGTTCACCACGAATAGTGAACCGTATAGGTCACCACCTGTTCTCCGTTGGCCGCCACTTCGACCGGGAATTCGACGGTCTGGGCATCGCGCTTTTTGAATTCCTGCGATTGCTGGGTCAGCTTCCAATTGGTCCAGCGGTAGAGGTGCTCGACGACCCTCACGTTGGCCGCTTCTTTCTTATGATTGCGCACGTGGATCTCGAAGGTTTCATCCATCCAGCGCTGACCCGACTCGACGTGAAAATTCGTGCGCTTGCGCTCGCCGACGATGTCGAAGGCGTTGCCGGTATAGACGCGGATCATTTCGTCTTTGGGCGTGTGGTCGATCGTGTTTTCGCCGATAAATTGCAGGCTGCCGTCCGTGTCGCGGCGGTAGAAACGCAGGCGCCCCTTGGGCAGCGCGATGCCAAGATGATTGGCTTCGGAGTTTTTCAGTTCCTGCATCACCCAAACCTTGGGGTTTGAAGCCGTGCCGTATCCGGGCTCGCTACGGACCTGCTCGGGAGAATAGTACCCGTACTGCTCTGTCTGGGCGCCATCGTAGATGTAGAGCCGCTGCGACTGGATGCCGGTCGCGCGCACAAATTCAACCTGCTTTGTCTCGTTGTCGCGCAGTGTCGCGGAGCGCTCCAGCGTGTAGAGATGAAATTCGTCGAACGCTTTCTCGCTGACAACGGGCGCGCCGGCGCTCACGTCCATCGCTCTGGCCTCGGCGCGGTAGGCCTTCATTGCGACCGGGCCTTGCAGTTTGCTGACATCGCCGGCCATCAGACGGATGCGCGCATTCTCGAACGTCTTGCCGCAGTGGTTCTGCATCGTGATCCACCCGACGAGATCGAGCAAGTTCATGCCGGAATTCTTTGGGCCATCGGAGACGACGAGGTTGTAATCGGACTGCCACGTCATGCCGCTCGAAACGTAGGAAATTTCCGCTTCCGACTTTCCCGCCTGCGCCGTGGCGAGTTGCCAGGTCAGGGTCGGTTTGAGGATGGAGTCTTCGGATAACGCTGGAAATCTAGGCTCGCCGGGAAGACCGAAGCGCAGAATGCCATTGATCTCCACGATCGGCTGGGTAGATGCCTGCTGTTGCGGATATCCGTTGATGTAGGCGGCCGGGACAAATCCGCTGCGGATGATTTTCCCCTCAATCTTAACGTCACTGCCATCGGCATTCCTGCCGACTGCGAAGTCGATTGTCTTGCCTTCGTAGAATGAGAGCAGCAGTTCCTGCGAGACCGGATCGTTCCTGTAACTCTGCTCGAGAATTTGCAGAGGGCGTCCGGTGAGGTCGCGCAGGATTACCGAATCGGGCTCAAGGTGGGCGGTTACACCCGCGAAGTCGACGTGGTTGGTGCCGCTCTTCAGGTCGAGCGCGAGGTGGTCGCGCGCGACGAAAAAGTTCTGGTTGTAGATCGTGAGTGACGGCGCGGTGTCTTGCGCGGCGGCGAGTGTGAGCGTGAGACTGAGTAGCGCGGCTAGAAGTTTGTGCATGGGCTCTTTCCTGTGGCGCGTTGCGCTGCGTCCGTAGGTAGAACGGGGATTGCCTGCGAACTTGCGGGCGTGGGAAGTGGCCCGAAAGTAACGAGAGGTAACTTGGGCCTTCGCTGGAACCACGGCAGACCGAAGTCAAAAGCAGCGGGCGAGGGCGCCCGCCCCATACAAAGCTAGATGTCCAGGTTCTTCACATCGAGCGCGTTGTCTTCGATAAATTTTCTGCGGGCTTCTACGTCTTCGCCCATCAGGGTGGTGAAGATGGTTTCGGTCTCGGCGATGTCTTCCAAGCGGACTTGGAGCAGCGTGCGGCGCTCGGGGTCCATGGTGGTTTCCCAGAGTTGCTCCGCGGTCATTTCGCCGAGGCCTTTGTAGCGCTGGACCATATATTCCTTGCGGCCTTCGCCGAGGACATAATCAAAGAGTTCGCGAGCGGTATTTTTCTCGACGATCTCCGGTTCTTTCGCTCTACCTTTTTGCGCGGGCTTGCCAGCTCTCTTTTGCGCCTTCTCGGTTGACTCGCCTTCGGTCGCGCTCAGACTTTCGTCGGAGCTGTCATTCTCGCCATCGCCCGATTCTTCGTTTTCGTCTTCGGCGGTATTTTTACCTTCAGCGCCGGACTTCACTCTCGCGGCCTTCGGCAGGCTCTCGATGACAAAGGGCGGCTCGAGATATTGTTCAATCTGCTTGAACTTAGTGATAAGCTGGCGGCATTCGGGAGTCGAAGCTAACTCCCAATTGATGATGTGCTCCGCGCCCTGCGCGTTGACGAAGACTGCTTCCCAGAGGTTGTGTTCTTCGTCAAAGCGCGTGTCGACGCTCTTCAGCTTCAAGTCTTTTTGCAGACGCTTGAGTTCTTTTTCGAGCTTCTCGATTTTCTTCGGCGGCGTTTTCTTGTCGCCTTCGAAATCGGCGCGCTTTGCCAGGTCGAGCTTCGGCAAGAGACTGGTGATTTCCTCGGCGCGAATACGCTTGTTGAGCTTGTCGAGGAATCCCAGATACTCGTTGAGCACGGTGATGAACTTGGTCAGGGCTGCGCCTTCGAGCTTGGCCGCGCCTTCTCCGTAGCGGAGAACCAGGCCTTCCGAGGCGCGCTTGACCATGACTTTTACGAATTCGTGTTCGTTCTTGATGTACTGATGCGTTTTGCCCTTCTTGATGCCGAACAGCGGCGGCTGCGCGATGTAGACGTTGTTGCGCTTGATCAGCTCCTGCATGTGTCGAAAGAAGAACGTAAGCAACAATGTGCGGATGTGCGAGCCGTCGACGTCGGCGTCGGTCATCAGAATGATCTTGCCGTAGCGGACCTTCGTCGGGTCGAAGTCTTCCTTGGAGATGCCGGTGCCGAGCGCGGTGATCATGGCTCTGATTTCTTCGTGGGCGAGCATCTTGTCGTAGCGCGCTTTTTCCACGTTCAAAATTTTTCCCTTAAGCGGCAGAATCGCCTGGAAGCGGCGATCGCGGCCTTGTTTCGCGGTGCCGCCTGCGGATTCTCCTTCGACCAGAAACAGCTCGCAGCGATTCGGATCGCGCTCGGAACAGTCTGCGAGCTTTCCCGGAAGGCCTCCACCATCTAGCGCACCTTTTCGCCGAGTGAGGTCGCGGGCTTTGCGGGCGGCTTCACGGGCGCGGGCAGCGTCGATCGCTTTGTTGATGATCTTGCGCGCGACAGCCGTGTTTTGCTCGAAGAATCCGCCGAGGCGTTCGTTGACTACCGCTTGCACCACCCCGGCGATGTCAGAATTCAGCTTGCCTTTGGTCTGGCCTTCGAACTGCGGCTGCGGCAGCTTCACGCTGATCACGGCAACCAGGCCTTCGCGGACGTCGTCTCCGGTGAGATTTTCTTTTACGTCTTTGAACAAGCCCATCTGCTGCCCGGCATAGTTGATGGTACGGGTCAGCGCGGTGCGGAAGCCGGAAAGATGCGTGCCTCCGTCGATGGTGTTGATGTTATTGGCGAAGCTGAACACGGATTCCGAATAGGCGTCGTTGTACTGCAAGCCGATTTCGATATGCACGTCGTCTTTATCGGCTTCCATGTAGATGGGCTTGTCGTGGAGCGTCTGCTTGCCACGGTTCAGATGCTTGATGAACTCTGCGATGCCGCCCGTGTATTTGAACTCAGTGTGCTTGGCTTCGCCGGTCTTTGAATCCATCTGGCGCTCGTCGGTGAGCGTGATGACCAGGCCTTTGTTCAAGAACGCCAGTTCACGCAGGCGCTGCGACAGTGTGTCGAAGTTGTACTCGACGGTCGTCGTGAAGATTGTCTTGTCGGGGATGAAATGGACTTTGGTGCCCGTCTTTACCTTGGCAGCTCCGGTTTTCTTTAGCTTGCTGGTGGGTTCGCCTTTCGAGTAGGTCTGCTCCCAGGTGAAGCCGTCACGCCAGATTTCGAGGTCGAGTTCCTCGCTAAGCGCGTTGACGCAGCTCACGCCGACGCCGTGCAATCCGCCGGAAACTTTGTACGAGTTGCTGTCGAACTTGCCGCCCGCGTGCAGCGTGGTCATTACGACCTGCGCGGCGGGAAGCACGTCGCCGTTTTCGAGCGTCATATTGTCGACCGGAATGCCGCGGCCGTTGTCGACGACGGTGATGGAGTTATCAATGTGAATCGTAACTTCGATCTTGTCGGCATGGCCGGCGAGCGCTTCGTCAACGGAGTTATCGACGACTTCGTAGACCAGATGGTGCAGCCCTAATTCACCGGTCGAACCGATGTACATCGCGGGACGTTTACGCACCGCTTCCATGCCGCCAAGGACTTTGATCGAGTCCGCGGTATAGTCGCCGTTAGGGGCTTTGCCGTTTTTATTCTTCGCGTCGACGTTTTTTGCGTCGAGATTTTTGGTGTCGACGGGTTCCGCTTGCAATTCTTTCGTGGCCATTCTGCTCCGTGGAATAAGCCGGATCGGGCGCCCGACTGGAGGGGGCGATTCCGGGACAGCTCGGGTGACCTCAACTTATTGAATTTTCTGCTATTTAGGTGGCACCAGAGCTGTGTTTATTTTAACACAAAAGGGGCACATTTTGAGGCCTGAATCGAGACCGTAAACCGCGTTTTTTGTTGCTCTTAGGGACGTAGATTTGGGGTGAGGACCGCAAACGACAAAACCCCTTTTCTAAGGCGATTTTCGGGGCGGGGTAGCGACGGTGAAATGCAGGCCATCCATCAAGTCGTCGAGTTCATCTTCGCCGCTTGCGATGAAGGTGAAGGAAACGATCTGTCCTTTGCTGAGCATGACAAGAGTGCACTGGCGCATGGTGAGTTTGTCTTCGGGCGCATTGGCAGTGGGCGTCTTGCCAACCAGCGTCTTGACGAAATCGGCGCGAATGAGCGATCGCGATTCGACTTGCAGTGCGTAGGGTTCGCCGTCGGTCTTGAAGCCTCCGGCGGTTGCCAGATCAGTGAGTGGGCCGACGTAGTCCTCGGCTTTTTTCAGGCCGGGATAGGACGTGACGCTCTCGGTGGCAATCACGACCGCGGAGTTGATCGTGTCTCCGGTCGCTTCGGGAGGATGCTGGAAGACAGCGAGCAGAAGTTCGGATTTGCCGGGGACGCTACCTTCCTTCATCTGCTGGCTGCGATCGACCCACCCGTAGGGGATGGAGTAGCGGAATCCGTAAGCGGCGTTGCGATAAAGCTGGGGATCTTCGGCAGGCGCGGCTGGCTTGGCCGGCCGCTTCGGGGCAGGACCGCTTTTGGTTTGGCCATGGAAGCTGAGAGGAAGGCTCAGGACTAACAATGCAACCAATACAATGCAACGAAGTGTGCCGAGCCGAATCAATGTAAGTCCAGTTTACCGATTACTCGATGAACATGCAGTCTCCGTAGGAGTAGAAGCGATACCCCGATTCGACCGCGTGCCGGTATGCATTCAGGACGAAATCTTTGCCTCCCAGGGCGCACACCAACATCAGCAGGGTTGATTGCGGCAGATGAAAGTTCGTCAGCAGAGCGTCAACGATGCGGAATTGATAGCCGGGATAGATAAAGATTTCCGCATCGCCTGAGCCAGCTTCTACGGCGTCGCGTCCGGCGCGTTTGGCAGCATACTCCAGGCCGCGGACGGTGGTGGTACCGATAGCTACGACGCGACGGGCTTCGTTTTTTGCGCGGTTGATCGCCTCCGCAGCGGCTGCCGGAATCTCGAACCACTCCCGATGAAGTCTGTGGTCTTCAACTTTTTCAACCCGCACGGGCTGAAATGTACCAAGGCCCACATGCAATGTGATTTCGGCAACTTCGATTCCACGGGCTCGAATTTGTTGCAGGATCTCCGACGTAAAATGCAGGCCTGCGGTCGGCGCTGCGACGGATCCCCGCGTCTGGGCGTAGATGGTCTGATAACGCTCCCGATCGCTCGCATTCTCCTCGTCCTCATCCCGCTCGATGTAGGGCGGCAGCGGCACCTTTCCGATACGCTCGACAACGCCCAAAAAATCGGGCACCGGAGCAAAGCGAATGCGGCGCTCGCCGGATGTGCCGCACTCTATAACCTCAGCTTCAAGTTCGTGCGCGGCGCCTGCATCAGGCCTGCGGAAGTAAAGTCTCTCCCCTTCGCGAATTTTGCGGCCGGGGCGCACCAGGCATTGCCAGTCATTGGGATTCTCCGACAGCTGCCGAGTTAGGAGAACTTCAATTCGTTCGCGGAGAAAGTCTTTTGTCGCTGGATTGTCCGGACTGAGTGCTTGGGCGCGCTGGCCACTGCGGTAGCCGTGGAGACGGGCAGGAAAGACGCGCGTGTTGTTCACGACCAGAAGGTCGTCGTGCCGCAGCAGACTTGGAAACTCGTGGAATGTTCGATCCTGCCAAGTGCCAAGCTTGCGATTCAGGTGGAGCAATCGAGACCCGGCGCGATCGGCCAGCGGTTGCTGCGCGATACGCTCTGGCGGCAGATCGTAATCAAAGTCAGAGACCAGCATTGAGGAGATTATAGAGTTGAGGCAGGCCCCCACCCTCAGCGGTTTCTATGAGACCGCGCTGAAAAAAAGCCAGTTATCGCTGCGGTAAGGCGCTGCGCCACCGGAAAGCACGCGACCGGTATTACGAATGTGCAGGGTTCGCTTCGACGTGTGTCTAGGGCCAGTCTTGAGCGCCGTGGTAGACGCGAATGATTTCTACGAAAGCGCTCTGGGTGCGATAGACGACGATGTATGGGAGGCCGGCAATGACAACTTCGCGGGTGCCTTCGATACGACCGATGCGACCAAGGGAAGGAAAGTTGGCGAGGCTGCTACAGCTTTCATAGAGTTTTTCTCCGACGCGAGCCGCGGCCGGTGGGTTGTCCTGCTGAATGTGGCGAACGATGTTGTATAGGTCGCGGGTTGCCGGGCTCGTCCAGCGAACGCGCATTCAAGGACGGAGAATCCTTTTCAAAGTTTCGCCTACAGCTTCGTGGTCGATAAGATCTCCGCGGTCGGCCGCGGCGAGGCCTAAGTTCACAGCTTCGATGAAACGCCGATCATCTTCAAGGTAGCAGGCAAGAACCTGCTGCGCGAGTTCGTCGGTTCGAAGACCTTTTTTCGACGCGATCTGAGCGAGCTGCGCTTCTTTGTCGGGTTGAAGACGCACTTCCATGAGGTCAGTCTAGGAAGGTTTGACGGTGGTGTCAAATTCGAGAGCTAAAACCTTTGCGGCAACGAGAGAAACGCTTCTATTCCATTGTCTCCAGCGCGGCCATGGTTTCGACTCCGTCCCACAGGTTCTGGAGGCGAATGTTTTCGTTCGCAGAGTGCTGGTTATTGTCGTAGTTGGCGATGGGGACGGTGATGGTCGGCACGCCGAGGGTCTGCTCGATCATCTCGAGCGGAACGCTCCCGCCCATCGTCGGCAACTTCACCACGGGACCGCGCGCGCCTTCGACTGCCGCAATCACTTCCTGCGCGATGGGCAAGTCCATCGGCGTGCGCACAGCGTTGTAACCGACAGCATCGAGTTTCACAAAGGCTACCTTGGGATGCTCGGTGAGCACGGCCGTATCCGGCGCCTTGTCGGTGACGAAGTATCCCTGGGCTGCGATATAGTCCACGACGCGCCGCTGCTGCATTTTCCAGTCGTGTCCCTTGACGAGCCTCAGGTCGATATCGGCGGTCGCGGTCGATGGAATGACGTTATTCGATTTGGATCCAGTGCGGGCCGAGGAGATTCCATCGATATTCAGCGACGGCTCATTCAGCATCGCGAGCAGGGGCTGTCCCCCTCCGTCGGTGTGACCTAACGCAAATTCATGGCGAAGCCTCTCCTCATTGCGGGGAGCGTCGGCGATGGCCTGCTTTTCGAGAGTGCTCAGCGGCGTAACACCATCGTAAAAGTGAGGAATCAGCACGTGGCCGGTCGCGTCTTTCATGCCCGCCAGCAGTTGTGCCAGCATCATGGCTGGGTTTGGAGCCCAGTTTCCATAGTGTCCGCTGTGCAGTTCGCGGTTGGGGCCGAAGACCGTTATTTCGAGATGCGTAACTCCGCGGGCGCCGAAAACGACGCTTTGGCGTCCACTCTGGTCGACGGGGCCGTCGCAGATCAACCAGACATCCCCGCCGAGTTCGTCCTTATACTTTTCGAGCACGTCGCGGAGGTGGGTCGAGCCCGCCTCTTCCTCGCCCTCCCAAACGAAACGCAGGTTGGCTTTGAGCGGAATGTGCGCAGCTTGCAGCGCATCGAGCGCGGTGAGCTGTGCCATGATGGCCGCCTTATCGTCGGATGCCGAGCGGGCGTAGATGCGGGGTTCGCCATTCACAATGCGTGTGACCGGAGTAAAGGGCGCTTTCCCCTCCCACTCATCAAGGGTCACGGGCTGGCCGTCGTAGTGGGCGTAGAAGACGATGGTGTGTTTTGCTCCTGCAGTCTTGACCTCGCCATAGGCAACGGGATTCGCTCCCGGCGCGAGCAGTAGCTTGGCATTCACATTTCGGCGCTGGAGTAACTGGACCAGCGTGTCGGCATTTCGGCGGATGTTTTCGGCGTCGTTGGCGACGTTCGGGATGAAGAGAAGGCCGGTAAACTCCTGGAGTATTTGGGCTTCGTGCGCGGTGCGCCATGTATCTGCCGCGTCTTTGGGAGTCTGAGCCAAGACGACGAGAGAAGAAAAAAGCGCGGCAAGCAGGCCAATTTCCCGGAAAGGGCGAAGCATGACGGCAATTTTACATACTTTGACGTTCTAAATGGTTGTAAGGCTTCGGAGGCGTGCTGTACCATGGCCGCGCGAGAATTTCAGATGTCGAGTGAGCGACAGCATCGTCAAGCGATTGTGCAGTTCGGTCGGCTGCTGCACGAAAACGGTTTTGTTGCGGCTACGGACGGAAATCTGTCTGTCCGCCTCGACGAGAATCGTCTCCTCGTAACCCCCACCTGTATCAGCAAAGGCAGGATGCGTACGTCTGACATGGTGATTGTCGACATGGATGGCAAACGCCTTGCCGGCAAGCGCCGAGTCTCGAGCGAGATCGGAATGCACTTGCTGATTTATCGTCTCCGGCCCGACGTGAGCGGTATCGTTCACGCGCACCCGCCGACAGCCACCGGCTTTGCGGCTTCAGGCTACGATCTGAACCGGCCGCTGGTGTGCGAGGTTGTCGTTGGTCTCGGATCGATTCCGCTGGCGCGCTATGGCACCCCCGGGACGCCCGAGCTCACCGATGCGCTCGAACCCCTCATTCCGCATCACGAAGCGATTCTGATGGCGAACCACGGCGTGGTGACATTCGGTTCATCGCTCGAGAGCGCCTACATGCGAATGGAGACGGTGGAGCACTTCGCGAAGATCGCTCTGGTCACCCACCTGCTTGGCAACGAGCAACCGCTCGGCGAGAAAGAAGTACAGAAGCTTCACGAAGTGCGCCACCGCTACAACGGCGGAGCAAGTTCTGTGCCTCCGCGCATGCCGGTGGCGACCGATGATTTCCAATCCGACGATGAGCCGCGCGAGACGGCCGCTAGCCGCCGGTAAGTCTTACTCCCCTCCGATTCGAAACCTGAACCCCGCACGAAAATTCGCACTGAGCGCCGGATATCCCACCACCTCGTTGTAGTGAGCGTTAAGAGCGTTCTCGACATTCACGTAAGCCGTAACCCGAGAGTTGATTGCGTACCAGCCTCCGAGATCGACACGGGCGTAGCCGGCGGCGTGGTGAATTTCGAAGTTGTCAAAATCGTCGTCGGCGCGCCGGCCGACAAAACTTCCACCAACATTCGCGGCCCAGCGACTGCCGAGATACGACAGCAACGTAGTGCCGGAGTGTTTAGGACGTCGCAGGAGCGGCGAGCCGGGTAGGTATTGCCCATCGATAGGAGCGGGGTTTTCCAGAATCTCGGTGGATGTGTAGGTGTAGGCAGCGTTGAGCGACAACCGGCTGCGAAGTCGGGCTTGGAGCTCAATCTCCGCACCCTGCGCGAACGCTTTGTTGACGTTCACGTATTCGCCAATAAAATTTACGGGATCGACTTCGACATAGTTGATCTGATCGCGAAACAGGTTGTTGAAATACGTGGCATTCAGTGCGTATTTTCCTTTGAAAAAGTCCTGTCGTATTCCAGCTTCGAAGGCGCGAACCCGCTCAGGTTTTAAGCCAGGATTTGGATCGGAAAACGGGCGACCGGCGTAAGTCTCTTCCAGACGAGGTTCCTTGAATCCGCCGGAATAGGAAAAGCGCAACCGTGTTCCGGAGAAGATATCGCCTCCGCGAAGCGCCAACAACGTGAGCGCGATCCGTGGCACTCCTATATTTCCAAAAGCGCTGTTGTGAACGAAGCGGCCCCCGGCAATCGCGGTGAGGCGTCCGTAGGTAATTTGCTGCTGAATATACAAATCGTCGTTCAACCGTTGACCAGGGGTTTGGCCAAAATTCACGTCGCCTACAAAGCCATTTTCATTTTCGATTCGATATCCAAAGGTTGTGTGGGCCCAGGAGCGTTCCGAGTAGTCACCCTGATATTCGAAGCCGACACGATTAATGCGGTCGACTTCGTGAGAGGCAAAGTCGATAGGGTCGCCGAAAGGATCCACACGAGCGGCATCCCCGTTTAGGTTGAGCTCGTTGTATCGGTAAAGATAATCAAAGCCGGTGAAATGATGCTGCCATCCATTGCGCGTCGCGATGGCGAGATCGATGCTTCCGAGAATATTGTTGTACTGAGACCATTCGTTCGGGTCGGGTTGGAGCGGAACAAACGGCTCGTTCGGACCGTTGGATGGAACCAAAGGATCGTTGCCGTTGAAGCTCCATTCCCCCGGAATTCCCGTGTGACTGTTCGAATGCCGGACCCGCACCCGAAGATTCACCTCGTCAGTCAGAGCTACTCCCACGTTCGCGCCTTGCAGTGAATCGGAATAGAAGTCGTTGATACCTTGGCCGTCGGTGTAGTACTGGTTTGCAAAGGCGTTATAGTCGAACCGTTTGTATGCTCCAGCGAGCAAGCCATAACCGTTGGCTGTGCCGAAGTTGCCTCCGTCCGCCCCAAAACGAAGCTCGGGGATGTGAGTGCTTCCTGTCCGAGTCCACATCTGCACGACACTGGTCATGGCATCGGAACCGTAGAGCGTGCTCTGCGCCCCGCGAACAAACTCGACGCGATCGACCTCGGTCAACGGGAGCGTCCCGAAGTCGAACGTGCCTCCGGGTTCGTTGATGGTCACGCCATCGACGATCACTTTGTTGTAGGTGGAATCGCCACCGCGAACGAAAAGAGAGGAAAGCCCTCCACGCTGGCCCGCCGAATTGACGACTGCCCCGGGTAGAAATCGAAGCGTGTCGCTCCCCGCCGTTGAATTCATGACTTCCAATTGCGCATTAGTCAGAGATGTGACATCCGCGCCCCCCGCCTCGCCCGTAACCAGCGTACGAGTTGCAGTCACGACCACGGTTTCAGCGGCGGTGGCGATATGAAGCTGAAGGGTAATGATTCCGGAAGTTGAAGTGAGGTCGATGGTGTCTGCGGCGAAGCCGGGGGCCAGCACTTGAACTCGATACGAACTCGATGGCATTCCGCGAAAGGTTGCGGTTCCTTCGGCGCTGGTGTTCAAAACGTCTATGAGCGCTGTCTTTCCAGAACTCAGAAGTTGCACCTGCGCTCCGGCAACGGCAGCGCCCTGAGGATCGACGACCTTAATTCTGATTTCAGCGGAAGCGCCGGCTAGAAGAACGGTCGGCAAGATCGACGACAGAAAAAATACGTGGGCAAATACACGAGAAAACCGCATGGCACGTCTCCTTTATCACGCGAAAGGGGTTGGTGTGGACGGTTCACGCCGGTCTCCTGGCTTGCGAGTCAGGATGCAAAGCCTTCGCTTCAGCATCCGGTTGCTACAACTGGCCTTCCCAGGCTTCAAACAAACCCAGTGACCAGCTGCGGTGTCCTCGCTTACAGTTGCGCGGCAGCGCGGGATTTGCACCCGCTTCCCATAGCGCCAGCTTGTCGCTGGCCTACGATCATGCGCGAACCTAATATAGAAGTTGAGAAAGAGCGACTACAGCAGCCCAGCCAATCTAATGGGCGTGGAGATGGAAAGTCAAACCCTTAACTCTTAATGATGGGAAACTCTGGCGATCCTACTTGCTTCACGTGTTCTTCGGCGAAAGTGGTGACGCGTTCCAGAGCGGTCTGTAGTTGGTGTTGAAGGTCGGTCATCGCCTTGTCATCGTCTTGTGCGTCAGTTTCGCCCGGAACTCGCATCTTCGTGCTGAAGCGCACCAGCGCTTTTGAGAATGGTTTCGGAATCATGAGCGCGTCCCAGGTGTTGAGCACCCAGGCGTCGCTGAGGGCCACGTAAAAGGCTTGCATCGGCACTGCGCTCGCGCGCGACAACAGGACGGGACCGGACTTCGCTACATACTTCGGGCCGCGTGGCCCGTCAATTGTAAAGACCACTGGATTATTGCTCTCGAGTTGGCCTTTCAAGCCGAGCAACGCGGCTGCGCCGCCACGACTACTGGATCCTCGGACGGCTGCGAAGCCGAACCTCTCGATCGTGCGCGCGATGTATTCGCCATCGAAGCTGCGGCTTACCATCACGGCGATTCCAGTTTTCTTCCAAAGCCATGCCGCGGGAAAGACTGCGCGATGCCAGAAGCAATAGATCATAGGAGCTTCGAAAATCACGTCGGGCGAGGAGGGTTGTTCTTCCCAGGATATGGAATAGCGCAGAGTGCGGCCGATGATCGCAATCGCCAGGTAACTAGCCCAGCTAATCAGCCACAAGAGAATTCGTTGCCGGAACGAGAATCGAGGCTGCGTCGCTAGTTGTTCAGCCTCGGTTGCGCCGGAAGAAGAACTCACGCCGACATTGTAGCCGGGAAGGAAGTTTTCACTGAAAGCTGAGAGCTGACAGCTGACAGCCGACAGCGTTACGTTTCCAGATATCCTGTGATCCAGTCTTTCAGAGGGCGCCGGCGCTCGTCGGCGGCGTCGAAGCGAATGCCAAAGCTCTTGTTGGGCTTTTTCCACGTAACGTGGCCGCGGACCCAAACGCGAGGCAGGGTGAGTAGGGAGAACGACACCTCCACCGGAGTTCCCGGCTCCGGTACGTGAGTGCCTTTCACCGACATGCCGCCGGAACTGATCTCTAAGCTTGTGGCCGTCATGCGGCCATCGTTGTTCATCACGATCCCAACCTCGGTCATGACCGGGATACGCACATAGCGGCGGAATTCATGGAGCACCAGGCTTCGTGTGGAACGCACCAGTTTCATCGCCGCCGACCGCTCGAGCGGCTCGTGGAACACGGCGTTCAAGCACAGCTTCGAATAGCGCATAGCGTCTTGCGCCGAGCCGCCGAGCCCGTAAATGATCATGCGGGCGTTCGAGGTCGATCCGCGAGCCAGTTCGATGACGCTGCCTGCGGATTCTCCGAGGGGCAGAACGCAGGCCTCGAACTTCTCGCGGCGCAGGCGCTCGGCTTGGTCATGCGGAACGGAGACGGTCTCGATTCCGAACTGACGAAAGCAGTCAGTGACGATTTGCGCCGATGCCGTTGGCAAGTCAAACAACGCGACGCGCGCGCTGGATTTTCGGTGGGTGGAGATGGGAGCGAGAACTGTGCCGGTCGAAGTAGTCATGAGGTTCAGGGGGATGAACTCCTCTAAAACCCCATTCTGACGGGCGTTTTGACGGTTGCCTAGGTTTCGGAAGGGCGTATCGGAGGTTGCGATAGGCCATTGAGGGAGGTGTACCTGAAGTGGTTACCTCTTGTCCCTTCGTGCGGGTGGGGCCCGCGGCTCAGGTAAGATGTTGCAATCCTTGCGGTTGGTTGGCGGTACAAAACACAACCATGGTCAGTCTCAGCGATATCCAGGCGGCGCTCGGGCGCATTCGAGGCTCCATCTATCTCTCGCCTTGCGCGAAATCAGAGACATTTTCCGAGTCCACCGGGAACCATGTTTATTTGAAGCTCGACAACCTGCAGCGGACCGGCGCTTTCAAGGAGCGCGGCGCACTCAATAAGTTGCTCCTGCTGAGCGCAGAAGAACGGGCGCGCGGAGTGATCGCGGCTTCCGCTGGAAATCACGCGCAAGGAGTTGCCTACCACGCCGGTAAACTCGGAATTCGCGCGCAAATTTGCATGCCGCTGACCACGCCATTGATCAAGGTGTCGGCGACACGGGGCTATGGCGCCGATGTGATTCTGCACGGCGCGAATTACGACGAGGCTTACGAGGAGTCTCTGCGCCGCAGTAAGGCAGAGAAACTCACGCTTGTGCACGCGTTCAACGACGATGCCGTGATTGCGGGTCAGGGCACGATCGGATTGGAAATGGTGGCGCAGCATCCCGATCTTGACGCAGTCGTCGTGCCGATCGGTGGAGGCGGGTTGATCGGCGGGATCGCGTGCGCGCTGAAAGAGTCGAATCCGAAAATTCAGGTTTTTGGAGTGCAGCCTTCACGGCTGCCCTCAATGAAAGTTGCCGTGGCGGAAGGCAAACCGGTCACGCTCGCTGCGGCTTCGACTATCGCCGACGGTATTGCCGTGCGGCGCGCGGGCGACCGCACGCTGCCGTTGGTTCAGAAGTATGTGGACGATATCGTAACCGTCGAAGAGGAAGAAATTGCGAACGCGATTCTTCTTTTGCTCGAGCGCGAAAAGACTCTGGCAGAGGGAGCGGGCGCGGCCGCCCTGGCGGCCCTCGTCAATCGCAAATTGCCGATTGTCGGGAAGAAAGTTGCCGTGGTCGTGTGTGGCGGAAATATTGATGTGACACTGCTCTCCCGCATCATCGAACGCGGTCTGGTGAAAGATGGACGACTGGTGCGCCTGCGGGTTCATCTGCCGGACTATCCCGGCGCATTGAATCGGCTCACGTCCATTCTGGCCGAACATCGCGCCAATATTGTCGAGACGGCCTATGACCGCGCCTACCACGGAGTCGGGCTCGGTGAGACGGCCATCGAAATCACCATGGAAACTCGGGGTCCGGAGCACATTGCCGAAATTATTGCGGCCTTAGGCGCGGCGGGCTATGCCCAGGAACGGGTGATGTAGGCGTTGATGTTCACTCGAACTGCCTCCGAAATCTCTCCAGCTTGTCCTTCACTTCGCCTAATTCTCGCCGGATCTCGGCTACGTCCGCCTCGAGGCTGGCGATGCGGTCCCCATCCGCCGAATGGCGCTCCACTGCGCCACTAGCCTGAACCGGCGCTTCCGCCTCGACCACATCTCCGGCGAGCAGATGCGCGTAGCGGGATTCTTTCGTCCCCGGCTGCCGTGGCAGTACCTTCGCCAGCGGCGGCTCGCGCTGCATCAGCTTCTGCAACCCCGATTGCACGTCCTCGAGAGTTTCGAAGCGATGCAGGCGTTCGGAACGCCCGCGTAATTCTCCCGGCGTCTGTGGGCCGCGGAGCAGCAGCACACATAGGATCGCAGTCTCCGCGCGCGTGAAGTTAAATACCTCCTGCAATCGCTGCTCGTATTTCGTGACGCGGCTGTCGGCGCCGCGCGCGGGTCCGGCCAGACGCTGCTGCTGTAGTCCGTCGAGTGCATCCCGGACCGCGTCTTCGTCCAACTGCATGACCGGATCGCGATTCGATTTCTGATTGCAGGCATTCACCAGCGCGTTGAGCGACAGGGGATAGTACTCCGGCGTGGTGATGTCTTTTTCGATCAGCGACCCCAGCACGCGGACTTCGGTTTCAGTCAGTTTGATTTCCGGCATGGACCATTCATTGTATCCACTGAAATAGACGTGCGAGCGCCCGCCCCCCGCTCGATGACTGTGACTCTCGTCCGACGGATGCATTTCGAGCGGTGGTGCGGAGCAGTATCCGCGTCCGCCCGCGATATACTCAATAGTTTGTCGGATACATCCGTTTGTGAGTACCGCTATGAATGAGGCCGGAGCGCCGCGAGTGTCGATTGACGAACTGGTTCGGGAGCTTCATGCATGTCCCAGATCGGCGTTCGACACGACCGAGCAGATCCTCGAATTGCTCACGGAGCGGCCCGTCGAGGAGGCCAGTCTCGCGCCCTATCTGTGCTGGGACCGGCAGCATTACACGCGAAACCTGATCGACAAGACCGACCTCTACGAACTGATCGCGATTTGCTGGGAGGTTGGCCAAAGCAGCTCGGTCCACAATCATCGCGACCAGAACTGCTGGATGGCAGCCCCGGTAGGACGGCTGCTGGTGGAAAATTTTGATGTCGGATTTCAGGATGTCGAAGCGGGTAGGGCCGATTTGCGCGCATCTAACACCGTGGAACTGACCGTGTCGAATCCGTGTGCTGTCGACCCGCGCGAACCGGTGCATCGCGTGCTAAATCCGCGCGAGGCGAACCGGCGGGCGGTGTCGCTGCATGTGTATTCGCGGCCCTTTGATACTTGCGTGGTCTATTCACCCGAGCAGGGGACGTGCGGGGAAATACGGCTTCATTACACTACAGCGTTTGGAAAGCCAGTACCCAGTACCTAGTAACCCGACATAGGCACTGTTTTTTGGGCCGCCCGATGATCCTGGCTTCCGTGGACAGAAGGGTGTTGTGGGTACTGGCAACCGGTACTGGGTACTGAATTCAAGGAGGATTCGTGAGGAAATACCTGGGTGTGTTGGCGGTGGTGGCTGCGCTCTGTGTGATGTCATGGGCGCAGGCCGCAACGCCAGCCCCGGCCCCCGCCACGCAAGAACCAGCTCAGGCTCCGGCCCCGTCCGCTCCTGTGCAGGCGACGCCCGAGGCGACCACGATTCCGTCCGCGCCCGTCAATGCCAAGCCCCCGATCCAGTACCCTCGTTTCGAGATCTTCGCCGGTGGCACCTACGCTGAGGCTGGATTTTTCAATGCCGGGCATTGGGCGGGCCTCCCCGGCTGGGACGCCTCATTCGGTATCAATGCGACGCACTGGTTGGGATTCCTTTTCGAGGGCGGCCAATACTTCGGAACCTCCCAAATCCCTGGAGCGGTCCCGGCGCCTTTCCCGTCGAATCAGGGAGGCTTTTGCAGCGCTCCGGGCTGCACGTTCCCGGTCTCGACGAAAGAATACAATTTTCTTTTCGGCGCACAATTCGCTCGTCGCAAGTATGAACACTGGACGCCAATCGCCCAGATCATGTACGGACATCAAGGTGTGAGGGGCGAGGCAACTCCGATTGGCGGCACGACCATCACGGAAATCGGAACCGGCCGGGCCATTTTGGCCGGCGGCGGCATCGACTACAAAATCAATCAGCGTTTTGCCCTGCGGGTCAAAGCTGATTATTTGCAGACGGCGACCGCATTTCCGCAAAACCCCAAGCAAAAACAGGATAACTTCCGTTTTTCTGTGGGCGTGGTGATTCGCAGCGTCCACAAGAAGAAACGCCGTCTCGAGGACGAAACGCAGCCCGAGCAGTAAGCGGTTCTGGCCGGATCATTGTCTGATTCCGACAGCGTTGATCCAAGATGATTGATCTAGCTCACGAGCGGCGAAGCAGATCGCTCAGGGGCTTGGCCTTCGAACGGAGTTCGTCGGCGAAGTCGCCGCTTTTTTCGATCACATCGTCCAGACGCTCTTTCGCTTCGTCGGTCCAGTCGGAGGCTGTTTCGAGGACGTCGTCGTAGGAACGCCGCAAGTCTTTCCGTAGCTGGCGACCCGGTTTCGGAGCGAGCAACAGACCGAGCGCGGCGCCAACGCCCAGGCCGATCAGAAGAAACGTGACTGCCGTTCCCGTAGTACCGTCAGAACTTTCGTATTTTCCAATGCGCATAAGAACCTCCTAGCTAATTGATATTGTAGCCCCATCTGTCTCGATCAATCGCTGGATCAACCGCCGGGCCAAACGATGGCCCGATCCCCCGCTTCCCACAGTCCTATCGGCCTGTGTAAAATGGAGCGTTAATTCCAAGTGCGGCGGAAGCGTTCCGCGACCTGCCCCGCTACCCAGACTTCCTCACACAGTGAAGGAGATGTAACCCAGCAATGTCGATTCCAGCGACCCAACTCCGTCCCGGCATGATCATCAAGCACAACAATGACTTGCATTCCGTGTTCAGCGTCGAGCACCGCACGCCGGGGAACCTGCGCGCCTTCATCCAGGCCAAGCTGCGCAATCTGCGTACCGGTGCCATGTTCGAACATCGTTTCCGTTCACCCGACCCCATTGAGAAGGTGAACGTCGACGAGGAAAACATGGAATTCCTCTACAGCGACGGCGACGACTACTACTTCATGAACACAGAGAACTACGAGCAGACCCATCTCACTCGCGATATTCTCGGCGACGCGGTCGACTATCTGACGGCGAATCTCCAGATCAAGGTGGAGTTCTTCGATGGCAAGGCAGTCGGCATCGAGTTGCCCCAGACCGTGATCCTGAAGATCGTGGAAGTCGAGCCCGGACTGAAAAGCGCCACCGCCTCGAGTGTGACCAAGCCGGCGACGACAGAAACCGGACTCATCGTGCAGGTGCCGCCATTCATCAACGAAGGCGAGAGCATCAAGGTGGATACGGCGGAAGGCACGTACTTGTCGCGAGCGTAGATTTGTCGCGAGCTTAGAGAGGCTCTGCAATCCGTCTATGGCGACCCCCTCAACCCCAGACTCACTCCCGGCCCGCCGTTTCTTCGTTCGCGGACGCGTGCAAG
Source organism: Terriglobales bacterium (assembly GCA_035308395.1). Classification (GTDB taxonomy): domain Bacteria; phylum Acidobacteriota; class Terriglobia; order Terriglobales; family Acidobacteriaceae; genus Acidiflorens. The sequence continues at coordinate 385,133 of DATGGT010000037.1, forward strand.
GCGTCGGTTTCCGGTGGTTTGTCGAGCGCGAGGCGCACATACTGCGAATTGCGGGGTGGGTTCGCAACAATCCGGACGGCAGCGTTGAAGTGTTGGCCATGGGGACGAGAGAGCAGTTGGCCGGATTCCGGTCGCGTCTCTCGGAAGGTCCGCGCGCGGCGCGTGTAGATAACGTAGAAGAAGTCGAGGCCGAGCCGATCGCCGGACTCAATTCATTTCAGGTTCGAGGAGCGTAGTCGAGAATGCAAACCAGAGTCCCGGCCGCCAAGGCCATCCAGAAGGCAGATTGCGATGGGCTCAAGAAGCTGATTCGCGAGGTGCCTGACTTCCCGAAAAAAGGCATCCTCTTCTACGACATCACGACTCTCCTCAAAGACAAGCTGGGCTTCGCGCGGCTGATTGATGCGCTCTCTGAAAACTACATTGGCAAGGAAATCGACCTCGTCCTCGGCATGGAGGCTCGCGGATTTATTTTCGGCCCAGCGCTCGCCTATCGTTTGAACGCGGGCTTCGTCCCCGTGCGTAAGCCCGGCAAACTTCCCGCCGAAACCATGAAGGTCAGCTACGACCTCGAATACGGCAGCAACTCTCTTGAAATCCATAAAGATGCCATCAAGAAAGGCCAGCGCGTTCTCATCGTCGACGATCTACTGGCAACGGGTGGAACCGCCGTCGCAACGGCGGAGCTGGCTTCCGGCCTCGGCGCGCGTATTGCCGGATTGACGTTTGTAGTGGAACTTGATTTTCTGAAGGGCCGCGACAAGCTCAAGAAGTACGACGTCTTTTCGCTACTGCACTACGACCACTAAATCCGACGATCGTTAACTCCGCGCCGATCCGATAACGTAAACGAAGCCCAACTCTCGCAAAATGTTGCGAAACTCCGCGCTTACGCCGATCAGAGTTGACCTGCGCCGCCACCAAGGGATGTCGTGAGATTTTTTGCTGCCGGCTTATTTAACGAGGTATCCAACCGCTCGAAACACGCCGCGCCAAATTGCCAGGCTGATGGCGAGCGATGCGGTGTAGGAGAAGATGGCAAACCAGTTCAAATGTACAAATCTTTCACTTTCGCGGATCCACATGGGGGAGGGCTCCTTGAGTGCGCGACTAGTTCCTCAGCAATTGTCTAACCGTTTGTTTTCTTTTGCAAGTGTTTGAAAATATTCCCCGAGCATCCTACTCCTTCGTCGCAAGATCGTGTTGAAAATCGCAGCACCCAGGCAAAACTTGCCCATGGCGCCGAAATCTTAACATCCGAGGCCGACACTCGACTTGACCGCCGTGTTGCGTCGGAGGTGCGTCGGAGCCGCGTCAGGGGTAAAGACACGGTGATAAGCTATCTCCTTCGACGGACCATACTGCATGCGGGCAATGGCTAGTTCGCGCCGTTCGAGGAAACGTTCGGGAAAGCGCACGCCCATCCTGCTCGCGGCCACGCTCACCGTCCTCAGCACTCTCGTCTCCGCCGTGGATTCTTCTTCTCTGCCCCCTTCCATCACCACCGCACCTTTAAGCGTCAATCAGGTTGTCGCCAATCTCGTCCCGCAAGACGAGGCGCGGGCCCATGCCTTACGCCACTACGAATGCACCCGCGTTTACCGTCTCGCCTATCGTGGATTCCCCAGCGATCGCGACGCGGAAATGACGGTCGAGGCGACCTTCGATAGCCCCTCAACCAAGACCTTCAAGATCGTTTCTCAAACTGGATCGAAGCTGATTATCGATCGCGTGTTCAAACGGCTGCTCGACAGTGAAAAGGAGGCGGCGGAGCCCGAGGTTCATGCTCGCACGCTGTTGAACCGCGACAACTATGACATTGCCCTGGTGGGATTCGAGCGCTCCGAGAAAGGTAGTCAATATGTGCTCGCTGTGGCGCCGAAAGCGAGAAGTAAGTATGTCTATCGTGGCAAAGTTTGGATCGACGGGACTGACTTCGCAGTGACGCGAATCGAGGCCGAGCCTGCGCTCAACCCGTCTTTTTGGACCAAGAAAAGCGATATCCACCACGAGTACATAAAAGTGCAGGATTTCTGGCTGCCGCGGCGCAATGAATCCGTGAGCTACATTCGCCTGGGTGGACGCGCCACGCTGACCATCGAATACGAAAACTATCGTGTGAACGATACTCGCCGCTGATTGCGCAGGCTGATTCGATTCAATCAGCAAGACGCCCGGCAGTAGAATCCGGGGTACAATCCCGCCATGGGCGGATTGCTTGGGCCGAACTTAAACCCAAATCCAATGACCGGGCAAGAAGAATCCAGCCTGCGCCCGATTCTGATCGGAATCGTCGTCGTCGGAGTTGTCGTCGGCGCTCTCGCGCTGATTCTCCGCGGAGAGCAAAAAAAGCCTGCCGAGCCTCCCGCTTACGCCGCAAACCTGAAATTTTCCGATCTGAAGACCAGCGCGGCGCAGAATTTTGTCGGCGCAACCGTTAGCTACATTGACGGAGTCATCACCAACACCGGCAATATGACGGTAATCCACGCCGTCGTGCAGGTCACCTTCAAAGACGAGATGGGCCAGATCGCGCAGCGCGATGAGGTCCCCATCCACGTTCTGCAAACCGGAGGCCCCTACGACGAAGCCGTCGACCTGGTCATGTCTCCGCTGGCGCCCGGACAAAGCAAGCCCTTCCGTCTGACCTTCGAAAACATTTCCGCGCAGTGGAACCACGCCTATCCAGATCTGCAAATCGCCGCTGTCAGCGTGAAGTGAAGATCTTACCTCCGCAATCTGCCCTCTAACCTCTGACCTGCTTCTCTCCTCCGCTACAATGGCATCGTGCCTAAAGCAAAACCATTCCGTCTCACGGAGTCTGTTAAAGCCGCGGGTTGAGCGTCCAAGCTGAGTCCGGCGGCGCTGGACACAGTGCTTGGGAAATTAGCCCGGCAACATGACCCGAATGTTTTGGTCGGCTTCGATCATGCCGACGACGCTGGCGTGTATCAAATCACGCCTGAGATGGCGCTCGTCCAGACTGTCGATTTTTTTACTCCGATCGTGGACGATCCCTACACCTTCGGCCAGATCGCTGCGACCAACGCTCTCAGCGACGTGTATGCGATGGGCGGAAAGCCGCTGACGGCGCTCGCTCTGGTCTGCTTCCCCGAAAAAGGTGATCTCGAAATCCTGGAGCGTATTCTCGCCGGCGGATTGTCGAAGATGATGGAAGCCGGTTGCACAGTCGTCGGCGGCCACAGCATTCGCGATGACGAAACGAAGTTCGGCTATTCGGTCACCGGCCTGATTCATCCGAAGCGTGTGCTCGCCAATCAAGGCGCGCAACCCGGCGACCGTTTGCTTTTCACCAAAGCGCTCGGCACGGGAGTGATTTCGACGGCAATCAAGAAAGGTGTTGCGAAACAAGAATGGATCGATGCGGCAGTGAAGTCGATGACCACGTTAAACAAAACCGCCGCTGAAGTGATCGCCAGAGTTCATGGACGCGAAGCGAACGACCACCGACCAGCGACCAGCGACGGTTTAGCCGTCCACGCCCTAACCGACATCACCGGCTTCGGCATGATCGGACACGCGCGTGAATTGGCGCTGGCTTCGAATGTCGGCATCATTCTCCGCGCCACCAAAATTCCCGCTCTCGAAGGCGCGCTCGATTGCATTCGCTCGAGGTACATTCCTGGAGGATTGAACGCGAATCGTGACTTCGCCGAGTGCATGGTTGGCTATGAGGAATCGGTTCCAGATGATATTCGAACCCTGCTCTTCGATCCGCAAACCGCGGGAGGCTTGTTGATCGCCGTCTCCGCCGACGATGCTGGCACGCTGCTTCATGCGCTGCAAGACGCCTCTGTTCCCGCAATCGAGATCGGCGAAGTGGTGTCTAACACAAAGCCTTTGATCCACGTCGCGTCGTGACGGCCTTCAGCCACGCGGTTAACTCGAAAAATTCCAACTTACTTTTCCCGGAACCTGTGATACCTTTCCGGGATTCAAGATACATAGTTTGGCGCGAGGTCTCAACATGGCAGATCCTGGATACACCTTGTCGCCGAGCGGCAGCAGTCCTTCGGTCGCCGACGAACAGAAAGCCCGTGTTCTGATGGCATTGAAAGGGAGCGCCAGCTGGTTCCTAATGATTGCGGGCCTGTCAGTGGTGAATTCAGTGCTCTCGATGTCGGGGGCGAGTATCCGATTTATCTTTGGCCTCGGGCTGTCGCAGATTGTCGATGGACTCGCTAATCAAGATGGTTCAACAGGCTACGTGCTCGACCTGATCATTAACGGCATCATCGCCGGCGTCTTCGTGTTGTTCTGGAATTTTGCCCGTAAAGGGCAGAGTTGGGCCTGGTACCTGGGTATGGGGCTCTACGCGATCGACGGCGTTCTGCTCTTGCTTTTCAAAGATTATCTGGCGATTGCTTTCCACGCTTACGCGCTGTACCGAATGTCGACGGGGTTGAAATTGCTTCCGATCCTGCAACGTCTGGAGCAGCAGAGCGCCACCGGCGCGATTTCGGCCTCATTCTAGAACGCCCCGACCTGCGTGTTTCGAATTTTGTGCGAAGCCTTCTGTGCCCCTCCGCATCTACACAACGAGTAGCTTGCTTACTCTTATTGCTGTCTCGGGAAAGGAGCAACTCGTGAAAACCCGCAATCTCGGACGTTCCAATCTCAAAGTTTCAGCCCTCGGCCTCGGCTGCATGGGCATGTCGGAGTTCTATTCCGGTTTTGATGACACAGAGTCGATTGCGACCATTCACCGCGCCCTCGAACTGGGGATTAACTTCCTCGACACCGCCGATGTCTATGGTCCTTTCAAGAATGAAGAACTGGTCGGTCGGGCAATCAAGGGCAAGCGCGACCAGGCGGTGCTGGCGACGAAATTCGGAATCGTCCGCGATGCGAGCAACCCGAGTGTGCGTGGCGTCAACGGCAAGCCCGAGTATGTAAAAAAATCCTGTGATGCGAGTCTCAAGCGGCTGGGTGTGGAACACATTGATCTTTACTACCAGCATCGCGTCGATCCCGGAACTCCGATTGAAGATACGGTCGGCGCCATGGCGGAACTTGTGAAGGAAGGCAAGATCGGCCACATCGGCCTGTCGGAGGCCAGCGTGAATACTCTGCGGCGTGCAGTGAAGGTGCATCCCGTGGCGGCTTTACAGACGGAGTATTCACTGTGGACGCGCGATCCAGAAGACGAAATCCTCGCGACCTGCCGCGAACTTGGAGTCGGATTTGTTGCCTATAGCCCGCTTGGCCGTGGTTTCCTAACCGGCCAATTTAAGAAGTTCGACGACCTGGCGGAGGATGACTACCGCAGGTTCTCTCCGCGTTTTCAGGGCGAAAACTTTCGGAAGAATCTTGACCTTGTCGCTGAGGTCGAATCGATGGCGGCCGAGAAGAAGTGTGAACCCGCGCAAATCGCTCTGGCTTGGGTACTCGCGCAGGGCGACGATATTATTCCGATCCCGGGCACGAAGCGGCGGAAGTATCTTGAGCAAAATGTCGCTGCGCTCGATATCAAGCTGACCCCGGACGAATTGCGCCGGCTGACCGACTTGTTTCCAACCGGCGTCGCATCAGGGACGCGCTACCCAGAGCACATGATGAGTCTGATCAATGGATGACGGATAGGGACGATGGATAGTTGATGAGTGGATCGTCGGTCGTCAGAACGGCCGGGTTAGCCACCGCCAGCTTTTTCGCGCATTCGTTTCACAAAACTCGGAACATGCACAACGGCACGGCCCACTGTGCCACGCCCAACCTCCAGCGTGCCGTCGTAAGCGCTCACGCGCATGAGATAGAAGCGCCCGTCAAACGATTCCAGTTCCGCTTCCGCGCGAATGGTGGTTCCAATGCCGCTGGCAGCGCGATGTTCGATGTGGATGGAAGTCCCAACCGTGATTTCCCCTTCATCACAATAGGGCTGCAGCGCGTGGAAACACGCCGTCTCCATCAGTCGAATCATGTCGGGAGTCGAGTAAACAGCCGGCAACTCCGGGTGATGCGCCGAGAGCGTGTGTTTCAAAGCTACGGTCTCTGATGCCTCGCCGCGAGCGCCAATCGGAACGGTTCGAGCCATGAAATTGCTAAATTAAAAAAGCCACTATACGGTTCGAAGCCCGTGGATACAAGAGTCCTTCGTCACGCGACCACCGAGCTCTTCCCGCTTGCGCCCAAAAACGTTGTAACCGACGGCTGCGGAAAGCCATCAAACGCTCCATGGAATTCCGACAACTAGGCAGAAGTGGATTGAAAGTTCCGGTGCTTTGTTTTGGCACGGGGACTTTCGGAGGCGGAAATGAATTCTTCCGGGCATGGGGCGCGACGGATGTCGCCGAGGCAACGCTGCTCGTCGACCTGTGCATGCAGGCTGGGGTGAATTTCTTCGATACTGCCGACGTTTATTCGCAGGGACTTTCTGAGGAGATTCTGGGCCACGCGATCAAGCACTTGCCTCGCGCCAGCGTCCTGATCTCGACCAAAGCAACCTTCCAGTTCGGCGAGGGTCCGAACAACGTCGGTTCGTCTCGCGCTCACTTGACGCAGCAAATCGAGGGCAGCCTGAAGCGCCTGCAGACCGATTACATCGACGTGTATCACATGCATGCGTTCGACGCGTCGACTCCGATTGAAGAGACGCTCAGAACGCTTGACGATTTCGTGCGCGAGGGCAAAGTGCGTTATATCGCGGCGTCTAACTTTTCTGGATGGCATCTTCAGAAGTCGATCGACCTGAGCGAACGCTACGGTTGGACTCGTTACGCCGCGCACCAAGTGTACTATTCGCTCGTCGGTCGCGACTACGAGTGGGAGTTGATGCCGCAAGCCTATACCGAAAATATTGGGGCTCTGGTCTGGAGCCCGCTCGGATGGGGTCGCTTGACAGGGAAGCTCCGCCGCGGACAGCCCTTGCCGGAAGTGAGCCGTCTGCACAAGGCCGCTGACGGAGGTCCAGTAGTCCCGAATGAGTACCTCTATAAGGTTGTGGATGCACTGGACGCGGTTGCGGCGGAGATTGGCAAGTCGGTGCCGCAAGTGGCGCTGAACTGGTTGTTGCGCAAGCCAACGGTTTCGAGCGTTATCATTGGCGCGCGCAATGAGCAGCAGTTGCGCGACAACCTCGCTGCCGCGAGTTTCACGTTGTCCGAAGCACAGGTCGCGAAGCTGGATGAGGCCAGCGCGCCGCAGATTGCCTATCCTTATTGGCATCAGCGCCAATTCCAGGACCGTAATCCTCTGCCTCCGAGTTATCGCTGATATAGAGATCTGATATAGGACTCAAAGACGATTGGTACCATCAGGCTTTACAATCGTTCCAGCAGTGTTCCCGCCAAATGGGTCCTGAACCAGCGCACATGCAGACGTTTGACGAACATTTCGAGGTAGTCGTTGTCGGTGCTGGCCATGCGGGATGCGAGGCTGCGATGGCTTCCGCGCGCATGGGGCTGAAGACCGCGCTCTACACGCTGAACGTCGATCTGATCGCGCAGATGTCGTGCAATCCAGCGATCGGAGGCATCGCCAAAGGGCATCTCGTGCGTGAAGTCGACGCGCTTGGTGGCATCATGGGCGAAATCACCGATGCTGTCGGAATACAGTTCCGCTTGCTTAATACGTCGCGCGGACCTGCCGTTTGGTCGCCGCGCGCGCAGTGCGACAAGCAGGCGTATCGGTTGAAGATGCGCGAGGTGCTCGAAGCGCAGCCGAATCTCAAGATCAAGCAGGCGGAAGTTTCCGATGTAATATTGGAACAGCCGACTAGCGACCGCATTACTGGCATTCTGCTTCGCGATGGTCGGCGCGTTTCTGCTGAAGCAGTCATCATTACTACTGGGACGTTCCTCAACGGGCTGATTCACTGCGGCGAGCAGCAGTATCCTGCGGGACGTTCGGGAGAACCGGCTGCAGTTCTTCTTGGCGAAGCGCTGAAGAAGCTCGGGTTGCGCGGATGCCGACTCAAGACCGGAACTCCTCCGCGACTCGACGGGCGCAGCATCGACTGGCCGCGCTTTGAGCGGCAACCTGGCGACATCGATCCGACTCCATTCAGCTTTCGCACGAAGCGGGTTGCGCATCACGATTCGCAGGTGCCTTGCTACATCGCGTTTACCACCGAAGAAACGCATCGCATCATCCGCGAGAACGTCCATCGTTCGCCGATGTATAGCGGACAGATCCAATCGACTGGACCGCGTTACTGTCCGTCGATTGAGGACAAGATCGTCAAGTTCCCCGAGAAGCTCACGCACCAGCTTTTCCTCGAGCCAGAAGGATTGAACACGCATGAGATTTACGTCAACGGCATGAGCACATCGCTGCCGATCGATGTACAGCTAGCGATTCTGAAGTCGATTCCTGGACTCGAATCCGCAGAGATGATGCGACCTGGATACGCGATTGAGTACGATTCGATCGATCCGACGGAACTGAACCGGACGCTCGAGACGAAGAAGATTGCGGGGCTGTTTCTGGCTGGGCAGATTAACGGAACTTCCGGCTATGAAGAAGCCGCGTGTCAGGGACTGATGGCTGGAATCAACGCCGCGCTCAAGGTTAAGCGTGAGCCTGCTTTGTTGCTCGATCGCACCGAAGCTTATACCGCGATTCTGATCGACGACCTGATTTCGAAGGGCACGAACGAGCCGTATCGCATGTTCACTTCGCGGGCGGAATTTCGATTGCATCTGCGGATTGACAATGCCGATCGGCGACTGACTCCGCATGGACGACGAGTGGGACTGATTTCGGATGATGCGTGGGCTGACTTCGAAGCCAAGCAAGATCGGATGGCGCGATTGAAGCAGTTGCTCGAAAAGACGCGAGTGACAAACTCGATGGCGGAGCAGATTGCTGTCACAGAAACAGAAACAACGACTGATCTTTCCGCTGCTGTTGGGCAATCGCTTGCGCAATTGCTGAAGCGGCCTGAGATCGTTATCGAGCAACTGGCTCCGATTCTAAGAAATGTTATGCCCGAATTTTTTGAGAGAGATCACCCGGCGAATGCTGCGTCTCTTCCGTTGTCGTCCGAAGTTCGCAACGAACTTAAGTCGGTCGAAACTGAAATCAAGTACGCGGGATATCTCGATCAGCAGCAGCGCGCCATCGACCGGCTGAAGAAAGCTGAGCAGCGACGGATTCCCGATTGGTTCGACTATCGGGCCGTGAGCGGCTTGTCGCGCGAAATGCAGGAGAAGCTCGGCCACGTCGTTCCACAAACTCTGGGCCAGGCGTCGCGTATCCCCGGCGTCACACCCGCCGCCGTTTCGCTGATCAATGTCTACATCGAAATTCAGGCTCGCCGGCGAGAACAGGCCGCGACGCTCTAGCCTCAACTGAGAATTGGACTCCGCTTCGACGTTGGGGTGGTACCCCCCCCCCCCCCCCCCCCCCCCCC